>NZ_JAGTTM010000009.1:0-14549 GCF_020682665.1 Microbacterium tenebrionis | reverse complement strand
CCTCACTCTCGTTGCCGACAACGGAAACGAGGTGAATACCGACACCGTCCTCGAGCTCAGCGCCTAACCGACACCAACAACAGAAGGATCACCGACCGCTACACCACTTCCTGGGGCTTGACCAATCGCAACGTGGCGCACTCCGAGAACAGTATGACAGTGACCACCCCGATGATCGATCTTCAGAGATCGCAAGAGCGCGATGGCGAAGTGTCGGTTGTAGGTGCTTGGAGCATCACCCGAGAATCGTCCATGCCATCTATCTTCGTCGAGGAGTTCCGCGGACTGTTGGAGCGGCTGGTCGATCAACTCACCGTGGTCCTCAGGCCGATGAAGCTCGCAGTCATGGCGGAGATTGGGCCAGAGCAGGCGGCCGAACTCCATCGTTCTCCGCGGCTGTTCCAATTCACCGCGGTCGAAGTCAGCGAGTGGACGCCCGATGACCGTAGGCCAGGCTTTCCTGCAAGTAGGTTCGCGCCAATTCACACCCCTGCAGGCGGTACTGCGACGGTTGCCATCACCATCGAGAAGTAGCCCTTGCATGAGGCAAACATTCGCGCAAACAATCGCCTTGCGGGGACCGTACACAAAGGGCGAGGCGGAGGCCTGGAGGTGTCCGCCGCCTGCCTGGCGAGCTGACCTCTACTTGTGTCGGTTCGCGTTGATACGTTCGGTGTTGGCGCTCGCTTGCGGGTTGCGGGGCTACCTCGACGATAAGGGCGGATTTCAACGATGGGAAGCAGATGAGTAACGCCACGGAGATCGCAGCGGGCTGGTTCCCGGATCCCGTCGGTAGGCACGAACAGCGCTACTGGAGCGGTGTGGCGTGGACGGAGCATGTTTTTAGCGCCGGGTCTCAGAGCACTGACCCGATGCCGTCCACAATGCCGATTGTGGCCGAATCCAATGTCGCTGATTCCCCAACGTCGCGTCGAAGCGGGCGCGAGTCCGTGACTTCTCGTGGCGCTGCGGCGACGCCTCAGGCTCAGCACGCCCAGGTCGAAGCCGACGTCAAGTCCCGCAAGGTTTCATTCTTCGGTGCGAAGAAGCAAGCCGAGTCGTTGATCGCGGAGAACGAACGCCTCGAAGCCCTCATCTCGCAGTATGGCCTCAACGACGTCAGCCAGCTCGACCAGATTAAGCGCGGACTTCATGATCAAATCGTGGCTGCGGAGGACGAGCTTTCACGAGTGCGTACTGAAGCACGTGCCTCTGAGATTGAGCGATCACAGGTTCAGGAGGAGATCGTCAATTTGCGCGATACCGCGCATCTGCAGGAGTACGGTCTGTTCGACTTCGAGAACGCCGCGGAATCATCGGTCGTGCTCGCGACTGAGCTCGAATCGGTGCGTTCGGAAATCAAGCGGCTGGTGCGGGCCGGCGACGCGACCGCCGCGACATCGACTTTCACCTTTAACAACAGCGCAGCCAAGGGTCGGAAGTTCGTCAACGACATGTCCAGGCTACTGCTCCGCGCGTATAACGCGGAAGCGGAGAACTGCATCAAGACAGTGCGAGCAGGCAACCTGGATGCCGCGCAGAAGCGTTTGTCCACCGTTTCCACCCAGGTAGAGCGTCTGGGGACAATGATCGACCTCCGCATCACACCGGCCTACCACCGGCTACGGCTGAAGGAGCTGGAACTCGCAAGCCGGCACCTTCAGGCTCTGCAGGCGGAGAAGGAACTGGAACGGGCGCGACGTGACGAACTTCGCGAACAGAAGAAGGCGGAGCAGGAGCTCGCGCGCGAGAAGGAGCGCCTACAGAAGGAACGCGCGCACTACGTGAATGCCCTTGCGGCGCTCGAGGCGAGCGGCGACCTCGAGGGTGCCGAGCGACTCTGTGCGAAACTCGACGACGTCGAGCACGCGATCGAGAATGTCGACTACCGCGTCGCGAACATTCGTGCTGGATACGTGTACGTGATCAGTAACATCGGCGCCTTCGGGCCAGACGTCGTGAAGATCGGACTCACGCGGCGACTCGATCCAATGGATCGCGTTAACGAACTCGGTGATGCATCCGTGCCGTTCCGATTCGACGTGCACGCTCTCTTCTTCGCAGACGACGCGGTCGCGATCGAGACGATGCTGCATCAGGAGTTTGCAGATCAGCGACTCAACAAGGTGAACCTCAGGCGTGAGTACTTCCGCGCGACCCCGGAGCAGGTACTCACCGCGCTTCGGGAGCACAACGTGGAAGTGCTCGAATTCGCCCTCGAGCCGGCCGCCGCTGAGTATCGAAGCTCCATCGCTCCGCAAGCGTAGATTTGGTCGGCCTTCGGCTGATCCCCAGGCTGGCGTGCCTGTGTAGAACCCCTCGCGAGCGGTGCAGTACAACGCCCAGCGCTCGGAGCGAATCGAGCTTGTCGACATGTGCACTCAGCGCGGCGAAACCGTGTCGCCGAGTGCCGACATTATTGACCTGTGGATATTGAGGCGCGGGTGACCTGGCTGTCGAAGCAGTCGATCGGGCGGGTGCAACTTGCTCAAGAGCGATCGAACGCATTGCTGGCTGATGTCAGTCGCTGGCGGAAGCCCGAGCCGATAAAGACAACACTGCATTGTAAGGAACCTCCTGAGTGCGGCTGGTACGTCGAAGTGGATTCAGTGGATCCGCCTCCGCGGCTCGAGCAGTGGGGTGTGCAGTTGGGTGAGATTGCACACCACCTGCGCAGCATCCTGAACACCACACTGAACCGGATCGTGAAGGCGGATGGCGGAACCCCCGCCAAGTCTCTGCAGTACCCGGTGGCGTACAGCGCCGCACAGTGGCGCGGGGCGATGAAGCGGGGGCAATTGAGGGGTCTCCCCGAGCGTGTGGTGCGTGCCGTGTACGCCTGCCAGCCCTTTGTCTGGGCAAACGCCTCCGGAACTAACCCGGCGGACAACGTGCTCGCGGTGCTCGCCTGGCTGAACAATGAGGATAAGCACCGGATGGAGATCGGCGGCACGTTGGCGGGTAGATGGGTGGAGTACGAAGGACGCATAATCACGCCTGACGGTGTCTCCGTTTCAATGCGCCCGAAAATGGTCTTCGATTGGTCCCTAGAGCAGGGAACCCGCATCGTGGACGCGGACACTTCGCCGCATGTGACAGCCGATATTGGGCGAACCACGCTCGACATGCAGATCGACGTGCTGGTTGCGGATGAACAGGGCAAGACCACGGTGCTGGAGGAACTGCTCGAAGAGATCTGGAGTGGATTCCAGCAGGCGCAAGTGACGATGATGGTCGCATGGGCGGATGTCGACGTTGACCTCAATCGATTCGCTGGGGCGACTGACTTTCAACAGGGCAGCGCGTTTGGGCGTGCAGCGGTCGACGCGGTTGTCGGAAACGGGGCCTGGGATAACGACTTCGTCCGCCGTCAGATGAAGTCGCCACCGGGACTCGGATCCGAAGTAGAGGGTGACGATGGCCATCATGAGGATTGGAAGTTCGAGGCAGACGATGGGCTTCGCGGCGACGCCTCCGCTGTGCGAGGTGTCGAGTGGGCAAGCCTTCGCGGCGTGCGCGACGCGCATGCGCTGCCTCGTACGTGGCGAGGCGAGGCGGACTAGCTTGTGCGGGAGCGGACCGCGCAACCGCTATCGAACCCGGCCAGCTCGAACGAGTACCCTGGCGCTGGACGGAAATGGTGATGGGACCGTGATCCGCCTGCGACAACTTGATGCATACCCTGGGGAGCATGACCCAGGGCCCCGCTTCCGATCCGCCTGAAGCTATAGAGCATCTTGGCGCGTATGCTCCGCTCCCGTTTTCGGAGCACTATCACGGATCTATTTGGCATTTCACGGACTCCCGCGCCCTCATCAGTATGGTCGAGAAGCGGCAACTGTGGGCGACTGCAGCCACGATGCTAAACGACCCTGAGGAACTCGCGTACGGCGCACGCAGGATCATCGACTGGTTCAACAACCAGCCGAACGAGTCCTCACTGCACGCTGCGCTCCGCACCCAAATGCAGTACGTCCTTGACGACGACTTCATCGAATGGGTATTGGAGAACCCGGCGTACGTCGTGTGCGCGTCAACGCATTATCGCGTCTTGAATCAGTGGAGAAACTACGGGAGCACGAAAGGCGTCGCTGTTAAGCTCGATGCCCACGCTGAATACATTCCCTCGAATCCACCGAGGATGACCGGTTTCCTCCTCGTGCCGCAATGGGTCACTGTCGAGTACGACCCCGACAGGCAGGACAAGCGAATCGAACGGGTGCTATCGAAGATCGCCGAGGGTAACCTGAAACCGCTCCTGGAGTCCTCTCAGCCTGGCGCGGCTAGCACTCTCGTGCGCGGCGTGCTCGCATCACTCGCGGCATCGATGAAGGATTCGGCGTATGCGGAAGAGCAGGAGGTCCGACTCATCTCTTACCTCCCGGTCGGCTATCGCCCGAAGCATCGAGGCTCCGACCGCGGGGTGATCCCGTACATCGAGATCACCCATCACGAAAACTACGGCTGGGCATTGGCCGGACTCGATGCCCTTGCCAACTCGCTCGCCCCGCTTCCGATCGAGGAGGTGCGAGTCGGCCCACCGGATGGCGACAGCGAAGCCCAGCGGATCGTCGGCGTGACATCATTGCTTCGCGCAAATGGCTCGAAGGCTCGGGTCCTTGGCTCGACGATTAGGTATCTTCCGGCTTAGAAAGCGGACTGGGAGGCGCCGCCGAGGTGAGGGCGGACTCTTGCGCGCGTTGCTGATTGACCGCCGCACGATACCCGGTCCTTCAAGCGAGCAGGCGACGAGGTTCCTAGCGACGCCGAGGCCCCGCACACATCGCCCCTATGACCCGACCGAACGTTCTCTCGCTCAGCGTCCGCCAATCGGGCGCCGCTGCATCCTCACCGCGTTACCAACAGATATTGCGATAAGTGTTAGTAAGCGAGGTCCTCGCTCACGGATGCTGAGACCTCCACGCCAACGCAGGTCGCGCTAATCAGAGATCGAGGAAGTCGCCCAGCCATGTGCGGGCTGTGGCAAGGCACGCGATCGAGACTTCGCCGGCCACACCCGTGAGCCGGTCGCGTGAGAGCGTCCGGGGTTGCTCGGTCATGATCCACGATGGCCGGTTCAGCCCGCTGGGCCCTTCCACGCGAACGTGGTTCGGCCAGCCGCGGTCGGTGGTCGTGATCGGTAGCACGATGGCGAGGGTGGTCACAGCATCCAGGTAGCCCGCGGACGCGACGATCAGCACCGGACGGTGGCCACCTTGTTCTCTGCCCCGGACGGGTTCGAGCGACGCCCAGGCCACGACGCCCGGAACAAGGTCGTCGGTCATCACGAAGCGTCGGCCAGTTCCGTCCGCTCCCAGTCCTCGGTCTCCTTAGCGTGCGACGCCACATCGTCGCGGCTCGAAACGTCGATCGCAGACTTCAGCAGGTGGAGACGCCATCGCCTGTCCTCAGCGTCTGCGAGGTGCGCGAGGTGTGCACCGAGCGTGAGCCCGTCACGCGCGGCTTGCTCCTTGAGCCGGTCGCGGAGTTCGTCGCTGACTTTGATGGTCGTAGTCATACCTGAAGTATACCGATGAGCGAGTGGTTACAGCGCGAGTACGGCGAGTTCGGCGGTCCTGCGATCAACTTGGCAAAGCCGTGGCCAGCACCGACTAGATCCCGATCCCACTCACCGAACCTGGCGCCTCGACAACCGGCCGCGTCACTTCCGTGTTCCGTGCCGCACGCCGCATCTCCGCCTTCGCCCACCGCACGGCATCCTGCATCGTCAGCTCCGGCGTCCCGCGCTGCATCGACTCGGCGAGACGCTCGCGGGCCGCGGCATCCGTTCGCGCGACCACGATCGCGACGTTGTGCATCCGCCCGCGCGTGAGGCCGACGTACAGTCCCGCGGCATCCACGTCGGGCCCGACCACCGACGCGTCGGCGGTGTCGCCCTGTACCCCGTGCACGGTGGACGCGTAGGCGAGCTGCAGGTGCTCGCGCGCGTAGTCGGCCGAGACGCGCGCCACCTCGCCGCTGTCGCTCATCGAGACAAGAGACAGATAGTCGTTGCGGATGCTGTGCACGATCCATTGCGCACGATTCTCGACGCCCGTGCGATGGTCGTTGCGACGGGTCTGGACGGTATCGCCGACGAGGATGCGCTGCTCGCCCATGCCCCAGGCGACGATGCCGGCGTCGAGCTCGCCCCGAGCGATTCTCCGCTGCTGGATGGCGTCATTGATGGCATCCGCCTCGGCATTCGAAGCGGATACCAGCGTCACCCGCTTGCCGTGCGCGTGCCACTCGAAGTACGCCTCGATCATCCGCTCACGCGCCGCGTCCTGATGATCGACCCGCGCGACGTGGCCACGCTCGACGAGCTCAGCGGCGACCGGCAGCGCATGCTCGCGGTCACCCGCGTCCCGGAGTCCCAGCGTGAGCGCCGCGTAGGCGGGATCGCGGAACCGATGCACCGTGTCGAGCTCGACCGCGGCGTTCGCGTGCCGGATCGCAGACCCCATCGCCCCTGCGTGACCGACCGGCAGCGCCTGATGCGTGTCACCGACGAACGCCAACCCGACGCCGCGCTCGAGCGCGAGTTCGACGAGCGCGTTCGCCGCCTGCAGGTCGACCATGCCGGCCTCGTCGACGACGATCCGATCGCGCGGATGCAGCGGGAACCGTGCCGGGCCGGCATATGCGACTCTGGTGGTCGGATCGGCCTCGCCGACCCGAAGCCGCGTCCAGACCATCGCGCCCGCTTCATCGGCTCCCCACCGGTAGCCGTGATCCAGAAGCAAGGCGTGGATGCTGGATGCCACGGCGCCGACCTCGCGGAATGCCGCCGACGCGGCCTTGCGCGTGGGAGCGACGACGAGCATCCGCCGTCTTTGGGTGGAGAGCGCTACGAACGTGGCCCGCAGCATCGTCGTCTTTCCCGCCCCGGCGGGGCCGGTCACCGTCACGAGCCCGTCCGTGCCGGCGATGGCGCCGGCCGCGACGCGTTGTGAGGCATCCAGCGTCGAGAGATCCTGCTCCGGCGCGAGCCGGCTCAATTCGGTCGGCAAGAGCGAGCGGCCCGGCCGCGCGATCGCATCCAGGCGGCCTGCGAGACGCATCTTGACGCGCACGGTTTCGGCCGCCATGAACGCCTTGACGTGCGCCGGCGGATCGTCCGCAACGAGCCGATGGACCGAACTCGAGGCGCGCTCGGTGATCTCGGCGATCACGCCGTCGAGTCGATTGCGCTCGGCGACGACGCCCGTGCGTGAGAGTGCGCGAATTGCGCCCGCGCGGATGTCGAAGATACTGAACCTTCCGCCGCATGAGGTGGACCGCTCGTCGGCGTCGACGACGGCCTGTGCCGCGAGCAGATCCACATTGAGCGCGTCCACGTCAGCCGCAGCGATCGAAGTGGGCGCGCGAGTGGTGATCAATCCTGGATCGATCGCGGCGATCTCGTCACGGATGTGCGCCTCCCAAGCCGCCTCATCGAGGTCGGCCGGCTTGTTCGGGCGCGACACGGCCCAGGCGTGCCGGTCGATCTGCTGCAGCACCTCCACGCTCGGAGTTGAGCCTCCGTGCGCCGCGGACCACTCCGTGATCAGGCGCGCGCGCTTGGATTCGATCTGCGCCGAGCGGCGCGAGACGGGTCGGACGGCGCTGGCGAGTTGGGCGATCTCGCCGGTCTCGTCGAGCGTGTATCCGTGCCGGGCGAGGGCGGCGATCCAGGCGGGATCGGTGCGGGCGGCGAGCTCGCCCTCGGCGTTGACGACGGTGTGCAGTTTCATCGCGACGCGCGAGTCGAGGTTGGACCACTTGCCGTCGGCGCCGAGCACCTTGATGTTCAGCCAGAGGTGACGGTGGATGTGCGGGTCGAGCGCGCGAGCGCCGATGCTGCAGTTCGACGACTTCGATGCGGGTGATCTCCTCGCGGATGAGTCCGCCGTGCCCGCGTCGCGCGTTGAGCTCAGTTTGCCAGGTGAGCAGGATGCGCTCACGCAGTCGGTCTTGGAGAGCTTCGAATTCGGTGGCGAGTTCGGGATGCAGAAGCGCGGCGATGCTGTACGACTTCGGGTGATTGATCGTTCCGTCGAGCAGCAGGTCGGCGTCGGGGCTCAGTCGCTGATGGCCGCGCTCTTCTCCGGTGATCGGGTCGTGGCCGGTGAGCCAGACGCGAAGCCCGCCGGCAGTGAGTTCGTCGGAAGCGATGATGCCGTCGTCGACGACGAACCGGGAGGCGGTGGAGTCGGATGCCGCGCTGTACGCCTCGAGCGCGTTGACGCCGGTCGTGTGATGAAGGTGGGCGTCGCACGTGCCCTCGAGCGCGTAGGAGATCGCGTGTCGAACCCCGCGGGATTCGACACCTCGTTTCCAGCGCTCGAGGCCTCCTCGCATGCCGCCAGGATAGGTCGCGTTTTGCAGGTTATCCAGGTATTTTTGCAGTCTGCAGGTACGTGTGGGTGAGTGCTTTTAAAGGGTGTCGGTCACCCTGGGTGCCTGCGTGCATTGCACTTGCTGTTCGCCTGTTTGAGGCGGGTTGACTACGAGCCGCCGGTGCCGCTTTCAGGGGCAGCCGAATACTCACCACGTCCGTTTCGGCGTGAATCGGAATTCCTCATTCGCACGCAGGCGGCTGAGCGAGAATTGAAGCGGATTCAGCGAACCAGACGCGCGATGGCCTGGGACGCCTCGCGCACCTTCTCTTCGGCGATGTCTGCGCCGGCGCGTGCGGCATCTGCCACGCAGTGGCGCAGGTGGTCTTCGAGGAGCCCAACGGCAACGCTTTGCAGGGCGCTGGTCAGAGCGGAGATCTGAGTGAGGATGTCGATGCAGTACTTCTCGTCCTCGACCATGCGGTGGATGCCGCGTGATTGTCCTTCGATGCGCTTGAGGCGGGCAAGGTAGCGGTCTTTGTCGGTGATGTAACCGTGCTCGCCGTGGTCACAGGACGTTCCGGGATCGAGGGTGTCAGTCATCTGAATCTCCTCTATGGGTGTCGTCATCGATTCAGGATGGCGCGTGTCGTGGTGTCGGGACGCAGATCGAGGCGGCGCAGCAGTTGCGCGTTGAGGGCGACGACGATCGTTGACAGTGACATGAGGATCGCTCCGACTGACATCGGCAGTACGAATCCGATGGGGGCGAGGATGCCGGCGGCGAGGGGTACGGAGATGAGGTTGTAACCGGCGGCCCACCAGAGATTCTGCTTCATCTTCCGGTACGAGGCTCGGGACAGTTCGATCACGGAGAGCACGGAACGGGGGTCGTCGCTGGCGAGGATGACCCCGGCGGAGGCAATCGCGACGTCTGTGCCGGCACCGATCGCAAGCCCGACGTCGGCCTGCGCGAGGGCGGGGGCGTCGTTGACGCCGTCACCGACCATCGCGACCTTCCGCCCCTCGTTCTGGAGCTCCTGAACCTTCGCCGCCTTGTCTTCGGGGCGGACCCCGGCGAAGACGCGGTCGATGCCGAGGTCCTGGGCGACGGTGTGCGCGACGGCTTCGGCGTCGCCGGTGATCATCACGACCTGAACGCCGAGCGCGTGGAGGGCGTCGACGGCTTCGCGGGATTCCGTACGCACCTCGTCGGCGAGCTTCAGAGCTCCGACAACGCGGCCGTCCTGGGTGACGTGGAGGATGATGGCGCCATCTGCACGCCACTGATCGGCGACCGGGAGCTCCTCCGCGCTCTCCTCGACGAGCAGGTGCGGTCCACCGACCCGAACAGTTGTCCCCTCGACCGTCGCGGTGACGCCCACAGCGGGCGACGATGTGAAGTCCGCACTGCGCGGGACGGTGAGCTGCTTGTCGGCGGCGGCGCGGACGATGGCCTTCGCAAGGGGGTGCTCGCTGTCGGCTTCCGCGGCTGCGGCCAGGGCGAGAACCTGGTCGGGGTCTGTGTCGTCGACGGCGGTGACCTCGGAAACGACGGGCTCGCCCTTGGTGAGGGTGCCGGTCTTGTCGAATAGGACCGTGTCGACGGTACGCATGCTCTCCAGCGCGAGGCGGTCCTTGACGAGCACGCCTCCGCGCGCTGCGCGTTCGGTGGCGATGGAGACGACCAGCGGGATGGCCAGGCCCAACGCGTGCGGGCAGGCGATGACCAGCACCGTAATCGTGCGGATGACAGCAGCGTCGGGGAACCCGATGAGCGTCCACACGATCGCGGTGATCGCCGCAGCACCGAGAGCGAACCAGAACAACCACGCGGCCGCCCTGTCGGCGAGACGCTGTGCGCGGGACGAGGAACTCTGCGCCTCCGTCACGAGACGTTGGATGCCGGCCAGGGTCGTATCGTCGCCGGTCGCGGTGATCTCCACCCGAAGCCCCGAGTCGGTGGCCACGGTTCCCGCCGTGACCTGGTCGCCGATGCTGCGCTCCACCGTGCGGGATTCGCCAGTGACCATCGACTCGTCCATCGATGCGCGTCCATCGACAATGCGTCCGTCCGCGGGGACACTCCCACCGGGTCGCACCACCACGACGTCACCGACGATGAGTTCGGCAGGTGAGACCGTCACGACCCGGTCGCCCTCGACACGTTCCGCCTCATCCGGCAGGAGTGCGGCGAGGGAGTCGAGGGCAGACGTGGTCTGCGCGAGGGAGCGCATCTCGATCCAGTGCCCCAACAGCATGATGACGATGAGAAGGGCGAGCTCCCACCAGAAATCGAGTTCATGGTGCAGGATGCCCAGCGTCGCACCCCACGAGGCGACGAACGCGACCGTGATGGCCAGACCGATCAGGAGCATCATCCCCGGCCGACGAGAGCGGAGCTCACTGATCGCGCCGACGAGGAATGGCTTGCCACCCCAGGCGTACATGATCGTGCCGAGGACGGGCGACACCCAGGCAAGGCCCGGAATGTCGGGGAGGGTGTAGCCGAGGATCATCGCGAACATGCCGGAGAGTGCGACGGTGGGGACGGCCAGAACGAGCATGATCCAGAACAGCCGCCGGAACTGTCCCACGTGATCGCCGTGTCCCTCATGGCCGCCGTGTCCCGCGTGGGTGTCGTGTCCGGACGGTGAGCCATGGCCTTCGTGCGACGTCGGCTCGCGATGCTCGTGCGGTACTGCGGGATGGCCCGTCGGTGAACCGTGCGCTGCGGCGGTCACCGCGGCAGGATTCGACGGGGTGTGGCTGTGTGCCGTGTGGTCGCTCGGGGCGTGTGCGTGCTCGGTGCCCTCGTGGTGCGGGGTGCTCATGGTCCTATCCTCTCGGGGTTGACGAATCGTGCGGGCTCAGTTCATGCTGCGGATCCGCGCGAGGATGCCGTTCAGGCGGTGACGTACTTGGTGGGGTCGGCGTCGAAGGCGGGTCCGCATCCGGCGCAGCAGAAGTAGTACCGCTCGCCGTTGTAGTCGCGGAACAGGCCTGCGGCTTCCGCGTCGGCTTTGACGACGGTGCTGCCGACCATGACGGGGCATTCGGCGTACTGATCCGCCGACCGGGCGAGGAGATCCTTGCGTCCTTCGGCGGCGACGGCGCCAGGGTTGTGGCTGCAACAGGATCTCGTGGTGGAGTCGGACATGCGCGGTTCCTCTTTCTCTCGATCGGTGTGCGGATCGTGTGTCTCTGTCCGGAACACTATACCCCTGGGGGGTATTCCCGCTACGATGGGCAATGCCTTGGGGGTCATTCCTGTTGTCGGTGCGCAGGCCATTCGGTCACCCCGAGGATGCGCATAGTCCGCGGTGTTAGCATCCTGAGCAGGATGGAGGGTTCCCACATGCATGTCGCGTTCCGCAGCGCACGCCCGCAGTTGTCGCTGCGCGCGCTGTTGATGCTCGGCGCGGCCACGCTCATGGTCATCGTCGGGCTGTTGGCGATGCATACCTTCACCGCGGAACCTGCCGGGCACGGTGCGTCCGGACTCTCGCATTCAGCATCCGTGGCAGGCGGCGATCACGTCACTGCGACGGGCGGCGCTGACAGCGCGGGCATCCCGTGCGATGGCCCCTGTCATGCGATGACCGGGCCCGGGCAGGGTGACCACGACATGCTGACGGCCTGTGTGCTCGCGTTGCTCGCCGGCCTTCTTCTGCTGCTTCCTCCGGTGCTGGGCCGCGGTCGCGGCGTGAACCTTCAACGGGTCATGAGCCGGGTGAGGTGGGACGCGTCCGGTGTTCTTCCGCGTGCTCCCTCGCTCACGTTCCTGTCGATAAGTCGCACCTGAGCAGTCGCCGCCGACCCTGACCGTGACCGGTCGGCTTCGTGGCGCCTCCGGGCGCCGTTACTTGCGACCTCATTACGACTTATCGAAGGAACAATCATGAACAAGAAGATCCCCCTCGTCGTCAGCACCGGCGTCCTGACTCTCGCGCTGGCGCTCACCGGGTGCGCTGACAACAGCACCGCGCCATCCGGCCAGACCACCTCTTCGCCCCAGTCGTCGTCGACCTCGACGGCGAATGAGGCGGATGAGATGTTCGTGACGATGATGATCCCGCATCACCAGCAGGCCATCGACATGGCCGACATCCTGCTCGCCAAGGACGGGGCCGACTCACGCGTGATCGAACTCGCCGAGCAGATCAAGGCCGCGCAGGGGCCGGAGATCGACACGATGCTCGGATGGCTCGAAGACTGGGGTGTCGACTACGACCCGGACTCGATGGACGGCATGGACCATGGGTCGATGGGCGGTGACGGCATGATGTCCGAAGAGGACATGACCCTGCTGGAGGATGCCGACGCCGCCGAGGCCAGTCGCCTGTTCCTCGAGCAGATGATCATGCATCACGAAGGCGCTGTCGACATGGCGCGGACCGCCCTTGACGACGCGCAGAACTCGGACGTCCTCGACCTCGCGCAGCAGGTTATCGACGATCAGACTGCGGAGATCGCCACGATGCAGGAACTCCTGGCACAGCTCTAGGACGAACCCGGGCGGGCCGACGATCAATCGGCCCGCCCGTTCGCACCACCTGTCGCACCGCGACATTGATTTGCATATTGTCGCGCTCCTGCTGCGCGACGTAGAAGCCAGGCCGTCCCGCGGCCGCCACCGGAAGCCATCATGAAACGCTCGCTCCTCTTGACTACTGCCACTGCGACCGTCCTGGCGGTCATCGTCACCGGATGCACCGCCGCACCGCTCGGAGACCCCGGCGCGGCACCCCGCATCGACCACATCCACGGAATCGCCGCCGACCCGCGTGGCGATGATCTGTTCGTCGCCACACACAACGGCATCTTCACTCTCGCCCCCGACGGGACGATCTCCGGACCGATCGGCGGACACGATTTCGACGCCATGGGGTTCACCGTCTCTGACGATTCGCTGTTCGCGTCGGGACATCCCGGGGAAGACACCCCGGCTGACCTCGGAGCCCCGAACCTCGGCATCATCCGCAGCGACGACTACGGGAACTCCTGGTCCCCGATCGCCCTCAATGGGACCACCGACTTCCACGTCCTCACTGCAGGGCCGGACGACGTGCTCTACGGCATCCCCTCCAGCCAAGTGAACCTGCTCACCAGCACCGACGGGGGAAACACATGGACTGAGCGTGCACCTCTCGGCGCCGCTGACCTCGCCGCCGCCGAATCCGGCGTCTACGCCGCAGCGGAAGAGGGCCTCCTCGTCAGCACCGACGGCGGCAATACCTTCACGCCCGTCGACGCGGCACCCGTTCTCTACGCTCTGGAAGCGCGCACGGACGGCACCCTACTCGGCGCCGGCACCGACGGCGTCCTGTGGTCACAAGACGACAGCGGCGCCTGGCAGCAACTGGAATCATTGCAGGGCGCGGTCCAAGCGCTCACCGTCGTCGACGACCGCATCATCCTCGTCGACGACCGCGGCATCGTCGAAGTATCCACCGACGGCACGAACGTCCTCAGCCCCGCCCAGTGACCATGGATAAGCGCAAGAACCCGCTGCACAATCTCACGTTCTTCATCGCGGTGGCCACGATAGCCGTCGTCCTCCTCGCCGCCGCCAGTTTCCTCGCGATCGGAGCGATATTCCGATGAACCGCGCCAGCTCCCAACCGCCTACTGATCCGGCCCGAACACACCGACGTCTCGTTCGTCTCGGATACGCGCTCCTGGCCACCGGCCCGCTCCTTGCGCTCGCGCATCTGATGACCGACACGCAATCGACCGACAGCCCCTGGTGGACCTACACGATCGCCAGCTACGACATCACAGTGATCATCGTCATCATCGCCACGGCGCTGATCCTACGAGCGCCCCCTCACCCGAGGTCGGGAACGAATCCACGAGATCGTGCGCCGTGAATGTTGAGGCGTGCATGCGGCTGCGGGCTTGGGTTAGCCAGGTCGCTTCGAGTGCCTCGCGGGTGTCCGAAATCGGCTGCCACCAGAGCAACCTCATTGCGGTTCGGGGGGGTGCCCCTATGTCTTTCGTCAACTGGATCTCGGAGCGCGGGCAAGATTGGTGTGAACCCATTCGACGGAATTGAGCAATACGGATGTGAGCCCCGATAACGAGGTGATTGAAAGGTCGGCGCGAGTAGTGCCCCTTAAAGTGGTGTAGCCCTCGGTGACCGGCTCGTCGCTCCTGACGTAAGCGCGGCCACCGTGTGATCCTTCGAGAAGTCTCTTACCTCCACTCGAAAGGCATCATCACGAT
>NZ_JAGTTM010000008.1:0-30314 GCF_020682665.1 Microbacterium tenebrionis | reverse complement strand
GGAAGCTAAGCCTCACAGCGCCGATGGTACTGCAGGGGGGACCCTGTGGGAGAGTAGGACACCGCCGGACTCCTTTTAGTCAAAATGGCCACCCAACGCAGGGTGGCCATTTTGCGTTAACAGAAGAGTTGAGAGAATCAGGACATGCCGAACGACGACGAGCGCCGACCGCGACGCGACGACGACAACCGCCCTGGAGACCGCCCTCGGCGGCCACGCCCTGATCGCTCTTCTCCTACCGGGCGCTCCGGCGCCTCTCGTCGCGACGGCGGTGCCCCGCGTCGTGATGGAGACCGCCGTGAGGGCGGCTACCAGCGTCGTGATGGTGCTGCGCCGCGTCGCGACGGCGGTGCCCCGCGTCGTGATGGCGACCGTCGTGAGGGCGGTTATCAGCGTCGTGATGGTGCTGCCCCGCGACGTGATGGCGACCGTCGGGAGGGCGGTTACCAGCGTCGTGATGGTGCTGCGCCGCGTCGCGACGGCGGTGCCCCGCGTCGTGATGGCGACCGTCGGGAGGGCGGCTACCAGCATCGCGAAGGCGGCAGCCAGCGTGATGGCCGCGGCTTCCCGCAGCGCGGGGGTGCCGGCCGTGAGCGCCCGGATCGTCGGTCCGAGGATCGTCCGCGTCACGATGACCCGGTCGTTCCCGAAGAGGTCACCGCGAAGGATCTGCAGAACGCGGCGCGCAATGAGTTGAAGACTCTGAGCAAGGAGAACGCGGAGCAGGTGGCGCGACACCTCGCGATGGCCGCGCAGCTCATCGACGAGGACCCCGAGCTCGCCCACAAGCACGCTCTCGCGGCATCCCGTCGCGCCGGTCGCATCGCGATCGTCCGTGAGACGCTCGGCATCACCGCGTATGCCACCGGCGACTTCGCCCTCGCGCTTCGCGAGCTCCGCACCTATCGTCGGATCTCCGGCAAGGACGACCAGATCGCGCTCATGGTCGACAGCGAGCGCGGCGTCGGACGCCCCGACCGCGCCCTCGAGGCCGGTCGTGCGGTCGACCGCAGCGCTCTGCCGACGCCCGTACGCGTGGCGTTGGCGATCGCGATGTCGGGTGCCCGCCTCGACCAGGGCGAGCCAGAACTCGCCCTCGGCGAGCTGCAGATCCCCGAGCTCGACCCCGACCGCGCCTTCGAGTGGAGCCCCGCGCTGTTCAGCGCGCATGCGGCGGTACTTGAAGACCTCGGGCGAGACGACGAAGCATCCTTCTGGGCCGCTCGTGCCGAGGTCGCTGCCGACGCGCTGGGCCTGAACGACGAAGACCATGAGGAGATCTTCATCGAGGACGGCCTCATCGAGGGTGAGGAATCCTGAGTGGGACTCTTCTCCAAAGCGCGCCCCACACCTCTGGACGGCGTCGACGTCGTCCTCGCTGACCTCGATGGCGTCGTCTATGCCGGTCCCGGCGCTCTGCCCCACGCGGTCGAGAGCCTGAACCGGGTCGCCGAAACCCGTCGGGTCGGCTACATCACCAACAACGCGTCGCGCACGGATGCGTCGGTGGCCGGCCACCTCACCGAGCTCGGTCTCTCCGTCGCCGCCGAGGATGTCGTCACCAGTCCGCAGGCGGCCATGCGCCTGCTCGCCACCATGGTGCCCGCTCCAGCGACGCTGCTGATCGTCGGGGGTGAGGGGCTCGTCGTCGAGGCGGAGAAGGCCGGTTACCGGGTCACCCGCAGCGCAGAGGACGCGCCGGATGCCGTCGTCCAGGGCTTCGCACCCGAGGTCGCCTGGACGGACCTGGCCGAGGCGGCATTCGCGCTCAAGGTGCCCGAGGACGAGGGCGGCATCCCCTGGATCGCCACCAACAGCGACTGGACGATCCCGCGCGAGCGCGGCGTCGCCCCCGGCAACGGCACTCTGGTCTCTGCCGTGCACACCGCTGTCGGCCGCCTCGCGACCGTCGCGGGCAAGCCGGAGGTCCCGATCTTCGAAGAGGCGATCGCCCGCTTCGACGCACACAAGACCCTCTTCATCGGGGATCGCCTGGACACCGACATCCTCGGGGCCGCGCGTGTCGGCATCGATTCCGCGCTCGTGCTGACCGGGATCGACCGGCCCAAGCACGTCCTCGCCGCCCCCGAGGGCTCGCGTCCGACCTATGTGCTCAGCGACCTGCGCGAACTGCATGAGCCGTACCCGACGGTCGAGCGCCGGAACGGCGCCGTGACGGTCAACGGGGCAACGGTGCGCGTCGTCGGAGGAGACGTCGAGATCCTCGCCGAGGGAAAGCGGCACATCGACCTCGTCCGCGCCGGCGCCCACGCCATCTGGGATTCGGGCACGCCGATCTTCGTGCTCGACGTCCCCGAGAAGCTCTACGACGACCCGTTCCACCGGCCCTGACGCGCCTCGGCGTCTCCGCGCCCGAAGGCACGTACAGTGGAAGGCGTGAACGACCAGACCCCGCAGCCGACCGATGGCCTGTGGAGCCGTCTGCGCTTGATCGAGGGCCAGCCGCTGGCGGCCAGGGCCGAGGCCTACACCGCCGTGCACGACGAGCTGTTCCGCCGGCTCGAGGCGGGCGCCAGACTCGATTCGCCGGGCGCATCGCCGTCAGGAGACCGGTGACGCGCCTCGACGCCGCTCTCGCCGCGCGCGGACTCGCCCGCTCGCGCACGCACGCCTCGACGCTGATCGCAGCAGGACTGGTCAGCGTCGACGGACGCCAGATCATCAAGCCCTCGGCCGGGGTCGCAGACGACGCCGTCATCGACGTCGCCGCGTCCGATCACTACGTCAGCCGGGGCGCGCACAAGCTCATTGCCGCCCTCGATGCGTTCGACGTCGCAGCATCCGGCCGGCTCGCGCTCGACATGGGGGCATCCACCGGCGGCTTCACCCAGGTGCTCCGCGAACGCGGCGCGCGCACGGTTCTCGCGGTCGACGTGGGTCACGGGCAGCTGGCCGCATCCGTGGCGGCCGATCCCGGCGTCGTCGAGGTCGAGGGCTTCAACGTCCGGTACATGACGCCGCAGAGCCTCGCCGAGGCGACCGGGGAGACCAGCGCGCCGGAGCTCATCGTCGGCGACCTCTCGTTCATCTCGCTCGAGCACATCCTTCCCGCCGCTGCCGCCGTCGCGGCATCCGATGCCGACATCGTCGTCCTCGTCAAGCCGCAGTTCGAGGTGGGGCGCACCGCGGTCAGGGGCGGTCTCGTGACCGACCCGGCGACGCGCGCGGATGCCGTCGCGCGCGTCGTCTGGCACGGCTGGGATGCCGGACTCGGGATGCTCGGCATCATCGCGTCGCCGATCCTCGGCACGCACGGCAACGCCGAGTTCCTCGTCCACATGGCGCCCGGACGCGGCAGCAATCCGACAGAATGGACGGAACGCATCGACGAGCTGGCAGGAGGACGATGAACGAGCGCAACATCCTGGTCGTCGCTCACGCCGGCCGGGACGACACGGTCGCCGCAGCCCGTCGCGTCATCGATCTTCTCCGCGGCGCCGGCGCGCGCCCCGTTCTCTCGATCGACGACCGCACCGAGCTGTCCGCCGTCGACGGAGGCTTCGCAGACGTCGACGTGCTGATCGACGACGTCGCGGTCGACGACCTCGAACTCGCCATCGTCCTCGGCGGCGACGGCACGATCCTGCGGGCGGCCGAGCTCGTCCGGAGCACGCGCAGCGCGCCCGTGCTCGGCATCAACATGGGCCATGTCGGCTTCCTCGCCGAGATCGAGCGCGATGCGATGGACGACGCCGTGCAGCGGGTCATCGACCGCGACTACGTCGTCGAGGAGCGCATGGCGCTGGCCGTGCGCGTCAAGAATGCCGCCGGCGACGTCGTCTACGAGACCTGGGCGCTCAACGAGGCCACGGTCGAGAAGGCGAGCCGGGAGCGCATGATCGAGGTGGTCGTCGAGATCGACGGCCGGCCCCTGTCGAGCTACGGCTGCGACGGCATGGTCATCTCCACGCCGACCGGCTCGACCGCCTACAACTTCTCCGCCGGAGGGCCGGTGATCTGGCCCAGCGTCGAAGCCATCACCGTGATCCCGCTGTCGGCCCACGCGCTGTTCGCCCGCCCCCTCGTCGTGAGCCCCGACGCTTCCGTGGCGATCGAGATGCTCGAGCGCACCAGCGGCACCGGCATCCTGTGGTGCGATGGACGGCGCTCCCACGACCTGCCGCCCGGAGCCCGCGTCGTCGTCCGGCGGTCGTCGCGCCCCGTTCGTCTCGCGCGCCTGCACCCGGCGGCCTTCACCGACCGTCTCGTCCGCAAGTTCCAGCTCCCGGTGGCGGGGTGGCGAGGAGCGTCCTCATGATCGAGGAGATGCGGATGCGCGGCCTCGGCGTGATCGACGACGCCGTCCTGCCGCTCGGACCGGGTTTCACCGCGATCACGGGTGAGACCGGCGCGGGGAAGACCATGGTCGTGACCGGGCTCGGACTCCTGCTGGGCAACCGTGCCGACTCGGGGGCCGTGCGCGCCGGAGCCGATCAGGCGTCCGTCGCCGGCGTCTGGGTCGTCCCCGCCTCCGGCGCCGTCGCCGACATCGTCGCGGATGCCGGAGGCGAGCTCGAGGAGTTCGGATCCGGCGAGGGCGGGACCGGGCAGGGCGAGCTCTACGTCTCGCGCACCCTCAGCGCCGAAGGGCGCAGCCGCGCCAGCGTCGGCGGCCGTGCAGCTCCCGCCGGCGTGCTGTCGGCGCTCGCAGATGAACTCGTCGTCGTGCACGGCCAGTCCGAGCAGCTGCGGCTGCGTTCGGCGGCCGCCCAGCGCGACGCCCTCGACCGCTTCGGCGGCGCCCCGATCGCCGCAGCCCTCGAGACGTATTCGAGCGCGTACACGCGGTGGCGCGAGCTGGATGCCGAGATCACCGATCTGTCCGAGAACCGGGATCGCCGTGCCGAGGAGGCTGCTCGCCTCCGGGAGCAGCTGGCGCTCATCGAGGCGACGGCGCCCGAACCCGGGGAGGATGTCGTCCTCGCCGAGCGTGCCGAGCGCCTCGCGAACGCCGAGGAGCTGCGGGTCGCGGCGTCCCTCGCCAGGGGAGCGATCTCCAGCGAGGAGGGCGAACCCGATGCGTCGGCGCTCGTCGCCGAGGCGCGGCGCCACCTCGAACGCTCCGCGGACTCCGCGCTGGCCGGCATCGCCGAGGGCATCGCCGACGTCGGCTACCGGCTCTCCGACCTCGCCCTGCAGCTGTCCGCCTACCTCGCCGATCTCGACGAATCGGGGCCGCACGAGCTCGCCGCCGTGGAAGAGCGCCGCGCGGCGCTGACGACTCTCGTCCGCACGCACGGCAGCCTCGATGAGGCGCTCGAGCTCTGGTCGAGCGGGTCGAACCGGCTCGCCGAACTCGACGACGACGGCGACCGCCTCGAGCGGCTGCAGAGCGAGCGGGATGCCGCGCGCGAGGCGCTCGACGCCGCAGCATCCGCCTTGACGGACGCGCGCAGCGAAGCGGCATCCCGGCTCGGCGCCGCCGTCACCGAAGAACTCCATGCGCTGGCTATGCCCGACGCCCGGCTCGAGGTCGCCGTCCGCGAGGGCGCGGAGAGCTCGCACGGGCGCGACGATGTCGCGATCCTCCTCGCACCGCACCCCGGCGCCGAACCGCGCTCGGTCGCCAAGAGCGCGTCGGGCGGCGAGCTGTCCCGCGTGATGCTGGCGATCGAGGTCGTGATCGCGGGCACCGATCCGGTGCCGACGTTCGTGTTCGACGAGGTGGATGCCGGCATCGGCGGCGCCGCGGCCATCGAAGTCGGGCGGCGCCTGGCCCGCCTGGCGGAGTCCTCGCAGGTCATCGCCGTCACCCACCTGGCGCAGGTCGCGGCGTTCGCGTCGAATCACCTGTCGGTCGTGAAGTCCAACGACGGCGCCGTCACCGCGTCGAGCGTCCGGCGCCTGGACGGACCCGAGCGCGAGGCCGAGATGGCCCGACTGCTCTCGGGTCTCGCGGACTCCGACGCCGCACTCACCCATGCCCGTGAACTGCTCAGCCTTTCGGCCCCGGCGAACTGTTAGGATTGAAGCCCGTGATGAACTCTTCTGAGGCGCGGCCCGACAACGACACGACCAAACACATCTTCGTGACTGGTGGTGTCGTTTCTTCGTTGGGGAAGGGCCTGACGGCTGCGAGCCTCGGCAACCTCCTCACCGCGCGCGGACTGCGCGTCGTGATGCAGAAGCTCGACCCGTACTTGAACGTCGACCCCGGCACGATGAACCCGTTCCAGCACGGCGAGGTGTTCGTCACCGATGACGGCGCGGAGACCGACCTCGACATCGGGCACTACGAGCGCTTCCTCGACATCAACCTGTCGCAGGCGGCCAACGTCACCACCGGCCAGATCTACTCCCAGGTCATCGCCAAGGAGCGCCGCGGCGAGTACCTCGGCGACACCGTGCAGGTCATCCCGCACATCACCGACGAGATCAAGCGCCGCATGCGCCTGCAGGCGACCGAGGAGCCGCGCCCCGACGTCATCATCACCGAGGTGGGCGGAACCGTCGGCGACATCGAGTCGCAGCCGTTCCTCGAGTCCGCCAGGCAGTTGCGCCACGAGCTCGGCCGCGACAACGTCTTCTTCGTGCACGTCTCGCTCGTGCCGTTCATGGGCGCCTCCGGCGAGCAGAAGACCAAGCCCACCCAGCACTCCGTCGCAGCTCTCCGCCAGGTCGGAATCCAGCCCGACGCACTGGTGCTGCGCAGCGACCGGCCCGTCAGCGAGTCGAACCGCAACAAGATCGCCCTCATGTGCGACGTCGACGCCGAGGGCGTCATCAACACGGTCGACCTGCCGAGCATCTACGACATCCCGTCGACGCTGAACGACCAGGGCCTCGACTCGTACATCGTGCGACGTCTCGGTCTCGACGGAAAGGCTGCGGACGAGGTCGACTGGTCGCGCTGGCAGAAGGTGCTGCAGGCCGTCCACAACCCGAAGCACGAGGTGACGATCGGCCTGGTCGGCAAGTACATCGACCTGCCCGACGCCTACCTGTCCGTGACCGAGGCGCTGCGCGCCGGCGGTTTCGCCCACGAGGCGCACGTCAGCATCCGGTGGATCCCGTCCGACTCGTGCGAGACGCCCGAGGGCGCGGCCAAGGCCCTGTCCGACCTCGACGGGATCTGCGTGCCCGGCGGCTTCGGCATCCGCGGCATCGAGGGCAAGCTCGGCGCTCTGAAGTTCGCGCGCGAGCAGGGCATCCCCACGCTCGGCCTGTGCCTGGGCCTGCAGTGCATGGTGATCGAGTACGGCCGCAACATGGCCGGCATCGCCGGTGCGTCCTCGAGCGAATTCGACCCCGAGACCTCGGAGCCCGTCATCGCGACGATGGCCGAGCAGGTCGAGATCCTCGACGGCGGCGACCTCGGCGGCACCATGCGCCTGGGGCTGTACGAAGCCGCCCTCGCCGAGGGGTCGCTGGCGGCCGAGGTGTACGGCACCACGAAGATCTCCGAGCGCCACCGTCACCGCTACGAGGTCAACAACGCCTACCGTCAGGGGCTGTCGGACGCCGGGATCGTGTTCTCGGGCCTCAACCCCGAGCTCGACCTCGTCGAGTTCGTCGAGCTGCCCCGCGATGTCCACCCGTACTACATCGCCACGCAGGCTCACCCCGAGCTGCGCTCGCGCCCGACCGATCCGCACCCGCTGTTCCGCGGACTCATCGGCGCGGCGATCGACCGTCACCGCGCCAGCGAGCTGTTCGACGTCGAAGATGAGTGAGGCCCTGCGGGACGAGCCCTTCGAGCCGGAGGTCCTCCAGAGCGACCTGGTCTACAAGGGCTGGATCTGGGATGTCCGTTCCGATCGCGTCGCGTACGGTGACGGCGAGATCGTCCGCGAGTACGTGGATCACACCGGCGCTGTCGCCGTCGTCGCCCTCGACGACGACGGACGCGTGCTGCTGATCCAGCAGTACCGGCATCCGATCCGCCACCGGGACTGGGAGCTGCCCGCGGGCCTCCTCGACATCGAGGGCGAGGACCCGATGATCGCAGCCCAGCGCGAGCTGGCCGAGGAGGCCGACCTCCGAGCGCGCGACTGGCAGCAACTCGTGTCGACGTGGACGACGCCCGGCGGCAACAACGAGATGATCCGCATCTACCTGGCCACGGGCATCGAGGCGGCCCCGTCCGCCTTCGAGCGCGAGGACGAGGAGGCGGACATCCGTCTGGAATGGGTGCCGTTGGCCGAGGCTGTGGAGGGCGTGCTGGAGGGGCGGCTGCGCAACGGCATCCTCTCGCTCGGAGTGCTCGCGACCGAGCGGCGCCTGCGGGGCTGAGATGCGGCTCGACCGCGCGATCGACGCGTACTTGCGGCACATCACGATCGAACGGGGCCTGTCCGAGCACACGGTCGGCGCCTACCGTCGCGACCTCGCCGTCTACCTGAGCTGGCTGACGGATGCCGGCATCGACGACACCACGGCGGTGACCGGTGCCGTGATCGGCCGATTCATCGCCGACCGCTCCGCCGTGGTTCCGGCACCTGCGGCGACGAGCCTGGCCCGGCTGCAGTCCTCGGTGCGCGGGCTGCACCGATTCCTCGTCCGCGAGGGGATCGAGGTCGAGGACCCCAGCGGACGGCTGCGCCCGCCCAAGACGCCGCAGCGGCTGCCCAAGGCCCTGACGATCGATCAGGTCGAGCGGCTGCTCGTCGCGCCTTCGGGGGAGGAGCCTCTCGGGATCCGCGATCGTGCGCTGCTCGAGTTGCTCTACGCCACCGGAGCCCGCGTGTCGGAGGCCGTCGGGCTCGACGTCGACGACCTCGCGCACGGCGACGTGCTGCGTCTGCGGGGCAAGGGCTCCAAGGAGCGGATCGTGCCGGTCGGGTCCTTCGCCCGGGATGCCGTGGACGCGTATCTCACGCGGGTCAGGCCCGGTCTGGCGGCCAAGGGGAAGGCATCCGCCCGGCTGTTCCTGGGCGCGCGGGGGGCTCCGCTGTCGCGGCAGAGCGCGTGGCTCGTCATCCGGTCCGCCGCGGAGCGCGCGCAGATCACGGCCGAGGTGTCGCCGCACACACTGCGCCACTCGTTCGCGACGCACCTGCTGCAGGGCGGCGCGGATGTGCGCGTCGTGCAGGAGCTGCTCGGGCACGCGTCGGTGGCGACGACGCAGATCTACACGCATGTCTCGGTCGACACGCTGCGCGATATCTACGCCACCTCGCACCCGCGGGCCCGCTGACGGGCTGTGGGGGATCGCCGGGGGGCGAACCGGCGAATGCGCAGGTGACTGGCTAGAATCGAGCAAGCATGAAGGAAGCAGGAGATTCGGTGGCTCAGAACGCGACGAAGACCAAGGGCAAGACGTCGAAGGCCGACGACATCGTCTTGGGTCCCACGGGGCGTCCGTACCACGGCTTCCCGATCCCCGCCCCGCTCGACGCGCACGGACCTGCGCGCATCATCGCGCTGTGCAACCAGAAGGGCGGCGTCGGCAAGACGACGACCTCGATCAACCTCGCAGCATCCCTCGCCGAATACGGCCGCAAGGTGCTCGCCGTCGACTTCGATCCGCAGGGCGCGCTGTCTGCCGGTCTCGGCATCCAGACCCACGATGTGCCCACCGTCTACGACCTGCTGCTGGACACCAAGCGCGATGCGCACGACGCGATCGTGGCGTCCGCTGTCGCCGGTCTCGACGTCCTGCCGGCGAACATCGACCTGTCGGCCGCCGAGGTGCACCTCGTCAACGAGGTCGCCCGCGAGACCATCCTCGCGCGCGTGCTGCGCCAGGTCGCGGGGGAGTACGACGTCATCCTCATCGACTGCCAGCCCTCGCTCGGACTGCTCACGGTCAACGCGCTCACGGCGAGCCACGGCGTGCTCATCCCGCTGGAGTGCGAGTTCTTCGCGTTGCGCGGCGTCGCCCTGCTCATCGAGACGATCGAGAAGGTGCGCGACCGCCTGAACCCGGCCATCGAGCTCGACGGGCTGCTGGCGACCATGTACGACGCGCGCACGCTGCACTCGCGCGAGGTGCTCGAGCGCGTGGTCGAGGCGTTCGGCGACGACGTGCTGGAGACCGTGATCGGACGCACCGTGAAGTTCCCCGACGCGTCGGTGTCGGGTGTTCCCATCACCGAGTTCGCGCCGGAGCATGCCGCCGCTCAGGCGTACCTGCGACTGGCCCGGGAGCTGGTCGCCCGTGGCGCCGTCGCCTAGCGAGGATGTTCTCGACCCTTCGACAGGCTCAGGGATCGACTCCGCGGACACCCCGATTCCTGAGCCCGTCGATGGGTCGGATGCGATTCCTGAGGCCGACTCCGGATTCCGCGTCTCGCTGACGAACTTCGACGGGCCGTTCGATCTGCTGCTTAACCTCATCTCGAAGCACGAGATGGACATCACCGAGGTCTCGCTCAGCGCCGTGACAAACGAGTTCATCGCGTACCTGCGCGAGCTCGAGGCCGAGGAGGAGCTGGATCAGGCATCCGAATTCCTCGTCGTCGCGGCGACCCTGCTCGACATGAAGGTCGCGGGTCTCCTGCCGCAGGGCGAGCTCGTCGACGCCGAGGCCGTCGCGCTGCTCGAGGCGCGCGACCTGCTGTTCGCGAGGCTGCTGCAGTACCGTGCGTTCAAAGAGGTCTCCGCCTGGTTTGCACGCTGCCTGCAGCGAGAGGATCGCCGGCACACGCGCGCCGTCCGGCTGGATGAGAAGCACCGCCGCCAGACGCCGGAGCTCGTCTGGACGCTCAGCGCCGACGACTTCGCCGCCCTCGCCCTGCTCGCATTCGCGCCCAAGGAGATCCCCACCGTCGGCTTCGACCATCTGCATGCGCCGCTGGTGAGCATCCGCGAGCAGGCGGCGATCGTCGTGACCCTGCTGCGGAACACCGAGTCGTTGACGTTCCGCGAACTCGTCGCGGGGACGACCGAGCCCGGCATCGTCGTGGCGCGGTTCATCTCGGTCCTCGAGCTGTACCGGCACGCGGCGCTGTCCTTCGAACAACTGGAACCGCTCGGCGAGCTGACGCTCCGCTGGGCAGCCGACTCCTGGTCGGATGAGACACTGGCGACCCTGGGGGCCGACTATGACCGATGACACCTCGACCGCTGACCCTGCCGAGACGACCGCTGACCCTGTGGAGCCGCCGACGACCCCGCTGACCGAGCGGCTCGAGGCCATCCTGCTCATCATCGACGAGCCGCTGGGTCTGGTCGCACTGGCCGCGGCCGTCGGCTCTCCGGTGCCCGCGGTCCGCCAGGCCATCGAGACGCTCGTCGACGACTACGACGGCAAGGGAACGGGTCCGCGGCGGGGCTTCGAGCTGCGCGAGGTCGGCGGAGGCTGGCGCCTCTACGTCCGGGAGGACCACGACGCGCTGGTCGCGGAGTTCGTCGGCGGGCAGGCGCCGGCCCGCCTGTCTCAGGCGGCCCTGGAGACGCTCGCCGTGATCGCCTACAAGCAGCCGGTCACGCGCAGCCAGGTGGCGTCCATCCGCGCCGTGAACGTCGACTCCGTCGTGCGCACGCTGCTCGCGCGGGGCCTGATCACCGAGCTGTTCGCCGATTCCGAGACCGGCGCCATCAACTACGGCACCACGGACGCGCTGCTGCAGAACCTCGGCATCAACTCGCTCGACGAGCTGCCGCCGATCTCGCCGCTGCTCGACGACGGCGCCGACGGATTCGACGAAGGAACCATCCGATGAGTGACAACGCCGCCCCCGAGGGCGTCCGCCTGCAGAAGGTGCTCGCCGCAGCGGGCGTGGCATCCCGCCGCGTCGTCGAGCAGTACATCGTCGAAGGGCGCATCAGCGTCAACGGCGAGGTCGTCACCGAACTCGGTCGGCGCATCGACCCCGAGACCGACCTCGTCGACGTCGACGGCACGGCCATTCAACTCGACGTCTCCAAGCGCTACGTGATGCTGAACAAGCCCACCGGGGTCGTCAGCACCATGAAGGACGAGAACGGCCGACCCGACCTCCGGCGTTTCACGAAGGAGTACGAGGAGCGGCTGTACAACGTCGGGCGGCTGGATGCCGAGACGAGCGGCCTGCTGATCCTCACGAACGACGGCGAACTCGCGCATGTGCTCGCGCATCCGTCCTTCGGGGTCACCAAGGTGTACATCGCCAAGGTCGAGGGCGCCGTCACGGCGCAGACGATCGCCAAGCTGACGAAGGGCTTCGACCTCGAGGACGGCTTCATCCAGGCGGACAAGGCGCGGCTCCTCGACACTTCGACGGGCTCAGTGACCGGGAAGGCGGCATCGAGCCTCGTCGAGCTCACCCTGCACTCCGGGCGCAACCGCATCGTGCGTCGCATGATGGCCGCGGTGGGGCATCCCGTCACCGAACTCGTGCGACGTCAGTTCGGTCCGCTGCACCTGGGAACCCTCCCGGCGGGGAAGAGCAGGGAACTGAGTAAAATCGAACGTGGTGCGCTGCTGACTCTCGCGCGCCACGATGCCCCTGCGGACGCCACGCCGGGAGACGCCCAGGAGACCGAGTGAGCGACAGCGCCAGAACCCATGGCAACGGCAATGCGCCGCGCCTCTCGGGGACCGTGCGCGTCGTCGGCGCCGGTCTCCTCGGCGCGAGCATCGGTCATGCGCTTCGCGCGAAGGGCGTGGATGTCGTCCTCGCCGACACATCGCCCGCTCAGCTGCGCCTGGCCATCGATTACGGAGCCGGACGCGCGGCTCGCGACGACGACTCACCGTCGTTGATCGTCGTCTCGGTTCCGCCGGACGTGACCGCTGACGTCATCGAGGCGGAGCTCACGAGATACCCGGATGCTGTCGTCACGGACGTCGCGAGCGTGAAGCTCGAGCCGTTTCGTGCGCTCACCGAGCGCGGCCTCGATCTCACGCGCTACATCGGCTCGCATCCGCTCGCCGGCCGGGAGCGCGGGGGAGCTATCTCGGCGCGCGCCGACCTGTTCATCGGGCGCCCCTGGGTGGTCTGCCGCGACGAGGAGACGCGACCTGCCGACCTCGCCCTCGTCGAGGACCTCGCGCTCGACGTCGGCGCGATGCCGCTCGAGATGACCCCGCAGGAGCACGACCGCTCGGTCGCGCTCACCTCGCACGTCCCGCAGGTCGTCGCGAGCCTCCTCGCCGCACGCCTCGCGACGGCGGACGAGGATGCCCTCCGCCTTGCCGGCCAGGGCGTCCGCGACACCACGCGCATAGCGGCATCCGCGCCGGAGCTGTGGGTGCAGATCCTCGGCGCCAACGCCGAGCCGGTCGTCGACGTGCTCGATGCACTCGCCACAGACCTGAAGACCGTGTCGGATGCGCTGCGCGAGCCCGGAGCTCCTGGGGCGAGGCGCGTGGTGGCCGAGGCGATCCGTCAGGGCAACGATGGCGTCGAGCGGCTGCCGGGCAAGCACGGACAGAACCGTCGCTTCGAGCAGCTCGTCGTCATGGTCGACGACACCCCCGGTCAGCTCGGACGCCTGTTCGGCGAGCTCGGTGAGCTCGGCGTGAACGTGGAGGACCTGCGCCTGGAGCATTCTCCCGGCGCGCAGTTCGGCCTCGCCGAGATCAGCGTGGCCCCGGCCGCACTGCTCGGAGCCGTGGACGGGCTGCAGCAGCGCGGATGGCGGATTGCAGGAGCGACAAATGAGTGACCCTTCGATCCCCACGCCCCACTCCAGCCAGCGCTCCGCGCTGCCCGGAGCCTCGGGGGCGCGTGGGCCCGGCTCAGGAACCGAGAACTTGCCCGGTGCGGGCAAGTTCATCGCGATCGACGGACCGGCGGGCTCGGGCAAGTCGAGCGTCTCCGCGGCCATCGCGCGCAAGCGCGGCTACGGGCTGCTCGACACGGGGGCGGCCTACCGGGCGCTGGCCTGGCACGTGCTCGAGCGCGGCGATGACACCGATGATCCGCAAGCCGTGCTGGCCGCAGCATCCGACTTCGATCTGCGTCTCGGGCTCGACCCCGACGACCGGACCGTCGCCGTCGGCGACACCGACATCACGGCCGCGATCCGCGAGCCGCGCGTGTCCGGCGCGGTCAGCGGCGTCGCGCGCGTGCCCGCCGTGCGCGAGCAGGTGAACATCTTCTTCCGGTCGCTCGTCGCGAACGCCTCGCATCAGGCGGTCGTCGTCGAGGGGCGCGACATCACGACCGTGGTGGCGCCCGACGCGCCCGTGCGCATCCTCCTGACCGCGGCGCCCGAGGTGCGCGCGGCCAGACGAGCCGGCGAACTCGCCGGCGAGAACGCCGCAGAGGTCGCCGCTGCGCTGCACAAGCGCGACGCCTCCGACAGCGCCGTCGTCGACTTCCTGAACGCCGCAGAGGGCGTCGAGGTCGTCGACACCACCCACCTCGATTTCTCACAGACCATCGACGCCGTCCTCGCGGTGATCGACCGAAAGCAAGGAGCGGAAAATGGCCGCTGAAGACGAATACGAAGGCGGCCGCGACCGTCTCGCCGAGAAGATGGACGAGCTCGACGAGCAGCTCGCCGAGCAGCGGGCCGAGGCCCTGCGCGCCGGACTCGCCGATTACGACCTGGACGAGGAGGATGCGGCGCTTCTCGCGGGCCTCAGCCTCGCCGAGGGCGGAGTCGAGTTCCTGCCCGCACTCCCGGTCGTCGCGATCGTCGGACGCCCGAACGTCGGCAAGTCCGCTCTCGTGAACCGCATCCTCGGCCGTCGTGAGGCCGTCGTCGAGGACACGCCCGGTGTCACCCGCGACCGCGTGACGTACAAGGCGGAGTGGAACGACCGACGCTTCTCGCTCGTCGACACGGGAGGCTGGGAGCCGGACGCCAAGGGCATCGACCGCTCGGTCGCAGCTCAGGCCGAGGTCGCGATCGACCTTGCTGACCTCGTGCTGTTCGTCGTCGACGCCATGGTGGGCGCCACCTCCACCGACGAGCACGTCGTGAAGCTGCTGCGCAAGAGCGGCAAGCCGGTGTTCCTCGTCGCGAACAAGATCGACGACACGCGCCAGGAGCCCGAGGCTGCGGCTCTGTGGAACCTCGGTCTCGGCGAGCCGTACCCGACCTCGGCGGTCCACGGCCGCGGTGTCGCCGACCTTCTCGACGCCGTGCTCGAGAAGCTGCCCGAGGTGTCTGCGGTCGCCAAGCACGAGATCGGCGGGCCGCGGCGCGTCGCGATCCTCGGTCGCCCGAACGTCGGGAAGTCGTCGCTGCTGAACAAGGCGGCGGGGGAGGAGCGCGTGGTCGTCAACGACCTCGCCGGCACCACCCGTGACCCCGTGGACGAGGTCGTCGAACTCGGCGGCAAGCTGTGGCGGCTGGTCGACACGGCCGGCATCCGACGCCGCGTCCACCTGCAGCAGGGCGCGGACTTCTATGCGTCGCTGCGCACGTCCGCCGCGCTCGAGAAGGCAGAGGTCGCCGTCGTCGTGCTCGACGTCTCGGAGCCTCTCAGCGAGCAGGACGTGCGCATCATCGACCTGGTGCTCGAATCCGGACGCGCGCTCGTGCTCGCCTTCAATAAGTGGGACCGCCTCAGCGACATCGACCTCGAGAACCAGGACCGCCGCCGGTACCTGGAGCGAGAGATCGAACAGGACCTCGCGCACGTCGCGTGGGCTCCGCGCGTGAACATCTCGGCGAAGACCGGTCGGCACCTCGACAAGCTCGTGCCGGCACTCGAGACGGCGCTGGAGAACTGGGATCGCCGCATCCCGACCGGCAAGTTCAACGCGTTCATTTCCGAGCTGGTCGCCGAGCACCCGCACCCGCTGCGCGGAGGCAAGCAGCCGCGCATCCTGTTCGGCACGCAGGCGTCGACGCGTCCGCCGACGTTCGTGCTGTTCACGACCGGGTTCCTCGACCCCGGCTACCGCCGGTTCATCCAGCGCCGCCTGCGGGAACTGTACGAATTCGAGGGCACCCCGATCGTCATCAACATGCGCGTGCGGGAGCGCCGCCAGCGCTGAGTCAACTCCGCGTCAGGGCATCCTGGATGCTGGGGCTGAGCCCAGGTGGAATGTCGACGTCGACGGCGAGAGCGTGCAGCGCTCGACTGAAATAGTTGCGCACCGACGCGGCGAGGGCGATGTCCACGATCTCTCGATCCGTGAAGCCGACCTCGCGTAGGCGGAGACTGTCGGCATCGGTGATGGATGCCGAATCACGGCTGAGCTTGGCGGCGAAGTCCATCAACGCCACCTCGCTCTCGCTGAGATCCGCGTCGTGGTGGTCGCGAAGGATCCGCTCCAGCTGCTCCTCGTCGAACACCTTGAGAGACTTGCGAGCGTGGGCGTACCGGCACGACTGCGAACCGATGGCGTCTGCGGCGGCGAGGGTTGCCAGCTCGTATCGCCGTACGCCCAGCTGAGCGACGATTGTGCGGACGAGCTGCTGGAAGGCGCGGAACGCCTCGGGGTTCACCGCCATCACGCGGGTGTGGCTGGGCACATAGCCGAGGTCGGCGATCTCGGAGACGTACAGGTCTGCGACGGCCGCATCGGTGTCGTCCGGGGTGCTGATGATCGACATGGCAGGTTCTCCTCGCGTCCTTGTCACAGGATCCCACCATCGAGCGCTGTCCGACAGGCATTCTCGAGAGGCTGTGCGCTGGTTGCCGAAAGGCGGGCCGGGTGGTGCAATGGAGGGTGGATGCCGCAACCTGACGGCGTCCGTTCATCGCTGCCCACAAGGCCTGCCGAAAGAGGATGCAATGTCGCACACCCTGCCCCTTCCCGAGTTCACTCACGAACGGGTGGAGGTGATCACCGGCCGGCGCAGCGGACTGTTCATCGCCGTCGCCCTGCACTCCTCTGTTCTCGGCTCCGCCCTCGGCGGTGCGCGGCTGTGGACGTACCCGCACTGGAGCGACGCGCTCGGCGATGCTCTGCGTCTGTCGGCGGCGATGACGTTGAAGAACGCGACGGCCGGGCTGGATGCCGGTGGCGGCAAGTCCGTGATCGGACTCGAGGAGGGGACGGTCCTCGACGCCGAGCGCCGCCGTGACGCCTTCCTCGATCTCGGCGACGCTGTCGAGTCCTTCGGCGGCCTGTACCGCACGGCGGAGGACGTCGGATCGACCATGGACGACATGGCTGTCGTGGGGGAGCGCACCGCGCACGTCGTGGGTCTTCCCGATGCTGCGGGCGGCTCGGGTGAGCCGGCCGGTCCCACGAGCCTGGGCGTCTACGAGTCGCTGCGCGCGGTTCTCGAGCGCACCACGGGTACGGGCGATGTCGCGGGACGCCGCATCACGATCTCGGGCCTCGGTCAGGTCGGCGGGCGTCTGGCGCTCCGCCTCTCGGCCGAGGGTGCGATCCTCATCGTCACCGACGTGAACCCCGCCCGTCGCCACCTCGCCGGTGAACTCGGTGCGACCTGGGCCGAGCCCGGAACCGAGCACCTCGCGTCGTCGGATGTCTTCGTCCCGTCCGGCATCGGCGGGCTCCTCACCGATGAGGTCATCGACGCCCTCGACACCCGTGCCGTGTGCGGCCCGGCGAACAACCCGCTGGCGAACCACGACGGCGCCGACCGTCTCGCCTCGCGCGGCATCCTGTACGCCCCCGACTTCATCGTCAACGCCGGCGGCGTGATCTACCTGGACAACGAGGCCAAGCAGCGCGGCACCCGTGAGGAGATCATGGGTCAGGTCGCGCAGATCGGCGACACGGTGCGGCGCATCCTCGCTGACGCGGAAGAGCGGGGCATCACGCCGCTCGCCGCCGCGGAAGAGCTCGCTGCGGAGCGCCTGCGCGCCGGGGCGCCGGCCCTCGCCGGCTAGACCCCGTACACCTCGCGGACGCGATCGCGGAGTTCGTGGGAGCAGGCAGTCACGGCTTGCTCCCACGTGAGGTTCGCGCCGTCCTGGGCGTTGTCGGACACGGCCTTCCAGATGCGGATCGGCACGCCGAACTGCTCGGCGACCCAGGCGTAGGCGAACGACTCCATGTCGACGAGGCGCCCGCCGAGGGAGAGGATGAGCTCGACGGCTTCGGCGTCGTCGATGAAGCTGTCGCCGGTCGCGATCGAGACGTCGCCCTCACCGAGCTGCATGCGCTGCGGCATCGAGACGTGCTCGCCGCGGACGCCGTCTTCGTTGATGACGTCGTGCTGGAACGCCCAGTGCACTTCGTGCACGCCGGACCCGATGGTCTCGTCGAGCGCGCCGGCCGTGCCGACGACGAGGATCTCGTCGTACGGGGCGGCATCGAGAGCGCGGGTCAGCGCGTAGGTGGCCTTGAGCTTGCCGGGGCCGGTCACGAGGCGCTCGAACCCGGGGAGTTGCTCGGGGAAGGCGACGAGTTCGGATTCGAGGGCGGCGACGAGAAGTTTCACGGTTCCATTCTCCCAGAGCAGGACGGTGCCACCGCGAAACCTTCCGCAACGCGCAGCCCCACCCCTCGTCTCCTGTGAAAGGCTGGAACCGTGACGATCCTTCCCCCACAACCCGGAGAGCCGCGGCGCCCGCTGGGCCCCCGCAATCCGGGTGACGCCTGGGTCGTCGCCGAGACGGGGGAGAAGTACTGGGGCCGCTTCGGTGCGGCAGGTCTCCTCGCCGTCGATGCCGAGCGCGGCATCCTCCTTCAGCACCGCGTGAGCTGGAGCCATTTCGGCGGAACGTGGGGTCTGCCGGGCGGCGCGCTGCACGAGGGCGAGACGCCGATCGACGGTGCGATCCGCGAGGCCACCGAGGAGGCCGGCATCCCCGAGGGTGCCGTGCAGGTGCGGTTCACCAGCGTGCTCGATCTTCGGATCTGGTCGTACACGACCGTGGTCGCCGACGTCGTCGCGCCGTTCGAGCCGGTGATCAGTGACCCCGAGAGCGTCGCTCTCGAGTGGGTTCCGATCGACGAGGTCGACGAGCGGCCGCTGCATCCGGGGTTCGCGGATGCCTGGCCCCGTCTGCGCGAGCAGCTGAACGCCTAGTCCCGACCTCGCAGCCGATCGATCTCGCGACGTTCGCGCTTGGTGGGGCGTCCGGCCCCCCGGTCGCGCACGCCGAGGGCGGCGACGGGTTCGCGCGCGGGTGTGCGGTCCTCGTACGCGAGTGCCGCGACGGGGGCGCCGACGCGCTTCGTGAGGGTCTGGCGGACGATGAGGATGCGGTCGAATCCGCTGATCCTGACGCGCACCTCGTCACCCGGCTTGACCGTCTGCGCGGCTTTGACCTTGTCGCTGTTGACGCGTACATGCCCCGCGCGGCATGCGGTGGTCGCGGCGGAGCGCGTCTTGTACACGCGGATGGCCCACAGCCAGCTGTCGATGCGCACCGGCTTCGTCATCATCGGGTTCTGCGCGTTCATGCGGTGGCCTTCTTCCGCAGGGATACAAGGGCGCCGGCGACGAGGAGTCCCTGCCCGAGCGCGTAGGTGAGCATGACGAGCGGGCTCGTCCACGCCGGCATGGCGTCGGCCATGAACAGCCGGAACGCGAGCATCGTGTCGCTGGCGAGGAAGAACACCCCGCCGACGGCGATGAGCGGGTGGCAGCGGGCCGCAACCGCCGCAGTGCCGCCGAGGACGATTCCGTATGCGGCGACGGCGGGCAGCAGTGCTCCGGTGTGCGGGCCGAGGACGATGATCATGCCGATCCACCATGCGGCGTAGACGAGCGTCCACCACGGCATCCGGCGCGCGCGCAGGATGCGTGCTAACAGCACGATGTAGGCGATATGCGCGAGGCCGAAGAACAGGAGCATGAGCGGCAGCTCGGGGCCGCCAGGGAAGAATGCGCCGGCGCCGTCGCCGAGCCAGGAGAGCGCGATGGCGGCGAGCAGCAGCAGGATCGCGAGAGGCGGCTGCAGACGTGCGGAGACCAGAACCGGGATCGCGAGCAGCGGCATCAGCCACAGCTTCGTCGGACTCGCGATCTCACTGCCGACCGCGAGCGCCCACACATGCGCGAGCGACATGGCCGCGAAGGGGACGAATGCCGCGACGAGGATCGTTCGGGGCAGGATGCGGCGCGGCATCCATCCATCGTAGAGCGGAGGTCGTCAGGCGACGGTGAGGCTGGCGATCGGGCGTTCGGGCTTGGGGCCGGGGATCGCGGTGAATCCGGCGGCGAGGAACGTCGACAGAGCGCCGTGGAACAGGTCGTTCACGTGCGGCTTCGTCTTGCTCGTGTCGATCGGGTAGCCCTCGATCACGCGGGCACCGGACTGTTTCGCGAATGCGACGGCAGCATCGAGCAGGGCGGCGTTCAGTCCGTGGCCGCGATGCTCCTTGCGGACGACGAAGCAGCTCACGCCCCAGACGCCCTCGTCGTCGAGGGGCTCGTGGGTCGTCGCGACGATGTTGCGGGTGCGCCCGAGGCGCCGCTGCGCGGGCCGCGGACCCACGCGGATCCAGCCGGCGGGCTCGCCGTCGACGTAGGCGACGATCCCGGGCGGACGGTCGGATGCCACCTCCTGCTGGAACAGCGTCGTGCGCTGGGCGAGGTCGGTGGCCTCCCACTCCTTGTTGGTGAGGACCGGCCAGACGCATTGACAGCTGCGACCGTCGCCGCCGCCGCTGAGAGCATGCTGGATGTCGTCCCACACGGCAGGGCTTGCGAGTTCGGTGGTGATCGTGGGCATGTGCGGCAGGTTACGCCGAGCCTCCGACACGGGCAAGCATCCTGGTTCGCGAAGGCTTCGTCGTGCGGCTAAGATAGGGGAGTTGCCTGCGCGCAAGCGCACGACAACGGGCTGTGGCGCAGCTTGGTAGCGCACTTGACTGGGGGTCAAGGGGTCGCAGGTTCAAATCCTGTCAGCCCGACCGAGAGGTCCCGGAAACTCAAGGGTTTCCGGGACTTTTTCTGTAGGTGGATGTGATCCGGTCATCGAAAAACCCATCACTTTGGCTCCCTCGCGGCCCTCTCGGGCCGTCCCGCTCCGGAAGGGGAGCGAGCGTGCCGGTTGCCCCCGGTTCGTGGGTGGGAGCAGGACGCACCTGTTCGGTATGGACACCGAACACAGCCCTACCGGCAACCCCTGGGGCCTGGTGCCGCTGCTCGACGTCGGCGAGCTCGCCGCCTACCTGGGCGTGCCCGTCTCCACCGTCTACGACTGGCGCACCCGCGGCCTCGGTCCGCGAGCGTATCGCTTCGGGAAGCATCTGAAGTTCGCGCTCTCGGACGTGCGGATCTGGATCGAGCAGCAACGCGACCCCGAGCCGCCTGCCTCTCCAGAGAGGAGGTGATCCGATGAGCCGGCAGCGCCTGACCATCGGCACCTTCGGGGAGATCGGCCACCTCGTGAGCCCCAGCGGGCGGGTCGTCGCGCGCGCCCGCTACCGTGACTGGGACGGCAAGACCCGGCTCGTCCAGGCGACCGGGGATACACGGAAGTCCGCCGAGCGGGCGTTGAAGGCGAAGCTCGCCGACCGGAGCCTGTTCCAGCCGTCGTCCTCGGCGCTTACGCCGGACAGCCCGTTCCCGGACCTGGTCGCGTACTGGCTCGAAGACCTCGAGCTCGAAGACCGCCTGTCGAAGCGCACCCTGCAGCTGTATGAGCGGAACATGCAGACGCTCGTCCTGCCGGTCTTCGGGAACCTGACTCTGCGGGAGATCGGCGTCGCCCGTTGCGACCACTTCCTCAAGCAGTTCGCGAAGCAGAGCTACAACCGCGCCAAACAGGCCCGCGTGGTCCTGCGTCTCGCGCTCGGCCTCGCCGTCAGGCACGAGGTGCTGCCGCGGAACCCGATGGATCACGTCTCGCGACTGCACCGGCCGGCGTCGACGCCGAACGCGCTGACGCCTGCGGAGGTGAACGCGATCCGCACGGCGATCGCGCTCTGGGAGGCCGGACGCTCGATCTCCGGACCGAAGCCCGACGGGCAGCTGGGCGCGATCGTCGAGGTCATGCTCGGCACCTCCGCCCGCATCGGGGAGGTCCTCGCCATCCGCCGTCGCGACATCGACGTCACCAGCCCAATCCCGTCGATCCGGATCACTGGCACGATCGTCAGCCACAGGGGAGAGCCGACCACGCGGCAGGATCATCCGAAGACCGCGAAGTCGCGGCGTACCGTCGCGATCCCGTCCTTCACGGCGGAGGCCGTGCGGCGTCGCCTGACACGGTTGGAGGAGTCATCGCTCGATGCCTTACTGTTCTGTACCCGCGAGGGAACGCTGCTGACGACGAACAACGTGCGCCGGCAGCTCCGGCACGTTCTCGATCTCGCCGGGATCACCGGCGTCACCCCGCACATGTTCCGTCGGACTGTCGCGACCGCGATCAACGAGCAGGGCGGCGTCGAACTCGCTGCCGAGCTACTCGGGCACACTGATCCGAAGATCACGATCCAGCACTACATCCGCCGCAACGAGATGGTGAATCCGGCTACCGCGGTGATGCTGGATCGCGTCTTCTCGAAGGAAGAGTGAGGACTGCTCTCCATTGCGCTGCTCACGGCAGAGAACTCCATGCGGGAGAGCGGTCGGATGAACGGATGGTGTCACTGCTCGGCGCGCTCGGGACTCGCCATTTTGGTGAGCACTGTCTGCAACTCGGCGACGATCTGTTCAGGCGCGAACCCGTCTGCGCTATTGATGCTCTCCCAGAACCGGTCGTACGCCTCGGTCGCGAACTTCAGGAAACTCCAGAGCGCAGGGGCCTCCTGTTCGGCGGTGGTGAGGAACTCCGCCCAGCGATCGCGGTCCTCGAGGAGGTACGCGACCCCTCGCATCGCGTGGAGCCGAGCCTCTCCATTGTCGAAACGCATGTTGCCTCTCCTTAGATCATCGGGCGGGTCTTGTTCATGCCCTTCACGACAGGTGCGCGCCGCCATCCCAAAGCTCTGATGGAAGCGGTGAGGGCGCCACGATCCGCCGCTCGGGACGAGTGAGGTTGATGGCTGACGAGTGGTGCCAGGTAGCGATGGGCGGGCCAGGTTCGCAGTGAGAAGGTCAGGGGTTCGAATCCCGTTAGGTCCACCCGACGCGCGTTGTGCGAAACGGCCGGTGATCGTAACGTCGCGGGTTCGACTCGCGTTAGGTCTCCCGAAGGAGCCCTACACGAGATGCTCTTCCGCGGCGGCGCGCAGCCCTAGCTTGGCGATCTCCGGCCGAAGCTCGACGTAGATGTCCTCCGGGTTCGGCCCGATGAGCACACGGTCCAACAACGCATTGTTCAGCTGCTTGCTATCTGCGGGCGCCGCTGCGAGGTATCGGTTGCAGGCGTCTTCGAGGAGATCGAGCGATTCCGCCAAGTGCTTCATCTGGAGCGTGACATCGTCGCTCAGGCGCTCCTCCTCGGCCTCGGTACGGGAGAGCGAATCGGCCAACTTGCGCTGCTCTTTGACGAACAGGTTGCGAGGCAGGGCGTCGGAGTAGTAAGCCTCGAGGAGCTTCTCTTGGCGCAGCCGGATCTCTTGCGCCTGTGCGGCGAGATCTGATCGCTTCTGCTCGGAGCCGGATGCTTCCGCCGCGAGCCGATCCTGCCAATGCAGCTCGATCTCCTTGCGTCGGTGAGTCGAGATCTGGATCCGTTCGTAGGCATCCTCGACGCGACGCTCCACGTCGCTGATGCGCAGTGCACTCTGTGTGCATCGTGGTGTGCCGTTCTGGCGGCCCGAGCAGATGAAGTAGTCGTAGACGCGCCCGCTCTTCGACCGAGCGTTGTGGACCAGCAGCCGGCGTTGGCAGTTGAAGCAGCGGACCGTGCTCTTGAGGTAGTGCGTGTGGATGCGGCTGCGTTCACCCTGACGCCGGGACGTGAGGAGATGTTGGACCGTCTCCCAGGTCTTCGCCGTGACCAGCGGCTCGTGGCTTCCTGCATGCTGCGCGCCGTTTAACGTGACGATGCCCTTGTAATAGGGGTTCGTCAGCACACCATGGAGGCTCGCGACAGTCAGTGCCGCGGGGGAGCGGGAAGCGGTCGCCCGAGTCCGAAGTCCTCTGTCAGTGAGCGCTGAGGTGAGCTGAGTGACGCTCCACTCACCGGTGGCATAGGTGTCGAACGCCCAGGCGATGTGTGGCGCTCGTTCGCGGTCGAGTTGGATCGCTCGATACTCGCGTCCGTCCTCGGTCTGGCGGCGGACGTTGAGATAGCCGATCGGTGCCCGCCCTGGAGTGCCGCCCTGGATGGCTTTCTGCCGCATGCCCTTCATGACCTCTTGCGCGAGGTTGCGCGAGTAGAACTCCGCGATTGACGCCATGATCCCGTGCAGGAGCGTGCCGTTCGGAGTCGCGTCGATCCCCTCCGTGCTTGAGATGAGACGCGCGCCAGAGGCATGAACCGCCTGGGTGATCGCGATGTCGTCGGCACGTGATCGGGCCAGTCGGTCGAGTTTATGGACGATGACGTAGTCGACGGGGTGCTTCCGCAGATAGGTGAGCATCCGTTGGAGCTCTGGGCGGTTCGTGCTTCGTCCCGATTGGCCACGATCAACGAACTCGGCGGAGATGAGCGCACCCAGCCCATGTGCCTGCCTCCTGTTCGCCTCGCGCTGAGCAGGGATCGAGAAACCCTCTCGCTCGCCTCCTCGCTCCGCTTGGCGCCCAGTCGATACACGGATGTACGAGACCGCCGACAGAGATGAGAACACAGTACGGATCGAAGTTGGAACTTGAGCGGGTTTGAGGAGATGAGTCATTCAGTCAACGTTGGCGGCCACATTCCCATCTGACCTGTGGGAGAGAATCGAAGGCCCGGCTTGGTCTCTAGCGCTCTGCGGCAAACACTTCCCAGAGGAGGCTCGGTAGCGCTCGTAGTATTGGCTCATGGAGCCACGTCAAGAGTTCGCTACTTGGATAGGTGAGCTGATGGCGCTTGGAGAAGCAACCGGGGACGCACGCCGATCCAGTGCTGTCCGGGCGAGGGAGATCGCCGGAGCAGTCATCGTGTCCTCGCATCCTGAGGGAGCGAAAGCCGCCCTGTTGTTCTCGGCATCTTCGATCGTAATCAACTCTGGAGCGCATCTGAACGATGCGGAGAGCGTTAAGAGCGGCAAGCTGCTCGCGGAGAAAGCTCTCGCAATGACAACGGAGGATCAGCCTCTCCATTACCAATGCCGATACAACATCGCCAACGCCACCAGTTCGCTATGCGACCAAGACCTCCCCAAGATCGAATCTGGGACGAGCCGGATCGACTGGGAGCCGGAACTCGTAGTCTCTCGCCTCAAGAACCAGGCAGATCTCAAGGAAGTGAGACGAGAGTTCTTCCAGATCGGTCAATCTTCGGTGGCAGACGGCCAGACGCGTTCAGCCGCGTATTGCAACCTTGGCAACGTTCTAGACCATGCGGGACGCTGGGCCGAGGCGTACGACTTCTACCTCCGGGCGTTGGAGGCTGATCCTCGCAACGGCAACGCGGCTGGAAACCTCGCCCAGCTTCTGCACACACGGATCGACACAGGTATCGGGCAGACTGGGCATATCGCGGCCGTCTACGACAAGTACGTTGCCCTTGCGCATGACCTGCGAGACGGCACGCTTGAGTTCGCTGATGCCAAGGTCGCTGAGCGTTGGGATCTACTTACGCCCACGGAGAGCCAAGGTCACCTGGCCCACGGTCTTGACCCCGCAGCTGACGACTTCGAGTATCGGCAATGGGTTGCTGACCTCCGCCTTGCGCTCTCTCCGGCGGTCGAAGGGCTGGGCACGGATGAACTGCGCTGGGATAGCGCGACCATCGAGGTTCTCTATGGCGACAGCCTCGACGAGATGAGCCCTCCGATTCTCGGCGCTATGAACGTACTCAAGTCAGACTTTCTGGTGTCGCGACGTCTCGCCTTCGACGCCATCTCCCAACTCACCGACGACTTGGCGCAGCCCGCCGACGACTCGGGCTCCTACGTCGAGACCTTGGATTACTCGCTCTATGGAATCCAGTACTCCAAGCTCCTACTTGCTCAGCGCTCAGCACTTGACGTTCTGGACAAGACCGCAGTCGTCGCCAACGAACACTTCAAGGCTGGAGATATCCCCAGCAAGGTTTCCTTCCGGAGCTTCTGGACCGAGAAGGCGGGAGAACTTCGAGAACCGCTGGTGAAAGGAGCAGGACGCTCCCTCCCGAACCTCGCCCTGGCCGAACTCGCCAACGACATGGCGAAGGACGGCATGTACGCGTCATCGCAAGCACTACGCAACGCAGGCACCCACAGGATCGTCCACGCAGCCCTACTTGCAACCACCGGCGTAACGCAGGACTCGCGCAGCAAGATCGACCTGATGGAGTTGGTCGAATCAACCATTCTCGCGCTGCAAGTCACCCGATCCGCATACCTCTACCTCATCGACCTAGTCGCTATGTGGAACCACCCCGACGACCACCAAGGTAACTACCTGCCGTTCCCCGACGTCCGCTACTTCAACGACCCGACTGCCAGTCAGCACGTCGATCAGGATGACAGCCAACAAGATGAGTGTGCGCCGCCTAGCCTCCATGGTCAGATTCGGCCTGCTGATCTGAGAGAAGAAACATGACCCGCGTCGGAGCGGGAGAACCCCGAGGAGGCGTTTGTGGCCGGCGAGTCACACATGCCAGTCTGCGGACGATAAAGGAGGCCGCGGTGGCACAAGACATCGGTGCGAAGTTGATGTTGGCCGAGTGGCTGTTCGTGGAAACAGTTGCTGATCTGCGCGACCGCAGTCATGACCCAGCTTCTCGGAGCCGGTACGAGCTGCTCGGCATTGCGCTGTTGCTTCGGAAGCTCCTTACCGATCGAGGCGAGCCGTTGCTAGCGACGGTCAAGCGGGATCGACTGGACGTCCCGACCCAGTTCCGAATCCGACCGTGGCAGGTTCCTGCCGATGCCGACGACTCGCTTGAGTATCTGGTTCGGCTGAGCGGCCCCGGCCTCGTCGGCGATGCTGAGACCGTGGCGCTGACGGCGGACCAGTTCCTCGCGGCGAGAGTTGGCCTGCTTGAGGGCCGGGAGCTCTCGACCAGGCAGGTCATTCGCTACTATGCCCACGTTGAGGGCGGAGTCCACTTTGGTGACCCGAGGGAAGACGGCCAAGAAGCGATGAGCAGCATGGTGCCAGTGCTGCTGGGCAACACCCCCAGGCAGATCGAGATCCTTGGATATCTTGGTCAGATTGTTGTCGACGCGTTGACGCCGCTGCGTGATTCCATCCTCACCTCGCCCACGATCGTTCCTGCGATGCACCGCCTCAACAGCTCTGGCTCCTACGACCACCATTGGACCGCCGAGTACTACGCCAGCAGCCGGGAGAAGGCGCGCGAGTGACGGGACTTGCTGATAGGGCCGAGCAGATTGCAGCCCACTTGGTCGGTTACGAAACCGGTGCCGAAGTCCAACTCCACGACACGGGCGGCCGTCAGGCGGCCGTGGACTTCCTCCTTGAGTGGGCCGACGGTCGGCGGGGTGCTCTTGAGGTCACGCTCGTCACTGAGAAGGCATCTATCGCCTGGCAAGGAATGGCGATGAAGGAGAGTTGGCGTTGGCCGGCGGCCAGCTCGTGGGAGTTCCGCGCTGCCGCTAAGAGCTTTCCCTACACGTTCGTGCGGCAGGTCGCCCTACGGGCGGTTGAGCTATGCGATGCCCACGGGGTAGACCGTCCTGAGGACTTACCCGCGGTGGTGCTTGATGCAGAAGTTGACCTGGCGCGATTCCTCGCCGACGATCTCGGTGCGCTTCGACGTGCTCGTCTTGATCCCGGCGTGGCGATCTACCAGTCCACACGCGCAGAGTTCGTCGATAACGCTCCCTCCGACTTTGCTCGGGTTGTCGAGGCCTGGCATGGCGCACCTCACATGGCGTCGCATCTCAAGAAACTAGCCCGCACAGCAAATGTCTCGGAACATCACCTCTTCTTGGTCCCCACGGACGACGTGCTGCCCGCTCGGTTCTTTACTGACGACTTCCAACTGCCGACCTCTACCCCAGCTGGCTTCGAATCCGTCGATGCACTCTGGATCTGGTCCAACTACTGGCAACGATACCTTTCGTTCCGCAACGGTTCGTGGGCATGGGTCGACTTCCCGCCACGGGATCACTCAGCAGGGGGCGCCAATCGCACTGCGTGATGAAGCTGAAATGCGTATACGAAGCGCCTTCTAAGCGAGCAGCGACAGGACGTCTACGGCTGATCCTGGCACGAGACCCGGCGAACAACAGCCAAGATGATCCCGTCCTCACTCCTCGACGTTCTGTTTCGGCGACTGCGGCCGCGGTATGGCTTCCAGGAAGTTGACGAGATCATCGAGACTTGCGATGACGCGGTGATCGAATCGTGCAGGAATCTTCGCGTCTGTGAGCATCGCAGCCCACGACTTTTCTGTGACGACTATGTCGCAGTAGGGCACGGCGATCGCGAGGGCGGTGACGTCGTTAAGGTCGTTGCCGCTCCATTCCTTCTGCGGGTTCGCCTGCCTTGCTTGCCTGAGTCTCATTTCGACCCAACGAGAAGGCATCGCCTCGATAAGGTGCGTCATTCGGTCAACGATGTCGTTGAACTCCACGCCGAGCTGTCCGCTAATCCGCAGCAGCGGATCGATGATGTCGGCAATCGCGGTTGCCACCATGACATCGCTGAGGCGGCGACGCCCGATGCTCTTGAGCACCTCCGCGACGTTGCGCTGGCCGTCTACGAAGCGGTCGTCGGTGACGTTCTTCATGTCGTTCAGGATGATGCGTCGGTCATCAGGCATCCCGTCCGGTGTTGCGCCGGCCAGGATCACGCGCTCGTACTCTGGCTCGACTCGGCGCTGAAGCTCCTGCCGCACATCTGCGGGTAGAGGTACCCCGCGATACTCGGCGGGTGCCACATAGCGCAGGCTTGGTGATGCCGCCGCGTGAGCGGCCCCAAACCCGAACAGGTCGAGCTTCTCAACAGGGATACCCAGGCCGAAAGAGTCGATCAGCGCCCGCTTGATCTCCCACGGCACGATCACATGAGGTGGAGCAATCCTCAACATTCCTGCGAGCCGCGTCATCGTGGCTGTCAACTCCTCGCGCTTCCTGCGGTCGCGCTGCTTCCCCGTCTCGTAGTAGTGAGCCATGCTGAGAGGGAAGCGTGCGCGCCCATCGTCCGCGGCTGCCTTCAGGACGGCCAACGTCTCGACGAAGCGCACACCTTGTGGATGGCCTGACTCAGCGCGCGCAAGATCGATCCACTTGTTCTGATCCAGGTAGACGGTGAGCATGTCTACCAGTTTGCGTCGTCGCTACCCTTGAAGAATGACTAGCGCTTTCTCATGGGTGGACCTTGCAGCGCTTGTCGTGGCCGTCGCCGCCCTCGCGGTGACCGTCGCAATCTATCTACTGGGGCGGCGTCTCTCCTTCCGGCAGCAGCGTGAGCGCGTGCGTGAGCTCGAAGCGAAGGCTTGGGTGGTACTCGGCCCTATCCGTACCGAGGGTATGAACAGCAAGGTCATCGTGATGAACGTGGACCGCTACAAACGCGGTTACGACGGCAGCAATGATCTGAACTGGCGAGGCTATGCCTACACGGGTCCAGAGATCATCGAGATCGGCCACGGCGGTGTCGAGGTCATCACCGGGGCAGTGGAGAGCTACCTCGACGCAGGCGGCCGTCGTACCCTCGCGCAGACATCCACCCCAGCATCGACTGTGATTGAGTGCGGTCACATCCCCTGGAAATGGATCGAGGACATCGCTCCGGAGGGTGACGAGTTTGATGGCTCAGCTATCTTCTTCGTCCGCCACCAAGCTCCCGGAAGGCAACCGTACAACTACATTACGTATCGCGAAGGACAGCCGGTAGCGTTTGGGTCGAACAACCGCGACTACTATCGGCCAGTTCCTGAGCTCGGTACACGCAGGCCGGAGTTCCTCCGCGACTGGTGGCGCTTCATGAAATCCTTGCGTTTGGAGAAGAAGCTGAAGAAAGAACTGAGCCAGCGCAATGCCAGCTGATGCCCAGCCCGCTCCGTCGACCTTGCCAGTACTGGATATCCCCTTCACCTTTTCTCAAGTTCCGTTGTTGTCTTCTGGTCAGTTTCGAGATGAGGCCAGAAGCAAGTGGGATCAGCGTATTTCTATCGATGATCTGGAGGAGCTTCACCGCCTCGGGCTACTCGTCCCGCTCTATCGAGCAGACGATGACCGGGAAGCCGAGTCACTTCCGGCTCCCCACGAAGACGACTCCAGCAAGATCGCACGATACGCACGCGAAGGCATGATTCGCGATCCGCAGGGTGAGGACGCATCGCTCTGGCCACACCGTCGCCCGGATAATGCGGGAGATACTTGGTGGGACGGATTTTTCTACAGTCGGTGGCAGCTCCTGGGGCTCCGCGACGCTCTCCAACAGCGCGAGAACCTACGCATTGTCGCCGATGACCCGCGCCTCGTTGTCGAGGAGGATGGGAGGTACCGAACGTTTGCCGCTCGGCAGCGGCACGAGGTCAAGCCCCAGGAAGTGGTGTAGCGGTCGGTGATCCTTCTGTTGTTGGTGTCGGTTAGGCGCTGAGCTCGAGGACGGTGTCGGTATTCACCTCGTTTCCGTTGTCGGCAACGAGAGTG
>NZ_JAGTTM010000007.1:0-73549 GCF_020682665.1 Microbacterium tenebrionis | reverse complement strand
ACCGAGGAGCCAGTGGACGACCGGGATGCGACGCCCGGAGCTCAACCCTGCCCACGACACGCCACCGCACACCGACCACGCCAGCCCGGCCCACCCAAAGCTCATCGGTGGATCGAGGCTAAGCGCGACGTTCGCCAGCTGAGGCACTACCCCAGACTTGGTGACAGACAGCGCCGGGAAGTCAGCGGCGCTAACCGTCGCCCGCCGTTCGGTGAAGTGCTTGCCGAGTGGGGAGCGCTGCCAGTCCGGCGGCGCGACGTCCAACCATTCGCGTCTCACCGCTCCACTTCCCGCAGCAATTCCATGATCTCGCCGACGAGCTGGTTGAGTTCGGCGTCGATCTCTTCGAGGGGTCTCGGCGGCACGTACTCGTAGAAGTGCCGGGTGAAGGGGATCTCATAGCCGACCTTGGTCTTCGCGGCATCCACCCAGGCGTCCTCGACATGGGGGAGGACCTCGGCTTCGAAGTACGCCTGGATCACGGCATCGCGGGCGGCCTCGCCTTGGTCGTTGCCGCCCCAGGTGAACGGCACGTTCTCGGTGTCGCGCAGCTTCGGATCGGGCTTTGCATTGCCCTTGCGGTCGCGGACGACCTCACCGTCCTCGTCGCGGAGCGGGCGCTCGACGGTGATCGTCCAGTATCCGAACTCGTCGTTGCGGAAGATCTTCGAGTGCTTCTGCTCGACGTGCTCGTCGTACAGTCGCACGATCTCGGCGCGATCCTTCGCAGAGACCTCGCGGTTCTTCTGCCCGAGGTTCTTGCGCAACTTCGACCAGAATCTGGTGCCGTCGATCAGCTGCACGGTTCCGATGCGCTCCGCCGGCTTGGCGTTGTCGAGCAGCCACACATACGTGGCGATCCCGGTGTTGTAGAACATGTTCGTCGGCAGCGCGACGATCGCATCCACCAGATCGTTCTCGAGCAACCAACGGCGGATCTGGCTCGGACCCGACTCGGCTGCACCTGTGAACAGCGGTGAGCCGTTCAGAACGATCCCCGCGCGCCCGCCGCCCTCGTGCACAGGCCGCATCTTCGTCGCCAGGTGCTGCAGGAACAGCATCTGCCCGTCGCTGATCGGCGGCAGCCCACCGGGAAAGCGACTGCGCTCACCGGCATCCTGAATGTGGGCCTTCACCGCTGCCTGCGACGCCTTCCAGTCCACCCCGTACGGCGGATTCGAGAGCGCGTAGTCGAAGTGCTGCCCGGCGAACAGGTCGTCCGACAGGGTGTTCCCGAGCCGGATGTTCGTGGCATCCTGCCCCTTCGCGATCATGTCGCTCTTGCAGATGGCGTACGACTGCGGGTTGATCTCCTGGCCGTACAGACGCAGCCTCGCGTCCGGGTTCATCTCGAGCAGATGCTCCTCGGCGACCGACAGCATCCCACCCGTCCCCGCGGTCGGATCGTAGATCGACCGCACGACGCCTTCGTTCGCGAGCGCCTTGTCGTCGCCGGCGAACAGCAGATCCACGATCAACCGGATCGCGTCGCGCGGAGTGAAGTGCTCTCCGGCGGTCTCGTTCGACGCCTCGGCGAACTTGCGGATCAGTTCTTCGAACAGGTCGCCCATCGCGGCGTTCGGCAGCGCATCGGGGCTGAGGTCGACGTCGGCGAAGCGATGGACGACGAGCAGCAGCCGGTTGCTCTCGGCCATCGCCTCGATCTGGTCCTCGAACTTGAACCGGTCGAACACATCGATGCTCTTCGAGAACCCCGAGATGTAGTCGACGAGATTCGCCTGGAGCCCCTCCGGGTCGCCGAGCAGGCGCGGGAACGTCCACGAGGTCGTGTTGTAGAAGCCGAGTCCAGTCTGCTGACGGATGCGCACCTCGCGCAGATCATCATTCTCGGTGCCGGCGAGCACCTCGGCGATCGCCTCGCGATGGGCGGTCATGATGCCGTCGAGCCGGCGCAGGATCGTCATCGGCAGGATGACGTCGCCGTACTGATGCGGTTTGAACGGGCCTCGGAGCTGATCCGCAATCTGCCACACGAACGTTCCAAGGCTGCTCACCGCTTAACCATGGCATAAATGCCCACTCCTGAATGCGCGTGGCTGGACTGGGTGGCGCTTGGATGCTGGAGGGATGAAAGCGCCCCGGTCTCGAGCCTCCGAGCATGTCGGAATGCTCATCCGAGACCTCCGCGCCAAAGCCGGCATCCCGCGCGCCCGGCTGGCCGACCGCGCCGACATGGACGTCTCGCACCTCGCCCGGATCGAATCCGGCGAAGGCAACCCGACGCTGTTCGTGCTGATCCAGCTCGCCACCGCACTCGACGTCAAGCCCGAGGTCTTCATCACAGGCCTCACGGCCGCAGACCTGCCCGAAAATCTCAAGCCGTACTCCGAAGCCGACTTCCGCCGCGAGCTGCGCCGCCGCCAGGGCGCCTGACGCTTCGACGGGCTGAGCGGCCGGGTGCAGCGGCCGCCGGCTCAGTGGCCGGCGGCGGGCGGCGCATCACACGACGAACCGCCACACGTACTCCAGACCGTCGGCCGGCCGGAACCAGGCGAGCGTGACGACCACCTCGTCGGGGTCTGCTGCGCACAGGCACAGTTCGATGTCCTCCGACGGCAGCACCTGGCCCCACAGTTGCGTGCCGTCGGCGCGCTGGTCGTCGCGGAAGACCCGGACGAAGTCCGCGCTCTCAGCGCTGCCGTTCGTGACGACGGGATGCTGGGGGTCGGCGCGATCGATCAGCCAGGGAACGCGATAGGCGGGCGGAGGAGGGGCATCAGACGGATGGATGGCTCGCAACATGCCGCCACGCTAGGAACGACCGCCGACGCGGAGTGCGGCATCGGAGTGCCCAGGCAACGACCGGGGGAGAAGCCCTATGAAGCCGAGTCTGTGGAGAGCGAGTCGATCTCGTGTCCGCCGAGGGCGTCCTGCGATGCGATCGCATCCGTCGAGCCGGCGCCGTTCTTCCTGCCCGCACGGCCCACGGTCCGCGCGACCGTGCCTGCACCGCGCGAGACCACGCCGGCGACGCCGGTGATGGCCGAGCCGGCGTAGCGGACTCCGCGCAGCATCCGCAGTTCCAGCTTCTCGGCGCCGGCATCGGGCTCGAGCTCCGCAGGGAGCACGGCGGGTGCGAGGCCGAACGCCTTCCGCGACGTGGTCAGCACGCGTCGGCCGAGCAGATGGTTGCCCGCGCCGCCGACCGCGGCGCCGATCCCGAACGGCATCGCCTTGCCGACCAATGATGCTCCGCCTGCGGCGGCGAAGTGCTTCACGAACCGGGTCTTGAGCTGGTCGACGACGGGACCGATCGCAGCGCGAGGCAGCGATTTCGTCACGAGCTCGCCCCAGTAGGACGAGCGGTTCGTTCCCTTCCCCGTGGCCTGCCGGGCCAACTGGCCGACGAGGTCCACGCCCTCCTTGCCGAGCATCAACGTCATCACCAGGGCGCGAGCCCGGTCGGGATTCTCGATCGCGATGCCGTGCACTTCGGCGAGGGACTGGGCGAACAAGGCCGTCGACTCCAGGAACCCGAGCGTCTCCACTCCGGACAGCGCCAGCGTCACACCGGTGCCGATCCCCGGCACGACCGCGGTCGCGCCCACCGCTGCGCCACCCGTCGTGACAGCAGCGAGGTAGCGGCGCTCGAGGATGCGGACGATGCGGTCCGGCGTGGCAGTCGGATTGCGCAGACGGATGCTGCGGATGTGCGCCAGCACGAGCGGCCGCTGAATCGAGAGCACCTTGTCGAGCCCCCGCACGGTCAGCGGATGCTCGTCGGATCCCACCGGCGGCACGCCCTTGTCCCAGGCGGAATCATCCGGCAGCGAGTGGATCTTGTGCACCTTCTTGGCCATGGGCAGATCCTATGCACGTCGTCCGCGAGAATGCCGAAAGCCCGGCCCCACGCGGGACCGGGCTTTCGGAACGAGGCTCAGACGAAGAGGTTCGCGCGCTCGAGGTCTTCGGCGAAGTCGACCTCGACGGCGTAGAAGTCCGAGACGTCCATCGGCTCGAGCAGCAGGCCGTCCTCGGCGATGGCCAGCTCCAGGCCGCCCTCGAAGTACTCCTGGTCGTCGACGCGCGCGAGCTGGCGCATGAAGGCCTTCTTGTACGTCGACGAGATGTAGTTGATGCCGATGGCCTCGCCCAGGCCGCCCTTGACCGACTTGGAGAGCTCCTTGATGAACCCCTCGGCGGTGACGGTGTACTTGACCTCTTCGTCGCTCACCTTGGAGGTGTTCACGGAGACGAATGACTGGTCGCGCTCGATGTACTCGATCGCGCGTCCGAGGATGCGGGGGTCGAAGACGACGTCGCCGTTCATCCACAGCACGCCCGCCTTGCCCGTCGCGCCCAGTGCGCGCAGCAGGCTCTTGGAGGTGTTCGTCTGGTCGTAGCGCTCGTTGTGCACGTAGTTGGCGTTCGGGAACGCCTCGATGACGGTCTCGGCGCGGTATCCGACGACGGTGGTGATGCGAGCGTCGCCGCCGAACACTGCGCGGATGTTCTCGTGCTGCTGCTGCATGATGGTGCGGCCGTCGTTGAGCTGGGTCAGCGGCTTCGGCAGTGCGCGCCCGAGGCGCGATCCCATGCCTGCGGCGAGAATGACGGTCTGAAGAGTCACGAATACTCCTAAAAAGAATCTGTGTTCACGGCCGGTTCACCGGCCAGACACTTCTTCGTGCCGTGGATCATGCTAGCGATGCCCGCTGGGAAGCCCCGGGGTGAGGCCTGCCCGTTGCCGTTTCGTGATCAGGTACACACCGAATCCACAGGTGCGCGATCCGGAACATCTCCTGTGCCGATTGTTTCGTCGGACCCCGAGAAAGTCCAGGGCCGTTGATACGTTAGGACGGTGACTGCTCCAGTGGATGACCACGACGAACAGCCGGATGTCGCCTCCGCCGCACCGGCCGAGGAGAAGGCGGCCACCACGCGGACCTCGGCGGTCAGGATCGTCGCCGCGCGCCCGACCAAGAAGCCCGCAGGACGCGCGTCCGCACCGCGCACGACCGCGGCCAAGGCTGCAGCCGTGAAGTCCGCCTCGGCGCGCAACGCAGCGGCGAAGGCCGATTCCGCGGATGCTGAGAACAAGGCCAAGGAAGCCAAGTCCGCCGCCGCGAAGCGAGCCGCAGCCAAGGCTGCCGCCACGCGGGCCGCGAAGGCCGCCGCGGCGCGGGAGGCGAAGGAGAAGGCGCAGGCCGAGCGCGAGAAGCAGGAAGCGCAGGCCGAACGCGAGAGGCAGGAAGCGCAGGCCCTCGCCGAGGCAGAGGCGGCGGCGCTCGTCGCGCAGGAACCCGACGAGGCGACGGAGGAGCCGATCCTGCGACCTTCCGCTCCGGCCGCTTCTCCGGAACCTGAACTCGAGCCGGCACCCGCTCCGAGCTCGGAGTCCGAGTCCGAGCCCGAACCGGAGCCGGAACCCGAACCGGAGCCGGAACCCGATCCGGAACCGGAGCCCGAGCCCGATGCGGCGGCCGCCGCCGGGGCGGTGGTCGTCGACGTGCATGCGCCGGCGGCATCCGACGCGATCGTCGTCCGCGGCCTGGTCAAGGACTTCGGCGATCAGCGCGCCGTCAATGCGATCGACCTGACCGTGCCCGCCGGATCGTTCTACGGAATCGTCGGCCCCAACGGCGCGGGCAAGACCACGACCCTGTCGATCCTCGCAGGCCTCCTGCGCGCTGATGCGGGCGAGGTCGAGATCTGCGGCATCGACCAGGCGAAGAATCCGCTCGACGCGAAGCGCGTGATGGGCGTGCTGCCCGACCGGCTGCGCACGTTCGACCGCCTCACCGGCCGCCAACTGCTGCACTACTACGGGCTGTTGCGAGGGCTCTCGGCCGACGTCATCGAGAAGCGCTCCGCCGATCTGATGCGCGCCTTCGACCTCGCAGGTTCCGTCGGACGCGTCGTCTCGGACTACTCGGCCGGCATGACGAAGAAGATCATGCTCGCGGGAGCCATGATCCACTCGCCGCGCGTGCTCGTGCTCGACGAGCCGTTCGAGTCCGTCGATCCGGTCTCATCAGCCGTGATCCTGGACATCCTTCGCGCCTACGTCGATCATGGCGGCACGGTCATCCTCTCCAGCCACGGCATGGACCTCGTCGAACGGGTGTGCTCCCGCGTCGCGATCATCGTCGGCGGAGAGGTCCTCGCCGAGGGCACGGTGGACGAGGTGCGGGCGGGGCAGACGCTGGAGTCCCGCTTCGTCGAGCTCTCGGGTGGCGCGAGCGAGGTGGAGGGGCTCGAGTGGCTGCACACGTTCTCCGACTGAGGCTCGCCCTCATGCTCGGCGCCCTCCGGGGCGACAGGGCCGTGCGCACCATCGCCGGGTTCGTCGTCCTGGCCGCGGTCACCGTCGCCGTCTGCGTCGCGCTGCTGAGCCTCGCCGACGCGCCGCTGCCGGTGGCGAGGACCGTGATCGTCCTCGGCGGGGCAGCCGCGGTCCTGGGCTTCCTCGTCGGACCGATCCTCACCGGCACCGCGGATCAGCTCGATCCGCGACGCTTCCGCGTCTTCGGCGTCGATGTGCGCACGATGCCGTGGATCCTCGCGCTCGGCGCCCTCGTCAGCGTGCCGTCGATCGCCCTTGCGGCCGTGGCCGTGTGCTTCGTCGTCACGCTCGTCGCGCTGGGAACTCCGCCGGTCTTCGCGATCCTCGCCGCGGTGTTCGGAGTGCTGTCCCTCGCGATCGCCGCGCGCATCGGCATGGCCGTCAGCGCGCTGCTGCTCCCCGAGCGGCGCTCGCGCGAGCTCACGGCACTGTTCGTGCTCGCCGTGATCGTCGTCGCGTTCCCCGCGGCCGTCTTCTTCGCCTCGCTGGAATGGGACGGTCTCGTGCCGGATGCCGTGGCATCCCTCGCCTCCGTGATCGCCTCGACCCCGTTCGGGGCGGTGCCGGGCTTCGCCCTCGCGGTCGCCGCCGGCGACGTGCCCGGAGCGTGGCTCAGCGGACTCGTCGCCCTCGTGACCGTGATCGCATTGGGCGCGTTCTGGGCATGGCTCGTCGCACGCCTGCTCACGCACACCGATCGGCCGGCGACGGCGCGCGAGCGGTCGGGTCTCGGATGGTTCGGGCTTCTGCCGTCGAACGCCTTCGGAGCGATCGCCGCACGCAGCCTCGTCTACTGGTCGCGCGACCGCCGGTACATCGTCAACGTCGTGATCGTGCCGATCGCCGGAGTGCTGACCGTGTTCCCGCTGCTGGTCGCCGGTGTCCCGCTGTACATCGCCGCTCTCGTGCCGGTGCCGGTGATGGCGCTGTTCTTCGGCTGGCTCCCGCACAACGACGCCGCGTACGACTCCACGGCCCTGTGGATCCACGTCGCCAGCGGCGTCCGCGGCGCGGCAGACCGCTTCGGGCGTCTGGTGCCGATCGCACTCGTCGCGCTCCCCGTGCTCGCCATCGCGATCCCCGTCTGCCTCGCCCTCGTGGAGAGCTGGTACCTGCTCATGCCGATGATCGGCCTTGCGGCCAGCCTGTTCCTCGGCGGACTCGGCGTCTCGAGCATCCTGTCGGTCACCTCGCCGTACGCCGTCTCGAGGCCGGGCGACAGCCCGTTCCAGCAGCCTCAGCGCTCGGCATCCCGTGCCGGATACGCCCCGGCGATCGGCTTCATCGCGACCCTCGTGCTCAGCGCACCGACGATCTGGCTGTTCGTCATGACCATCCTCGAGGACGACGCGTACAACCCGGCGACGTTCTGGGTCGGACTCGCCACCGGCGTCGTCGTGCTCGCCGCCGGTGCGATGATCGGCGGGCGCGTGTGGGATCGCGGCGGTGAGCGCCTGATGGAGTTCGTCGAGACCGCGTGAGGCCGCCCGCGCGCGGTTTCCGACGATTAGACTCAGCGCATGAGTACTCCGCTGGACAGCCCCGATCAGGGCGGCGTGGCAACGCTTGATCGCGAACTGGAAGAACTTCTCAAAGAAGAGAATCTCGAGCCCGGCGACCACGAGCGCTTCTCGCACTACGTGAAGAAGGACAAGATCCTCGAGTCCGCCATCACCGGCAAGCCCGTACGCGCGCTGTGCGGCAAGAAGTGGACGCCAGGGCGTGACCCGGAGAAGTTCCCGATCTGCCCGACCTGCAAGGAGATCTACGAGTCGATGGTCGGCTGAGACCGTTCGACCGGCGCACGGATCGGCTCGACGGACTCAGGGCTCGGCGATTACTCCTGATCGACGAAGACCGTCGGGATGGCCGGGTCGGACTTGCTGAGCGCGAGCGCGCGCACCGGCAGCTCCTCGCGCACGCGCAGGTGGTGCTCCCGCGCGGATGCCGTACCCGCCGTGCCCTCGTACGACTCATCGATCTCGCCCGCGTCGACGAGCACGACCTGGAGCGGGCGCGAATCGGGGTGCTCCGCCGCCGTGCCGAGCGCCTCGAAGCCGTCGGAGACGACGATCGTCTCGGCTGTCGCGACGCCGCTTGAGAGCGTACGGAACGCCGCCTTGCGGCCGCCCTTGGAGCCCTTGTCCGCCGAGGCCTTCGCCACCGGAACCCAGGAGCCGGTCGCATCCTGCCTGGCGACGAGCTTGTAGACCATGCCGGCCGTCGGGTAGCCCGACCCGGTGACCACCGACGTGCCCACGCCGTAGAAGTCGACGGGGGATGCCGCAAGGGCCGCGATCGCGTACTCGTCGAGATCGCTCGTGACGGTGATCTTCGTGCCCGTCGCACCGAGCTCGTCGAGCTGGGTGCGCACGGCGGCGGCCACGGTCGGCAGGTCTCCGGAATCGAGTCGGACTCCGCCGAGGCCGGTTCCGGCGACGCGGATCGCGGTGTTCACACCCTCGCGGATGTCGTAGGTGTCCACGAGCAGCGTCGTCCCGGTGCCCAGGCTGTCGATCTGCGCGCGGAAGGCGTCCTCCTCGGTGTCGTGCAAGAGCGTCCACGAGTGCGCGGCGGTGCCCATGGTGGGGATGCCCCATCGGCGTCCCGCCTCGAGGTTGCTGGTCGCGCCGAACCCGGCGATGTACGCGGCGCGTGCGGCAGCGACCGCGGAGTGCTCTGCGGCGCGGCGCGAGCCCATCTCGGCCAGGGGGCGCTCGCCGGCGGCGATGCTCATCCGTGATGCGGCGGTGGCGACCGCGGAGTCGTGGTTGAGCACGCTCAGCGCCAGGGTCTCGAGCACGACGGCATCCGCGAACGATCCCTCGACGGTGAGGATGGGGGAGCCGGGGAAGTACAGCTCGCCCTCGCGGTAGCCGTGGATGGACCCTGCGAACCGGTAGTTCTCCAGGTACGTGAGCGTCTCGGCATCCACCACGTCGTTGTCGCGCAGGAACCGCAGCTCGTCGTCGCCGAAGCGGAAGTCGCGCAGCAGCGAGAGCAGTCGCCCCGTTCCCGCCACGACGCCGAAGCGCCGTCCGCCGGAGAGGCGCCGGGCGAAGAGCTCGAAGACGCTGGGTCGCGCGGCGGTTCCGTCGCGCAGGGCCGCGCCCAGCATGGTGAGTTCGTAGCGGTCGGTGAGCAGCGCCGTCGACGAGGTCATCCGCTCAGCTTAGTGTCGAGCGCCTCCGGCGTTTCGGCGGGCTCGATGACCGGGAAGGGTAGGCTGGGGACTCATGAACGCGGCACCGATCGGCATCTTCGACTCCGGTGTCGGCGGACTGACCGTGGCCCGCGCGATCCGCGCCCAGCTGCCGCGCGAATCCTTCGTCTACATCGGCGACACGCTGCACTCGCCGTACGGTCCCAAGCCCATCGCCGACGTCCGCCGCTACTCGCTGGAGGTGCTCGACACGCTCGTCGACCAGGGCGTGAAGATGCTCGTGATCGCCTGCAACACGGCATCCGCCGCCATGCTGCGCGACGCCCGCGAGCGCTACGACGTGCCCGTCGTCGAGGTGATCGGCCCCGCCGTGCGCCGGGCCATCTCGACGACGCGCAACGGGCGCATCGGCGTCATCGGCACGGTCGGAACGATCGGATCGCGCGCGTACCAGGACATGCTCGAGGTCAACGAGCAGCTCGAGGTGTTCACCGCTGCCTGCCCGCGGTTCGTCGAGTTCGTCGAGGCGGGCGTGACCGGTACGCCAGAGGTGATCTCGACGGCCGAGCAGTACCTCGCGCCCCTGCGGGATGCCGGCGTCGACACGCTCGTGCTCGGATGCACGCACTACCCGTTCCTGCGCGGCGCGATCAGCTACGTCATGGGCGAGGGCGTCTCCCTCGTCTCCAGCGACGACGAGACGGCCGGCGACGTGTACCGGCAGCTCATGCGGAGCGATCTGCTGGCCCCGCCGGATGCGCGGGCGACCTACGTGTACGAGGCCACCGGGGAGTCCACCGAGGAGTTCACCGCCCTCGCGAACCGCCTGATGGGCACCGAGGTCCGCGATGTGCAGCACGTGCAGACCGGTGTCATCACGCTTCCCGACCTCTCAGAACTCGCCGACGATCCGGCATCCGACCCGAAGGAGACCCATGTCTGACATCGTCCGCGCGGACGGCCGCGCCACCGACGAGCTCCGCGAGATCACGATCGAACGCGGCTGGAGCGCGAACGCCGAGGGCTCGGCCCTCATCAGCTTCGGCGGCACGAAGGTGCTGTGCACGGCATCCTTCACGAACGGCGTCCCGCGCTGGCTGACCGGCAAGGGCAAGGGCTGGGTCACGGCCGAGTACGCGATGCTGCCGCGCGCCACGAACAGCCGGAACGATCGTGAGAGCGTCAAGGGCCGCATCGGCGGACGCACGCACGAGATCTCGCGTCTGATCGGCCGTGCGTTGCGCGCCGTTGTCGACACCAAGGCGCTGGGCGAGAACACCATCGTCATCGACTGCGACGTGCTGCAGGCCGACGGCGGCACCCGCACCGCCGCGATCACGGGCGCGTACGTCGCGCTCGCGGACGCGATCGAATGGGGTCGGGAGAAGAAGTTCATCGGCAAGAACGCCACGCCGCTCATCGACTCGGTCGCCGCGGTGTCGGTCGGCATCATCGACGGCGAGCCGATGCTCGACCTGCCGTACGTCGAGGACGTCCGCGCCGAGACCGACATGAACATCGTCGTCACCGGTCGCGGTCTGTTCGTCGAGGTGCAGGGCACCGCCGAGGGCGCCCCCTTCGACAAGCGGGAGCTCGACGCTCTGCTCGAGCTCGGCGTCGCCGGATGCGCGACGCTCAAGGAACACCAGCTCGCAGCGCTCGCGGGCGAGTGATCATGCAGGTCGTCCTCGCCACTCACAATCCGCACAAGGTCGCGGAGTTCGGGCAGATCGTCGCGCTGACCCGCCCGGACCTCGAGGTGATCGGATACGACGGTCCTGAGCCGGTCGAGGACGGCGTGACCTTCGCCGAGAACGCGCTCATCAAAGCGCGCGCCGCGGCCGCGCACACGGGGCTCCCCGCCATGGCCGACGACTCCGGCATCTGCGTCGACGTGCTGGGCGGATCGCCCGGCGTCTTCTCGGCCTATTGGGCGGGGCAGAAGAAGGACGCCGCGGCGAACCTCGAGCTGCTGCTCGATCAGCTCCGCGACATCGCCGACCCGCACCGGTCGGCGCACTTCACCTCGACCATCGCGCTGTTCGCACCGGACGGCGTCGAGCACGTCGTCGAGGGGATCTGGCCCGGTCGCCTGGCGCATGCTCCGGCGGGGGAGAACGGCTTCGGCTACGACCCGATCTTCATCCCCGACGGCCAGCAGGCAGGCGCCGAGCGCACCGCGGCCGAGCTGAGCGGCGAGGAGAAGCAGTCCCAGTCGCACCGGGCCCGGGCGTTCGAGGCGCTCGTGCCCCTGCTGAAGACGCTCTGACTCCGCGCCGCGCGGCGACGTCGAGCGCGGCGATGGACCCGAAAGTCTTCTTTCGGGATGGCGCGACGCGCGCGGGCGCGGCGCTACTGAGAATCGTTACCCTTCCCGACTAGCGGGAATGGCCTCTGACGGCCGATTCCGCTCGTAGCCTGGATGCATGCACGATCATGCGCACCGGATCCGAGGGGCCGGCAGTCGGCGACTCCTGACGATCTCGCTGTGCCTGACGGCGACGGTCATGGTGGTCCAGGTCGTCGGCGCGCTGCTGACCGGTTCCCTCGCGCTGCTCGCCGACGCGGCGCACATGTTCACCGACGCCTCGGCCCTCGTGATCGCGCTCATAGCCAGCACGGTGGCCGCGCGGCCTGCCGACGACCGGCGCACGTTCGGTTACCAGCGCGCAGAGGTGCTGGGCGCGCTCATCAACGCCATCATCCTCATCGTCCTGGCCACGAGCGTCGGCATCGAGGGCGTTCGCCGGCTCGTCGAGCCCGCAGAGACCGAGGTCGCCGGCCCTCTCATGCTCGCGGTCGCCGTGATCGGACTCGTCGCCAACGCGGTCGCGATGTGGCTCCTCAGTTCCGCGCAGAAGACGAACATCAATGTCCGAGGTGCGTACCTGGAAGTCATGGGCGACCTGATCGGCTCGGCGGCGGTCATCGTCGCCGCCGTCATCATCGTCACCACCGGATGGATGCCGGCAGATGCCCTCGCGTCGCTGTTCATCGCCATCATGATCATTCCGCGTGCCATCACGCTGCTGCGCGAGGTGTTCTCGGTCCTCGCCGAATCCGCGCCGAAGGACACCCACGTCAGCGAGATCCGTGACCACGTGCTCGGCTTCGACGGAGTCACCAGCGTCCACGACGTCCACGTGTGGCAGCTCACCCGCGGTGCGCCGGTCTTCACCGCGCACGTCGGCGTCGAGCGCACTGTGTTCGCCGAGGGGCGGGCCGGTGCGCTGCTCGAGCAGCTCCAGGGATGCCTGGCCGAGCACTTCGACGTCGCGCACTCGACGTTCCAGCTCGAGCCGGACGGCCAGGCCGAGTGCACCGAAACGCACGCCTGAACCCGCACGCGGGTCACTCCACGCGGATGTCGGCAACCTCCTTGTCGGGCCGCAGGCCGCGCCAGCGCGCGTGACGCAGCGAGCCGTCACCGGTCCACCCGGCGAACTCCACTTCGCCGACGAGCTCGGGCCGCACCCACAGCGCGTCGCTCGCGTCGAGGTCGGGGACGCCCTCGAGATCGGTCTCCTCCGCGCGCAGCGGAGTGAGTCGCTCGAGCAGATCGCGCAGCATCCGATCGTCGAACCCGCTGCCGACGCGCCCGACGTAGCGCAGTGTTCCGTCGGCATCCGGAACGCCCAGCAGGAGTGACCCGAACGTCGCGGCGCGGTTTCCCTTTCCGGGGCGGATGCCGGCGATCACCACCTCCTGCGTTCTCGTGTGCTTGATCTTCAGCCAGTCGCCGGAACGGGTGCCCGGACGGTAGCGCGAGCCCGCGGCCTTCACCACGACCCCTTCCAGGTCGAGGTCCCGGCTGGTGCGCAGCGCGGCATCCAGATCGTCGAAGACCGGGGGCACGATGACAGGCCGGTCTGCGCTCTCGCCGAGCGTCTCCAGCAGGGCACGGCGGTCCCGCAGCGGGGTGCCGCTGAGATCGTGGCCGTCCAGTCGGACCAGGTCGAACAGGTGGTACGCGATCGGGGTGCGGACGACCTCGCGTTCGATCTCCCGCCCATTCGTGAGGTGCATGCGGCGCTGCAGCAGCCCGAAGCTCGGCCGGCCGGACGCATCCAGCGCCACGATCTCGCCGTCGACGACGGCATCCGCGCACGCGAAGTGCGGGGCGCCGTCGGCGGTGAGCTCGGGGTAGCGCTCGGTGATGTCGGTGCCGCTGCGCGCGTGCAGGCGGAGTCTGCCGTCCTGCCAGGTGCCGATGGCGCGGATGCCGTCCCACTTGATCTCGCTCCACGTGTCCTTCAGCGCGGCTGCGAGACCGGGCGTGCCCGTCTCGGCGAGCATCGGGCGGACGACACCCGCCGCGGAAGCCGGTTTCTGGTCCCTCATGCGATGCAGCAGCCAGGACGACTTCTCGCCGACCCCGTCCGTGCGGATGAGGGCGAGCCGGGCGCGGCCCAGGGGGCCTTCGCCGCTGAACGTTCCGATGACCTCGTCGTCGCGCCACTTCTCGAGCTCGACGGTGCCCGAGTCCCAGATCGTCATGGTGCCCGCCCCGTACTCGCCGCGGGGGATCTCGCCGTGGAAGGTCAGATATTCGAGGGGATGCGGCTCGGTCATCACGGCGAGGCGGTTGCGCGCAGGGGCCTCCGGGACCCCCTTGGGCACAGCCCAGCTCACGAGCACGCCGTCGTGCTCGATGCGCAGATCGAAGTGCTTCGCGCGCGCATGGTGCTCCTGGATCACGAACCGGGGGAGCGGCCCCGCCGCGGTGACCGCTGTCCGCTCGGGGACGGGCTCGGGCGTGCGCGCGGCATCGCGCTTGGCGCGATACGGGGCGAGCGCGGCATCCGCAGACGACGGTCCGAAGCCGGCGAACGGGTCGATGCCCTCCTCGGCCCGCTCGGCGACCTCGTCGAGGTCGAGATGGCGCAGCCCCGGGTCGTCGAGCTCGGCCCATGTGCGCGGCGCGGCGACGGTCGGCCGCGCTCTGCCGCGCAGTGAGTACGGCGAGATGGTCGTCTTGGAGCCGTTGTTCTGACTCCAGTCGATGAACACCCTGCCACCGCGGACGGCCTTCGTCATCGTGCTCGTCGCGAGGTCGGGGTGATCCGCCTCGATCGAACGGGCCAGCTCGTGCGCGATCGCAGATGCCTGGTCGCTCGTCTGGGTGCCGCCGAGATGCGCGTACAGATGGATGCCCTTGCTGCCGCTCGTGACCGGCACCGGGTCGAGGCCGATGTCGGCGAGGATCTCGCGCGCGAGCCGGGCGATGTGGGCGCACTGGGCGAGATCGGCCCCCGGCCCGGGGTCGAGGTCGAGCACGAGGCGATCGGGGTTCCGGCGCTCGCCGCCTGACCCGAACCGCCATTGCGGAACATGCAGCTCGATGCTCGCGATCTGCGCCATCCATACGAGGGTCGCCAGATCAGCGGTGATCGGGTACTCCTTCGCACCGCCGGAGTGCTCGATCGGCAGGCGCTGCACCCACTCGGGCGCCCCGCGCTCGATCTGCTTCGCGAAGAACGCCTCGCCCGGAGCATCCGCCGTGCCCACGCCCTCGACCCAGCGCTTGCGCGTGACGGGCCGGCCGGCCAGCAGCGGCAGCATCCGCGGGGCGACGCGCGTGTAGTAGGCGATCATCTCGCCCTTGGTCGTTCCCGTCTCGGGGTACAGCACCTTGTCGAGGTTCGTCAGGCGCAGACGCCTGCCGTCGACCTCGACGACCTGCGCAGCGCTCGGCATGTTCGAAAGACTAGCCTCTGGCACCCGGGGCCCTCGGCAGTGTCTACTGGTCTCATGAGGTCGATCTGGAAGGGCGCCCTGACGTTCGGGCTGGTGAACGTGCCGGTGAAGGTGTACTCCGCCACCGAGGACCACGATGTCTCGCTGCACCAGGTGCATGACGAGGACGGCGGGCGGATCCGGTACAAGCGCACCTGCGAGGTGTGCGGCGAGGTCGTGCCGTACCAGAACATCGACCGCGCCTACGAGGACGACGGGCAGATGGTCGTGCTCACCAAGGAGGATCTCGATGCGCTCCCCGCCGAGCGCAGCCGCGAGATCGACGTGGTCGAGTTCGTGCCGAGCGATCAGGTCGATCTGCTCACTCTCGACAAGGCCTACTACCTCGAGCCCGACTCGAAGTCGCCCAAGGCGTACGTGCTGCTGCGCAAGACACTCGAGCAGACCGATCGCACGGCGATCGTGCGCTTCACGCTTCGGCAGAAGACGCGGCTCGCGGCCTTGCGCGTACGCGGGGACGTGCTCGTGCTGCAGACGCTGCTGTGGGCCGACGAGGTGCGCGAGGCGTCGTTCGAGTCACTCGATGAGGACGTGAAGATCTCGAAGAAGGAGCTCGAGCTCTCTGCGAGCCTCGTCGACAGCTACTCGGGCGACTTCGACCCGGAGGCCTTCGTGGACGAGTACCAGAAAGAGCTGCGCACGCTCATCGACGCCAAGATCGAGGCCGGCGACACGTTCGACGTCGCCGAGACGTTCGCGGGCGGCGAGGATGCGGCGGCATCCGGCGGCGAGGTCATCGACCTCATGGAGGCTCTCAAGGCCAGCGTGGAGAAGTCGCGGGCCAAGAAGAAGGACGCGAGCTAGTGCTTGCCGTCTCCGTCGAGATCGGGTGCGCGGTCGAACACCTCTGAGTCGAGCGTGAGCGCGCGGGCCTCCGCGGCATCCGTGTCGGGATCGCCGCCGGCGGCGAGCTCCTTGCGCACCTTGCGGCGTTCCGAGAAGTAGTGCCACAGGGTGATGATCGCGGTGCCTCCGACCGCGGCGAGCAGGATGATGTCGATGTACTCGGTCACCAGCTGCGCCACGAAGGGGATGTACGCGATCAGGTAGCCGAGCATCGTCAGCCCGAATCCCCAGAGGATCGCCCCGATGAGGTTGTACAGGCTGTACTTCTTCCACGGCATGTGCCCGACGCCCGCTGCGACCGGAGCGAATGTCCGCACGATCGGCACGAAACGGGCGAGGATCACGGTGAGCCCGCCGAAGCGCTCGAAGAACGCGTTCGTGCGCTCGACGTTCCTGCGGCTGAACAGGCCCGACTCCTTGCGCTCGAAGACGGCCGGTCCGCCCTTGTGGCCGATGAGGTAGCCGACTTCGCCGCCGACGAAAGCGGCGAGGCCGATGAGCAGCGAGACGACCCAGATGTTCATGCCGAACACGTCGCTGGTGTGCGTCAGAAGGCCCGAGATCACCAGCAGCGTGTCGCCGGGCAGGAGGAAGCCGACCAGCAGCCCCGTCTCGGCGAACACGATGAAGCAGACCACGAGCAGCGCCCAGGGTCCGGCCGCTGCGATGATCACCTCGGGGTCGAGCCAGGGGATGAGTGCGATCTGGTGCATGAGGTCCCGTCGAGCAGATTCGTGCAGCGGTCGGTGAGTGCTGCCGGTGCGGAAGGTGGGACTTGAACCCACACGCCGTGAGGCACAGGAACCTAAATCCTGCGTGTCTGCCGATTCCACCACTCCCGCGCGGTGCCTCCAGTCTAGGTGTGCGACCGCACGCCGGTCAGCAGGGAATTCCGTCCACGCGGTTCCGGGAAACCCGAATCGAGCCTGTGGATAACTTTCACGGCCGATTCGGGATTCTTGCGAGGATGCCGGGGTGAGCCAGCCGTCCCTCGTCGTCGCCGAACGCGTGCGCCGTCGTCTGCGCGCCGAACGCACCGATCCCGCGCTCGCCCCCGACGAGGCCAGACGCATCGCGCAGGCCGAGGTCCGCCGCCACAACGACCTCGCGCTGTCGCGCGGCGACGCGATGATCGACGACGAATCGGCGCTGGTGCGCGACGTGCTGGCGTCGGTCAGCGGATTCGGCGTTCTGCAGCCGCTGCTGGACGATCCGACGATCGAGGAGGTCTGGCTCAACGGCCCCGATCGCGTCTACGTGGCTCGGGGCGGCGTCTCGGAGCGCGCACACCGGCCTGATCTCCGCGATCGAGACCGTGTTCGCTGGCGCCAGTTGGCAGCGCTGTCGGGTCCATTTCATGCGCAACGTGCTCTCCAACGTCCCGAAAGCATCCGGGCCGATGGTCGCCTCGATCATCCGCACGATCTTCGCTCAGCCCGACACCGAGCACGTGTTCGCGCAGTTTCACGAGGTCGTGCGGATGCTGACACGTTCGCACCCGAAGATCGCGGAGATGCTCGAGAGCGCGAAGGACGACATCCTCGCGTTCTGCGGGTTCCCGCAGCAGCACTGGCGGCAGATCTGGTCCACGAATCCGCTGGAACGCGTCAACAAGGAGATCAAACGCCGCACTGATGTCGTCGGCACGTTCCCCAGCCCCGCCGCGCTCCTGCGTCTCGCCGGCCACGTCCTCATCGAGCAACACGATGAATGGGACGGCGCCGACCGTCGCTACTTCTCCGAACACTCCATGAAGCTCCTCACCACGACCGAGGAGGAGGTGGCGATCCCGGAACTCAACGCGGCATAATCACAGAAGCTGATCCCGCACGGTGTCGAGAAACTCCACCACCCAGCGGGACGTCACCCCGTCGACGTTGCTGCGGACTCGTGTGATCGCCCCGTGTGGACTGGTTGTTCGGCTGTTTCCCATGCGATGAGGCCGTTGCGGGACGACACGCCGATACTCTTACGGCGGGTCTCGTCTCATCTAGTTCCGGCTCTCGATACCGTACGTCGACCTCTGCAACTCATCCAAGCGAGGCGGGTTGGCCCCTGGCCTAGACACAGTGATGGCCGCTGCACACGCGCCGAGGCGAAGGAGCTCGGCCAGCGAGGCATCATCGATGTGTCGCAGTATCTCGCGCGATTCCGCCGAGTCGAGGCCGAGATCGAGGAGGCCGTGGATGAGAGCGCTCATGAAGGTGTCGCCCGCCCCGACCGTATCGACGACGTCCACCGGCCTCCCGGGAACATGCGTCGTTCCGCTGTTGGTCACCGCGGAAGCTCCGCTCGCGCCTCTCGTGACGACGATCACCGAGGGCCCGCGCTGCAGCCACGACCGGGCCACGTCGAGGGGGTCGATGCCGGGATACAGCCACGCGAGGTCCTCGTCGCTGGCCTTGACGACGTCGGCGAGGGCGACGAAGCTCTCCACATCGGCGACCGCCCGGCGATGGTCAGGGAGAAGCGCCGGACGCACGTTGGGGTCGTACGTGATCAACGATGTCTCCCGCTTCTCCGTGAGAAGCGTGCGCACTGCCGCTGCCCCTGGTGCCATCAGGGCGGCGATGGAGCCGGTGTGCACGACTCCGACGCGGTCGGTGCAGGCGGACGCGGTCCCGGCCAAGGACCAGGAGATGTCGAACTCGTAGCGAGCCGAACCGGAATCGTCGAGGCGTGCGGTCGCGGTCGCCGTCCGCGTCGTCGCCGAAGAGGTGACCCGGACTCCTGCCGCGGTCAGCCACTCGCGCACCTGCTCGCCATGCGGATCATCGCCGAGTTGGGTCAGGAAGTGCGCGGTGTCGCCGAGGCGGCCGAGCGCGAGGGCGACGTTGGCCGGACTCCCGCCCGGGCTCTCGTCGATGCGCCCATCTCCGCGATGGACGACATCGACGAGAGCTTCTCCGATGACGAGGACGTGACGGCTCATGAACGCCCGGTGGGCGTCAGGAAGGAGAGGACGCTCTGCGGTTCGACGATCCTCGGCACGAGCGCGGCGTTGAACGCGCGCCCGGCCTCCGCCCCGAGATGCGCATCGAACGCTTCGCGGTCCCGATACACCTCGAAGACGACGAAGCGGTCCGGGTCCTCGGCCCGGCGATACACCTCGAACCTCTCGTTGCCGGGTTCGGCCCGCACCGTCTGCGCATACTCCTGGATCAGGGCATCGACCTCGTCGGCCGCGGCGGGAAGCGCCGTGAACTCGGCGGAGAGGACGACTCGGTTGCCGCTCATGCCTGTGCTGCTCCCGTCATGATCGCCACGGCATCCGTCATGCTGTGCGACTGCGGCGTGATGGTCGCCGCCTTTTTGCCGAGACGCTGGATGTGGATGCGGTCGGCCACCTGGAACACGTGCGGCATGTTGTGGGAGATGAGGATGACGGGCACGCCGTTGCCTCGGAGGTTCTCGATGAGCTCGAGCACCTGGTTCGATTCGCGCACGCCCAGGGCCGCGGTCGGCTCGTCGAGGATGACCACCTTCGAACCGAAGGCCGCCGCTCGCGCCACGGCCACGGCCTGACGCTGACCCCCGGAGAGGTTCTCGACCGAGACGGTCACATCCTGCAGCGTGGAGATCCCCAGCTTCAGCACCTGGTCGCGGGCGTCCTTGCGCATGCCGGCGGTGTCGAGCGCACGGAACACGGAGCCGAGGATGCCGGGCTTGCGGCGTTCGCGCCCGAGGTAGAGGTTGGCGGCCACGTCGAGCGCGGGGGAGACGGCGAGGTTCTGATAGACCGTCTCGATCCCGGCGTTGCGTGCGTCCTGCGGCCCCTTGAACTGCACCGGCTGTCCGTCGAGAAGCAGCTGTCCCTCGTCGGGGATGTATGCGCCGGTGAGGCACTTGATCAGCGTCGACTTGCCCGCGCCGTTGTCGCCAATCACGGCGAGGACTTCGCCGGCGTGGAGCTGCAGGCTCACGCCGTCGAGCCCGACCACGCGGCCGAACGTCTTCACGAGACGCTTGGCCTCGAGCACGGGCACGCCGGTGGGGGTCGGTGCGGGCGAGAGGGCTTCCGCTGTCTGGCTCATTTGCGTACCTTTCGGATCCACTGGTCGATGGCGACCGCGACGATGACGAGGATGCCGATCGCGAGGGTCTGGTAGAGACCGTCGACGCCGGCGAGGAAGAGGCCGTTGCGGAAGACGCCGACGATGATGGCGCCCAGCAGCGTGCCCCAGATGATGCCGCGACCTCCGAACAGCGAGGTCCCGCCGATCACGACGGCCGTGATGGAGTCGAGGTTGAGGTCGGCGCCCGCGTTGGGGCTGGCGGCTCCCGATCGGCCGATCTGGATCCATGCGGCGACGGCGAGAATGGCGCCAGCCGCGATGTAGACGCTGAAGAGCACCTTCCTGGTCGAGATGCCGGCGAGGCGTGCGGCATCCGCGTCGTCGCCGACGGCGTACACGTGGCGACCCCAGGCGGTGCGGCCGAGGACGTACGCGACGAGGGCATACAGCGCGAGCATGATCAGCACGCCGACCGTGAGGCGGACGTCGCCGAGGGGCAGCGCCGTGGCGGTCCAGGTGAGCAGCTCCGGCATGTCCGACTTCCGGATCGTCTGGCCGCCGCTGTAGAGCAGCGTCAGGGCGATGAAGACGTTGAACGTACCGAGGGTCGCGATGAACGGGGGCAGCTTCACGCGGGTGACGAGCAGACCGTTCAGGGCTCCGGCGACGAGGGCGGCGATGAGCCCGACGAGCAGGGCGATGGGCGCGGGGAGGCCGTTGTTCGCGGCGGTCTGTGCCATGACCATCGAGGTGCCGATCATCAGGGCGCCCACCGAGAGGTCGATGCCCGCGGTGAGAATGATCAGGGTCTGCGCGATGGCGACGGTGCCGACGACCGAGACCTGGTCGAGCACGAGCGAGAGGTTCGCGGCGGCGAAGAAGCGCGGGTTGATCGTGCCGAACACGATCACCGCGATGACGAGCACGACGGCCGGGCTGATCGCCGGGTACCGGTGCAGGACGCCGCGGACCCGATCCACCGGCGTGCGGTGGTCGAGGAACTCCGCAGCGAGATCCAAGGAGGATGTGGGGGCTGTTTGCGTCAAGATGTCACTTCCGTAGGTCGTTGCGGGATGCCGCGGGCACGTGTTCCGGCCCGCGGCATCCGCAGGAGTACTGCTTACTCGCCGCCCCAGCAGATGCCGGAGGCTTCGGCGGTGTCGATCGACTTCACGCCGTCGACAGGCTGGTCGGTCACGAGCTCGACGCCGGTGTTGAAGAAGTCGAGGCCTTCGGAGTTCTCGGGCTTCGTGCCGTCGTTGACGAGGTCGACGATCGCCTGGACGCCGAGCTCGGCCATCTTCACCGGGTACTGCTGGCTCGTCGCGTCGATGATCCCGTCCTCGACCTGGCCGACACCGGCGCAGCCGCCGTCGATCGAGACGATCAGGACGTCGTCCTTGCTCTTCCCGGCAGCTTCGAGGGCCTGGTAGGCGCCGTAGGCTGCGGGCTCGTTGATCGTGTAGACGACGTTGATGTCGGGGTTCTTCGCGAGGAGGTTCTCCATCGCCGTGCGCCCGCCGTCCTCGGCACCCTGGGACGCCTCGTTGCCGACGATCGTGTAGGAGCCGCCCTTGCCGCCGGTGTAGGAGCCCTCGGACTCCTCGTCCCCGTTGACCTGGTCGTCGCCGAGCTCGATGCCCATGCCGTCGAGGAAGCCCTGGTCGCGGTTGTAGTCCACGCTCACGGCCTTGTCGTCGAACAGGTCGACGAGTCCGATGACGGCGTCTTCGCCGTCGAGCGTGGCGGCGGTCCACTGACCGACGTACTGTCCGGCGAGGAAATTGTCGGTCGCGAACGTGATGTCCACGGCGTCGGCGGGGTCGGGCGCGGTGTCGAGGGCGATCACGAAGATCCCCGCGTCACGGGCCTTGTCGATGGCGTCGAGCACGGCCGGGCCGTTGGGGGTGATCAGGATGCCCTTGTCGCCCTTGGAGATGGCAGCCTCGATGGCCTGGATCTGGGTGTCTTCATCGCCGTCCTCCTTGCCGGCGGCGAGGGTGAGCGAGACGCCGTCCTTCTCGGCCGCGGCCTTGGCGCCGTCCTGCATCGCCACGAAGAACGGGTTGGAGTTGGTCTTCACGATGAGCGACACGCCGATCGTGTCATCGTCGGATCCGCCGCCGCCGGCGTTCGTGCCGCCGGAGCAGCCGGTCAGTGTCAGCGCGAGACCTGCCGACACCGAGACCGCGGCCAGAACGGCGCGGGTGAATCGTGGGGTGTGCTTCGTCATTGAGTTCCTCTCGGCCGTCGTCGCCCGGTTGACAACGATGTCAAGGGATTTTCTAGTCGATCGCTCAAGTAGAGTCAAGTCACCCTTCAGGAAATGAGACTCAAGCGTGACATCGATGTCGACATCCCCGGCGCACCGGCCCCGCGCCACGATGAAGCACGTCGCCGCGCTCGCAGGCGTCGGGGTCAAGACGGTGTCCCGCGTCATCAACGACGAGCCGAATGTCACAGAGGCCACAGCAGAACGGGTGTGGAACGCGGTTCGCGAACTCGACTATCAGCTCGACCTGCAGGCGGGGAGTCTGCGACGCGCCGACGGGCGCACCCGCACCCTCGGCCTCCTGGTCGGAAGCGTGGACAACCCGTTCGCCAGCGCCATCCATCGGGCGGTGGAGGACATCGCATCCGCCCGTGGCGTCGCCGTCTTCGCCTCGAGCATGGATGACGATGCCGGTCGGGAATCGGAGGCTGTGCGGGCGTTCCTCCAGCGCCGCGTCGACGGACTGATCCTCACCACGGCCAGCGATCATCCCGAGTATCTGCCCCTGCTGCGCGAGCGCGGCCTGCCCGTCGTCTACGTCGACCGTGAGCCGGTGGAGCCCGAGGTCGATAGCGTCGCCAGCGACAACCGCGTGGGAGCGGCGGTCGCGACGGCGCACCTGCTCGCGCACGGGCATCGGCGAATCGCGCTGCTCACCGACCGACTCGACCTCATCACTGCCCGCGAGCGGCGCCAGGGCTACCTCGACGCCCTAGCCGAAGCCGGGGTGCCGGTGGCGGAGGAGCTGATCGTCACGGGCCTGCGCGACGCGGAGGGTGCCCAGGCCGCACTCGCGCGCCTCCTGATTTCGGACTCTCCGCCCACCGCGGTCTTCAGTGCCCAGAACCTCATCACGATCGGGGCCGTGCACGCGCTCCGGGCCGCTGGTCTCTCCCGGTCGACCGCCCTCGTCGGCTTCGACGACGTCGCGCTCGCCGACCTCATGGATCCGGGCGTGACCGTGGTGGCGCAGGACCCGCAGCGCATGGGAACGCTCGCGGCTGAGAGGCTGTTCGCGCTTCTCGGCGACGATGACGATGCCCCGACGAAGACCGTCGTCCCGGTGGCGCTGATCCCGCGAGGCAGCGGCGAGATCGCTCCGCAGCCGACCTCCTGATCGCTGTTGCATTGGGCGGCGGCGACCCTCTAAGCTCCTTCATCAATGATTGACATCGATGTCAACCCACTGATCGCACGAAGGAGAGCGAACCGTTGCCTGATCCCAGACGTCCACGTCGGACGCAGTCCCGCATGCCCGGAAGCATCATCATCGGCGGGGCGGTGAGCGCGATGCTGGCCCTCGGCTGCGTGCTCCCCGCGGCCGCCGCCGAACCTCAGCCGGGGGAGGAGCAGTACCGTCCGCTGATCCACTTCACGCCCGAGAAGAACTGGATGAACGACCCGAACGGCATGGTCTACGTCGACGGGACGTATCACCTCTTCTACCAGCACAACCCGGCCGGAACCCGGTGGGGGAACATGAGCTGGGGCCACGCCACGTCGTCGGATCTGCTGCACTGGGAGGAGCAGCCGCTGGCGATCGGGCAGACCTTCGACGAAGCGGGGGATTCGATCGAGGACATCTTCTCGGGGTCGATCGTCGTCGACGAGGACAACTCGGCCGGGTTCGGCCCTGCAGGGTCGAAGCCGCTCGTCGCGATCTACACCTCCGCGTACACGGCGAAGCATCCGGAGCATGCGGGAATCCAGGCGCAGTCGCTCGCGTACAGCCTCGACGGGGGACAGACCTGGACCAAGTACGACGGCAACCCCGTTCTCGACCGGAAGTCGGCGAACTTCCGCGACCCGAAGGTGTTCTGGTACGACGGCCCGGCCGGTTCGTACTGGGTCATGACCGCGGTCGAGGCACTCGACCACAAGGTCGTCCTGTACAAGAGCACGGATCTCAAGTCGTGGGAGCACCTCTCCGATTTCGGGCCTGCGAACTCGACCGCCGGCATCTGGGAATGTCCCGACCTGTTCGAGCTTCCGGTCGACGGCGACCCGGAGAACACCAAGTGGGTCATGGTGGTCAACCTCAACCCCGGCGCGGTCAACGGTGGCAGCGGTGGGCAGTACTTCGTCGGCGAATTCGACGGAGTGACCTTCACCTCGGAGAGCACGGACGGCCCTGCGGAGCTGCCTGCCGGCACGACGTTCGCGGGCTTCGACGACGGTGACTACGACGGCTGGACCGTCTCCAACGAGCCCAGGAACTGGGCGAACGGGCCGTGGGGAAGCGTGCCGGCGACGGCTGCGCTGGAGGGCCAGAGCCCGGTTACCGGCTTCATCGGGGAGGGTCTCGCGAACAGCTTCCTCGACCACGACTGGGCGATCGGCACCCTGGAGTCACCCGAGTTCACGATCGAGGACGACTACATCAACCTGCTCGTCGGAGGCGGCAAGCATCCGCATGTCCCGGGTGGGCAGATCGGCAACGAGCCGCCCGAGGGGCGCACGATCTTCGACTTCGAGCTGCCCGAGGGGGAGACGCTGCAGAGCACCGGCTGGGAGCTCACGGGCGACTTCGCCGTCGACCCTTCACGGAACCCTGCGACGCAGGGCGGGGAGTACTACCTGGGCGCGAAGCGCGTGAACACCTTCGAGGGCGGCCCCAGCGGGGACGCGAACATCGGCACGATGACCTCGCCGACGTTCACGATCGACGGCGACTACGCGTCGTTCCTGATCGGCGGCGGTCGTCGGGACGACGGAACGCTCCAGGCGGAGCTGGTCGTCGACGGCGAGGCCGTGCGCTCCGCGACCGGACGCGACGGCGGTGAGCTCGACTGGGTCTCCTGGGACGTGTCCGAGTTCGACGGCCGCGACGCGCAGCTGCGCATCCGCGACGAGGCCACCGGCGGGTGGGGGCATCTGACCTTCGACCAGCTCGTCATCAGCGACGAGGAGTCGAGGAAACGGTCGAACGAGACGAGCGTGAACCTGATCGTCGACGGCGACGTGGTGCGCAGCGCCACCGGCTCTAACAGCGAGAACCTCGACTGGGCGTCGTGGGACGTCGGGGACTTCCGGGGCAAGCAGGCGACGATCCGTGCCGTCGACAACAATCGGCAGGGATGGGGGCACATCCTGTTCGATCAGGTGACGTTCTCGGATGCGCCGGCCCCGACAGCGCTCGAGGGGTACGACTGGCTCGATTGGGGTCGTGACTACTACGCCTCGGTGTCGTACTTCGGCACTCCGTCCGGATCCCGGATCATGCAGGGCTGGATGAACAACTGGGACTACGCCGGAGACATCCCGACCTCGACGTGGCGCGGCTCGATGAGCCTGCCGCGAGAGATCGTGCTCACCGACACGGACGATGGACCGCGGCTGCGCCAGCAGGTGGTCTCGCAGATCGACGGACAGCTCGACACGAAGGCGGCGAAGACGCTCAGTGACGTCGCGGTCGACGGCGACACCGCGCTCGGGTTGTCCGCCGAGGTGGCGAAGCTCGATGTGACGTTGCGCCCAGGCGATGCGGATGCGGCGGGGATCACGGTCTTCTCCGACGGGAAGAAGGGAACGCAGATCGGCTACGACACCCGATCCGGGAGGCTCTTCGTCGACCGGACGAACTCCGGGAACGTCGGCTTCCACCCGTCGTTCGCCTCGGTCTCCGACGCCCCGCTCGCGCTCGATGAGGGCGGCACGGTCACGCTCGAGATCTATCTGGATCGGGCATCCGTCGAACTGTTCACCGATGACGGGATGCTGTCGATCACCGATCAGGTGTTCCCCGAGGCGGGCGCCACGGCCGTCTCCGCCTGGTCTCGCGGGGGCGCAGCCACCGTCGAGGACATCACGGTCACGCCGCTCACGCCCACCATGTGGCAGGTTCCCGACCCCGTCGATGAGGCGGCGATCACGCTCAGCAGCAACACGGTGAAGGCCGGCGGCACGGTCACCGTCTCGGGTACCGGGTTCGAGGCCGGGGCCGGTGTGAAGCTCGAGCTGAGGTCGGACCCGGTCTCGCTCGGGGCGGCGACGGCCGACGGGAACGGAGACTTCCGTCAGCAGGTGACGATCCCCGCGACCACGCCGGTCGGGGCGCACACGCTCGTCGTGCTGCGGGCGGATGGCGCCGAGCTGTCGGCGCCGCTGACGGTCACGGCGCGAGACGGCGGGGGGACCGGCGGGGGAACCGGCGGGACCGGCGACGGTGCGGGAGCGGATCCGGGCAGTGATGGCAGCGGTTTGCCGGGCGGCCTGGCGAACACCGGCGCCGAGCCGTGGATGCTACTGGCGGCGGGCTTCCTGACCGTCCTCACCGGTGCGGCGCTGCTGCTGCGGCGCATTCAGACCCGTCTCCGCTGATGCCGAGTCGGGGTGTGGGCCGCAGCGACCCTGTGGCCCACACTCTCGGGTGCGGGAGTTGGTGTTCAGTGGCGTCGCTCCCATCGAGGAGGAGCATGATGAGTGAGCAGGTCGAAACAGTTTCGGTGAGCACGAGAGACTCGCGCCGCAGGGATGGATGAGCGGTATCGCGGAGTGCCGGGCTGAAGGGGCCGTCAGTAGGTGCCTCACTTGCGCCACCTCGACGCTGACGTTGACCGAGCTGCTACTTGGAAGGCACGGTCCCTACCGCGGCCGAGGCCGGTATCCGTCTTCCCAGGGCCAAGCCTGGATCCTGCCGGGCAGCGTGCTCGTACCTGTCCTGTGTGACGGTTTCGATGCGTGTGCTCAGTGCGGGCGACGGCTACCGCTACCTGCTCAAGAGCATCGCGGCGGGCGACGGTGATCGGGGTCTCGCGTCCTCGCTCACCCGCTACTACGCGAAGGCGGGGACACCGCCTGGGTTCTGGCTCGGGTCGGGTCTTCCGGGACTGGGTGACGGAGCTGTCGTAGCTGAGACGGTGGTTGCGGAGGAGCATCTTTGGCGATTGCTGGGTCGTGGGGAGGATTCGGTCACGGGTGAGCAGTTGGGCCGGTCGTATTTCGCGTTTAAGCCCACGGCCGAGCGGATTGCTGTGCGTACGGCGAAGCTTCCTGATGATCTGGTTGTGGACCAGCGGGAGGCGCGGGTCGCGCAGATCGTCGCGGAGGAGAAGGCGCGGAAGAGGCCGCGGACGGTGGCCGGGTTCGACTACACGTTCTCGGTGCCGAAGTCGGTGTCGGCGCTGTGGGCGGTCGCCGATGGCGGGGTGCAGGCGTTGATCGGCCAGGCGCATCATGCCGCGATCGGCGAGGTGCTGGACCTGATCGAGCGGGAAGTCGCCGTGACGAGGACCGGGACGAATGGTGTGGCGCAGGTCCTGGGTGCGTGGCGTGCTTGCGACGGCGTTCGATCACTTCGATTCCCGTGCCGGGGACCCGCAGTTGCACACGCATGTGGTGATCGCGAACCGGGTCCAGGCCGCGGACGGCAAGTGGCGCACCCTGGACGGGCGTCCGATGCACGCGGCGGTGGTCGCCCTGTCTGAGCACTACAACGCGGTCCTGGCGGACCATCTGACCCGGATGCTCAGCGTCGGCTGGGACGAGCGCGACCGGGGCCGGTCCCGGAACCCGGCCTGGGAGATCACCGGTGTCCCGGAGGAGCTGATCGGAGAGTTCTCATCCCGGGCCGCGGCGATCGAGGCAGAGAAGGATCGACTGATCGCCGACTACGTGGCCCGGCACGGCCGGCAACCCTCGGATGTGACGGTGATCCGGTTGCGGCAGCAGGCCACGCTGTCCACCCGCCCGGGCAAGGAGGTGCGGTCGCTGGCGGAGCTCACCGCGCAGTGGCGGGAGCGTGCGGCCCGGGTCATGGCGGAGGACCCGACGACCTGGGCGACCCACCTGATCGCCGCCGGGCAGGCGCAGCGGGTGCTGCGGGCCGATGACATCCCGTTGGAGCACGTCGCGTCGATCGGTCAGGCGGTGGTCGAGGTGGTGGGGACGAAGCGATCGACGTGGCGGCGGTGGAACCTGCACGCGGAGGCGTCCCGGCAGACGACGGGGTTGCGATTCGCGTCCACCACGGACCGTGAAGCCGTCATCGGGATGATCGTCGACGCCGCAGAGGACGCCTCGTTGCGACTGACACCGCCGGAGGTCGTGACCGCGCCGGCGGGACTCACCCGGGCGGACGGGTCGAGCGTGTTCCTTCCCCGGCATCACGAGGTGTTCTCCTCGACCCGCATCCTGGAGGCCGAAGACACCCTCCTTGCCCTGTCGCGTGCGACGGACGCCCCGGACTGCGACTCGCCACGGTCAACGGCGTGGGAGCGCGGCGGGATCCGCAGGGGAGGGTGCTGTCGGTCGAGCAGCAGGACGCGGTGGAGAAGATCGCGGTTTCGGCCCGCACGGTAGATGTTCTGGTCGGGCCTGCGGGGACGGGGAAGACGACCACGCTCGGTGCGTTGCGGCGGGCGTGGGAACGCGAACACGGGGCCGGGAGCGTGGTCGGGTTGGCTCCATCCGCCGCTGCCGCGGACGTGCTCGCCGATGATCTGGGGATCACCACGGAGAACACGGCGAAGTGGCTACACGAGCACTCCCGCGGCACCTGGAGGCTGCGCGCGGGGCAGTTGATGATCGTGGACGAGTCGTCCCTGGCCGGCACACTCGCACTGGAACGCCTCGCCACGCACGCCGTCGAGGCCGGGGCGAAGCTCCTCTTAGTCGGGGACTGGGCACAGCTCACCGCCGTCGACGCCGGCGGCGGGTTCGGGCTCCTAGTTGTACTGACCCGGATCGTTGTTGACGTAGGAGAGACCTCCGTAGTCGAGTTGGAGCTGTCTAGGTTCCCTCGAGTCCACGGAGGTCTCTCGTGTCCCACGCTAATGCCCGGCTGACGCCAGCTGGCAGGTTGATCATGGTTCAGCACATCGGGTCGGGGCGTGCGGTTGCGCATGTCGCCGCGGAGATGGGCGTTTCACGCACGACCGCGTGGCGGTGGTGGCGCCGGTTCCGGGAACACGGCCCGGCCGGTCTGCAGGACCGTTCGAGCGTCGCCCACTCTCACCCGCGCAGGACGGGTGCGTGCGTGGAGACGCGGGTGCGGATCGTACGTCACCTCACCCGCCGTGGCCCGGTGTTCATCGCAGGGAAACTGGGCCTGCAGGCCTCCACGGTCGGGCGGGTGCTGCGCCGCCACCACGTCCCGTTGCTGCGGGAGCTGGACCCGGTCACGGGGACGGTGATCCGCGCGACCCGCCGGTCCGCGAAGCGTTACGAGCACGGCCATCCCGGCTCGTTGATCCACGTCGATGTAAAGAAACTGGGCCGCATTCCCGACGGCGGCGGGTGGCGCGCTCACGGTCGCAGTGAGAAGGTCCGCGGCCGCGGGATCGGCTACGACTACGTCCACACTGTCATTGACGACTACTCCCGCGTTGCTTACGCGGAGATACACGACGACGAGAAGGGCGCCACCGCCGCCGGTGTTCTCGAGCGAGCGATCGCGTTCTACGCCACCCTCGGCATCAGGGTCGAACGTGTCATCAGCGACAACGCGTTTGCCTATCGAAAGTCGGCGGTGTTCCGCCGCGTGATCGACGCACACCACATCAAGCACAAGTTCATCAAGTTGGTGGCGGTGGTGGAGTTGTGGGAGGGGAGAACCTCCGGGCTTAGTGGAGATATCTGACGTCTTTCACGACCACGGAGGTTCTCGTGTCCCACCGTAATGCCCGTCTGAGTGTTCACGGTCGGCGGTTGATCATTGAGCGGTCTCGGCAGGGGTGGCCCCAGGCGCATATCGCGGCGTCGATGGGCGTGTCCCGCAGGTGTGTTCAACGATGGATCGACCGGTATCGGACCGAGGGAGACGCGGGCTTGGAGGACCGCTCGTCACGGCCTGTGACGATGCCCACGAAGACGTCCGCGACCGTGGAGAACGCGGTTGTGGCGCTGCGGCGTGCGGAACGCCTCAGCAGGGACGAGATCGCCCATCGGCTGGATGTGGCGCCTCGGACGGTGTCACGGATCCTCGCCCGCCACGGGATGCCACCACTGTGGGATCTCGATCCGATGACGGGGGAACAGGTGCGTGCGTCGAAGAAGACCACCACGAGGTATGAGCGAGATCATCCGGGCGAGCTGGTCCATATGGATGTGAAGAAACTCGGCCGCATCCCCGCCGGCGGCGGGTGGCGGGCCCACGGGCGTGCGGCGACGAACCCCGGCAAGAACAAGCGCCCCAAGCTCGGATACGATTTCGTCCACTCGCTCGTGGACGACCACTCGCGTCTGGCGTACTCCGAAGTCCTCCCCGACGAGAAAGGACCCACCTGCGCGGCGTTTCTGGAGAGAGCGCTGGAGTACTTCGCCGCGCACGGCATCACCAAGGTGGACCGGCTGATCACCGACAATGCCTGGGCGTATCGGTTCTCGCTCCGGCAGGTCTGCGCCGACCACAGCATCCGTCAGAAGTTCATCAAACCGCACTGCCCCTGGCAAAACGGCAAGGTCGAGCGCTTCAACCGAACCCTGCAGGCCGAGGGGGCCTACCGGCACGTGTTCACCAGCAGCGCCGAACGCGCTGCCGTACTTGCGCCCTGGCTCGAGTACTACAACAATGAACGACGCCACTCAGCCCTCGGAGCCAAACCCCTGACCAGCCGACTGCCACCAACGTCCTCACCGGGTACATCTAGGTGCGCGTCCCGATGCCGGTCAGCAGGGAATTCCGGCCACGCGGTTCCGGGAAACCCGAATCGAGCCTGTGGATAACTTTCACGGCCGATTCGGGATTCTTGCGAGGATGCCGGGGTGAGCCAGCCGTCCCTCGTCGTCGCCGAACGCGTGCGCCGTCGTCTGCGCGCCGAACGCACCGATCCCGCGCTCGCCCCCGACGAGGCCAGACGCATCGCGCAGGCCGAGGTCCGCCGCCACAACGACCTCGCGCTGTCGCGCGGCGACGCGATGATCGACGACGAATCGGCGCTGGTGCGCGACGTGCTGGCGTCGGTCAGCGGATTCGGCGTTCTGCAGCCGCTGCTGGACGATCCGACGATCGAGGAGATCTGGCTCAACGGTCCTGATCGCGTCTACGTGGCTCGGGGCGGCGTCTCGGAGCGCATCGAGCTGGGGCTCACCGATGCCGTGCTGCGCGACCTCGTCGAGCGGATGCTGCAGTCCACCGGCCGTCGCGTCGACATCAGCCAGCCGTTCGTCGACGCATCGCTGCCGGACGGATCGAGGCTCCACGTCGCGATCGCGGATGTCGTCCGCGGGTCGTGGGCCGTGAACATCCGCAAGTTCCTGCCCGGCTACCGCAGCCTGGAGGCGCTCGTCGAGCTCGGCACGATGCCGGCCGACGTCGCCGAGCTGCTGCGGCGGGCGATGCGCGACGGATCCAGCGTCATCGTCTCGGGCGCGACCCACGCGGGCAAGACGACGCTCCTGGGAGCGCTGCTGGCCTCGTGCGCCGACGCGCAGCGCATCGTCACGGTGGAGGAGACCTTCGAGCTCGCCGTCGACGGCCCGGATCTCGTCGCCCTTCAGGGGCGTCAGGCGAGCCTGGAGGGAACGGGCGAGATCACCCTGCGCCGACTGGTCAAGGAGGCGCTGCGCATGCGGCCCGACCGGCTCGTGGTCGGCGAGGTGCGCGACGCCGAGGCGCTCGACCTCGTCCTCGCACTGAACACGGGCGTGCCCGGCGCGGGGACGGTGCACGCGAACTCGGCGGTCGAGGCGCTCGAGAAGCTCACCCTTCTGCCGCTGCTGGCCGGGCGCAACATCGATCGCTCCTTCATCGCTCCCGCGCTGGCGACCTCGGTCTCGCTGGTCGTGCACTGCGCTCGGGACGCCGCCGGCGCCCGATTCGTGCAGGAGGTCGTCGCACCCACGGGCGCGGTGGTCGAGGGGCGGATCATCACGCGGTCCGTCTACCGCCGGGAGCCGGGCGCATGACACTGCTGATGGGAGCGCTGCTGGCGGCGGGAGTCCTGCTGTGCGCGTCGCCCTGTCTGTGGCCGGCGCGCGAGCGGGTCGAGCGGACCGGACGCCGCGACGACCACCTGACCCGTCTCATCGAGGAGGCGGGGCTGGCGTCCGTTGAGCGGCACAAGGTGCTCGCGGTCATCGTCACGCTCGCACTGATCGCCGCCGCGGCCGTGTGGCTGCTCACCGGCATCCCGGTACTGGTGCTGCTCGCGGCGATCGCTGCCGGTGCCCCCCCGGTCGCGTACCTCCGAGCCCGACGCCTGCGCCTGCTGAAGGCGCGCAGGCAGATGTGGCCGGACGTGTGCGATCTGCTCGTGGCGGCGATCAGGGTCGGGCTCTCGCTCCCCGACGCCGTCGCGAGCCTTGCCGAGTCCGCGCCCACCGCGGTCCGGCCCGCGTTCGTCGTCTTCGCCAGGGACCTCCGAGCGACCGGTCGATTCGATAGCAGCATCGAACGGCTCAAGACGACGCTCGCCGATCCCATAGCCGACCGCATCATCGAGGCGCTGAAGATGACGAGGCAGGTCGGCGGCAGCGAGCTCACCGGGGTGCTGAGAGCATTGTCGTCCTCGGTGCGCGCGGATGCTGCGCTGCGCGGCGAGGTCGAGGCGAAGCAGTCGTGGATCCGCGGGGCCGCCGTGCTCGGCGTGATCGCGCCCTGGGTCATCCTGCTCCTGCTCGCGCTGCGCCCGGAAGGCGCCCAGGCCTATGCGAGTCCGGAGGGCGTCATGGTCATCGTCGCCGGGGCTGTCGTCTCGGTCATCGCCTTCCGCATCATGATCCGGATCGGGCGTCTGCCTGAGCCGCGGCGGTGGTTCGCATGAGCATCGTGACGGATGCCGCGACGGCGATCCTGCTCGGGGGTCTGCTGGGCGCAGGGATCATCTGCATCCTCATGGCGGCCCCGCGCTGGCGAGCCGCCTCGCTGACCGCGCGCATCGCTCCCTACGTGCGCGACGCGGTGGACGACGCCGCTCTGCCCGCGGGTGTCCTTCCCGTCACCGGCATCCTGCCGGTCGGCGGGACGGGGACCATCGGTCAGCGGCTGCGCACCCGCCTCCTGCACGGCATCGGCGACACCGAGGCGCTCGCGCACCGGCTGGCGCAGGCGGGCTCCGACGCTCAGCCGGCGGCGTTCCGTGCGCGGCAGCTGGGGTGCGCGCTCGGAGGATTCGGGCTGGGGAGCGCACTCGTCATCGTCCTGGCCACCACGGGGCGGATGACACCGGCTGCCGCTGTCCTTCCGATCATCCTCGCCCTGGGCGCGGCGATCGCCGTGGACATGCTGTTGACTGCGCGCGTCAGGTCGCGCCTCGCTCGACTGAGCGACGAGCTGCCGACGATGCTGGAGTTCCTCGCGCTGTGCCTGTCCGCCGGCGAGGGGTTCCTGGACGCTCTGCGGCGGGTCGCTGCGATCGGATCCGGCGAGCTGACGCAGGAGCTGCGGCAGGTCGTGCTCGCCGTCGGGACCGGATCTCCGCTGGCCGACGCGCTCGGCGAAATGGCGTCGCGCCTCCGCCAACCGGGACTCTCCCGGGCGGTCGACCAGATCGTCGCGGCGCTCGAGCACGGCGCCCCGCTCGCGGCGGTCCTGCACGCGCAGGCCGCCGATGCGCGCGAGGACGCCAAGCGGACGCTGATCGAGCAGGCCGGTCGCCGCGAGATCTTGATGATGCTGCCCCTCGTCTTTCTGATCCTCCCGCTCAGCGTTCTGTTCGCCGTGTTCCCCGGCATGTTCATCCTCCAGCTCGGCCTCGGCTGACGGCCAGAACGACCGACCCCATGAAAGGACGAATGATGAAGCGAGTACGAACCTGGTGGGCGCAGCTCACCGTCGACGCGCGCGATCTCGCGGAGGACGACCGCGGAGACGTGCCCGGCTGGGTGCTGGTGACGCTGATGACCGCAGGACTGGTCGTGCTGATCTGGGCGGTCGCCGGTCCTGCGCTGACCGGACTGTTCGAGCAGGCGATCTCGCGGGTCTCCGGGCTCTGAGATGCTCCGGTGGGCGGATGCGGGCGAGGATCGCGGGTCGAGTCCCGTCGACTTCGTGCTCGTCGGCGCCCTGCTGACCGCTCTCACGCTCGCCGTGCTCCAGCTCGGGTTCGCCGTATACGTCCGCAACGTCGTCCACGATGCCGCCGTGGAGGGCGCCCACTACGCGGCCCTCGCCGACACCACGCTCGACGACGGAGCCGAGCGCACCCGGCTGGCGATCTCCCGTGCCGTGGGCGATGCCTTCACCGGCGACATCGTCGTGTCGCAGAGCGACCGGCTCGGGCATCCCACCGCCGTCGTCACCGTCCGCACGACGCTGCCGATCATCGGTCTGATCGGCGTCCCGTACGCGTTGGAGGTGGATGCCGATGCGCCGATGGAGTCGCTGGGGGATGAATGACGAGGGGTCGGCGGCGCTCGAGTTCATCACGGTCGGGGTGATCCTCCTCGTCCCGCTCGCCTACCTCATCATCACGCTCGGCACCGTGCAGCAGGCGATGCTGGGCGCTGAGGCGGCCTCGCGGCACACGGCGCGTGTGATCGGCCAGGCCGAGAACGCGACGGATGCCGCCGACCGGGGCGATGCCGTGCTCGCCAGCGTCATCGACGAATACGACCTGAACGCCGCCGACGTCGACGTGTCGGTGACCTGCACACCGGCCGGAGCGGAATGCCCGCGCTCGGGGGCGACGGTCGTCGTCACCGTCAGCACCCGCGTCTCGCTGCCGTTCGTACCCGAGATCTTCGGGCTCGACCGCGCGACGCAGATCCCGCTCGAGGCCGCGGCGACGCAGAAGGTCTCGCGCCTGTGGGGCGAGCGATGACGGCCCGTGAGCAGCAGGACGACGACGGCAGCATCCTCCCGCTGCTCCTCGGCTACGTCGTGCTCGCGCTCGCCGTGGTCTTCGTCTGCACCTGCGCCACCGATCTCTACATCGCGCAGAAGCGACTGGATTCGCTTGCGGATGCCGCAGCGCTCGCGGGGGCCGACGGTTTCACGCTCGTCGTCGAGGACGAGAGCGTCCGAGCCGAGCTCACGGACGACGGCGTGCATGAGCAGGCCGCGGCGGTCGTGGGAGCGATGTCCTCCGGCGCGCAACTGGTGTCGGCATCCGCGCCGGACGGCGTCTCGGCCCGCGTGACCGTCGCGGCAACCTGGCATCCGCCGCTGGTGTCGGCCTTCGTTCCGGACGGCGTGCCGCTCGAGGCGACCGCGACGAGTCGCACCGCTCTGCGTTAGTCGGGCGCCCCCCTGGCGGGGAGTCAGGCGGGCGGGCCCTGGCGGGGACTGAACCGCGGGATCCAGCGGATGAACCCGAGCGCGCCGAGGAGCCCGACGGCCCCCATCAGGGCCGCTGCCACCGACAGCGACGCGATCGCGGTCACCCCCGACACGATCAGCGGCGCTGCGGCGCCTCCGGCATCGGTCAGCGTGCGCCACGATCCGAGGAACGGAGCAGGGTCCTGCTTCGGGGCGACATCCGCACCGAGGGTGAGCAGGATGCCGCTGGAGAGCCCGTTGCCGACGCCGAGCACGGCGGCCAGCATCCCGAACCACAGCACCGCGGCCTCGCCGTCGTGCGTGAGCGACAGCACGAGGAACCCGGCGCCCATCAGCACCATGGCGGGCATCGCCGCCCAGAGCCTGCCGAACCGGTCCATCACCTGGCCGCTGGCGTAGAACAGGGCGAAGTCGATCGCCCCGGACACGCCGACGACCAACGCGATCGTCTGGGCGTCGAGCCCGAGCGACACGCCCCACAGCGGAAGCACGACCTGGCGTGCCGAGCGCACCGCCGACAGCGACGCCGCGGCGAGTCCCAGTCGCCCCAGCACACCGCGGAAGCGCCACATCGTGCGGAAGATCCCGACCCGCTCGACTGTCGGGATGGAGCCGCTCACCGCCTCGCCGGAGTCCTCGACGAGAGGGGAGGAGCTCGGCAAGGGAGCGTGGGTCTTCTCCGGGTCCGGCCCGAACAGCACGAGCACGACCATCACCACCAGGCACGCCATGAAGAACCAGATCGCGGCCTGCTCCGTGCCGAACAGCAGCAGAAGACCGGCCGTCACGAACGGGCCGACGAAGACGCCGAGGCGGAAGCTCCCGCCCAGCAGCGAGAGGGCACGGGCGCGGAACGCCAGCGGAACACGTGTCGTCATGAACGCGTGCCTGGCCAGGCCGAAGGCGGCGGCGCAGAACCCCAGCAGGAAGACGGATGCCGCGAAGACCGCGATGACCGGCGCGAACGCCATTCCGGCAACGGCGATCATCGAGATGACGCCGGCGATCACCATCGTGAAGCGCTCGCCGATGCGGGCGACGGCCCACCCGGCGGGAAGGTTGCCGCACAACTGCCCGACGACGAGGGCGGAGGCCACGAGCGCCGCCGCGGCTACGTCAGCGCCCATGTTCGCCGCGATCACCGGGATCAGCGGGAGAACGGCGCCCTCGCCCATCGAGAAGAGGATGGTGGGCAGATACACCATCGGCCCGAACTGCCTCAGGACGGTGGATGCACTGCTCACCCCGCCACGCTACTCCCGCCCACGGTCAGCACGTTCCGCGCACGTACGCGCTGTCGCCGGGGCGCGTCAGATCGCGGTCGCGGACGATCGCAGCCCGCGGCGTGCCGGGCCGTGCGCACAGCACCTCGAACGACTCCGGCAGGTTGTCGGTGTACTCGATGTCGAGCACCGTGGCATAGACATCGGTATACGCCGTGCACTCCCCGTACGCCGCGCACTCCTCGGCGACCGCGAAGTCGAAACCGGCATCGTCGCGGAGGGCGAGGGCATGCTCGGCGGCATTCTTCTGCGCCGCCGCGAGACCGGAGGCGTGCGCGATGTCGACGAGTTCCTTCGCGACCGCGACGGCATCCTCCTGGCTCAACGCGCCGTTCGAACGGGTGAACGAGTCGAGGTTGTCGAACTCCACCGCGTCGAAGCCGTCGGCGGCGCAACCGTGGACCCATCCGCCGATGCGGTCGACGACGACGGCGGCGCCCTCGGGGTCGGCGATGTCGAGCAGCACTTCATCGGGCCAGTCCGGATCGACGATGCGGACCCCGGAACCGTCCGTCAGCAGCGCCGTCTCCGGCCACGCGGCCTCATCGCCCGGCTGCGTCTGGAATGCGTTCACGTAGCAGACCGAGTACAGATCGGGATGCGGCGACGTGGTGCGGTCGCGGACGACGATCTCGACCCCGGCAGCCGGCTCGTACGCGCCGCCGAGCTGATAGTCGAACGCGGCATCCGGTGGCGGAGGGACAGGTTCCGCTGCACCGTTCGCGCATCCCGTGAGCAGGACGGCGAGGATCGCCGGCACCGGCCATGTTCGACTGCGCACACCTCAGGCTATCCGCCCGGCTCCGGCACGGTAGGCTGAAGCGTCATGCTCGAACTCGATCTCTCCGCCGAAATCCAGGCGCTCAGGCACACATACGGCGACATCAGCGAGGTCGTCGATGTCGACCGGCTCCAGGCCGACATCGCGCGGCTCAGCGAGGAGGCCGGCGCCCCGGACCTCTGGGACGACCCCGAGAAGGCCCAGAAGGTCACCAGCGCGCTCAGCCACAAGCAGGCCGACCTCAAGCGGGTGAGCGAGATCGGGCAGCGTCTCGACGACCTCGAGGTGCTCGTGGACCTCGCCAACGAGATGGAGGACGAAGACTCCGCCGCCGAGGCGCGTGCCGAGCTCGCCGCGCTCACCGACGTCATGAACCAGCTCGAGGTGCAGACGCTGCTGGACGGCGAGTACGACGAGCGCAGCGCCATCGTCACCATCCGGTCCGGCGCCGGCGGCGACGACGCCACCGACTTCGCCGAGATGCTCATGCGCATGTACCTGCGCTGGGCGGAGAAGCACGGCTACCCCGTGAAGGTCATGGACACCTCCTACGCCGAGGGCGCGGGCATCAAGTCGACGACGTTCGAGGTCGAGGCCCCGTACGCGTTCGGCACTCTCTCGGTCGAAGCGGGCACGCACCGCCTGGCCCGCATCAGCCCGTTCGGCTCCGCCGACAAGCGCCAGACCAGCTTCGCCGCGGTCGAGGTCATCCCGCTGATGGAAGAGGCGACCGAGGTCGACATCCCCGAGAACGACATCCGGGTCGACGTCTTCCGCTCCTCGGGCCCCGGCGGCCAGTCGGTCAACACGACGGACTCCGCCGTGCGCATCACCCACCTGCCGACCGGCATCGTCGTGTCGATGCAGAACGAGAAGTCGCAGATCCAGAACCGCGCCGCCGCCATGCGCGTGCTCCAGACCCGCCTCCTGCTGCTGCAGAAGGAGGAGGAGGCCGCGAAGAAGAAGGAGCTCGCCGGAAACATCACGGCGAGCTGGGGCGACCAGATGCGCTCGTACTTCCTCTACGGCCAGCAGCTCGTGAAGGACCTGCGCACCGGACACGAGTCCGGCAACCCGGCCGCGGTCTTCGACGGCGACCTGGACGACTTCATCTCGGCCGGCATCCGCTGGCGCAAGCGTCCCGACGACGACGACTGATCCGGCGCACCCGTGTGACCGGGTGTCGCTCGCGGTCACACGTGAACCCGCGCTTAGGCTCGTAGGGCCATGATTCGGTTCGAGAACGTCACCAAGCGCTACCGCGGTACGAAGAGACCGGCCCTCGCCGGGGTCGACTTCGAAGTCGAGCGGGGCGAGTTCGTCTTCCTCGTCGGAGCATCCGGGTCGGGCAAGTCGTCCTGTCTCCGCCTGATCCTCCGCGAGGACGTCCCCACCACCGGCCGCGTCGCCGTCCTCGGCCGCGACCTGCGCAGCCTCGCCAACCGGAAGGTCCCGTACTTCCGCCGTCACATCGGCTCGGTCTTCCAGGACTTCAGACTCCTGTCGACCAAGACCGTCTTCCAGAACGTCGCCTTCACCCTGCAGGTCACCGGTTCCTCGCGCGGATTCGTGCAGCAGGCGGTTCCCGAGGCCCTGGCTCTGGTGGGGCTGGACGGCAAGGAGAAGCGAATGCCGCACGAGCTCTCCGGCGGCGAGCAGCAGCGCGTCGCGATCGCGCGCGCGCTGGTGAACCGTCCGCAGGTGCTCCTCGCCGATGAGCCGACGGGCAACCTCGACCCTGCGACGTCGGTCGACATCATGCAGCTGCTGGCCCGCATCAACGCCGGCGGAACCACCGTGCTCATGGCCACGCACGAGGCCGCGTTCGTCGACCAGATGCAGCGCCGCGTGATCGAGCTGCGCGACGGCGAGATGGTGCGCGACGAGACGCGCGGCGGCTACGGCGACCGGTCGATGATCCCGCAACTGGTGCCGCAGGAGGAGCGCGGAGCCGCCGCCACCGCCGCCTTCACCGCCGTCCAGGAAGTCCAACGCGAGACCGAGTCGCTCGAGCCCCTCACCGCCGAGATGATCGCCTCCATGAAGGCGGAGCGCGACGCCGCGGCCCCGGAGGCCGCGCCTGCGGTAACCCGGACGCATCCGATCGTGCTGCCCGAGGTCGACGTCGCCGAGCTCGGCGTCGCCGACCGGCTCGGCCTGTCCGCCGCGGACGATGACGACGAAGTGGGGCCGACCTCGTGAGAGTGGGACTGATCCTGATGGAGGCCCTCGGGGGCCTTCGTCGCAACATCTCGATGGTGATCTCCGTCGTGCTCGTCACGTTCGTGTCGCTGACGTTCGTGGGAGCTGCGATCCTCATGCAGGGCCAGATCAGCACGATGCGCGACTACTGGACCGAGCGCGCCCAGGTCGCCGTCTACATGTGCTCCTCCGTGTCGGACACGCAGGAGACTTGCATCGACGGCGAGGCGACGCAGGACCAGATCGAGCAGGTGCGCGCCGAGCTGGAGGGCCCGGCGCTGAACGCGCTGATCTCCGAGGTGCGCTTCGAGACGAAGGCCGAGGCCTACGCGAAGCTCGTCGATCAGCTCGGCGACGAGCAGGCCAGCGTCCTTACCGAGGACCAGATGTTCGACAGCTTCTGGATCACCCTGAAGGATCCGAGTCAGTCGCAGGTCATCGTCGAGGCCTTCAGCGGCGTGAACGGCGTCGAGGAGGTGCTGGATCAGCTGCAGTACCTCGATCCGCTGTTCTCCGCCCTGACGGTGGCGACCTACATCGCCGTCGGCATCGCCGTGCTCATGCTCATCGCCGCCGTGCTGCTCATCGCCACGACCATCCGCCTGTCGGCCTACGCCAGACGCAAGGAGATCGGGATCATGCGCCTGGTCGGCGCATCCAACCGGTTCATCCAGACGCCGTTCGTGCTCGAAGGCGTGTTCGCCGCCTTCCTCGGGTCGGCGCTTGCGAGCGCTGCCGTGATCGCCGGAATGCACTTCGGCGTCGAGGGATACCTCAAGGGCCGCGTGCCGTTCATCACGACCTGGGTGAGCATGCAGGACGCCCTCGTGGTCGTCCCGATCCTCATCGTGATCGGCGTCGTGCTCGCCGCGCTGTCTGCCGGGTTCGCGATCCGTCGCTGGCTGCGCACCTGACGTCCTCGCTGTTGTAGGGTTGAAGGCTGGCCGTACGACAGGATGCACAGGAGAGAACCATGCCAAGGGAACGCGGGGAGAAGGTCATTGCGACCAATCGCCGTGCCCGTCACGACTACACCATCGAGAAGTCGTACGAGGCAGGGCTCGTGCTCACGGGCACCGAAGTGAAGTCGCTGCGCCAGGGGCGCGCGAACCTGTCCGACGGATACGCGTACATCAAGGGCAACGAGATCTTCCTCGACGCCGTGCACATCCCGGAGTATTCGCAGGGGCACTGGACGAATCATTCGGCCAAGCGCATCCGCAAGCTCCTGATGCACCGCGAGGAGATCCAGAAGCTCGAGCACGCCGTCTCGGCCGGCGGCTACACCCTCGTGCCGTTGAAGCTGTATTTCCTCGACGGCCGCGCGAAGGTCGAGATCGCCCTTGCGAAGGGCAAGCGCGAGTACGACAAGCGCCAGACCCTGCGGGAGCGTCAGGACACCCGCGAGGCCGAGCGCGCCATGCGGCTGCGCAACCGCATGGGGGACTAGCTCAGTCGGCGAATCCGAACGCCCGGCCCAGGAACGCCAGTTCGCGCTCGAGGGCGTCGACGATCGTCTCCGCGCGCCGGAAGCCGTGGCCCTCGCCGGGGTACAGCACGTACTCGTGCGCGATGCCGCGCGCAGCCAGGGCGTCGCGGATCGCCTCCGACTGCGATGGCGGGACCACCAGGTCGTCCGCGCCCTGCAGCAGCAGCACCGGCACATCGATGCGGTCGGCGTGCGTGAGAGGTGAGCGATCGATGTAGATCTGCTCGCTCTCGGGCAACGGGCCGACGAGCCCGTCGATGTAGTGCCGTTCGAAGTCGTGCGAGTCCTGAGCCAGCATCCGCAGGTCGGTGACCCCGTAGCGGCTGATGCCGGCGGCGAACACGCCGCCGCGGACAAGGGCCGACAGCACCGTCCATCCGCCTGCCGAGCTGCCGCGGATCGCGATGCGCGAGGGATCGGCGCGTCCGGATTCGGCGAGCCCGCGCGCCGCCGCGAGCACGTCGTCGACGTCGACCACACCCCACTGCTCGTCGAGACGCTCGCGGTAGTCGCGGCCGTAGCCGGTCGATCCGCCGTAGTTCACGTCGAGCACGCCGATGCCGCGACTCGTGTAGAACGCGATGGCGGCGGATGCCGCGCCGGCGACGTGCGCTGTCGGGCCGCCGTGCACGAACACGATGTAGGGCGGCAGCTCGCCGTCGGGTGCGGACACCAGCGGGTTAGCGGGTGCGTAGTCGAACGCGTGCACGGGGCCGTGCGCTCCGTCGATCGTGAGCTGCGTTGCGGGCGGCATCCAGTCGGCGTCCGCCGGGCCCCCGCCGCGGACGCGAGTCACCTCGCCGGAGTCGACGTCCACGCACCACAGGCCGGCGTTCACGGCGGATCCTCCACCCGAGAGCAGCACGCGCGAGCCGGCGACGTCGTCGACGCTGACGTGCGCGGTGGCAGGAACATCGAGCGCGCGCGTGGTACCGTCGCGGTCGATCACGACGACCTCGTCGGAGCCGTTCGTCCGGACCGCGACGATCCTCCCGTCCGCCAGCGGCTGGTACCAGCGGTTCCCGAGCACCCACAGTCCGTACCCGGTGTCGGCGCCGGCCGGCGCGATCTGCTCGGGATCGGATGCCTGGATGCCATCGAGGCGCAAACGGTGCAGCCCCCAGCGCCCTGACGGGTCGTCGGCGTAGAGCAACTCCGCGTCGCCGACCCACTCGGGCTGGAGCGCCGCACGCGTGCGGATGCTCGCGAACGAATCGTCGCCGACCGTCGTGACACGGAGCCAGGCCGACTGCCACGGCATCCGTCGCCCCGACCACTCGACCCAGGCGATGCGGGTGGCGTCCGGCGAGAGCGCCGGATGCGCGAAGAACGCCGTCCCCTGGATGTGCACATGCACGGCCGAGCCGTCGTCTGCCGCCGATCCGTCGGTCGGGATCTCGATGATCGCGCGACGGTGCGGCACTGCTGCGAGATCCTCGCGGATCGCCAGCAGGCGGCCGTTCTGCAGTCGCAACCCGCCGTGGTTCGGTCCGCGGCCCGCCGCGCCGGCGGGCGTGAGCGGAGTCGGGTCCCCGCCGCGCGGCATCCGGTGCACCCGTTGATCCTGGCCATCGACGAAGTACAGCGTGCCGTCTGCATCCGCTGTCCAGGCGCCGCCGCCGTACTCGTGCACGCGCGACCGTGCGCTCCACGGGGCAGGCAGCAGCACTTCGCCGCTCGAACTGCGGACCGTGACGCGACCGCCTTCGGCGGGAACCGACTCGCCCCACCAGATCTCATCCCCGACGAATCGCGCGCCGTCGATGCGCGGTGCGGATGCGGCGATGCTCGAGGCGGTGAACGGCGACGGCCAGGTTCCGTACGGCTGAGGCATGACTCGAGCCTATGCGGCACTGCCGACGCCGGCATACGAGAGCCGATAACGCAGAAACCGCCCTCCCGGATGCCGGGGAAGAGCGGTTTCCGCGTTGTCGAAGGATGCCGGGGCGTCAGACCGCGCGGAGCACCGCCACGACCTTGCCGAGGACGACGGCATCGTCGCCGAGGATCGGCTCGAAGGAGCTGTTGCGGGGGAGCAGCCAGGTGTGGCCGTCACGCTGGCGGAAGGTCTTGACCGTCGCTTCGCCGTCGAGCATCGCCGCGACGATCTCGCCGTTCTCCGCAGTGTTCTGGGTGCGGACGACGACCCAGTCGCCGTCGCAGATCGCTGCATCGATCATCGATTCTCCGGAGACCTTGAGCATGAACAGGTCACCCTTGCCGACGAGCTGACGGGGGAGGGGGAAGATCTCCTCGACCTGCTGCTCGGCCGTGATCGGAACGCCCGCCGCGATCTGCCCGACGAGGGGAACCATCGCCGCGTCCCCCACCGGTGTGACCGAATCGGCCGGATTCTCGCCGCTCGTGCCGGGAAGGTCGATGAGCACCTCCATGGCGCGCGTCTTGCCCGGGTCGCGGCGGAGGTAGCCGCTCAGCTCGAGCTGGCCCAGCTGGTGGGTGACGCTGGAGAGCGACTTCAGACCGACCGCGTCCCCGATCTCGCGCATGCTCGGCGGATAGCCGTGAGTGGCGATCGACGTCTGGATCACTTCGAGGATGGCCATCTGCTTGGCGCTGAGGTTCTTGCGCCGACGGGTGCGAGGAGTCTCGGCTTCGATGGCGGAGGTGTCGCTCATGGTGCTCCTTCGTGCGCGATTCCGGGGGTGCTCTTCGAATGTCGGTGGCCCGTGGTGGGGTGTCGATATCGAAACCGTATCCGAGAAACACCGCGATTCGGAAGATCTGTTCGAGCGTGTCGCCCGTTTCCCGCACGAGGTTTCGAAGAAATCTTGACAGATGTTCGAATTCGAAGATAGATTCGGTACGTAGCTTCGCATTCATCGCTCCCGGCCGAGCGGTGAATGCGAACGCTACGCCAGAGGCAGAGGAGAATCCCATGAGCACCATCAGCATCGCAGCCCCGGCAGTCCGCACCGTCCGTCCCTCGACGCGACTGCGACTGACCGTGCGCGGGCGTCGCGTTCTGCTGGGCCTCGCCGCACTCCCGCTCGCAGCAGGCATCGCCTTCGCGGCCCTCGGCGGCGGCGCCGCCGTCGCCTCCGGCGAGTCCGTGCCCACGGCGAGCTTCGAGACGGTCACGGTCATGCCCGGTGACACTCTGTGGTCGATCGCCGAGTCCGTGGCGCCGAACGCCGACCCGCGCTCGGTGATCCACCAGATCGAGAGTCTCAACGCCCTGGGCGCGTCCTCGCTCCAGGTCGGGCAGGAGCTCGCCATCCCGGCCGAGTACGTCGACTGATCCCACCGTTAGCATGGGGAGTGTGACTGCTTCCCTCGGCGATCTGCCTCTCCGCGACGATCTTCGCGGCCTCACACCCTACGGAGCGCCGCAGGCCCCGTTGCCGGTCGCGCTGAACGTGAATGAGAACACCCACCCCGTCCCCGACGAGGTGGCGAGCGACATCCTCGACGACATCGCCGTGGCGCTGCGCGAGGTGAACCGCTATCCCGATCGGGAGTTCACGTCGCTGCGCGAGGCGTTCGCGGACTACCTCGGGCACGGGCTCGAGCCCGGCCAGATCTGGGCCGGCAACGGATCGAACGAGGTCCTGCAGCACATCATGCAGGCTTTCGGAGGCCCTGGCCGAACGGTCTTCGGATTCGCACCCACCTACTCGATGTACCCGTTGATCGCGCAGGGAACCGGCGCGCAGTGGGTCGCGGGGCAGCGCGAAGCCGACTACACGATCACGGCGGAAGAGGCCGCTGCGCAGGTGGAGCAGGCGGACCCCGACATCGTCATGCTGTGCTCGCCGAACAACCCCACCGGCACACCGCTCCGCCTCGACGTCGTCGAAGCGGTCTACGAAGCCGCGCGCGGCATCGTGGTCGTCGACGAGGCCTACCAGGAGTTCGCGCCTCGGGATGCATCGTCGGCGCTCACGCTTCTCGACGGACGCCCACGGCTGGCCGTGTCGCGGACGATGAGCAAGGCGTTCGCCTTCGCCGGTGCGCGGGTCGGGTATCTCGCCGCAGACCCGGCGTTCATCGACGCCCTGCGTCTGGTGAGACTTCCGTATCACCTGAGCGCCCTGACCCAGGCGGCGGCCGTCGCCGCCCTCCGCAACGCGGACACCATGCTCGGTATGGTCGACGAGATCGTGGAGCAGCGCGATCGGATCACCGCGACGCTCGAGGCGCTGGGGTATCAGCCTCACGAATCGTGGTCGAACTTCGTGCTTTTCGGCGGCGTGGCAGATCCCCGCGCGACGTTCGAGGCTCTGTATGCCCGCGGCGTTCTCGTCCGCGACGTGGGCATCCCGCACCACCTGCGCGTGACAGCGGGGACCGAGGCCGAGACGACGGCGTTCCTCGACGCTCTGGCGTCGATAGACTCGGGCGCATGAGCGCCTCCCGCACCGCGTCGCGTACCCGCAGCACGTCCGAGTCGACCGTCGAGCTCGAGCTGAACCTCGATGGCACAGGGCAGAGCCGCATCGACACGTCGGTGCCGTTCTTCGACCACATGCTGACGGCGTTCGCGAAGCACTCGCTCACAGATCTCACCGTCCGCGCCTCCGGCGACACGCACATCGACGCCCACCACACGGTCGAGGACGTGTCCATCGTCCTCGGTCAGGCGATCCTCGAGGCGCTCGGCGAGAAGTCGGGCATCTCGCGCTACGGAGACGCGCTCGTCCCTCTCGATGAGGCGCTCGCACAGGCGGTCGTCGACATCAGCGGCCGTCCGTACCTCGTGCACACCGGCGAGCCCGATGGTTTCGAGCACCACCTCATCGGCGGCCACTTCACGGGTTCGCTCGTGCGGCACGCGTTCGAGGCGATCTCGGTGGGCGCCGGACTCACCGTGCACGTGCGCGTGCTCGGTGGTCGTGACCCGCACCACATCGCCGAGGCCGAGTTCAAGGCCTTCGCCCGCGCCTTCCGGCAGGCCAAGGCGCTCGATCCCCTCGTCGACGGCATCCCCTCCACCAAGGGCGCGCTGTGACGCGCAGCGTCGTCGTCTACGACTACGGCTCCGGCAACGTCCACTCCGCGGTCAAGGCGCTCGCGGCCGCCGGCGCGGATGCCACATTGACGGGCGACCGCACCGCGGCGCTCGAAGCGGACGGGCTGCTCGTCCCCGGCGTCGGCGCATTCGCCGCTGTTCGCGCCGCGCTGCGCGAGCAGGGCGGGGACGAGGTCATCGAGCGGCGTCTGGCAGGCGGACGGCCGGTGCTCGGCGTCTGCGTGGGCATGCAGGTGCTGTTCGCGCACGGCGTCGAACGCGGGCAGGACGTCGAAGGTCTGGGTGAGTGGCCGGGTGCGGTCACGGAGCTCAACGCTCCGGTGCTTCCCCACATGGGCTGGAACACCGTGACCCCCGACGAGGGCAGCGTGCTGTTCCGCGGCATCGAGGAGGAGCGGTTCTACTTCGTGCACTCGTACGCCGCGCAGAAGTGGGAACTCGAAGTCATTCCGCCGTTTCCGCAGCCGGCGCTCACCTGGACCACGTACGGCGAGCCGTTCCTCGCGGCGGTCGAGAACGGACCTCTGTCGGCCACCCAGTTCCACCCCGAGAAGTCGGGGGAGGCGGGCATCCGCCTGCTGCGGAACTGGGTCGAGAGCCTTCCGTGACGTCGACGTTTTGATCACGGGATCGAGGCGGACTACTCTCGGACATCGTGTCGATGATCGGCACTGCACCCACCCGAGGATGACATGAACGACTTCGCGTCCACCCCCAAGCTCACCCTTCTGCCGGCCGTCGACGTCGCCGGCGGCAAGGCGGTCCGCCTGACACAGGGCGAGGCCGGGTCCGAGACCAGCTACGGCGACCCGCTGGCTGCGGCAGGGGAGTGGGTCGACCAGGGCGCGGAGTGGATCCACCTCGTCGACCTCGACGCGGCCTTCGGACGCGGCAGCAACGCCGCGATCCTCCGCAAGGTCATCAAGCAGCACCGCGACGTGAACGTCGAGCTCTCCGGCGGCATCCGCGACGACGCGAGCCTCGAGGCCGCTCTCGAGAGCGGCGCTGCGCGCATCAACCTCGGCACCGCCGCTCTGGAGAACCCGGAGTGGGCGGCGGACGTCATCAGCCGCTACGGCGAGGCGGTCGCGGTCGGTCTCGACGTGCGCGGCACGACGCTCGCCGCGCGCGGCTGGACGAAGGAGGGCGGTGACCTCTGGGAGGTGCTCGCCCGCCTCGAGGACGCCGGATGCAGCCGCTACGTCGTCACCGACGTGACCAAGGACGGCACCCTGCGGGGTCCGAACATCGAGCTCCTGCGCGAGATCACCTCGCGCACGCCGAAGCCCGTCGTCGCCTCCGGCGGCATCTCGAGCCTGGACGACATTGCCGCTCTCCGCGAGCTGGTGCCCCTGGGCGTCGAGGGTGCGATCGTCGGCAAGGCGCTGTACGCGGGAGCGTTCACGCTGGCTGAGGCGCTGGATGTCGCCGGCGACTGACGACGCCTGCGACCACGGGCATGCCGCAGACTCCGCAGGCGTCCCGTGGGAGGGCCGCAGCTTCGAAGCGAACCCGCACGCAGCCGACGACGGCTCGGCCGATCCCGCCCTGCTCGACGCCCTGCTCCGCTTCCGCGCGGGAGCGGGCAGTCAAACCGAGGTCGTCGATGCGCTGCGTTCGGCCCGCGTCCTCATCCCGCTGATCGCGGAGAAGGGCGAGGAGGGCACCGCCCCCAGCGGCCTCGCCGTCGACAAGACGCAGGAGCTGTCGATCGTCACGGTCGCCGCCCCGGACGGACGCAAGGTGCAACCGGTGTTCTCGTCGGTGCAGGCGATGCAGACCTGGGATGCGTCGGCGCGTCCGATCCCGGTCGAGGCTGTGCGCGCGGCGCTGGCCGCATCCGCGGAGGACACCGACCTGATCGTTCTCGACCCCACGTCGGAGACGGAGTTCGTCGTCCGTCGCCCCGCGGTCTGGGCGATCGCGCAAGGGCACGCATGGGAGCCGAGCTTCCTCTCGCCCGAGGTGTTCACGGCGCTGCAGGAGAGCATCGCGCATGAGCTCGCCGTCATCGACGTCGCCGTGGCACCAGGCGACCCGGACGCACGCCTGCGCGGACCCGAGCTCGTCGTGATCCTCGATCTCGTCGACGGGCTCGAGCGCGAGGTGCTCGATGCCGTGCTGGCCCGCCTGGCTCAGCGCTGGGCCGCGGACGACCGCATCGCCGTCCTCGCAGATTCACTCACGGTCAAGCTCCGCCGCGCTCCCTGAACGCTGCTGCCTGAACCGCGCCCGCGAGAATTCCGTTGCGCGGCGAGAATGCGCGTGGCAACAGGATTCTCGCCGGGCAAGGCGATTCTCGAGTGCGCGGATCACTAGGCTCACAGCATGTCGCTGACCGTGAACGTCCACTTCCACCCGGATTGGCCGTTTCTCGACGGGACAGTCTTGGATGCCATGGCCTCCGACGCCCGCTACCGCTCGCAGTTCGAGACCGGAACCTCGAACGGCGGGCTGACCGCATATCCCGGTGGCGACCGATGGGAGTGGGAGAGTCGCCTGTTCGCGGGCCGATACGACTTCGCCCCGGCGACGGACCGCCCGGTGTACGGGGCCCTCGACCTCGGTGATCCCTATGGTGCGGCGCCGCGCTTCGGATCCGCATTCCTCAGGCTCGACGAGCGGGCGGTGCGAAGCGCCACGTTCTGCTATCCCGACTCCGTGTTCGAGCCGGAGGGGGTCGCGACCGTCGACGGCGTGCCGGCACTGGTCGACCGGATGAAGGCGGGCGCGCCCGATCTGCTCGACCGCTACGTGGAGACCCACATCCACGGCGGCATCCGATTCTCCGACGGGGTCGAGGCGATCGTGCTCGATCCCTGCTTCGAGGGCACGCCTGTAGCGGATGCAGCGGCGAGGCTCGGGTGCGTCGTGGAGTTCCACCCCGGGTACCGCGTCGATACGGGTGACCTGGATCCGGAATACCGCGGGCCGGAACCCGTCGCACTGGCTCGATCGCTCGGCACCATACTCCGCCCCGACGTCATCGGAGCCGCAGCACGGTCACGACGCCACGATCCGCAGACGCTGAAGCGTGTATGGCACCTGCTCGCCCGGTTCGGGAGAGTGGCGGATGCCGGTTCTAGTTGACCGGCCCGGTCCACTTCTCGCCGGGACCCTTGCCGATCGGGTCGGGGATGGCGGATGCCTCGCGGAAGGCGAGCTGCAGAGAGCGCAGACCGTCGCGCAGCGACCGCGCGTGCATGTCGCTGATCTCGGGAGCGCCGGCGGTGATGAGCCCGGCGAGAGCGTTGATCAGCTTGCGCGCTTCGTCGAGGTCGAGCTGCGAGTCGGGGTCGTCCGCGAGCCCGAGCTTGACGGCGGCGGCGCTCATCAGGTGCACGGCGGTGGTGGTGATCACCTCGACCGCGGGCACGTCCGCAATATCGCGGGTGGCGGCCGATGCGGCCTCTTCCTGCTGCTCCCAGCGCTCGTTGCGGTCGTCGTGGCCATGATCGTGGGCCGGAATCGTCACTTCGCCTTGCCTTCTGTTAGACTTTGGCGGGCTCCGGAGCGAAATGCTCCGGATCGAAAGAGGATTCACTTCCCACCCGCGCTTGCCGTTCCAGGCTACCGGGTCTTGCGCTCCGCCGGTTCACGCCGGTAGATCGGACGATGTCCGGTGTTCAGGGTGCGAAGCCGACGTCTGAAATGTCGGCGGGTGGGGCAGTAACTCTTTTTTCGCAGTGCGTCGCAGAAAGCGTCGTACTGGCTGAATCCCCATCGTCTAAGGAGTTCCGCATCAGCGATCCCCGTACCAATGAGCGCATCCGCGTCCCCGAGGTCCGCCTCGTAGGCCCCGCGGGTGAGCAGATCGGCGTCGTCGCCATCCAGGTCGCGCTCCGCCTCGCGCAGGAAGCCGACCTCGATCTCGTCGAAGTCGCCCCGAACTCGAAGCCTCCCGTGGTCAAGATCATGGACTACGGCAAGTTCAAGTACGAGGCTGCCCAGAAGGCGAAGGAAGCCCGTCGCAACCAGGCGAACACGATCCTCAAGGAAGTCCGCTTCCGTCTGAAGATCGAGGCTCACGACTACACGACCAAGCTCAAGCGCGCCGAGGGCTTCCTCAAGGCCGGCGACAAGGTCAAGGCCATGATCCTGTTCCGCGGCCGCGAGCAGTCGCGCCCCGAGCAGGGTGTGCGGCTCCTCCGCAAGTTCGCCGAGGACGTCGCCGAGTTCGGCACGGTCGAGTCGAACCCGACCATCGACGGACGCAACATGGTCATGGTGATCGCACCGGTGAAGAACAAGTCCGAGGCGAAGGCCGAGCAGAACGCCGCGCGCGCCGCGAACAAGCAGGCCGCACGCGAAGCACGCACTGAGGACGCCCCGTCCGAGTGACCCGCAGACTCCCGCATCGCGCGGGTTGACACCGTCGCCTGAGAAGGCGCCATACGAAGGAAGAGAAGATGCCGAAGCAGAAGACCCACTCGGGTGCCAAGAAGCGCTTCAAGATCACCGGCAGCGGCAAGCTGAAGAAGCAGCAGGCCGGCATGCGCCACAACCTCGAGCACAAGTCGAGCCGTCGCACCCGCCGCCTCAACCAGGACCAGGTGCTGTCGGCCAACGACACCAAGGTCGCCAAGAAGCTCCTCGGCCGCGGCTGAGCGCCCGAAGCACGAATAGGAATACACGAAAATGGCAAGAGTCAAGAGGGCGGTAAACGCCCACAAGAAGCGTCGCGTCATCCTCGAGCGCGCCTCCGGCTACCGCGGTCAGCGTTCGCGCCTGTACCGCAAGGCCAAGGAGCAGGTCATCCACTCCCTGGTCTACTCGTACCGTGACCGTCGCAAGCGCAAGGGCGACTTCCGCCGCCTCTGGATCCAGCGCATCAACGCCGCTGCCCGCCAGAACGGCATCACGTACAACCGCTTCATCCAGGGTCTCGGCCTCGCCGGCGTCCAGGTCGACCGCCGCATGCTCGCCGAGCTCGCGGTCAACGAGCCGGCCACCTTCGCCTCGCTGGTCGCGACGGCCAAGGCTGCTCTGCCCTCGGACGTCAACGCTCCGAAGTCGGCTGCGTAAGCATCCTTCCTGGAACGGGCGCTCTCCTTCGGGGGAGCGCCCGTTCTTCTTTGCCGGGCGGTGTTCCCTAGACTGAACGCGTGCTCGAGAACCCCCGCTCCCCGCGTGTCAGAGCCGTGGCGAAGCTCACCAAGCGCAGTGCGCGCACCGACACCGGGCTCTTCCTCCTCGAGGGGCCGCAGGCCGTCCGCGAAGCGCTGGCCTATCGTCCGGATGCCGTCGTGGAGCTGTTCGCGACGCCGAACGCGTGGGATCGGCATCCTGATCTGCGTGCCGCGGCGACGCGCAACGGCGTGGATGCTGAGTTCGTCACCGAGTACGTGCTGGGTGCGATGGCGGATACCGTCACCCCGCAGGGCGTGATCGCCGTCGCCCGGCAGATCCCCATGTCGGTGCGCGACATCTTCGACTCGTCGCCGAGGCTGGTGGCGATCTGCGAGGAGATCCGCGACCCGGGGAATCTCGGGACGATCATCCGCGCCGCGGATGCCGCCGGTGCGGATGCCGTGGTGCTCACCGGCCGCACGGTCGACCCCTACAACCCGAAGGTCGTCCGCTCGACCACAGGTTCGCTGTTCCACCTGCCCGTCTCGGTCGGAGGCGACCTCGACGACGTCGTCGCACGTGCGCACGCGGCCGGCCTGAGCGTACTCGCGGCCGATGTGAAGGGCGCCGATCTGCTCGAGGCCCGGGCTGCCGGGGTGCTCGCGAAGCCCACCGCATGGCTGTTCGGCAACGAGGCGCACGGGCTCGAGGAGCACGCGCTCGACCTCGCCGACCACGTGCTGAAACTGCCGATCTTCGGCAAGGCGGAGTCGCTGAATCTCGCCACCGCCGCCAGCGTCTGCCTCTACGAGAGCGCCTTCACTCAGCGCGCCGCCGACGCGCCCTGACGCGTTTCGAGTCGGTTACAACTCGATAACCGGCGTGCGTGGCTGTTGGTTCGCAGCGTGCGGTGCTTCTAATGTGAACACATGACCGAGACTGGCACACCCCTTGTCGTCGTCGACAACGTTCAGAAGCACTACGGCGATTTCCAGGCGCTGACCGACATCGACCTCACGGTCAACACGGGCGAGGTCGTCGTCGTGATCGGGCCGTCGGGCTCGGGCAAGTCGACCCTGTGCCGCACGATCAACCGCCTCGAGACCATCACGAGCGGTGTGATCTCCATCGACGGCAAGGAGCTGCCGGCCGAGGGCAAGGGCCTCGCGCAGCTGCGCGCCGATGTCGGCATGGTCTTCCAGTCCTTCAATCTCTTCGCCCACCTCACGATCCTCGAGAACGTGACTCTGGGACCGATCAAAGTCCGCGGCATGAAGAAGGCCGATGCCGACAAGGAGGCCATGGCGCTCCTCGAGCGCGTCGGCGTCGCCCAGCAGGCGTCCAAGCTCCCCGCACAGCTCTCCGGCGGTCAGCAGCAGCGCGTCGCGATCGCCCGCGCGCTGGCCATGCATCCCAAGGTCATGCTCTTCGATGAGCCCACCAGCGCGCTCGACCCCGAGATGATCAACGAGGTCCTCGACGTCATGGTGCAGCTGGCGAAGGAGGGCATGACGATGATCGTCGTCACCCACGAGATGGGCTTCGCCCGCAAGGCCGCCGACCGCGTGGTGTTCATGGCCGACGGTCGCATCGTCGAAGAGGCGACACCCGAGGAGTTCTTCACCAACCCCAAGAGCGACCGCGCCAAGGACTTCCTCTCGAAGCTCCTCACGCACTGACTCTTCCCGACATACAGCACCTGAACACACAGCACACGAAGGAGACGCACATGCGACGCACACGGACACTGGCAGGGATCGGGATCGCGGCGACAGCGCTGCTCGCCCTCACCGCCTGCAACAGCGGCAGCCCGACCACCCCCGGCGGCGACGCCGGCGATGGTGCAGACGGCGGAGACGCCCCCGCGTACGAGGTCGCGACCGACGTCCAGCTCGAAGGAAGCCCGACGTTCGACGCCATGGTCGAGCGCGGCGGGCCCGTCATCGGTGTCAAGGAGGACCAGCCCAACCTCGGCTACCTCGACGCCACGACCAACGAGCGCAGCGGCTTCGACATCGAGATCGCGCGCTGGATCGCGGCATCCCTCGGGTTCGAGGAGAGCGACATCACGTACGAGCCGATCGCCTCCGCGAACCGCGAGCAGGCGCTCGTGAACGGCGACATCGACTACTACGTCGGCACCTACTCGATCACGGACAAGCGCAAGGAGCAGATCGACTTCGCAGGTCCCTACTTCGTCACCGGTCAGGGCTTCCTCGTCGCCGCCGACAGCGAGATGACCGAGGTCAAGGAGGTCTCCGACTTCAACGGCATGACCGTGTGCTCGGCGACCGGCTCCACGCCGATCCAGAACATCAAGGACAACTTCCCCGAGATCAAGACGGCTGAGTACGACATCTACTCCCAGTGCGTCGAGGACCTCATCAGCGGGAAGGTCGACGCGGTCACCACCGACGCTGCGATCCTCATCGGCTACGCCGCTCAGTACCCGGATGACGTGAAGGTTCTGGACGGTCTGTTCACCGAGGAGCGCTACGGCGTCGGCCTCCCGAAGGGCGACACCGTCCTGAAGGACCACATCAACACGCTGTTCACCGACGGCGGCGACACCTGGCAGGCGATCTTCGACGCGACCCTCGGTCAGTCGGGCATCGAAGTCGAGCAGCCGGCAGTCGACTGATCCATCACGGTGCGGGGCGGCTCGAGCAGCCGCTCCGCACCGTTTATCTGAGAAGGGGAGGGCGCGTGGACGCCATCTTCGGCAACCTCGACCTGTGGGGTCAGGGCATCACCTACACGCTGCTGGTGTTCTTCTTCGGCGGCATCATCGCGCTGGTGCTCGGCACCATCGTCGGCGCGATGCGCGTCTCGCCCGTCCCCGTCGCCCGCGCGGTCGGAACGGCGTACGTCACGCTCGTGCGCAACACCCCGCTCACCCTCGTCTTCTTCTTCTTCATCTTCGGATACAGCGCACTCGCCCTGCCTCCGCTCTCGAACCTCGTGCTCGGCATCTTCGCCATCGGCGTCTATACGGCCACGTACGTCGCCGAGACGCTGCGTGCCGGCATCAACACGGTGCCGGTGGGGCAGGCAGAGGCGGCCCGGGCGATCGGGCTGCCATTCGGTCAGGTCATGACGCAGGTCGTGCTGCCGCAGGCATTCCGCTCGGTCGTGCCGCCCATGATGAGCGTCTTCATCGCTCTGCTGAAGAACACGACCGTCGCCGCCGGATTCTCCATCGCGGTTCTTCCGCAGCTGCGATCCACGATCTCGGAGTCGCACACCCGGCCCGGCACACCGATGGAGGTGCTGCTGTGGGTCGCCCTCATCTTCGTCGCGCTCGTGATGCTGCTGACATGGCTGCAGCGAACGCTTGAGAACCGTTGGAGGATCGCACGATGAGTTCTGTGCTCTTCGACGTCCCCGGTCCTCGTGCCCGCCGTCGCAACATGATCCTCGCGGTCGTGACCGTCGTCGTCGTGGTCGCTGTCCTCGCCTTCGTCCTGTGGCGGTTGTCTCTGACCAACCAGTTCAGCGCGGCGAAGTGGAACGTGTTCACCTACACGGTCGTGTGGGAATCCATCGGGGCGATGCTGATGAACACGCTGCGCGCATTCGCCCTGGCGGCCGTGCTCAGCCTCGCGCTCGGATTCGTGCTGGCGATCGGACGCCTTTCGGATCACGCCTGGGTGCGCGTACCGGTGACCGTCGTGACCGAGTTCTTCCGGGCCGTCCCCGTGCTCGTCATGATGATGATCCTGTACTACGGTCTGCCGACGCTCGGTGTGAAGATGGAGCCGTACTGGGCTGTCGTGATCGCGCTGATGCTCTACAACGGCTCGGTGCTCGCCGAGGCGCTGCGCGCCGGCATCGAATCGCTGCCGCGCGGCCAGAAGGAGGCCGGCTTCGCGATCGGCCTCCGCAAGAGCGGTGTGATGACCCTGATTCTGCTGCCGCAGGCCGTGCGTGCGATGCTCCCCGTCATCGTGGCGCAGCTCGTCGTGACGATGAAGGACACCGCGCTCGGGTTCCTGATCACGTACCAGGAACTGCTGTACTACGCCAAGCTCCTCAGCACGCAGCCGGGCCGTCCCATCCTGCAGTCGGCGCTCGTCATCGGTGGCATCTACATCGTCATGTGTCTGATCCTCTCCGGCATCGCGAAGTGGGCCGAGATCAAGACCCGCCGCTCGCCGCGGATGAAGGCTCTGGCCGCGGATAACGCTGCGGTGATGCACGAAGGCACCGACACCGAGCTCATTGCCGCCCAGGCCCCGCCCAAGACCGACTGAGGCGCACGAGCGGGACGCACCACGCCGGTAGACTCATGTCTTGTGTCTGACGCCCCAGAAATCACCCCAGAGGCGGTGGAAACCGCGGTCGCCGCAGCTCTCGAGGCGATCGGCGCCGCCGCCACCACCGCAGAACTGAAGGCGGCCCGCGCCGCGCACGTCGCCGAGGGGTCGCCGCTGGCGGTTCTCAACGCGTCGATGCGCCAGGTCGCCCCCGAGCACAAGGCGACCTTCGGGAAGCTCATCGGTCAAGGGCGCGGCCGCGTCACTCAGGCCCTCGCCGCGAAGGAGGCCGAGCTCGCCGAAGTCGAGCTCGCCGCCCGTCTCGAGGACGAGCGCGTCGACATCACCGCCGTCTCCTCGCGCACCCGCATGGGTGCCCGGCATCCGCTCATGCAGCTGCAGGACGACATCTCCGACGTCTTCGTCGGCATGGGCTGGGAGATCGCGGAGGGCCCCGAGCTCGAGCACGAGTGGTTCAACTTCGATGCGCTGAACTTCGACGTCGACCATCCCGCGCGTCAGATGCAGGACACGTTCTTCGTCGACCCGGTCGATCGCCATCTCGTCATGCGCACGCACACGAGCCCCGTCCAGGTGCGCTCGATGCTCGACCGCGAGATGCCGATCTACGTGCTGTGCCCCGGCCGCGTGTACCGCACCGACGAGTTCGACGCCACGCACCTGCCCGTCTTCACCCAGGTCGAGGGCCTCGTGGTCGACAAGGACATCACGATGGCGCACCTGAAGGGCACGCTCGACCACCTCGCCCGCCAGCTCTTCGGCGCCGAGGCCAAGACGCGCTTGCGCACGAACTTCTTCCCCTTCACCGAGCCGTCCGCCGAGTTCGACCTGTGGCACCCGACCTTCAAGGGCGGCGCGCGCTGGATCGAGTGGGGCGGCTGCGGCATGGTCAACCCCAACGTGCTGCGTGCCGCCGGGATCGACCCGGAGGTGTACAGCGGCTTCGCGTTCGGCATCGGCGTCGAGCGCGGGCTCATGTTCCGCTCCGACGTGCAGGACATGCGCGACATGGCCGAGGGCGATATCCGATTCAGCGAGCAGTTCGGGATGGTGGTGTGATGCGCGTCCCGCTTTCGTGGTTGCGTGAGTACGTGGATGTGGCACCGGATGCCACGGCCGACGACGTCTTCGCGGCGCTCGTGTCGGTCGGCTTCGAAGAGGAGGAGCTGCACGGCTTCGAGATCTCCGGCCCCGTCGTCGTGGGTCAGGTGCTCTCGTTCGAGGAGGAACCGCAGAATAACGGCAAGACCATCCGATGGTGCCAGGTCGACGTCGGCGAGGAGAACGGCGGCGTCCGCGGAATCGTCTGCGGCGCATCGAACTTCGCCGTCGGCGACAAGGTCGTCGTGACCCTTCCCGGCGCCGTGCTGCCGGGCCCCTTCCCGATCGCCGCCCGTAAGACCTACGGTCATGTCTCGGACGGCATGATCGCCTCGGCGCGCGAGCTGGGGCTCGGCGATGAGCACGACGGGATCCTGGTGCTGTCGACGCTCGGCATCGACGCACCCGTCGGAACGGACGCGGTCGCCCTGCTGGGCCTGGACGACAAGGCCGTCGAGATCAACGTGACGCCGGATCGCGGGTACGCGTTCTCGATCCGCGGCGTCGCCCGCGAGTATGCGCACGCGACGGGGGCGGATTTCCGCGACCCCGCCGAGCACGAGTGGGCCGATGTCCAGCCGGGCACGGGCTTCCCGCTCGCCGTGGACGCCGAGCCGCTGCGCGAGAATCCCGCCGTGCAGGAGTTCGTCGTGCGGGTCGTGCGCGATGTCGACCCGTCCCGTCCGACGCCGCCATGGATGATCGCTCGGCTCTCGCTCGCCGGCATCCGCTCGCTCGGCGTCCTCATCGACATCACGAACTACGTGATGCTCGAGATCGGCAACCCGATCCACGGCTACGACCTCGACAAGCTCTCAGGCGGCATCACGGTGCGCCGTGCTCAGCCGGGGGAGAAGCTGACGACGCTCGACGGACAGGAGCGGAAGCTCCACGTCGAAGACCTCCTGATCACCGACGACTCCGGCCCCATCGGCCTCGCCGGTGTCATGGGCGGCGGCACCACAGAGATGTCGGATGCCACCCGCAACGTGCTCATCGAGGCCGCGATCTTCGATCCGATCTCGATCGCCCGCACCGCGCGACGGCACAAGCTGCCCAGCGAGGCGTCCAAGCGCTTCGAGCGCGGTGTCGACCCGCTCGTTCCGTTCGTCGCCGCCCGCCGCGTCGCCGACCTCATGGTCGAGCTCGCGGGCGGACGCATCGACGAGCTCGGCGGTGCGCTGTACTCGGAGTTCGAGATCGCCGGCATCGCCCTGCCGGACGGCTTCGTATCGGGCCTCATCGGCGTGGACTATACCGAGGAAGAGGTCACCGGCGCGCTCGAGACCATCGGCGCCGAGGTGACCGAGACCTCCGACGGCTGGCAGGTCATCCCGCCGAGCTGGCGGCCCGATCTCACGGACAAGTGGACGCTGGCCGAAGAGGTCGCCCGCATCCACGGCCTGGACCGGGTTCCCTCCGTGCTGCCCACCCCGCCCGCCGGTCGCGGACTCACCGCCGCCCAGCAGGGGCGCCGCCGGGTTGCGAACGCCCTCGCCGCGGCCGGCCTCGTCGAGACGCCGGCGTTCCCGTTCACGACCGAGGCGCACAACGCCCTGCACGGCTCTGCGTCGGGTGAGAAGCTGCCGAGCGTGAAGCTCGCGAACCCGCTCGACGGGCAGGCGCCGTTCCTTCGTCGCTCGCTCATCCCCGGGCTGCTGCAGATCGCGCACCGCAACATCGCGCGCGGTCTCACGGATCTGGCGATCTTCGAGACCGGTTCGGTGTTCCTCCCGGAACCGGGCGTGACGTACGGCACCGACGACGTGCCGCCGCTGGGCCAGCGTCCGACGGACGAGAAGCTCGCCGAGCTGAACGCCTCCATCCCGCCGCAGCGCCGCCATGTCGCCGCGCTCTTCACGGGCAACGTCACGGCGCGTCAGCCGGGCCGGGCCGTCGAGTCGTACGGGCTGTCGGAAGCACTGGACGCCGTCCGCGTGATCGCGGTGGCCGCGGGCGTGGAGATCGACGTCGTGCAGGGACAGCGCGCCGCCCTCCACCCCGGTCGTGCAGGCGTCCTCAGCGTCGCCGGCACCGAGGTCGGCTACGTGGGCGAACTGCACCCGAACGTCGCGTCCGACGCCGACCTGCCCGGACGCGCCGTCGTGCTCGAACTCGATCTCGACGGCATCCTGTCGGTCGCGGGCGAGCGCGTGGTCGCGGCATCCCTGTCGACCTACACCGCCGCCACGCAGGACGTGTCGCTCGTCGTGTCCGAGGAGGTGACCGCGGGCGAGTTGCGCGCCGCTCTCATCGAGGGCGCGGGCGACCTGCTCGAATCCGTCCGTCTCGTCGATGACTACCGCGGGCAGGGACTGGATGCCGGCCAGAAGAGCCTGACCTTCGCTCTGCGGTTCCGGGCGCCCGACCGCACGCTCACCGCCGCCGAGGCGACCGAGGCGAAGCTCGCCGGTGTGGCTACGGCGTCGGAGCGCTTCGGCGCGAGCATCCGCGACTGAATCGCGTATCCCGTGCACGCACGGGATGACGACGGCGAGGAGGGGGCATCACCTCCTCCTCGCCGTTCGCGTCATGGCTGCGTGCGCAGTCGTCGCTCACCGGCACCCGCGCTTGGAGACGCCTTCTCTGCTCTGAGCGGAATGACTTCCGCAACGCGCCGCGACATGGTGGCATGGGATCATGCCCGACGTCCTGATCCTCGGCGGCACCGGCTGGCTGTCCGGCCGCATCGCGCGGCGCTGGGCGGATGCCGGGGCGCAGGTCACCTGCCTTGCGAGGGGCGGGAGACCAGCGCCCGACGGCACAGCCCTCGTCCGCGGGGATCGGGACGACCCGGCGACATACGGGCAGCTCGACCGCGACTGGGACGAGGTCGTCGACATCTCCTCCCGCGCCGATCACGTCAGAACCGCGGTGAGCGCCCTCGGCCATCGTGCTGCGCACTGGACGTACGTGTCCTCGATGTCGGTGTACGCCGACGCCGATGTCGACGACGCCGATGAGACCGCGCGTCTGGAGGAGCCGGCCGCCGACGGCGACGAGTACGACTACGCCGCGCAGAAGGTCGCCGCCGAGGCAGCGGTCAGGGCGCTCGGCGGCCGCGTCCACATCATCCGACCCGGTCTCATCGTCGGGCCGGGCGACCCCAGCGACCGCTTCGGCTACTGGGCTGCCGCGTTCGCGCGCGCCGGCTCCGAAGCGGTGCTGGTCCCCGACGGCACGGGGCGCTCCGCTCAGGTGATCGATGTCGACGACCTCGCCGGTTTCGCAGCGAACGCCGATCTCATCGGCATCCGCAACGCCATCGGAGATCCGCATCCGTTCGACGACGTGCTCGGGCTGTTCCGGGTCGCGGCCGGCCACACCGGTCGCACCGTCGTCGCGGCCGACGACTGGCTCGAATCGCACGAGGTGCAGCCGTGGATGGGGGAGCGATCGCTCCCGCTGTGGCTGCCACGAGACTGGTCGGGATTCATGACCCGCTCGAACGCCAGCTACGCCGCCGCCGGTGGCACCCGGACCCCGCTCGAGAAGGTCATCGGGCGCGTGCTCGATGACGAGCGCGCCCGCGGACTCGACCGATCGCGTCGCGCCGGCCTTACCCGCGACGACGAGCGAGCGCTCCTCGCCGAGCTCCCGTCCTGACACGGTCGCTGCACGACGGGACGCGTGTGACGGCGTCCGCTTCGCTCGATTTGCGGATGCTGCGCCGCGAGCGCTACTGTCGCGACATGCCTTCGGCCGCAATCACCCCTTCGACGCTTGTTCCGAGCGTCACCGTGGTGCGCCGACGCCGCAGCGGTCTGGGCGGCCGCCGACTCTAGGCGACCTCTGCGCTCCCTGAACCGTGCCCGCGCCGGTGGGTCGAGCGCCGGAGTCGCCGCCTCGGACCTCAGACACCCCAGGGACGACCGTCCCGCACCGTTAAGGTAGAAGCATGACGTATACCGTCGCCGTCTCCGGCGCATCCGGCTATGCGGGCGGCGAGATCCTGCGCCTCCTGGCCAGTCATCCCGACATCGAGATCCGCACGGTGACCGCGCATTCGAACGCCGGTCAGCCGCTCATCGAGCACCAGCCGCACCTGCGCTCGCTCGCGCACCTCACTCTGCAGGACACGACGCCCGAGATCCTCGCCGGCCATGACGTCGTCTTCCTCGCCCTGCCGCACGGTCAGTCGGGGCAGTACACCGATGCGCTGGGCGACGTGCCACTGGTCGTCGACGCCGGTGCCGATCACCGGCTCACCTCGCAGGAATCGTGGGACGCTTTCTACGGCGGGCACTTCCATGAGCCCTGGGCCTACGGAGTCCCGGAACTGATCATCGATGGCTCCAAGCAGCGCGAGAACCTGCGCACAGCCAAGCGCATCGCAGCTCCCGGCTGCAACGCCTCGACCGTGAGCCTCAGCCTCGTCCCCGGTGTCGCCGCCGGCGTCATCGACCCGTACGACATCGTCAGCGTGCTCGCCGTCGGGCCCTCCGGAGCCGGCAAGAGCCTGAAGCCGCACCTGCTCGGCAGCGAACTGCTCGGCACGGCGAACCCGTACGCGGTCGGCGGCACGCACCGGCACATCCCGGAAATCCAGCAGGCGCTGCGCGGCGCCGGCGCCGCCGATCCTCGCATCTCCTTCACCCCCGTCCTCGTGCCGATGGCCCGCGGCATCCTCGCGACGTCCACGGCCCCCATCGCGGACGGCGCGACCGACGAGCAGATCCGCGCCGCCTGGCAGGACGCCTACGGCGACGAGACCTTCGTGCAGCTCCTGCCCGAGGGGCACTTCCCCCGCACCGCCGACGTCCTCGGCGCGAATACCGCGCTGATGGGACTCGCGATCGACCGCGCAGCGAACCGGGTCACGATCGTCACGGCCGTCGACAACCTCGTCAAGGGCACCGCCGGCGCTGCCATCCAGTCCATGAACCTCGCGCTCGGCCTGCCCGAAGGCCGCGCCCTCACCGTGAACGGAGTGGCCCCATGAGCGTCACAGCCCCCCAGGGATTCGAGGCGGCCGGCGTCGCCGCTGGTCTGAAGTCGACCGGCAAGCCCGACGTCGCCGTCGTCGTCAACCGCGGACCGCGCAAGGTCGGTGCCGCCGTCTTCACGAGCAACCGCGCCAAGGCGAACCCGATCATCTGGTCGCAGCAGGTCATCCTCGACCGCACGGTCGAGGCGATCGTGCTGAACTCCGGCGGCGCCAACTGCTTCACCGGCAGCTTCGGCTTCCAGACCACCCACCAGACCGCCGAGAAGGCGGCGGAGTTGCTGGGTGTCGCTGCCGGCGACATCCTCGTCTGCTCGACGGGCCTCATCGGCACCGGCGACGAGGCGTTCCGCGCCAAGGTCCTCGACGGCACGGAGCAGGCGATCGCCGCCCTGAGCGCAGACGGCGGCGACGACGCGGCGCACGCGATCATGACGACCGACAGCGTCGCGAAGACCGCGCTCGTCGAGCGGGAAGGCTGGTCGATCGGCGGCATGGCCAAGGGCGCGGGGATGCTCGCACCGGGTCTTGCCACGATGCTCGTCGTCATCACGACCGACGCCGACCTCGAGGCGATCGAGGCCGACACGGCCCTGCGGGCGGCGACCGGGAAGACCTTCGATCGGCTCGACTCCGACGGCTGCATGTCGACGAACGATCAGGTCACCCTGCTCGTCAGCGGAGCGAGCGGCGTGAAGCCCGACCTCGAGGAGTTCACCGCGGCGCTCACCGAGCTCAGCGATCAGTTGGCGGCTCAGCTGCAGGGGGATGCCGAGGGCGCGAGCCACGACATCACGATCCGTGTCGCGAACGCGGTCACGGAACAGGACGCCGTCGAAGTCGGGCGTTCGGTGGCCCGCAACAACCTGTTCAAGGCGGCGATCTTCGGCAACGACCCGAACTGGGGGCGCGTCCTCGCCGCGATCGGCACGACCAGCGCGCAGTTCGACCCCTACGACGTCGACGTCTGGATGAACGGCGTCCGCGTGTGCAGCAAGGGCGGCCCTGACCGCCCGCGCGAGGACGTCGACCTCGCCCCGCGCGCCACCGACCTGCTCATCGACCTGCAGGTGGGCGATGCCGAGGCGACGATCCGCACGAACGACCTCACCCACGACTACGTCCACGAGAACAGCGCGTACTCCTCATGACAGACATCCAGGACACACCCCCCGACGTCGCGGCGGAGAAGGCCGCGACGCTCATCGAGTCGCTGCCGTGGCTGAAGAAGTTCCGCGACCAGATCGTCGTGGTCAAGTACGGCGGCAACGCCATGGTCTCCGACGAGCTGCAGGAGGCGTTCGCGCAGGACATCGCGTACCTCCGCTACGTCGGCGTGCAGCCGGTCGTCGTGCACGGCGGCGGTCCACAGATCTCGAACATGCTCGACCGGCTGGCGATCCCCAGCGAGTTCAAGGGCGGCTACCGGGTCACCAACACCGAGGCGATCAGCGTCGTGCGGATGGTGCTCACCGGTCAGGTGAACCCGCAGCTGGTCGCGAAGATCAACTCGCACGGCCCGATCGCCACCGGGCTCAGCGGTGAGGATGCCGGGCTCTTCGGGGGACGCCGCCGCGGTGTCGAGATCGACGGTGAGCACGTCGACCTCGGTCGCGTCGGCGATGTCGTCGAGGTCGACCCGACCGCGGTCCTCGACCACCTCGCAGCCGGGCGCATCCCGGTGATCTCCAGCATCGCGCCCGACCTCGACAACCCCGGACAGTCGTTGAACGTGAACGCGGATGCCGCGGCATCCGCCCTTGCGACCGCGCTGAACGCGCGCAAGCTCGTGATCCTCACCGACGTCCCGGGCCTCTACGCCGACTGGCCCAACCGCGACTCGCTCGTCTCGCACATCACCTCGCAGCAGCTGGTCCGCATGCTGCCGTCGCTGGAGTCGGGCATGATCCCGAAGATGCGCGCGTGCCTGGATGCTGTCGAGGGCGGTGTGGACGCCGCGGCCATCATCGACGGACGCGTGCCGCACTCGGTGCTCGTCGAGCTGTTCACCAGCAAGGGCATCGGAACCGAAGTCGTACTCGGAGAAGCGGAGGTGACGGCATGACCGTCTGGCAGGATGACGTGGCACGCGACCTGGTGCGCAACGTCGGAGACCGTCTGGCGCTGCTCACCCGTGGCGAGGGATCGTACGTGTGGGACGGCGACGGCAAGCGCTACCTGGACTTCCTCGCCGGCATCGCCGTGAACTCGCTCGGCCATGCGCACCCCGTCTTCGTCGAGGCGATCGCGAAGCAGGCCGCGACCCTCGCGCACGTGTCGAATTACTTCGCCACGCCGCCGCAGCTCGCGCTGGCCGCGCGCCTGAAGCGGCTGGCCGGCGCCGGCATCGACGGTCGCGTCTACTTCTCGAATTCGGGCGCCGAGGCGAACGAGGCGGCCTTCAAGCTCGCCCGCCTGCACGGCGGTACGGATCGACCGCGCATCCTCGCGCTGGAGAACGGCTTCCACGGACGCACGATCGGATCGCTCGCGCTCACGGCCAAGAAAGCCATGCGCGAGCCGTTCGAGCCCATGCCGGCCGGCGTCGAGCACATCCCTGCGACCATCGAGGCGCTCGAGGCTGCGATGGACGACCGCGTGGCCGCGATCATCGTCGAGCCCATCCAGGGCGAGGCAGGCGTGGTCGAACTGCCGGATGGATACCTCGCGGCCGCCCGCTCGCTCACGCTGAAGCACGGCGCGTTGCTCATCGTCGATGAGATCCAGACCGGTGCTGGGCGCACCGGACAGTGGTTCGGCTTCAGCCATGAGGGGATCACCCCGGATGCCATCACGCTGGCCAAGGGCATCGGCGGCGGCTTCCCGATCGGAGCGCTCGTGACGTTCGGTGCGGCCAGCTCGCTGTTCACCCCCGGGTCGCACGGGTCGACGTTCGGCGGCAACCCGCTCGGCACGGCCGTCGCGAACGCCGTCCTCGCCGAGATCGAGGATGCCGGGCTCGTCGAGAACGCCGCCCGCCGCGGCACGCAGCTGCGCGAGGCCATCGAGCGCATCGACTCGCCGCTGATCGCCGGCGTCCGCGGCCGTGGACTGCTGATCGGCATCGTGCTGTCGTCGCCGATCGCGAACGCCGTCGTCGCCGCAGCGCAGGAACGCGGACTCATCGTCAACGCGGCAAACCCCGAGACGATCCGCATCGCACCCGCATTGACCATCGGCGACGCCGAGATCGCCGAGTTCGAGACACTGTTCACCGCTGCCCTTGCCGACGTGCAGGCGAGCCTGGCGGAATCCGAGACCGAGAAAGCGACCGCACCATGACCCGCCATCTTCTGCGTGATGACGACCTGACGTCTGCCGAGCAGGCCGAGATCCTCGACCTCGCGGTCGAGCTGAAGAAGGACCGCTGGGCCGACAAGTCGCTCGCCGGCCCCCAGACCGTCGCGGTCATCTTCGACAAGTCGTCCACCCGCACCCGCGTCTCGTTCGCGGTCGGGATCGCCGACCTCGGTGGCTCGCCGCTGATCATCTCGACGGCCAACAGCCAGCTCGGCGGCAAGGAGACGCCGTCCGACACCGCACGGGTGCTCGAGCGCCAGGTGGCGGCGATCGTCTGGCGCACGTACGCGCAGGCGGGGCTCGAGGAGATGGCCGAAGGCACCCGCGTTCCGGTCATCAACGCGCTCTCGGACGACTTCCACCCCTGCCAGCTGCTCGCCGACCTGCTGACGATCCGTGAGCACAAGGGAGATCTGAAGGGCCTGACGCTGACGTTCTTCGGGGACGCGCAGAGCAACATGGCGCACTCGTACGCACTCGCCGGCGTCACGGCCGGCATGCACGTGCGCATGGCCTCACCCGAGTCGTACGCCCCGCGGGCCGATGTCGTCGAGGCGGCCGATCGCCGCGCCGCCGAGACGGGTGGATCGATCACGCTGTTCACCGATCCGGTCGAGGCCGCTGCCGGCGCCGACGTCGTCGTCACCGACACGTGGGTCTCGATGGGCAAGGAGGAGGAGAAGATCGCGCGCATCCGCGACCTCGGCGGGTACAAGGTGACGACCGAGACCATGAGCCTCGCCGACCCCGAGGCGATCTTCATCCACTGCCTGCCTGCAGACCGTGGCTACGAGGTCGACCCCGAGGTCATCGACGGTCCGCAGAGCGTCGTGTGGGACGAGGCCGAGAACCGGCTGCACGCCCAGAAGGCGCTGCTGGTCTGGCTGCTCCGCCAGAACTGAAATCCGCGCTGTGATGATGGCGGGTCGTCTGCGCGCGAACTGGCGACGGCTGAACGGCCCTGACCGTATCGCCGGGGTCGACCTCGCGCGCGGACTGGCGGTGATCGGCATGTTCGCCGCGCACCTGCTGGTCACCGCCGACGGCTTCGTCTGGACCGACTCGAGCAGCTGGACGGCGCTCGTCGACGGTCGCTCGTCGATCCTGTTCGCCACCCTCGCCGGCGTATCCATCGGCCTCGTCACCGGCGGCCCGACCCCGCTCGGACGCCGGGAGATGAGCGTGGCCCGCGCCCGCCTGGCATTGCGCGGCGCGATGCTCCTCGTGCTCGGCATCCTGCTCATCCTCACCGGGGTCCCCGTCTACGTGATCCTGCCCGCCTACGCGATCCTGTTCCTCATCGCGCTGCCGTTCACGCGGATGCCGGCACGTGCGGTGCTCGGGACCGCCGCCGGGCTTGCGATCGTCATGCCGTTCGTCCAGCCCGCGCTGAACGAACTGCCGATCTGGCAGATGCCGTTCGGTGGGGAGATCGATGCGTTCCTCGGCTGGCACTACCCGTTCACCGTGTGGATCGCGTTCGTGCTCGCCGGGCTCGGCGTCGCCAGGGCAGGCATCACGCGCCTGCGAACGCAGATCGGGATGCTCATCGCCGGTGGTGCGCTCGCCGCGGTCGGGTACGGTCTGGCCGAGCTGCCACCACCGTCCGCCGACCCGTACTGGTGGTCGGTGTGGACGGCCGAGCCGCATTCCTCGGGGCTGCTCGAGGCGATCGGGTCCGGTGGCTTCGCCATCGCTGTCCTGGCGACCTGTCTGCTGCTGTGCCGCGTCGGCGTGCTGAAGGCCGTCTCCCTGCCGTTGCGCGCAACGGGAGCGATGCCGCTCACGGCATACACGGTCCAGCTCGTGGTCTGGGCCGCCGTCGCCCTCGCCCTGTTCGGTGACACGAGCGACCTGTTCGGCTTCCGCGAGCTGGAGCCGTTCTGGCCGCTGACGATCGGCGTGCTCATCGGCTGCACAGCCTGGGCGCTTCTCGTGGGCCGCGGCCCGCTGGAGTGGCTGCTGGACCGCTCGGCGCGCGCCGCCGTGTCCTCGCCCCGGCCGACGTGAAGCGACGGCCGCGCCGCCACTAGTCTGGGGGGATGAGCGAGGCGAAGAACGACGGCACGAACGAGGGCGCGCTCTGGGGTGCGCGATTCGCATCGGGGCCGTCGCCCGAACTGGCCGAACTCAGCCGTTCCACGCACTTCGACTGGATCCTGGCCCCGTACGACATCGCCGGGTCCCACGCCCACGCCAAGGCGCTCGCCGCCGCAGGGTATCTCGAGGCCGACGAGGAGCAGCGGATGCACGAGGGACTCGACGCCGTGGCGCGCAAGGTCGCCGACGGCACGATCGTCCCGCAGCCGAGCGACGAGGACGTCCACGGCGCTCTCGAGCAGGCGCTCATCGCCGAGCTCGGCCCTGAACTCGGCGGGCGCCTGCGCGCCGGCCGCTCGCGCAACGACCAGATCGCGACGCTCGTGCGCATGTATCTGATCGATCATGCGAAGGTCATCGCCCGCGACATCCTCCGCGTCATCGACGCGCTCGTCGCCCAGGCCGAGGCGCATCCCGAAGCGATCCTCCCCGGTCGCACCCACCTGCAGCATGCCCAGCCGGTGCTCCTGGCCCACCACCTGCAGGCGCACGCCTGGCCGCTGGTCCGCGAGCTCGAGCGCCTCGTCGACTGGCGCGTGCGCGCCGGCGTCTCGCCGTACGGCGGGGGAGCGCTCGCGGGGTCGACGCTGGGGCTAGACCCCGACCTCGTCGCCCGTGAGCTGGGGCTCGACCGCCCGGCCGAGAACTCGCTCGACGGCACGGCCGCGCGTGACGTCGTCGCGGAGTTCGCGTTCATCACCGCGATGATCGGCGTCGACCTCTCCCGCCTGTCCGAGGAGATCATCCTCTGGAACACGCGCGAGTTCGGATTCGTCACGCTGCATGACAGCTACTCGACCGGGTCGAGCATCATGCCGCAGAAGAAGAACCCCGACATCGCCGAGCTCACCCGGGGCAAGTCCGGCAGACTGATCGGCAACCTCACGGGACTCATGGCCACGCTCAAGGGTCTTCCGCTGGCGTACAACCGCGACCTGCAGGAGGATAAGGAGCCGGTCTTCGACTCGGTGAACACCCTCGAGGTCGTGCTCCCCGCCTTCGCCGGCATGGTCGCGACGCTGCGCTTCGACACGGAGCGGATGGCGGAGCTCGCTCCGCAGGGCTTCTCACTGGCGACGGACGTCGCCGAATGGCTGGTCAAGCGCCGGGTGCCGTTCCGTGACGCGCACGAGATCTCGGGTGCGCTGGTGCGGGCCTGCGAGGAGCAGGGGATCGGCCTCGAGGATGCGGACGACACGCTGCTCGCGCAGGTGTCGGAGCACCTGACGCCCCAGGTGCGCGAGGTGCTGAGCATCGAGGGATCGGTCGCGTCCCGCACCGGAACCGGAGGGACGGCTCCGGTGCGTGTGGAGGAGCAGCGGTCCGAGCTCGTCGCGCGGACGCAGAAGGCCGCGCACGCGCTCGGACTCTGACGATCGGGACTGATATTCTCCGGTAATCAGGCATTCACTTATATCTACGGAATATCAGTGATACGCTGATGTCATGACCATCGTGGTGACGGCGGACATCATCGGCTCCCGGCGGCTCGCCGACCGGGCGGCGGCGCAGCGCGCGTTCGACGACACGATCGCCCGCGTCGAACGCGACTTCCCCGTCGCGACGCAGGGGCTCAGGCCCACGGTCGGGGATGAGCAGCAGGCGGTCTATCCGACGCTGGAGGCGGCGCTCGGAGTGATCCTGCTGCTGCGGCTGGCCCTGCCGGACGGCGTGGAGTTCCGATACGGCATCGGCATCGGCGACGTGGGCACCGTCCCGTCGACGGCATCCGCGCAGGGCATCGCGGACGGTCCGGGCTGGTGGGCGGCACGCAGCGCCATCGAGCACGTGGAGGCGCTGCAGAGGCGGACGGCCCCGCAGGCGCGCAGCTGGGTCGTCGCGCACGAGAGCGAGCAGGAGCGCTACGCGGACGCCGTGCGGTGGGCGAACGCCTACCTGCTCAGCCGCGACGAGATCGTCGGGGCGATGTCGGAGCGCGTGCGCAGACTGACCTACGGCCGCTGCCTCTCACGCACGCAGAGCGACCTGGCGACGACCGAGGGGATCACGCAGTCCGCAGTGTCGCAGAGCCTGTCGACGTCGGGCGCGGCCGCCGTCGTCGAGGGGTTCCGGCTGCTCGGGGTTGCGCCGTAGCAGAACGCAGCACCGTCACCAAACCAGCGCCGTCACCACACCAGCGCCGTCACCACACCAGCGCCGTCACCAAACCAGAGCGAGGCGGATGATCGCGCCGATCACCCCGGCCCAGAGCATGCTCGCGACCGTGCCGATGATGAACCGCTCCCTGGCCTCGGACTCGGCCAGCTCGGGGAAGCGGCCGATGCCCTTGACAGCGATGATGGCTGCGATCGCCTCGGGGAACCCGACCGTGATCGCGATGACCATGGCGACGCGTTCGAGGTACCCGATCACCGTGCCGCCGCGCATCAGCGTCTGCGCTTGATCGGGATCGGTGCCGTGCGCAGCCATGATGAGGATGCCGCCGTCCTCGGTCTCGCGCACGCGCTTGCCCGTGGCGATGTCGAGAGCCCGTCGGGTGAACGGATTGCCGCCGATCGTCGCGGCGGCGATTCCGAGCACGGTCAGCGAGATCGCCGCTGCGATCGGCATGTGTGTCGGGCGCACGACCACGATGGTCACGAGGGCTGCGGCCACGAGTCCACCGGCGACGGCCATCGGCGGCGTCGTGGGCCTGCGGAGGCTCACGAAGGAGAGGACCAGCACCGCGCACAGCATCAGCGCGATGATCGCGGCCACGACGATCGACACGTACTCATCCACCGGTGACATGCCGTCAGCTTCGCACGAGCGGCGGACGTGGCGGCACACCCCGCGCTGATAGCCTGGAGTGCGTGTCGAATCCCGCTCTGACGACTGCCCCGCAGGCGATCGATCCCACGTTCGAGAACGTGTGGGACGAGATCGTCTGGCGCGGCCTCGTCCACGTGTCCACCGACCAGGAGGCGCTGCGCGCCCTTCTCGCCGGAGACCCGATCACGTACTACTGCGGATTCGACCCGACAGCGCCCAGCCTGCACCTCGGCAACCTCGTGCAGCTGCTGCTGTTGCGTCGCCTGCAGCTCGCCGGCCACAAGCCGATCGGCCTCGTCGGCGGATCGACAGGGCTCATCGGCGACCCGCGGCCCACGGCCGAACGCACTCTCAACACGCGAGAGACGGTCGAGGAGTGGGTCGGGCGGCTGCGCGTCCAGGTCGAGCGCTTCCTCAGCTTCGAGGGCGAGAACGCCGCGCGCATGGTGAACAACCTCGACTGGACCGCGCCGATGAGCGCGATCGACTTCCTGCGCGAGATCGGCAAGCACTACCGCGTCGGGACCATGCTGAAGAAGGATGCCGTCGCCGCGCGCCTGAATTCGGATGCCGGCATCAGCTACACCGAGTTCAGCTACCAGATTCTGCAGGGCATGGACTTCCTCGAGCTCTACCGTCAGTATGACTGCGTGCTGCAGACCGGCGGATCCGACCAGTGGGGCAACCTCACCAGCGGCACCGATCTCATCCACCGCGTCGAGGGGACTTCCGCGCACGCGATCGGCACGCCGCTGATCACGAACAGCGACGGCACGAAGTTCGGCAAGAGCGAGGGCAACGCCATCTGGCTGGATGCCGACATGTGCAGCCCGTACCGGATGTACCAGTTCTGGCTCTCGACGGCGGATGCCGATGTGATCGATCGCCTCAAGATCTTCACGTTCCTCACGCGCGCCGAGATCGAGGAGTACGCCGCTCTCGTCGAGACAGAGCCGTTCCGCCGGGCCGCGCAGAAGCGCCTCGCACTCGAGGTCGTCGCGACCGTGCACGGTGCGGATGCCACGGCCGCTGTGATCGCGGCATCCGACGCCCTGTTCGGGCAAGGTGACCTGAACGCACTCGACGCGGCCACGCTGCGCTCGGCGCTCGACGAGCTGTCCAACGCTACCCTCACCGCCGGCACCGCAGTCGTCGACGCGCTCGTCGCGACCGGTCTCGTCGCGAGCCTGTCCGAGGCGCGCCGCGCGATCGCGCAGGGCGGGGTCTCCCTCGACGGTGCCCGCGTGGAGGACGATGCCGCCGTCGTGGAGGGCACTCTGCCCGGTGGTGTGTCGGTGCTCCGCCGCGGCAAGAAGACCCTCGCGGGAATCTTCATCGACTGATGCCGTTCACGCCGAGCCATGCGGTGGTCGCGCTGCCGTTCGTGCGCACGCCGCTGGTCCCTGCGGCGATCGCGATCGGGGCGATGACGCCCGACCTGCCCCTGTTCGTGCGCGGCTTCGGGGTGAGCTACCCGTTCACGCACACGTACGAGAACATCGTCTGGACCGCGATCATCGCGCTCGGGCTGTTCCTGCTCTGGCGGGTCGTACTGCGTCCGGTGGCTACGGAGCTGTCGCCGGGGTGGGTCGCCCGCAGACTGCCGGACGACTGGAACATGCCGGCGGCGGATGCCGTGAACGAGGCGCTGGGCATCGGTCAGCGCTGGACGCGGGCGGTCGCACTGGCGGCGTCCCTGCTCATCGGCGTTCTCTCGCACATCGTGTGGGACGAGTTCACGCACGAGGGCAGGCTGGGGCTGCAGCTCCTGCCCGCGATCGCGGAGCAGTGGGGGCCGCTGCAGGGCTTCACATGGCTGCAGCACGGCTCGAGCGTGGCGGGTCTGGTGATCATCGCGATCTGGGCGGCGCTGTGGTTGCGCCGTGCGCGCCCGCGGCCTCACGTGCAGCGGTCGACGCGCCCGTGGGTCCGTGTGCTGTGGTGGGCGTCGCTCCTCGTGATCCTCATCGCCGCGTGGCTGATCGGCTACGCGACGCTCGGACCGCTCACGCCGGACTTCACCGTGCAGCATCTCGCGTACCGGGTGCTCCCGTTCGCGAGCGGCATCTGGGCGATGGGAACCCTCGCACTGTGCGTGGCGCTCACCATTGTGGGGCGTCCGTCGCCCACGCGCGGGGCGCCGCGAAGCTGAAGCCCGGAATCGCTGCCCGCGCGGTCGTGACGATCCGACCGCCGACCGTGAAGTCCTGCGTGTGCGGCGCCGGGTCGATCTCGGCCGCCGGCGCCGGCTGCGAGCGGCGCGGCATCCCGAGCAGTTCGGCGGCCACGCGGCGGAGCGAGGTCGAGACGTGCCAGCCGCCGCGCTCATCGCGGCGTCGGCGGACTGCGTCGATGACGCCCGCGGCGAGCAGATACCCGGCGCTGTGGTCGAGCGCTTGGGCGGGGAGTACGCCAGGGGTCTCGCCGTCCGGAGACTCGACCATCGCGATGCCGGACTCGGCCTGCACGAGGCTGTCGAAGCCGGCGCGATCCGGATGCTCGGCACCCCACGCGCTCAGTTGCGCGACGATCAGGCCCGGATGCCGTGCGGTGAGCGCGTCGGGGGAGAGGCCGAGACGCTCCAGGGCGGCGGGCCGGTAACCGAGGACGACGACGTCGGCGCCGGCGAGCAGCGTCTGCAGCCCGGGCGAGCGTGCATCGAGGATCGCGGTGCGCTTGCCGTGCCCCGTGTCGAGGTGCTGCCACACCGGCTCGGGCAGGTGCGGTGGATCGATGCGCAGAACGTCGGCTCCGAGTAGCGCGAGAGTGCGGGTGCACACGGGGCCGGCGATCACGCGCGTCAGGTCGAGGACGCGGATACCGTGCAGCGGCGCGTGGTGACCGGAAGGACGTGCGGCTGCCGGTGGCGCTTCGTCGTCGCCCGTCCGGCTGATCTCGACGAGCGGGCGGGCACGGAATTCCGCATCGATCGCGGGATCCTCCGCACCGACCACGACGGCGAGACCGCCGGCGGCCGTGATGCGCCGGACGCTGTCGCCGCCCGCAGCCCCGGCGATGGTCGCTCCGACATCCTGCGCGCCTGCGTCATCGGGCAGGCCGAGTCCGCGCAGCAGTGCTCGAGCGTGGTGGGGATAATTGCCGTGGCTGCGGATCCATCCGTCGGCGGATCGCCAGAAGCCCGAGTACGGCGACCAGACCTCGGGCATCGTGCCGTCGATGCGGAAGACGCGGTCGCTGCGGTAGGCGAGGGCGATGCGATCGGCGTCGAGGTCCGAGGTGCGATCCAGTCCCGCCGCGCGGAACACAGCGCCGACGCTCGCCCGCGCGAGTTCGCCGGTGGCGAGCCGAGAGGGGAGGGGGATCGGATGCTCGCTCATGGGCCCGATCGTACGCGACACGCCCGGGATCCCACGCGGATTTGCCGCCCTGCGCCGATCCCGCGTAAGTTATTACCTGTTCGCCCCACAGGGTTGAGCAAGGGCCAAGGCTCAGCTCCCCTCAAGTGGCGGACCACCTCCCGAAAACACAGAAGATCACCTCGGTGAACGACTGCGTTTCGGGATGCTCTGTGGTTCCGCAGATCGCACCGGGTTCGCTCGGATCGCCGATTTGACAAACGGATCCCATGGGGTAAAATTGAGAAGTTGCCCTGCGGGCCTGGTTGTGATGACTGGGTCGTGGGTGCGTCCGATCCTTGAGAACTCAACAGCGTGCACTTGTCAAATGCCAAATAACCTCGACTCTGCTTCGGCAGGGTG
>NZ_JAGTTM010000006.1:0-127201 GCF_020682665.1 Microbacterium tenebrionis | reverse complement strand
TCATCGTGATGATGCCTTTCGAGTGGAGGTAAGAGACTTCTCGAAGGATCACACGGTGGCCGCGCTTACGTCAGGAGCGACGAGCCGGTCACCGAGGGCTACACCACTTTAAGGGGCACTACTAACGGAATGTCCGGCCGAACAGCGTTACCGCTTGCGCGCGTAGTAAACGGACCAGGTCATTGTCGTCCGAGGCATCGGCGAGATCGAGGGCCTTCAGCGCGTTTCGGAGCTCGTGCATGTGTCCGGCGGCCTCAACATACTCGCGCGCAGCCGGACCGTCACCGGTCATGGTCTGAATATCCGCGCCCCTCGCGTCGTCAAGGCGAGAAATCACTGCGACTCGGGCATCTTCGGCTGTGTCGCCGAATGCTTGAACTACACGGATCCGCTCATCTCCATCCAATGATCGAAACCGAACAGTCGCGAGCCACTCTCCTCGATGCTTGAGCGCCTCGGGGGCTGCAACCACCGACGGGGTCGAATGTGCTCCGGCATCTAGGTCAGTCATCGACCAACGCTATCGTCTGCCGCTCAACCGGGAGCGTCGCCAACGTTGATCAAGTTCCTCTCCCCTGACCTATATGCACTCTCACGTGCCGCCATCGAACATTGCCCGTTTGCGGAGCCTCCCAGCGTGCAATGTACCGTTCAAGGGCGTGGCGAGCAGCACGTCTCGCGCGACCGTCGAAGTTATCGCACGAGTCAGAGTCGTGGCGGTTAGCGAAGCGCGTCCTCGTACGCGGCCAGCCATACGCCACAGGTCATGCGTCGAGCGTGAGCGGCGAAAGCGAGCTTCGCGAACCATCCGCCGAGCATGACACTACCGACGGCGAAGAGCCATCCGACCGCGACTCCAAAGTCCGACATCGCGGTGATGGAGCTAACAAGAATCGCCGCTGCGGCGAGCAGGACTGCGACGACCGCGGACGGAGTCTCAGCCCCGTTCATACTGTGTGCGCGGAGAGTGCCGAGCACTGCGAGACGCACGTCCGGAAGCTCCTTGGTGCCCTCGACGAATTGAGCAACTCGGTCGACGTTCAACCTCTCGTCGGGGTTGCGAGGGAGGTACTGTTTCGCTTCCTCCAGCACTCGATCGTTCACATACGGCACAACAGAGGACACCAACGGTGAGCGAGATCTTGACATGCGCTAATCATCCGCGGCTCCACCGACACTGGCGATCCATGTCCAACTCTCCTTTGAGGGCGGCTCCCCAGGGACACTTGATGGATTGCGCCCGTGCTCGACTGTCGAGCGTCAGACAACATGCCCACGAGTGGACTACCTCACGTCGACGCCAAACGCGCGCAGTAACGGAACCCGCGGGATCATCCGCCTCGGTCCCAATTGAACCGTGGGGATGGTCCCGCTCTCGATGCCGAGCTTGATCGTGCGGTAGTCGACGCCGACGAGCTTGGCGGCATCCTTCATCGTCAGGGCGAGTGACCTGTCTGTGTTGTTCATGTCCTTCTCCTCTCGTGAGCAATGCATGTCATCACTTGCCCACACCGTACTCCTGTCGTGAGCAATCCGCGACATGTATTGCTCACGTCGCGGATTCTGTGAAAGGCTCACGGCATGAGTGACGTGGCAGTCGAGGTGACCGATAGCGAGCGAATCGACGTCGGCAACGGCGTGAGCATCCCGAAAGCATGGGACGTCGTCGCCACTGGCGAGCCGAACGTCGCGGGAACCATTCGTCTGCATGTGGTGTTCGACGAGCAGCTGCACCGCACGGTCGCGGCATCGGTCCGCCTCGATCGCGCGGAGGAGGGCGCGGAGGTAACAGCGGCCACTCTCCGCGACGTACGAGTTCAGTACCTCGTCGCGATCTCATCGATGCGCGTGGTCCAGGTGACCAGAGCGCAAGGCGAGATCGAACCCCTCCGCGAGTATTTGGCGGAGGTGAGGTCGCGTACCGAACGCAACTACGAAGAGACGGTGCGCGAAGCGGTGACGCTGTACCGGATCGCGGCGACGGTGAACCTGGCGCCGCTCAAGCTCGTCTCGGAGCAACTCGGCGTGAGCGTCAGCACCGCCACGCGCATGATGGCCCGCGCTCGTGAGGCCGGCCTCGCCGTCGACCTGATCACCCGCGAGACGCACAACAGGATGCGCGCCGCCGACGACGAACAGATGCGGCCGCACCAGGCTCCGGGATCACCTTCTGGCCCATCGATCGACCGGTGACAGCAACGCGACACGTCAAGCGCCAAATGTGCGAGTTGCTTACCAGTAACGAGCATGAAACGACAGAATGCTCAAAAAACGAGTCTGGGGAATTCGGCGAGCTCGACTTTGAACGCATCCCATTCCGGCATACGCCTGAGCGCCTCTCCACGACAGGCATCCGGGGCCGCGGCGTGGCCGCATTTTGGCCGCATCCTGTTTCCAACTAGCGGTTTTCGGACGTCTTTCGATGTCGTTGCGACTTCCAGAATCCGCGTAATCACGCGGATTTTGTCTTTCTATGCCGGAATGCGAATTGCTCGATTCGCATTCGAGTCCCTCCAGGGGCACTCTCAGCTTCGCACCGCGAGCGTGATGCTCGCCGCTACCCCGCTCCTGGCGTCGCTGTCAACGGGGGTACCCCTTTGCGCGCCAGCGCGGGACGATGGACTCACCAGGACAACGCGACCAAGGAGGAGCTGATGACTGACCAGCGCGCAGACAACGAGGGCGCCGGGGGCGATGGCGAGAAGCCGGTGACCGAGCCCACCACGGATCAGATGCAGGAGCCGAGCACGGAGAAGGAGCCGGGCGACGAACCCCGCCAGCCCGTGGATGACGACGCGGAGCCGAGCCATGAAGCCGTGGGGATCGGCGTCATCGGGCGACCCCTGACCGAGCCTGATGCGGCGACGGACTCCTGAGCCTCCGATCGGCTCGTGGCCGGACGATCCGAACGAGCCGATGCTCGGCGAAACGCACCTATGCTGTCGAGGAGGCACAAGTCCGTCTGAGCGCGAAGCGCCAGCGGTGCACGACGAATCGTGCGCAACCAGGGAGCGCGTTCGCATGGGTCAGTTCATCTACGAGGGCAACGTCAAGCACGAGTTGGAAGATAGGGCACTCGCGCACGTGCAGCTCGTGATCAGCGCGAAGTTGCGTCGTGGCGAGCCTTTCCCGTTCAGTTGGCGCGAAGACGTGAGCATCGGCGGCGGTCGAACCACGGTCTGGCTGCACGCGGGCAGCGCCCTGGTCTTCAAGTACTACGGCAGCCGGCGACCAGCCATCAACCGTGCATGGGTCGACGCGCTGGCCTTCACGGCCAACTCCCCCACTGGACTGCACGTCGTGCCGGAACCCGCGGATTCCGGCGCTCCACGGACACCCGCTGCCGATTCGTTAGCCACCCGCTGACGCGACTCATCCCCACCCCGTAGGCGGGAGTCCCGAGATCACCAGCGCCGAGATCGCGATCATACGTCTGCTCGGCGGCGCCTCGGCCCCGGCGGCGGGCAACGGCAATTGACGTCCGTCCCGGGCAGTCTGCATCCTCGTCGATGGATCACGCTGTCCGCGCCACCGTATGGATCGTTCCTGTGCTGGGTGTCAGTGATTGCGCAGGGCGCTGATCAGCTCAGCCTTGCGCTTGCCGGAGTAACCGGTCAGCCCGAGCTCTTTCGCCCGTTTGCGCAACTCGTCGACTGTCCAGTCCTCGTAGTCGCCGGCCTTGCCCCCGCGCCGCCCGACCTCCGAGCGTCCCTTCTTGGTGCCGCCCGTCGCATTCGAGATCCGGGCAGCCTTCTCCTTCGATGCGCCGTCGTCTCGAAGCTCCTCATAGAGCTCGGGATCCTTCAATCGTGAGTTCGCTCCGCGTGGCATCCGCTTCTCCTCTCATCCGTCCTTGACTTCGTCGGCGCCGCCCTGCGGGGGACGGTCGTCGTTCGACGCTTGATGAGCGCCCTGCCCGTAGTCAGGGCGCGAGGGCTGTTCGCGCTGGTCGGAGAACTCCCCGCCGACGCGTCCACCGTAGGGTCGTCCGTGATCGGAGGACTCCGCTCGACCGAAGACCAGAGTCCACGGCCCCGCCGTGAATCTCGCTCCGGTCCGGAGGATCATCGAATCGTCGTCTGTGCCGGTGGCCGCGACATCCGTGCGTGCACTCGTCTCGCCTTTGCCATGCATCGTGAGCACGTACTCGTCCCGATCGTCGTGCGCGATCTCGGCGTGCACGGGATCCGTCTCATCGAGACGGAGCTCGTTGTCAGCCGCCGATCCGATCCGTACGAGGTCGGCCGTCAGCGCGAAGACGAAGCGCTCGTCATCTCGAGTGACGGTCAGATGAGGGTCGCCTTCGCCCCAACCGGCGTGCGTCGTCGTGGGCTGATAGGGCTGGCGCTCGTTGCGAGAGTTCATGTGCTGTCCTCCTCGTTCGGAACGCCCATGTTTCCACAGTCGATGCACCTCCGCGAGGGGTTGACGCCGACGACGAGTTGTGCGCCCCGGACGGACGACCCTGCGCTGTCAACCCCCTTGGCCGACGTACCGCCTGAAGCAAGGGTCGTAAGGAACGACCGAGCCGCCCGAGGAGATCCTGTGAAGATGACCACCGATGATCTCCCCCACCGCGGCGCCGAGTGGGAGGTGATCGCGATCAGCCGCACGTCCTTGCGCATCTGCGATCCCGCGCGGAGTGTGTCAGATGCCTCGCGGCTGATCGCCTACGTCGACCGCACGGATATCGGCACCTACGACGTGCTGTGGCTCCGCAGCCCGTGCCCGCCGCGGTCGCGCTACCGCACGCTGAACGAACTCCTCGCCGAGCTCGACGAGGCGGTCTCGGGCGGCAGCGCTTCACGAGCCGACCGCCCGACACGGATCGCTCACCATCCGCCTCGATACTGACGCGCGCGGCGTCACGCGGCGAGCGCGAGGTACGGCTCCCAGCACGGGTCGCTGCGCTCGGTTCCGCGGACGGTCCAGCTGTTGCCGTTCGGCTGGCGAGGCGTGAATCGCAGTTCCCAGTGCATCTCCTGGGGCGTGCGATCGCTCTTGACGTTGTTGCAGCGCAGGCAGCAGGCGACGAGGTTCTCCCACGAGTCCGCTCCCCCGCGCGAGCGCGGCAGGACATGATCGATCGTGGATGCCGCCTTGCCGCAGTATCCGCACCGGTGATTGTCACGGCGGAGCACTCCCCGCCGCGTGACCGGCGCGCGCCGGCTCATCGGAACGCGGACGTATCGGGACAAGATGATGACGGCTGGTCTGTCGTATGGCCCGCCCGACGCCCGGACGGGATCGTCCTCCACCCGCTCGATCACGGTCGCCTTGTGATTCATCACGAGCACGAGTGCTCGCTTGAAGGAGACCACAGCCAGCGGCTCGTAGCCCGCGTTCAGAACTAGTGTGCGCATCGTCATCCTCTCGATCCGCCGGGACGGCTTCCCGGCACTCTCGAACCCATGACGCCGCGAGGGCGACAGACGACACGCAGAGACGAAAAAAGGCGCCGTCCTATGGACGACGCCTCGCGCACACGACAAGCTCGGTGCATCCCTGCGGGCAATGCCGAAGGACGTGACGACCGAGTGCATCCATGGTGCGGATGCCCGGAGTTCCTTCCATCAGCTTCTCCCGTCCGTGCGACGACGGGAACAGGCTAGCCCATCAGGCCGAGAGATGACGAAACGGTCGGTGAACACTCGGGCGCGTGTCGCCCAGGCGGAAAGCGAACCGGAGACTCAGCCGGCGTTGGCGGCGAGCCAGGCGTACGGCTCGTACAGGCTGCCGTTGACCCACACCTCGAAGTGCAGGTGGTTCGCCGTCGAACGACCAGTGCTGCCGACGAAACCGATGAGCTGCCCGGCCACGACCGTCTGGCCTGCCTGCACCTGACGGGACCCGTAGGTCATGTGACCGTAGGTGGTCGCGAGGCTCTGTCCGCCGACGACGGAGTCGATCATCACGGCGACGCCGTAGCCGCCGATGCTCTCGGCCGAGGCGCGGACGACGCCCGCCGCTGCGGCGTAGATGGGCGTGCCCTGAGGCGCGAGCATGTCGACGCCGTTGTGGCCGCCGCCGATCGTGCGGCCCTCGGTGTACGAACCGCGAGGGAGCGGGTAGCGCACTTCACCGGATCCCGGGGAGACGAGCGCATAGTTGCCGACGTCGAACGTCCGCGCCCCGGCGGATGCGGACGCGGATGCGGACGCGGACGCCGCTGCCGCGGCGGCTGCCGCGCGGGCCTTCGCAGCCTCTTCGGCCTTCTTCTCGGCGATCTCCTCGGGGGTGGTCGCGGAGTAGGTCGAGCGGTCAAGCGGCGATGCCGTCGCCTGGGATGCCACGACGAGCGACTGCGCGTCGCCGACCGCGACCTGCTGCAGCGTGGCTGTGGCGTCAGCGGATCCAGACCCGGACGACGCGGCGTAGGCGGGGAGCGCGACGGCGGCGACCAGCGCACCGACGGCGCCGAAGATCGCGATCGAACGCATCGGGGCGACCATCTTGCGGGCGGCCTCGCGCGGCGCGACGGTGCGCCGGCGCTTCAGGCTCTGTTCAGATGTCGTGATCGGTTCGATGACTTCGGCCAAAGGTGTCCTCCTGCGCCTCAGCGCTCGGGTGCGCTGGCTCGTCAGCACTCTGCTCTCGTGGCACTAGCTCGGGTACTTCGTGCGATGTGACCGCGAGGACGACGAGCCGGGAAGGCGATCCTCGCGGGGGCTGTCATCGGCGGGCTTCTCCGCCGACGACCTGTCCGAGGTTACCGGAAGATAACGATCGTGTCACCCCTGCAGGGCTGGCAATCTTCCGAGAGCGGTCAGGCGGGTTCACCCACGAGGAAGATGTGCGAGGCCAGCTCGACGGGAAGTTCGAGGCCCTCTTCGGCCCCCTCCATCTCGATGAGCACGTAGCCCTCGCTGTAGCGGTAGTTGCCGCGAGCACCGGGGACGACGCCCGCGTCGCGCAACTGCTGCAGCAGTTCAGGGTCGACCTGGGCGGGCTCCGCAAGCCGGCGGACGGTGCCCTCGACGGGCTCTCCGGCGGCGTTGAGCTTCTGCACGAGCCCGATGACGCCCTCTTCGAACTGACGCGCCGGCGCATCGCCGAGCTGGTCGAGGCCGGGGATCGGATTGCCGTACGGCGACTCGGTGGGGTGGCCGAGCAGCTCGACGAGGCGGCGCTCGACCTGCTCGCTCATGACGTGCTCCCAGCGGCAGGCCTCATCGTGGACGAACGCCCAGTCCAGACCGATGACGTCGGAGAGGAGGCGCTCGGCCAGGCGGTGCTTGCGCATGACATCGACGGCCTTGCGGCGCCCGGCATCCGTCAACTCGAGCGTGCGGTCCTCCGAGACGACGACGAGGCCGTCGCGCTCCATGCGGCCGACCGTCTGCGAGACGGTGGGCCCGGAGTGCCCGAGGCGCTCGGAGATGCGAGCGCGCAGCGGAACGATGTTCTCCTCCTCGAGCTCGAGGATGGTGCGGAGATACATCTCCGTGGTGTCGATCAAGTCCGTCATCTGGCCCTCCGGGTCTTCTTAGGCAAGCCTACATTCCTCGCGCGAGGTCGGACGAGGTCACACGGCGATCGGCACTCCGCACGCGCACCTAGAATCGACCCATGGCGATCGAGATTCCGCGTGACCTCCTGCCCGTCGACGGCCGATTCGGCTGCGGTCCTTCGAAGGTGCGCCCGGCGCAGCTCGAGGCGCTCGTCACCGCTGGGGCGAGCATCCTCGGCACCTCGCACCGCCAGGCGCCCGTGAAGAACCTCGTCGGCAGCGTCCGCGAGCAGCTGGGAACCCTGTTCCGTCTTCCGGACGGGTACGAAATCGTGACCGGCAACGGCGGCTCGACCGCGTTCTGGGATGCCGCCGCCTTCGGCCTCATCGAGCGACGCAGCCAGAACCTGACCTTCGGAGAGTTCGGCGGGAAGTTCGCCAAGGCCGCTGCGGCCCCGTGGCTCGAAGCGCCCGACGTCCGCGCCGCCGAGCCCGGTTCACGCGCGCAGGCCGAGATCATCGAGGGCATCGACGTCTACGCCTGGCCCCACAACGAGACCTCGACCGGTGTCGCAGCCACGATCGAGCGCGTCGCAGCCGACGGGGCGCTGACGGTGATCGACGCGACCAGCGCCGCCGGCGGCATCGACTTCGACGTCACGCAGACGGATGTCTACTACTTCGCCCCGCAGAAGAACCTCGGCTCCGACGGCGGACTCTGGTTCGCGGCGATGTCCCCGGCCGCGATCGAGCGGATCGAGCGGATCGCGGCGTCCAACCGCTACATCCCCGAATTCCTCAGCCTCAAGAACGCTGTCGACAACTCCCGTCTGAACCAGACGCTGAACACCCCCGCACTGACCACCCTGCACCTGCTGGACTCGCAGTTGCAGTGGATCAACGACAACGGCGGGCTCGCCTGGGCGGGCGGTCGCACGGCGGAGTCATCGCAAGCACTGTACGACTGGGCTGAGGCATCCGAGGTCGCGACGCCGTTCGTCACCGACCCCGCGCACCGCTCCCCCGTCGTCGTCACGATCGACTTCGACGACAGCATCGACGCCGCAGGCATCGCGAAGACGCTGCGCGCAAACGGGATCGTCGACACCGAGCCGTATCGCAAGCTCGGTCGCAATCAACTGCGCATCGCGACGTTCGTCTCGATCGAGCCGGACGATGTGCGTCAGCTCATCCGCTCGATCGACTACGTGCTGGAGAACAGCGGCGCCTGATCCGGCGCTCACTCCTCTTCGTCGGAGTCGGCGTCGTCCACGTCATCGGCGTCGTCGACTTCGTCGGAGTCGGCGTCGTCCGCGCCGGACTCGTCCAGTTCGTCGATGTCGACGCCGTCGAGGTCGCCCGCATGCAGGATGTCGGGCTCGTCCGCGTCGTCGTCCTCATCGAGCTCGTCGAGGTCGTCGTCCGCGGCGGCGTCGTCATCCGAGGCATCCGCGTCTCCGCCCTCGGCTGCCGCCGCTGCCTGCTCGGCGAGCTCGGCCTGGTGCGCTCGGTACTCCGCGAGACGCTCCGCCCACGGCACCCACTCCGGTGCGAGCAGCGCACCCTCGTTCGGGAGCAGCTCGACCTCGAGCACGGTGGGCTCGGCGTCGTCGACACGGGCGACCGTGACCGTCCAGTACCAGCCCGGGTAGCCCGGCAGGCGGTTCTCGAACCGCAGCGAGACCGAGCCGTCCTCCTCGGCGACGTATCCGGCGGCCGGACCGATCGTCGAGGCGGGCGTGATCTCCTGCAGAGCCGCGAGTGCGAGGTCGTGCGCGCCGATCAGGCGGTCATCCACCTCGGCAGAGGACTCTTCGGCAGGGGGTTCAGGCGTCGAGGTCATCGGCCACCTTGCGCAGAACCGCCGCGATCTTCCGACCGTGACTGCTGGAAGGGTAGCGGCCGCGCCGCAGGTCGCCGCCGATGCCGTCGAGGAGCTTCACGAGGTCCTCGACGATGATGGCCATGTCGTCGGCGGGCTTGCGCTTGGCCTTCGACAGACTCACCGGAGCCTCGAGCACGCGCACCGAGAGCGCCTGCAGGCCGCGCTTGCCGTCGGCGACGCCGAACTCCACGCGGGCGCCCGACTTGACGGTGGCGCCGGCGGGCAGGGCTGAGGCGTGGAGGAAGACGTCCTGGCCGTCATCTGTGGCGATGAAGCCGAAACCCTTCTCGTCGTCGTAGAACCTGACCTTGCCGGTGGGCATAGGAGAACCTCGCTGGGTGATGGTGCCGATATAAAGGCCCGCTCATGCGCGGCCACACCCCAGCCTACCGGTGTTCCAGGGGCTAGGCTGAGACGGATGAGCACGCAGAAATCCGGGCCGGAGGCTCCCGTCGGTCGAATCGATCGCATCCTGGCGTTCACGGCGCTGACGCTGGCCGCGCTCTCGGTGATCTGCTTCTTCGCCATCATCATCGGCAGCGCCACCGGAATGGACCAGGCCTCGTTCAGCGAGGGCGTCTGGCCGGTCGTCGCGGCGATCCCGCTCTGGGGTCTCCCGCTCGCGTTCGTGATGATCATCGCACTGCTCGTGATGAGCTTCGTGCGGAAGGGACGGGCCGCGAGGCGCTCGTGACATGAGCACGCACGCACGCCCGCTCGCCGTGTGGCTGGCCCAAGCGCCCGACGCGCAGCTGGCCGCCCTGTTCGAGGCGCGCGGCGTGCGGGCGGACGTCGCCTGGTCGGACTTCTTCGATGCCGCCGAGGCTCTGCTCGAGCCGGCATCGATCGAGCGCGCCCTTCCCCGGCTGCCCCTGACCGAGGCCGTCGCTCTGCGCCGGTCGGTGAACGGTGACGACGCCGGCGACGACGCCGGACCGCTGATCGCGCTGGCGCTGCTGCGCCCCGACGGAACGCCCGCCCCTCCGGTGGCGGAGGCCGTCACGGCACGGCAGGATCCCACGGCATCCGAGACCCCGCCCCCTGAGCCGTCGGATGAGAGCGCGGCGGCGCGCGCCGCGGAGCGCGCGTTCACGACGGTGGCCGCGCTCGCCGACCTCGTGCTCCTCGCCTCCGATACGCCGCTCGCCCTCCTGACCGGAGGGGCACTCGCGTCGGGCGAGAAGCGCCGCATCGCCGCGACGGGCACGGCACCGGAGACCCTCGACGACCTCGCCGCGATCGCCGTGGATGCCGGACTCCTCGCGGCGCTCGACCGGCGCCTCGTCGCAACCGAGTCGGCCGACTCCTGGTTGCGTGAGTCCGCGTCTGCGCGATGGACCGGACTCGTCCAGGCGTTCCGCGCGGCGCTCCCCCGAGGTCTGCGCGACGGGGACGGGTGGCTCCCGACCACGGCCTGGGCTGCTCAGTACCCCTGGAGCACCGCGTGGCCCGAGCAGTGCTCCGCGATCGCGGAGCGGGCTCGACTGCTGGGACTCATCGCCGACGACGGTTCCGAGCCCGAGTGGGCCGTTCCGCTGCGCGAAGGAGCACCGGCGGACCCGGCATCCCTCCAGCGGATGCTCCCCACCGAGGTCGACCGTATCTTCCTGCAGAACGACCTCACGGCGATCGCGCCGGGGCCGCTGCAACCCGCCCTCGATGTGCGGTTGCGCCGGATCGCTGTGCGCGAGTCGGCCGCGCAGGCATCGTCGTACCGGTTCACCGCGGATTCCGTCGCGCAGGCGCTGACCTCCGGCGAGACGGCCGCCTCGATCCTCGACTTCCTCGCGGAGATCTCTCTGACCGGCATCCCTCAGCCACTGGAGTACCTCGTCACCCAGACCGATCAGCGCCACGGCCTGGTGCGGGTGTTCACGGATGCGTCGGGCCGCACACGCGTCGCCAGCGTCGACGCGACCCTGCTGGACGCGATGGGCGTCGACCAGGCGCTGCGCCCGCTGGCGCTCGCCAGGGATGCCGACGGCCTCACCTCGAGGGCCGGCAGGGACACCGTGTACTGGACCCTGACCGATGCCCGTTACCCCGCGATGATCGTCGGCGACGACGGACGCCCCCTCGTCGTGGACCGCAACCCCGCCCCCGGCCACGCTCCTCCGGCCGCCCCGGACTACCTGCCGCTGATCGCCCGGCTCCGCGAGCGCCAGGGACCCGATGCGGATGCCGCATGGCTCGACCGCGAGCTCGAGGCGGCCGTGCGCTCCAAGGCCGTCCTGCTCGTCGAGATCGAGATGCCCGACGGCACGGCGCGGGAACTGCAGCTGGAGGCCAGCGGGCTCGGCGGCGGCCGCCTGCGCGGACGCGATCGGGCGGCGGACGTGGAGCGCACCCTGCCCGTGCGCAGCATCCGCTCTGCCCGCGTGATCGACCCTTCGGCAGGATCAGGGGCCACGGCAACCGGGGAACGGTAGACTCGAAAGCTATGTCCGATGGCCCCCTGATCGTCCAGAGCGATCGCACCGTGCTCCTCGAGGTCGCGCACGCCGACGCCGAGGCGGCCCGCCACGAACTGGCGATCTTCGCCGAGCTCGAGCGCGCGCCCGAGCACATCCACACCTACCGGATCACCCGGCTCGGCCTGTGGAACGCTCGTGCCGCCGGGCACACCGCCGAAGAGATGCTCGAGGTCCTCGATCGCTGGTCGCGGTTCCCCGTGCCGCCCTCCGTGTCGGTCGATCTGCGCGAGACCGTGAACCGCTACGGGCGTCTCGTGATCGAGCGCGACGACGAGGGCACCCTGATCCTGCGGTCGACGGACCCGGCTGTCCTCGCCCAGGTCGCGAACAACAAGCGCATCCAGCCCCTGCTGATCTCCCACCCCTCCGCCGACACCTTCGTCGTCGACGCCTGGGCGCGCGGCCAGATCAAGCAGGAGCTGCTGAAGATCGGCTGGCCCGCCGAGGACCTCGCCGGTTATACACCCGGCACCCCGCACGAGATCGAGCTCGACGAGAGCGGCTGGCAGATCCGCCCTTACCAGCAGGATGCCGTCGACGCGTTCTCGAAGGACGGCTCGGGCGTCGTCGTGCTCCCCTGCGGCGCGGGCAAGACGATCGTCGGCGCCGGCGCCATGGCCGCGACGAAGACGACCACGCTGATCCTCGTGACCAACACCGTCTCTGCCCGACAGTGGCGCGACGAGCTGCTCAAGCGCACGAGCCTCACCCCGGAGGAGATCGGCGAGTACTCGGGGCAGGCGAAAGAGGTCAAGCCGGTCACGATCGCGACGTACCAGATCCTCACGGCGAAGCGGAAGGGCCAGTACGCGCACCTGTCTCTGCTCGATGAGATGGACTGGGGCCTCATCGTCTACGACGAGGTGCACCTGCTGCCCGCGCCGGTCTTCAAGCTGACCGCCGACCTCCAGGCGCGGCGGCGCATCGGCCTGACGGCGACGCTCGTGCGCGAGGACGGCCGCGAGGGCGACGTGTTCAGCCTCATCGGACCCAAGCGCTTCGATGCGCCGTGGAAGCAGATCGAGGCGCAGGGCTTCATCTCGCCCGCGGCCTGCTACGAGGTGCGCGTCGACCTGCCCGCCGACGACCGGCTCGAGTACGCGGCGGCGACGGATGACGAGCGCTATCGCCTCGCGGCATCCGCCCCGGCGAAGATCGACGCCGTTCGCGAGTTGATCGCGAAGCACCCCGGCGAGCGCATCCTCGTGATCGGCCAGTACCTCGACCAGCTCGAGACGCTTTCCGAGGCGTTGAACGCGCCGCAGATCACCGGGGTCACACCGGTGGACGAGCGCGAGGAGCTGTACCGGCAGTTCCGCGAGGGCGAGATCGAGCTGCTGGTCGTGTCGAAGGTCGCGAACTTCTCCATCGACCTTCCCGAGGCGTCTGTCGCGATCCAGGTCTCGGGCTCGTTCGGGTCACGTCAGGAGGAGGCCCAGCGTCTCGGTCGCCTGCTGCGCCCGAAGGAGTCCGGGCACACGGCGAGCTTCTACACGCTCATCGCCCGCGACACCGTCGACCAGGACTACGCGCAGAACCGGCAGCGTTTCCTCGCCGAGCAGGGCTACAGCTACACGATCCTCGATGCGGACGCGCTGGCCGCGGCCTGATCACGTGATCGACGCGGCGATCGCGACGCCGAGAGAGCCGAAGTAGACCACGAACAGGAGCGGGCCGACGGCGGGAACCCGCGTATCCGCACCGGCTCACCGTCGACCCTGGCGCCCCGGGGGCGGCATCCATCGCTCTCGCGGTCCGCACGACCGTCCACGACAATACGGGCGCTCCGCAAGACAATCAGCCCCCGCATGGCTGAAGTCACCATAATGGGGGCATGACTGATGCACGCATCCTGGTCGTCGACGACGAGCCGAACATCCGAGACCTGCTGTCCACCGGTCTGAACTTCGCCGGTTATCAGGTCAAGACGGTGGCCAACGGCGCCGCGACGATCTCGGCCGTCCTCGAGGAGGAGCCCGACCTCATCATCCTCGACGTCATGCTGCCCGACATGAACGGGTTCAGCGTCACCAAGCGCCTGCGCGGGGCGGGATTCACCGCACCCATCCTGTTCCTCACCGCGAAGGACGACACGCAGGACAAGATCGAGGGCCTCAACGCCGGCGGCGACGACTACGTGACCAAGCCGTTCGCTCTCGACGAGATCGTCGCCCGCGTGCAGGCGATCCTGCGCCGCACGATGCAGGCCGACGAGGAGTCGATCATCCGCGCCGGCGAGCTGTCGATGGATCAGGACACCCACGACGTCTTCGTCGGCAAGGAGCAGATCGAGCTCAGCCCCACCGAGTTCAAGCTGCTGCGCTATCTCATGCTCAACCCCAACCGCGTGCTGTCCAAGGCGCAGATCCTCGACCACGTGTGGGAGTACGACTTCAACGGCGATGCGGGCATCGTCGAGAGCTACATCTCATACCTCCGGCGCAAGATCGACCCGCACACCGAGGAGTCCGTCATCCAGACCAAGCGCGGCTTCGGCTACATGCTCAAGGTGGGCAAGTAGACCGCGAAGGGAGCGCGCATGCCGCACAAGCCTGACGCGATCACCAGCTGGTGGCGACGCATCAGCCTGCGCGCCAAGGTCACCGGTGTCACCGTGGCGGTCCTCGCCCTGGGTCTCGTGATCGCCGGGATCGGCACCGTGCCGCTGCTGCGCAGCTCGCTCATCCAGAACATCGAGTCCCAGCTGCCCTCGCTCGCCGCGAGCGACCTCGTCAGCCGGTGGTTCGACGTCGAGACGGTCGACGGCGAGCAGAAGCTCGTGCTCTCCGAGAACGCGCCCCGATCAGCCGACTACACCTTCACGGTGTACGCAGCCGACGGCACGTTCCTCGCGAGGGCCGGCGGGGCGACCGGCGACGCCGCCCCCGCCTTCTACGCATCGCTCGCACTCGAGCAGGCGCACGCGCTGGACGGCGAGAAGATCCCGCTGCGCAGCGCCGACGGCCACGAGTTCCGCGGCGCCGTCGGGGTGGTTCCGGGCGCCGACGGCACCCTGTACGTGCAGTTCGTCGCCCTCCCCCTCGCGGAGGCGGACTCCATCATCGCGCAGTACTTCGGCGTGTACACGACGGTCGCGCTGGTGACGATCCTGCTCGCCGCGCTCCTCACCCGCGGGCTCGTCACGCTCACGTTCCGCCGGCTCGGACAGGTCGAATCGGCGGCCATGCTCATCGCCTCGGGCGATTTCAGCCAGCGGCTCACGGACCTCGAGCCCAGCACCGAGGTCGGGCGCCTGAACTTCGCGATCAACACCATGCTCGAGCGCATCGACCGCTCGCTCGCCCAGCGCGACCGCACCGTCCAGCACATGCGACGGTTCATCGGCGATGCGAGTCACGAGCTGCGCACACCCCTCGTGAGCGTCCGCGGTTACGCGGAGCTCTACCGGATGGGCGCCATCCGCGGCGAGGAGGACACCGCCAGGGCGATGGAGCGCATCGAGAAGGAGGCCATCCGGATGGGCGTCCTCGTCGAGGACCTGCTGGACCTCGCCCGGCTCGACGAACAGCCAGAGCTCCAGCTCGACCCGCTCGACCTGCGCCCGATCGCCAGGGATGCCGCTCTCGACGTCCGCGCCGCCGCGCCGAACAGGACGATCACCGTCGTCGACAGGACCGCGGATGCGCGCACGGCGGCACCTGCTCGCACCCGGCCCGCACTGCCGAAACTGCACCCGCCGGCTCCGAAGCCGCGCGCCGGCGCGCTCGCGCGTCTGCGGCGGCGCCCGCGCACCGCCGAGCCGATGCCGCAGATCGACTTCACCGAGGCGGAGGATGTCCCGGTGCCGACGCCCCCGATCGTGCTCGGCGAGGAGAACAAGGTGCGCCAGGTGATCGCGAACCTGCTCGGCAACGCCCGCCGGTTCTCACCCGAGGATGCGCCGATCGAGCTCGTCGTCGACGCCGACCGCGTCGCCGGCACGGCCAGTATCTCGATCGTCGACCACGGCGAAGGCATCCCGCCCCAGATCCGCGAGCAGATCTTCGAGCGCTTCTGGCGCGCAGATACCTCCCGGGCGAGGGAGACCGGTGGATCGGGCCTCGGGCTCGCGATCGTCGCGTCGATCATGTCGGCGCTGAAGGGAAGCGTCCGCGTCGATGAGACGCCCGGCGGCGGTGCCACGTTCACCGTGACCCTCCCGCTCGCGCCTGCGCAGGCGACGCCCGAGCATCTGCTCGAAGACACCCAGCCGATCGAGCGGCTGTCTCCTGACGACGTCTGACCCGTTCTGCACATACCCGCGCCGCGGCCGTCCGTCCACGGGTCCCGCGTTCGCGCACAACGCCCGGACGACCGCTCCTTTAGCGTGAGAGCTCCCTACGAGAGGAGTTCTCATGTCCGTCTTCACCGTCGACACCGAGGCGGTCTTCGCAGCGCACGGCCAGACACGAGCCACGATGGAGCGTCTGCGCAGCGAATCACAGGCACTGAAGGCGCAGCTCACCCAGCTGCAGTCGTCCTGGACCGGTGCGGCATCGGCCGCCTTCCAGGGATGCAGCGACCAGTGGGCGGCCGCCCAGCTGCACGTCGAGCAGGTCCTCGACTCGATCGGCACAGCGCTCGGATCCGCGGCGACGCAGTACTCCGACGCCGATCAGTACTCCGCGAGCCTGTTCCGGCACTGACCGCCCCGACGGAACGCAGAAGCGCCCCGGCGTGACGGCCGGGGCGCTTCTGTACGGACTGGGCTTATCAGAAGTCCATGCCACCCGTGGGGTCGCCGGCCGGAGCCGCGGCCTTCTCGGGCTTGTCGGCGACGACGGCCTCCGTGGTGAGGAACAGACCGGCGATGGATGCCGCGTTCTGCAGAGCAGAGCGGGTCACCTTGGCCGGGTCGATGATGCCGGCGTCGAACATGTCGACGTACTCGCCGGAGGCCGCGTTGAGGCCCTCACCGGTCGGCAGCTCGGCGACCTTGTTGGCGACGACACCCGGCTCGAGGCCGGCGTTCATCGCGATCTGCTTCAGCGGAGCCGAGATGGCGACGCGGACGATGTTCGCGCCGGTCGCCTCGTCGCCCGACAGCTCGAGGGCGTCGAGCGCCTTCGTGCCGGACTGGATGAGCGCGACGCCACCACCGGCGACGATGCCCTCTTCGACGGCTGCCTTCGCGTTGCGGACGGCGTCCTCGATGCGGTGCTTGCGCTCCTTGAGCTCGACCTCGGTCGCAGCTCCGGCCTTGATGACGGCGACGCCGCCGGCGAGCTTCGCCAGGCGCTCCTGGAGCTTCTCGCGGTCGTAGTCGCTGTCGGTGTTCTCGATCTCGCGACGGATCTGGGCCACGCGACCCTCGATCTGGTCGGTCTCACCGGCGCCCTCGACGATGGTCGTCTCGTCCTTGGTGATGATGACCTTGCGCGCGCGGCCGAGCAGGTCGAGCGTGGTGTTCTCGAGCTTGAGGCCGACCTCTTCGGTGATGACCTGACCACCGGTGAGGATCGCGATGTCCTGCAGCTGGGCCTTGCGGCGGTCGCCGAAGCCGGGAGCCTTGACGGCAGCCGACTTGAAGATGCCGCGGATCTTGTTCAGCACGAGCGTCGCGAGAGCCTCGCCCTCGACGTCCTCGGCGATGATGACGAGCTCCTTGCCGTCCTGGATCACCTTGTCGACGATCGGGAGGAGGTCCTTGATGTTCGAGATCTTGGAGTTCGCGATGAGGATGTAGGGCTCCTCGAACACGGCCTCCTGGCGCTCGGGGTCCGTGACGAAGTACGGGTTCAGGTAGCCCTTGTCGAAGCGCATGCCCTCGGTGAGCTCGAGCTCGGTGCCGAAGGTCTGCGACTCCTCGACGGTGACGACACCCTCCTTGCCGACCTTGTCGATGGCCTCGGCGATCAGCTCGCCGATCTCGCTGTCAGCGGCCGAGATCGACGCGGTGGCGGCGATCTGCTCCTTGGACTCGATCTCCTTGGCGCTGGAGAGCAGCTCCTCGGTGATCGCGGCGACAGCCTTCTCGATGCCGCGCTTGAGCGAGATCGGGTCGGCGCCGGCGGCGACGTTGCGCAGGCCCTCGCGCACGAGCGCCTGGGCGAGGACGGTCGCGGTGGTGGTTCCGTCACCGGCGACGTCGTCGGTCTTCTTGGCGACCTCCTTGACGAGCTCCGCGCCGATCTTCTCGTACGGGTCGTCCAGCTCGATCTCCTTGGCGATCGACACGCCGTCGTTCGTGATCGTGGGGGCGCCCCACTTCTTCTCGAGCACGACGTTGCGACCGCGCGGGCCGAGGGTCACCTTGACAGCGTCGGCGAGGATGTTCAGGCCACGCTCGAGGCCGCGGCGGGCCTCCTCATCGAAAGCGATGATCTTTGCCATGAGTTTTGTCGTCCCTCCTGGACGTATGCGTTCGGTTTAGCACTCAGAGGAAGAGAGTGCTAACGCCCATTCTGGCACTCGACCCCATCGAGTGCAAGCCGTGAGGGCGGCCTCTACTCGGCGGGCGTCTGGGTGGATTCCGGCTGAGTGCTCGAGCGGTCCAGACCGATCACGACGACGAGCTGCTTCTGCTCCGGGTCATTGGGATCGGCGTAGATGTCGCTCTGGTCGACCAGGGCTCCCCCGATGAGATCGGCGAGGCCCAGCGCCGCCTCGCGCTCGTCGTCGGTGACGTAGTACACGGTGGTCTCGGCGAAGTCCTGCTGCCCCGCGGGACCGTAGCTGATGAGCTCATCCGGCCACTGCGCGTTGATGAGGGTCTCGCGCACCTGCTCTTCGAGCCCCTCCTCGGCGGTGGCGTTGAGGATGAGGACGGAGTAGCTCGTGTCGACAACCCCGGTCTCCTCCGGGAGAGGCGCCGCGGAATCCTCGGCGACGGGGAACAGCGTGATCCGCCCCATCATCACGAGAGCGACGAAGATGCCGGCGACGATGAGGACGAGTGCTGCGACGACCGACCACAGCAGCACGATCCAGCCGTTCATGCCCGGCGCCTCGGCGCGATGCGCCCCCACACGTCCTGAGGTTCGGGAAACGTCGTCGAAGCGGTCTCTCACGGGCTGGCGCACCCGTTGATGTTACCCGGCGAAACCGCGCATCCGCGCAATGCGCTGATCCGCGCGATGCTCGCGCAACCGGCGCAGCCGCCGGACCAGGAGCGGGTCGTGCTCGAGCGCCTGCTCGGTGTCGATGAGCCGGCCCAGCAGCTGGTAGTAGCGTGCGGGGCTCATGCCGAGCGTGCTGCGGATCGCCTCCTCCTTGCTCCCGCCGTGGCGCGGCCAGGCCGCCTCCAGGGCGAGGATCGCGCGATCGCGATCGGTGAGGTCTCCGAGCATGGGTCCAGGTTAGGCGCGCGACGGCCCTGCGCTCGCGCGCCACTCCCACCAGCCGCCGAGCGGATCCGCCGCGGCGCGCACGTCGCCGTCGAGAGCGACGACGAAGCCCGGCCAGGTCGAGGCGTCCACGGGCGGGTTCCATGCCTCGTGCAGCGCGGGCGCGTCGATCGTGATCCAGCGGGCGGGCAGACCGCGCACGCGGTCGATGAGCGCCAGCCTCTGCGCACGCGGAATGTGCGCGAGCACGCCGGGCGTGGTGATCACGAGTGTCGCGTCCGGCGGGGCGGATGCCGCCACCGCTGCGACCTGCGATGCATCCCCTTTCACGATCGACGGAGGATCGGATGCCGCGATGTCGAGCGCCGCGGCGATCCGCTCCTCGCGCCCGGTCTCGCCGGGCCAGACGAGACCCTGCAGCCAGGCGCGATCGCGCGGATCCCCGGCGTCGAGGGGTGCGAGGTCGATGCCTGCGCGCCACACGACCTCGGGCATCCGCAGGGCCGGCATCACGGCACCGCGGACCTCGCTGGTGAGCACGACCGACGAGACGCCGCCCGACGGGTCGAGGCTCGCGCGCAGCAGTCCGTCCTCGTCGACGAAGCGGTAGGAGTAGCGGTCGGGGTACAGGCACAGGCCGGCCGACGCTCCGAGCTCGAGCAGCGCGATGGGGCCGTCGATCTCCGAGAGCACGGGCAGCAGCGGGGCGAGACGAAGCGGCTCGTTGGTCTGCACACTGCGCGCGGCGCACTCCGCGACGACGGCGTCCGCATTCGCCCGCACGAAGGCGCGCCAGACCGGGTATCCGTCGAGCGGTGCGCCCAGCATCCGGGTGACGGCGAAGACGAGGGGCGGCTGGCGCCGGTTCTCAGGGATGCGCGCGAGGATCGCTCGCACCTCGGGATCGGATGCCGCACCCCGCGCCCATTCCGTGTAGAGGTCCGACCGGCCCGGCGCCTCGTCGCGCGCGAAGCGCTCGTAGCGTTCGCGAACAGCATCCGTCATGGCTCCATTCTCTCCCTCCGCCGTCGTCACCTCTCGTCATGATGGCCCTCCTGCCTCGTGGACGGGGGACAATGGAAGCGACTCAGGAGGACGTATGGACTACAGCGTGAAGAAGACCGACGCCGAATGGCGCGAAGAGCTCGGCGACGATCAGTACGCGGTTCTGCGCGAAGCCGCCACCGAGCGCGCCTGGACCGGCGAGCTCCTGGACGAGTCGCGCGCCGGGTTGTACACCTGCGGCGCGTGCGGCGCCGAACTGTTCAAGAGCGGCACGAAGTTCGACTCCGGATGCGGCTGGCCGAGCTTCTACGAGTCGATCCGACCCGACGCGGTACAGCTGCTCGAGGACAACACCCTGGGGATGCAGCGCACCGAGGTCCGCTGCGCGAGCTGCGGCTCGCACCTCGGCCACGTCTTCCCCGACGGGTTCGGCACGCCCACCGGCGACCGGTACTGCATGAACTCCCTGGCTCTGAACTTCAGCCCCGAGACTCCCGAAGCTTGAGCGCGTTCGATGCGGCGCTGACCAGACGATCCTGGTCGAAGGTCACCGATGATGCCCCATCGCACGAGGATCTCGTCCGCTTGATCTCCGCGGCGGGCCGGGTGGCGGACCACTCGTCGCTGCGGCCGTGGCGCCTGATCGAGCTGCGCGGGGATGACCGCCACCGGCTCGGCAAGGCGATCGGCAAGGCCGAGCGCTCGCGCCCGTCGACGAAGCCGCTGCGGGCGCCGCTGCTGATCGCCGTGGTGGCGAGCTTCCGCAAGAGCTCCAAGGTTCCGCGCTGGGAGCAGGAGGCCGTCGCCGCGGGCGTCGCGCACACGCTCAGTCTGCTCCTGGACGAAGCCGGCTGGGGCGTGCTGTGGCGCACGGGGCACTACACGCGCTCCCGCGCGGTCGCGAAGGCGCACGGCCTCGAGAAGAACGAGGAACTGCTCGGCTGGCTCTATGTCGGCGGCAAACCGGAGCGCTCCCGGCCCGAACGGCGCAAGACGATCGACGCCGAGGCGTTCCTGACGCGGATGCCGTCGAAGAAGTCGAAAAAGCCGGACGCGCCGAAGAAGCACCCGAAGGGCTAGCGTTCAGCGGCGCCGCCACGGGAGCGCCGCGATCACCGATGCCACCGCGACGCCGATCATCGCCAGGAGCTGCCACAGTGCAGGGCCCGCGGAGGCCGGCCACAGCAGGTCGATGATCACCGAGGTGACGAGCTGCCCGAGCACGGAACCCAGGCCGAGCAGCAGCACACCGGTGTGAGCGACGATCGTCGCGCCGAGGAAGATGTAGGCGAAGCCCAGCACCCCGCCGAGGTACAGCCACGGCTCAGCGGGCAGGGCCTGCGGCATCCCGGTGAACGCCACGCTGAGCGCGGCGGCGAGTGCCAGGACGGCTGTGCCGCCCGCGAAGCTCACGAGCGTCGCCGTCACCGGCGACGCCACCCGCTGCGCGAGCCGACCGTTCGCCGCCGACTGCCAGGCGATCCCGACGCCGGCCGCGAACGGAAGCACGAGCATCCACCAGGGTGCGCGTGCGAGAGCGTCGCCGCTGAGGGAGATCCCGACCGCTGCGAGCGCGAACAGCCCGCCCAGCACGCGGCCCGGTGTGACGGCGACGACGCCTGAGGGGCCGACGCCCAGGCGATCGAGGATCAGTCCGTTCACGGTCTGCCCCGCGACGACGCCGACGGTGAAGAGCGAGACGCCGAGAACACCGGCGGTGAGCCCCTGCGTGGAGACGGTGAGTGCGCCGCACGCGCCACCGCACAGCATCCAGATGGGCACGTGCCGGGTGCGCAGACCGTTCCACAGGCGTGCGGCGCCTGCTCGCGACGACGGGACTGCGACCGTGACGGCGACGAGGATGATCAGCCCCGCCGTGAACGAGACGAGCCCGGCCACGATGCCGTCGCCGAGGCGCACGCCCAGGACGCCGTTGACCCGCGCCTGGATAGCGGTCATCACCCCGATGGCCACGGCCCCGCCGAGTGCGACCGGGGCGGGCAGTCGGCGGTTCGGGATCACCTCAGCACAGTACCCGAGGATGCGCGGCGCCGATGTCTGCGGCGGCGGGTACGCTGACGGGCATGTGCGCGAGCTATGGGCTGGATCCACGCTTCACCGATGTCGAGCTCCTGGCCGAGGCCGACGCCGACATCCTCGAAGGACTGCGCTCGTGGGCGCAGACGAACGATGGCGAGACGCTGCGACCTACCGGGAGGAATCTGCGCAACCTCAACCCGCTCATCGTGCCGGCGGACGACGGGCCCGCCGCGCTCGAGACGGCGTGGTGGGGGTTCCTCGTGGGCGGACAGCCGTCGAAGTTCCCCTCGATCAACACCCGCTCCGAGCGTCTGCAGGAACAGCCGGGCAAGATGCGCGGCCGCGCGATCGTGCCCACGACCGGGTGGTTCGAGATGCGCAAGCCCGAGCGGGTCTGGCACGAGTTCCGCGTGGACGAGGGCGCCCTGTTCGGCATGGCCGCGGTCACGCAGCGCGGGCGGACCCCGGACGGCGAGTGGGTCACCTGCTATTCGATCGTCATGGCTCCGGCGCCCGATCACCTCGTCGAGATCCACGACCGGATGCCGGTGCTCATCCCGCCGGCCATGAGTGCGGACTGGCTCACCGGAGCCCCGAGTCGAGAACTCATCGACGAGGCGCTGATCGCGTCCGCCGACGTCGCCGGCAGGGTCAGCGCTGCGCCGCGGGCGGACGAGCGCTGAGGAGCTTGTCCCTCAGCGCCGTCAGCACACTGTCGTCGACGCCGGCGCCGGCCAGATACGCGGACACGCCGCCGTACTCGTCGTCGATCCAGTCGAGGGCGTCGGCGAGGACCTGGGACGGCGACCCGGTGAGCACCGCGACGACCTCGTCGGTGATCCGTACGCGGAACGTGCGCGCCTTGCGCAGCATCCGCTCCGTCCACTCCCCCTCGAGGTTCGCCGCCGTCGCGGCGTAGTCGGCAAGCGTCACCGCGCGGTCGATGCCGATCGCCTCCAGCACGAGCGCGACGACCAGACCCGTGCGATCCTTGCCCGCGGTGCAGTGCACGACGACGGCGCCGTCGGACGCCGCGATCTCTCGGACGATGCGCCCCAGCGCAGAGCGATGGCGGGAGAGGATCGTCCGATATACACCGGAGAGGCTGATCCTGTCGAGATCGATCCGCCGGGGTGTGCCGTCGATCGGGATGCCGACCCGGACGGCGCCCGTGCCGCGCAGACGATCACGACCGCTCACACCGCGGTCGATGGTCGATCGCAGATCGAGCACGGTCCCGATGCCGAATTCGCGGATGCGTCGCCGGCCTGCACGGTCGAGCCGGTGCAGCGCATCCGAACGATAGAGGACGCCGGGCGCAAGTACCCCGGGCGCGACCTCGCGGAAGTTGTACGTCCCTGGCACATCGAGACGGGAGACGGCATCGCCCATGGCGCCATGGTAGTGGTCGGCTATCGTGGTCTGACTGCACAGATCGGGAGAGATCATGGGGTCCGAAGACGACCGCCCGCGTCCCCGCGCACTGCGCGACGGGACGACGGAACCGCGCTTCGCGGCGCGCTACGCGACCATCGAAGAGGTAGCCGAGCTCCTGGGCGTGACGCCGGTGTCGCTGCGGCAGACGATGCGACGCCGGGACGCCGGTGAGGCCTCGCCCGCGAGCGATGCGTTCATCGACCCGATCGGGAACGTCTCGGGATACCTCTGGGATCGCGATGACCTGACGCCGGAGGCCATCGCTGCCTGGCACGATCGCCCGCGGCGCGGACGTCGGCCGAACAGCGAGCGCTGACGCCGGGAGAACTACGGAGCCGACTGCGGGACTCGAACCCGCGACCGCCTGTTTACAAGACAGGTGCTCTACCAGCTGAGCTAAGTCGGCGAACGGCGTCCAGCTTAGCGAGCCGGACGCACGAGTCGGTAACTACGACGCAGGGGTCTCGGTGGGCGTGGGCGACGACGTCGTCGTCGGCTCCGGCGTCGGCTCGGTCTCGCTGGCGACGGTGAGCACGAACTGCGAGAACTCGGCCGGGTCCTTGAGCGACCCGACATAGGCCTCGCCGTTCACGACGATCATCGGCGCACTGGTGAGGACGAGGTCGTCGGATCCGTCCAGCGGACCCTCGAGAGCACGCGAGGTCGCGTTCTTGGCCCAGGTGATGTAGTCCTGATCCTCGATGCAGGCGCGCACGACCTTGGCGCTGTCGACGCCGACCGCGACGGCCAGGTCAGCGAGCTCGACGTCGGTGCCACCGGGGCTGTCGACCTCGGGCTGGTCCACGAGGAGCTCGTGGTTGAACGCGTAGAACTTGTCAGGCGAATGCGTCGCGACGCAGGCTGCAGCGGCAGCCGCGCGAAGCGAATACTTCGTGCCGTTGGAACTGGCCGTGAGCATCGCCACCGGGTGGTAGGTCACCGTCACGGCGCCCTCGTTGATCCACCCGGCGAGCTGGCGGGTGTTGGCGAGCTCGAAGTCTCCCGCGCCCGGCGAGAGGTAGTCGACATAGATGTGCACGTCGACGGGCGCCGTGGTGGGCGTCGCCGTGGGCGCCGGCTCCGAGGTCGCTTCGCCCGCACCGCTCTCCTCCGGCACGGGTGTGGTCGGGACGGTCTCCGCCGACATGTCGCTGACGCTGCCGACGACGATGCCGTCGCCGTCGAGGCCCTTCGGGCTCAGGACGGGCTTCGAGACGCTCGAGCTGATCGCCATCGTGACGGCGGTGCCGATGGCTCCGACGGCCACGATCGCGACGGCACCGATGATGATGCGTCGCATGATGCGGGCACGCGACTGCTTGGCGTGCACCTGCTGGGCCTTCTCCCGGACCGCCTCACGGGACGTGCGAGGGGTGGGGACGTTCGGCGTTTCGTCGCTCGACATCGTTCCTCTTGAAGATCTGGGCGGGGACGGGTTCCCCGGCACCCGTCGGACACACGGCCTGCGTGTGTGCTCCGGACCGTGTTCGATGGTATCCAGCCAGGCTGGGAAATACCCAGACGGGGCGCTTCGTGCCATACTGAAACCGGCCCGACGACGGGCCGCGGTGGGGTCTCTCCACCGCTTCCATCACAACGGATCGTCCGGCACGTACCTGCCGGTGAAGGAGAAACATCATGGCATCGGTGACTTTCGACAACGCCACTCGGCTCTACCCTGGCGGAACCCGCCCGGCCGTCGACAAGCTCAACCTCGAAGTCGGAGACGGCGAGTTCCTCGTCCTGGTCGGCCCCTCCGGATGCGGCAAGTCCACGTCCCTGCGCATGCTCGCCGGCCTCGAAGAGGTCAACGAGGGCCGCATCCTCATCGGCGACCGCGATGTCACGGACGTGCCGCCGAAGGACCGCGACATCGCGATGGTCTTCCAGAACTACGCGCTCTACCCGCACATGACGGTCGCCGAGAACATGGGCTTCGCGCTCAAGATCGCCGGCGTCGCCAAGGAGGAGCGCGCAGCGCGCGTCCTCGAGGCAGCCAAGCTCCTCGACCTCGAGCAGTATCTGACCCGCAAGCCCAAGGCGCTCTCGGGCGGTCAGCGTCAGCGCGTCGCGATGGGCCGCGCCATCGTCCGCCAGCCGCAGGTGTTCCTCATGGACGAGCCGCTGTCGAACCTCGACGCCAAGCTGCGCGTGCAGACCCGCACCCAGATCGCCTCGCTGCAGCGCCGTCTCGGCGTCACCACGGTCTACGTCACCCACGACCAGACCGAGGCTCTGACCATGGGCGACCGCATCGCCGTGCTCAAGGACGGCCTGCTCCAGCAGGTCGGCAGCCCGCGCGACCTGTACGAGAAGCCGAACAACGTCTTCGTCGCCGGCTTCATCGGCTCGCCGGCCATGAACCTGTTCACCACCGACCTCGCCGACGGCGGCGTGCGGTTCGGCACCGAGGTCGTCCCGCTCGACCGCGACACCGTCGGCCGCGCCACGGGCTCGCAGGTCACGGTCGGCGTCCGCCCCGAGGACATCACGGTCGGCCCCGCAGACGGCAAGGGCCTGTCGGTGACGGTCGACCTCGTCGAGGAGCTCGGCGCCGACGGCTACCTCTACGGGCACACCGAAATCAACGGGAAGCGCACCGACATCGTCGCGCGCGTCGACGGCCGCAACCACCCGAACGCCGGCGAGACCGTGACGCTTGCCGCCAACCCCGGCCACGTGCACGCCTTCGACCTCGAGTCGGGCGACCGCCTGAACGACAAGCCGGTCGTCTCGGCCTCGTAACCTCGTCACACGCGCGGCGCGGGCTGACCAGCAGGTCACCCGCGCCGCGTCGTCTTCCCCGGCATCCAGGAGGGCCATGCAAGACGCTTTGCGGATCACCGCCAGCACGGTCGACCCCGGGCTGCTGGGGCTTCCCTGGTCGGTGCCGCTCGGAAAATGGCCGAGCGAACACATCGTCTCGCTGCCCAAAGGGCTCTCCCGCCACCTGGTGCGCTTCGCCGATCTCTCCGGCCGTGTCGTCGCGGTGAAGGAGACCACGGCCGAGATGGCCAGGCGCGAGTACGAGATGCTCGGCAGCCTCGCACGGCTCGACGTGCCGTGCGTCGACCGTGTAGCCGTGATCGACGGACGCACCGATTCCGCAGGAGATGCCCTGCCTGCAGCTCTGGTGACCTCGCACCTGCGCTTCTCGATGCCGTACCGCGCCCTGTTCACCCGCGTGCTGCGCCCGGACACCGCGACGCGTCTCGTCGACGCGCTGGCGCTGCTGCTGGTCCGCCTGCACAACGTCGGCTTCTACTGGGGCGACGTGTCGCTGTCGAACACGCTGTTCCGTCGCGATGCGGGCGCGTTCGCCGCCTACCTCGTTGATGCCGAGACCGGCGAGCTGCACGAGGAGGGTCTGACCGAAGGCCAGCGTCTCTACGACCTGGACCTCGCCCGCACGAACATCGCCGGCGAGATCATGGACCTCGCCGCCGGCGGGCGCCTCGAGCACGGCGTGGATGCCGTCGCGATCGCCGACGGCATCGTCTCGGCCTACCACTCGCTGTGGGCAGCACTGACCGCCGAGGAATCGTTCTCGGCGAACGAGACCTGGCGCATCACCGAGCGTGTCGAACGCCTCAACGCCCTCGGGTTCGACATCGACGAGATGTCGATGGCGACGACCACGGACGGCACGGTCGTGCACATCCAGCCCAAAGTCGTCGATGCCGGCCACCATCAGCGCCGCCTCATCCGGCTGACCGGTCTCGACGTCGAGGAGAACCAGGCCCGGCGCCTGCTCAACGACCTCGACGAGTTCCGCGCCCGCTCGACCAAGGAGTGGGCCGACGAGGAGATGTACGCGCACGAGTGGCTCACGCGCGTGTTCGAGCCGGTCGTGCGGGCGATCCCCTACGAGCTGCGGGCGAAGCTCGAACCCGCCGAGGTGTTCCACCAGGTGCTCGAGCACCGGTGGTACCTCTCCCAGGGCCACGGGCGCTCGATCCCGCTCGCCGAAGTGCTCACCTCGTACATCAACGACGTGCTGCGGCACCGGCGCGACGAGGCGACCATCATGGGGCCGCCGACCGAGACCGTGTCGATCCCCGTGGTCACCGGAGCGGTTCCTGTGCCCGACGAGGACGACGAGGACGACGAGGTCGACTGGCGCGACCTGGTCTGAGAGCGGTGGTGAAACTCGCAGTCAGTAGCCGACGGCGAAGTTCTCGCGGTGGTGCTTCGGGTTCTCGATCTCGTCGACGAATGCGACGCCCAGGTCGGCGCCGGAGATGAAGGACTCGCCCTTCTCGTCGGTCACGAGAACCTGTCCGCCGTCGCGGTAGGTCCCGGTGCGCTCTCCCGGCGCCCAATTGCCGAAGCCGGCGGCGGGATGGACGAAGAACCAGTCGTTGCCGTCGGCATTCGCCTGGAGATCCTCCAGGATGCCGATGGCCTCCTGAGCCTCGGGCTTGAACTCCTCCGGGAAGCCCGCGTCGATCACGCGGGGGCCACCGGGGGCGACGAGGCTTCCGCCCGCACCGCCGACGACGCCGAGGCGCACGTTCTCGGGGAGGGCCGCATAGAGCTCAGCGGTCGCCGCGCGGACCTTGCCGGTCATGTCGCCACGCGGCGAGAGCGCCTGGATCACGACGTCGACCTCGCCGAGCTGCGCGAGCAGTCCCGGGACGTCGAGGATGTTGCCCTCGAGGTACACGGCGCCCTCGACGCGCTCGCTCGGGACGGACCGTGCGACGGAGACCACGGAGTGTCCGCGCGACACCGCCTCTGCAACGATGTTCGATCCGGCGTAGCCGGTTCCTCCGATGACGGCGATGCGTGCCATGGTTTTCCCTTCGTGGATGGGGCGCGATTGCGCTCCCCGGGAGCAACAACCTGCCGTGGCAAGTATTCCGCGGTCTGCGGATCAGTTCCGCCCGGCCGCCCGGAATGTGGAGATCTGGTACAGCGCGACCGAGGCCGCGATGCCGGCGTTCAGCGACTCTGTGGCCGCCGAGATCGGGATCGAGACGATCTGGTCGCAGTTCTCGGTGACGAGGCGCGACAGCCCCTTGCCCTCGGAGCCGATGACCACGACCACCGGCCGGTCGGCCAGCTCGAGCGCCGGGAGCGACACGTCGCCGTCGCCGTCGAGACCGAGCACGAACACGCCCTGCTTCTTGAACTCCTTGAGCTGGGTGGTGAGGTTGGTCGCCATGGCCACCGGGATGCGGGCAGCGGCCCCGGCGCTCGTCTTCCACGCGGCCGAGTTCACGCCGGCTGAGCGGCGCTGCGGGAGGATGATCCCGTGCCCGCCGAAAGCCGCGGTCGAGCGGATGATCGCCCCGAGGTTGCGCGGGTCGGTGATGCCGTCCAGCGCCACGAACAGCGGGACCTCGCCGCGATCGATCACCTTCTCGAGCAGATCCTGCGGGTGCGCGTACTCGTAGGGCGGAACCTTCAGCGCGACGCCCTGGTGCACGCCGTCGAATCCGGCCATGCGGTCGAGCTCCTGGCGGGTGACCTCGAGGACGGGGATGCCGCGGTGCGTCGCGATCGAGAGCATCTCCTTGACGCGGTCGTCCATCTCGACGCGCTGAGCGATGTACATCGCGGTCGCGGGGATCCGCGTGCGCAGCGCCTCCAGCACGGAGTTGCGCCCGGTGACCGTCTCGGTGTCGGACGTGTTGTCCTTGGCTCGGGCGGTGCGGTTCGGGTTGCCGCCGGATGCCTGCCGCCCTGGCCGGCCGCGTCCGCCCGCGGCGGCATAGCGTTCGGCCGCGGCCTTGCGCTTGCCGGCGACGTGCCACGCGCGGTCCTCCGCCTTCGGGGTCGGTCCGCGGCCTTCCAGCGCCTTGCGACCGAGTCCTCCGGTGCCCTTGGTGGGACCCTTCTTCTTGCCCTTGCCCGCTGAGGGGTTTCCCGGCTTAGCCATCGATGCTCCAATGAGTTCCGGCCGGAGTGTCCTCCAGCGTGATTCCTGCCGCGGCGATCGCATCGCGGATGCGATCGGCCGCAGCCCAGTCCTTGTCGGCGCGCGCCTGCGCGCGCTGGGCGATCATCTCCTGCACCAGCGCGTCCAGGGCGGATGCCTCGGTGCCCCCTGCGACGGACGCGCCGGGCCCGTCGAACCCGAGGACCGCGAGCATCGCCGTGAGCGAGCGCGCGGATTCGACCGCCGTTGCCGTGTCACCGGCATCCAGAGCAGCGTTGCCCGCACGCACGGCCTCGTGCACGACGGCGAGCGCCTGCGGCACTCCGAGGTCGTCGTCCATCGCGGCGGCGAAGGCCCCCGGGATCGCACCCGGCGCCGCGGCCACGAGGTCCGCGTCGGAAACGCGCAGCACGCGCTGGCGGAAGGTCTCGATGCGGCCGAGTGCCGCCTCGGCCTCGGCGTACGACGCCGCGGAGAGGTCCAGGGTCGAACGGTAGTGCGCCGCCGCGAGCGCGTACCGCACCACGAGCGGCTCGTGCTCGGCGAGCACGTCGGAGGCGAGGATGAAGTTGCCGAGCGACTTCGACATCTTCTGCCCGTCGACGGTCACGAGCCCGTTGTGCACCCAGTAGCGGGCGAAGCCGTCGCCTGCCGCCGTCGACTGCGCGAGCTCGTTCTCGTGGTGGGGGAAGCGCAGGTCGAGTCCGCCGCCGTGGATGTCGAAGTCGGAGCCGAGGTAGCGCTTTGCCATCGCCGAGCATTCGATGTGCCACCCGGGGCGACCGGCACCCCACGGGGACGCCCATGTGGCATCCGCGGGCTCGCCCTGCTTGGCGCCCTTCCAGAGGGCGAAGTCCTGCGGGTTGCGCTTGCCGCGCGGGTCCGCATCCTGCGCAGCCTCCATGGCCTCGACCGACTGATTCGTCAGCTCGCCGTAGGCCGACCAGGAGCGCACGTCGAAGTACACGTCGCCCGAACCGTCGGGCGCCGGATAGGCGTGCCCGCGCTCGATGAGCACCTGGATCAGCTCCTGCATCTGCGGCACGGATGCCGTCGCGCGCGGCTCGTACGTCGGGGGCTGGATGCCGACGCCGGCATATGCGGCCGCGAACTCCTGCTCCATCCGGTAGGCGAGCGCCCACCAGGGCTCTGCATCGGTCGCGTTGGCGATGACCTTGTCGTCGATGTCTGTGACGTTGCGCACGAAGGTCACCCGTCCGTACCGGTGCGACAGCCAACGGCGCAGGATGTCGAAGCTCAGCGCCGCGCGCACGTGCCCGATGTGCGGGCCGGACTGGACTGTGGGTCCGCACACGTACATCGTGATGTTCTCGGGGTCGAGAGGCACGAAGTCGCGCAGCTGCTGCGCGCGGGTGTCGTAGAGGCGGATTGTCACTGCTCCAGCGTACCGGGCAGCACCAGCGCGACCGCTGTGACGGCGACGCCTTCTCCCCTGCCTGCGAAGCCGAGCGCGTCGGTCGTCGTGGCGGTGATCGACACGGGCGCTCCCCCGAGCGCTGCCGACAGGGCGTTCTGCGCCTCGAGACGGCGACCGCTGAAGCGCGGCCTGTTCGCCTGCATCTGCACCGAGACGTTGCCGATCGTGAACCCTGCGCGCTGGAGGATCTCGCGCGTCCGGGCGAGGAATACGCCTCCGTGCGCTCCTGCGTACTCGGGATGGGACGTGCCGAAATGCTCGCCGATGTCGCCGAGTGCGGCGGCTCCGAGCAGCGCGTCGACGATGGCGTGGGCGACGGCGTCTCCGTCGGAGTGGCCGGAGAGAGCGGGCTCCCCCGGCCACTCGAGACCTGCCAGCCACAGATCGCCGTCGCCGCCGTACGCGTGCACGTCCGTGCCGACGCCGACGCGCGGGATCGCGGGAGCCTGCTGGGGCTGCGCCACGAGCTGCCGTGCACGGTCGAGGTCGGCGGTCAGGGTGATCTTGAAGGCGAGGGGTGATCCTGCGATGTGGGTGACCGGATGCCCGGCCGCCGCGAACACGGCTGCGTCATCGGTGTACTCCCCACCCGCCGCGAGCGCCGCGGCATACGCCGATTCGAGCAGATCGCGCGGGAATCCCTGCGGTGTCTGCGCCGCCACGAGCTCTGCACGGTCGACCGCCTCGACGACGTCGTCGCCCGAGACCCGCTTGAGCGTGTTCACGACGGGCAGCGCCGGTATGACCCCAGTGGTCGCCGTCACGGCAGCAGCGACCGCGTCGATCTGCTCCGGAGGCGTCAGTGCGCGGGCGGCGTCGTGGACCAGCACGGTGGTGATGTCGCCCCACAGCGCGCCCAGACCCGCGGCGACCGACTCCTGACGGGTCCGGCCGCCGACGACGACGCGGCCGAGGTCGACGCGATCGCCCGCCGCTGCGCGCAGCTCGCTCTCGGCATCCCCCTCGTGCCCCGCCGGGGCGACGACGATCACCTGCGCCGGAGACGCGGCGAACACGCCGTCGAGCGCGTGACGCAGTACGGATCGTTCATCGATGCCGACAAACGCCTTGGGCGCCGAAGCCCCCAGGCGCGTGCCGGAACCGGCCGCGACGACGATGATCGCCGTCTTCGGCGCAGGAAGGAGAGTCACGCTCTCAGACTACGACGCGAGGACCTCGTCGAGCAGAGTGCCGGCCTTGTCCTCGTCGCACTTCTCAGCGAGTGCGAGTTCGGAGATGAGGATCTGACGGGCCTTCGCCAACATCCGCTTCTCGCCCGCGGACAGTCCGCGGTCCTGATCGCGGCGCCACAGGTCGCGCACGACCTCGCTGACCTTGATCACGTCGCCCGATGCGAGCTTCTCCAGGTTCGCCTTGTAGCGGCGGGACCAGTTCGTCGGCTCCTCGGTGAACGGGGCGCGCAGAACCTCGAACACGTGGTCGAGGCCCTCCTGGCCGATCACATCGCGCACGCCGACGAGGTCGACGTTCTCTGCGGGAACCTCGATGATCAGGTCGCCCTGGGTGACGTTGAGCTTCAGATACTTCTTCGTCTCGCCCTTGATGACGCGATCCTTGACCTCGATGATCGTCGCGGCCCCATGGTGCGGATAGACGACCGTCTCGCCAACCTCAAAAAGCATAAAATCGTGTCCTTTCGGCAACCTCCAGAATACCACAGGCGACATGCGCTAAGGTTTGCCCCCGCGGCGTCCCTGCTGCCCGTGGCGATACCCGTAGAATGGACGGGATATCCCACAGCTCCAGGAGGATCCGTGAAATCGCGCCTTGTAGCGTCTGCCGCCCTCAGCGCCCTCGTTCTGCTCGGCGCGACCGGGTGCACGTTCATCACCCCGCAGTCCACCGAGATCCAGTATTCGGCCTCCGACGGGATCAACATCCCCGACTCGGACGGCCCGCTGCAGATCCGCAACGCGATGATCATCGCCAACGAGGACGGCTCCGTCGGCAACCTCGTCGCCGCCATCGTCAACGACACCGACCAGAATGAGGTCCTGACGATCGAGGCCGAGGGGCTCGCCCCGCTCACGGTGCGGGTGGGCGCCGGAGACACGCTGAGCCTGGGCGCGGACGCCGAGCCGCTGCGCATCGAGGACCTCGGCGTCAAGCCGGGTGCGACCGTTGAAATGTACTTCCAGTCCGGGGACGCGACCGGCGCGACCGCAGAGGTCCCGGTGCTTGACGGAACCCTCCCCTACTACGCGGACCTCGTGCCGACCGACTGACCTCGGATCGAAGACCGAGAAGAGGCCGCCACCCATCCGGGTGGCGGCCTCTTGCGTGTCGGGCTCAGCCCTCGAAGCGATAGCCCAGACCGCGGACGGTCACGAGCATGACCGGTTCGCCGGGGTTCTCCTCGATGCGTGAGCGGATGCGCTTGATGTGCACGTCGAGCGTCTTCGTGTCGCCGAAGTAGTCGCTGCCCCACACCCGGTCGATGAGCTGACCGCGGGTGAGCACGCGGCCGGAGTTGCGCATGAGGACCTCGAGCAGCTCGAATTCCTTGAGCGGCATGTTGATCTCGGAGCCGGCGACCGTCACCGTGTGGCGGTCGATGTCGAGTGAGACGCGGCCGCCGTCGAGCACGCGCTCGTCCAGATCGCTCTCGGCCTGGACGACCCGGCGCAGCACGGCCCGCATGCGTGCGAGCAGCTCCCGGGAGGAGTAGGGCTTGGTGATGTAGTCGTCCGCGCCGAGCTCGAGCCCTACGACGATGTCGACCTCGGAGTCCTTCGCCGTGAGCATGATGATCGGCACGGCGGAGGTGGAGCGGATCTGCCGGCACACCTCGGTGCCCGGCATCCCCGGCAGCATGAGATCCAGCAGGACGATGTCGGCTCCCCGCTCACGGAAAGCGCCGAGCGCGCCCGGTCCGTCCTCGGCGATCTCGACCTCATAGCCCTCGCGGCGCAGCAGATAGGCGAGAGGGTCGGCGAGGTCCGGCTCGTCCTCGACGAGAAGGATGCGGGTCATGCGTTCTCTCCGTTTCGGATGCGCGCGGCTTCGGCCCCCAGAGCCGTGCGCGCGCGCTTGTTCTTTTTCTTCTTCTTCTTGGTCTTCTTCTCGGCATCCGGTGCGGTCGCATCGATGCGCGGCAGCACCATCGTGAACGTCGAGCCGCGGCCGGGGCGCGACCACAGCCGCACCTCCCCGCCGTGCCGCTGCGTCGCGTGCTTGACGATCGACAGGCCGAGTCCCGTCCCTCCGGTCCGCCGCGACCGCGCCTCGTCGGCGCGGTAGAAGCGCTCGAAGACGCGCTCCCGGTCGGATTCGGTGATGCCGATGCCCTGGTCCGAGACGGCGATCTCGACGGTCTCCCCCTCGATCGTCACCCCCACCCCGACGCGCGATCCCCGGGGCGAGTAGAGGATCGCGTTCGCCACGAGGTTGCCGACGGCCTCGATGAGGATCTGCGCGTCGCCGCGCACATGCGCTCCGCGATCGCCGCCCCTGACGAGCTCGACGCCGGCCGAATCGGCCTGGACGGCGTGGCCCTCGATGGATGCCGTGATCACTTCGTCCAACGCGACGACGCTGAAATCCACGACCCCGTCGGATGCCTGCAGCCGCGACAGGCTCATGATGCGTCCGGTCAGCTGGGCCAGGCGGGTCGCCTCAGCCGATATCCGCGACGCGAAGATGCGCACCTGTGCAGGATCGTCCGCGGCGGACTCGATGGCCTCGGCGAGCAGACTGACCGCGCCGACCGGCGTCTTCAATTCATGGCTCGTGTTGGCGACGAAGTCGCGACGCATCTGGTCGAGGCGCTCCTGCTCGGTGACGTCGCGGATCATGAGGAGGGTGAGCTGTCCGCCGAGGGTGCTCGCGCGGACGGACACCAGGCGAGGATCGAGACCGACGCCTGAGCGGGTGATGCGCATCGTCTCGGTCGCTGCGACGCCGCTGGACCGCACGGCCCGGGCGAGCTGGCGCAGTTCGGTGTTCTCGAGGACTGCGCCCACGTCGATCCCGAAACGGGCAGCCGGGTGGGAGGTCGCCAGGACGAGTCCCGATGCGTCCACGACGCAGGCGGCATCGTCCATGCTGTCGAGGACGTCCTCCGTCCCCTGCGGCACGAGAGTCGAAGCGGCTTCGACGACCTGCACCCTGGCCCGGTAGGCCCACACCATGATCGCCGAAAGCCCGACGCCGATCAGCAGGCCGACGGCCAGCGCGATCAGCGCGATACTTCCCGTGGTCATGCCTCAAGCGTAGGGCCCGTTCACCTCCGCTTCCGCATGATCCCGCGCCACCTGAGGCGGCCGAGAAGTAGTATTCACATAACGGGCACCGTTCGTTAACCTTCGGCGCAGAGAATCGCTGAGCGGGTGCGGATGCCGCCTCGCCCGTCCATCGGCGGGCTGAACCGCCCGATTTCCGAACGAAAGGTTGCGCCGCTCATGCGCGAAGTCTTCCACCAGTCCCTCGAGGAGATCCAGTCCCGCCTCGTGGAGATCACCGACCTCGTCACGATCGCGATCGACAAGGCCACCCGGGCGTTCGCGAACAGCGACGTGGCGATGGCCGAGGAGGTCATCGCGGACGATGCGCAGATCGACGAACTGGCCGTCAGCCTCGATGAACTGGCCATCGAGATCCTCGCTCGTCAGCAGCCGGTCGCCCGCGACCTCCGCATCGTCGTGTTCGCGCTGCGCGTGAGCGCGTCGCTCGAGCGCATGGGCGACATGGCCGAGCACATCGCTCAGCTCGCACGCCTCCGCTTCCCCGAGCGCGCGATCCCGAAGGGCCTGAAGGGCACTTTCACGAAGATGGGCGAGCGCGACGTGGAGATCTCGCGCACGCTGTCCGAACTGCTGCGCACGCAGGACCTGCGCCTTGCTGACGTCATCCGCAACGCCGACGACGAGGTCGACGAGCTGCACGCGCGCGTGTTCGAGAAGGTCCTCAGCGACAATTGGAAGGGCGAGCCCACGGCGACGGTCGACGCGACCCTGGCCAGCCGCTACCACGAGCGCTTCGCCGACCACGCCGTCGCGGTCGCCAAGAAGGTCGTCTACCTCGCCACCGGCGACTGGGCCGTCGGCGACGCGGACATCATCGCCGCCGCCGAGGCGCACGCGCCCGCCGTCGAGGCCTGAGACCCCGTCCTAACGACGAGACCTCCTCCTGCTGACGTCAGCAGGAGGAGGTCTCGTCGTTCACGCGGGGTCTCGTCGTTGCACGGGCGTCGGGCTACTTCTTGCCCTGCGCCGCGACGGCAGCTGCGCCTGCGGCAGCGGCCTCCGGGTCGAGGTAGCGACCGGGACCGGTGGGCACGTTCTGGTCGTCGAGCTGGTAGACCAGCGGGATGCCGGTGGGGATGTTCAGCTCGGCGATGTCGTCGTCGCTGATGCCCTCGAGGTGCTTGACGAGCCCGCGCAGCGAGTTGCCGTGCGCGGTGACCAGCACGGTCTTGCCCGCTTCGAGGTCGGGGACGATCTCGTCGTGCCAGTACGGCAGAAGACGGTCGATGACGATCTTGAGCGACTCGGTGCGCGGGACCTCGCCGTCGATGCCGGCGTAGCGCGCGTCTCCGACCTGGCTGAACTCGCTGTCGTCGTCGAGCGGGGGCGGCGGCACATCGAACGAACGGCGCCACAGCTGGAACTGCTCGGGACCGAACTCCTCGAGGGTCTGCGCCTTGTCCTTGCCCTGGAGCGCACCGTAGTGGCGCTCGTTGAGCCGCCATGAGCGCTTGACCGGGATCCACAGCCGGTCGGCCGAGTCCAGTGCGATGTTCGCGGTCTGGATCGCGCGGCTGAGAACCGAGGTGTGCAGCACGTCGGGGAGCAGCCCCGACTCGGCGAGGAGTTCGCCGCCGCGGCGGGCCTCTTCCTTGCCCTGTTCGGTGAGGCGGACGTCCACCCAGCCGGTGAACAGATTCAGTTCGTTCCACTCGCTCTGGCCGTGGCGGAGCAGGATGAGGGTGCGGGTCATGTCTCCAGTCTATGGCTCTGGGAGAATGGCTTCATGGCCCCTTCTCCGCTCGGTCGCCCTACCCGCGGCACGACCGGAACGAACCGGCTGCGGCGCAACGACCGCGCGATCGCGGCGAGCGCCGCCTTGCGGCGTGCCGCTGATCCACTGGTCGTCGATCTCGGGTACGGCGCCAGCGGTGTGACCGCGTTCGAGCTGGCCACGCGGCTGCGGAAAGTGCGCCCCGACGTCGAGGTCGTCGGCTTCGAGCTCGACCCCGCGCGCGTCGCGACGGCGCGCGATCAGCTCGCCGAGGTGCGGGCGGGCGTCACGCCGTTCGCGGCGGACCTGCCGGTGTCGTTCGCACGCGGCGGTTTCGAGGTGCCGATCCTCGGAGGCAGACGACCGGCGATCATCCGCGCCATGAACGTGCTGCGTCAGTACGACGAGGCCGACGTCCGCGCCGCCTGGCAGACCATGAGCGACCGGCTGTCCCCCGGCGGTGTGCTCATCGAGGGAACCTGCGACGAGATCGGCCGTATCGCCAGCTGGGTGGATGTCGACGGCAGCGGCGCACCATCGAGCTTCACGATCTCGCTGCGACTGGCCGAGCTGGAGCATCCGGGAATCGTCGCCGAGCGTCTGCCGAAGGCTCTGATCCACCGCAATGTTCCCGGTGAGCGCATCCACGATCTGCTCGTGGCCCTGGATCGCGAATGGGACCGAGCCTCCCCGATGTCGACGTTCGGCGTCACGCAGCGCTTCATCGCTGCCGTCGGAGCGCTGAAGGACCAGGGGTGGGCGGTTCTCGGCGGACGCGCACGCTGGAGGCTCGGTGAACTCACCGTCGCGTGGAGCTCCGTGGCTCCGACCGATCAGGCCCTGCGCGGATCCTGACCCGCCGGCCTCCGGGACAGGCGCGTCAGCCGGGGGACGTCGGCGGTGGCGCCGGCATCGGCCGGCACGATCACCTGCTGGGCTGCGGCGATGTCGCCGCCGTCCGTCCGCACGACGAGGTCGCCGACGGGCGCACGACGGGAGAGGATCGCCAGTGCGATGGGTCCGTCCTCGAAGTGGCGGGCGACCGACGTGATCGTCCCGACCTCATCGTCGCCTGCGACGACGGCGTCGCCGCGGGCAGGCAGCAGATCGTCGCTGCCGTCGAGGTGCAGGGCGACGAGTCTGCGCGGCGGGTGCCCGAGGTTGTGCACCTTCGCGACCGTCTCCTGCCCCCGGTAGCACCCCTTGCTCAGGTGCACGGCGCTGCGGATCCAGTCGGACTCGTGCGGGAGCGATCGCTCGTCGACCTCGGCCGACCACCGAGGACGCCACGCGGCGACGCGGAGCGCGTCGGCCGCGAGCACACCTGCGGCTTCGAGCGAGGGCAGGGCGGATGCCGCGGCATCCGCGTCAGCGATTGCGACCCGCCAGGCATATTCGGCCGACGGATGCTCCGCCACCTGCGCGTACTGATAGCCGCCCGGCTGGACGACGCTCCACGGATCGGCCCACACCAGTGGTGTGGAGTTCGGGGCTGCCGCGATCCCGGCCACCGCAGCCTCGGCCGCACCGCCGGCGAAGAAGCCGAGCAGTTTGAGGTCCGTGCGGACGGTCACGGTCACCCGCGAGCGGAACACCATGCGCTGCAGCCACGTCGCGAGCGGCGCGGCGTCTGCGGCATCCGCGATGAGCCACGCCGTCGCGCCGTCCTCGAGCACACCGGCCGCATGCTCGACGCGCCCCTGCGGGTCGAGCACGAGGAGTTCGGTGCTCTCCCCCGCCCGCAGCCGCGTGAGCGCCTGCGAGGTGATCGAGTCCAGCCACGTCAGACGGTCCTCACCCGCCACCTCGATGACGACGCGGTCGTCGAGCAGCGCGACCGCCGACCCGTCGACGAGACGGCGCTGCTCGCGCATCGGATCGCCGAAGTGCGTGATCACGCCATCCTCTTCGACGGCTCCGTCTCGCGCGGCGAGCGCGTCGTGCAGAAGGGACACGATCAGACCTTGGCCAGGCGCGCCGAGGCGTGCGAGGCCATCCCGGCACCGAGCGCCGCGATGTCCCACGCCCAGAGCAGGTGTCCATCGACGAGGCCGTACATGCGGCTGGCCGCGCCGTACTCCTTGGCGCCGGCGGGGCGCACGATCGCATCTGTCGCGATGTCGATGCGCGGGCCGTTGATCTCGCCGAGGTAGAGCTCCAGGACGCCGTCCGAGTGCGCGAGCGACACCTCGATCGGGAACCCGCCGGACGCCGCACGCAACTGTTCGACGTCGTCGACGGTGCGCGCGGGCGCCTCGCGCATCGGCGGAAGAAGTGCCGGCCCGGCATCCGCCTCCGTCGCCGCACGCGACAGACGCCAGAAACCGGTCTCGGCGACCAGGGGCGCATGCGCGTCTCCCTGCTGATCGTTCATCCAGCCCGTGGCGGAGTAGTTCAGATGGCCGGTTCCGTCGTGGCTGAAACTCACCCGGTGCGTGAACTCGCCCTGGAAATGATGATCGCCCGCGGTGTACTCGATGACACCGGTGCCCTCCCAGACGCCGATGAGCCAACTCAGCGGTGCGAGATCGGCGGGGAGATCGGTCGGCAGCTCGAGCATGACGACTCGGAGTCAGCCAGGCTCAGCGCTGGCCGCGGAACAGGTTCCGCAGCACGACGCCGGCGACGAACACGATCGCGAGGCTCGCGAGGCCGAGGAGTCCGATGAAGAAGAATTCGAGGGCGACGAGATCCATGGCACCACTCTACCCCGCAGCGCTCACGCGGGGATCAGCGCTGCGAGACCGAACCCGGCCGAGACGAGGCCGAGAAGCAGCATCGCGCCGATCGTGCTGGCCGCGACCCGGAAGATGAACCCCTTCGTCTGGCCGTACCACAGCTGCAGCGCGAACGAGAGGAGCACGGCTCCGCCGAACCCGATGAGCAGCCAATGCATGCGCCATTCCTCGGGAACGGCGATGCCGATCACGACCGCTGCGACGAGCGCCACGGCCCAGACGATGACGACTCCGACGAGGGCGTTGCGGGGCGCGAGGGCGGGTTCGGACATGCCTCCATTGTGACGCATCGGTATCATGGGCGCACGGCGCCGTGCAGGCCGCCGGTCTGGGTGGCGGTCCCGTCACCCGAAAGGAATACGCGTGGCTTCGATCCTGGTTCTGTCTTCGGTCCCCTCCGGAGAGGTCCTGCCCGCGCTCGAACTGCTCGCCCATCAGGTGCGCAGGATCCCCGCCGAGCCGGCTCAGCTCGTCGACGCCCCCGACAGCGACGTGGTCGTCGTCGACGCGCGGACCGACCTCGCAGGAGCCAAGTCCCTGTGCCGCCTGCTGCGCGCGACCGGGCAGGACGCACCGCTGCTGCTCGTCGTCACGGAGGGGGGCATGACGGCGCTGTCCGACGACTGGGGCATCGACGACGTCCTGCTCTTCGACGCCGGCCCCGCCGAGACCGACGCGCGGATCCGCCTGGCGATCGCGAAGGCGCAATCCACGGCCGCTCCCACAAGGGTCCAGGCCTCGGGTGTCACGATCGACGAGCAGTCCTACTCGGCGAAGCTGCGCGGACGCCCGCTGGATCTCACGTTCAAGGAGTTCCAGCTGCTGCACTTCCTCGCCACGCACCCGTCCCGCGTCTTCACGCGCGAGCAGCTGCTCAGCGAGGTGTGGGGCTACGACTACTTCGGCGGCACGCGCACGGTCGACGTGCACGTGCGGCGCCTGCGCGCCAAGCTCGGCGACCAGGAGCAGATCATCGGCACCGTCCGCAACGTCGGCTACCGGTTCAACGTGCATGACGACGAGGCAGTCAGCGCATCCGCATCCTGACGCGGCGGGCGACTCGTTCACACGCACGTCACCTGGCGGTGCGAAGATGTAGTCCATGATCGATGCTGCAATCACGGATGCCGGTCTCGGCGACGCCGAGGACGACGACTTCGACGCCATCGAGGCGCCGGACTCGCTGCTGCCCGACCACCGCTATCACGATCGCGAGATCAGCTGGCTGGCATTCAACCAGCGCGTCCTCGAACTCGCCGAGGATCCGATGATCCCCGAGCTCGAGCGCTCCAACTTCCTGGCCATCTTCGCGAGCAACCTCGACGAGTTCTTCATGGTCCGCGTCGCCGGTCTCAAGCGCCGCATCGTCACCGGCCTCGCCGTCCCCACGAACGTCGGACGCGCGCCGTCCGACGTGCTCGCCGACATCTCTCGCGTGGCGCACGCACTGCAGCTGCGGCACGCGAAGGCCTGGACCGAGCTCGTCCGCCCCGCGCTCGCGGATGCCGGGATCGAGATCACCGAGTGGGACAGCCTGGACGACGCTGAGCGCGCCGCGCTGACGGAGTACTTCCAACTCCACGTGTTCCCCGTGCTCATGCCGCTCGCGGTGGACCCGGCGCATCCGTTCCCCTACATCTCGGGGCTCTCGCTGAACCTCGCCATCCGCATCCGCAATGCCCGCACCGGGCGCCAGGAGTTCGCGCGCCTCAAGGTGCCGCCGATGCTTCCCCGTCTGGTCGAGGTGCCCAGCACGAGCGAGATCGCCCGCTATCTCCCGCTCGAGGACCTCATCTCCAACCATCTGGACGATCTGTTCCCCGGGATGGAGGTGCTCGACCACCACGCCTTCCGCCTCACCCGCAATGAGGACGTCGTGATCGAGGAGGACGAGAGCGAGAACCTCATCCAGGCTCTCGAGGCCGAGCTGCTGCGCCGCCGTTTCGGCCCGCCGATCCGCCTCGAGATCGCCGACGACATGGATGACGTGACCCTGGATCTGCTGATCAAGGAGCTCGACATCACGGATCAGGAGGTCTACCGGCTGCCGAGCCCGCTCGACCTGCGCGGCCTGTTCTCGCTGTCCAAGGTCAATCGCCCCGACCTGCGCTACCCGCCGCACCTGCCGACGACACCGGTCGCCTTCCAGCCGACCGGCTCGAGCAACCGGGCCGATGTGTTCGCGGCCATCCGCAAGGGCGACGTCCTCGTGCACCACCCGTACGAGTCGTTCGCCACGAGCGTGCAGGCGTTCCTCGAGCAGGCGGCGCGCGACCCGCATGTGCTCGCCATCAAGCAGACGCTCTACCGCACCTCCGGCGACAGTCCCGTCGTTCAGGCCCTGATCGACGCGGCCGAGGCGGGCAAGCAGGTCCTCGCGCTCGTCGAGGTGAAGGCGCGGTTCGACGAGGCGAACAACATCGTCTGGGCGCGCAAGCTCGAGAAGGCCGGCGTGCACGTCGTCTACGGCCTCGTCGGCCTGAAGACCCACTGCAAGCTCGCCCTCGTGATCCGCGAGGAGGAGGGGCAGCTGCGCCACTACTCGCATGTCGGAACGGGCAACTACAACCCCAAGACGAGTCGCATCTACGAGGACTTCGGGCTGTTCACCGCAGACGCCCAGGTCGGCAAGGACCTCACGCGCCTGTTCAACGAGCTGTCCGGATACGCGATCGAGAAGAAGTTCAAGCGGCTCCTCGTCGCGCCCCTGCACCTGCGCAAGGGCCTGCTGCGCCATATCGACAACGAACGCAAGAACGCTGCAGCGGGAAAGGCCGCGCACATCCGCATCAAGGTGAACTCGATGGTCGACGAGGAGATCATCGACGGTCTCTACCGCGCCAGCCAGGCCGGGGTGAAGGTCGACATCTGGGTCCGCGGCATCTGCAGCATCAAGACCGACCTGCCCGGCGTGAGCGACAACATCACGGTCCGCAGCGTCTTGGGGCGCTACCTCGAGCACTCCCGCATCTTCGCCTTCGACAACGACGGCGACCCGCAGGTGTTCATCGGCAGCGCCGACATGATGCACCGGAACCTCGATCGTCGCGTCGAGGCGCTCGTGCGGGTCACGGACGAGCACCACGTATCGGAGTTGCTCGACTTCTTCGACCTCGCGATGGACGACGGGACGAGCACATGGCACCTCGGCGCCGACGGGGTTTGGGAGCGACACTCCGTTGATGCGGACGGCAAGCCACTGGTCGATCTGCAGGATAAGACCATGAGCCAGATCCGTCGCCGTCGCCGTTCCCGCTCGGTGCGATGACGCAGACGGTGCAGGTCGTCCGCGACGACAAGGCGGTGTACGCCGCCGGTGCGGTCGTGTGGCGCCAGACCGAGGGCAAGCTCCGGATCCTGCTGATCCACCGCACCAAGTACCGCGACGTCACCCTGCCCAAGGGCAAGGTCGACCCCGGCGAGATGCTCGCCCAGACGGCCGTGCGCGAGGTGCACGAGGAGACCGGCATCCGGGTGCACCTCGGCGTTCCGGTGGGCGTCAGCCGCTACTTCATGCGCCCGAAGCGACAGAAGGTCGTCCACTACTGGGCCGCGGAGGCGACGGACGACGCGATCCGCAAGTCCACCTTCGTCCCCAACCGCGAGATCGCCGCGCTCGAGTGGGTGAGCCTGAAGAAGGCGCGCAAGAACCTCAGCTATCCGGTGGACCTCGAGATCCTGGACGAGTTCGAACGGTTGGTGTCGGACGGCGCGCTGCGCACGTTCCCGATCATCGCGCTGCGGCACGCGAAGGCGGTGTCGAGGTCGGACTGGGACGGACCGGATGCCGCACGGCCGCTCACCGCCCGGGGCAAGGAACAGGCCGATGCGATCGTCGCGTCGCTGCGCGCATTCGGGATCCGCAAGATCGTCACCAGCGACGCGGTCCGCTGCGTTCAGACCGTCACGCCGCTGGCCCGAGCACTCGACCGGCGCCCGGTGGAGACCCAGCTCATCAGCCAGGATGCGTGGGAGGACGGCGTCTCGGACGTCCGCACCGTCATCGGCAAGCGCGTGCGCTCGGGCAAGCCCGCCGTGATCTGCAGCCACGGGCCGGTGCTCCCCGACATCCTCTCCGAGCTCGCCCTCGCCACCGGGACGATGCACGGGTCGTACGTCGGCAGCGCGTCGGCCCTCGAAGTCGCCGCGTTCTCCGTCGCGCATCTGTCGGCCACGAACCCCGGTTCGGGCATCATCTCGATCGAGACCCACGTCCCCAAGGCGTGACCGGCATCCGCCCCAACGGGCCCGATTCCGTTCACCTCCCGTTTACCCGCGAGGTCGATTCTCGTTAACCGCCGCGCCTAGCGTCACTGTGTGCCCTGCACCGGGCCTCAACCCATCCACGATCGAACGGATCCCACAGTGAAGATCTCCCGAATCGCTCGCATCGGCGCCATCGGCGCCGTCGCCGCTCTCGCGCTCGCCGGCTGCGCCGCGAACGAGGCCACCCCCGAAGGCGGCAGCTCGGATGCTCCCGAGTCCACCGTCTCCGGCACCATCGAGGCCACCGGCGCTTCCTCGCAGGAGGCCGCTCAGCAGGCCTGGGTCGCCGCGTTCCAGACCGCCAACCCCGACGCCACCGTCAACTACACCTCGACCGGCTCCGGCACGGGTCGCGAGAACTTCATCGCCGGCTCCTCGAACTTCATCGGCTCTGACCGCGCGTACAGCGCCGACGAGATCGCCGCCGGTGGCTTCGGCGCCTGCACCGATGACGAGATCGTCGAGATCCCGGTCTACATCTCGCCCGTCGCCGTCGCCTTCAACCTCGACGGCATCGACACCCTGAACCTCGACGGTGCGACCATCGCGGGCATCTTCGCCGGCAACATCACCAACTGGAACGACGCGGCCATCGCCTCGCAGAACGAGGGCGTCGAGCTGCCCGACCAGGCGATCGTCCCGGTCCACCGCGCCGACGCTTCGGGCACGCAGGAGACCTTCACCACCTACCTCGAGGCCGTCGCACCCGACGTGTGGGCGAACGAGGCCAGCGACGAGTGGCCGCTCTCGACCGGTGAGGCAGCCGACGGCACCTCCGGTGTCGTCAACGCGATCACCAACGGCGTGGGCTACATCGGCTTCGCTGACGCTTCGCAGGCTTCCGGCCTCGGCCAGGTCGCGATCGAGGTCGAGGGCGAGTACGTCTCGTACTCCGCCGAGGCCGCTTCGGCTCTCGTCGCCGCTTCGCCGATCGAGGAAGGCCGCTCGGCTCACGACCTCGCCTTCGCCGTCGACCCGGCCGCAGCGCCCGCCGGCTCGTACCCGATCGCCCTGGTCTCGTACCTGATCGGCTGCGTCAACTACGAGGACGCCGAGGTCGCCTCGCTCGTCAAGGCCTACTTCCAGTACGTCGCGTCGGCCGAGGGCCAGGACGTCTCGGCCGAGGCCGCCGGCAGCGCCCCGATCTCGGACGACCTCCGCGAGAAGGTCAACGCCGCGATCGACGCGATCGTCGCAGAGTAAGACCCGACTCTCAGCTCGCACTGAGACAGTCACACGCCCCCGTGGCGCTCACCGAACGGATCGACAAGCGCCGCGGGGGCACCCGCATGAAGACCCGAACACCAGCTCTTCTCTCTGAAACCGTGGAGCCGCTCAGATGACAACCACAACGACGGGACCCGACACCACCCGCCCGTCTGCGGCGCCCCGATCCGTGAAGCGCGTGGGTGACCGCGTCTTCTCCGGCACGGCGCTCGCGGCCGGAATCATCATCCTCGTCACCCTCGCCGCCGTGGCGGTGTTCCTGATCGTCCAGTCGATTCCCGCCTTCAAGGCCGACACCTCGAACAACCACATCCTCGAAGGCCAGTCCTTCATCACCTGGGTCTGGCCCTTCGTCTTCGGCACGCTGTACGCGAGCGCCATCGCACTCATCGTCGCCGCGCCGCTCGCGATCGGCATCGCGCTGTTCATCTCGCACTATGCGCCGCGCAAGATCGCCGGTGTCCTCGGCTACATCATCGACCTGCTCGCCGCCGTCCCCTCGGTCGTCTTCGGCCTCTGGGGCGCGCTCACCTTCGCCCCGATGCTCGTGCCGTTCTACAAGTGGCTCAACACGAACCTCGGCTGGATCCCGATCTTCGGCGGGACCCCGTCGGGAACCGGCAAGACGATCCTCACGGCATCCCTCGTGCTCGCCGTGATGATCCTCCCGATCATGACCGCGATCTGCCGCGAGGTCTTCCTGCAGACGCCGCGCCTCCACGAAGAGGCCGCCCTCGCGCTCGGCGCGACGCGCTGGGAGATGATCCGCATGGCGGTGCTGCCGTTCGCACGCAGCGGCATGGTCTCGGGCGCCATGCTGGGCCTGGGCCGCGCCCTCGGCGAGACCATGGCCGTGACCCTGGTGCTCTCCCCGCTCGGCATCGTGACCTTCAACCTCCTGAACCCCGAGAACCCGACGACGATCCCCGCGATCATCGCCCTGCGGTTCCCCGAGGCGCACGACGAAGGCGTCAACACCCTGATCGCCGCGGGTCTGATCCTGTTCATCGTGACCTTCGCGGTCAACTTCATCGCACGCTGGATCGTCTCGCGGCGCGCCGAGTTCTCGGGAGCCAACTGACATGAGCACCACTGCCGTCGCCCCCGCCTCCGTCACCTCCTCGAACACCGCAGGCCACCTGCCCAAGTGGGCGCCATGGGCGCTGCTGGTCGTCTGCCTCGCCATCGCGGCCACGATCTTCGCATTCGCGAACAGCGGCGGAGACCCCGCCGACTTCAACATCGCCATGACACTCGTGGTCGGTCTGCTGCTCTACATGGTGCTGATCTTCATCGTCTCCACCGTGGCAGAGAGCCGTCGCCACGCCACCGACCGCCTGATGACCGCCCTGGTGTCCGCCGCGTTCGTCGTGGCCCTCCTGCCGCTGGTCTCGCTGCTGTACACCGTGGTCGTCAACGGTCTCGTGCGCTTCGACGCCGACTTCTTCAGCATGTCGATGCGCAACGTCGTCGGCGCGGGAGGCGGCGCCGTCCACGCCCTGTGGGGAACGCTGCTCATCACGCTCGCCGCCACGATCATCTCGGTACCGATCGGTCTGATGACCTCGATCTATCTGGTCGAGTACGGCGCGGGCAAGAAGCTCGCGCGCGGCATCACGTTCCTCGTCGACGTCATGACCGGCATCCCGTCGATCGTCGCTGGTCTGTTCATCTACTCGGTGTTCGCCCTCCTCATCGGCCCCGGTACCCGCATGGGCATCATGGGCTCGCTGGCGCTGTCCGTGCTCATGATCCCCGTGGTCGTGCGCGGCTCCGAAGAGCTGCTGCGCATCGTCCCCAACGAGCTCCGTGAGGCCGCCTACGCCCTGGGTGTGCCGAAGTGGCTGACGATCCTCAAGGTCGTCCTGCCCACGGCCATCGCCGGCATCACCACGAGCATCGTGCTCGCGATCGCCCGCGTCATCGGCGAGACCGCGCCACTGCTGCTCACGGTCGGCATGGTCCAGAGCCTGAACACGAACCTGTTCAGCGGCCAGATGGCCACGCTCCCCGTCTTCACGTACATGCAGGCCAAGTATCCCGGCATTCCCGCCGAGGCGTTCATCGATCGGGCCTGGGCGTCTGCTCTGGCGCTCATCCTGGTCGTCATGGTCCTCAACCTCGTCGCCCGAATCATCGCGAAGGTGTTCGCGCCCAAGACCGGCCGCTGAGCGGCCCTCCGACCCGACAAGAAGGATTCCAGTGTCCAAGAGCATTGAAGTCAACGACCTCAACGTCTACTACGGCGACTTCCTCGCCGTCGAGGGCGTCAGCATCGACATCAAGCCGAACACCGTGACGGCGTTCATCGGTCCGTCCGGTTGCGGCAAGTCGACGTTCCTTCGCACCCTCAACCGCATGCACGAGGTCATCCCCGGCGCGCGCGTCGAGGGCGAGGTGCTCATCGACGGCAAGAACCTGTACGGCTCGGGCGTCGACCCCGTGCTCGTGCGCCGTCAGGTGGGCATGGTCTTCCAGCGTCCGAACCCGTTCCCCACGATGTCGATCAAAGAGAACGTGCTCGCGGGCGTCAAGCTGAACAACACGCGCATGGCCAAGTCCGACCAGGACGCCCTGGTCGAGAAGTCGCTGCGCGGTGCGAACCTCTGGAACGAGGTCAAGGACCGCCTCGAGAAGCCGGGATCCGGGCTCTCGGGCGGTCAGCAGCAGCGTCTGTGCATCGCCCGTGCGATCGCCGTCTCTCCCGACGTCATCCTCATGGACGAGCCGTGCTCGGCGCTCGACCCGATCTCGACCTTCGCGATCGAGGAGCTGATCGCCGAGATCAAGACCCAGTACACCGTCGTGATCGTGACGCACAACATGCAGCAGGCCTCGCGCGTCTCCGACCGCACGGCGTTCTTCAACATCGCCGGAACCGGCAAGCCCGGAAAGCTCATCGAGTACGACGACACCGCCACGATCTTCACGACCCCGTCGGTGCAGGCGACCGAGGACTACGTCTCCGGCCGCTTCGGCTGAGCCGGGCCGTTTCACCGCCGCATCCGCATCCGCATCCGCATCCGTGCACAAGTTCGGATGCCGCATACGACACGCCGCACGATCGCTCTGATCGGCGGCGTGTCGCCGTTCAGGTCCGAAGTTGTGCCCGGGGGGAGTTGTTCTGCACAGCGTGGCGAGCGGGCGGATGCTCCACGGAACGCGCGAATCACGACGCAGAGAAACGGACGGATGCCGCAGGCTCGACCTCATGTGCGAGACCTCGGCTCCGGCGATCTGGACCTATGCCGAACTGCGCGCTGACTTCAAGCGTCGCGAGATCGAGTCGCAGCACTCCATCGGACTCCTCCGTCGGGTGCGCCGAGGCGTCTACGCCGGCGTCGACGCGTGCACGGATGCGGTGGATGCTGCCGCGCACGGCGGTTCGCTCGCGTGCGAGACCGCAGCCCGTCATCTCGGCCTCTGGGTGCTCGACGATGTCGACGGCGTGCACGTGTGGATGCGCGGAGACCGCCATCAGTACGGGCACGGCGAGAAGGCCGAGTGCGATTGCACACCGCACTGGGATCACGCCGACGCCCCGTCCGCTTTCGGCCTGCCCGCAGTCGAACGAGTGCTCCTGCAGGTCTACGGATGCCGCGGCGCAGACAGCTTCTTCGTCGCGCTGGAGTCGGCACGCAGGAAGGGTCTCATCTCCGCGCCGGCTCTGCGACGCTTGCACCGCCTGATCGATCGTCGGGGCCAGGATCTGATCACGTTCTCCCGCGACGACGCGGACAGCGGTCTGGAATCGCTGATCCGGCTGCGAATACGGCATCACGGCTGGGACCTGCAATGCCAGGTATGGGTCTTCGGCACCGGCAAGGTCGACTTCCTCATCGACGGATGGCTGATCGTCGAGGCCGACGGCAAGGAGAACCACGACAGCGAGGGCCATCGGCACAAGGATCTGGTCAGGGACGCGAACTCCGCCGCCTGGGGCTACGTGACGCTGCGCTTCGACTACGCCATGATCGTCCACGACTGGGATGCCGTCGAACGCGCGATCCTCGCTGCCATGGCCACTCGCCACACCGTCTGACCCCGTCTCCCCGTGCACAACTTCGGACCGGGCGTTCGACATGCCGCGGCTCTCGTGCGAGGCTCGGCATGTCGCCCCCGGCATCCGAAGTTGTGCACGCCCCGGAGGCGAACGGTGCCGTCAGTCGCGGGGCGAGAGGAGGTACTGGTTCAGGTCCGTCGTGAGGGCGTGGTCGACGGACAGGAGCCGGCCGTCGACGGCCGTGATGGGTGCGGCCAGGCGGACGCTCGAGACGAGCCATGCGGCATCCGCCTCGGCGATCCGCGACGCGGGCACCTGTTCGTAACCCGCCTCGAAACCGCGACCTTCCAGGTACTCGTACACGCTGAGCTGCGTCGTGCCCTGCAGGATGCCCCCGCTCGGCGCCGGCGTGACGAAACGGTCGCCGAACCGCAGGATGAGGGATGCCGTGGGGGCTTCGAGCACGTAACCGTCGCTGGAGAGGAAGATCGCATCATCGGCGCCGCGGCGGTGCGCTTCGCGGAGCGCCGCCATGTTCACGGCGTACGACAGCGTCTTGGCCCCCAGGAGCAACCACGGCGCGCGTTCGGCGACGTCGAGCGGGTAGCCGCGATCCAGCGTCACGACGGAGACTCCCGCCATACGCACCTCCGAGAAGTCGGATGCCGGTGCGGCCGTCACCCAGGCGGTCGGTGTCGGTCCGTGCTCCACTCCCCTGCTGAGGATCAGCTTGATGACCCACTCGCCGGCGGGGCATTCCGCAGCGGCGACGGCGACCGCCTGACGCCACTGCTCCAGGTTCGGCGCCGGCAGATCGCAGATCCGGGCGGAGTTCGCCAGGCGCTCAAGGTGCGGCACGACCTCCTGCGCGTGCGCATCGATCACGCCGATCGATTCGAACACGCCGTCGCCTCGCTGGGTGCTCAGTTCGCTCACGCTCAGCGCCGGTGCTCCGGCATCCACCACCGTGAAGGTGCCGGAGAAGTCGGCGCGCTCCTCAGCGGCATCGGCTGGGTCGAGAATCAGAGCGAAGCGCTGGGCCATGAGAAGACTCTACGGCCACTCAGGAATACCCAGGGCGCGGGGACGTTACACTGGAGTGGCCGGGCCGCATAACCCCGGGCTCCAACTTCTGCCGCTTAGAGCGGCCTTCCGCCGAGAGGCGTTCTTGCGGCCCGGTCTTTCTCTTTCCTGCCCACAGCCGATCCCCACATCGGCCCTGGCCGTGCACGACTTCGGATGTGAACGACGACACGCCGCCGGCCCGGGCGGTCGCACGGCGTGTCGCCTCCGGCATCCGAAGCTGTGCACAGTGTCGCCTCCGGCATCCGAAGCGGTGCACGCACGGGGGCGGGTGCGAGGGGCGGACGGTCAGGTCAGGCCGCCGGACCGCCACAGCCCGGCAGCCGCCATCAGGTCGGCCGCGTAGCTGTTCAACCGGCGTGCCCGTACGGTGAGCTCGGACGCCCGGTCGGGCTCGGTCGCCTCGTAGTCGTCCGCGACGTGCGTGGCGCCCGACACCTGCACACGGCAGAAAGCCGCTGCGCGCTCCAGCGCGATCGAGAAGTCACCGCGGAAGACTCCGCGCAGGATCGTGTCGATCAAGGCGACGAGCTCCTCCGGGCTCGCGGGCACAGGCGCGCCGGCGACGACGGCATCCGCGGATCCCAGCTCGACACGGCCGCGCTCGTACAGCAGCGCAGAGGTCTGCGGATCGGTGTGGATCGCGAGCTGAAGCAGGTACAGCCGCCACAGCGCTCCCGGCAGCGAGACGGCCGGTGCCTGCGCCCACAGCTCGGCGATGTCGTCGATGCCGTGCTGTGCGGTGAACGCGATCAGGCGCTCCACGCTCTCGCCGCTGGAGTCCTCGCGTGCGCGCGTGAGCAGAGCGGATGCCGTGGCATGCGCGACCCGGATGGTCTCGGCCGAATCGGCCGAACCGACCAGGTTGTCGAAGGCCGCGGAGGGCCTGCGGACGGGGCGGTGGAACTGCTCGGGCATCCGTCCAGGGTACTCGCGCTCAGGCGGTCGGGATCGCGATGATCGGATCCGTCGTGGGCTGCCCGGTCGGCGATCCACCCGCCTGCTCGACGGTCACGGCGATGACATCGCCCTCGTGCATGGCGCCGTCAAGCAGTGCCGTCGCCGTACCGCCATCCGTCTCGAACAGTCCGGCCGGCAGCGCCTCGTCCCCCCGGACGAGCCAGAGCTGATAGGTCTGTTCCTCGTCCAGCACCGCGAGCCCGTCCGTGACGAGTACGGCGCTGCCGACCGATGCAGACCAATGCGCGGTCGCCTCCGCACCGGATCCGATCTCGACCGTGGCCTGCTGAGCGTCGGGGGCGGCTGCGATCTTCTCGAGCGCGACGACGGATGCCGGCTGGGTGAGCTGCGCGATCGCGACAGCGGCCGTGATGCCCAGCCCCACGATCAGGACGACGGATGCGGCGAGCGCGAACAGGCGACGGCTCCAGCGGCTCGCCGGCGCTGCGGGAGCGCCCCCAGCATCGGGCGCAACCCCGGTCGGCGAAGTCGGCTCCCCCTGCGGGGTCACCGCGATCCGGGCGAGGAGCGCGTCGCGGACGCCGGCGGGTGGTGCAACGGCAGGAGAACCGTCGGCCAGCAGCGCGGCGGTCTCCGCGTCGTGCTCGGCGATCGCGGCCCACTCCGGGTGCGCGGCGAGGGCGTCCGCATATCGGCGCTCATCGGCATCCGACAGCGCGTGCAGGGCCCGGCCCGCCGCGAGCTCCGCGAACTCGCTCTCGTTCATGCGTTCACCCCCATCTCGTTCCTCAGGCGTGAGAGTCCATCTCTCATCCTCGTCTTGACCGTTCCCAGCGGGGCTCCGATGAGCACAGAGATCTCGCTCTGACTGTAACCGCCGTAGTACGACAGCACGATTGCCTCGCGCTGCGGTTCGGGCAACGTCCTCAGCGCCGTGACGACGCGATCGCCCTCGATGCTCAGCTCCACCTGTTCGGCGACGCTGTCATGCGCGACCGAAACGTCGCGGAATCCTGCCCTGACGTCCCGATCCGAGCTGGACTGCGACGCCCTCACACGATCGACCGCCCTGCGGTGGGCGATCGTGAGAACCCAGGTGCGTCCTTGCCCCTTGTTCGGAGCGAAGCGGCCGGCGGATTGCCAGATCTCCAGGAAGACCTCCTGCAGTACCTCCTCGCTCTGCGCACGGTTGACCAGCACACGGAGGATGAGCCCGAAGACGCGAGAGGACAGCAGATCGTAGAGTTCGGCGAATGCTCGCTGGTCTCCGCGCGCGACGCTGACCAGAAGGTCGGCGACGGGATCTCCCGCCGAACCGTCCTCCGGCACGTCCACGCCGTCGATCACCATCTCCACAAGCATGCCGTATCAACGCCCCTCATCCTGACCACTCACCGTTGGTCGGCTCATCCGAAGGTGAACGAATAGGCCTGAATGCCCTCGGGAATCTTCACCGTCAGCTGTCCGGCCCCCGCGTCCCCCTGCAGCAGGCGATACGACCGCGGGGTTCCCGAGACGTCGATCGCTCGGCTCTCGCCGTCATCGGTGGTCACGGTGACCTCTCCCGAGCCTGCGAGCACCATCCGCACCTCGGAGGCGCGATAGTTGAGGCGCACCTCGGCACCCGAACCTGCCGGGGCGGCGTACTGCGAGGCGATCTCCCAAGTGCCATCGAGGGCGAATGTGTCCTCCGCCTGATCCGAGGGGAAAACGAACTCCGACGTTCCGGCGCTGTAGTTGTCATCGCCGCCGTAGTTGACGTCCTTGGACGACCCGAGGAAGGTCTCCGGCGTGGTCGAGCCGAGCGCTGGTGTCTCATCCGCAACGCCGGATTCGGCCGGAAGCTCGACGTCGGGATCCGCGTCGACGAGGAGCTCCCGGATCATCTTCTCGGTCGCCTCGTAGTTGCCCTCGCCGAACGAGATGTGCCGTACTGTGCCCTCGGCATCGATCAGGTAGTGCGCCGGCCAGTAGCGGTTACGGTAGTTGGTCCAGGTCGAGAGACTGTTGTCGAGCGCGACGGGGTACTCGATCCCGAAATCGCGGATACCGGCTGCGACGTTTCCCGCATCCTTCTCGAACGCGTACTCCGGCGAGTGGATGCCGATGACCTGCAGCCCGCTGTCACGATAGGTCTCGTCCCACCCGACGACGTGCGGGATCGATCGCTGGCAGTTGATGCACGAGTACGCCCAGAAGTCGATGAGCACGACCTGGCCGCGAAGGTCCTCGAGGTCGATCGCCTCGCCCTCCGGCGTGTTCAGCCACTGCTCGATCCCGCGGATCGACGGCGCCGTGCCGCAGGACTCGAGTTCGTCCGCGCCGTTCGTGCACTTGTCGAGGTCGCGGTTCTCAGCGTTCACGAGGCCACCGAGGCCTAGGGCCTCCTCTGCGGCGTCGTTCTCCGTGAGCTCCTGCTGCAGCGGGGCGGTGTAGTCGGGCAGCAGCCGCTGCAGCATCTGCGGCACGTTGAAGACGAGCCCGACGGCGAGCGCGATCATCGCAATGCCGGCGGCGATACGCAGCCCCCGCTCGCGGGTGCGGAAAGCACGGATGCGGTTGACAACGCTGCGTCCGGCGAGCGCGAAGGCCAGCAGCGGGATCGCGACGCCGATCGAGAACGATACAGTCAGCAGCACGGTTCCAGGGCCGATCTGGCCGGTGGATCCGGCGACGATGATCGCGGCGAGCACAGGCCCGGCGCACGGCACGAATACGGCTCCGAGAGCGAGCCCGACTCCGAAGCCGCTCCCCTGATTCTTGACCTCTTTGCGCGGCAGCCATTGGAACGGCTTCTCGAGCAGCTGCTCGAACTTCGGGATGAGGAGCCCGACGCCGATGATGATCAGCACGATGATGCCGGCCCAGCGCAGCACGTCCTGCGGGAGTCCCAGCAGACCCAGGATCAATGATCCGACGAGCGTGACGAGCGTGAAGCTCAGAACGAGTCCGGCGATCACGAGGTACGGGCGACTGCGACGTGCTGGAATCACCTCGCCGTCGCCGTCGAAGCTCGCGGACTGCGCGCCTCCGGTCAGGAAGATGACCGGCAGGACGGGCAGGATGCACGGCGATATGCCGGTGATGAGCCCTCCAAGCAGGCCGATGAGTACCAGGTCCATGAGCTCCTCGCTTCTGTTGCGAGTTCTTCGGCGTGGGGACCCGTTCGGATTGATGAGAAAAATTCTGAGATTCTTCCCATCCGAAGCGCCGCGGGTTCCGAACACCAGTCAACGCCGCGGAGATGTCGCGGCTCCGAACCCGGAGGTAGAGAGATGTTCAGCACCAAGAAGAAGATGACCGCAGCACTGTCGCTCGGATTCGCCAGCGTGCTCGTGCTGGCGGGATGTTCCATGAGCGGCGGCGACTCGACGGACGAATCGATGGAGTCTTCGGCGCCCGAATCGTCGGAAGAGGCTGCGCCCGAGACGATGGACCCGGCTGCGAACCTGGTCGGCCCCGGCTGCGAGGCATACGCGGAAGAGGTTCCCGACGGAGCAGGCTCGATCCAGGGCATGTCCCAGGACCCCGTCGCGGTCGCGGCATCCAACAACCCGATGCTGACGACCCTCGTCTCGGCGGTGAGCGGTCAGCTCAACCCCGACGTCGACCTGGTCGACACGCTCAACGGCGATGAGTTCACGGTGTTCGCCCCGGTGGACGACGCGTTCGCCAAGATCGACGCGGCCACGATCGATTCGCTCAAGACCGACTCGGACGCCCTGACGTCGATCCTCACGTACCACGTGGTTCCCGGTCAGATCGAGCCGGCTGACATCGCCGGCACGCACAAGACTGTGCAGGGTGCCGACCTCGAGGTCACCGGTGAGGGCGACATGTGGATGGTGAACGACGCGAACGTCATCTGCGGTGGGGTGCAGACCGCCAACGCGACCGTTTACCTGATCGACTCGGTCCTCATGCCGCCGGCTGAGTGAGCGGACCTGCCAGACGGGGGAGTCTGGCATTGGCGCGGTGCGGCCGTCTGCGGAGAAGAGCTGCAGACGGCCGCATCCGTGTGTAGGTGCAGAAGCTCTCACCGCGCCGCATATCCTGGCCTCATGTGCTCATCGACCGGACTCGGCGCGTCCTCATGAACTGGGCACTCACTCTCGACCTGGTCGGCGTCTTCTTCTTCGCGATCTCAGGCTCCCTACTGGCCGTACAACGCGGGTACGACATCGTCGGGTCGCTGCTGCTCGGCAGCCTCACCGGGCTCGGCGGCGGCGTGATCCGCGACCTCATCATCGGGGTGCCGCCGACGGCGTTCGCCGAACCCGTGCATCTGGCCGCGCCCGTCGCCGCTGCCGCACTGGTGTTCTTCCTCACCCACGGCATCGAGCGCTATTCGCGGCCGCTGCTGATCTTCGACGCGGCGGGGCTCGCGCTGTTCTGCACGACCGGGACGGTGAAAGCGCTCGAAGCCGGCATGAACCCGGTCGCCGCGGCGCTGCTCGGCGTCACCACCGGTGTCGGCGGCGGCCTCCTGCGCGACGTAGTCGCGAACCGCGACCCGCAGCTGTTCAATTCTTCCGACCTGTACGCCGTCCCGGCGTTCATCGGAGCCACGGTCGTGGCCGGTGCCTGGTTCACGGCGCTTCCGAACCTGGCCACGGTGACGATCGCCGCGGCCGTCGTGTTCGCCTTCCGAGTGCTCTCGCTGCGCTTCCGCTGGCGCATCCCGCACGCCAAGGGTCAGCCTCGACGAGGAAGGGCATCCGAGTGAGCCGTCCTACCGGCATCTTGATCGGCTACGAGTCCATCCGAGCGGCACGGGTGTCGTCGGCATCCTGAGGAACGGCGACGGCGCGACAGTGCTGCTCCGCGCCGACATGGACGCGTACCGGTCGACCGGATGCACCCACCCTCGAGACCGGGACGGCTGCGCTCGTCGTCGCCGCCGGTGCGTGGCCCGGTCACGAGAAGAACCGATAGACTCGCATACGCGGGCCTCTAGCTCAGTTGGCAGAGCATCGGACTTCAACATAAATAGGAGCGCCTCGGGGGAAACTCCGGGGATGACACCACTCAAAGTCGGGGAACCCTTCCTGGGAGACCAGATGGCAATCCCGAGCCAAGCCGGACGCGAGTCCGGAAGGTGTAGAGACTGGACGGGTGGCACCTAAAGCGCAAGCCAGGGTGAAGGGACAGTCCAGACCACGAACGTCCATGGGGACGGCGGCGAAAGCCGAAGTGGCATGTTAATCCGCGGGTCATGGGTTCGAGCCCCATGGGGCCCACCGCACAAAGTCAGACCTCAGCGATACCGTCTGCTCATGAAGAGATGCGGCACCAGCCAGGAGGTCACGCCGTTGACCGACTTCAACAGAAAGTCGTCTCGCGCGAACTGGCGCTCGGTGGCAGCGTCGACGGCCCCGGAGCTCAGACGCCGCGCGCGGTGACGACGCACGGCCACACGGTTCGCGCAGCGAACGGAGCAGAACCTCTGCCGGCCGTTGCGCGTGACATCGGCGACCACGTTGGTGCACGGTGGAGCCTGGCATCGACCGATGCCTGTCCATCCCCCGCGTCACGAGATGCAGCGCCGTTCCGAGGTTGATGATCGCTCGCAGAACGAACGGCATCGACGGCATACATCGTCGCGGTAGTGCAGGTGCCATCCCTCCCCGTCATGGTTCGTCAACCGCGGGTACGCGGCCGATTCGTCAAGGCGCCTGTTCAGCAGCGTGGCTCGCGCATCGGGGTCCGTCTTGTCGACGATCTCGAGCCGCTCGTCGATGACGGCACGCACGAGCACGGCTGGGACGTGGAGTCCCGGCACGCGACGAGCGAGGGGACGATCCTCTACGTCGTCTGCGCCGACTGCGGCGTTCGCCGCATCGACCTGAGCCCGACGTCCCAGCTGTCGCCGATCGCCCGGACCGTCACGGTGCAGCCGCGGACGTGACCGCTCATGACGCACCCCTGGGCACGTCGATGAGCTTCTCGACACCGGTCGGCCGGGCCGTCACCGCACCCGCCGAGGCTTCCGCGATCGCCGCGGCCAGCTCTGGCACCACCTCCGGCCGCACCCACACCACGAACGACGCCGCCGCCGCATAGACGGGCTCGTCGAGAGCCCCACCCCGCCTGTGCACCCACTCGCGCAGCAGATTGTCGAAGCGTCCCGCGTCGACGTGCGGAACGTTCACCTCGACGGCGGTGAGCATCCGCCGGTCGAGGACGGTCGCGAGGTCGAGAGCCTCCGACACGGATGACGAGTATGCGCGCACCAGCCCTCCGGCGCCGAGCTTCACGCCGCCGAAGTAGCGCGTCACGACCGCCACGACGTCGGTCAGCTCCCGCCGGCGCAGAACCTCGAGCATCGGCACTCCCGCCGTCCCCGACGGCTCTCCGTCGTCCGATGAGCGCGCGCGTTCGCCCAGCGGGCCCGTGATCTGCGCCGAGCAGTGGTGCCGAGCATCCCACGACTGCTTCCTGACCGCGGCGATCACGACATCAGCATCCTCGGGCGACGACACCGGTGCGATCCGGGCGATGAAGCGCGACTTCTTGATCACGAGCTCGTGATCAACGACGCGGGCGATCGTGGAAGGGCGGAACCCGCTCATGCCTGCCCGGGCATCCACGCCAGGTCGCCGCTGTCCAAGCGTGCCGTCACCGCCGCGAACCACTCTCGACGAGCTCCGCGCCGGCGTGTGCGAGCTCGCCCAGCGCCGCCGCGCTCGACTCCGCCCCGACTCCGGCGACGAGGTCGGTGAGGATGCGCACGTGCACGCCGTGCGCGATCGCGTCGAGTGCAGTAGCGCGCACGCAGTGATCCGTCGCGATGCCGACGACGTCCGCGCTGAGGATGCCGTGGTCCTGCAGGATCGTGGCCGTCGTCGCTCCGTCGTCCGTCACGCCCTCGAACATCGAGTACGCCGGGGCGCCCTGCCCCTTGCGCACATGGTGCGTGACGGCCTCGGTCACCAGCAGCGGATCGTAGGCGGCGCCGTCAGTGTCCGCGACGCAGTGCACCGGCCAGGTGTCGACGTAGTCGGGGTCATCGGCGAAGTGCCCGCCGTTGTCGCCGGCCGGATCGTGCCAGTCGCGCGACGCCACGACGACGTCGTAGTCGCCCCGGTGCGCGGCGAGGAGCTCCGAGACCGCGGATGCGACGGCATCCCCTCCGGTCACCGCGAGCGCGCCGCCCTCGGTGAAGTCGTTCTGCACGTCGACGATGAGAAGTGCGCTGCCCATGTCTCGAGCGTACGCGGGCGCTCGGACGAAAGCGAAGGTCCCGTGACGCGGGACGCGTCACGGGACCTGTGGAGCCCCGAGTCAGGATTGAACTGACGGCCTTTCCATTACGAGTGGAATGCTCTACCACTGAGCTATCGGGGCGTGCGCTACGAAAGCGGCACGATCAAGAATCTTACCCTGTCCGCACCGTCACCGCGAAATCACCCGATGCATCGTGCCACGCCAGGGGCGCTCACTCGCACTTCACGTCGCCGGAGGGCACGGTGTCGTCCAGGAAGTACGCGTCGACCGCGGAATCCACGCAGCTGTTGCCCTTGTTGTAGCCGGTGTGCCCCTCGCCCACTCGGGTGATGAGCACGCCCTCCTCCAGCTGGTCCGCCAGCGACACCGACCACTCGTACGGGGTCGCGGGATCGTTGGTCGTGCCGACGACGAGGATGGGGCCTGCGCCGGCGGCATGGATCTCTCCGCGGGTTCCGGTGGGCGGGTACGGCCACACCTCGCAGGGGTCCGGGCCGCTCCAGTACGGCGCGATCGTCGGGGCGCCCTCGGCGATCTTCGCGTCCGCCGCGTCCTGGGCGGCCTGGTCGTCCTCGACCGGGTAGTCCATGCAGTTGTAGGCGCGGAACGCCTCGCTGGAATTGTCGAGGTAGGCGCCGTCCTCGCGGGCGTTGTAGAAATCGGCGAGGACGAACGCCGTGTACGGATCGCCCTGCAGAGCCTCGTCGAGCGCCTGAGTGAGGTACGGCCAGCTGTCGGCGGAGTAGAGCGCGGCGATGATCGCGGTCATGAGGGAGTCGGCGCCGAGCATCCGGCCGTCGCCGTTCTCGAGCGGGGTGCGGTCGACGGCGGCGAGCAGAGCGCCGAGGTCGGCCATCGCCTCGTCGAGCGTTCCATTGAACGGGCACGACCCGGAGTCCAGACAGTCCTGCATGTACGCGCGCAGCGCGGATTCGAAGCCGAGGGCCTGCGTGGTGCCGACCTCGATGCCCGAGACCGCCGGGTCGATCGCGCCGTCCAGCACGAGTCGCCCCGCCTTCTCGGGATAGAGGTTCGCGTACGTCGCGCCGAGGAACGTGCCGTACGAATAGCCCAGGTAGTTGAGCTGCTTGTCGCCGAGGACCGCGCGGATGAGATCCATGTCGCGGGCGGAGTTCACAGTGGTGATGAAGGGCAGGATGCCGTCGCTGTTCGCGTCGCACGCTTCGGCGAACGCCTTGTTGCGCTCGGTCAATTCGGCCTCCCACTCGTCCGTGCCGCGCGGCGCCGCCGGGATGTCGTAGAGGTACGCGTCCATGCTGGCGGCGTCGAAGCAGCGCACCGCGGTGGAATCGCCGACGCCGCGGGGGTCGAATCCGATGACGTCGTATGCGTCGGCGAGGTCGGCGCTGACGGCGTAGCTCAAGTTGTCGAGGATGAAGTCCCGGCCGCTGGCTCCCGGTCCGCCCGGGTTCGTCAGCAGCGATCCGACCGGCGTGCCGCTGGCCTGATGGCGCACGACCGACAACCGGATCTCACCGTCGCCGGGGTTCTCCCAGTCGAGCGGCGCCGTGACGTACGTGCAGTCGAAGGTCGCGCCTCCCCGGTCGCAGGCCGTCCACTCCAGCGTCTGCTCGTAGAACGGCAGCAGTTCGGCCGGCACGCCCTCGGTGTCGGGAGTGTTCGTGACCGAGGGGCGGGGCTGGGCCCCTTCGGGGATCATCGAGTACAGGCATCCGCTCAGCATCATGGACGCCGCGACCAGCCCGGCCGTGATCGTCGCGAGCCGTCGCAGGCGAGAAGTCTGTCGAGTGTTCACGGTTTCCTCCCGCTCGCGATCGTCACGAGCAAACTCTCCAGCGCCAGCGTCGGTGCGACGTTGCGCTCCAGGGAATCCCTGGTCTCGGCAAGGTGGTCGAGCACGACCAGGGTACGGGCCACGGGCCAGGCCGACGCCAATGCGGTGAGCTCGGTGCGCAGCTCGCTGTTGATGAGGTCGTCGCCGCGGTCGTACTGCAGCATCATCACGTCGCGGAACATCGACTGCAGGTCCGTGAGGACCCGGTCGATGCCGTCGCGCAGGCTGCGCGTCGCGCGCTTCTTCTGATCGTCCTCCAGCGCTGAGACCTGTGCGCGAACGGCAGGGGGAACCGCCTGCCCCTCTGCGATGCCCACGGTGCGCAGCAGCGAGGCTCGCTCTGTCGCATCGCGTTCGGCGGTGAGCGCCTTGGCGTCGTCGGTCGCGGCTTGGATGATCTCGCCGGCGACCTCGACCGCCGTCCCGACGCCGCGCACCGAGAGCACGGATCGCAGGGTGCTGTCGCGCCGGCGGCGGGCCGCGTCGTCGGTCGCGAGCCGCTGGGCCATGCCGATGTGGCGCTGCGAATGGCGGGCGGCCTGCTCAGCGACCTCGGGAGAGGCTCCGGTGCGTTCGACGATGAGTCGGGCGACGTCGGCGACGTCGGGTTCGCGCAGCCGCAGCGGACGCACCCGGGAGCGGATGGTCGGCAGCAGATCGGCCTCGCTCGGGGCGCACAGCACCCAGACGGTCTTCTCGGGAGGCTCTTCGAGCGCCTTGAGGAGAACGTTGGAGGTGCGCTCGACCATGCGATCGGCATCTTCGACGACGATCACGCGATATCGGCCGGCGGATGGCGCGAAGTACGACCGTTCGACGAGAGCGCGCGCCTCCTTGATCGTGATGATGACCTTGTCGGTGCGCAGCGCCGTGAGATCGGGGTGCGTGCCGGCGAGGACCTGCCGCATGGTCTGCTCGTCCTCGGGCCCGTCGGCGATGAGCGCCGCGGCGAACGCATAGGCGAGGGTCGACCTGCCTGATCCGGGCGGACCGGTGATGAGCCAGGCGTGCGACAGCGCCGCAGGATCGGCTGCCGCCGACCGCAGCGCGTCGACCGCATCCTCCTGCCCCCACACGTCCGCCCAGGGGAACGGGGCGAGGGTCGCGATCATGGTCTCAGCCTAACCGTCACTGCCGACAGTACCTGCGCGTCCGCCCGCCCTCGCGATCAGGCGGCGGGAGGCAGGATCGCGGCGACGCGGGCGCGGATCGCCTCGGCGATCTCGTCGGGGGATGCCGCAGCATCCACGACGAGGAATCGCTCGGGCTCGGCATCCGCCAGCGCGAGGTACGCCGCGCGGACGCGCGTGTGAAAGTCGACCTTCTCGGCCTCGAGGCGGTCGAACGGCTTGTCGGCCGAATCGAGGCGCGCCCGCGCCGCCGCCGGATCGAGGTCGAGCAGCATCGTGAGATCGGGAAGCGCACCGTCGGCGGCCCACAGCGACAGGTCGCGGACCTCGGTGGCATCGAGAACACGGCCCGCTCCCTGGTAGGCGACTGACGAGTCGAGGTAGCGGTCCTGCAGTACGATCTCGCCGCGTTCGAGCGCGGGTCGCACAACGGTCGCGACATGGTGGGCTCGGTCGGCGGCGTACAGCAGGGCCTCGGCGCGCGGGGCGATGTCGCCGCGGTGGTGCAGTACGATCTCCCGGATCAGCTGCCCGACCTCGCTGCCGCCCGGCTCGCGGGTGCGCACGACGGTGCGCCCTTCTTCGATGAGCCAGTGCTCGAGGCGCTCCGCCTGCGTCGTCTTGCCCGAGCCGTCGCCGCCCTCGAGGGTGATCCAGAGGCCGGAGCGCCTCGTCACGCCTTCGCCTTCGCGGCGTTGGCCGCACGGGTCGCGGCGGCCTTCTTCGCCGCAGCCGAACGGGCGGCCGCCTTCTCGGCATCCGACTTGGTCGCCGTGTTCTTGGTCGCCGTGTTCTTGGTCGCCGTGTTCTTGGTCGCCGTGTTCTTGGCCGCCGTGTTCTTGGTCGCCGCCTTCTTGGCCGGGACCTTGGCCGCGGCCTTCTTCGTCCCGCGCTTGGGGGCCGGGCCCTTGGCGCGCTTGTCGGCGAGCATCTGGACAGCGATCTCGAAGGTGACGTCCTCGGGCTTCTGGCCGCGCGGGATCGTCACGTTCGTCTCACCGTCGGTCACGTACGGCCCGAAGCGCCCATCGCGCACGCGGATCGGCTTGCCGCTGACCGGGTCGGCGTCGAACTCGGCGAGCGCGCTGGACGCCCGGCGGGAGCCGGCGCCGTACTTCGGCTGCGCGTAGATCGCCAGTGCCTCATCGAGCGTCACGTCGAAGATCTGCTGCTCGTTCTCGAGCGACCGCGAGTCCGTCCCTTTCTTCAGATACGGACCGTACCGGCCGTTCTGCGCGGTGATCTCGTCGCCCGATTCGGGGTCGGTGCCGACGACACGCGGGAGGCTCAGCAGCTTCAGCGCGGTGTCGAGATCGACCGTGTCGACCGACATCGAGCGGAACAGCGACCCGGTCCGAGGCTTGGGTGCGTCCTTCTTCGCCGTCTTCTTCTTCGGCGCTTCGACGACCTCGCCGGTGGCCTCGTCGATCTGCGGGTCCTCCTCGGGCAGGTTCTCCTGCACGTAGGGTCCGTAGCGGCCGTCCTTGACGACGATGACGCGCCCGTTCTCGGGGTTCTCGCCGAGGACGCGGTCGCCGGCGACCGGTGCGTCGATGAGCTCCTGCGCCTTCTCGGCGGTGAGCTCGTCGGGCGCGAGGTCCTCGGGGACGTTCACGATGCGTCCGCGCTCATCGGGCTTGGCCGGGTCGACCACTTCGAGGTACGGGCCGTACTTGCCGAAGCGGAGCGTGGCGTTGTCGGTGATGCGCGTCGAGTTCAGTGCGCGAGCGTCGATCTCGCCGAGGTTTTCGACGACCTGACGCAGACCCACGTGGGCATCCGAGCCGAAGTAGAACGAGTGCAGCCATTCGACGCGCTTCTGCTCGCCGCGGGCGATCGCATCGAGGTCGTCCTCGAGGGCGGCGGTGAAGTCGTAGTCGATGAGGTCGGAGAAGTGCTCCTCGAGCAGCCGGACGACGCTGAACGCCATCCAGGTCGGCACGAGCGCCTGGCCGCGCTTGGTGGCGTAGCCGCGGTCGATGACCGTGCCGATGATGCTGGCGAACGTCGACGGGCGGCCGATCCCGTGCTCCTCGAGCGCCTTCACGAGCGAGGCTTCCGTGTAGCGGGGCTTCGGCGTGGTCTTGTGGCCCTTCGCCTCGGCATCCGACATCGCGAGCTTGTCGCCGACGGTGACGGCGGGGAGGGACTGGTTAGAGTCCGCGTCGGCGTCGCCGCGCTTCTCGTCCTTGCCCTCCTCGTACGCCTCGAGGAAGCCCTTGAACGTGTACACGGTTCCGGATGCCGTGAACTCGGCGTTGCGGCCGTCGGCATCGACCGCGATCGTGACGGTCGTGGTCTCGTACTTGGCGTCGGCCATCTGGCTGGCGACCGTGCGCTTCCAGATCAGGTCGTACAGGCGCAGCTCTTCGCGGTCGAGTTCGCCGGACACGGAAGCGGGCTTGCGGAAGTTCTCGCCCGACGGACGGATCGCCTCGTGCGCTTCCTGCGCGTTCTTGCTCTTGGACTTGTACACCCGGGGCTTCAGCGGCACGGCGCTGTCGCCGTACAGCGCGACCGCCTGGCTGCGCGCCGCCTGCACCGCCTGGGTGCTCAGCGCCACCGAGTCGGTTCGCATATAGGTGATGAAGCCCTTCTCATACAGGCGCTGGGCCACGCTCATCGCCTGCTTGGCGCTCATCGAGAGCTTGCGACCGGCCTCCTGCTGGAGGGTGGAGGTCGTGAACGGGGCGTACGGGCTGCGCGTGCCCGGCTTGGCCTCGACCTTGGTGACCGTGCCGGCGCCGGCGGCGTCAACGGCGTGCGCGAGGGCTGTCGCGTCCTTCTCGGAAAGGACGACGACGGCCTTCTTGAGCTTTCCGGTGTCGTCGAAGTCGGTTCCTCGAGCGAGCTGCCCACCGTCGACGCGCACGAGGCGCACGCGGAACGAGCTGCCGCTGGATGCCGAGGCCTCGACGTCCCAGTAGTCGGCCGAGACGAAGGCCATGCGCTCGCGCTCGCGCTCGACGATCATGCGCGTCGCCGCTGACTGCACGCGTCCGGCCGACAGGCCGGTCTTGACCTTGTACCAGAGCACGGGCGAGACGTCCCAGCCGTAGAGGCGGTCGAGGATGCGCCGGGTCTCCTGGGCGTCGACGAGTGCGAGGTCGAGCTCGCGGGTGTTCCCGACGGCCGCCTGGATCGCGTCCTTGGTGATCTCGTGGAACACCATGCGCTTGACCGGGACCTTGGGCTTGAGCGTCTCGAGGAGGTGCCACGCAATGGCCTCGCCCTCGCGGTCCTCATCCGTGGCGAGCAGGAGCTCGTCGGCGCTCTTCAGCGCGCGCCGGAGCTCGGCGACGGTCTTCGTCTTGCGGTCGGAGACGACGTAGTAGGGGTCGAAGCCGTTCTCGATGTCGATCGAGTACTTGCCGTAGGCCTTCTTGTCGGCGGCCGGGATGTCCTTCTTATCAGCGAGGTCGCGGATGTGGCCGACGGAGCTGAGCACCTCGTAGTCGTCGCCCAGGTATCCCTGAATCGACCGCATCTTCGTCGGGGACTCGACGATGACGAGCTTCTTGCCTTCAGCCAAGGGTGCGTCCTTTCTTCGAAGCACACCATACACACCACTGTCGTGGCGTGTTCACAGCAGAACTGTGAGCGGGTCTCGGGTCGATGCCGTCAGAATCCCTCGGGCGGCCCTGCGCGGGCTCGGGAGACGGCAGCAAGTCCAGCGTACGCCGCTTCCACGCGCACCGTCGCCATGAGTCCGTCGAGCGTGCACTCGACGAGCACCGCTCCGGACGCTGCGGCGACGCGCGCGGCGAACGCGCACGGCTCGGCGTCCGTGATCACGGCTCCGGAGGCGGCATCCGCTGCGGCGAGCGCCGCCGCGTCGGCCGCCCCTGCCGCGCGCTGCGCGGTCACCGCCGCACCGCCGACCGCGGCGAGCCCGACAGCGAGGGCTGCGGACACCGCGAGCACGGAGGCCGACAGCGCCGTGCCCGCCATCACAGTCCCCCGGCGAGCGCGCAGCTCGAGGCCGACAGGGGGATGCTGATGATCCGTCCGAGCCGGGCATCGATCCGCGCGCTGACGCAGACGAACTCGTCGCGGGTGTGGCTGCTGACGCGCGCGCCGTCGACGGATGCCGCCACCGCGGCTTCCGCAGCCGCTGCGCTCTCGCCGCGGCCGAGGAGCCGAGCGGCATCGGCCACAGCATCCTGCACGGCGACGAGCTGCGCTGCGGCGCCGAGCGCGCCGGCACCGAGCAGCAGCGTCAGCGCGACGGCGGGCAGGGCGAGGGCGAGCTCGGCGGCCACGGAGCCGCGCTCGGAGTCGTGGGAGGAGCCGCGCATGCGCTCACGAGACAGTCAGGGCTCGGCGCACGAGGTCGGTGAGGATGCCGCGCACCTCGTCCGAGCGCATGATCACGACGAGCAGTCCCGCGAACGCGACAGCCGCAATCGTCGCACTAAACAGACATATATTGGAATACTACAAGTAACTTTGTATGTCTCCATCTCTACATCGGTGCTCTCCGCACGTATAGATAGGCATGGACACTAACGAAGATCTCCGGGCGCACCTCGATGCGCTCAAGGCGCTGGACTTGCCCCAAGGTCGCCGCGCATACCTGGCCTACCTGATCATCAAGGCGACTCCGGCAGAGCGCCAGGAGATCCTCGATGACGCGGCACGCGAGGTCAGGCGCAGCGACTACCGGGGCCGCGCCGAGTTCGCAGCACGGTATGAAGCAAGCCGAGCACGTGACGCCCGACAGGCTGCCGCCCAGAAGCCGGAGGATGCTCCCTCTGCGCCGAGGGCGACCACAGAGCGACAACCAGACCCGCGACCCGTCACGGTGACGTATACGACGCCCACGAGACCGGACGCCGTGCGAACTCCGCGACGGGCTGACCGCCCGGATAGTCACGTGTGCCCACCGGAGCACTCGCACAAAGCCACGTGCTACTCGGCGCACCGATGCCGCTGCGATCGGTGCCGCGCGCATAACTCAGATGTCCAGCGGCGGCATCGTGAACGAAAGAAGCAGCGCGAGGAGAAGTCCTCGGAATAGGTGGCGCGGGCTTTTGTCGATAGTAAGCCACAGGCGTATAAGCCACTATGCGGATGTCGGAAACCGTGTCACGAGAGTGAGCCGGTCGGGTTGCGTTTTCCATCTTCTCCGCACCGACCGGCTCGCACTCCCTCCGACAAGGGAGCACAGAGAAGATGGAACAAGAACATGGCGCGCAAGCATAACTACAAGATCGGCGACCCAATCAACGCCGGAACCTTCAGGAAGTACATCGAGCACTTCTACAACGGGGTGCTCCGCAATGCCGGGAAAGTCCTCGGCGACGACAAAGGCGCGATTGAACGTCCAACGTTCGTCGCCGTCGCTCATTCCCTTCTCTCCACAGGGGATTTCAAGTCCGGCGAGAGGTTCCGACTCAGTCAAGTGGCAATCGCCGATATCTCCGGCGCATCGACCAAGTCAGTACGCCGCGTGCTCGGCCTGCTGGAGGCCCTCGGCGCCATTCGCGTGGTCGACACTTCGAAGCGTCCAGGCGGCGGGAAGCCAGTGAAGGTGTACACCCTGACGTACTCGCCGAGCGTTGACGAAGTGCTGCGGGATCTGGACCGCAACAAGCTGGGTGAGCGCTGGAAGCGTCCGCAGCGTCTGAAGCAGACTGACAGCGATGGGCGTACCAACCCCTCTGCAATGGGCGTAGCAACCCCATTGAATGGGCGTAGCAACCCTATTCAATGGGAACCACAACCCCATAATAAGAACCTCCAAGAACAAGAACGGAAGGACTCGGATAAATCCTCGCCCGCGCCTTCGTCGCTCTCGCCTTCGGCTCGCGACGGCGCGGCAGATGATGCATATGACGAGCGCTTGAGTTCGATTGGATTCGACATCGAGGAGTTCCTGGCCACCTTGAATGAACTCTGATCCCGTCGAGCGCCTTTGGCCATTCGGAATCGTCTCGATACCCACCTCTATAGCGAGAACGAACGAGCGATAGTAAGTAGCGAGCGGGGTTGTTTCGATCATCTCTCCCTCGCTCATGGGGATGGAGTTGCGGTGGTTTCTCCCCACCGATCATTTGGCCGCAACTCCGCATAAACACTGGGGATCCATATGGGTAGGAAAAGCACCGTACAGCATCATCCGCAGCGTGCACGCATCGAGTCAATGCTGGACGATGGTGTCAGCTACGCCGATATCGTTCGCTCGGTGGGCGGGACGAGCATCGCATCGGTGGGGCGCTTCGCACTTTCTCGTAAAACCGAGCTGGCGAAGATCGCGGACGGGTTGCCCACCATCACCGACTTGTCAGCGCGACTCATCGAGGCCGCCGACGACGCGCAGGATCTCCGCCGTCACTCTCGCTTGGCTGGCACGCCGGTTGCCCGAGCACGCGCGATCCGCGCCGAGGTCGACGTGCTGACGAAGCTCATCCAGGATCTCGAAGTCACGGATGCCAGCTATGGCGAGCTTGCCGAGCAGGTCAAGAGCCTTATCCATGCGCTCAGCGAGTTCGCACGGCACGAACCAGAGCACGCCCGACCACTGATCGACCGGCTACGCGCCGATCTCCCCGACGTTGCAGCGGCACTCGACCGCAGAACAGGAACGAAGTCATGAGCACGAAGAAGCCCGACACGGTGACCATCACCGTCCTCACCAGCGGCCTGAGCCTTCCCGGCCCATCCAACCCGAACGCGATCTGGGCCACCGCTGGCCGCACGGCGCTGCGCGGCGAGGTTGTCGAAGTCGAACGATCCGAGACCCTTGATCGCAACGGAGATAGCTGGCTCGATATGGACGACGAAGCCCAATTGGCTCGCTGGTCTGTAGTGCGGTTCCGCGTCGGGGATCACGTAGAGGCCGAGGGGATCCGTTACATCGGGGAGGACGACGAGCGGATCACCTACCGCCGCCGCGAACGCGAGGTTCATGAGGCACGCAAGATCGCGGATGCAGTACAGCGCAAGGCCGAGTTGAACCGCATCTACGCCTTGTACGGCGCGCCCGACAGCGGCCAGCGCACGTTGAGCGAGGGCTGACATGCCCACGAGACTCGCGAGATCCACGCCGAGGCAGCGGCTGGCGCTGACCAAGCTCGCCGCCGACCTCCAAGAAGCCTTCGACAGCTTGCCAGGGCGCTTCTGGAGCACGCACGACCAGCGCCAGAGCTATGAGACCGTCCTCCGCCATCTGAAGGCGTGGGCTGAATGGGAAGAAGTAGACGATGAACGATGACGACGCACGCCTACGGGCACTCATCAACGACGCCAAGCGCAACGAGCGCAGCAACCCCGCAGTGGCCGCCGATGTCCAGCACCGACCGAGCGCATGGACGCCGGAGCAGGAACGCGAGCTAGTGGAGCAGACCCACGGCGACGAACGCGAGCGCATCGACCGGCTGGTGGCCGAGTACAACGAGCAGCAGCGCAACCGCTGACCCCACAGTTCCTCTCGGTTCAGGCCCGAGAGGATGCCGCGCCTGGGTTTCGCGGCACACGATCCCCCTCCTTTTCCATCTCATCGGGGAGGGGGATTCGTCGTCTCAAAAACGATGCTCATGTGAGAGACGCGGCGAGCGCCAGCGCGTGCCGAGGATCCAAGCAAGCTCGACGCATTTTCTAGTTTCAGAACTCATGACTTATTGAGTTGCATAAAGGTGTGAGTTTATGAGAACATCGACCTATGACAACCTCGACTGGCGCCAAGCTCGGCTACCTCCGCGTCTCTACGGGCAAGCAAGACGAAGCCCTCCAGCATGAGGCACTGGACAAGGCCGGTGTACTCAAGCGGAATCGCTACGTCGATCACGGGGTATCCGGATCGAAGACCGAGCGCCCAGCGCTCTCCAACCTGCTCGCAGACGCTCGGTCGGGCGACACGATCACCGTGTACAAGCTGGACCGTCTGGGGCGCTCTACGGCTCACGTGGCGTCTCTCATCGCGGATCTCACCGAGCGCGGCGTATTCATCGAGTCGATCAGCGATGGGCTCAACTCCAGCACGCCGACCGGCAGGGCGATGCTCCAGATGCTGGCGATCTTCGCCGAGATGGAGCGATCGTTCATCCAGGAGCGCACTGTCGCTGGACTCGCCGCCGCAAAGGCCCAGGGGCGCAAGGGTGGTCGTCCGAAGGTTGCCGACAGCGCGAAGGCTCGCAAGGCTCAGACGCTCAGGGACTCCGGCGAGAGCGTGCCCGAGATCGCGAAGACGCTGGGAGTCAGCATCGCGACGGTCTACCGGATCACGAAGGCCAAGGCGAGTGCCTAAATATCGTGGACTACCCGTGCTCGCGGCCCCGCAGCCAGATGCGATGTCAGAGGGTATGGCGTAAACTGAGGGGTAAAGAGGCCGCCCACAGTTGGTAGCTGTGAACGGCCCCTGGCCCCGCCCTTGAGGACGAAGGTCGCCAGTCACTGTAAAGGCAGTGACACCCATGTTGACGAGAAGCCCCCCGATCCGGTGAAGAGAAGGGGGTTTCTCGCTGTTATCGATTCTACGTCGGGCCTCGGACACATCCGTCACTTCCGAACTCGGTTATCCACAGGTTCGGGGCGCGTTGTTGGCCGCTGTGGGTCGCCATCGGTCGCTGGGGGAAGTATTCCGAGCAAATTGGAAACCAGCACTCACAGGAAGCTCCCAGCTAAGTAGCAGGGATTTCCTTGTGGATAAATCTGTGCACGGAGTACGAGCGCCTACGATGTCGCCATGATCCTGCCGCCGCTGTCCGATGATCTCCCCTTCTCGGAGGGTGACGATCTCGATGGCGCGGCGCCCAACTGCGACCGGTGCCTAGTCCCGTTGGATGCCGTCACGACATCGCGTGGAGAACGCTGGCAGTGTCGAGAGTGTGGAGCCGTCAAGCTCAGTTGATCGCGGCGGAGATCGCCGTCTGGGCGGCCTCGGGCACCTTCCCGACATGGGTAATCTCGCCGGTGTCCCAGCTAGCGCGGTGCTCTGCTCGACGCCAGTTCATGACGATGGTTCCAACTGCCTCCTCCAGCGTCCGCACTCGTACCCCCTTGCCGACTGGCAGAACATCGACGGAGAAGACGAGAGCCGAGAGGATCGCCCGGCGTCGTCCGGTACTCAGCCCATCCCAGAGGCCCCGCACGTCATCGACGCTCACGAACTCGGCAAGCGGGTTCACTCGGACAGCTTCGGCTAGCTCATGGTCTACGCGCTCCGCATCGGCGTCGATTTCATCAACCATGGCCGAGAAGGTGCCACCGCTGAGCCTGCCTGTTCGGTACAACCCTTCGGCCTCTGCCCGGCGTGCTGCCAGAGCGGCTCCATGCGCTCTCAGAGCGTCGATATCTTGCATGTCGTCGTCTACCCACTTGAGCAGCCCGGGGGCGCCCAGAACGCGAATGACAGCATCGGCGATGCACGCCTCGATGATGCTCGCCGGTCGTTGGAAGCACCCCTTAGTGCACCGATAGCCGCGTGCCGGATCCTTGGTCTTCGTCATCGCTGACCGCAGCGGACCATGACACTTCCCACAGCGTCCGACGCCGGATAGCAAGTGCTTCGCCTTGGTGTCGCCGTCGTGCTTTCGGCGGCTGTCATCGAGCAGCATCCCGCGCGCCACGATCACGGCATCCTCAGACAGAATCGGCTCCCATGCACCGGGGACGCACTCGGACCACGTGAACGATGACGGATCGTATCGCGCACCCTCAGCCATCGGCGGTGGCAGCATCCCCGCTTGGAACGGCGAGATCAGCAACCGGCGAACAGTGCTCGCGCTCCAGCGTGCGCCCTTCCGCGTGCGCTTGCCGTCATCGTTCAGCACGCGGACGATCTCACCGAGCTTGGCGCCGCCGAGAAGCTCCTTGGACATGTACCGGAGCACGTCGGCTTCGGCAGGTACGACGGCGTACCGGGTGCCCTTCTCGTCGCGCTCCAGCTTCGGGATCCACCGATAGCCGTACGGCACCAGCCCGGGTGCTGGGTGCCCTGCCTCGCGCCGCGCGGCACGGTACGGGATCGCCCGAGCTTCCTTCTCCTCAACCTCGGCCTCTGCGAACAGAACAAGCATGGTCAGCATGAGCCGACCGCCGAGAGTTGCCGTGTCGATGCCGTCGCGAAGCGTGACGATCCGGACATCCCGAACAGGCTTGGTGATCTCGTAGACATCGACCATGCGACGAAGCAGCCGAGCGGCTGTCACAGACACGATCATGTCCACCTTGCCAGCGTCGATGTCGGCAAGCATCCGCGCCCAGTCCGTACCCTCGCCGCGCTCCTTCGTCGCTGACGTGGCGTTGTCGTTGTAGATGTCTACGACGCTCCAGCCTTCGCCCTTCGCGCGGCGCTTGCACTCTGCGATCTGCTGGGCGATGCCCTGGTCTTCCCGTACGCTCTGCCGTACGTAGATTGCCGCTCGCAGTGTCTTCTTGGTCATGGCGAGATTCTATGCCCAAAGCGTGCTACAGCCGCCATCGTCGTGATCGCGTACTCGGCGGTCGCCGCTCCCGACTCGTCGGTGAACAGCGACGCCGCGCGGCGTCTGGTGAGGGTGGGGACGGTGTTCATGTGTTCCTTCTTTCTGGGTGTGCCGCCGTCAGATCGGCAGCGGGGTGGATGAGAGGACGGAGAGGATGAGGGGTGCGACGCCCAGCAGGAGGAATGCGGGGAGAGTGCATACGCCCAGCGGGATCAGCAGCTGTGACGAGAGCCTCGCCGCTCGCAGTCGCCCCTGCACCCGGGCGTCGTGGCGCTCCTGCGCGGCGGCCGCACGCAGGAGCTCGCCTGCAGGGACACCGGCGGCACGCGAGAGATCGAGCACCGCGGCCGTGCGATCGCCCTGCAGGTGGTCTCGGGCGGGGGTGTCGTCGACGAGCCGCAGCGACCGGGAGATCGACGCCCCGCCGGACAGCGCAACGGCGACGAGCTCGGCGTGCATCCCGGGGCTCCCCGGATCCGGCTGCGCCCGTCGCAGGAGGCGCCGCGTCCAGAGCCGGGCCGCGAGCACGAGCAGGAGCCCGGCGACCAGGCAGGCGATACCGATCGGATGCGTGAACAGGATGCCGAGGGTGTCGAACCCGAGAGCGAATCCGAGCAGCAGCCCCGCCAGCGGCATCCACAGCAGCAGACGCGCGGTTCCCGCCGGCTCCGCGAGGGCGATCCGCACGTCGTCGGCAGCGGACGCCGCATCCCGCATGCTCTCGGCGAGGGAGCGCAGCACCTCCGCGAGCGGCGCGCCGACCGTCGTCGCGACCTCCCACGCCGCAGCGGCGTCACGCCACGCTCCGCCCTCGGCTTCGATCGCCGCCGGAAGCGGGAGCCCCTCTCCGCAGCGATCGACGACCCGGCGCGCACTCGCATCGCCGGAGTCGGCGAGGTGGCGCCAGGCGTTCAGTGGCACCGATCCCGCCTGCAGCAGCACGGCGAGCGTCCGGACGGCGACGGCAGCCGCCTCGGCGGTGTCGACGGCTGCGGACCCGCGGCGCCCGATCACCATGGCTGCACGACCTCGATGTCGAGCCGCTCGCCCCGGAGCAGGAACCTGCCGGCCTGTTCGAGACGGCGGATGCCGCCGGCATCACGGTCGAGGTGGAGGACGACGGTGAAGGCGCTGACGACCTGACGGGCCAGAGCCGTGGCATCCATCCCGGCGAGCGCGCCGAGCGCCTCGAGACGGGCAGGCACGTCGGCGATGCCGCTGGCGTGCATCGTGCCCGCACCGCCGTCGTGCCCGGTGTTCAACGCCGACAGCAGCTCGCGCACCTCTTCGCCGCGGCACTCGCCGACTACCAGACGATCAGGGCGCATGCGCAGCGACTCCCGCACGAGGCGCGCGAGCGTGATGGCGCCGGCGCCCTCGAGATTCGACTGCCGTGCTTCGAGGGCGACGTGGTGCGGATGCTCCGGGCGCAGTTCCGCGACATCCTCGATGGTCACGATCCGCTCGCGGGCAGGAACGGCGCGCAGCATCGCGGAGAGCAGCGTCGTCTTGCCCGTGCCCGTGCCTCCCGTGATGAGGACGTTCGCCCTGGCCGCCACGAGCGACTCGAGCCATGCCCGCTGCGACGCGTCGAAGGCGCCGAGCGCGGCCAGCGCGTCGAGATCGCTCACCCCGACGCGCGGGATGCGGATGGACATCGCCGTCCCTGACGCCGACACCGGCGACAGCACGGCGTGCACGCGGATGCCGGAGGCGAGCCGCACATCGACGCAGGGCGACTGGTCGTCCAAGTGCCTGCCGCCGGCCCCGATCAGCGCCACGGCCAGGTCTCGCACCTCACGCTCGGACGCCGCCCAGTCGCGCACGCGCTCGGCTCCGGACCCGCGATCGACGAAGAGTCCGTCGGTGCCGTTGACGAACAGGTCGGTGACGAGGGGATCGGCGCAGTGCTCCGCGAGCGGGCCGAGCGCGGCATCCAGCTCGGGAGGCAGCGGTGCACGCTCGCCGGTTGCGTGCACCACGGCAGATGCGCGGGGACGGATGACGAACGGCTGCGGCATGCCCCGACGGTAGGCGCGACAGCATCCGCGCCGGGGCCGGAAACCCGCGGCCTGTGCGCAATCAGCGCAGCGTACAGCCCGGTGCAGAACGACTGCGCTGAGCCCGCCTACCCACTTTCGGAGGTACTGGCACGGCATGCGCGAGACTAGATTCACCTCACAGTCGTGACCTGTGCACGACCTCGTCCACCGCAAAGGAGCGCGTCCATGAGCAGCCAGATCGATCACCTCCTCGACGAGAGCCGTCAGTTCCCGCCGTCCGACGAGTTCGCCGCGTCCGCCGTCGCGAAGCCGGACCTGTACGAGCGCGCCGCGGCCGACCGCGACGGCTTCTGGGGCGATCAGGCACGGGAGCTGCTGCACTGGCACACGCCCTTCACCCGCGTCCTGGACTGGTCGACACCTCCGTTCGCCAAGTGGTTCGACGACGGCGAGCTCAACGTCGCGTACAACTGCCTCGACCGGCATGTCGAAGCGGGCAACGGCGACCGCGTCGCCCTGCTCTGGGAGGGCGAGCCCGGCGACGAACGGCGCATCACGTACGCCGAGCTGACCGACGAGGTCAAGCGCGTCGCCAACGTGCTCGAGAGCTTCGGCGTCGGCGCCGGAGACCGGGTCGCCATCTACCTCCCGATGATCCCCGAGGCGGTCGCATCCATGCTCGCGGTCGCCAGGCTCGGCGCGATCCACTCGGTCGTCTTCGGAGGATTCAGCGCCGAGAGCCTGCGCTCGCGGATCGACGATGCCGGGGCCAAGGTCGTCATCACCGCCGACGGCGGTTACCGCAAGGGCAAGGTGTCGCCGCTCAAGCCCGCGGTCGACCAGGCGCTCAGCGACGACCGCTTCGGCGAGCAGCAGACGGTTGAGCACGTTCTCGTCGTCAAGCGCGGCGAGAACGAGGTGGACTGGGTGGAAGGACGAGACGTGTGGTGGCACGATGTGGTGCCTGCGGCATCCGCCGAGCACGTCGCCGAGCCCTTCCCCGCGGAGAACCCCCTGTTCATCCTCTACACGTCCGGAACCACCGGAAAGCCGAAGGGCATCCTGCACACCTCCGGCGGATACCTGACCCAGGCCGCCTACACGCACCGGAACGTCTTCGATCTGAAGCCCGAGAGCGACGTCTACTGGTGCACGGCCGATATCGGATGGATCACCGGGCACAGCTACGTCACCTACGGTCCTCTTGCGAACGGCGCCACCCAGGTGCTGTACGAGGGAACGCCCGACACCCCGCACCCGGGGCGCTGGTGGGAGATCATCCAGAAGTACGGCGTGAGCATCTTCTACACCGCGCCCACGGCGATCCGCTCGTTCATGAAGACGGGGCGCGCGATCCCGCAGAAGTTCGACCTGTCGTCGATCCGCGTGCTCGGTTCGGTCGGCGAGCCCATCAACCCGGAGGCGTGGATGTGGTACCGCGAGGTCATCGGCAGCGGCAGCGCCCCGATCGTCGACACGTGGTGGCAGACCGAGACAGGCGCGATCATGGTCTCTCCCCTCCCCGGCGTCACGGCGACCAAGCCCGGTTCAGCGCAGGTGCCGCTCCCCGGCATCTCCATCGACGTCGTGGACGAATCCGGCGAAGAGGTCGGCAACGGCAACGGCGGTCTGCTCGTGATCACCGAGCCGTGGCCGAGCATGCTGCGCGGCATCTGGGGCGACCCGGAGCGCTACAAGGAGACCTACTGGGAGAAGTTCGAGAAGCAGGGCTACTACTTCGCCGGCGACGGCGCCCGCCTCGACGCCGACGGCGACCTCTGGCTGCTGGGCCGCGTCGACGACGTCATGAACGTCTCCGGGCACCGGCTTTCGACCGCCGAGATCGAATCGTCGCTCGTCGCTCACGAGGCAACGGCCGAGGCCGCGGTTGTCGGCGCATCCGATGAGACCACGGGGCAGGCCGTCGTCGCCTTCGTGATCATCAAGGAGAGCTACCTCGCAGCCCACGATCCGGCCGGTCTCGCCACGCAGCTGCGCAGTTGGGTCGGCGAGCAGATCGGCGCGATCGCCCGCCCGCGCGACGTCTACATCGTGGGCGAGCTGCCCAAGACCCGCTCGGGCAAGATCATGCGACGGCTGCTGCGCGACGTCGCCGAGGGCCGTGAAGTGGGAGACACCACCACGCTCGCCGATACCGCGGTCATGAGCATCATCTCGGCACAGGTCAAGTAGCGGCGGTCCGAACACCTCGTGCCGCTGATCGCGGTGCGGGGGTTCACCGTGCGGGTACGCTCAGCGCCCTCATCCGCTCGCGCACCGTGCGAAACACGGCGGGGTCGAACGGGAAGTCCCCGCCGTCCTCACCCACCAGCCGCATAACCTCGTCGCCGAGTGTGATGGAGAAGTTCACGATCATCCGCGCCTCGGTGGCGTGATCGGCGTCCGTCAGGCGAGCCGATGCCGGATGCGCATCCAGCCAGTTCTGGATCACGTCCTGCAGTCCGGCGCGACTCGTCCCGGCCGCCCACGACACCGTCGTCGTCGTGCCCGGCTCTCGGGCAAAAAGTGCGAACCGCTTGCGCAGGAGTTCGTCGCCACCCTGCCCGCGGACGGTCTCCATCACGATCCGCGAGGCGGCGATCACGAGGTCGTCTCGGTGCGCGCTCAAAATGCGCTCGGTGAGCACAGGGTCGTAGACCAGAGCGGATCCGAAGATCGCATGCTCGAGCGAGGGGAAGTAGTTGAAGAACGTGCTGCGCGACACCATCGCCTCTTCGCAGATGCGGTCGACCGTCACAGCGTGAACGCCTTCCTCATAGGCGATTCCGACTGCGGCCTCCTCCATGGCCCGACGCGCGACGCGCATCTTCTTCTCGCGGAGCCCTTCCGTCATCGCCGCCCCTCCTCTCCCTTCATCCCAGACTAGGTCAATATTCCTGGGTTGCGTAAAAGTTTGGACTGAGTCCATACTTAGCCATGAACCATCAGAAGGGATCACCATGGCCCACACCGCGGCACGACGACGTCGGAATCTGCTCTCCCCGCTACGCACCGCAGGTGTGCTGTCCGTAGCCACCGGCCTTGTCTTGGTGGGGCTGCCCGCGATCGCCAGCGCCGCGGAGTCCGAAGCAGGCCACATACTCATCACGACGACTCTCTCCGACGGGACGGCATCCGCTCCGCTCGGCGGCGCGACGGTGACCGTGCTCTCCACCGGCGAGCTCGACCAGGTCATCGCCACCGGCACCACCTCGGCAGACGGAACCGTGTCGGTGCGCATACCCGCGACGGACACCAGCTTCATCGCCGAGGCATCCTGGCCCGGCGCTGTCGGCGACCTCCTCGAACCCGCGGTGAGGAGGGAGTTCAACCCCACGCTGGGAGATCCCGTCACCCTCCCGCTGGAGGGCTCCTTCGGTGAGATCAGCGGCGCGGTGACCGCGACATCGGATGCCTCCCCTCTCGCCGACCTCTCGGGCGCGAGCGTCACCATCCTCAGTGGCGGCACGGCAGTGCAGCGCGTCGCCGTCGCCGCAGACGGCACATTCCGATCAGGCTCATTGCCGACGACCTCCACCGACGATTACAGCATCCGCTTCGAGCCGGCCACGGGATTCACGCTCGCGGATGCGCAGCCGTCGGACAATCCCGCCTTCGCGCTTCCCCGAGGCGAAGAGAGTCCCAGCCTCGTCGATGTGACCCGCTCCTTCGCGCTCATCTCGGATACCGCGGCACCGACCCCCTCACCTACAGCCACCGATACCCCGACACCGACACCCACCCCCACAGACACCCCGACACCGACACCCACCCCCACAGACACCCCGACACCCACCCCCACAGACACCCCGACACCCACCCCCACAGACACCCCGACACCGACACCCACCCCCACCACCGACCCGGTACAGCAGGCCTACATCGCGGTCTTCCAGCGCCCGGACGATGTCGGCCTCACCGGCGCTTTCAGCGGCATCTCGGAGCCCGAGCTTGCCGACCTGCTCGCGGCCGCGGCGGCCACACCGAATGTCACATTCCCTCTCCTCAACGGCTCGGGACAGGCGCTCGGCCTCGCGGAGCGGCCGTCTACGAACGAGGCGGCCGCCGCGTCCCAGCTGCTGTCGCCGGTGGTCTCCAGGCTGCCGGGTGTGACCGTGAACGAAATCTCGCTCACCGCGTTCGATCTCGAAGGGGCTCTGCACGCCGTCCAGGATCAGCGCGTCAAGCTGCTCGACCAGCAGCTTTCCTCTCAGGTCGCAGATGTGCAGAAACGCAACGCCCGCGTGGTCACGCTCAACGCGGCCATCACGGCCCTGAACGCATACGTCGCCGGGCCGACTGATGAGTCGCTGGCCACTGCGATCGCGGCCGCACGCCCGGCCGAGGAGTCGCACGTTCTCCTTTCGGCGACGTCGGACTCCACCGAGGTGAGAACGGCCGCTGCCGACCTCGTCGCAACGCTGCGCTTCGAACTCGACGCCGTCACGAACGCTCAGCAGATGGATGTGCTGCGACTGGCCGGCTTGACCGACAAGCGCAGTGAAGCGTTCGACCTGATGTCCTCATTCCTGACGAAGATGCAGGGTTCGCGGTCGTCGATCATCGGCAACATGCGATCGACCCCGGTATCGCTCGGCACTGTCCAGTGGGACAGCGCCGCCATCACCGGCAGCTTCAACCTCACCGGCGTCACGGACGGGGAGCACCACCTCATCCTCAGCTTCGACGACATCGGCCTCACCGTCGTTGCCGCGGTGACCGTGCAGCGCAATGAACTCGCCGCGACCGGAGGCGAGTTGAGCCCGGCGCTCTGGGTCGGGCCAGCACTGCTCGTGCTCGGAGCGGGCGCGCTGATCGGCTCATCGCTCCGGACGCGACGCCGGGCGCGCGTCTGATGAGGTGACACGGACGGAGGCCGCCGGCGCCAGGTGAAGTAGCCACGAGACTGCAAGGCCGCGCCGAGACTGCGTCGGTTCGACGCTGTCTCGGCGCGGCCTTGACGATTCAGCGGCGCAGCGTCACGCCAGCGTGAAGGTCACCTCGACCTCGACGGGGGTGTCGAGGGGCAGCACGGCGACGCCGACGGCGGCACGAGCATGGCGTCCCGCGTCGCCGAAGATCTCGCCGAGCACCTCGCTCGCTCCGTTGATGACGCCCGGTTGCCCGGTGAACGACGGGGCGGATGCCACGAACCCGCCGACGCGCAGCACGCCGCCGATCTTCTCCAAGCCTCCGGCTGCGGACGCCGCCGCGGCGAGCGCGTTCAGGGCGCAGGTGCGGGCATAGCCCTTGGCATCCTCTGCGGGCACCTCTGCACCGACCTTGCCCGTCGCCGGCAACTCACCCGAAGCGAACGGGAGCTGACCGGAGGTGTAGACGAGACCGCCGTGCACGACGGCGGGGACATAGGAAGCGACAGGAGGCGCGACCTCCGGCAGCTCGATCCCGAGTTCTGCGAGGCGTGCGGCGACGCTCATGCGACACCTCCGTCGAACTGGCGGGCGGCCTGCTCCGCCGCGGCGAGACCGGCGGTGTTCGAGCCGTCTGCGGTCACCGGGCGCTTGAAGTAGGCGACGAGCCCGCCTTCAGGGCCCTGGACGACCTGAACGAGCTCCCACCCCTGCTTACCCCAGTTGTTGAGGATCGCGGCGGTGTTGTGGATCAGCAGCGGGGTGGTGAGGTACTCCCACGTTGTCATGGCACTCCTGGCGTCGGTGACGCCCGGCATCCGTGCGTCAAGGGCGGTTATTCAGGGAACTCCCCTACCATCAAGCGTATGCCCCAGAAGAATCGCACGGCATCAGGCGTGCTCGGCGGTCTGCTCGGCCTCGTCGGCTTGAGCGCCGTCGCCGGCATCCTGATCACAGCCACGGTCACTCCGGCTCTCGCGGTGGCCGGCGCCGCCGGCTCGAGCGCCCTCGATCTGTTCGAGAATCTGCCGTCCTACCTGAAGCCGGACGAGCCGATGGAGCCGAGCACCGTCTACGCGACCGGCGCCGACGGCAACCCCGTCGAGCTTGCATCCTTCTTCGATCAGAACCGCCAGCAGGTCGAGTTCGACCAGATCAGCCCCGTCATGTACGACGCGATCCTCTCCAGCGAGGACAAGAGCTACTACGAGCACGGCGGCGTCAACATCGGCGCGACGGCGAAGGCCGTGATCGACAACCTTCGTGGAACGTCTTCGCGCGGCGCCTCGACGATCAGTCAGCAGTACGTCAAGAACGTCCTCGTGCAGCAGTGCGAACAGGGCGTCCTCCTCGGCGACGGGGAAGATGCCCAGCAGAAGTACGAGGACGAGACCGCGCAGTGCTGGTTGGATGCCACGAACGCTACGGGAACGGATGGCATCGAGCGCAAGCTGCAGGAGATGCGCTACGCCATCCAGATCGAGAAGGACTACTCGAAGAACGAGATCCTGCTCGGGTACCTCAACATCGCGAGCTTCGGCGGCACGGTCTACGGCATCGAGGCCGCGGCGAGCTACTACTTCAACACCAGCGCCGCCAGTCTCACCGTGGCCCAGGCCGCGACGCTCGCCGGCATCGTGCAGAACCCGAACACCTTCCGCATCGACCTCAAGGACGGCACGACGACCAACGACGCCGGCGAGGCCGTCAACGGCGAGGCGGACGGCTGGTCGCTGACCAAGGATCGCCGTCATTACGTGCTGACCCGCATGCTGGCCGACGGCAAGATCACTCAGGCGCAGTTCGATGAAGCCGACGCGTCCGACATCGTTCCGAACATCAACGCCCCCACGCAAGGCTGCGGCGCGGCCGGCAACAATGCCTACTTCTGCCAGTACGTCAAGTCGCTCCTCCTCGAGGATGACACCCTCGGCGACAGCCGTGCGGAGCGCACGCGCGCACTGCAGCGCGACGGGCTGCAGATCTACACGTCGCTCGATCTGCGGATCCAGGATCCCGCCGTCGCGGCGCTCAAGGACCGCGTTCCGCCGAACTTCGATAACCAGTACTTCGGTGCCGCGGGCGTCACCGTCGAGCCCGCGACCGGCCGCGTGCTGGCGATGACGCAGAACACCGAATTCCGTGAGACCAACACGGACGACCAGGCCTATTCGAGCCTCGTATACGCCTCCGACAACGCGCACGGCGGGTCAGGCGGTTTCCCGGTGGGGTCGGCGTACAAGCTGTTCACGCTGATCGACTGGCTCGAGAAGGGGCACTCGGTCAACGAGAATGTCAACGGGAACAACCAGGTGCTGACGATGACCGACTCGTGCACCGGCGAGGGCGGGCGATTCGACACGAAGAGCGTCGGGAACTTCCGGGATGCTCCGGGCTATCGGGGCACACCGATGGTGTTCACGCGCAACTCGCTGAACTCCGGCTACTTCGCGATGGCGGCGAAGCTCGATCTCTGCGAGATCAACAAAGTCGCCGACCGCATGGGAGTGACGATCGCTAAGGACGGGTCGAAGACGTACGAGAAGGAGAACGGGCCGTTCGCTTCGGTACTGGGGTCGAAGTTCATCTCCCCTCTCGCGATGGCCGGCGCGTACGCCACGGTCGCGAACAAGGGCGTCTACTGCGCTCCCCGTGCTGTCGACAAGATCGTCAACCAGAAGGGTGAGGAGCTCGACGTCCCGCAGGCGGACTGCTCACAGGTGATCACTCCCGAGGTCGCGGCCACCGCGGCCTACGCTCTCCAGGGCGTCATGGCCTCCGGGGGAACCGGTACGCAGGCGAACCCGTGGGACGGCACGCCCGTGATCGGCAAGACCGGATCGCACAACAAGATCACCACGATGATGATCGAGTCCAGCACGAAGGCGACCACCGCCGTCTTCGTCGGCCGCACCCAGGGCGACGCGAACATGTGGGGCTACATGTACAACGGCAACCTGCTGGAGAACATCCGCTACCTCGTCGCCCGCGACATGCAGAGCGCCGCGAACCAGGCTCTCGGCGGCGGCGACGCATTCCCGCAGCCGGACAAGAACCTCACCCGTCAGATCTACGTGAACCTGCCCAGCGTCGTGGGCATGTCGATCGAAGAGGCGACGAACACGCTGAGGAACGCGGGCTTCTCCGTGACTGTCGGCGCGGCCGTCGACAGTGACGTCGCCAAGGACCTCATCGCCGAGCAGAGCCCCGGGGCGGGCCGCGTCACCACTGGCACGACAGTGACTATCTCGCCGAGCAGCGGCACGCCGAAGGCCGCCGCGGTGCCGAACGTGGTCGGGTCGAAGTTCGCGCAGGCGAAGAAGGCGATCGAGGATGCCGGTTTCTCAGTGGATGCCAACGGCTGCAAGAACGGTGACGATGTGGCCGCGCAGAACCCCGCGAGCGGGGACGCGCCCCCCGGGTCCACCCTGTCGGTGCGGTGCGCGGGGAACGATTGAGCCGTAGGCCGGCCCATCCGGCCCTCACCGCGCTCGGCGCGGTGGGGGCCGTCGGCGTCGCGTGCGCCGTGTGGGGCATCGGCATCGAACGCTATCTGTTCACGGTCCGCGAGGCCACGGCCGCGGCGCTCCCGCCCGGTTCCGCTCCGCTGCGCGTGCTGCACATCTCCGATGCGCACATGGCACCGTGGCAGCGCCGCAAGCAGCAGTGGCTGGCATCGTTGGCAGACCTCGAGCCCGACCTGATCGTCAACACCGGCGACAACCTCGGCCACCGCGACGGACTCGCAGGTCTGCGCCGCGCGTTCGAGCCATTCGCCGGGGTACCCGGTGTGTTCGTCCACGGCTCCAACGACGTGCACGGGCCGACCCCGAAGAATCCGCTGCTGTACTTCGCCGGTCCGTCGAAGACCCACGTCGCCCCCGAGCACCTCGACACGTCCGCTCTCGATGCCTTCCTCAGCGACGAGCTCGGGTGGGCAGACCTCAACAACACCGCCGCGAGCGTGCAGCTGGGCGGTCGGCGTCTCGACTTCTTCGGCGTGAGCGACGCGCACCGCGAGTGGGACGATCTCGATGCGCTCCCCGGCGCCATCGCACGACTCGGCGAGCGGGATGCCGCCACTCCCCTGCTCGGCGTCACGCACGCCCCGTACCAGCGGGTGCTGAACCGGTTCACCGACCTCGGCGCGCAGGCGATCTTCGGCGGCCACACCCACGGCGGCCAGGTGTGCCTGCCGTTCTACGGCACCCTGGTCGCGAACTGCGACATCCCCCTGAAGCAGGCGAAGGGCCTCAGCGCGTGGACGCACGGCGGGCGCAGCATCCCGCTGAACGTCAGCGCCGGCATCGGTCACTCGATCTACGCCCCGGTGCGGTTCGCGTGCCGCCCGGAGGCGACGCTGCTGACCCTGACCGCACGGGACACGCCCGCCTGATCACGGCACGGCCCCCGATTCGGCGCTGCAGATATTTCCCTGTAGACTCGAACGGTTGCAACGGGGTGTGGCGCAGCTTGGTAGCGCGCTTCGTTCGGGACGAAGAGGCCGCAGGTTCAAATCCTGTCACCCCGACGTTGCAGGAAGGCCGCCCTCCAGGGGCGGCCTTCTTCCGTATCCTGGAGACATCATGACTGCCTCTCGCCCGACAGCCCCGCGCCTGGTCGCCTTCGACCTCGACGACACGCTCGCACCGTCCAAGAGTGCGATCGACCCGCGCATCGCCGCGCAGCTGCGCGCGCTCCTGCGCGTCGTGGACGTCGCCATCATCTCGGGCGGCAACGAGACGCAGTTCCGCTCCCAGGTCATCGCCCATCTCGGGGATGCCGCTGCGTCCGAGCTCGCGCGCCTGCATCTGCTCCCGACGTGCGGTACACGCTACCTGCGCCACGACGGCTCGGACTTCGTCGCCGTCTACGCGCACGACCTGTCGGATGACGAGAAGGCGGCGGCCCTGCTGGCGCTGCGCGAAGAGGCTGAGCGGCTCGGGCTGTGGGAGCCGGACCCGTGGGGCGCGATCCTCGAGGACCGCGGTTCGCAGATCACATTCTCCGCGCTCGGGCAGCAGGCGCCGGGCCAGGCCAAGCACGCCTGGGACCCCTCGGGCGAGAAGCGCCTGCGGCTGCGTGACGCGGTCGCCGCCCGCCTTCCCGGGCTCGAGGTGCGCGCCGGTGGCTCGACGTCGATCGACATCACGAGAGCGGGCATCGACAAGGCGTACGGCATGACCGCACTCGCCGAGAACACCGGTATCCCGCTCGAAGACATGCTCTTCTACGGCGACCGTCTCGACGAGGGCGGCAACGACTACCCCGTGCTCGCGCTCGGTGTGCCCTCTGTGGCGGTCGACGATTGGCAGCACACGGCGGACGAGCTCGACGCCCTGCTCCCGACGCTCACGGTCGCCGCGCCGCGATGACGTCGGTCACCACGCCGCGATCACAGACCTCTCCGTAGCGACGAGACCTCTCCGTAACCACGTGAATACGGAGAGGTCTCGTCGCTGACGAGAGGTCTGTTACCGCGCGAAGGCCTCCGCGGCATCCCGCGCGACCGGCACCAGGCGCTGCAGCTGCGTCACGTGCCGCGGCTCGAGCTCGGCGAGCGACGAGACCCCGAGCAGACGCATGGTCCGCTCGATCTCGGTGCGCAGGATCGCGATCGCCCGATCGACGCCCTGCCGCCCGCCGGCCATGAGGCCGTAGAGGTAGGCGCGGCCGATGAGGGTGAAGTCGGCGCCGAGCGCGACGGATGCCACGATGTCGGCGCCGTTCATGATGCCGGTGTCGATCATCACGGTGAAGTCGTCACCGACCGCGGTGCGGACGGACGGCAGCAGGTGGAACGGGACGGGAGCCCGGTCGAGCTGACGCCCGCCGTGGTTGGACAGCACGATGCCGTCGACGCCCACATCGCGCAGGCGCACGGCGTCTTCGACCGTCTGCACCCCCTTGATGACGATCTTCCCGGGCCAGAGGTCGCGGATCACGGCCAGGTCGTCGTAGCTGATCGTCGGGTCCATCGCGGCATCCAGCAGCTCTCCGACCGTGCCGCCCGTGGTGCTGAGCGAGGCGAACTCGAGCTTGGGCGTGGTGAGGAAGTCGAACCACCACCAGGGGCGCGGGATCGCGTTGATGATCGTCCCGAGCGTCAACTGGGGCGGGATGCTGAACCCGTTGCGCTTGTCGCGCAGGCGGGCTCCTGCGACCGGGGTGTCCACCGTGAAGTGCAGGGTGTCGAATCCGGCGGCGGCGGCCCGGCGCGTGAGCTCGTAGGAGATCTCGCGGTCGCGCATGACGTACAGCTGGAACCAGTTACGGCCTTCGGGATTGGCCGCCTTCACACCCTCGATCGAGGTCGTGCCGAGCGTGGAGAGGGTGAACGGGATGCCGGCGGCCGCGGCCGCTCCGGCGCCAGCGACCTCGCCCTCGGTCTGCATGAGACGTGTGAACCCGGTCGGCGCGATCCCGAAAGGCAGTGCGCTCGGGCCTCCGAGGATCTCGACGGAGGTGTCGACGTCGGGCGCCGGCTTGAGGATGCCGGGGTGGAACTCGACGTCCTCGAACGCCTGACGGGCGCGGGCGAGCGAGATCTCACCCTCGGCAGAGCCGTCGGTGTAGTCGAACGCGGCCTTGGGCGTGCGGCGCTTGGCGATCGCCCGCAGATCGCCGATCGTCAGCGCGGCGTCGAGTCGGCGCTTCCGGCCGTCGAGCTCTGGCTTCTTGAACTTCATGAGTTCGAGGAGCTCGGCGGGATTGGGCAACTGGCGCTGGACCATGGCGTTCCTCTCAGTCGGTGCCGGCGGGGGTGAGCCCGGTGGCGGTGTAGTAGCCGGTGATGTGGTCGTGGATGCGGGTGCGCGCAGCATCCGCATCGCCCGCGTCGACGGCGGCGACGATCGCGCGGTGCTCCGCGCGCAGACGATCGGCCATCGCATCCCAGTCGTCGATCAGCTCGGATCCGGCGAGGACGTACGATTCGACGGCCGTGCGCAGCCCCGCCATCATGGACGCGATCACCGCGTTGCCGGCCGATTCGGCGAGCGCGAGGTGCAGCTGCGCATCGAGTGCGAGGAACTCCCCTGCGGCGAGTCCGTCGGCATCCATGGCGTCGAGGATGCGGTGCGCATCGGCGGTGTCGCGCACGTCTGCGGAGGCGAGGGACGCGGCGACCGCGTCCTCGAGCACGAGCCTGGTCTGCACGACATCGGCCAGCGGGAAGCCCTGTGCGGCCACCTGCAGGCGCAGCAGCGCCGACATGCCCCCGGAGGGCGTCGCGATCACGATCGCGCCGGAGGAGGGCCCTGAGCCCGTCGCGGTGCGGATGAGGCCCATGACCTCGAGCACCCGCAGCGCCTCACGGACGCTCGAGCGCCCGACGCCGAGATCAGCGGCGAGCTCGCGTTCGGACGGCAGACGGTCGCCCGGACCGAGACGACCCTCGAGCAGGTCCCGCTCGATGTGCTCGAGCACGGTCTGCCAGGCGCGTTCTGCCATGAGCATCCTCCTGTGGTCTGACCACAGCGTAGCCCGTGTGGTCAGACCACGCAAGGGCGCTCAGCCGAGGCGGCCGCCGGACTCCTCGAGGTAGCAGTTGCCGCACAGCGACTCGTAGGTGACCACGTCGGGTGCCGCTCCCCCGCCGGCGGCCTCGTCGATCGCGACCTGGTCGCCGTCGAAGACGAAGCGGCCGCCGACGACGCGGCCATTGAAGACGGCCTTGCGGCCGCACCGGCAGATCGTCTTCATCTCCTCCAGCGAGTGCGCGATCGCGAGCAGCCGCGCGGAGCCCGGGAACGCGTGGGTGAGGAAGTCGTTGCGGATCCCGTACGCCATGACGGGGATGCCGTCCTCGACAGCGATCCGGAACAGATCGTCGACCTGCTGCGCGGACAGGAACTGCGCCTCGTCGACGAGCAGGCACGCGACGTCGACGGGGTCTGCGGGAATGAGTCCCTCGGCGCTGCGCCGCAGCATCCGCTCGCGTTCGTCCCGGAACAGCGCACGAGCGTCGCCGCCCGCGGGGATCAGGAAGTCGACCTCGCGCGTGACGCCGAGTCGGCTCTCGATCTGCGATGCGCCTTTGGTGTCGATCTCGGGCTTGGCCAGCAGCACGTGCTGACCGCGCTCCTCATAGTTGTACGCGACCTGCAGCAGCGCCGTGGACTTGCCGGAGTTCATCGCCCCGTAGCGGAAGTACAGCTTCGCCACGGCGCGGAATCACTTCGAGAGGGCCAGGACGTCGGCCGTCGCCGCCATCGACTTCTCGGCTGCCGCCGGGTCGTCGTTGAGCGTGTGGCCGTACGTCGGGATGAGCTCACGCAGCGTCGGCTCCCAGCCCTCGTACTGCTCGGGGAAGCAGCTCTTGAGCAGCTGGAGCATGATCGGCACCGCCGTGGACGCGCCGGGGGACGCACCCAGGAGTCCGGCGATCGAGCCATCGGCGGCCGAGACGACCTCGGTGCCGAACTGCAGGATGCCGCCCTTCTTCGGGTCCTTCTTCATGACCTGCGCGCGCTGACCGGCCTGGATGAGCGTCCAGTCCTCGTCCTTCGCCGTAGGCATGAACACGCGCAGACTGTCGACCTTCTTGCGGTGCGTCTTGACGAGCTCGCCGAGGAGGTACGTGATGAGGTCGGGGTTCGCGAACGCGACGCGCAGCATCGGCCACAGGTTGTGGGTGCGCACCTGCGTGACGAGGTCGAGCATCGAGCCGTTCTTGAGGAACTTCGGGCTGAACGTCGCGAACGGTCCGAACAGCAGCGACGCCTCGCCGTCGACCACACGGGTGTCCAGGTGCGGAACCGACATCGGTGGGGCCCCGACGGATGCCTGCGAGTAGACCTTGGCCTTGTGCTGCGAGACGACGGCCGGGTTCGTCGTCTTGAGGAACTGCCCGCCGATCGGGAAGACGCCGTAGCCCTTGATCTCGGGGATGCCGGAGCGCTGCAGCAGCTTCAGGGCCCAGCCGCCGGCGCCGACGAAGACGAACTTCGCGTTGATGCGGCCGGGGGTGCGCCCGAGGCTGTTGCGGTACTTCAGGGTCCAGCTGCCGTCCTTCTGCTTCTTCAGCGAGCGGACCTCGTGGTTCGTGCGCACGTCGACGCCGGAGTCCGACAGGTGGTCGAAGAGCTGCTTGGTGAGAGCGCCGAAGTCGACGTCGGTGCCCGCGGGCACGCGCGTCGCTGCGAACGGCTCGCCCTTGCGGCGCTTCTGCATGAGCAGCGGCGCCCACTGGTTGATGACGCGGGAGTCCTCGCTGAACTCGATGCCCTCGAAGAGGGGCTGCTCCTTGAGGACCTCGTAGCGGTCCTTGAGGTAGGCGACGTCCTTCTCACCGCGCACGAAGGTCATGTGCGGGGTGGCGTTGATGAAGCTCGACGGCGCGTCGAGCACGCCCTTCTCGACCAGAGACGACCAGAACTGCCTGCTCTGCTGGAACTGCTCGTTGATCGAGATCGCCTTGGCCGGGTCGAGCGGCCCGTCGCCGTTCTGCGGCATGTAGTTCAGCTCGCAGAGGGCCGCGTGGCCGGTGCCCGCGTTGTTCCACGGGTTCGAGCTCTCCTGGGCCACATCGCTCAGTCGCTCGAAGGCGACGATCTTCCAGTCCGGCTGGAGTTCGTGCAGCAGAGTGCCGAGGGTGGCGCTCATGATGCCACCACCGATGAGGACGACGTCGACGGATTCAGTCACCCGTCCATCCTAGTTCGCCCGCGGCGGGGGTCAGGACGCGAGGCGCTCGGCGACGAGCTCGGCGATCTGCACGGCGTTCAGCGCCGCTCCCTTGCGCAGGTTGTCGTTGCTGATGAACAGCACGAGCCCCTTGTTCTCGGGTGCGGACTGGTCGGCGCGGATGCGGCCGACGTAGCTCGGGTCGTTGCCTGCGGCCTGGAGCGGGGTCGGCACCTCTTCGAGAACGACGCCCGGGGCGGATGCCAGGATCTCCCGAGCGCGGTCGGGGGTGATGTCGTCGCGGAACTCGGCGTGGATCGACAGCGAGTGCCCGGTGAAGACCGGCACGCGCACGCAGGTGCCCGCGACGCGGAGGTCGGGCAGCTCGAGGATCTTGCGGCTTTCGTGCCGGAGCTTCTTCTCCTCGTCGGTCTCGTTGTCGCCGTCGTCGACGAGGCTCCCCGCGAACGGGATGACGTCGAAGGCGATCGGCGCGACGTACTTCTCGGGCTGGGGGAAGTCGACGGCAGAGCCGTCGTGCACGAGCCGCAGCGTGTCGCCCTGGGCGAGGACGCCCTCGACCTGACCGAGCAGCTCCTGCGCGCCGGCGAGACCCGAGCCCGACACGGCCTGGTAGGTGGAGACGATGAGCCGCTCGAGGCCTGCCGCCTCGGCCAGGGGCTTAAGCACCGGCATCGCGGCCATCGTCGTGCAGTTCGGATTCGCGATGATGCCACGCGGACGCTCGTCGATGGCGTGCGGGTTGACCTCGCTGACAACGAGAGGCACCTCGGGGTCGTTGCGCCACGCGCTGGAGTTGTCGATCACGACGGCGCCGGCTGCGGCGAAGCGGTCGGCGTACGCACGGCTCGCGGTCGCGCCGGCCGAGAACAGGGCGATCTCGATGCCCGCGGGGTCAGCGGTCTCGACGTCTTCGACGGTGACAGAGACGCCGCCGAAGTCGATCGCCGTGCCGGCAGACCGCGACGACGAGAACAGCCGCAGCTCACGGATCGGGAAGGAGCGCTCCGCGAGGATCTCGCGCATCACGGTGCCCACCTGGCCGGTGGCGCCGACGATGGCGACGGAGTGTCCGGAATCTGCGATGCGGGTCATGTTCGTCCTTCGTTCGGAGGGGTTCTAGCGGCCGGTGCCCGCGTGCACGACAGCCTCGTCCTCGGCATCAAGGCCGTAGGCGGTGTGCACGATGCGAGCGGCGTCGGCGAGGTCGGTGTCGCGCAGGACGACCGAGATGCGGATCTCGGACGTCGAGATCATCTCGATGTTGATGCCGGCGGTCGACAGCGCCTCGAACAGGGTCGCCGAGACGCCCGAGTGCACGCGCATCCCCGCGCCGACGACGGACAGCTTGCCGATCTGGTCGTCGTGGACGAGGCTGTGGAAGCCCACCTCGGACTGCTCGGCGGCAAGCGCCTTGAGCGCGGAGGCTGCGTCGGCCTTGGGCAGGGTGAACGAGATGTCGGCGAGGCCGGTGGCGGCGGCGGAGACGTTCTGCACGATCATGTCGACGTTCGCGCCGGACTTCGCCACGATCTTGAAGATCTCGGCGGCCTTGCCCGGCACGTCCGGCACACCGGTCACGGTGATCTTGGCCTGGCCCTTGTCGGTGGCCACGCCCGCGACGATCGGTTCTTCCATGACTTCTCCCTGATTTTCGCGGGGGTTCTTCATGCCCTCGCCCAGAACATAAGTGCCCTCGCTCGACGAGAAGGTCGAGCGCGCGTGGATGAGCACGCCGTGCCGGCGTGCGAACTCGACGGCGCGGATGTACAGCACCTTCGCGCCGTTGGCCGCGAGCTCGAGCATCTCCTCGCTGGAGACGTGGTCGAGCTTGTGCGCCCGCGGGATGACACGCGGGTCTGCGGTGTAGATGCCGTCGACGTCGCTGTAGATCTCGCAGACGTCTGCGTCGAGGGCCGCGGCGAGCGCGACAGCGGTCGTGTCGGAGCCGCCGCGTCCGAGCGTCGTGATGTCGCGGGTGTCGCGGTTGAACCCCTGGAAACCGGCGACGATGACGATCGCTCCCTCGTCGAGCGCCTCGCGCAGACGCACCGGCGTCACATCGACGATGCGGGCCGAACCGTGGTGGTCGTCGGTGATCATGCCGGCCTGGCTGCCTGTGAAGGAACGGGCATCGAAGCCCATCGAGTGGATCGCCATGGCCAGCAGCGCCATCGAGATGCGTTCGCCGCTCGAGAGCAGCATGTCCATCTCGCGCGGCGCGGGAATGGGGGCGACCTCGTTCGCGAGGTCGAGCAGCTCGTCGGTGGTGTCGCCCATGGCGCTGACCGCGACGACGACGTCGTGACCGGCGCGCCGGGTGTCGACGATGCGCTTCGCGACGCGCTTGATGCTCTCGGCGTCGGCGACGGACGAGCCGCCGTACTTCTGCACAATGAGGGCCACGTTCACTCCCAGGGATGTCGGGCAGATCCGCCCACGCGTCATTCTACGTTCGACGCGTATGCGCCCTGACGCATGTGACGGCTAGAGCAGCCCCAGCCGCCGCGCCTCGCTGGCCGCCGCCGCCCTGCTCGCGACGCCGAGCTTCTCGAGCAGGTGCACGACGTGCGTCTTCACCGTGGACTCCGAGATGAACAGTCGCGACGCGATCTCCTTGTTCGCCGCGCCCTCGTCGACGAGCATCAGGACGTCGCGCTCGCGGTCCGTGAGGGTCACGCGCGGGGCGCGGAGAGCGGCGATGATCCGGCTGTCGCCGCCGGGAGTGAGCACCATGGCGCCCGCGGCGGCGTCGCTGATGGCTGAGACGATCGTGTCGTTGTCGACGTCCTTGAGCAGGTAGCCGGCCGCGCCCGCCTCGATCGCCCGGATGATCTGCGCGTCGTGGTCGAAAGTTGTGAGGATGACGACGGCCGGCGGGTTCGGCATCCGGCGCAGCTGCGCGGTCGTGTCGACACCGTCCGTGCCGGACCCCAGACGCAGGTCGCACAGCACGACGTCGGGATGCAGAGCGGATGCCAGCGCCACGGCCTCCTCCCCCGTCGACGCCTCGCCGACGACGGTGAAGCCGCGCGCCTCGATGACGGAGCGCAGCCCTGCCCGCACGATGGGATGGTCGTCGACCAGCAGGATGCTCGCGCTCATCGCCCGTCCCCTGCCCGGGGAGAAGGCAACGCCCCTGGGGGAGAAGGCAACGCGGGCAGCGCCGCCACGAGGGTCGTGCCCTCGCCCGGCGCTGAGCGCAGCTCCAGCGCTCCGCCGAATTCCCGCAGCCGCGAACGCATCGCCGACAGCCCGTAGGACGTCGTCGACCCGGCCGTCTCGCCCACGGTGAAGCCGTCGCCGTCGTCCGTCACGGTCATGGTGACCGTCCCGGCATCCGCCGCGAATGCCACGCTCACGGTTGCTGCCCCTGCGTGCTGGCGGACGTTGGCCAGCGCGGATTGCGCGACCCGGAGGAACGCGACCTCGTGGGCGGTCGACAGCGGCGGCAGGTCGGCGTCGGCATGCAACGACGTCTCGATGCCGGTGTCGCGGCGCACGGCATCCAGCATTCGCTCGATCGCCGCGGCGAGCGCCGCACCCTCCAGCTCGGCCGGCGCGAGAGCGGCGACGATGCGGCGGAGGTCGGTGAGCGAGTGCTGCGCGAGCGACTCGATCTCGGGCAGGCGTTCCGCGTCGCCGCTCCGCGCCATGAGCACCATCGAGCTGAGCTCCTGCGCGATCGTGTCGTGGAGGTCGCGCGCCAGGCGCGTGCGCTCCTGCGCGGCTCCGGCGTCGCGCTGGGTGCGGGCGAGCTCCTCCTGCACGGCGGCCATCTCGTCCTGCGTCCGCACGAGCGAGGCGATCAGGCGCTCGCGCTCGGCGGCATCCCGCAGCAGCGCGTCGTAGCCGAGCGAGATGGCCAGGGCGAAGCCGCCGCCCAGCAGCGGACCGGCGATGTGCGCGAAGGTGATCGGCACCTGATGCACGATGGGAGCCGCGATCGCCGCGACGAGCACCGGCAGCGCGAACGCCACAGACCTCCAGCGCCGCAGCACGTGCCCCGCGAGCAGCAGCAGCGGGAAGGAGAGCCAGACGAACTCGGCGGAGATCAGCAGCATCCCGCCCCACAGGACGCCGAGCCCCGCGAGCCACCACGTGCTGAACCGACCGCGGGCGAACGCTGCGCCGGTGGCGTACCAGGCGAGGAACGCACCGGCCGCGAGCATGGCCGGCAGCAACGGCACGCCGGTCGCGATCGCGCGGAACGCGGTGACCGCCGACAGGATGGCCGTGATCAGGTGCAGGGCGAACCGCGCGACCGTGAGCATCCGCTGCCGTGCCGGATCGGCGCCCGGCGCTGCGGAAGCGGGCGACGAGGACATGCTCCGATTCTCTCGCAGCGGATGCCGGAACACCCGGAGCCGATATCGATCTTTCGATGGATCCGGCGGGGGCCGCGCGAGCGGAGGCTGGATCCATGACCACAGACACCACCACGACAACGTCGCGCGCCGTTACGCGCTCCGCACAGCTCCAGCTCCTCACCGCCGTGGCGGTGTACACCGTGCTGGGCCTGGCCGCGGGCGTCTTCTACCGCGAGTTCACCAAGCTGAACGGCTTCGAGGAGGGCATGGCGGGCCAGCTCGGCCTCGCCCACACGCACATCCTGACGCTCGGCATGATCGTGCTCCTGATCGTGCTCGTTCTGGAGAAGACCTTCGCCGTGTCGACGAGCAGGCTGTTCCGCTGGTTCTTCTGGATCTACAACGCCGGCGTCGTGCTCACCTCGTCGATGCTGATCTGGCACGGGATGCTGCAGGTGCGGGGCCTGGAATCGTCGAAGATGATCGCCGGGATCGCCGGCCTCGGCCATATGCTCGTCGGCGCGGGCTTCGTGCTGCTGCTGATCTCGCTGTTCTCGCGCATCCGCAGCGAGAAGTGACGGCCTGCTCGGGCGCGGTCAGGGCATCTGCGGCGGAGGCAGCGTCTCCTTGCGAGGGCGCAGCCTTCCGCCGGTGCCCGCGAACCAGCATCCGACGATGACCAGCGGGAAGCCGATCAGGAGCCCTGGCGTGATGGGCTCCGCCAGGAAGATCGTGCCGAGGACGATCGCGACGATCGGGTTCACGTAGGTGAACAGCGGGGCGCGCACCGGACCCACCTCGCGGATCAGGGCGAAGAATGCCACGAACGCAACGGCGGTGCAGACGACGCCGAGCAGAATGAGCGAGATGCCCGATCGGAGCGTCGGCATCTCGTGCTGGGTCAGCAGCGCCGCGGGCAGATAGCCCAGGCCGATCGCGAACAGGGCGAGGGTGATCGTGCCGATCGAGGGCACGTCCGACAGCTTGTGCGCGATGATGAACGGCGCGATCGCATACAGCACCGCCGTGAGCAGGATCTCGCCGATCGCGACGACGCTGGCCGACTCGCTCGGGAAGAGTCCGGGGCCCGCGACGACGACCGCGACACCGACGAACCCGAGCAGCAGCCCGCCCAGACGCACCGGGGCGAGCGCCGTGCGATCGCCCCGGAGCAGCGCGATGATGACGGCGAACAGCGGGACCGTGGCGACGAGCAGCCCGGTCAGGCCCGAGGGCAGCTGCGTCTCGGCGTGGCTGAGCAGCAGGAAGGGACCCGCCATCTCGACGAGGCCGAAGGCGAGCACCCACGGCCAGTGCTTCCACGCGGCTTTCAGTGCGCCGCTGCGGAGCGCGAACGGCAGCAGCACGAGCCCGCCGAGAAGAGTGCGCCCGGCGACGACGGCCGGCGGCGTGATCGAGTGCACGGCCTCTTTGATGAAGAGGTAGGTGATCCCCCACACCAACGCCATGACGGCGAACAGGATCCATCCCTTGCGCGTGAACCCGCCCTGGGCGTTCACACGGTCACGACCGGGCGCCTCGCGCCTCGCGCAGCCGACCAGCACCGTGCGCTCACAGGGTGCGCCGGCCCTCGAACGCGCGCCCGAGGGTGACCTCGTCGGCGTACTCCAGATCGCCGCCGACGGGCAGACCGGACGCCAGCCGCGACACGGTGATCTGCATCGTGAGCAGCAGGCGGCTCAGGTAACTGGCCGTCGCCTCGCCCTCGAGGTTCGGGTTCGTGGCGATGATCACCTCTTGCACGGTGCCGTCGGCGAGTCGCGACATGAGCTGGGCGATGCGCAGGTCGTCGGGGCCGACACCGGCGATCGGGCTGATCGCACCGCCGAGCACGTGGTAGAGACCGCGGAACTCGCGCGTGCGCTCGATCGCGGAGACGTCCTTGGCGTCCTCGACGACGCAGATGAGGGCCGGGTTGCGACGCGGATCGCGGCAGATCGCGCACCGCTCCTGCTCGGAGACGTTGCCGCAGATCTCGCAGAACCGCACACGCGCGCGCACCTCGGTGAGGAGTTCGGCGAGACGGGCGACGTCGAACGACGGCGTCTGCAGGATGTGGAACGTGATGCGCTGGGCGGACTTCGGCCCGATCCCGGGGAGCCGACCGAACTCGTCGATGAGCTCCTGAACGATGCCGTCGTACATCAGGCGAACCTCATCGGGGGCTCGTAGGGCTCTTCGCGCACGAAAGTCGCGCCGAGCACCTGGCGGATCACGGCTTCGCCGTATCGCTGCACGCCCCCGGGCGAACGCTCCGTGACGGCGGGCGCCTGGCGAGCCGGCGTCTGCGGGGACGGAACCTGCGGGGACGGAACCGGCGGGGACGGAGCCTGGGCGGCCGGAGCCTGCGCGGCCGGAGCGGCAGGAGCCGTGGCCGCGGGTGCCTCGTGCGGAGGCTCATACGGCGGCTCGTCATCGGGCGGCGGCGCCTCATCGTCATCCGGGAGCGGCGGCTCGTCGCGGTCGACCAGCCCGTCCTGCGGCGAGGGCGGTCCGGATGCCTCAACATCGGCCGGCTCGTCGTCGACGGGGAACTGCTGCTGCGGGGCGGATGCCGGGGCGTCCGTCGGGATCGCGGCGACTGCCCAATCGGTGACCGGAGCCGGGGACGAGCTCTCGGCCTTCGCCGTCGACGGCGAAGGCCGAGACGGCGCGGACTGAGCAGGGGCGGGTTGAGCCGGGGCGGTGCGGACGGGTGCGGTTGCAGCCGCCTCGGATAACGCCGTCGGCGGCAGTGGAGCCGGCCGGTACTTCACCTTGACGCCGAGCTCCTGCTCGATGGCCGCGCGGAGGTGATCGGATGCGCCGTTGCCGGGTGTCTGCCCCTTGAACTTGGCGAGGTCCTGCTGACTCGCGAAACCGACGGTGAGCACCTCGGTGCCTGCCTCGTAGTCGAGCGGCTGCACGGCGGTGACGAGCAGCCAGGACGTGCGGCTGACGCTCTCGAGCCTGCCGAGCACCGCCGGCCACACGGCGCGGATGCGGTCGATATCGACCGGGCCGGACGGGGCGGATGCCGGCGCCGCGGGCGCGTCGGATGCCGGGGTCGAGGTTTCGACTCGCTCCGCTCGCGGAGCCCGTTTCGTCTCGCCTTCGGCTCGCGGGGCGACCCGTGCAGAAGTTTCAGCGGTCTCAGCGGGAGCGGCCTCAGCGGGAGCGGCCTGCGCGGGAGCGGCCTGTGCGGGATCAGCCTGTGCGCGAGCCTGATGCGGGGCGTTGAGCGAAGGCGCCGCAGGCACCGAAGACGACCCTTCGACGGGCTCAGGGACGGGCTCAGCGGGCCTCGGCGAGTCGAAGCCGGCATCCGCAGACCCCTGCCCGGCGGCGTTGAGCACGCGGGCGATCATGAGTTCGAGGTGCAGCCGGGGCGAAGTGGCCCCGGTCATGTCGTCCAGAGCGGCACTGACGACATCCGCCGTCCGCGACAGGCGCGCGGCGCCGAAGGCGTTCGCCTGCGCGCGCATGCGCGCCAGCTCGTCCTCGGCGAGACCGCGCAGCACGGCAGAGGCCCCGTCGCCGACGGCGGCGATGACGATGAGGTCGCGCAGGCGCTCCAGCAGGTCGTCGACGAAGCGGCGCGGATCCTGGCCGGTCTGCACGACCCGGTCGATCGCAGGGAAGGCGGCTGCAGCATCCCCCGCGGCGAGCGCGTCGACGATCTCGTCGAGGAGCGCGCCGTGCGTGTATCCGAGCAGCGACACGGCGCGCTCGTACGACACCGAATCTCCGTCGGAGCCGGCGATGAGTTGGTCGAGCAGCGAGAGCGTGTCACGGGGCGATCCACCGCCGGCGCGCACGACGAGGGGCAGCACGCCCTGCTCGACCTTCACGCCCTCTTCACCGCAGAGCTTCTCGACGTATTCGAGCATCGCCGCGGGCGGGACGAGACGGAACGGGTAGTGGTGGGTGCGCGAGCGGATGGTGCCGAGCACCTTGTCGGGCTCGGTCGTCGCGAAGATGAACTTGACGTGGGCCGGTGGCTCTTCGACGAGCTTGAGCAGGGCGTTGAAGCCCTGCGGGGTGACCATGTGCGCCTCGTCGAGGATGAAGATCTTGAACCGGTCGCGGCTCGGGGCGAACGTGGCGCGCTCGCGCAGGTCTCTGGCGTCGTCGACGCCGTTGTGACTGGCGGCGTCGATTTCGACGACGTCCAGCGACCCGCCGCCGGATCGCGACAGCTCGACACAGCTCGGGCAGGTGCCGCAGGGCGTGTCCGTCGGGCCCTCGGCGCAGTTCAGGCATCGGGCGAGAATGCGCGCCGACGTGGTCTTTCCGCACCCGCGCGGGCCGGAGAACAGGTAGGCATGCCCGACCCGGTCGCTGCGCAGAGCCGTCATGAGCGGATCGGTCACCTGCGACTGCCCGATCATCTCCGCGAAGTTCTCGGGCCGGTAGCGGCGATACAGGGCTGTGGTCACCGTCCCAGCCTACGGCGTGCCACCGACACGTGCCCTTCTCGACCGAGATCGCTGTGGACGTGGTCCGGCCATGAGGATCAGTCCTCGTACGCGCCGATCAGCGGGATCGCGTTGGTGACGATAGGAACGGATGCCGAGATCCGCGTGCCGTCCTCCCGGCGGGCGCCCTCGAACTGTCCGAGACGCGGACGGTCGGGCAGCACGGGTCCCTGGTTCTCGAGTGCGATGACCGCATCGGTGCCGACGGCGGCCCAGTACTCCGCCCCGCGCACCGTGAACGTCACCGGCTCCCCCGAGCGCACGTGCACGCGCAGCTCCTCGCGGGTCACGGTGATCTGCAGGGCCGAGCGCTGCCACTGCAGCGGGAACGACAGCGACGGCCAGTCCGCCGGCAGCCGGGGGTCGAAGCTCAGCTCGCCGCCGTGATCGCGCATGCCGCCGAATCCCGACACCAGCGCGGTCCACACCCCTCCCGCCGATGCGACATGCACACCGTCCGAGGCGTTATGGTGCAGATCGCCGAGGTCGACGAACAGCGACTGCGTGAAGTACTCCAGCGCGAGGTCCTGGTAGCCGACCTCGGCCGCCAGCACGGACTGGACGACGGCCGAGAGCGTCGAGTCGCCCGTGGTCAGCGGGTCGTAGTAGTCGAAGTCGGCCCGCTTCTCCTCGGGCGTGAAGTGGTTGCCCTGCAGGAACAGGGCGAGCACGACATCGGCCTGCTTGAGCACCTGGAAGCGGTAGATCACCAGCGGGTGGAAGTGCAGCAGCAGCGGACGCTGGTCGTTCGGCGTGTTCTCGAGATCCCAGACCTCGCGCTCGAGGAACAGCGAATCCTGCGGGTGGATGCCGAGCCCCTCGCTGAACGGGATGAACATCGCCTCGGCCGCCCGGTCCCAGGCGTCGGCTTCACCGGCATCCAGTCCCGTGCGCTCGACGATGCCGGCGTAGGCCTGCGGGTCGTCCTGCTGGATCTCCCGCACCACTCGGGCGGCGAAGCGCAGGTTGAACCGTGCCATGACGTTGGTGAAGAGGTTGTCGTTGACGACCGTCGTGTACTCGTCGGGACCTGTCACACCGTGGATGTGGAAGGTCGCGTCACCGTTCACGCCGCGCCAGAACCCGAGCGTCGCCCAGAGCCTCGCCGTCTCGACCGCGATGTCGACGCCCTGACGGCGGAGGAACTCCTCATCGCCCGTGGCGCGGACGTACTTGCCCAGCGCGAAGCTGACGTCGGCGTTGATGTGGTACTGCGCCGTGCCTGCCGCGTAGTAGGCGGATGCCTCTTCGCCGTTGATCGTGCGCCACGGGAACAGAGCCCCCGCCTCGTTGAGCTGCGCCGCGCGACGGCGGGCCGCGGGCAGCATGAGCACGCGCGCACGCAGCGCGTTGCGCGCCCATTGCGGGCTCGTGTACGTCAGGAACGGCAGCACGTAGATCTCGGTGTCCCAGAAGTAGTGGCCGCTGTACCCCGAGCCCGAGACGCCCTTGGCCGGCACACCGGCCCCGTCGGCGCGCGCCGCCGCCTGCGCCACCTGGAACAGGCACCAGCGGACGGCCTGCTGCAGGTCGCCGTGCCCCTCGATGATGACGTCCGAGCGCTCCCAGAACGCGGCGAGCCAGGCGCTCTGCCGATCGAACTGCGCATCGATGCCCTCGACGGCCGCGCGGTCGAGGGACCGGCGGCAGCGGTCGACGAGCTCGCTCGCCGGAACGCCGCGGGACGTGTGGTAGCTGACGAGCTTGGTGATCGTGATGGGGATCCCGGCCTTGGCCTGCACGCGGAACACGTTCTTGGCAATGTCCGGCTCGATGAGGGTCCTGGCGCTGTATTCGTTGTCGGTGGCGATGACGTGGTCGGCGACCAGTGCGACCGTCATCCCCGAGTTAGCCACCTGGTAGGACAGCGCGGAGCGCAAGCCGTCCTGCCAGTACTCGACGGGTTCGAGCACACGCTCGGTGATCTTCTCGGTCTTGCGCGGGTCGAACCCGGCGGACTTGGCCACCGTCGGAGTCCCGGCGTACACGTCGCCGCCGTCCTGCCTGTTCAGCAATTGGCAGCTCACCGTGACGGGCGCGTCGGCGTTCTCGACCGTGACCTCGAGGCGCAGGACGGCGAGGTGGCGCTCCTCGAAGCTGACGAGGCGCTCGTCGCGGATCCGGATGCGCTTGCCGGACGGCGTCGCCCATACGAAGCTGCGCTCGAGCACGCCCCGGCGCATGTCGAGCGTGCGGGCGTACTCGCGCACCTCGGCCTCGTCGAACGAGATGGGCTCGTCGTCGACGTAGACGCGCATGACCTTGGCATCCGGGGCGTTGACGATCGTCTGCCCGACCTCGGCGAAGCCGTACGCCTGCTCGGCGTGACGGATGCGCCAGGTCTCGTGCAGGCCGTTGATGAAGGTGCCGTGCTCGTGAGCGCCGCGCCCCTCGATGTGGTTGCCGCGGAGGCCGAGGTAGCCGTTTCCGACGGCGAAGAGGGTCTCGGAGACGCCGTCCTCGCTGTAGCGGGTCTCGGTCAGCCGCCACGGGTCGACGGGGAAGCGGTCGCGATTGATCATGCGTTCTCCTGGTCGGTGTGCGGGTGAAGGAGCAGGCGGTCGAGGTCGTCGACGACGTGCGTGGCGCCGGCGGCTCGGAGGGCTGCGGCACCGGCGCCGCGGTCGACGCCGACGACCGTCGAGAACCCGGCGGCGGACGCGGAGGCGACGCCGGAGAGCGCGTCCTCGACCGCGACGCTGTCGCCGGGGTTCACGTTCAGCGCGACGGCGCCGGCGCGGAACATGTCGGGTGCCGGCTTGGACGCCAGCGCATCCCGCTCGGCCACCTTCCCGTCGATGACGACGGTGAAGAAGTCGCGGATGCCGGCGCTCTCGAGCACCTCCTCGGCGTTCTTCGAGCTGGACACCACGCCCTGCGGGATGCCGGCGTCCCTCAGCTGGCGGATCAGGGCGAGGGAGCCAGGGTAGGGGGCGATGCCGTCACGGCGCAGAGCCGTGGCGAAGGCCGCGTTCTTGCGGTTGCCGATCCCGCAGATCGAGTCGACCTCGGGCGCGTCGTTCACGTCTCCCCAGGGGATCTCGATGTTGCGGCTGCGCAGCAGGCTCGAGACCCCGTCGTAGCGCTTCTTCCCATCGACATGGGCGTAGTAGTCGGCATCCGTGTACTCGGGGGTGATTCCCCACTGGGCGAAGACGCCGTCGAACACGGCCTTCCAGGCGCGCATGTGCACCTCGGCCGTGGGCGTCAGGACGCCGTCGAGATCGAACAGGACGCCTTCTGCGCGGCGCAGATCCGGCAGGCTCTCAGGCACGCGGTTCTCCCATCGGTTCGGGGGCGGTTTCGGTCGGATGCACAGCGATCATGTCAGACTCAGCGCCTGACGGGCGATCTCGAGCTCTTCGTCGGTCGGCACGACGAGGACGTCGACCGTCGAGGCGTCCGTGGAGATGCGGCGGATGCCGGGCTCCCGTCGCTCGTTACGATCGTGGTCGATCCGGATGCCGAGGAATCCGAGGGTCGCGAGCGCCTCGGCCCTGACCCGTGCCGCGTTCTCGCCGACGCCGGCGGTGAACGAGATCACATCGACGCCGCCCAGCTGGGCGATGTACGCCCCGGCATAGGCGCGGAGGCGGTGGATGTACACGTCGAAGGCGAGGGACGCGGCCTCTTCACCCGCCTCGACACCGGCGAGGATCTCGCGCATGTCGATACGGCCGGCGAGACCCAGCATCCCGCTCTGCTTGTTCAGCAGCGTGTCGATCTCACTGCCTGCGAGCTCCGCGACGCGGCCGAGGTGCAGCACGACGGCCGGGTCGATGTCACCCGATCGGGTGCCCATGACGAGGCCTTCGAGCGGCGTCATGCCCATCGACGTCTCGACCGAGCGCCCGCCGTCGACGGCGGTGACCGATGCCCCGTTGCCGAGGTGGAAGACGATCTGCTTGAGTCCGTCCAGCGGCCGGTCGAGGAACGCGGCCGCCTGTTCCGAGACGTACTTGTGACTGGTCCCGTGGAACCCGTACCGGCGGATGCGGTGCCGCTCGGCGATCTTCCGGTCGATCGCGTAGGTGTACGCCGCAGGCGGCAGCGTCTGGTGGAAGGCGGTGTCGAAGACCGCGACGTGCGGAACGTCTGCGAAGGCGCGGCGTCCTGCGCGGATACCGGCGACAGCCCCCGGGTTGTGCAGGGGCGCGAGCGCGGAGAGGTCCTCGATGTTGATCTCCACGAGGTCGTCGATGAGCGTCGGGGCGAAGAAGCGCGCGCCGCCGTGGACGACGCGGTGCCCGACGGCGACCGGCGGATGCTCGCCCAGCTTCGGGCCGTGCTCCGAGAACTGCTCGAGCATCACCTGCACGGCTTCGTCGTGGTCGGCGATGGACCGCTGACTGCGATGCGTGGCATCCAGCACCGCCGGGGCGGGCTCGCCCGGGTCGGCGACGCGGCGAACCGTGTGCGCGATGTCGCTGGATTCCTGGCCGATGCGCTCGATGAGACCCTCGGCGAGCGGCACCTCGCGCGCCATGTCCATGAGGCTGTACTTCAGCGAGGACGAGCCGCTGTTGATGACGAGGACGACGCTCACGCGGAGCCTCCCTGTGCCTGGATCGCGGTGATCGCGACGGTGTTGACGATGTCGTCGACGAGAGCCCCGCGGGACAGGTCGTTGATGGGCTTGTTCAGCCCCTGCAGCACCGGTCCGATCGCGACGGCGCCGGCCGAGCGCTGCACGGCCTTGTAGGTGTTGTTGCCGGTGTTGAGGTCGGGGAAGATGAAGACCGTCGCGCGCCCGGCGACGGCCGAATCGGGCAGCTTGGCCTTCGCGACGGCGGCATCGGCGGCCGCGTCGTACTGGATCGGTCCCTCCACCAGCAGTTCAGGGGCGCGTTCGCGCACGAGCGCGGTGGCTTCGCGGACCTTCTCGACGTCGGCGCCGGAGCCGGACTCCCCCGTCGAGTACGACAGCATCGCGATGCGCGGCTCGATGCCGAACTGCTGGGCCGTCTGCGCCGAAGAGACGGCGATGTCGGCGAGCTGGGCGCTGGTCGGGTCGGGAATGACGGCGCAGTCGCCGTACACGAGCACGCGGTCGGCGAGCGCCATGAGGAAGACGCTCGAGACGACATCCACCCCCGGCTTCGTCTTGATGATCTCGAACGAGGGCCGGATCGTGTGCGCCGTCGTGTGCGCGGCGCCCGAGACCATGCCGTCGGCGAGGCCGAGATGCACCATCATGGTGCCGAAGTACGACACGTCGGTGACGGTGTCGGCGGCCTGGCCGAGTGTGACGCCCTTGTGTGCGCGCAGCCGTGCGTACTCCTCGGCGAATCGCTCGACGTGCTCCGGATCGGTCGGACTGAGGATCTGAGCTGCCGACAGGTCGATGCCGAGCGATGTTCCGCGCGCCCTGATCTCGGCCTCGTCGCCGAGAACGGTCAGGTCGGCGACGTCGCGTGCGAGCACGATCGCGGCGGCGCGCAGGATGCGGTCGTCGTCGCCCTCGGGCAGCACGATGCGCTTGCGGTCGGCGCGGGCGCGCTCGATGAGCCCGTACTGGAACATGAGCGGCGTGACCACGGACGACTCGGCGAGCCCCATCTCGATCGTCAGCTCGGTGATGTCGACGTGGGTCTGGAACAGACCGAGCGCCGCGTCGTAGCGGCGGTCGGATGCTGTGATCTTCCCGCGCGTGCCCATGATGCGGGCTGCGGTGTCGAAGGTGCCGAGGTCGGTCGCGATGATCGGGAGGTTCACATCGAATCCGTCCAGGAGCGTCACGATCGGCTCCGGCAGCTCGAACGGGCCGTTGAGCACGATGCCCGCGACTTCCGGGAACGTCCCCGATGCCGATGCCAGTAGGGCGGCGAGAAGCACCTCGGTTCGGTCGGCGGCGATCACGAGCACCGCGCGTTCGGTGATGCGCGGCAGCACGTTGACCATCGACATGCCCGAGATGACGACGTCGTACGCCTCGCGATCGAGCAGGTCGTTGTCGCCTTTGATGAGGCGTCCGTCCACAGCGGCGATGATGTCGCGCATCGACGGGGCGACCAGGGCGCGATCCTCAGGCACTGCCCACACGGGTGTCCGCTCCGTGTGCACGGCCTCGATCGTCTGCTGCAGCGCGTCGGGGTCAGCGCGGTTGACGATCACCGCGAACAGCTCGGCGCGCTCCGCCGTGAGTTCGGCGACCGCGAGCGCGGCGATCTGCGCGATCTGCGCCGGCGTGCGCGGGGTCGTCGTGCCGAGCTGCTCGGCCCGGTTCTGCTGGTCGCGCCCGGACAGCACCAGCAGCACGGGGGCGGCGAGGTTCGCCGCGATGCGTGCGTTGTAGCCGAGTTCTGCGGGGCTGGCGACATCCGTGTAGTCGCTGCCGAGGATGACGACCGCGTCACAGCGGGATTCGACCGACTTGAAGCGATCGACGATCGTGGCGAGCGCCGCATCCGGATTCGCGCGCACGTCGTCATAGGTGACGCCGACGCAGTCGTCGTAGTCGAGATTCACCCCGTCGTGGGCGAGCATGAGCTCGAGCACTTCGTCGCGTTCGTCGACGGATCGGGCGATCGGCCGGAACACGCCGACGCGGGGTGATACGCGCATCAGGGCGTCGAGGACTCCCAGAGCGATGGTGGATTTGCCGGAATGGCCTTCGGCCGAGGTGATGTAGATGCTCCGCGCCACGCATCCAGCTTAGGGCGCGGATGCTGTGGCCCGACAGAGTGCGCCCCTGTGCGCTACCCCGGACACGGCCCGGACAGCGCATCGACGAGTTCGGCGGCGCGCTCCTCGAAACGGGCGTAGTGCTGCGGGTCGGCGTTGATCTGCACGCGGTGGATCGCGATGGTCGGCTCGAGGTCCTGCCATCCGGCGAGACGGCCGAGGCGCGCGTAGAAGAGTCCGGCGGACGCGGCCGGGTCCATGCGCTCCTCGACGCTCCCCCACCAGTCCTGCTGCTGGAACAGGCCGATGCTGCTGGTGCGGCTGCCGTCCGGGTTCGTGACGCCCGAGGTCTCCCAGTCGCCGTAGTCGATGTTGTGCAGGCTGCTCTCGCCGATCGCGGCCATGACTCCGAGGATCTGACCGTCGCGCTCGAAGCCGCGATCGCGGGCGGTCGTGATGATGATCGCCGCGTTCTCGAGCTGCTCCCGGTCCCACCCGGCCCCGCCCGATTCCGGAAAGGTCGACGGCTGGGTCGCGCACAGCGACAGCGGGTCGCGCGAGGACGCCATCGGGATGAGCACGGCCAGCAGCGCCGCGAACGCGAGCACGCCGATGAGGATGCCGGGCAGCAGTCCGCGCCGGTGCGCCGGTCGGCGCTTCGTCCGCCGGCTCACGCGGACCGGACCCCGCCCCCGCGCACTCCCGCGAGAGCCGCGGCGCCGCCGCCGATCGCCCCGAACAGGTGCGCCTGCCACGACACCCCGGGCCCTGCGCCGATGATGCCGGCGAGCATCGATGCGCCGTACAGAACGATGACGATCAGCGCGATGAGGGCGTAGACGAGCCGATGCGCGATCGGCCGCGGCGAGAACACGCGGACGACCACGTACGCGAAGTAACCGAACACGAGCACGCTCGCCCCCACGGTCAGCGTGCCTGGCGCATTGATGAACCATGTGCCCAGACCACCGACGAGAGCCGCGACCGTCGTGACGAGCCAGAACCGCCCCGCTCCCTCGACGGCGACCAGGCAGCCGAGCACGAGCAGCGGCAGCGTGTTGCCGATCAGGTGCGCCCAGCTCGCGTGCAGCAGCGGACCGAGCACGAGACCGGGCAGACTCCCGAGATCCCACGAGCGCAGACCGAAGCCGGTGAACGAGCCGGGCAGGACCGCGTCGGCGAACTGGATCGCCCACATCAGCGCGACCAGCAGCACGGGCGGGGCGAACCGGGAGGCGGCAGAGCGCTGCGGACGAGCAGAAGTGGTCACACGTCGATCCTCGCAGGCGAACCTGTGACCCGCGCGGCGTCCGCGAAAGACGTCCGGAAAAGAGAAAGGACCCTCCGCGCACCCAGCAGAGCCCGGTTACCCTTGCTACGTTTCCGTCCTGGGGGAATTGGCCTGGATGCTGCCACGCGGAGAGCCGCAGGCCAGTCTACCTGCTCAGGCGGAGCCCGAAGAACCGCCGACCCTCTTGCCCCTGGCCGGGATACGATCGGAGGGACACCCGACGGCGGGCGAAAGGCAGCGCATGGACGATCCCGACCCGTTCGACGGCGCAGAGCGCCCGATCACCGCCGAGCAGTTCGCGACGCACACGTCGGCGATCCTGGCATCCATCAGCGAGGTGATCGACGGCAAGGAGGACGCCGTGCGCAGCGCGCTCGTGTGCCTGCTCGCCGAAGGGCACCTGCTCATCGAGGACGTGCCCGGCGTCGGCAAGACGATGCTGGCGCGTGCACTGGCCGCGAGTGTCGACGCCACGGTCCGCCGCATCCAGTTCACCCCCGACCTCCTGCCGGGCGACGTGACAGGCGTGAGCGTCTACAACCCCGTCGACCGCGAGTTCGAGTTCAAGCCCGGCGCCGTGTTCGCCCAGATCGTGCTGGCCGACGAGATCAATCGGTCCTCGCCCAAGACGCAGTCGGCGCTCCTGGAGGCGATGGAGGAGGGCCAGGTCACCGTCGATGGACGCACGCACATGCTCCCCGATCCGTTCCTCGTCGTCGCCACCCAGAACCCCCTCGAGATGGAGGGCACCTACGCCTTGCCCGAGGCGCAGCGCGACCGGTTCATGATGCGCATCTCGATGGGATACCCGGATGCCGCCGCGGAAGCCCTCATGCTCCGCCAGCGCGACAGCGTGAACCCGCTCTCCTCGATCCGACCCGTGGCGGATGCCGAGACCATCACCCGCATGATCGGATGGGCGCGCTCCGTGCATGTCTCCCCCGCCGTCGAGGAGTACGCCGTCGCCCTCGCCCAGGCGACCCGCAACGACCCGAGCCTGCACCTGGGCGCGAGCCCGCGGGCGACGCTGCAGCTCGTGCGCGCGGCGAAGGTGTGGGCGGCGCTGGACGGACGCGACTTCGTCATCCCCGACGACCTCACCGACCTCATCATCCCGGTCTTCGCCCACCGCCTGCTCCCGGCCCGCGGCGTGCACAGGGCAGGCGCGCAACCGGTCGAGGCGGTGCTGCGCCAGATCGTGGATCGCGTGCGCGTGCCGCTGACCGCCCGAGCCTGACGACATGCGATCGCGCAGACCCCTGACCGTGCGCGGCCTCGCCGCGCTGTTGACGGGCGTCCTGCTGGTGATCGCCGCGAACCTGCTGGCGGCGCCCGTCCTGCTGTACGTCGCCGTGCTGCTGTTCGCGCTCCTCGTGCTCGGGATCCTCGTCGTGCACGTGCCGCGGCGGGGCGGCTCGGTGACCCGGCGCATCTCGACCGACCTCCTCACGGTCGGCGAGACGTCGCAGGTCGCCGTGCGGTTCGATCTGCGCGCGCTGCGGGTGCCCTTCGGCACCTGGCGCGACGAACTGCCGGATGCCGTCACCGGCGACGCGGAGGGAGACTTCCCCACCGACAACGGCACGAGCATCCGCTACACGATGACCGGAGTGCGACGCGGCGTCTGGGCCGTCGGCCCGCTGTCGCTGCGCACGATCGACCCGTTCGGCTTCGCACAGCGCCTGCAGGACTTCGGCGACACCCGCACTGTGACCGTCGTCCCCGAGGTCGTCCCGCTCGCACCGCTGACCGGAGACACCGGCGCCGCGGGGGGCACCGCGCACACGGCATCCGCACGGCTCGGCCAGGGCAGCGACAACCTGTCTCCGCGGCTCTACGTCTCCGGCGACTCCATGCGGCGCATCCACTGGCGCGCCACCGCCCATCGTGGCAACCTCATGGTGCGTCAGGAAGAGGAGGAGTCCAGCCCCGACGCGATCGTCGTCCTCGACCGCGCCAGCCGGCGCTGGGCCCCGCACTCGGATGAGGTCGACCCCGGCTTCGAAGCGGCCGTGTCCGCCTGCGCCTCGACCGCCCTGCACCTGGTGCAGGAGGGGTACAGCGTCGATGTGCGGGACTCCGCGGGCAGCACCCTGGGAACGCTGCGCGGCCAGGAGGACGATCGGGATTCCCTCCTCGTCGCCCTCGCGATGGTGACACCGCAGGGCGAGACGCGCGACCTCGTCTCGCTGTTCGACGGAACCCCTCCCGGCCCGCTCGTGATGATCACCGGCCGGATCGACGAAGAGGATGCCGCGCTGCTGCGCCACGGCGGCGCGGGGACCCCGATCCTCCTCGCCGCCGAGCCCCTGCCCGGCGCACTGGAAGCCGCCGCTGCCACCGGCTGGTACACCGGCGAGCTCGACGACGTGTCCGCCGCGTGGGATCACGCCATCGCCGGCCACGTGGCACCCGGGGGCGGGCATGTTCCGCGCTGAGCCCCGCGCGGCCGGTCGCCCGGCGGTCGACTACGAGCGACGGATGCGCCCCCGCGACCGCACGCTCGCCGCCGCCGTTCTGTCCGTCTGCGCCGCGATAGTGCTCCTGTGGCCGTACACCTCCGTCGTCGTCGCCGGGCCCTGGTCGATCCTGAGCGTGACGGTGATCGTCGTGATCGTCGCGACGGGCATGGTCGTCCGGTTGATCCGCGGCGGCCGATTCGCCGACGGCGCACTGCCGTTCCTCGCGCAGCTGGTCGTCGGCACGGGCGCGCTCACGCTGCTGCTGGTGCCGCAGGGCGCACTGCTCGGCATCATCCCCACCGGCACGACCGTCTCCGCGTTCGGTCGGCTCGCCGTCCAGGCGCTCGACGAGGTCCGTCTCGGCACCGCGCCGCTGGCCGACACCCCGGGTCTGCGCACCATGCTCGCCGTCGGCTTCGCCCTCGCCGCGATCCTGCTCGATCAGCTCATCTCGGCGCGTTACGCCCTGCCTGCGATCATCCTGATCACCGCGATCGGCGCGATCCCGATGATCGTCGCGCTCGGCGACGCGAACGTGCCCTGGTTCGTCATGCTCGCGGTCATCTCGCTGTTCCTCCTGCGGCACAGCGTCCGCCACGACAGGCGGCGCCCACGACGCGCATCCGTCGGTCTCGCCGTCACGACGGGCGCTGCGGCGATCGCCGCCGCACTCGTCGTCACCCCGGTGCTCCCGATCTCGTCGACCTGGGTGGGGGTCGGCACGAGCACCCAGCTCGATCCGTCGTTGCGCCTCGGTGAGGACCTGCGCCGCCCCACGCCCTTCACGGTGATGACGCTGGCCACGAGCGCGGCATCCGCCCCCTATCTGCGGATCGCCACCCTGTCGGAGTTCGACGGCTCGACCTGGTCGTCCGACGACGGCGACGTGCAGGCTGTGACCGACGGATTCGGCGACCCCGACTGGACCGAGCAGATCGAGACGGTGCAGAGCCGCACGTCGATCCGCGTCACCGGGATCTCCGGCTCCTGGCTGCCCGTTCCGTATGCGGCCACGAAGATCGTCGGCGTGGCATCCGGATGGCAGATCATGCCCGACAACCGCACCGTGACCTCGGCGATCAGGGATGCCGCCGACGAGGACTACACCGTCACCTCCGAGGTCGTCGCCCCCACGCTCGAGCAGATCCAGGCCGCCGGGGCGACACCGGCGGACATCGAGGTTCCCGCCTTCATCGCCGACACGGCGAGCGAGGTGACCGCCGGCGCCACCAACGACTACGACCGGCTCATCGCGATGCAGAGCTGGTTCCGCTCCGAGTTCACGTACTCGCTCGACGCCCCTGTCGACGGCGACTTCGACGGGACGGGCACGGATGCCGTCGAGGAGTTCCTCCAGGTCCGCTCGGGCTACTGCATCCACTTCTCCGGGGCGTTCGCGCTCATGGCCGAGGCCCTCGACATGCAGGTGCGGATCGTCGTCGGTTACCTGCCCGGATCGATGACGGATGAGAAGCGCGGCGACGAGACGATCTACACGGTCAGCAGCGATCAGCTGCACGCTTGGCCCGAGGTGCACTTCGCCGGCATCGGCTGGGTGCCGTTCGAGCCGACCGCGTCGCTCGGCAACCCGACCGGCTTCCTCCCCGCGAACACGGGGGGCGGCTCGGTGTCCGACCCGACGTTGCCGGAGCCGTCGGCGACTCCGTCGAGCGAACCGTCGACCGCTCCGCGCGCCGAGCAGGACCCGGGGGCGTCGCAGACGCCGGGTGGCGACTCGTTGCAGCGGGTGGACCCGGGGCCTGTCGTCCTCGTCGGCGCCGGCATCCTGTTCCTGCTGCTCGTGCCCATGCTCGTGCGTCTCGGCGTCGGCGCCGCGCGCTCCGGACGCGCCCGACACGGCGACGCGGCGGCGGCATGGCAGGAAGTGCGCGCGACGCTCATCGACGTGGGCGTCTCGGTGTCGGATGCCGACACTCCGCGCATGCGCGGCGCGACGCTCGTCGAGCGCGGTGCCGATCCGGCGGCGGTCGACGTGCTCGTGGACGCCGTGGAGCGGTCGAGCTACGCCAGGGTCGCGGCCGCGACCGGGGATCTCTTACGGCCTGTTCGCCGGGTGACGGCGCAGCTCCGGCGGAGCGTCGACACGCGCGACCGCGTCACCGCGCGCCTGCTCCCCCGCTCGCTCGTCGCCAGGCGGGATCGCTGAGCGTCAGCGAGTCGAAACGGCACAGTGCTGCGCGCACGGCACCGCATCGCACTGCTCGCACACGACGAACTGCCTCCGGCACGATGCATCCGGGCAGTTCGCGGTGCGCTTGGTCGCAGCTCCGCACCCGGCGCACACCCCGACGACGGCCGCGTGATCGCTGAAGTCGACCGAGCCGCGCCTGTCGAACACGTACAGCGACCCCTCCCACAGGCCGTCGTCCCCGTACTCCTCGCCATAGCGGACGATCCCGCCGTCGAGCTGGTACACCTCGCCGAACCCGCGCGAGACCATGAGGCTCGAGAGCACCTCGCAGCGGATGCCGCCCGTGCAGTAGGTGACCACCGGCTTGCCCTTGAGGTCGTCGTACGCGCCCGAGTCGAGCAGCCGCACGAAGTCGCGGGTCGTCTCGACGTCGGGGACGACCGCGCCGCGGAACCGGCCGATCTCGGCCTCGAGCGCGTTGCGGCCGTCGAAGAAGACGACGTCATCGCGCGACTCGACGAGGTCGTGGAGGCTCTCGGGCGAGAGGTGGATGCCGCCTCCGACGACACCGTTCTCGTCGACACGGAGCTCGTCCGGCGCCCCGAACGAGACGATCTCGTCGCGCACCTTCACGCTGAGCTTCGGGAAGTCCACGCTGAGACCGTCGGCGTCGAGCCCGGTCCCCTCGCCCCACTTGAGATCCACGGTCTTGAACGGGCCGTAGGAGCGGAACGAGCGCGCCCACTTCTTCAACGCACGGAGGTCGCCGCCGAGCGTTCCGTTGATGCCGTGCTGCGAGATGAGCACCCGGCCCCGCAGGCCCAGCGCCTCGCCGACGTCGCGCTGCCACACCCGGATCGCCTCGGGGTCGGCGAGGGGCGCGAAGACGTAGAACAGGACGATCTTGGGTGTGCTCACCTGGAGATTGTAGGCGGCGCGGCTCGGGACCCGCTTCGAGCTCAGTACACGCGGCCGGTTGCGCATCCCTCGGTGTCGCCGGTGGTGCCGGTCACCTCCCCCGGCAGGGTGACGGGCTCCTGGTCCGGCGTCGCGGAAGCCGTGGGCGCGGGCGTGCCCGTCTCGGGCGCCTCCGGGGCCGGCGTCTCGGGGTCCGGAGTCTCGCCGCCCTCGTCGGCGAGCGCCAGCGGCTCGTTCCTCTCGAGCGCATCGAAGAGGGCTGCAGCGGCGTCAGGGAGCGGGTCGAGCCGGTTGGCGTCGACGACGGAGGTCGTCGCGGGGTACTGCACGAACACGTAGTCGCTGATCGGGATGTCCTTCAGCGCGAGCCCCATCTGTGCCAGTGTGACCGGGTTGGTCAGGCTCGTGCTGGGGTCGACGGCCGAGAGGATCGTCCTGGCGAGGCGCAGAAGCAGCGCCGGGTCGCTGAGCACCTGCTCGCTGGTGATCTTGCGAACGAGGCTCGACATGTACAGCTGCTGGTTGCCGATGCGCGCGGTGTCGCTGCCGTCGGTGGTCGATTTGCGGGCGCGCAGGAACGCGAGAGCCTCGGCACCCTTGAGCTCGTGGGTGCCTGCGGGCAGGTCGATGCCGGAATCGGCATCCTTCATGGCCGTCGCCAGGCACACCTCGACGCCGCCGATCGCGTTGGTGACATCGATCACACCACCCCAGTTGATGGATGCCGCGTACCCGATGTCGAGCCCGGTGAGGTTCTCGACCGTCGCCACCGAGCAGGCCAGGCCTCCGGTGCCGAACGCCGAGTTGATCATCTGCCCGTACGCCTCGTACGTCTCGTCGCCGTTCGCGTCCGTGCAGGAGGGGATGTCCACGAGCAGGTCGCGGGGGAAGCTCACGACCGTGACCCGCCGCGGGGGCTCGGAGATGTGCACGACCATGAGCACGTCGCTGCGGACGCCGTCTTCGGCGTCGGTGCAGCGGTCGCCGAACTGGGCCGCGTACTCGGGTTCGCAGTTGTCGGTGCCGGCGACGAGGATGTTCGCGCTGCCCTCGAACTCCGAGAACGCCGGGGGCTGTTCGCCCTGCAACTCGACGGCGTCCTCGCCGAAGGTGCCGCTGAGGTCGATGTACAGCCACGCGGTCACGCCGATCGCCGCGACGAGCACGACGGCGATGCCGATGCCGAGCGCCTTGAGCAGCCGCCGCCCCCGGGATGGCTTCTGCAGTCCGTGGCGGGGGACCGTGCGTCGAGGCGACTGCCGAATCATGCGGTCAGCCTATCCGGGCGTCCCGCGCGAGCCTGGGAGCGTCACGGGTGCCCGACGCGATCGGCTAGACTGTTCAGGTTGTTCCCTGGTGACGTGTCCGAGCGGCCGAAGGAGCACGCTTGGAAAGCGTGTGTTGTGCAAGCAACCGCGGGTTCGAATCCCGCCGTCACCGCCAGATGAATGAAGGGCCTCCGCGCAGCGGGGGCCCTTCATTCATTTATCCAGTGCTGCGGATTCGGGTCGGTACGAGCGCAGCGAGCCGGATGCCGTAGACCAGCGAACCGTCCGCGCCAGGCAGTCGCTGCATCCCGAGACGCTCAGAGAACGCCGCGGCTGAGGTGTTCGCCGGGTCCATGCCCAGGTGCAGGCCCGGCACGCCGCGGCGACGCAGTTCGGTGAACAGCGTCTGGATGAGGCGGCGCCCCGCCCCCTGCCCCTGCGCCTCCGGCAGCAGATCGATGTGCAGGTGCGCGGGATACCCGGCGGCGTACGGCTCCGGCCCGACTCCGCGCACGTAAGCGAGTTCGATGATCCGCTCCTCCTCGCGGTCCTCGGAACGATAGGGGCGGAGGATCGTCACCGCGGCGGCTCCCGCCCCGGCAGGTCGGGCTCGCGTCCGCGCGAGCGCGCCCACGTCAGCGCGAATCCGCCCAGCAGCAGCACGACGCCGGCACCCACCAGCATTCCGCCGAGCGTATCGCTGAGCCAGTGCACGGAGACGAGGGTGCGCGAAAGTGCCATCGCGAGCGCCCACATGACGGCGACGATGAGCACCCACAACCGCGGGAACAACACGACGGCGAGCGTCGCGAGCGTCGCGGCGTTCGCCGTATGCCCGCTCGGGAATGAACCGTAGTCCGACAGGACAAGCATGTCCTCGGGCCGAGCGCGCCCGAACACGCTCTTGAGCAGTTGCACCACAGCCACACTGATCAGCATCGTCGCTGCGGCGAACACGGCGGCCCGCCATCGTCGAGCGAGCAGCAGAGCCGCGATGACCACGAGCGGGATCAGGTACGTCGCGACCCACCCTCCGCCGATGCGGTCGAGCGCGTGCGCGATGTCGAGGAGGACCGGGGTGCGGATCTGGCCCATCAGCGTGTTCCACGCCACATCCACGGCCGTGGCTCCGACGCCGCCCCAGGTCACCACGACCCCGAGCACGATAGCGACGAGGAGCGCGCCGCTCCCCCACCACAGCAGAACCGGACGCATCATCCCGCCATTGTGCCCGATACCCGGGCGCACGCGGGGGACGCCGCTCAGCGTGTGGGGCGATCGAGACCCTGCTCGAGATCGGCGATCAGATCCGCGATGTCCTCGATCCCGACCGACAGACGCACGACGTTCTCGGGGACGGCGAGCTCCGTGCCCCGCACGGACGCGTGCGTCATGTCCGGCGGGTAGCCGATCAGCGACTCGACGCCGCCGAGCGACTCCGCGAGCTGGAACAGCTCGGTCGACTCGGCGAAGGCACGAGCGGCCTGCGGCCCTGCAGCCAGTGCGAGAGAGAGCATCCCGCCGAAACCGCTCATCTGCGACGCGGCGATCTCGTGACCGGGGTGGGAGGCGAGACCCGGGTAGTACACGGTCTCGAACTCCGGCCGAGCCGCCGCCCATTCGGCGATGGCCTGCGCGTTGGCGCTGTGCTGACGCATGCGCACGGCGAGGGTCTTGATGCCGCGGGTCGTCAGCCAGCCGTCAAGCGGCGCGGAGACGGCGCCCACGGCGAACTGCTGGAACTTCACCGGATCGACGAACCGGTCGTCGCCGAAGATCACCGCCCCGCCGAGAACGTCGGAGTGCCCGCCGAGATACTTCGTGGTCGAGTGCACGACGAAGTCCGCGCCGAGGGCGAGCGGGTTCTGCAGGGCCGGCGACGCGAACGTGTTGTCGACGACGACGAGGACGCCGGCGGCGTGGGCGATCTCGACCGTCTTCGCGATGTCGACGACCTTCAGCAGCGGGTTGCTGGGCGTCTCGATCCAGACGATCTTCGTCTCGGGGCGCAGCGCTCCGCGCAGCGCATCGGCGTCGCCGAGCTCGACGATCGTCGAGTCGATGCCCCATGCCGCATGCACCTTGGTCAGCAGCCGGTACGTTCCGCCGTAGACGTCGTTGCCGAGCACGACGTGGTCGCCGGGGCGCAGGATGCCGCGCAGCAGCGCGTCCTCGGCCGCGAGGCCCGAGGAGAACGACAGCGCCCTGACGCCGCCCTCGAGCGCTGCGAGCTGTGTCTCGAGCGAGGTGCGCGTGGGGTTTCCCGCCCGGTTGTACTCGTAGCCGCCGCGGAATCCGCCGATGCCGTCCTGCACGTGCGTGGACGACTGGTAGATGGGCGGGATGATCGCTCCGGTGACCGGGTCGGGTTCCTGACCGGCATGGATGGCGCGGGTGGCGAAGGCGTGATCGGACATGTCTTCAGCCTACGTCCGGCCCCGGATCCCGGCTGCTGCGTTACGGTTCGCGTCAGCGCGCGAGGTAGCTGACGAGGTCCTGCCGGGTGAGCACGGTGTGCGGGCGCCCGTCGACGGTCACCAGCAGCGCGTCCGCTTCGGCCAGCGCCGTGCGCGCCTGCTCGACGGTCGCGTGGATGCCGATGAGGGGCAGCGGCGAACCGACGTGCGCGCCCACCGCGTCGGTGGGCTTCGCGTCACCGCGGAACAGCAGGTCCAGAAGGCCGCGCTCGTCGACGGTGCCGACGACCTCGCCCATCATCACGGGCGGTTCGGCACTGAGGACGACCAGCTGCGAGACGGCGAACTCGGTCATCGTGGCGATCGCGTCGTGCACGGTCTCGCTGGGGTGCACGTGAACCAGATCGGGGATACCGCCGACGCCCTGGGACTGCCGCGCCGACCGACGCATCTCGAGGACCTCGGAGACAGTCTCGCCCTCGGAGACGTCGGCGAAGCCGTACGAGCGCATCCACGAGTCGTTGAAGATCTTCGACAGATACCCGCGGCCGCCGTCCGGCAGCAGCACGACCATGACCGCATCCGCGGGGAGGTCCTTGGCCACGCGCAGCGCGCCGGCGACGGCCATGCCGCTGGACCCGCCGACGAGGATCCCCTCCTCGCGCGCGAGCCTGCGCGTCATCGCGAACGACTCGGCGTCGTCGACCGCGACGATCTCGTGCGGAACCGTCGGGTCGTATGCCCCGGGCCAGATGTCCTCGCCCACGCCTTCGACGAGGTACGGGCGCCCGGTGCCGCCTGAGTACACGCTTCCCTCGGGATCGACGCCGACGATGCTCACCCGGTCGTCCGACACGTCGCGCAGATAGCGCCCCGTTCCGGTGATCGTGCCGCCCGTCCCGACGCCCGCGACGAAGTGGGTGATGCGGCCGTCGGTGTCGCGCCAGATCTCGGGTCCGGTCGTCTCGTAGTGGCTCCGGGGCCCGTTCGGGTTCTCGTACTGGTTCGGCTTGAACGCGCCGGGGATCTCCGCCGCGAGCCGATCGCTGACGCTGTAGTACGATTCGGGGCTGTCGGCGGGCACCGACGTCGGCGTCATGACGATCTCTGCGCCGTACGCCCGCAGCACGTCGATCTTGTCCTCGCCCACCTTGTCGGGCAGGACGAACACGCACTTGTAACCGCGCTGCTGGGCGACCAGAGCAAGGCCCACGCCGGTGTTGCCGCTGGTCGGCTCGACGATCGTGCCGCCGGGCTTCAGGTCGCCGGACTCCTCGGCCGCATCGATGATGCGTCGCGCAATGCGGTCCTTGGCGGATCCGCCGGGGTTGAGGTACTCGAGCTTGACCAGCACCGTGCACTCCACACCCTCTGTGACGTGCTGCAGCTTCACGAGAGGGGTGTTGCCGACGAGGTCGGCGATGTGCTCGGCGTACTGCATATGCTCCAGCGTAGACGGCGACGTGCCGCTGCGGGCTCCTGTTACCCCTTCGTCGCGCCAGCCATCAGACCGCGTACGAAGAAGCGCTGCAGGGCGAAGAACACGATCAGCGGCACGATGATCGAGATGAATGTTCCCGCCGACTGCAGGAACCACCTGTTCCCCCATGTCCCCGACAACGAGTTCAGCGCCTGGGTGATGGGCAGGGCACCCGGCGAGGCGAAGATCGTCGCCACGAGCAGGTCGTTCCACACCCACAGGAACTGGAAGATGCCGAAGGATGCGATGGCGGGCATGGCCAGCGGCAGGATGATCCGGAAGAACACCTGTCCGTGGCCGGCGCCGTCCACACGAGCGGCTTCGACGATCTCGCCGGGGATCTCGGCGATGAAGTTGTGCAGCATGAATGTCGCCAACGGCAGCGCGAAGATGGCATGCGCGATCCACACCCGCGCGAAGCTGTAGCTGACATCGTTCAGCCCGAACCCGGGGAAGATCATCACATCGCCGACGGTGAGTCCGTCCGAGAACAGGCTGAGCAGCGGGACCAGCGCCATCTGCAGCGGCACGATCTGCAGGGCGAACACGAAGACGAAGAGCATGCTCCGTCCCTTGAAATCGATCCACGCGAAGGCGTAGGCCGCGAGCGCGGCCATGACGATCGGGAAGACCGTTGCCGGGATCGTGATCGCGAGCGAGTTCACGAATGCGGATGCCAGCGTCGTCGACGTGCCTCCGGCATTCAGCGCCTCGATGTAGTTCTCGAAGGTGAACTCCGGGTCGGTGAAGACTGTCCACCATCCGGTCGACTGCGTGTCGGCGCCGGGTCGGAACGAGGTGACCAGGAGTCCGAAGGTCGGAATCGTCCAGAAGATCGCGATGATCGCGGCGGCGAGGGTGGCGCCCTTCGAGGTGAGCTTCTTGTGCGCGATCGCCTCATTGCGGCGCGTGTCGCGTGCGACCTGCCGCTTGGTGCGCGTATCCGTGACGACGGCTTGCGTGGCACTCATCAGCGGATCTCCCTCTGCTTGCGCATGGATCGGGCGTTGTAGATGATCAGCGGCAGCACGAAGATGAACAGCACGACGGCGAGCGCCGAGGAGTGCCCGTAGCTCTGGAAGCGCTGCTGCTGGTTCACCATCTCGAAGCCGAGGACGGTGGTGTCGTCACGGCCGCCGGTCATCACCGCGACGATGTCGTACACCTTCAAGGATGCGATCGTGATCGTGGTGAGTACGACGATCAGCGAGGAGCGGATGCCGGGGACCGTGACGTTCGTGAACCGCTGCCAGGCGTTCGTGCCGTCGAGTTCGGCCGCCTCCATCTGCTCCGCCGGCACGGCCTTGATGGCCGCGGACAGGATCACCATGGCGAACCCGGTCTGGGTCCAGATGAACACCACGAGCAGCATGAGCGTGTTGATGATCGGCTTCACGGCAAGCCAGTTGACAGGATCGCCTCCGAACATCGTCACGATTGCGTTGAGCAGACCCAGCTGGTCGCCCTGGCGGTAGTCGTACATGAACTTCCAGATGATGCCGGCGCCGACGAACGAGATCGCGACGGGCATGAACACGAGCACCTTCAGCAGTTTCTCGCCGCGCGCCCGGTCGATGAACACCGCGTAGGCCAGGCCGATGCCTACAGCGATAGTCGGGGCCAGCAGCGCCCAGATGAGTGTGTTGATGACCGACGCCGTTCCGGTGGGGTTGGTGAACACCCAGAAGTAGTTGTCGAGGCCGACGAAGTTCGCGCCGCTCTTGTCGAAGAACGATTTGACGAACGTCGAGATCGCCGGGTAGATGAGCCCGATCAGCAGCATGATCGTGGCCGGCGCCATGAACAGGATCAGCTGGAAAAGGTACCCGGCTCCCTGACGGGAGCGGTAGTCGGCGAAGAACAGCAGGCCACCGGCGAGCAGCGCGATCGCGACGACGTACAGCACGGCGTTGGAGTACGGGCGCAGTAGCAGGAACGCCAGTGCGGGAATGGCCAGGCAGGCGACCAGGCGCATGACGAAATAGCCGCGGCCGGGCCGGGGTGCGTACTCGATGAGCACGAGCAGGACCGCCACGGCGACGCCGAACAGCACGAGAACGACGGGGATCTGCACCAGCGGATGCAGCCCGCCCATCCAGACGAACAGACTGTTGAGCGAGAAGCCGATCGTGATGCGCTGCGGGTCCTCAACCGGCTGGCTGATGAGCAGGAGGAAGACCAGTGCTGCGATGAGGACGAACGCTGCTATCACGACGACGCGCGTGATCCTGCGCCCCCGAGCGTCGGTGCCGTGCAGTCTCGCGGACACCTCTTTCGTCGCGTGCGTTTCCGCGACAGGCGCCTCGTCGGCGGCAGTGTGCGACATGGACACTCCTTATGAGTACGGCTCTGGGCTCGAGCGGTTCGCGGGACCGAGCTGGAAGCCCGGCCCCGCGAACCGTCACATCTCGAGAATAGGCACTGCTAGTTTTCGTAACCAGCCTGGATGTCGGAGAGCACCTGGGTGGTGTCCTTGCCGTCGATCCAGTCGACCATGCCCTTCCAGAACGAGCCAGAGCCGACCGTGGACGGCATGAGGTCGGATGCGTCGAAGCGGAAGACCGTCGAGTCATCCTGCATGATCGCCATGGCCTCCTGCAGGAACTCGCTCGATGCCAGGCTCGCGTCGGCGTTCTTGTTGGCCGAGATCACACCGCCGAGCTCGACACGGGCATCAGCGAACTCGGGAGACGCCATGAACTCCAGCACCTTCTGGGTCGCCTCATCGTCGGAGAAGCCGGCGACGAACTCGCCGCCGCCCTCGACCTGCAGTTCCCCTGCCGTCTCACCGGGCATGATGAACGCATAGACATCGCCGTCGGGAGCAACGGTCGGCGTCTCTCCATCGGCGTTCTTCACGTCGAGGAAGTTCGCCGACAGGAACGATGCCTGGTGCGTCAGAGCACAGGTGCCGTCGGCGACCTTGGCCGCGACATCGGCGAACGCGGTGGAGTTGATGCTCTTGACGTCGCCGAAGCCCGCGTTGACGTAGTCCGGGTTCTTCAGGATGGAGCCGACGGCCTCGAAGGCGTCGGCGATCTCGGGGTCGGTGAACTTCACGTCGCCGGCCACCCAGTCGTCGTACACGTCGGGGCCGGACTGGCGCAGGACGAGGTCCTCGATCCAGTCGGTTCCCGGCCACCCGGAGGCATCGCCGGAGGCGAATCCGGCGCACCACGGCGCTTCGCCGGACTTCTCCTTGATGGTGTCGGTGAGAGCGATCATGTCGTCCCAGGTCTCCGGAACCTCCACACCCCACTCCGCGAACTTCGTCGGCGAGTACCAGACGTAGCCCTTGAGGTTGGCGAGCATCGGCGCTGCGTAGAACGTGTCGTCGAACGTGCCGTACTTCTTCCAGTCCGCGGACCAGTTCTCGTCGACGGCGGACTCGACTGCCTCGGGTGCCGCCAGCACCTTGCCGGTGTCGACGAGAGTCTTGAGCAGGCCGGGCTGGGGGACGATGGCGATGTCGGGCGCGTCGCCACCGGTCACCTTGGTGACGATGTTGCCCTCGAAGCTCTTGTCACCGGTGTACTGCACCTTGATGCCGGTATCCTCGGTGAACTTATCGAACGACGCGTTGAGGTCGTCGGCCTCTGTTCCCGTGATGCCTCCGGAGATGCGGACGGTCTTGTTCGTGGCGTCACCGCCGCCGTCGCCGGACCCGCCCTCGGCGCAGCCAACGAGCGTGAGCCCCAGAACCGTCGGAATTGCAAGGGACGCGAGCAGGACGCGCCGCTTGGACTGACTCATGAGTGCCTCCTAGAGTGACGCAGGAGATCTTCCTGCGCTGGGGTCAGCGATGACCACCTGCTGCCAACCTATTCCCCCGAGAGCGCTCCCACAACCATTGGAAGGTCACGACAACGCAACCATCTGAACCCGAGTGCTGGGACGACGAAGGCCCCGGGGCATGCCCCGGGGCCTTCGTGCTGCGCGAAAACGCGATTACTTGAGGGTAACCGTGGCGCCGGCGGCCTCCAGGGCCTCCTTCGCCTTGTCAGCGGTCTCCTTGTTGGCGCCCTCGAGGACGGCCTTGGGAGCACCGTCGACGACGGCCTTGGCCTCGCCGAGGCCGAGCGAGGTGAGCTCGCGGACAGCCTTGATGACCTGGATCTTCTTGTCGCCGGCAGCCTCGAGGATGACGTCGAACGAGTCCTTCTCCTCCTCGGCAGCGGCGTCGCCGCCTGCAGCGCCGGCGCCGGCAACGGCGACGGGGGCAGCAGCGGTGACGTCGAACTTCTCCTCGAACGCCTTCACGAACTCGCTGAGCTCGACGAGGGTCAGGTCTGCAAACTGCTCGAGCAGCTGCTCAGTGGTGAGCTTCGCCATGATGTATCTCCTAGATTGGTGGGGTTTGTGGAACGAGATCGCGGGTCGCTCACGCGGCCTGTGCGGTCTCCAGCTTTTCGCGAAGCGCGTCGATGGTCGCGGCAGCCTTGCCCATCGTCGCCTTCATCATGCCCGCAGCCTTCGCCAGCAGAACCTCACGGCTCTCGAGCGAGGCGTACTTGTTGACCTCGTCGGCGGTGAGGGCATTGCCCTCGAACACGCCGCCCTTGATCACGAGAAGCGGGTTGGCCTTGGCGAAATCACGAAGAGCCTTCGCGGTGGCGACGAAGTCGCCGTGCACGAACGCGACGGCCGACGGACCCTTGAGGTCGTCGTCCAGCGCGGAGATCCCAGCCTTGTTGGCCGCGATCTTGGTCAGCGTGTTCTTCACCACGGCGTACTCAGCGTCCTGACGGATGCTGTTGCGCAGCTCCTTGAGCTGGGCAACCGTCAGACCGCGGTACTCGGTCAGCAGGACGGCGTTCGAGTTCTCGAATGACTTCGTGAGCTCGGCAACCGATGCATCCTTCTGCGCCATGGTCACTCCTTGGTGGGTACGAGATGCCGCACGTGCGTGGGGCACCGACCTGAACCGCCGCATGCAAACAGAAACGCTCCGGCGCAAGCGACGGAGCGTGGAATCCAGATACCTGGAGAAACGATCATGTCCCTGCGCGGGCCCCTGCAGTGCAGTGCTTCAATCGGCCTGCGCTTGCGCGCACGCCCATGACCAGCGGTCTTCGGTTACGACAACTGTACCTCACCGTACCCGGCTTCCCAAATCCGCTCGGTGCGCGTCTGCCCTCATTTGACGCGCAAACCCTGGCCGCGGCGCACGACCTCGGGTTAGCGTGGGCGCATGGATGCTGCGACAACCCTCGTCGTCTTCGGAGCCACGGGCGATCTCGCCTCGCGACTGCTCCTCCCCGCTCTCGGCCAGCTGCTCGTCACGGAGCAGGACCGGACGGTCCGCGTGATCGGCGCCGGCATCGAGGAATGGACGACGGATCGGCTCGCCGAAGTGGTGCGCGCATCGTTCGCGACGGTGGACGCCGAGTCCGCCCTGGACCGCGTCGACGTCGAGTACCACCGGGCCGACATCACGAAGGCCGCCGATCTCAAGCGGCTGCTGAAGGGGTTGGACGGTCAGGTCGCCCTCTACTTCGCCGTCCCACCGGCGATCGCCGCGCGCGCCTGCGAGGCGATGACCGCCGACATGCTCCCGGAGGGCGCCATGCTCGCCCTCGAGAAGCCGTTCGGCACGGATGAGGCCAGCGCCCGAGCGCTGAACGAGCGTCTGGAAGCGCTGGTCCCCGAGACGCAGGTGTTCCGCGTCGACCACTTCCTGGGCAAGTCGACCACGCTGAACCTGCTGGGCGCGCGCTTCGCGAACCGCCTTCTCCAACCGCTGTGGTCGGCCGATAGCATCGAATCGGTCGGCATCGTGTACGACGAGAAGCTCGGTCTCGAGGGACGAGCGGGGTACTACGACGGAGCCGGCGCCCTCGTCGACATGATCCAGAGCCACCTGCTGCAGGTGCTCGCGGTCGTCGCGATGGAGCAGCCGGCCACGATCGGCGAAGCCGACTTCCGGGAGGCGACCTCGGCCGTCCTGCGTGCGACCCGTGTGTGGGACGACGATCCGACGACGTCATCGTGGCGAGCGCGGTACACGGCAGGAAGCGTCGACGGCTCCGACAAGCCGTCGTACGTGGACGAGCCGGATGTCGATCCGCAGCGCGGCACGGAGACGCTCGCCCAGGCGACCTTCGAAGTGCGCAATGCCCGCTGGGCCGGCGTGCCGTTCACACTGCGCTCCGGCAAGGCGATCGGCGACCCGGCCCGCGAGATCGTCGTGCGCTTCCGCGCCGTGCGGCACGTACCGGAGGGGCTGCGCGGTTCCGCCGAAGGTGCTGTGCTGCGGCTCTCACTGGGACCGGACCGGGTGTCGCTGGAGCTCAACCTCAACGGCGCGGACGACCCGCTCGTGCTGGAGCGGGTGACGCTGTCGGCCGACCTCGGCGCCGGGCAGCTGCTCGCCTACGCCGAAGTGCTCTCCGGCATCCTCGACGCCGACCCGATGCTGTCCGTGCGCGGGGACGCAGCCGAGCAGTGCTGGCGGATCGTGCAGCCGATCCTGGATGCCTGGCGCGCTGACGAGGTGCCGCTCGAGGAGTACGCGGCGGGGTCGACCGGACCGCCGCACTGGCCCTACGTGGGCTGACGGGACCGCCTCGCGTGCCTGCCTCCCGGCGCGGCAGAGCCTCGGAGGTCCGCGGCGGGAGGTAGCCTCGAGAGGTGACCCCGGAACTTCAGGCTCGAATCGTCGCGGACTCCCGCGACAGGGTCGCCTGGCTCCGGGCGCGAGCACGCGGCATCACCGCGACGGATGTCGCCGGGCTCTCCGGTGAGAAGTCGATCATCCGCGCGGCAGACGCCAAGCTCGGCGGCGGAGCCCGTTTCGGCGGCAACGCCTACACCGACCACGGACGTCGGCGCGAGCCGGAGATCGCCGCATGGGTGGCCGCGACGCACGGCATCCGCCCGTCATCCGCGCTCTTCCGCGCCGAGGTCGAGCACCGTCATCTCGCAACTCCGGACGGCATCGTCCAGGATGCCGGCGGGCGCATCCTGCTCGCCGAGATCAAGACGACCAACAAGAACTGGCGCACGATCCCGCGCACGTACCTGCGCCAGGTGTGGTGGCAGCAGCACGTTCTGGGCGCCGACCGGACGCTGTTCGTCTGGGAGGAGCACGACGACTTCCGCCCGGTGGACGACGAGCCGCGCTGTGTGTGGATCGACCGCGACGAGCGCGAGATCGACCAGCTCGTCGGCCTCGCGACCCGCCTGATCGACGAGCTCTACCACCGGACGACGGGCAACCGGCCGCCGACCGCGCATCCCGAGACGCCGTCCCGTCGCGAGGCCCTTCGCGAGCGCGACGTCTTCCGCGCCCTCGCCCTGGCCGACTGACCCGCCCCGACCGGACCGCCCGCGATCAGTGCCGGTAGGGCTCGAGCACGGCCCCGGCCTCTGCGGCGACCTCGGCGGCGACGGCGTCGAGCAGTGCGGAGCGGAGGTTCCACTGCTGCCAGTGCAGCGGCACCCGGACCGGTTCACCCCCGAGCGGAACGACGGCCCCCGATGCCAGCGCGTCGGCGAGCTGCGGGCCGGGCAGCATCCCCCAACCCAGTCCCAGGGCGACCGCCGCGGCGAAGTCGTGCGATGCCGGTACGTAGTGCCGTGGCACGCCCTCAGCCTCGATGCCGCGCGCAGCGAGCCACTGCTGCTGCAGCGCGTCCCGGCGATCGAAGTCGACGAACGGCGCCCGGCGCAGCGCGTCATCGGTGACGCCGTCGGCGAACCAGCGTCGGACGAACGCCGGCGTCGCGACCGCCTCGTACACGAGGATGCCCAGCGGCGCGACGGAGCAACCGGTCACCGGGGTCGACTCCGCGGTGACGGCCGCCATGACCTCGCCGGATTCGAGCAGTCGAGCGGTGAAGTTCTGGTCGTCTCTGTGCAGGTCGAAGTCGATGTCGTGGGTCTCGCTCAGCCGCGCGAGCGGCGCGAGGAACCACGTCGCCATGGAGTCGGCGTTGACGGCCAACGGCATGCTCGCCCGCCCGTCCGCGGCGTCGAGCCCGAGTCCGGCGAGCGTCTCGTGCTCGAGGAGCGCGATCTGCCGGGCCATGCGGACGACCGCCTCGCCCGAGGGCGTGGCCGTCGCCGGGCGCCCTCGGACGACGAGCACCCGGCCGAGCTGCTGCTCGAGGGATTTCAACCGCTGGCTGACCGCCGACGGAGTGATGCTGAGCGCCCGCGCAGCCGCTTCGAGGCTGCCGCCGTCGACGATCGCGGCCACCGTGGATGCGAGTTCCGGAGCGATCGACGCCATGAAGTCATGCTAATGGAAGGTGAGAATCGTTCGCTGGTGCTTATGCATAGCGTCTTCTAGCGTGGAAGGGTGCTCGCGTTCTTCTCCGGTCTCGGCCTCGGCCTCTCCCTCATCATCGCCATCGGGGCGCAGAACGCCTATGTGCTTCGCCAGGGCATCCGGCGGGAGCACGTCCTCGCCGTCGTGATCATCTGTGCACTCTCCGACGCGGTGCTGATCGTCGCGGGCGTCGCGGGCCTCGGATTCGTCATCGAACGGATGCCGTGGCTCGTCGTGGTCGCGCAGTGGCTGGGCGCCGCCTTCCTGCTCGCGTACGGGCTGCTCGCCGCCCGGCGCGCACTGCGCGGCTCCGACGCCGGCCTGCACACGGACGCCGGGTCGCGGCCGCAGCCGGGCGTCCGCCTCGCACCGGTCGCGCTCACGGTGCTCGCCCTGACCTGGCTCAACCCGCACGTGTATCTGGACACCGTCCTGATGCTCGGTTCGATCGCAGCGACGCACGGCGACGCGCGGTGGGTCTTCGCCGCGGGAGCCGTGTGCGCGAGCATCCTCTGGTTCACAGCCCTCGGGTACGGCGCCCGCCATCTCGGCCGCTGGCTCGACACCCCGCGCGCGTGGCGCATCCTTGACGGTGCGATCGCCGTCATCATGATCGCGATCGCCGTGAGCCTCGTCGTGCAGGCGGTCAGCGGCTGAGGTCGTCGCCGCCGTCGAGCGGGCGCAGGATCCTCGCGAGGAAGCGTCGGGTGCGCTCGTGCCGCGGAGCCGTGAACAGCTGCTCCGGCGGCCCCTCCTCGAGCACGATGCCGCCGTCCAGGAACAGCACGTGATCCGCGGCCTCACGGGCGAACGCGAGCTCATGGGTGACGACCACCATGGTCCAGCCCTCGTCGGCGAGCTCCTTGATGACGAGGAGCACCTCACCGACGAGCTCGGGATCGAGGGCGCTGGTGGGCTCGTCGAACAGCAGCAGGTCGGGGCGCAGCGCAAGGGCCCGGACGATGCCGACGCGCTGCTGCTGACCGCCGGAGAGCTCGTGCGGGTAGGCGGTCTCCTTGTCGGCGAGGCCGACGCGGGCCAGGAGCATCCGCGCGTCCGCGATCGCCTCGTCCTTCGGGCGCCCCTGAACGCGCCACGGCCCCTCGATGACGTTCTGCAGCACGGTGAAGTGCGGGAAGAGATTGTGGTGCTGGAACACCATCGCCGAACGGTCGCGCAGCGCGAAGCGCGTGGCCTTGCCCGGTCGGGCGGCGAAGTCGATCTCCGGTCCCCCTTCGACGGTGAGGATGCCGGCATCCGGCGTCTCGAGCCCGTTCAGCGAGCGGAGCACCGTGGTCTTGCCGGAACCGCTCGGACCGATCAGCACGACGACCTCGCCGCGGTGCACGGTCAGGTCGAGACCTTTCAGGACCTCGTTCGAGCCGAAGCTCTTGTGCAGACCACGGGCTGTGAGCAGCGGGCTGCCTGCGCGGCTCGGAAGAGCTGCGCTCTCAGACGGCGACATGGCGATCGAGCCTCCTCTCGAGCAGGTTCTGCCCGGCCGAGAGGACCAGGCAGAACACCCAGTACACGAGCGCTGCGGTCAGGTACACGACCATGAACTTGTAGTTGAACGCGGCGATCTGCTGGGCGACGCGGAAGAGCTCGGTCACGAGGATGAGCGAGGTGAGCGAGGTGTCCTTCACGAGCGAGATGAAGGTGTTCGACAACGGAGGCACGGACACCCGAGCCGCCTGCGGCAGGATGACGCGCGTCAGCGTGCGCGTCCGCCCCATCCCGACCGTGTACGCGGCCTCCCACTGCCCCTTCGGGACAGACAGGATCGCCGCGCGAATCACCTCAGCGCCGTAGCCGCCGACGTTCAGCGACAGGGCGATGACGGCGCTCGGCCAGGGATCGACGACCACGCCGATGGACGGGAGCCCGTAGAAGATGACGAACAACTGCACCAGCAGAGGCGTGCCGCGGATGATCGAGATGTACACCCGCGCGATCAGCGAGAGGATGCGGTGCTCGGAGATCCGCATGAGTGCGGTACCGAGCGCGAGGGCGAGACCGATCGCGAACGAGATCAGTGCAAGCGGGATCGTGCTCACGAGCCCGGCGAGGGCGATGGGCCCCAACGAGCTGAGGAACACATCCCACAGGTCCATGACTACTCGGTGACGTCGGCGCCGAAGTACTTGTCGCTGAGCTCGGCGAGCGTGCCGTCGGCGCGCAGTTCGTCGAGCGCTCCGTCGATCGCGTCGACGAGAGCCTGCTTGTCCTGGGTGAACGCGCACGCCGACAGCCCTGCTTCATCGGTCTCGGCGGCGATCTTGACCGAGGTGTCGCCTTCGGTCTGCACGTAGTCGAGGAAGGTCAGCTTGTCATTGATCGTGGCATCCACGCGACCCTGCTTGAGCAGGGAGATCGCCTGCGCCCAGCCGTCGACGTTCTCGACCTTGGCACCGCTGGAGACCGCGAGCTCGTTCCAGTTGCTCGTGAGCGACTGCGCCGTCGTCTTGCCGTCGAGGTCGTCGAAGGACGAGATGGAGTCGTCGTCGGCGTTCACGACGATGACACCCGGCGAGACCGTGTACGGCTCGCTGAAGAGGTAGTTCGCCTCGCGCTCGTCGTTGATGGTCACCTGGTTGGCGATGAGGTCGAAGCGCCCGGCATCGAGGCCGGCGAAGATCGCGTCCCACTGCGTCTCTTCGAAACGGACCTCGAGGTCGAGCTGCTCTGCGACCGCCTCGATGATCTCCACGTCGTAGCCGACGAGAGCACCGGTGCCGTCACCCTCGTGGAAGCTGAACGGACGGTACGTGCCCTCGGTCGCGACCGTCAGCGTACCGGGGGTGACGAGACCGTACTCGTCGCCGCCTTCCGGCGCCGTCTCACCCGTGCTCGTGCAGCCGGCGAGGGCCAGCGCTGCGATGGCGAGAACGGATGCTGCGGTGACGCGACGCGACATGTGTGAGAGACCTCTCTGGTCTTGTTCGCCTTGCGGCTGTTAACGCAAAATGGCCACCCTGCGTTGGGTGGCCATTTTGACTAAAAGGAGTCCGGCGGTGTCCTACTCTCCCACAGGGTCCCCCCTGCAGTACCATCGGCGCTGTGAGGCTTAGCTTCCGGGTTCGGAATGTGACCGGGCGTTTCCCTCACGCTATGGCCGCCGAAACACTATTGATGTTTCAATCATACGCATAACGAAAAGTATTGTTCTCGTTTGCGGTTCTCGACCGTACATCGAGAACCACTCAGTGGACGCGGCATCAGAAAGAATTCGAACTGATGAAAATAAGGGTGTTATCAAGTCATCGGCTTATTAGTACCAGTCAGCTCCAC
>NZ_JAGTTM010000005.1:0-146645 GCF_020682665.1 Microbacterium tenebrionis | reverse complement strand
GGCTACCTCAGCGACGTCCCACCCGCCGAGTTCGAGCAGACGTTCTATGCTGGCCAAACCACCACCGACCACCTGGTGGGAATCAAATAGCGCGAGTCTCCATCAGACCCAGGGCGCTTCAGTATCGACACTCTGCCAACGTCACGCGACCGAGGCGAGAGGTGACGTGCTCGACCCAGATCCGCCGCCTTCGGCAGCCTGACTTGACGTCGCTGGCCGACACAGATTCGCACTCCTGCCGAGCCGTAGACTCGACTGCATGTCCTCTCAACCCGGAGCCAAGCCGCGCGTGGGCGCTGCTTTGGATCGGGGAGCCGCTGAAGAATTGGCACGCACGCTGAGAGCGGTCGCTGACCCCACACGTCTGCAGATCCTCAGCATCATTCTCGGATCCGTTGACGAGCGCGCGACCGTCGGTCAGCTTGCAGATTCGCTGGGATTGCGGCAGCCGACCGTCACACACCACGTCCGAATCCTGCTCGACGACGAATTCCTCACCCGGCAGCAGGATGGAAAGCTCGGCTGGCTGTCAGTGAGCCCTTCGCGACGCAGCGCAGTTGAGGACTTCCTCCGGTGAATGATCGCTCGGCACACCGCGTCGGTCGACCACTGGACGAGCAGGCAGCGCGAGATCGCGCGGCGCAGGTCTCGGTGCTGGGCAACCCCGACACCCTGCGGGTCCTCAGTGCCATCGTGTCCGAAGTGCCGATCGGTGACGTCCCTGTCGAACTGGCGCTCGATGCTGGGGTAGTCGATGCGGCGCTCACGTCGCTGCGGATGACAGGGCTGATTCGTGACTCCGACGGAGTGACGACGCCGACGGTCGATGCCTGGGTGAGATTCGGGCGTCTGCTGGCGAGCGAGTCGATACAGCCAGCCGCCCCGGCGCCTGCAGCCACCGCGCTCCCACCCGGCGTAGCCACGATCGTCTCTGATCTCGCCTATCGGTTCAATTCGACTTTCAGTCGTGAGACGGTCGCCAGCTACGTCGCACAGAGCTTTCTGCTTCTGAGCCAGCGGGCTCGTGTGCGCGAACATTTGCTGACGATGACGGCACGGTATGCGGCTGATCGCCTCGATGCTCTCGCGACCGCACAGGGGTTGAGCCTGAGGGATACTCCGGAAGTGCTCTTCGTCTGTGTGCAGAATGCGGGGCGATCGCAGATGGCCGGGGCGTTCCTGCGGCATCTGTCGGGCGGGAAGGTGCACGTGCGAACGGCAGGTTCGTCGCCTGCGGAGACCTCTCATCCGCGGGTCGAGGTGGCACTGGCCGAGGTGGGTGTCGAGCTCTGGGGTGAGTTCCCTAAGCCGCTCACGGAGGACGTGGTGCGCGCCGCTGACTACGTCATCACGATGGGTTGCGGGGATGCGTGCCCGGTTTTTCCGGGCCGCCGATACATGGAGTGGGACCTCGCAGACCCGCTCGAGCTCGATGACCAAGGGCTTCGCGTCGTGCGCGACGATATCCGCAGGCGCGTACTGGGGCTTCTCGTTGAGCTGAGTATTGAGCCTCAGGACGCGAGCCGGTAGCCGGCGACGCGGACCGTCTCGATGAGCGCCTGCGCAGGAGCAAAGTTCGCCAGACGCGCACGCAACTTCGTCATCGCAACCCGCACTGAGGCGTGAGGGTCCTCCAGATCGGATCCGAAGGCGAGAGCAAGCGTATCGATGCTCACGCTCTCCGGATAGGCGCGGACGATCTGATGCAGCAGCTCGAACTCCCGCGGCGGAAGCAGGAGTGCATGGTCCCGCCAGCGGAGACTCCGGTGCGGGACATCGAGGGTCAGTTCTCCGAAGCGGAGCGAGCGATCCTGCGGTCCCGTTCTCGGGTGCAGACGAGCCACTTCGCGCAGGCGATCAGGCGTGATGGGAAGGCGAACGGTGCCGCGCAATCCGGCCCGGATCGCGACTTCAATCGTTGCAGTTTCGGTGCTGTCGGAGACGCCGAGAAAGATCGAACCTCCACAAACCGGCTCAGCGATCTGCACGATGGCGGCAAGCCTCTCGAACGACTCGCCACCGGCGAGGATGAGAGAGGACTCGTAGTCGTGCGCCAGATCGGCGAGTGCGTCAACGATCTCGGTGTGCACCGTAATGGGAACGCCAGCATGTCGGAACTCAGCGAAACTCCCGCGGAGGATATCCACGCTGCGCCCGTGTAGAACGAACCGCGGATCACCGCCAGAGGGAGAACTCATCCGAACCGTCCGCTGATGTAGTCCTCGGTGCGCTGGTCCTGTGGCTGTTCGAAGATGTTCTTGGTCAGGTCGTACTCGACGAGGACTCCTGTGCGGTCTCCGGTGGTCTCGTCTGCTAGGGCGGTGAAGAAGGCGGTGCGGTCTGCCACGCGTGCTGCTTGCTGCATGTTGTGCGTGACGATGATGATCGTGTAGTCCTTGCGCAGCTCGTGCATGAGGTCTTCGATCCGCGAGGTAGCGATCGGATCGAGCGCGGAACACGGCTCGTCCATGAGGATCACGTCTGGTTGCACCGCGATGGTGCGCGCGATGCAGAGGCGCTGCTGCTGACCGCCGGAGAGACCGAATGCCGACTGCTTGAGCTTGTCTTTCACCTCACCCCAGAGCGCTGAGCGGGTCAGCGCTTCCTCGACGAGATCGTCCATGTTGTCGACCTTCATCCCGGTGACGCGAGGGCCGTAGGCGATGTTGTCGTAGATCGATTTCGGGAACGGGTTGGGCTTCTGGAACACCATGCCGATGCGTCGTCGAACCTCGATGGGGTCGACACCCTTCGCGTAGATGTCCTCCTCCTGGAAGATGACATTTCCTTCGACGCGTGCGCCGTCGACGAGGTCGTTCATGCGGTTCAGGGACCGCAGAAGGGTGGATTTACCGCAACCCGAGGGGCCGATGAGCGCGGTGATCTCGTTGCGTCCGAACTCGAGGTTCACGCCGGTGACGGCGCGGAAGTCGCCGTAGTAGACGTTGACGTCTTCGCAGCGGATGAGTCCGCTGGGCGTTTCGGCAACCCGACGCGATTCCGCGGCGTGGAAGTGTGTGTGCGCTGCCGGTGCGGCGTCGCCCGTGGAGGTGCTCGTGGAGGTGCTCATGGGTTTACCACCGTTTCTGGAACTTGTTGCGGATGAAGATGGCGAGGGCGTTCATCAGGATGAGGACGGCGAGCAGGAGCAGGCTCGTGGCGCCGGCGAGCTCATGGAATCCCTCCTGCGGGCGTCCGGTCCAGTTAAAGATCTGGATGGGGAGCGTGGTGTAGCCGCTGAGCAGACCGTTCGGATCGAAGGTGATGTAGACGAGCGCACCGAGGACGAGCAATGGGGCTGCTTCGCCGAGGGCTCGCGAGAGGGCGAGGATCGAGCCGGTGGCGATACCCGGGACCGATGCCGGCAGCACCTGCCGCCACGTCGTCTGCCATTGCGTGGCCCCCAACGCCAGCGACCCATCGCGAATCTCGCGGGGCACCGCACGCAGCGCCTCCCGGGTGGCAATGATGATGACCGGGAGGATGAGGAGCGTCAGCGCGAACGCGCCGCCGATGACGATGTTCTTGTTGGTGACTCCGAGCATCGACAGGAACGCGAGAGCGAGGAGGCCGTAGACGATCGACGGGACGGCGGCCAGGTTCTGCACGTTGAGTTCGACGAACTTGTTGAACCAGCGTTTCCGGTCGGCGAACTCCTCGAGGTGCACGGCGGCCGCGATACCCAGAGGTAGCGTCATCACCGCCGTGGTGCCGATCGCCCAGACCGAACCGAGGATCGCCGGACGAGCACCCGCCTCCTCCGGGTCCGCGGAGGGGAAGTTCGTCACGAGGTTCCAGGTGAGCTTGTTCTGGCCGGTGACGAAGATCGTGATCAGCAGGGTGATGAGCACCGCGAACGCGATGAAGAGCGACAGCCACAGGAGCATGAGGAAGATCAGCGCCGTGGGGCGCATCTCGCCGTTTCGTCCGGTATTCAGCGGCCGTGTCGCTTGAATGACGCGCCCTGGAGCGTGGGTCGATGCGGACATCAGTAGGCCTCCCGGAATCGGCGAACGAAGCGGATGCTGATGAAGTTGATGAGCAGGGTGATCAGGAACAGCAGTAGCCCGACCGCGAACAGGGTGTTGTACTCCAGGCTTCCTACACGGGAGTCTCCGAGTGCGGCGTTGGCGATGAAGCCTGTCATCGTCTGGCCTTGCTCGAGTGGATTGCTCACCAGCTGCGCCTGGCTACCGGCCGCGATCGCGACGATCATCGTTTCTCCGACAGCGCGGGAGATTCCGAGAACAACAGCGGCGACGATTCCCGACAGCGCGGCGGGGAACACGATGCGCAGAGTGGTCTGCATCCGGTTGGCGCCGAGAGCGGCGCTTCCCTGACGGAGTGCGCCCGGTACGGCGGACATGGCGTCTTCGGCGATCGAGGCGATGGTGGGGATGATCATGACTCCCATGACGAGTCCGGCGGCGAGGACGCTGAATGCGCCGGTGGGGAGCTGCAGCCAGTCTCGGAGTACGGTGCCTTGCACGAACTGGAGGGCGAAGAACCCGTAGACCACGGTCGGGATGCCCGCGAGGATCTCGAGCAACGGCTTCAGGACTTTCCGGAACCGTGGTTTCGCGTACTCGGCCAGGAGGATGGCCGCTCCGAGGCCGAAGGGCACGGCGACGAGGAGGGCGATGACCGTGGTCCACAGGGTTGCGGTGACCAGGGGCAGGACGCCGAAGGAGGCGTCGGCGAACCGGGGAGCCCAGCGTGTTCCGAAGAGGAACTCGAACGGTGAGACTTCGGCGAAGAAGCTCAGCGAGGGGACCAGGAGCGCGATGACGATGCCCACGGTGGTGATGACCGTGATGGCCGCGGCGAGGCGCAGGCCGAGCTTGATGAGGAACTCGCCGGGTCTGCGGCGTCCCGCGAAGGAGGAGGAGGAGGAGGGTGAGGGGGCCCGGCCGATTGCCGGGCCCCCCTGCCGCTCAGCGACGGTGGTCATGAGCTGCTTTCTTTGATCGAGCGTGTTCAGCCGAGCGAGGCGAGCTCGTCCGCGGCGGTGGTGACCTGCTCCTCGGTGAGGGGCACGAACAGGGCGCGCTCGGCGATGTCGAGGGAGTTGTCGACGTAGAAGTCGACGAATGCCTTCACCGGCTCCTTGTCGACGTAGGAGGCGTTGTTGACATAGATGAACAGCGGGCGGCCGAGGGGGGTATAAGTGCCGTCCTGGACGGTTTCGGTGCTCGGCATCACGCCGTCGACCGCGACAGCCTTGATGACGCCCTCGTTCTCTTCGACGTAGCTGAGGCCAAGGAATCCGATGGCCCCGACATCGCCGGCGACGCCCTGGATGGTGATGTTGTCATCCTCGGACGGGCTGTAGTCGGTGCGAATCGCGCCCTCTTCGCCGTTGATTGCGTCGGTGAAGTAGTCGAACGTTCCCGAGTCGGTGCCTGCGCCGAACAGCGTGATCGCCTGGTCGGGGAAGCTGGAGTCGACCTGGTTCCAGTTCGTGATCTCGCCTTCGGCTTCCGGGCCCCAGATCATGTTCAGCTGCTCGACCGAGAGGTCTTCGGCCCAGTCGTTCTCCGGGTTGACGATGACGGAAAGCCCGTCGTTGGCTGCGATGATCTCGGTGTATTCGATGCTGGCGGCCTCGCACTCGGCGGCCTCTTCGTCCTTGATGGCGCGGGAGGCGTTGGAAATATCCGTCTCTCCTGCGCAGAAGACCTTGAATCCTCCGCCGGTGCCCGATGTGGCGACGGAGACGTTCACTCCGGCCTCCGCGTCGCGGAACAGGTCAGCTGCGGCTTCCGTGAGCGGGGCGACTGTCGACGATCCGTCGGTGTTCACGGAGCCGGTCATCCCGCCCGATCCTTCACCGGAGCCGGCGGACTCGCCTGCGCTCGGCTGGCCACCACAGGCGCTCAGCGCGAGAGCGCCGATGACGACTAGTGCAGTGGACGCGAAGATCTTTGCTGTGGTCTTTCGCACGATTGCTTCCATTCATCTCAGGTGTTCGGGTGCCAGGCAGCCGATAAACCGCCTCGAATAGATGGTTGTCTATCCGACGTATTGATAGAAGGTCATCTATGTGAACGTGAGGTGAACGGACGCGGAAGAACTCCCGCAGCTTGCGGGCGTCAGGGGTCGGAGACTCAGGAAAAGCGAGCGAAGGCGACGGAGAGCGCCGCGAGTCCGACGGCGATGAGAGCCATGGCGGAGTAGGAGCCGGTGGCCACTGCGAGGAGCGGACCGAGTGCGGGGCCGAACGCCCCGATCAGCGTGATCGGCGCAGCAAAGACGCCGTTGATGGCGCCGTAGTTGTGGGTACCCCAGCGGTCCGCGACGGCGGAACCTTGCACAAGGGTCTGAGCACCTCGCACGGCGCCGGCAACGATTCCGATGGAGATCAGTAACCATGGGGGCCCGGGAACTAGCGCCAGGAGTGCGAGTGAAGCAACGCTGAGGCCAGCGGTGGCGGTGAGGGGAACCCAGGGTGCGACAGTGTGCGGGATGGCGACGTAGAGCAGCCGTCCGATCACCTGGCCCGCCCCGAGGAACCCGAGGGCCCAGGCGGCGAGTTCATAGCTCATGCCCTTCTCGGTGAACAGCGGGATGAGGGCGAGGGTGACGCTGAACAGCGCGGCCGCGAGGGTGAGCATGGACAGCTCGAGCATCCAGAAGCGGCGGGTGCGCACCACGGTGCTTACCGTGTGCACCTCTGTGGTGTTGTTATGCGGGGCGGGTGACCAGGAGCGCTCGAGGCTGAACCAGTGCAGGGGCACGGTGGTGAGGAGCAGAAAGCCAGCAAGGATCAGGAACATGGCGCGCCAGTCGATGACCCCCAGAAGGCCGGCGACGATGGGAGCGAAGATGGTGGACGCGAGCCCGCCGGCTAACGTCAGAATCGTCATCGCGCCGCGGCGTCGAGCCCCGTGCCGACGGGCGATGACGGTGAACGCGGCCTGGTAGAGCACCGCCGATTGCGCAACACCTGCGATCACCCACCCGATCGTGAAGACCGCCAGATCTGGTGCGAAGGCGACGACCAGGAGCCCGATGGGGCCGACGATGCTGCCGACGGTCATGATGAGGCGGGGGTCTCGCTCGTCGAGCCACTTACCCACGAACACCCCAGCGGCGGCGGATGCGACCAAACCCGAGGAGAACGACAGGGTCACCAGGGCGACGGGCCAGCCCGTGTCATCCGCGATCGCGGGGGACGCAACGATCAGCGCATAAAACAGGATTCCCCAGCTGATGACACCTGCCCCACCGAAAGCGCAGCCAATCGTCCGCCCAGGCGGGGCGGAGCACCCACTGCACTCACACCCCGCGGAGGGCGTCGGCAGCGGCATCCATCGCGTCGACGTTGAGAGCGAAGTACGCCCACTTGCCGCGCTGTTCGCGCGTGACAAGTCCAGCATCCGCCAGGAGCTTCATGTGGTGCGAGACGGTGCCCTGCGAGAGGCCGACCGGCTCGGTCAAGTCGCAGATGCATGCCTCCCCGCCTGCTCCGGCGGCAATGAGGGACAGTAGCCTGACGCGCGTGGGGTCACCGAGTGCTTTGAACACACGCGCGACGCGGTCGGCCTCCTCGGCGGTCAGCGCGGACGTGATTCGCGGGACGCAGCAGGCAGTCGCTTCGATTGTCGTTGGCAGGCTCACGGGTCTAGTCTGGCACGTATTGACAATCTTCGATAGATCGGCGACAGTCGTCATATTGAAGATTCTCGATTTGAGGAGATGTGATGTCTGAGCTTCCTGTCGTCGTCATCGGAGCAGGCCCGCAGGGTCTGGCCGCCGCGGCGCATCTTGTCGAACGCGACGAGAACGTCGTCGTTATCGAGCGCGGGCACGGTCCTGCGGCTGCCGTCTCCGAGTGGGGGCACGTGCGCCTGTTCTCGGCGTGGCCGGAGCTCACGGACGCAGCTGCGCGCCGCCTGCTCGAGCCGACGGGGTGGAGCGCACCTGCGTCGGGGTACCCGACCGGATCAGAGTGGGTCAGCGAGTACCTAGTGCCGCTCGCAGACGCCTTCGGTGCGCGGATCCACTACGCGACGACCGTTACCGGAGTTGCCCGTCAGGGCCGCGACAAGGTCGTCGACGCAGGCCGCAAGAGCCAGCCGTTCGTCGTGCACACCGTCGATGCCGGCGGCACCGAATCCCGACTCCTCGCCCGTGCCGTCGTCGACGCGAGCGGCACCTGGAGTCTTCCCAATCCTGCCGGGGCAGACGGCTTCCCGGCCCTCGGCGAAACCGCAGCGTCCGAGTTGATCTCGTACCGTATCCCGGCCGATGTGTCGGACCTCGCCGGTTCGCATGTCGTGGTCGTCGGAGCGGGGCACTCCGCCACGCACGCCGTGCTGCGTCTGAGCGAGCTCGCCCGCCGGTCGCCGGGAACCCGCGTGACCTGGCTGCTGCGCAGAGGGAGCGCCGCGAACGTCTTCGGTGGCGGCATCGGGGACGAGCTGCCAGAGCGCGCCGCGCTCGGCTCCCGCGCACGCAAGGTGATCGACGACGGGGTCGTCGACCTGGTGACAGGATTCCGCGTCGCCGAGTTCCAGCAGGGCGCCGACGGTCTGACAGTCGTCGCCGAAGATGGGCGCGAGGTGCCGAATGTCGGGCGCGTCTTCGCACTCACGGGCTTCCGCCCTGACACCGGGATGCTGCGAGAACTCAGGATCGACCTCGATCCCACTCTCGAGGCGGTCGCAGGAATCGCATCCGAGATCGATCCGAACATCCACTCCTGCGGATCGGTGTCGGCAACCGGCGCGAGAGAGCTCGCGCAGCCGGAACAAGGGTTCTTCATCGTCGGAGTGAAGTCCTACGGCCGAGCCCCGACCTTCCTCGCCCTGACCGGCTTCGAGCAGGTCCGTAGTGTCGCCGCGCACCTCGTGGGCGATCACGAGGCAGCCGGCCGGAACGAACTCACCCTCCCCGACACCGGTGTGTGTGGCGGATCCGGTGACTTCGATGACAACGCAGGTAGCTGTTGTGCTGCCCCCGCGACCCTCCAAATCGGGGCGCGGCCCGTCGCCGTCGGCTGATTGCAACTCCTGAGGGGTGGGGTTCCGAGTGGAGCCCCACCCCTCAGTGTCCAGGGCGTGTCTCCTAATAGGCGGGCCCAGGTGAGGATGGCGCAGAGGGTGACGCCGGCGCGGTAGGTGATGGCGAGTTTGTCGAAGCGGGTGGCGATGCCTCGCCATTGCTTGGCGAGGGCGAAGTACCGCTCGATCACGTTGCGGCCGCGATAAGCGTCCGTGTCGAGCCCGTAGGGTCTCCCACCACGACTGCCGCGGCGTCTGCGTGCGGCGATCTGGTCCTTCTTGTCTGGGATGACGGCCTTGATCCCACGGCGGCGCAGTTCCGTCCGGATGACCCCGGTCGCGTAGGCACGGTCGGCGATCACGGCATCCGGTCGGGTCCGCGGCCGGCCCTGACCGATTCGGGGAACCCGGATCTCGCCGAGCACGTCGGCGAGCATCGCACCGTCGTTGCGCTGCCCGCCGGTGACGATCATCGCCAGCGGGCGGCCGTGCCCGTCGACGGCCTGGTGGATCTTCGTGGTCAGCCCGCTGCGGGAGCGGCCGATGCCGTGACCGGGCGGCTCAACCGCGAACCACGGCAGGTTCTTGTGATTCGATCCCGCCCCCTGTGTCCTGCTCCGGACGGGTCGTGTTCGTCGCATGCTGATGCGCACGTGCGATCGTCGCGTCGATCGACACCGCCCAATCTACCTTCCCGGCCGCGTCGGCGTCTGCGAGGATCCGCACGAGAACGCGATCCCAAGTCCCGTCGCCGGCATACCGACGGTGTCGTTTCCACACCGTCTGCCACGGACCGAACGGCTCACGCGGCAGATCGCGCCAGGGAATCCCGGTACGGAAACGGTAGGCGATGCCCTCCACGACGCGGCGATTGTCACCGAACGGGCGGCCACGACGACCCGAGTTCGACGGCAGCAACGGCTCGATCCGCTCCCACTGCTCGTCCGTGAACACCCGATACCGCGACCCCGTCGACCTCACCCCACCAGCATCCCGCGCGCCTCACCAAACATATAGGAGACACGCCCTAGCTGACGATCCGAGCCGCCAGACCGCGCACCTTCGCGTCGATAGCGTCGCGGAGCTCGCGCACGCCGTCGGCTTCCCAGTTCGACGGATCCGGGAACGACCACTCGACCAGATCTCCGCGAACCGCGCCCGGCAGCGGGAGGTTCGGCTTCATCAGGACCACGACATCGGCCGCCTCAAGATCGTCTGTCGTCACCGCGCGCGGCGTGGCCGCCGACGTGTCAATTCCGAGTTCGTGCAGTGATTCCGCGATGGCCGGGTTGATCGTCTCCGCTGGGCTGATTCCCGCACTCGTCGCTATCAGCCGCTCATCACCGACGTGCCCGAGGAGGTGAGCACCGAGTTGGGAGCGCCCCGCATTGTGCTTGCATATGAACAGAACCGTCTTGGGCTGGGTCATCTCTCGTCCTCTGGTTTCTCGACTGTTTCGGCTGCGTCACCCGCATGATCTGTTCATCAGATGACGAGCAGGTGAACTCCTTCAACGAAGGTTGCGGTCGGTATCGATAAATGTCAATATAGACACATGTCGATTCAAGCGGTTGAACTGGTCATCATCGGATCAGGCCCTGCGGGATACACCGCGGCCGTCTACGCCGCGCGGGCAGGTCTCGCCCCCGTGGTCCTTGCCGGTTCCGTGACTGCCGGCGGCGCGCTGATGACCACGACGGAGGTGGAGAACTTCCCCGGTTTCGTTGACGGCGTGCAGGGGCCCGAGCTGATGGAGTCGATGCGCGCACAGGCGGAGCGCTTCGGCGCCCGCATCCTCCTCGACGACGCGGTTGTGGTCGATCTCGACGGCCCGACCAAGACGATTGAGACGGGCTCTGGAGAGACGTTCCTCGCGCGCGCCGTGATCTTGACGATGGGCTCCGCGTATCGCAAGCTCGGCATTGCCGACGAGGAACGCCTTACCGGCCGCGGCGTCTCCTGGTGCGCCACCTGCGACGGCTTCTTCTTCCGTGAGCAGGAGATCGTCGTGGTCGGTGGCGGAGACTCTGCGATGGAGGAGGCACTGTTCCTCACCCGCTTCGCGTCGAAGGTCACCGTCGTACACCGCCGCGGTGAGTTCCGCGCCTCGAAGATCATGGCGCAGCGCGTATTCGACCACCCGAAGATCGAAGTCGTCCGGAACAGCGAAGTCGCAGGGCTCGTCGGCGCCGAGAAGGTCGAAGCAGTCACACTGCGCAACACCGTCACCGGCAACGAGCAGCAGCTGCCAGCCACCGGAGTTTTCGTCGCCATCGGCCACGACCCGCGCTCCGAGATCGTCACCGGCCTCGTCGACACAGATGCCGATGGCTACGTCCTCGTCGATCACCCCTCCACCCGCACGAACCTCGCAGGAGTCTTCGCCGCCGGCGATCTCGTCGATCACACCTACCGGCAGGCGATCACCGCCGCAGGCACCGGGTGCGCCGCAGCACAAGATGCCCAGCACTACCTCGCCGCGCTTGACGAGGCCGCACCAGTCTTGACCGAGGCTGAGGAGGTCTTCGCATGAGCGCGCCCATCACCGTCACCGATGCCACCTTCCAGGCCGAGGTCCTCGACTCCGAGATCCCCGTCGTCGTCGACATCTGGGCCACCTGGTGCGGGCCCTGCAAGCAGGTCGCACCCATCCTTGACCAGCTCGCCGCCGAATACGACGGGCGCGTGAAGATCGTCAAGCTCGACGCCGACCAGAACCCCGAGACCGTGACTGCGGTCGGAGTCACCTCCATCCCCACCCTCGGCTTCTACACGGGAGGCACGCGCGTCGACATGCTCATCGGCGCCCACCCGAAGCCCGCCATCGCAGAGAAGTTGGAGGCGCTCGTCGCATGAGCACCGCAACCGTACCCACCACCGCCCCGACCACGCGCCGCCTGTCGACCCTCGACCGGTGGCTGCCACTCTGGATCGGCCTGGCCATGGTCTGCGGCATCCTCATCGGCCGCTTCATCCCCGGCGTCTCCGACCTCCTGGCCAGCCTCGAAGTCGGCGGCATCTCGGTGCCGATCGCACTGGGGCTGCTGGTGATGATGTACCCGGTCCTGGCGAAGGTTCGCTACGACAAGGTCGCCGCCGTCACCGGAGACAAGAGACTCCTCATCTCCTCCCTGGCACTCAACTGGCTCGTCGGCCCCGCACTGATGTTCGCCCTCGCCTGGGCGTTCCTGCCCGACCTGCCCGAGTACCGCACCGGCCTCATCATCGTCGGCCTCGCTCGCTGCATCGCGATGGTCGTCATCTGGAACGACCTCGCCTGCGGCGACCGCGAAGCCGCAGCAGTGCTCGTCGCCATCAACTCCGTCTTCCAGGTCATCGCGTTCTCGCTCCTCGGCTGGTTCTACCTCACCGTCCTCCCCGGCTGGCTCGGACTCGACTCGCAGGGCCTGGACATCTCGATCGGGCAGATCGCACTGAACGTGTTGATCTTCCTCGGGATACCCCTCATCGCCGGATTCGCCTCCCGTTTCATCGGGGAGCGCACGAAGGGACGCGACTGGTACGAGGACCGTTTCCTGCCGAAGATCGGCCCCTGGGCCCTCTACGGTCTCCTGTTCACCATCGTGCTGTTGTTCGCTCTTCAGGGCGAACAGGTCACCAGCCGCCCCTGGGACGTCGCTCGGATCGCACTCCCATTGCTGGCGTACTTCTCGATCATGTGGTTCATCGGCCTCTTCACCGGCAAAGCGCTGGGGCTCGGATACGCCCGCTCGTCGACGCTCGCGTTCACCGCAGCGGGCAACAACTTCGAACTCGCCATCGCCGTCGCCATCGGCACATTCGGCGCCACATCCGGCCAGGCCCTCGCCGGAGTCGTCGGCCCGCTCATCGAAGTACCGGTTCTCGTCGGACTCGTCTATGTCTCTCTCTGGGCAGCCCGCCGCTGGTTCCACACCGATCCATTCACCGCCGAAAGGATGTAGACATGAACGCCATGCTCACCACCGAAGGCGACACCTGCAGTCCCGTCGCCAGCCACGCCATAGGCGTCGACGCGGCCACCTCGGTCGCCTCGACTCTGAAGGCGTTGTCGGATCCGCTCCGTCTTCGAATGCTGTCCGCCATCGCGTCGGACCCCCGCGGGGAGTCCTGCGTCTGCGACCTCGCCGAACTCGCCGACGTCGCCCAGCCGACGGTCTCTCACCATCTGAAGGTGCTCAAGGACGTCGATGTCCTCACCTCTGAGAGGCGTGGAACCTGGGTCTGGTATCGGATCAACCCGAACCGCCGCAGCGCCGTCACGGCCTTGCTGGAATCCTTTGCGCCCGCGACGCTCGCCCCATGGAGTGTCGCCGATGACCACCACGATGAGCCACGGCCAGATTTCGACGCGCGCGTGACCCACCTCGCGGATGAACTCGCCGCGGAAGTCACCGAGCTGGATCCCAACGTCGTGCTCACCATTGTCCGTGAGTCCTACATAGCCCTCGCGCGGACCGCACGAGTCACGTCAGCACTCGTGCCTTTGACCGAGCGCTTCGCGCGTCAACGACTCGCCGACCTCACCCGCGACCGCGATGCATCGGTCCCGCAGGTGCTCTTCGTCTGCGTTGCCAACGCCGGACGTTCGCAGCTCGCCGCCGCGCTCGTCAACAAGCTCGCTGCCGGCAAGGTCATCGCTCGCTCGGCGGGGTCTGCTCCCGCCGACGTCATGCACCCGCACGTCCGTTCGATCCTCGCTGAAATCGAAGGCGACCTGGCCGCTGAGCGCTTCCCGAAACCACTCACAGACGATGCCGTCCGCGCGGCCGACGTCGTCATCACGATGGGCTGCGGCGACGTCTGCCCAATCATCCCCGGGGTCCGTTACGACGACTGGGCCGTCGGAGACCCGGCCCTCGCCTCGCGCGACGGCGTCGCAGCCATCCGCGACGACATCGCCGGACGCGTGCGCGCGCTCGTCGACGATCTCCTCCCTTGACCAACCCTTCTCACCAGGAGCAACCATGACTGACACGACCACCAAGCCTTCCGTCCTCTTCGTCTGCGTGCACAACGCCGGACGCTCGCAGATGGCCGCAGGATTCCTGCGCGACATCGCCGGAGACCGTGTTGAAGTCCGCTCCGCCGGCTCCATGCCCGCCGACCAGATCAACCCAACCGCCGTCGAGGCAATGCAGGAACTCGGCATCGACATCACCGCCGAGCAGCCCAAGGTGCTCACGACCGAGGCCGTGCAGGCATCCGACGTCGTCATCACGATGGGATGCGGTGACGCATGCCCGTTCTTCCCCGGTAAGCGCTACGAGGACTGGAAGCTCGACGACCCGGCCGGCCAGGGTATCGACGCTGTACGCCCCATCCGCGACGACATCCGCGCGCGCATCGAGCAGCTGGTCAGCGAACTGGTCTGAATCAGACCGGTGCCTGCCGGGGAGGGGGTCGCCTCATGGCAGCCCCCTCCCTCTCCCGCTTCAGGGGCTCAGTGCCCGGCGCCGAGATTGCCGGTGAGGCGGCCGTGGAAGGCTGCCGCGGTGTCATTCAGGCCTTCAATGGTGACGTTTTTCCCGTGGTGTTCGTACTTGGTGACGATCGCATCGAGGGCAGCGACCGTGGAGGCATCCCAGACGTGAGATCGGCTCATGTCAATGACCACGGTGTCAGGGTCCTCGGCGTACTCGAATTGCGTGGTGAGGTCGTTGCTGGAGGCGAAGAACAGTTCTCCGTCGACGGCGTAATGCGCTGCGTCACCCTCGTCGCTGAGCACGCGGGTGACGCTCACGAAGTGAGCGACGCGACGCGCGAACATGATCATCGCAGCGATCACACCGAGGATGACGCCGACCGCGAGATTGTGCGTCCAAACGGTCGCAATGACGGTGATGAGCATCACGGCGGTCTCGCTCTTGGGCATCCGCTTGAGAGTGCCCCAGCGGATGCTGTGCCAGTCGAACGTGGCGATCGAGACGACGACCATGACGGCAACAAGCGCCGCCATGGGGATGATCGCAACGACGTCGCCGAGAGCGAGGATCAGCACGAGCAGGAAGACTCCGGCGAGGAAGGTCGAGATGCGGGTCCGGGCGCCGGAGGCCTTGACGTTGATCATGGTCTGGCCGATCATCGCGCAACCCCCCATGCCGCCGAACGCTCCCGAGAGGATGTTCGCGGCTCCCTGGCCGAGTGCCTCGCGGGTCTTGCGCGAGTGGGTGTCGGTGATGTCGTCGACGAGCTTCGCGGTCATGAGCGACTCGAGAAGGCCGACGACGGCCATGGCGAGAGCGTAGGGGGCGATGATCTGCAGAGTCTCCAAGTTCAGCGGCACGTTCGGGATGAACAGCTCCGGAAGGCTCTGGGGGAGCTCGCTCTGATCGCCCACGTTTGGGACGTTCCAAGCGAAGACGACGACGGCAGCGGTGAGCAGCACGATCGCGACGAGCGGCGCCGGGACGACCTTCGTGATGCGCGGCATGAGGAACATCACCAGGAGTCCGACTGCCACGAGCGGGTAGACCAGCCAGGGCACGTCGAAGAGCTGGGGAAGTTGGGACGTGAAGATCAGGATCGCCAGGGCGTTCACGAACCCGACCATCACCGAGCGCGGGATGAAGCGCATCAGCTTGGCGACGCCGAGGAGGGCGAGGACGATCTGGATGAGCCCGCCGAGAAGAACAGTGGCGATGAAGTAGTCCATGCCGTACTCGCGGGCCACCGGCGCGATGACGAGCGCGATCGCGCCGGTCGCTGCGGTGATCATTGCGGGGCGGCCACCGAGGAACGCGATCGCGACCGCCATGATGAACGACGAGAACAGGCCTACGCGCGGGTCGACGCCCGCGATGATCGAGAACGCGATCGCCTCCGGGATTAGGGCGAGTGCGACGACGAGACCAGCGAGGACCTCACGGGTGAGGAGGCGCGGGCTGCGCAGCGCCTGCATGACGGTGGGTTCGATGCGATAACGCGACGCGGAGTCGCGGGTGGGGGTGACGGCAGTCATGTGCCCTCCGGGTGGTGGGCTCTCTCGTGAGAGCGCGGGAAACGAATGGGAGCGCAGCGGTGCGCAGGCGTCGGTCAGGCCGACGCGAGAAGATGAGGGGTGGCGGCGCGAGAACCGCGCCGCGTGCAACTCTAACGTGACGTGAGTGTTGCGAGGAAATCGATTGAAGGTGGCCGTTGGGCAACGACGAAACCATGCGCATCGGTGAGGTCACCGAACGTACATCCCTGTCTCTCCGTACCCTCCGGCACTGGGAAGATGCCGGCCTCGTCGCGCCATCCGCGCGCACCGAAGGAAATTTCCGGCTCTACACGGAGAAGGATGTCGAACGACTGCTGCTCATTCGTAGGATGAAGCCTCTCGGGTACACCCTCGACGAGATGCGCGAGTTACTGGACGTCGTCGATGCTCTGGCCGTGACCCCCGACAGTTCTTCTCTGCGTGCCCGTCTCGACGACATCAGAGAGGGTGCGCGGGTTCGACGAGAGAAGCTCACTGAACAACTCGCAATGGCCGACGAGTTCGTGGGATTGCTCGGTCGCCTGTCGTTAGGAACGCCACTTCCTTAGCCCACGTTCACCTGAGTTCGGAAGCAGCCGGCTCGGACGGTGAGGATTTTCAAGCGCGGCCAAGATCGTCAATCTGAGAACCCTCGACGAGCCTGTCGAGTGCATCGACCACTTCATCATCAACGCTCATCCACGAACGCCAACCCGGCTCGTCTTTATGCAGAACGCGCTCTTCGTCGCGGTAGATCCGAGAGACAGTTCCGTCGACATCGAGGACGAGAAGTCCGCGTCCGGATTGCCGGTCTGACGATGGCACTGCTGTCGGCTCCTTCGGGTCATCGTGGGCTCAGGGCGGAGCCGTCTCAGAGCGAAGCTTCCCAGGTTGTGATTGTGAGCTCAAGCCGGTCATCCTTATTTCGAGCAGCGGTGCCTATGGCACCGTTGCGGGCGTTTCATTCCGCGTCGATCCATTGCTCGGACAACCTCACGTGAACCTCTGGATGGCGCAAGATGTAAACGGGAGGCGATGACGATGAATCTCTACCTGGTGAGGAACCCTGACGGCGTACCTGTCTGGGTTGCATTCGAGTCACGCACACGTGCCCGCAGGCGGGCTTGTCGATACGAAGTATCTGCAGGTCGTGAACTACTCATCGCTGAAGGTGGGGCAGCGGATCGTCGTGACCGCAGACGACGCCCGAAACGCAATCCGACAGGCGATGATCCTTTGCTCTATCTTGGCTGGAGAGGACCCCTCGGATCTCGCCTGACCGAAACACCGAGACACGCTCGTCGCAGATTCTGACAACTCGGGTGAGACAAATTGGCGGCGGGTCGCGCTAGAGATTTCGCGTAATTCCGGTGATCGTTCGTCTCATCTCATGACAACTCTCGCGAGATCGGACAATCCCGATTCCTCTCATGGTCGTGCCTCCTGCGCGGTACTTTACGGGTGGATCTCGGCGGTGGACATGGCGGAGGCGTGATGAATGAGTCGGACAAGGACGTGACCGACCCCGAGCTCGCGCCGCGCCTCACGGACGAGCAGTGGCACAGGCTCTGCGCCCGCGGCGCGATCCGTTACGTCGACGACAGCGAGATCCTCTTCACCACCGGGCAGCGCGACTACCCGATGATCCTCGTCGAGGACGGCGAGATCGAGGTCGTCCGAGACTCGCCCGCCTGGATGGACGAAGAGGTGATCGCCGTCATGGACCCGCGATCCTTCGCCGGCGAGCTCGGGCTTCTCAACGGTCAGCGCGCGTTCCTCACCGCCCGCGCGATCGGGCCCGGTCGGGTCCGGGAGGTCTCACGCAGCGACCTTCGCCGACTCCTCGCCGAGGACGACGAGCTCGGCGACATCATCCTGCACGCGCTGTGGGCGCGCCGTGAGTCGCTGCGCCGCGGCTCGGCCGCGATGACCCTCAAGATCGTCGGCGCCGCCGGCTCGCCGGGGTTCCTCTCGCTGCGCCGCTTCGCGAATCGCCTTGACCTCGTGCACATGGCCGTCGAGCTCGACCTGGATGCTCCGGCCCATCCGCTGCACGCGCGATATGCACCGGGCGACCTCCCGATCGTCTTCCTCGAGGGGCAGCCCATCGTGCGCGCCACACCGGGCATGCTCGCCGAGCAGCTCGGGCTGAGCTACGAACCGGGCGATGAGGACGTCGTCGACCTCGTCGTCATCGGCGGCGGCCCCGCCGGCCTCGCGTCGGCGATCTACGCGGCATCCGAGGGGCTGAGCACCGTGCTCGTCGACGCCGTCGCCCCGGGCGGGCAGGCCGCGTCGACCTCGCGGATCGAGAACTACCTCGGATTCCCGTTCGGAGTCAGCGGCGACAGCCTCACCGGACAGGCGGTGCTGCAGGCCATCAAGTTCGGCGTCCGGGTGTGCGCGCCGTGCGAGGCGGTCAGCCTGCGCAGCCTCGGCGACGAGCTGACCGTTCTGCTCTCGGACGGTCGCGGCATCCGTGCGCGCTCCGCGATGGTCGCCTCCGGCGCGACCTACCGCAGCCTGAACCTCGACCGCTGGGACGACTTCGAAGGCGATATCCACTACGCGGCGACGGCCCTCGAGCTCAAGCGCGTCGCCAATGCGCCCGTCGTCGTGATCGGCGGAGCGAACTCCGCAGGGCAGGTAGCCCTCTACCTCGCCGCAAGCGGATGCTCCGTGCACCTCGTCGTGCGCGGCGACGACCTTGGCGCGCGGATGTCGTCCTATCTCGTGCGGCGCATCCGCGAGGAGTCGCGCATCCGGGTGCATCTCGGCGCGAACGTCACCGGTCTCGACGGCGACGCCGGTCTGTCGACGGTCGTCATCGACACCGTGGGGCCCGTGGAGGCCCGCGGCCTGTTCTGCTTCATCGGCGCCGAGCCCGCCACGGAGTGGCTCGCCGAGCTCGATCGCGACGATGCCGGATTCATCCGCACCGGAACCGACGTCACCCGGCAGTCGCTCGAACGCTGGCAGACGATGGGGCGCGAGCCGCTGCCGTTCGAGACCTCGGTCCCGCGGGTCTTCGCCGCCGGCGACGTGCGCCGCGGATCCATGAAGCGGGTCGCCGCCGCCGTGGGCGAGGGGTCGAGCGCGGTCGCATCCGTGCACCGTGCGCTCGCAGCGCATCCGGTCGCCTGAACGAGAGCGGCACGACGAAGGGGCCGCGGCTGCGCCGCGACCCCTTCTCCCCAGATCTGATTCAGCTGAACTGGTTCATCGTGTTGTCCTTGCCGCCGGCCTTGAGCGCGGCATCCCCGGCGAAGTACTCCTTGTGGTTGTCGCCGATGTCCGAGCCCGCCATGTTCTGGTGCTTGACCGTCGCGATCCCCTCTCGGATCTCGCGGCGCTGCACGCCGCGGACGTAAGCGAGCATCCCCTCGTCGCCGAAGTAGCCCTTGGCCAGGTCATCGGTCGAGAGAGCCGCCGTGTGGTAGGTCGGCAGCGTGATGAGGTGGTGGAAGATGCCCGCGCGAGCCGAGCCGTCCTTCTGGAACGAGCGGATCTTCTCGTCGGCCAGGCGCCCCAGCTCCGTGTCGTCGTAGGAGACGTTCATCAGGTCGCCGCGATCGTATGCCGAGACGTCCGCGCCATCCTTCTCGAGCTGGTCGAACGCCTGCTGGCGGAAGTTGAGCGTCCAGTTGAACGACGGGCTGTTGTTGTAGACGAGCTTGGCGTTGGGGATCTGCTCGCGGATCGCGTCGACCATGCCGGCGATCTGCTCGACGTGCGGCTTCTCGGTCTCGATCCAGAGCAGGTCGGCGCCGTTGCGCAGCGACGTGATGCAGTCGAGCACGCAGCGCTCCTCGCCCGTGCCGGCGCGGAACTGGTACAGGTTGCTCGCCAGTCGCTTCGGGCGCAGCAGCTTGCCGTCGCGCTTGATGATGACGTCGCCGTTGCCGAGCTCGGCCTCCGAGATCTCCTCGACGTCCAGGAACGCGTTGTACTGGTCGCCCAGGTCGCCGGGCTCCGTCGAGACCGCGAGCTTCTGGGTGAGGCCGGCGCCGAGCGAGTCGGTGCGGGCGACGATCACGCCGTTGTCGATCCCCAGCTCGAGGAACGCGTAGCGCACCGCGTTGAGCTTCGCGATGAAGTCCTCGTGCGGAACCGTGACCTTGCCGTCCTGGTGGCCGCACTGCTTCTCGTCGGAGACCTGGTTCTCGATCTGGATCGCGCAGGCGCCCGCCTCGATCATCTTCTTCGCGAGCAGGTACGTGGCCTCGGGGTTTCCGAACCCGGCGTCGATGTCGGCGATGATCGGTACGACGTGGGTCTCGTGGTTGTCGATCTGCGACTGGATGAACTCCACCGCGGTCTCGTCGCCGGCGACGCGTGCCTCGTCGAGCTTCGTGAACAGCAGGTCGAGCTCGCGGGCGTCGGCCTGGCGGAGGAACGTGTAGAGCTCCTCGATCAATGCGGGCACCGAAGTCTTCTCGTGCATCGACTGATCGGGGAGCGGGCCGAACTCCGAACGGAGAGCGGCGACCATCCACCCCGAGAGGTAGAGGTAGCGCTTGTTCGTGGACTTCAGGTGCTTCTTGATCGAGATCAGCTTCTGCTGGCCGATGAACCCGTGCCAGACGCCGAGCGACTGGGTGTACAGCGACGGGTCGCCGTCGTACTCGGTCATGTCGCGGCGCATGATGTCGGCCGTGTACTGGGCGATCTCGAGACCGGTCCGGAACCGGTTCTGCGCCCGCATGCGGGCGACGTACTCGGGGTTGATCGCGTCCCAGCTCGAGCCGTTCTGCTCCTTGAGAGCCTGGATCTTCTCGATGTCGTCGGTGTACGCAGTCATTTCGACTCCTTCGTGGATGCTGACGTTGGCTGAGGTCGTTGCATCCACTCTGGGCCAAGAAAACTGCGTCTTCATGCCATTCGGGGTGTGAAGAAAAGCAATCCTTCTGCGTTCTGGAAGAAGAATCCCCGTGCGAGGCACGCGCGACGCCGGTCGGGTCTCGCGCACCGCGGAGCCGGTGCCCGCGGTCGACTGACGCTCAGCGCCGGCATCCGCATCTTCTACGTCCCGGGGGCGCCGCTACGACGGGGAGATCGTCGGGATGTACGAGGGTGCCGAGCGGAGCTTCGGCCGCATCTACCGGCCGAAGCTCTCCGGGCTCAGTACCAGTTGACGGCCTGCGAGTGGCCCCACGCGGCGCACGGGGTGCCGTAGACGCTCTTGATGTAACCGAGGCCCCAGCGGATCTGCGTGGTGGCGTTGGTCTGCCAGTCGGATCCGGCGCTGGCCATCTTGCTGCCGGGAAGCGCCTGGGGGATGCCGGTCGCTCCGGAGGGGTTGTAGGCCTGGTAGTTCCAGCCGGACTCCTTGGTCCACAGCGAGTTCAGGCAGGAGAACTGGTCGGCGCCCCAGCCGTATTCGTCGGCGGCGATGAGGGCGGCGGCGTCGCGCGCGCCGTCCGGCGTGTTCGCGGCGGCGATGGCCGCGGCCTCGGCTGCCGCTTCGGCGGCGGCGGCCTCTTCGGCCTTCTTCTTCGCCACGGCATCGTCCAGGCGCTTCTGCAGCGCCGTGGTCTGCGCGGCGACCATCTGGGTCTGCGCGACGGTGGTGTCGGTGAGCATCGAGCGGACCACGCCGATCGCATCCTCGTCGGCCAGCGCGGTCGCAGCGTCTTCGAGACCCGCCGTGTCGATCGACGCGTCGATGTCGAAGCCGGACTCCTCCACGCCGGCCGCCGTGTCCGACGCGGTCTTCAGGGCGGCCTGGGCGGACTCGAGCGCCGCGTCCGCCTCAATCAGCTGTGCACGCAGATCGCCGCGATCGCTCACCGCGGCGCGGCCGGTGACGTCGGCGGCGGCAGGGGCCGCGGCGGTGAGACCGGCGGTCGCGGCGAGGCCGAGAGTGGCGCCGGCGACCACAGTCAGGGCGACGATGCGCCGGCGGGCGCGAGCAGTTCTGCGGTGGGCACGGGTGACGATTCGGGTTTCAGGCATGACGAACGTAACGATCCTTTGACGTGAGAGGGCCGCTTCGGGGCGGCCGGTGCACCCTCGGGTCGAGCGCACAAGGTAACGATTCTGTATCACGGACCCTGAGCGAGGCCTCCGCAGGGCCTGAATGCGCGGTGTGAGCGGCGTCTCGGCATCCTGACCGTCGCCTACGGCTTCGCCGTGGTGGTGTACCGCGAGAAGCTGCGCTGAGGTGCCCGGGTGCGATGCCATATCACTACGGTCGGATCTGAGCGCTGAGAACCGGCCGAAGTGATACCGCCCGGGCGCCGGGTCAGGCGAACGAGTCCTCGATCGCGACCATCCACGAGATGCCGAAGCGGTCGACGAGCATCCCGAACTCGCCGCCCCATGGGGCCTCACCGAGAGGCATGATGGCGGTCCCGCCGTCGACGAGCCCGTCCCAGGCGCGGTGCAGGTAGTCGGTGTCGACGGATCCGCCGCTGAGCGACACCGAGATCCCGGCCGGCTCGCGGTATTCCATGCCGGTCGGTGTGTCGGACGCCATGAGGACCAGTCCGCCCGGCGCGTTCAGCTGCGCGTGCATGATGAGGTTCTCCTCGCCCTCGGCGGTGCCGCTGTCGGGCATGTCGCCGAAGGTGCTGACCTCGAGATCGCCGCCGAGGACGCCCTGGTAGAACTCCATCGCCTCGCGGGCGTTGTCCTTGAACGAGAGGTAGGGGTTGAGGTTGGTCATGGTCACTCCTTCGTCGGCGGGTGCGGGTTCGGGTGCCACCAGTGTGCGCTCCGCGTGCGGTGACCTCAACCCCTTTCAGGCGCTGTTCACTCGACGAGCTTGCCCTCGCTCGAGACGTCGCGGATGAGCGCGGCGATCTCCTTCGGCACCGGCGGGATCTCCTCCCGAGTCACGCCCGTCGTGGGTGACCACACCAGGTTCACCTGCAGGGCGGGATCGGTGTCGGGGTGGTCATGCGTTCCACGCTCGGAACCTGTTCTTCATAACTCCAAAGCATTATGCGCATGATCACGATAGACTGCGGGCATGAATTTGGAGCAGTTGCGGGGATTCGTCGCTGTCGCTGAACTCGGGCACTTCACCCGCGCATCCGAGAAGCTGCATCTGGCGCAGCCGTCGCTCAGCCGCCAGATCTCCACGCTCGAGCAGGAGCTCGGCGCCGAGCTGTTCCACCGGGCACGCGGCAACATCTCGCTCACCGCCGCCGGCGAGACCCTCCTGCCCCGCGCTCGCCGCATGCTCACCGACGCCGACACGATCCGCGACGAGATGGCGGAGCTCGCGGGGCTTCAGCGCGGGCGCGTACGCCTGGGGGCGACCCCGACCCTGTGCATCAGCCTGGTCGCCGAGGTTCTGCGCGCGTTCCACGACGGGCATCCCGGGGTCGAGTTGCAGCTCGTCGAGGGCGGGTCGAACATGCTCATCGATCAGCTCGCCGCCGGCGCCGTCGACATGGCGCTCGTCACGATCTCGGAGGGGCGCCCGGTCGCCGGCACCGCCCTCGTGCGCACGCCGCTGCTGACCGAAGAGCTCGTCGTCGTCTCATCGGCCGACCAGCCGCCGATCGCGGACTCGGCGATCGATCTCGCGCACCTCGCCGAGCTGCCGATGGTCGCGCTCGCCGAGAGCTACGACCTGCGCGACGCGACGGATGCCGCGTTCCGCACAGCGGGTCTCACGCCGTCGCTCGTCGTCGAGGGCGCCGAGATGGATGCCGTCCTGCGGTTCGTCGAGCGGGGGATCGGCGTCGCCGTGGTGCCCGCCACCGTGCCGGTCGACCGGCCGACGCTGCGGTCGGTGCGGCTGACGGATCCGCAGCTCGAGCGGACGATCGTGCTCGCGCACCGCAACGACGTGAATCCCACCCGCGCGGCTGCGGCGATGCGCGACGTCATCACGCACACCGCAGACTACCTCGCCGCGCGCTCTCCCGAGACCCTGCACGCCGTCTGACTGTTCCGACGCGTTCGCCGGCGCGTCAGTCAGTCCGTCGCGGGTGCAGGAGTCCGGATGCCGCACCCAGAGCCGAGCCGACGACCGTGTCGATCACGCGCTCGACGGCGACGTCCATCGCGCCGATCTGACCGGTCGCGGCTCCCGTGAGCAGCAGCACGAGCGGGGTGATGAGCATGAGCGCGAGGGCGTAGTGCCGCACGACGACGAGTTCGACGCTGAACTGCAGGATGCCCAGCAGCAGGGCGATCCACAGTCCCTGGGGGTGCAGCAGCGCGATCAGAGCGTAGACGCCGACGCCGAGCACGGTGCCCAGCATCCGGTGCAGGCCGCGCTGGAAGGCGGCCCGTCGCTCCGCGGCGAGGCCGATCACGGCGACACCGGCGCCCACGATCCAGTAACTGCGGCTGGGGTCCACGAACGCGCCGATCAGCACACCGAGCACCGCGACGATCGACACGCGCAGCACGAGCACGCGCGATGCGTCGTCGAACGAGGGCCCCGGCATGAGCTGCGACAGCGGCCGCGGCCCGTGCGCCCGCACGCGGGGGATGAGCAGCGGCGTGATCGCGACGAGATACGAGAACGCGCAGCCGCCCGCGAAGGCGGCGACATAGGCGAGCGGCGAGATCGCACCGGTGCTGGTGATCTGCGCCGAGAGACCGAACACGAGGACGAAGAAGATCGGGCCTGGCGGGCCGAGCCGGAACCCGAAGCACAGCCCCGCCGTGACGACCGCGATGACGATGGTGCCGATGCCTGACAGCCAGTGGTCGCCGCCGGCGATCGTCCCCAGGGCGGCGCAGGCGACGAGGGCCGCGGCGATCAGGGGCAGCGCTCTCGCGCGGTCGACGACGGGGGAGGCGCCGAAGAAGAGCACCGTGAATGCGCCGGCGCCGGCGATGAATCCGAGCGTGGGCAGCCCTACGAGCGTCATGACCGCGACCGGTATCGAGATGCCCAGGGCCGCTTGCAGGCCGAGCTGCCAGCGCGGACCTCTGGACGGGGCGAAGGCGAACAGGCTCACCGATCCATTCTGCCGTGCCGGTCGGCTGCCCCCGGGTGTCCAGGCCGCAGAAAACGTCGCTCTGGCACCGGGATGACAGCAGTTTCTGCGACCTGGGCGTCAGGGATGCTGCTGCGCGACCCACTCCGCGAACGTCTGCGTGCCGAGGTCGGCGTCGGGGCCCGGCAGGGCGAGCCCCTCGCGCATACCCTTCATCTGCTTGGTCGGGATGCTGATCGAGGGCACCCAGCCGCGGTGTCCGACCGCCTTGGCGTAGGCCTTGACCATGACATCCATCGCCTCCTCGCGGGGGCCGGCGAAGTCGCGGGCGCTGCCCTGCGGCGCACCCGTCGCGACGGTCGCGAGCCGCTCACCGACCTCGGCAGCGGCGACCGGCTGCGTCCGTGCCCGCGGCGCGAGGTGCAGGGGGCCCGCCTTCGCGCGTTCGAACATCTGCGCGGCGAACTCGTGGAACTGCGTGGCGCGCTGGATCGTCCAGGGCACGGGCGACTGCTCGACCACGTTCTCCTGCGCGACCTTGCCCGCGTAGTAGTCGTACGGCATCCGATCGATGCCCGCGATCGACAACAGGACGACGTGCCCGACGCCGGCATGGCCGGCAGCGGCGACGAGGTTCCCCGTCGCCGCCGTGAAGAACGAGCGTGCGGCACCCGCGTTCAGCGTCGAGATGTTCGCGGTGTCGATGACCGCGTCGACGCCGTCGAGTGCGGCATCCAGCCCCTTTCCGGTGACCAGGTCCACGCCCTGCGACCGGGTGAGGATCACCGCCTCGTGCCCGGCGTCGCGCACGGCCTGCACGGTCGGGCGGCCGACGACCCCTGTTCCTCCTGCGATGGCGATCTTCATCCGATGCTCTCCTTCTCGTCGATTGTCGTCTCTGCGCGCCTCTCAATGCGAGGCCCCGGCAGCATGAGCACGATCCCCAGCATCAGGCTGCCGCCGAGGCCGATGATGTTCCCGATCACGTCGATCACGGGCATCCCGCCGAACCGCGCGGCGTGGTAGACCAGGTGAGGCAGCCCGAACACCGTCCAGGCGACCCCGACGACGCGTCCCGACTCCGGCCCACGGGTGAACGCGGCCGCGACACTCGCCGCGGCCAGCGCGAGGTACAGCGCGCCGACGTCGCGGATGAGGTGCTCGTTGAACGGACCGTCCACGGCGATCCACACGCGGCCGAGGCCGGGGAACGAATCGTAGAAGGACTCCGGCCATGTCGCGGCCCACAGGCCGACGAACGCGCCGACCAGGGCGGTCGCTCCCAACAGGATGCGTCTCAGTGTCATGCTCACACCTCTTCGACGACGCAGCTTGCAGGAATGTGAGCCGAGACCTCACATTCGCTCTGTCCGCATCGTCGACACTGCGGGAGGATGTGAGGCGATGGATCAGATCGACGCGCTCGAGGCGGAGCGGCGGAACCTGCTCGCGCTGGCGTATCGGGTGCTGGGCACGGTCGCCGACGCCGAGGACGCCGTGCAGGCGACCTACCTGCGCTGGTACCGGCTGACGGGCGTCGAACGGGAGCAGATCGTGAACCCGGCCGCCTGGCTCACCCGGGTCGCGGGCCGCGTGTGCCTGGGTCATCTCGGCTCCGCGCGAGCGCGGCGCGAGCGATACGTCGGGGAATGGCTGCCGGAACCGGTGCCGGGGGAGTCGGCGATCACGGCATCCGTTCCGGTGGATCCGCTCGACCGGGTCAGCCTCGACGAGTCCGTCAGCGTCGCGCTGATGGTCGTGCTCGAATCGCTGGCGCCTGCGGAGCGGGTCGCGTTCGTGCTGCACGACATCTTCGCCGTGCCGTTCGCCGAGATCGCCGAGACCGTCGGGCGCACACCCGATGCCACCAGGCAGCTCGCCTCCCAGGCGCGCCGGCGCATCCGCGAACGCCGTGCCGGCGCCGCCTCCCGTGAGGCGCATGATGCCGTGGCGCGGGCATTCGCCGAGGCGACGGCGACGGGCGACCTCGCCGCGCTCATCGGCGTCCTCGACCCCGATGTCGTGCTGCGCGCCGACGGCGGCGGCAAGATCTCGGCGGCGCGTCGTCCCGTGTTCGGCGCCGATCGTGTCGCGCGGTTCCTGCTCGGGCTCCCGCACCTCGAACCCGCGGCGACGATCGAGCCCACTCGCACGCCCGAGGGGCTCGCGTTCCTCGTTCGTCTGCACGGCCGGGCGGACTCGGTGATCTCGGTGGACGTCGCGGGGGATCGGATCGTCGCGGTCTACATGGTGCGAAACCCCGACAAGCTCACGCTCTGGCGATGAGGTCGCGCTGGATACGATGACGAGGTGAGCACACCGTCCGTGCGCCCCGGCATCGCCGAGCGTCTGTCCCGCATGATCCAGCTGCCGACCGTCTCGGCAGAGCTCGACGAGCGCGGCATGGGCTCATTCGAGGACTTCGTGGCGCTGATCGCGGAGTTGTACCCGCTCGTTCATGGGCGGCTGACGCGGGAGCGCGTCACCGACCTCGGTCTGCTGTTCCGCTGGAAGGGCCGATCGGATGCCGCGCCGCTCGTGCTCATGGCTCACTACGACGTCGTCCCGGTCGACGAGTCCGATGCATGGACGCATCCGCCGTTCTCCGGAACGATCGCGGACGGCCGTGTGCACGGCAGGGGCGCCCTTGACGACAAGGGCCCGCTGATCGTCATCCTCGAGGCCGTCGAGAACCTGCTCGCAGCCGGTTTCACCCCGGAGCGTGACGTGTACCTCTCGTTCGGCGGGAATGAGGAGACCTTCGGAGCCGCGGCAGTCGAGATCGCCCGGCTCTTCCGGGATCGGAACATCACCCCCTGGCTCGTCGTCGACGAGGGCGGCGCGGTCGTCGATGCGCCGCTGTCGTTCGTGCAGGGCCGAGCCGCCATGATCGGAGTGGGTGAGAAGGGTGTGCTGACGGTGCGCCTGACCGCGCGCGGCGACGGCGGTCATGCCTCTGCGCCGCCGACGCTCACCGCCGTGCGGCGCATCGCCAGGGCGCTCAGCCGCCTGGACCCCGGGACGTTCCGGCCGCGCACGCCGCAGGCGATCGCGCGGATGCTGGCGCAGTTCTCCGAGCAGGCGAGCGGGCCATCGCGACTGCTGCTGAAGGTGCTCGCGGGCGCTCCGCCTGTGACCGCTCGGGTGTTCGCGGCGCTCGGCGGGGAACCGGCGGCCATGGTGCGCACGACGGTCGCGGCGACCATGCAGTCAGGGGGAACGGCGGCGAACGTCATCCCCTCGCAGGCCTCCGCCACAGTCAATCTGCGCATCGCGCTCGGCGAGACCGTCATCGGATCCGTCACGCGCCTGCGCCGACGCATCCGCGACCCGCTCGTCGAGGTCGAGGTCCTCGAGGGCAGCGAACCGTCGCCGGAGTCCCCGACGGACAACGAGCAGTTCGCCCTCCTCGGCGCGGCCCTCGAGCGCGCGTTCCCCGGCGTGCGGCCCGTGCCGTACGTGATGATGGCGGCGACGGACTCGCGACACTTCCACCGGTTCGCGCCGGCTGTGTACCGCTTCGCTCCGCTGGAGATGTCGAACGCGCAGCGCGCGGCGATCCATGGCGTCGATGAGAACGTCGAGATCGCTACGCTCGAGCGAGGCGAGCAGTTCCACCGCGCGCTGCTCCAACTCCTGAACTGAGGACGAAGATGTCTCACAAGGTCACCCTCGGCGCGCTCGCCGCCGTGGTCGGATTCCTCGCATTCGTCGAGTTCACCAGCGGCGTGCTGCAGGGGTACTACACCCCGATGCTCTCCGACATCGCCAGGCACCTGCAGATCCACGATGCCGACGTGAACTGGTTCGAGGGCACCCAGCTCATGCTGTCGGCCCTGGTCGTCCCGGCGTTCGCGAAGCTCGGCGACATGGTCGGGCACAAGCGGATGCTGCTGATCTCGACCGCCCTGACCGCGGCGGCTGCGCTGGCGCTGCCGTTCACCGACTCGTTCTGGGTGTTCCTCGTCGCGTGGACGCTGATGGGCTTCTACGTCGTCTGGCTGCCGCTGGAGATCGCTCTCATCTGGTCGCGGTCGCGCCGCATGGAGGGGCGCTCGTTCATCACGGCGCGGGCTGCAGGCCTTCTCGTCGCGGCGCTCGAGGCGGGCGCGATCATCGGCGCTCTGGTCGGCGGGGCCCTCGTCGACGTGCTGCCGCTGACCGTGGTGCTGCTGATCCCCGCCGTGCTGGTCGTCATCTGCTTCTTCGTGATCCTGTTCGGGGTGAAGGAGTCACCGGATCAGACCGGCGGCGTGCTCGACATCACAGGGCTCGTGCTCATCTCGATCGCACTGATCTGCTTCACCGGCGGGCTCAGTCTGCTCCGGCTCGAGGGTGGACTGGTGAACCCGTGGTCGTGGGCGGTCGTGGCCCTCGGGCTGCTGCTGATCGTGCCGTTCGTGCTGTGGGAGCTGCGGCACGACGATCCGCTCATCGACGTGCGGATGTTCCGCTCCCCGGCGCTCGGGCCGGTGTTCCTCACCGCGGGACTCTTCGGCGTCAGCGTGCTCGGCGCGCAGGCGCCGCTGTCGACGTTCGCGCGCACGGATCCTGCGGTCTACGGCTACGGCCTGGGCACGACCGGGTTCGCGACCTCGCTCATCATCGGCATCTACCTCATCGGCATGATCGCGGGTGCTCTGCTGTTCCCCGTGATCGCCCGGCTCGCGACGCCGCGCCTCACCCTCATCGGCGCGTCGAGCCTCGTCGCGATCGGGTTCCTGCTGTTCCTGCCGTTCCACGATGCATACGCGCAGGCGATCACGAACATGGTGATCATCGGTCTCGGCTCGGGCGCGCTCGTCGCGGCGCTGCCGGCGGCCGCGGCATCCGCGGCTCCCGAGACGCAGACCGGAGTCGCCACCGGGCTCACGAACTCCGTGAAGACGGTGGGCGGGGCGATCGCCTCGTGCGTCTTCGGCATCGCGCTGCTGCACGGTGCGGCGTCGACGGCCGGCGGTGCGGAGGGCACGGCCGGTTCCCTCGCGGGATACATGACCGTCTGGATCGTGTGCGGGGTCACGGCGCTGGCCGCGGCCGTGCTGCTCCTCTTCGTGCCGAAGCAGGCGTTCACGGACCGCGTGACCGAGGTGGATGCCGCACTGAGGTGATCGACGGGCCGCGTGGGCCTCCGCTCTCGCGGATGCCGCCGACATCGCACCAGGCGCGATTTCAGGTTCTTCGCAGGTTCACGCTAGCCTGATCTCGAGTCGCACAGGTAAGCCTTACCTAATTCGGAATCACCTCACCGCAGAACAGGAGTCCCTCCATGTCCATGCCCAGAACTCTCGCGGCAGCAGCCTTCGGCGCCGTATCCCTCCTCGCGCTCGCCGGATGCAGCAGTGCGCCGGCCGACGCTGAAGCGCCCGAGACCGCAGCCGAGGACTACTACCCGATCACGGTGACGGACATGGCGGGCAACGAGGTGACGATCGAGAGCGCCGAGAGCGTCGCGATCACCGACAACCGCTTCTTCCAGCTGGCCGCCGACTGGGACCTGCCGATCTCGGTCGCCCCGCGCGACCTGATGAGCCCCGAGAACCCGCTTGCCGACGACGAGGAGATCCTCAACATCGGCACGCACAGCGAGCCGGACTTCGAGCAGATCGTCGCAGCCGACCCCGACCTCGTCATCAACGGCTACCGGTTCAGCGGCGAGGAGAACGCACAGGGCGTGCAGGATGCCGCCCCCGACGCCGCCTTCGTCGAGATGACCGGCCCTGAGGATCAGTCGGTCGACGAGTACGTCGCGGAGAGCCTCACTCTCATGGGCGAGGTCTTCGACCGGAAGGACGAGGCAGCCGCGCTCATCGAGGAGTTCCAGGCCGCCGTCGACGGCGCGAAGGCGGCCTACGACGCCGACAGCACCGTCATGGGCCTGATCACCTCGGGTGGCGAGATCAACTACGCCAACCCCATCGACGGTCGCGGATCGAGCATCTTCTTCGATCTGCTCGACCTCACCCCGGCGCTGGATGCCGAAGGCTCCGAGAACCACACCGGTGACAGCGTCTCGCTCGAAGCGCTCGCCGGCGCGAACGCCGACCACCTCATCGTCCTCGACCGCGACGCCGCGGTCGGCGAGGGCGAGGTCACGCCCGCGCTCGACCTCATCAACAGCTCGGCCGCGCTCGCGAACGTCCCGGCCGTGACGAACGAGAGCATCTATGTCTTCCCCGCGGACTACTACCTCACCGAGGACGTGTTCGCCTACACCACGGTGCTGAACGGCCTCGCAGACCTCTTCGCCCAGAAGTGACCTGCTGAGACTCGACGGACGGGTCGCCTCCGCTACCGCGCAGCGGCGCGGAGGCGACCCGTCATCGGAACGGTGAACATGGCCTCCTCGGCATCCCCTTCGCGCCGCGTCACCGCGGTCGACGTGCTCGCGCCCGCCCGCGCCCGTCCGGGAGCGCGCACGCGCGCGCTGCCCCTCGTCGTCGCGATCGTCCTGACGATCGGGCTCATCGTGCTGTCCCTGTTCGTCGGGGTCGCCGACATCACCGCAGGCCAGGGAGGCGGCACGGAGTTCCTGTGGATCACGCGCGTGCCGCGCACGGCATCCCTCGTCCTCGCGGGGGCGAGCATGGCGATGGCGGGCCTCGTCATGCAGCTGATGACCCAGAACCGGTTCGTCGAGCCGACCACCGTAGGCACCACCGAATGGGCCGGGCTCGGTCTGCTCGTGACCTACATCGTGCTGCCGGCATCCGGCGTCTTCGTGAAGATGGTCGTCGCGATCGGATTCGCCTTCGTCGGCACCCTGATCTTCTTCGCGTTCCTGAGGCGCGTCACGCTGAAGTCGTCGCTCATCGTGCCGATCGTCGGCATCATGTTCGGCGCCGTCGTCAGCGCGATCACGACCTTCCTCGCGTTGCGATTCGATCTGCTGCAGGTGCTGGGCGGGTGGTTCATGGGCCGCTTCACCGGCGTCGAGGTCGGACGCTACGAGCTCCTCTGGATCGTCCTGGCCGTGGCGATCGCCGTGATGGTCCTCGCCGACCGCTTCACGGTCGCGGGCCTCGGCAAGGACGTCGCGACGAACGTCGGCATGAACTACGAGCGCGTCGTGCTGCTCGGCGTCGGGCTCATCTCTCTCACCACCGGTGTCGTGACCGTCGTGATCGGGATGCTGCCCTTCCTCGGACTCATCGTGCCCAACCTCGTCTCGATGGTGCGTGGCGACGACCTGCGCTCCAACCTGCCGTGGGTTCTGCTGACCGGCATCTGGATCGTGACGGTGTGCGACATCATCGGTCGCGTCGTCATCATGCCGTTCGAGATCCCGGTGTCCCTGGTGCTTGGCGTCGTCGGGTCCGCCGTGTTCATCCTCCTGCTCCTGAGCACGAGGAGGACCAATGCTCGCTGACTCTCAGCTCTCCGCGCCTGCCGGCGCGGGCATCGGCCGCCGGGGCTCCGGGCCCTACGCGAGCCCGCGGCACCGCATCCGGTACCTTGTCATCCTCGTCGCGCTGATCGTCGCCGCGGTCACGATCACGGCTCTGCTGCTCACGTGGGGCAACCAGTTCGAGCCGTTCAGCGAGAAGTGGTGGCGGATCTCGCGCATGCGCGCCACGACGCTCGTCGTCATCGCCGTCGTCACCTTCTGCCAGGCGATGGCGACCGTGACGTTCCAGACCGTGACGAACAACCGCATCATCACGCCGTCGATCATGGGGTTCGAGTCGCTGTACGTGCTCATCCAGACGGCGATCGTGTTCTTCTTCGGCACGGCGGGCGTCGCCGAGATCAGCCCGCTCGGCCGGTTCCTGCTGCAGAGCGCGATGATGGTGGTGTTCGCCGTGCTGCTGTACTCCTGGCTGTTGTCGGGGCGGTTCGGCAACCTGCACGTGATGCTGCTGATCGGCATCGTCATCGGCGCCGGCATGGGGGCGCTGTCGACGTTCATGCAGCAGATGCTCGACCCGAACGAGTTCGACGTGCTCGCCGCGCGGCTGTTCGGCAGTGTCGGGCACGCCAGCACCGACTTCCTCTGGATCGTGATCCCCGTGGCAGCGTTGGCGGGCGGTGCGATCTGGTTCCTCGCCAGGCGTCTCGATGTGCTCTCCCTCGGCGGGGAGATCAGCGCCAACCTCGGGCTTCGCCACCGGCGTCAGACCATGCTGATGCTGACCCTGGTCTCGGTTCTCATGGCGATGACGACCTCGCTCGTCGGACCGATGACCTTCCTCGGCTTCCTCATGGCCACGCTCGCGTACTCGATCACGAGCACGTACGACCATCGCCGCATCCTGCCGGTGGCGTGGCTGCTCGGCTACGTCATCCTCACCCTCGCCTACTTCCTGCTGCGGCACGTGTTCCCGATCGTCGACGCCGTGACGATCGTCGTCGAGCTGATCGGCGGGCTGCTGTTCCTCATCGTCGTCTTCCGGAAGGGACGCCTGTGATCCGTCTCACCCATGTCACCAAGCGCTACAGCAGCGATGTCGAGATCGGGCCCGTCTCGATCGACATCCCCGCCGGCGGCATCATCGCCCTCGTCGGGCCGAACGGCGCGGGCAAGTCCACCGTGCTCACGATGATCGGGCGGCTGCTCGCCCCCGACGAGGGGACGATCGAGGTCGCGGGACTCGACGTGCACCGCACGCCGTCGAAGACCGTCGCGAAGACGGTGTCGATCCTGCGCCAGGAGAACCACTTCGTCACCCGGCTCACGGTGCGTCAGCTCGTCTCGTTCGGGCGGTACCCGTACAGCGGCGGGCGGCTCACGCAGGCCGACGAGGACAAGATCTCCGAGGCGATCGACTTCCTCGATCTCACCGACCTCGAGCAGCGCTTCCTCGATCAGCTCTCGGGCGGACAGCGCCAGCGCGCGTACGTCGCGATGGTCCTCGCACAGGACACCGACTACCTGCTCCTGGACGAACCGCTCAACAACCTCGACGCGCAGCACTCCGTGCAGATGATGGGGCAGCTGCGCCGGGCCGCCGACGAGCTCGGGCGCACGATCGTCATCGTGCTGCATGACATCAACTTCGCGGCCGCCTACAGCGACTACATCATCGCCATGGAGAACGGACGCATCGCCGAGCACGGGACGCCGGACGAGATCATCCGCGACGACGTGCTGACCCGTGTGTTCCGCACGCCGGTGACCGTGATCGACGGCCCGAACGGACGGTTCGCCGCGTACCACCGGTGATCCCGGGCGCCGCGTGCAGCGGGGGAATCGACGTTCGCAAACTCGCCATGGCGGATGCGCTTTCGTGGAGGTTAGGATGGAAACCTCCGGCCTGAACGGCTGGCGACGCCTCGGAGAGGGGCCGTCGATTTGCGGGGAGAGTTATGAACGCGGAGACGACTGCGCCCCGTCGTCGACGGTGGCGTTCGCTCATCGCGATGACGACTGCGGCGACTCTCGCCGTCGTCGGGCTCACGGTCATCGCGCCGCCCGCTCCTGAGCCGGCGGAAGCCGCGGTCGTGCAGTGGGGCACGAACTCGGGAAGCGCACCGAACTACCAGGCCAACGTGAACGGCGACTTCCTGATGTCGGGAAACGGCGTGCTCGGCTGCACAGGCTCGGGTGTTACGGGCAGCGGCACGTGCACCGACCTGCACGCGGCCTCCAGCACCAACACGAACAACGTCAACGACAACTTCACGATGGCGAACGTCAACGCGGTCACGGGTTTCACGACGAACTCGTCCAGCGCGACCGTGAACATCCCGGCCGGCGCCACCGTGATCAAGGCGTTCCTCAACTGGAGCGCGAACACCGGCGTCTTCACCGGCGATTCGCGCGTGCTGTGCACGACGTGGAGTGCCGCGCGCGGCACCGCGACCCTGCCGTCGGGGTCGGCCACCGGCTACACGTCGCGTGCCGTGCAGTTCAAGGTCGGCAGCGGTGCGATTGCGAACGTGGCACCGCAGAGCATGATCGAGGATCCGACGTCGCAGGCGACCTACCGCAGCTACTCGGCGACAGCCGATGTCACCAGCGCCTTCGCGGGAGTCGCCACAGGTTCTGACGTCACCGTCTCGGCCGGCAACATCTGGACCCCGACCGGACCGGGTTGCTACGCGGGCTGGTCCGTCACCGTGATCTACGACTACGGCACCTACATTCCCGGGAACACCGCGTCCATCCAGCGCAACATCATCTACTACCAGGGTCACGTCCGGCAGGGAGCGTCCGATCCCGCGCTCACGGTCGCGTTCAACGGATTCACCGCGGTCGACACCGGTACGCGCGTGGGCTTCACGCTGTACGAGGGCGATCGCAACATCACGGGTGATTCGGCATCCTATTCGCGGAACACGTCGACGTCATACACACCGATCGCCAATCCTGCCGGCGCGACGAACAACATCGGCATCGGCCGTGCCGAGAACTCGATCCGATACACCGGAGCCGCGGGCACCGCCTTCACGAACCAGAGCGTCGACGTCGACACGGCACCGCTCACGAACATCGTGGCGGGGGACTCTCGCGTCAACCTGCAGCTCGGCACGAGCGGTGACTCCTACCTCCTCACCAACGCCGTGCTCTCGGTGCCGACGGCAGGGCTCCAGCTCGTCAAGTCGTTCGACGGCACGAAGGACACACAGTCGCGCACCGCCGGCGAGAACGCGACATTCACGATCCGGGTCACGAACACGGGTGCGGGCACCCTGCGCAACATCGTGATCCAGGACGACCAGTCCGACTGCAGCCGGACCCTCACCGGCGTGCAGCTCGCACCGCAGGAGTCCTACACCTTCACCTGCACCGCCAACGCGCCATCCTCGACGGGGTACGTGTCGACGGCGAAGGCGACGGCGAACACCGTGGTCGGCAACTTCCTCGCGCAGGACGAGGATTCGACCACCGTGCTGCTGTCCGCGATCGCGCTGACGAAGACGAGCACTCTGGCCGCAGGAGCCACTGGCAGGGCTGGTGATGTCATCACCTACACCTTCACCGTCACCAACAGCGGGCAGTCGACGCTGACCGGCGTCACGATCACGGACCCGCTGCCCGGGTTGTCGACCATCGTGTTCGGCGCGTGGCCCGGCTCCCCGGGAACCCTGGCCCCCGGCCAGTCGGTCACCGCGACCGCGACGTACACGCTCACCCAGACCGACGTGGATGCCGGCGCGGTCGCGAACACCGCGACTGCGACCGGAACGGATGACGACGGCGGAGCGAAGCCGACGGCCCCGGCCAACAGGGTGACGCCGATCGCTGCGGCCGCCGCGATCACGGTCACCAAGACGGGAGCGCTCGCATCGGGAGCGACCGGTCGCGTCGGCGAACGCATCAACTACACCTTCACGTTCACGAACACGGGCAACGTGACGCTCGCGAACGCGACTCTGGCAGATCCGCTCTCGGGGCTCTCGCCCCCGGTCATCACCTGGCCCACCGCGACCGCAGGCGTGCTCCCGGTCGGCCAGAAGGCGACGGCCACCGCGTTCTACACCATCACCCAGGCGGACGTGGACGCAGGATTCGTCCGCAACACCGCCACCGTCTCCGCCCGCACCCCCGCAGGCAGCACCATCTCGGCCTCTTCTCCTCAGGTCCAGGTCAACACGATCGCGTCCGCCCCGGCGCTCACGACGACGAAGTCGGGAGCCATCACCTCGGGCAGCGGCGGCGTCGGCAGCGTGATCACGTACAGCTTCACGGCCCGCAACGCGGGCAACACCACCCTGACGGGCGTCTCGATCTCCGATCCGCTCACAGGTCTGTCCGCACTCACGTACTCGTGGCCGGGCACCGCAGGAACGCTCGCTCCCGGTCAGACCGTCACGGCGACCGCCACGTACACCGTCAAGCAGGCGGACGTCGATGCGGGCTCGGTCAAGAACACCGCCACAGGCAAGGCGACGACCCCGGCCGGCGCGACCCTGACGGTGCCGAGCAGTCAGTCGACGGTGTCGACGGCGCCGGCGAACCCGGCCGTCACCCTCACCAAGACCGGTGCCCTCGCTCCCGGAAGCGCTGGGCGCGCCGGGGATGTGGTCACCTACTCGTTCGCCCTGGCCAACACCGGCAACGTGACGCTGACGCAGGTCGGCATCACCGACCCGCTCTCCGGCCTCTCAGCGCTCACCTATTCGTGGCCGGGCACCGCGGGGACTCTGGCCCCCGGTCAGAGCGTCACAGCGACCGCCACCTACACGCTCAAGCAGAGCGATGTGGATGCCGGTGCCGTGGCGAACACGGCGACGGCGAGCGCCCGGCCCCCGTCCGGTGCCGCGCTGACGCAGTCGCGCTCGGCGACCGTGCCGATCGCGCCCGCCAGCACGCTGTCCGTCCTCAAGTCCGGCTCGATCACCTCGGGCAGCGGCGGCGTGGGCAGCGTCGTCACCTACGACTTCTCCGCCACGAACACGGGCAACGTCACGCTCACGCAGGTCGCCCTGAGCGACCCGTTGGCAGGACTGTCGGCCATCACGTACACCTGGCCGGGAACCGCGGGAACGCTCGCGCCCGGTCAGGTCGTGACGGGGCGCGCGACGTACACGATCAAGCAGAGCGATGTGGATGCCGGGGTCGTGACCAACACGGCGACGGCGACCGGGCGCACTCCCGGCGGTCAGACCGTGACCGGAAGCTCGCCGACCAACCGTGTCAACACGGCCGCGGCCGCCCCGGCGTCCACGACGACGAAGGCCGCCGCGGTCTCCGGCACCGGCCGCGTCGGCGATGTCATCACCTACACCGTGCGCACGACCAACACGGGCAACGTCACGCTCACGGGCGTCTCCGTCTCCGATCCGCTGGCCGGTCTGTCCGCATTCACGTACTCGTGGCCCGGCACCGCGGGAACACTCGCACCGGGCCAGACCGTCACGGCCGTCGCGACCTACACGATCAAGCAGACCGACGTCGACGCGGGCGCGGTGCGCAACACGGCCGGCTCGACCGGGGCCTACGGCACGACACCCGTGACGAGCAGCTCCCCGCAGGTCGTGACGCCGACGGTCGCGGCGGCGCCGGCGATCGTGACGACCAAGAGCGGTGCGCTCCCCGGCGGCTCGGTGGGGCGCGCCGGCGACACCATCACCTGGACGATGACGCTTCGCAACAGCGGGAACGTCACGCTCACGGGAGTCGCCGTCAGCGACGCGCTGCCCGGCATCTCGCAGCCCGTCTACGGCACCTGGCCCAGCGGCACCGCCGGTACGCTCGCCCCGGGGCAGACCGTTACGGCCACCGCGACGTCGATGATCTCCCAGACCGATGTGAACTCGGGCGCAGTGAGCAACACGGCGACCGGCACCGGTCGTCCGCCCTCCGGCGACGCGGTCACGAGCTCGGCACCGGCCACGGTGTCGCTGGCCTCGACACCCGACCTGACGATGGTCAAGACCGGCGCGGTCACCTCGGGCAGCGGCGGTGTCGGCAGCACGATCACGTACACGTTCCGCTCGACCAACACCGGCAACGTGACGCTGAGCGGTGTCGCGTTCGCCGACCCGCATGCGGGGCTCTCCGCCATCTCGAGCGTGTGGCCGGGGGCGGCCGGCACGCTGGAGCCGGGGCAGACCGTCACCGGTACGGCGACGTACACGATCCGGCAGTCCGACGTCGACGCGGGCGTCGTCAAGAACACGGCCTCGGTGAGCGGCACCCCGCCGACCGGCGCGCCCATCACCAAGACGTCGAGCGAGGTCTCGGTCGCGACGGTGGCGGCAGCCCCGTCGATCACCACGACGAAGTCCGCGGCGGGAGCCGGGGGAGGCGTCGGCAGCACGATCACGTACACCTTCCGTGCCACCAACAGCGGCAACGTCACGCTCACCGGCGTCGCCATCACAGACCCCCTCGTCGGCCTCTCGGCCCTGAGCTACAGCTGGCCCGGCGCGAACGGCACGCTCGCTCCCGGCCAGAGCGTCACGGCGACCGCGACCTACACGCTCACTCAGCGCGACGTGGATGCCGGTTCCGTGACGAACACGGCGACCGCCCGCGGCACCGGCGGCGGCACGACGGTGAGCGCCGGCTCCAGCGCTGTCGTGACCCCCACGGCGACGAGCTCGCCCGCCATCACCGTGGGCAAGGCGGGGACGCTGAACGGCAGTGGTGTCGCAGGCGACACCATCACCTTCGCGTTCACCGTGCGCAACACCGGGAACGTGACCCTCACGGGCGTCGGGCTGACCGACCCGCTTCTCGGAGCGGCCCCGATCGCGCTTTCGGGATGGCCGGGCGCGGCAGACACGCTGGCGCCGGGACAGAGTGTCACCGGCAGGGCGACCTACACGCTCACGCAGACGGACGTCGACGCCGGTTCGGTCATGAACACGGCGACCGCCGTGGGCACGCCGCCACGGGGAGCGGCCGTGAGCGGCACGGGAAATTCCGCAGTGCCGATCGCCGCCGCGCCGTCGATCGTCGTGAACAAGACGGGTGCGCTGACCAGCGGCAACGGCGGTGTCGGCAGCACCATCACGTTCTCTTTCACGATCCGCAACTCGGGCAACGTGAGCCTGGCCGACATCGTCCTGACCGACACGCTGCCCGGTCTCCCCCGCCCGAGCGTGACCTGGCCGGGTGCGGCGGGATCGCTGGCGCCGGGCGAAACCGCGACGGGAACGGCTGCGTACACCGTGCGCCAGAGCGATGTCGACGCGGGAGCGGTGCCCAACACCGCATCCGTGAGCGGTCGCCCGCCTGCAGGCGCGCTCGTGTCGTCGTCATCCACGACGACGGTCCCGACGATCACTCCGTCGCCTGAACTCACGGTCACCAAGACCGCGAGCTCGACGACCGGCAACGTCGGCGACGTGATCGAATACACGATCCGGGTCGAGAACTCCGGCAACCAGACACTCACCGGCGTCACCGTGCGCGACGCGCTGCCGGGGATGTCCGTCCTGGCAGTCACGTGGCCGGGCGCCGCGGGGACCCTGGCACCGGGGCAGGCCGCGACCGCTCGTGGCACGTACGCCATCACGCAGGCCGATGTGAACGCGAGCACGATCCGGAACACCGCGACCGCTGAGGGACGAGCGCCCGGGGATGCTCCGGTCACGGCCAGCGCCACGAGAGACACCCCCACGGCCGCAGCCGCACCGCAGCTCGCGCTGAGCAAGAGCGCATCCCTCGCGTCGGGCGCCAGGGGCGTCGCCGGCGATGTCGTCACGTACACGTTCACGATCCGAAACGCCGGCAACGTCACCATGACCTCGGTCGGCGTGAGCGACCAGATGCCGGGTCTGTCCGACATCGCCTACTCGGCGTGGCCGGGTGCGTCCGGCACGCTTCAGCCGGGGCAGAGCGTTGTCGCGACCGCGACGAAGACTCTGACCCAGGCGGACGTGGATGCCGGGTCCATCGTCAACACCGCCACTGCGAGCGGCACCCCGCCGAGCGGTCCGGCTGTCCAGCAGTCGGCGTCCGCCACGCTTCCGCTCGCGCCCAGTCCGTCACTGACCCTCGCCAAGAGCGGCAGCTATACGAGCGGCTCCGGCGCCGTCGGCAGCGTCATCACGTATCAGTTCACCGCGCGCAACACCGGCAACGTCACGCTGACGAACGTCTCGATCGCCGACCCGCACGACGGCCTGAGCGCGATCACGCCGTCGTGGCCCGGCACGCCGGGGACACTCGCTCCCGGCCAGGCCGTGACCGCGAGCGCGACATACACTCTGGTGCAGGCGGACGTCGACCGGGGCTCGGTCTCGAACCGGGCACGCGTGACGGCCACTCCGCCCACCGGCCCGACGGTCGGTGCGAACTCGCCGACGGTCGTGCTGCCGACTGCCGCCGCCGGCCCCGGGCTCGTCACGACGAAGTCCGCCTCGGTCAGCGGTACGGGCGCGGTGGGCGACGTGATCTCGTACACGATCACGACGCGAAACTCGGGCAACGTGACCCTGAGCGGCGTCACGATCGACGATCCGCTTCCCGGCATCACTCCGCTGCAGTACACCTGGCCCGGCCCGGAGAACACGCTCGCCCCGGCGCAGACCGTGACAGCGACGACGTCCTACACCATCACCCAGGCCGATGTGGACGCCGGCAGCGTGAGGAACACCGCAACCGGGCGGGCGACGGCGCCCAACGGCGCATCGGTCGCGAGCCCGCCCGCGTCGGTCACGTCGCCGACGGTCGGAGCGGCGCCGCGGATCCAGGTCGTGAAGACCGGCTCGCTCCCGGGCGGTGCGGAGGGCGTCGCCGGCGAGACCATCACCTGGACTCTGACGATCACCAACACCGGCAACGTGACCCTCACGGGAGTCGGCGCCACAGACTCGGCACCCGGCGTCAGCGCACTGATCTACGGGCCCTGGCCGGGCGGAACGGCCGGCACGCTCCCCCCGGGTGCTTCGGTCACGGCGACCGCCACCTCCGTGGTGCGGCAGAGCGATGTGAACGCCGGATCCGTCGCGAACACGGCGACGGCGACGGGAACTCCCGCACGCGGTCAGGCCGCGACTGCCATGGGATCGGCCACGGTGCCGCTCGCAGCCGCCCCCGCCGTGACGATCGACAAGGCCGGCGCATACACGAACGGCACCGGCGCTGTCGGCGACACCATCACGTACACGTACACGGTGCGCAACACCGGCAACGTGACCCTGACCGGCATCACGATCGCCGACCCTCACAACGGGCTGTCGGCCATCAGTTACGGCGCATGGCCGGGCGGCACGGCCGGAACCCTCGATCCGACGCAGACGGTGACCGCGACCGCGACGTATGTCGTGCGTCAGAGCGATGTGAACGCAGGCAGCATCAGCGACACCGCCACCGTGTCCGGGCGGCCCCCGGCGGGCGCTGCGGTGAATGCGACCTCGCAGACGGTCGTGCTCCCGACGGCGGACGCGGCTCCTGCGATCGAGACGAACAAGACCTCGTCCGTCTCGGGCACCGGTGTCGTCGGCGACCTGGTGACCTACACCATCACGGCGCGCAACACCGGCAACGTCACGCTCACCGGCGTCACGATCTCGGACCCGCTCTCCGGGCTCAACGCACCGGTCTACGGACAGTGGCCGGGCCCTGCCCGCACGCTGCAGCCGGGTCAGACCGTCACGGCCACCGCGACGTACCGCATCACTCAGGCCGACATCGATGCCGGCAGCATCACCAACACGGCGACGGCGACCGGCAAGCCGCCGACCGGCGCCGACGTGAGCGACCCCGATTCGATCACGACGCCGGTCGCACCGCAGACCCCGGCGTACACGCTCACCAAGACCGGGGCGCTCGCGCCTGGAACGACCGGGCATGAAGGCGACACCGTCAACTTCTCCTTCACCGTGCGCAACACCGGCAACGTCACTCTCAACGCGGTGAGGCTGAGCGATCAGCTCGAGGGCATCTCGCAGCTGGCGTACGTCTGGCCCGGTGCCGAGGGCAGGCTGGTGCCCGGTCAGACCATGACCGCGACGGCGACCTACGCGCTCACCCAGGCGGATGTGGATGCCGGAGTCGTCACGAACACGGTGAACGGCACGGCGACGCCTCCCACCGGCGCCGCCGTGACACGCACGGCGGAAGTCGACGTCCCGATCGCCGGCGCACCCTCGATGACGCTCGAGAAGACGGGCACCGTGCTCGGTGCGGGTGAAGCCGGCGACACCATCCGCTTCGGGTTCACGATCGTGAACACCGGAAACGTCACGATCGACGCGATCGCCCTCACCGACAGCATCCCCGGCGTCTCGCCCGATGTCACCTGGCCGGGAGCCGAGGGCGTCCTCTCGCCGGGTCAGCAGGCGACTGCGACTGCCGACTACGAGATCACGCAGGACGACGTCGACGCCGGCAGCGTCGTCAACAGCGCAGCGGCTGAGGGGCGATCGCCGGCCGATCAGCCTGTGAGAGCGGCCGACGAGGTCACGGTGTCGACCGGAACGCAGCGAGCCGAGCTCACCCTCGAGAAGTCCGCGTCGCCCACGACGGGCGTCGCCGTCGGGGATGTCGTGACGTTCACCTTCGATGTGACGAACTCCGGCAACGTGACGATCGACTCGATCGCCCTGGCCGACGAGCTCCCCGGGCTGTCCTCCATCACGTTCGGTCCCTGGCCGAGCGCGACCGGAACCCTCGCACCTCGTGACACCGTGACCGCGACCGCGACCTACACCGTCACGCAGGCCGACGTCGACGCCGGCGGTTTCTCGAACAGTGCCACCCTCACCGGTGAGAGTCGTGGCGGCGTGGATGTATCCGACACCTCTGCCGTCGACATCGCGACGGTGGAGGCCGCGCCCGCCATCACTCTCACGAAGACGACCGGCGCCGACGCGGTGAAGCGCGGCGACACGATCGAGTACGCCTTCAGGGCGACGAACTCGGGCAACACGACCCTGACCGGCGTGAGCATCGCGGATGAACTCGACGGTGTGTCCGCGATCGACTACGGCTCCTGGCCGAGCGGCGAGGCCGGTGTGCTGGCGCCCGGGCAGTCCGTCACGGCTACGGCGCAGTACGTCGTGACGCAGGCGGATGTCGACGCCGGGATCGTCACGAACCGGGCGACCGCGAGCGGCGCACCGCCCACCGGCCCGGCGGTGACGGGCTCCGACAGCATCGACACGGCCGCCGCGCCCTCCGCGCCCGCCCTCCTGGTCGAGAAGTCCGGCGCCCTCGCGGCCGGATCCACCGGGCGTGCCGGAGACACGGTCGAGTACGGGTTCGTGATCCAGAACACCGGCGATGTCACCATCTCGAATGTCGTGCTCGGCGACCCGCTCCCCGGTATCAGCACCATCCAGATCACCTGGCCGCAGGCCGAGGGCGTGCTCGCCCCCGGACAGCGCGCCACGGGCACGGCGACGTACGCGCTGACGCAGAACGACGTGGACGCGGGGGCGGTCGTCAACACAGCGACGGTGACCGCAACGCCCTCGCGCGGGTCTGAGCTGACCCGGCAGGCCAGCGAGACGGTCGCGATCGCACCCGGAGCCGGACTCTCGGCGGTCAAGAGCGGGGCGCTGCTCGGCGACGGCATCGGCGAGGTCGGCGACGTGATCCAGTACGCGGTCCGTGCGACGAACACCGGAAACGTCACGATCACGGGCGGCCAGCTGATCGACCCGATGCCGGGTCTGTACGACGTCTCGATCACGTGGCCGGGGGCCGACGGACGGCTCGACGTGGGGCAATCCGTGACCGGCCAGGGCAAGCACCGGATCACCCAGGCCGACGTCGATCGCGGCTACGTCGAGAACACCGCCACGGTGGGCGGCCAGACGCCCCAGGGGCAGATTGTCAAGACCGACACGAACACCGTCCGCATCAGCACGGTGCAGCACGCACCGGCGATCGCCGTGGCCAAGTCCGGCACCGCGAGCGGTACCGGCGCGGTCGGCGACACGATCGAGTACTCCTTCGAGATCGTCAACTCCGGCAACGTGACACTCACCGGGGTCACGCTGTCGGACCCGCTGCCCGGCGTCGAGCTGTCGTCCATCGCCTGGCCTGCAGCGGACGCGCCAGGGCGACTGGAGCCGGGACAGAAGGCGACCGCGACGGGTGTGCTCGAGATCACTCAGGAGCACCTGGATGCCGGACGCGTCATCAACACGGCCACGGCGACCGGCACACCGCCCGCGGGGGCCGATGTCTCGGGCGCTTCGCCCGAGAACGTGGTCACCACGGCCGCTGGCCGCCCGGCGCTGACCGTGACCGACAGCGGCGCCCTCGCGCCAGGCGCCGCCGGTCGTGCCGGTGACGTCGTCACCTGGACGTACGTGCTGACGAACTCCGGGAACGTGACGCTGAGCGAGGTCGCGCTGAGCGACGCCGTCGCCGGCATCAGCGATCCCGCGTACACGTGGACGACTCCGGTCGGCGTCCTCGCCCCGGGAGAGTCGGTCACGGCGACCGCGACCTACGCACTGACCCAGGCCGACGTGGACGCCGGATCGGTGTCGAGCCTCGTGACCGGTTCCGGAAAGCCCGCGGTGGGCGATCGGGTGTCATCGACGGCCCCGGCCACCCTTGCCGTCGCGCCGGATCCCGCACTCGTCCTGACGAAGACCGCCCGGCCGGGTCCCGCGCCGAGCGTCGGCGACACCATCACGTACGACTTCACGATCGACAACCCCGGCAACGTCACCATCTCGGTCGTGAGGCTGATGGACGAGCTGACCGGTCTCAGCGAACCGGTGTTCGCGTGGCCGGGTGCCCCGCGCATCCTCGCGCCGGGACAGCAGGCCACCGCCACGGCCACCTACGTCGTCACGCAGGCGGACGTCGATCGCGGTGGCGTGGTCAACTCGGCCACTGCCGTGGGCGCGGCGCCCGGTGGAGTCCCCGTGGAGTCCGACGAGGTCGAGATCACCACGGCGACCGTTGCAGTCGCTCCCACCATCACCACCCGCAAGTCGACGGTGGGCGAGACCGAGGGACGCGTGGGCGACCGCGTGACCTACCTCGTCGAGGTCGAGAACACCGGCAACGTCACGCTGCACGACGTGCAGGTCGCCGACCCGCTTCCGGGTCTCTCCGCGCTGTCGCTGGTGTGGCCGGACGAGGAGGGCGTGATCGCGCCCGGCGAGATTGTCACCGCCCACGCCACCTACCGGATCACGCAGACCGACGTCGACCGCGGGACGATCGCCAACACCGCAACGGGAACCGGAACGCCGCCGACCGGGCCCGCCGTGTCGGACGACGACGAGCACACGCTGACGACGGCGGCCGCCGCCGCCGATGCCACGGTCGTCAAGGACGGCAGGCTCGCCGCTGGGGCCACAGGTGCGGTCGGCGACGAGGTGCAGTACTCGTTCACGATCCGCAACACCGGGAACGTCACGCTGAACGCGGTCGCCCTCGACGACACGCTCGCCGGCATCTCCGAGATCACGTACACGTGGCCGGGCGTGGCCGGGGTGCTCGCACCAGGACAGGCTGCAACCGCGACCGCGCGCTACGCGCTGACGCAGGTGGACATCGACCACGGATTCGTGGACAACTCCGTGACGCTCGACGCGGCGCCGACCCGCGGCGACCCGATCCAACGCACGAGCTCGAAGCGAGTGGACATCCCGCGTGAGCCGGGTGTGGTTGCGGTGAAGTCCGGTGAGCTGATCGATGGGGGGATCGGTCAGGTCGGTGATGTGATCCGGTATCGGGTCACGGCGACCAATACGGGCAATGTGACGCTGACCGGTGGTGCGCTCGTCGACCCGATGGAGGGTCTGGAGAACGTTTCGATCGATTGGCCGGATCCCGATGCCGAGGGTGTGCTCGAGGTCGGGCAGTCGGTCACCGGTACCGGGACGTATACGTTGCGTCAGTCGGACATCGATCGCGGGTACGTCGAGAACACCGCTCACGTGGCGGCCAAGTCGCCGGACGGCCAGGAGGTCCGCGCCGACACCAACACGGTCCGCATTTCGACCGTGCAAGCCGCGGGAGCGCTCGCAGTCACGAAGTCCGGCGTGATGAACGGAGACGGCGGTGTGGGATCGCGCGTCGACTATACGTTCCGCGTCACGAACACCGGAAACGTCACGGTCAGCGCCATCACGCTGAACGATCGGATGCCCGGTCTGAGCGAGCCGGAGATCACCTGGCCGGGCACGGCCGAACAGCTCGCCCCCGGCGACACGGCGATCGCGACCGCGACGTACACCGTCACCCAGGCAGACGTGGATGCCGGGTCGATCGTGAACGCCGCGAACGCGACCGGCGACTCGCGCGGCGGCGCCGTGACGAGCCCGCAGGCGCCGGCCACCGTCTCCACCCAGAACATCCGCGCGTCGATCGATGTCACGAAGACCGGTGCTCTCGAAGACGGCGCGACCGGCGCCGCCGGTGACCGCGTGGTGTGGAGCTACACGCTGGAGAACACCAGCAACGTGACGCTGACGGGCGTCACGCTGACCGACGAGCTCTCGGGCGAGGGGATCGAGTACGTCTGGCCCGACGCATCGCGACCCGGTGTGCTGCTGCCCGGCGAGACCGTCACTGCGACCGCGACGTACACGCTGACGCAGGCCGATGTCGACCGCGGCTCGGTGGGCAGCGCGGTCGACGGAGCCGCCGCGCCGCCGCGGGGATCGAACGTCACCGATTCCGCGAACGCCTCCGTGCTGCTCGAGGCGCGTCCGGGGATCCGTGGGGTCAAGACGGGCACCGTGAACGGCGAGGGCGCCCTCGGTGACACGATCGACTACGCGTTCGAGGTCGAGAACACCGGCAACGTCACACTCACGCTCGTCGACCTCAAGGATGCGCTGGCGGGCGTCAGCGATCCCGTCTTCGCGTGGCCCGGGGAACCCGGTATTCTCGCGCCCGGTCAGAGCGTGACGGCGACAGCCGACTACACGATCACGCAGGCGGATGTCGACCGGGGGACGGTCACCAACATCGCCACGGCGCGGGGCAAGCCCCCCGTCGGCGACATCGTCACCTCGAGCACGGACTCCGTCCAGTCGACGGTCGTCGCCGCCGAGCCCGCTCTCGACGTGCGGAAGTCCGCGGCCGTGGACGGCGACGGCGCCGTCGGAGACCGCATCGACTACGTCTTCGAGATCGAGAACACCGGCAACGTCACGCTGACCGGCCTCGTGCTGGACGACCCGCTTGCCGGGCTCTCGACGCCCGTGATCCAGTGGCCCGCAGACCCGGGCGTGCTCGCCCCCGGCCAGACCGCCACCGCCACGGCCCAGTACTCCATCTCCCAGACGGACGTGGATGCCGGCGACGTCATCAACACGGCGTCGGCCTCCGGGCACTCGCGCGCCGGCGAAGTGAGGGACGACTCGGAGACGGTCGCCACGCCGACCGAGCCGAGCGCGCCCGCGATCGCGGTGGCGAAGCACGGTGAGCTGGAGCCGGGCGGTACCGGTGAGGTGGGCGAGATCGTCACCTACGAGTTCGTCATCGCCAACGACGGCAACCAGACTCTGACCGGTATCGAACTCGACGACCGCATGGTGGGGCTCAGCGATATCGAGTACATCTGGCCTGGCGCCGACGGGGTGCTCGCACCCGGTGGTTCCGCGTCCGCCGTCGCGACCTATGCTCTGACGCAGCAGGACATCGATGCCGGCGCTGTCGCGAACGTCGTGATCGCCACAGGAACCGCACCGGGCGGCGGAGACGTCGCATCCGAGCCGACGCCTGAGACCGTCGAGGTTCCGCGTGTGCCTGGTCTGAGTGCGGTGAAGTCGGGTGAGCTGATCGATGGGGGGATCGGTCAGGTCGGTGATGTGATCCGGTATCGGGTGACGGCGACCAATACGGGCAATGTGACGCTGACCGGTGGTGCGCTCGTCGACCCGATGGAGGGTCTGGAGAACGTTTCGATCGATTGGCCGGATCCCGATGCCGAGGGTGTGCTCGAGGTCGGGCAGTCGGTGACCGGTACCGGGACGTATGCGTTGCGTCAGTCGGACATCGATCGCGGGTACGTCGAGAACACTGCGCACGTGGCTGCCGAGTCGCCGGACGGACAGACCGTCCGCGCCGACACCAAGACGGTGCGCATCGACACGGTCCTTCCCTCGCCCGCGCTCGCCGTCACGAAGGACGGCACGACCACCGGCAGCGGCGGGGTCGGCGATCTCGTCAGGTACAGGTTCTCGATCAGCAACACCGGGAACGTTACGATGTCGGGGGTCGAGCTCTCCGACAGCAAACCGGGCGTCTCGGTACCAGAGATCGAGTGGCCGGGCGTCGACGGTGTGCTGGCGCCGAACGAGACCGCGACCGCGACAGCCGAGTACACCATCACTCAGGCCGATGTGAACGCCGGGCAGGTGCTCAACACGGCATCCGCCACGGGGATGACTCCCCGCGGCGGATGGGCCACGGCATCCTCGCCCGAGAGCGTCGTTCCGACGCAGGCGGCGGCGCCGTCGATCGTCGTCACGAACTCGGGTGCGCTCGCTGCCGGAGCCGTCGGCAAGGCGGGCGACGTCGTCACGTGGACGTACACGCTCGAGAACACCGGCAACGTGACGCTTTCGTCGTCGAGCCTGGCCGATTCGCTGCCGGGCGTCGACGACCCGACCTACCTGTGGCCGGGCGAGGCCGGAGTGCTCGCTCCCGGGCAGAAGGTCACGGCGACGGCGACGTACACGCTCACGCAGGCGGATGTCGACGCCGGCGCAGTGACCAGCATCGTCACCGGAAGCGGCATGCCTCAGGTCGGCGCTCCTGCGAGCGCGACGGCACCCGCCACTGTGGCGATCGCCCCCGATGCGGGCATCGACCTCGTGAAGACCGGCCGGCTCGAGCAGCCGACGCAGAACGCGGCGGGCGATGCCGTCGAGTTCGGGTTCCGCATCGAGAACACCGGCACGGTGACCCTGCGCGACGTCGCGATCACCGACACCCTGCCCGGGCTCGAGCCGATCCGGATCACCTGGCCGGCCGCGACGGGAGTCCTCGCGCCGGGGCAGGTGGCCACCGGAACTGCTGCGTACGCCATCAGCCAGGACGACGTCGACCGCGGCACGGTCGAGAACACGGCATCCGTCAGAGGTACCACGCCCGGCGGGGAGACCGTCGGCGACAGCTCGACGATCACGCCGATCGCGACCGCTGCGCACGCACCCTCGGTGACGATCGTCAAGGGCGGCTCGTACGCGAGCGGCTCGGGCGGTGCCGGCAGCGTCATCGAGTACACGTTCGACGTGACCAACAACGGAAACGTCACGCTTCGCCTGATCCGCGTGGCCGATGAACTCCTGGGCCGCTCCGCACCGGTTCTGGCGTTCCCCTCAGCCGCCGGAGTCCTCGCCCCCGGCGAGACCGCGCAGGGAACCGCGCGCTACACGGTGACGCAGGCGGACGTCGACTCCGGCTCGGTGACCAACGTCGCGGCCGTGTCCGGCATCGCTCCGGACGGCGACGGGATCTCGGCGCAGTCCGACCCCGTGGTCATCGGAACCGACCCGCAGACGCCCCCTGCCGACGCGATCCGCACGACTCAGACCGCGCGCCTCGCCGACGGCGACACGGGCATGCTCGGCGACACGATCGAATACGTCTTCGAGATCCGCAACACCGGCAACACCACGTTGACCGATGTCGTCCTCGACAACACCGTGCCGGGCCTGACCGGGTTCGAGTACACCTGGCCCGACCCGGCCGCCCCCGGGCGCCTGCTTCCCGGTCAGTCCGCCATCATCCGCGCGACCCACACGGTCACACAGGCCGATGTCGACGCCGGTGAGGTGCGCAACACCGCGACCGGTTCCGGGACGCGCCCGCGCGGCGGAGACGTGAGCGACACGTCGACCGAGACCGTCGTCCCCCTGGTCGCACCGACGAGCGGGCTCGCGGTCGCCAAGACCGGCACGCGCAACGGAGACGGCACTCCAGGAACGACGATCACGTACGACTTCGTGATCACCAACGTCGGCCAGGTCACGACCAGCGGCGTAGTGCTCACGGACGATCTGCCGGGTATCGGCCCGATCACTTACGGCGCGTGGCCCGGCGCGGACGGTGTGCTCGCACCGCAGCAGTCGGTCACGGCGTCGGCCGAGTACACGATCACCCAGGCCGACCTGGATGCCGGTGCGGTGCGCAACACAGCCACCGCCACGGGGCAGAAGCCGAACGGCGACGCCGTCACGGGGGCCTCTCCTGAGGCCGTCGTGCCGACGGCCGATCGTGCCCCGCACATCGACCTGACGAAGACCCAGGAGCTCGCACCGGGTGCGACAGGGCGCCCGGGTGACGTCGTGCAGTTCGCCTTCACGGTCACGAACGACGGCAATGTCACGCTCACCGGCGTCGTGCTCGGCGATGCCCAGAACGGGATCTCGGATCTCGGCATCCGGTGGCCGGGGGAGCCGGGCGTGCTGGCGCCGGGGCAGACGGCGACCGCCACGGCCTCGTACCGGCTGACGCAGGCCGACGTGGATGCCGGCGGGGTATCCTCGACAGCGACCACCAGCGGCAGCGGTGGCGGCACGACCGTGAGCGATCGCGCGACGGGCTCGACGCCGATTGCTGCGGCGCCCGCGCTCACGCTGGACAAGACCAGCTCGGTCTCGCCGGCGCCTCAGCAGGGAGCCCGCGTCACCTACACGTTCACCGTGGTCAACACCGGCAACGTCACGCTCCACGACGTGTCGGTCACCGACGAGATGCCGCGTCTGAGCGATCTCACGGCGCACTGGCCCGAGACTCCCGGCGAGCTCGCACCGGGTCAGACGGCGCGCTTCACGGCCGTGTACGTCATCGCCCAGGCCGACGTCGACCGTGGATCGATCGTCAATACGGCCACCGCGACCGGCACCCCGCCTTCAGGGGCGCCCGTGCAGGCCGAGGACGAGAACACCCTCGCTGTGCCACACCGCTCAGCTGTCGCGCTCGACATGGGCATCGCCGTCAAGAGCGGTCAGCAAGGCTTCGCGGGCGACACGCTCGTGTTCAGCTACGCGGCGACCAACACCGGCACCAAGACGCTCACGAACGTCACGATCACCGACCTCTACCCGGGGCTGTCCGGGCTCACGTACACCTGGCCGGGCGTGCCGGGCGTGCTCCTGCCAGGGCAGACCGTGACGGCCACCGCGACGGTGACGATCACGGCGGCCATGGAGGGCACCGTGGTAGCGTCGCATGCCGTGGTGACCAGCACCGAGATCGACACCGAGATCCAGGTGCGCGACGAGGCATCCGCATCGATCGAGCTGCCGGCTCGCCCGCCGTGGGGCGGTCTTCCGCTCACGGGCGGCGACCCCGCACCGTACGCCGCGGCTGCGGCGGCGCTGCTGATGGCCGGCCTCGTGCTCCTGCTTGTCCGCCGTCGCCGCGAGCAGAACACAGACTCCGCATCCTGATCCACCCCGTGAAAGGCCACACCATGCAGTCCCAGACACCTCGCGCAACCCTCCGTGCGACTCTCAACCGTCGGTCGATCGGTGTGCGTGCGGCGGGCGCAGGCGCTGCCCTGCTGCTCGGCGTCGTCGGACTCAGTGCCTGCACCAATGGCGACAGCGAGCCGTCGCCGTCGCCGTCCGCGAGCTCCACTCTGACCCCCGGCATCACCGACATCACCGACACGCCCGGATCCGGCGAGAACCTGGTGGGCGCGCTCGCCGACGCCACCGTGTCGACGTGCGAGCTCGGCGACGGCAGCTGGACGGTCGACGGCACAGTGAAGAACCCCACGAAGGATTCGGTCTCGTACCGGATCTACGTCTCGCTCCTCAACGAGGCCGGGGACACCCGTTCTCTCAGCCAGGTCGATGTCGACGGCGTCGGTGAGGGCGCTGAGGAGGAGTGGGCGACCACGGTCGATCTGACCGACGAGGACCTCACCTGCGTTCTGCGCGTCGAGCGCTACGCGGCGGCCGGCTGATCCCGGCTCAGACCTCGATCCCGGTGGACTCGTCGTTCACACCGGTGTTGTCGCCTCGGCGCGACTCGGTCGCGATCAGCCACACGATCGAGACGATGAGGGCGAGCAGCAGACCCAGCCCGACGTTCTGCAGGATCAGTCCGATCACGACGCCGAGGACGACCAGGGCGACGGTGCCGCCGAGCCAGATCCAGCGCTGTTTCGTGCGTGCAGACATGCCGTCAGCCTAGGGGATGCCGTGGCGCCTCACCGGCGACGGTGATCCTCCGGGGCGACGCGCGGGCCGCGGCGCGGTTCGATGAGACCGCTCGCGAGGATGAGGCGGACGACGCGCTGACGGTGCCCCGCCCAGGGAGCGAGGAGCTCCAGCATCCCCGCGTCGTCGGTGCGGGATCCGGTCAGGGCGTAGCCGACCTGATGGGCGAGGTGGTAGTCGCCGACGCTGACCGCATCGGGGTCGCCCAGGGCGCGGATGCGGGTCTCGGATGCCGTCCACGCGCCGATCCCGGGAAGGCTCACGAGCACGCGATCCCCATCTGCGCCGGTCGGGCCTGCGAGCACGGCGTCCGCGATGCGCAGGCCGCGCTCGGCTGCGCGGACGATCGTGCGCGACTGCGGAGGTTCGACGCCGGCGCTGTGCCAGGCCCACGAGGGGATGCCGCGCCAGCCGTCGATCGTCGGCGGGGCGAACATCGGCCGCGGGGTCGGTCCGGGGGCGCGTTCGCCGAATCGCGTGATGAGCACCCGCCAGGCACCGAATGCCTGGAAAGACGTGACCTTCTGCTCGATGATGGCGCTTGCGAGCGCATCGAAGACGAGATCGGTGCGGGTGAGGCGGGTGGATGCCGTACGGCGGGCGACGTCGGCGAGATGCGGATGCCCTGCCGCCGTGAGGGATGCCGGGTCGAAGCCCGCGTCGTTGTCGGTGGCGCCGCAGAGGCGCGGGAGCTGCTCGAGGGCCCAGTCGGATCCCGGGCCCCAGGCGGTGGCGTGGACGCCCTCGGTGCTCTGGCGCAGGGCCAGCGTCGCAACGCCCGCCGGAGTGCGGGCGGCGCGCCACAGGGTGGAGCCGGCGACCATCATCGTCGGGTCCTTCGGCCCGCGCATGAGCACGCCGACCGTGCGGAACAGGTTCAGGGGGCGCTGCGGGTGGTAGACCGTGTGCAGCGGCTGTGCGGCGTCGACGGGGTCGGTCGCGGCATCCGCTGTCAAGGTCATACGAACACCCTACGTCGCGGCGCTGACAACGCCGCGCGCAACGAGGTGGCGCGTATGGTGGTCACCAAAGCGGTTCGGTGACCATTCGCGGCCCCTGGCGCTGCCGCGTCACACTCAGAAGCGGTCGGGCGAGGGGGTGCCCTGGCCGTAGCGGATCACGACGTCGGCGTGGCGGTCGAACCGGTACCCGACGCCGCGGACGGTGCGCACGATGTCCTCGTAGCGGCCGAGCTTCGCGCGCAGTCGGCGCACGTGCACGTCGATCGTGCGCTCGCCGGGGGTCTCGTCCTCCGGAGCCTGCCACAGGGCGCCGACGAGCTCGGAGCGCTCGATGGTGCGGCCCTCGCGGAGGACGAGGTACTGCAGCAGCTCGAACTCCTTGTACGTGAACGCGGCCGACTCGCCGTCGATCAGCACGCGCTTGCGCGAGATGTCGACGGTGACGCCGTAGTCCTCGTTCTTCTCCTCGGTCTCGGTGGCGGCCTTCGCCCGGGCGATCGCGCCGGGCTCGTGCAGAGCGAGGCGAACGACGTCGAGGTCGCGTCCGCCCGAGCCGTGCGGTGCGAGAGCGACCGTGGCGTGCGTCTCGGCCTCGGGGGCGAGTTCGGCGAGCGTGCGGCGCAGCGCGTCGACGAGCAGGGGCAGGCTCACGCCGGCGCCCGCGGCCTTGATCTCATCCAGACCGACGTACAGGGCGAAGCCACGGGGCGAGCGGGTGGCGGGGAGATCTTCGGGCGTGGCCGGTGCGGCCGGCGCATCCTGTTCGACGAAACGCGGGACGGGACGCAGGTGCGGGGCGCGGGTGGAGGCGGGACGCTCGAGGAGGGCGATGTTCGACATGATGATGAAGTCCTTGGAAGGGTGAGCCGACGCGGCTCGGATGTGTTGCGAGAGTGACCCTGAAGGCCGAGAACAAGCACACGGGTAGGTGCTCGGGGCTCACGCTTCGCAGATGGCGAAGAGCGGAGCCGGACAGGTCAGCTGAGTGATCAGCGACACATTCGGCAACACATGCCAACGCAGCCGGGCATCATCATCCCGGTAGTCCCGTTCGCCTCCTGGGCGGACAAAGGGAGCGCGTTGGTGGTCATGGGGGGATTATGTCTGAGGATGACGCCCCGTGTCAAAACGAGTCCCGGGGTTACCGGGTGGCATAGCGTGGATGCCATGACGGATTCGACGATGATCGACGGTTTTCTCGTCACGGATGAGAAGGATGCATCGCGCTACACGCTCACGCGTGACGGTGCGCTCGTGAGCGTTCTCGACTATCGCGACGACGGCACGACGATCGCGCTGACGCGCGCCTTCACGACCCCGACGTTCCGCGGGCACGGCTACGCGGCCTGCGTCGTGAAGGGTGCCGTCGACGACATCGAGAGCCGCGGCGACCGGAAGGTCGACCCGGTCTGCTGGTACGTCGCCGAGTGGTTCGAGCAGAACCCCGAGCATCAGGGTCTGCTGCGCCGACGGTGACACGGTCGGCATGGCCTGAAAGGATGAGGTCATGAAGATCGCCGAGGCTCTGACCGCGCGGGCCGATCTGCAGCGCCGTATCGAGCAGCTGCGCGCCCGCATCACCGCGAACGCCCGATATCAGGAGGGCGAGGAGCCGGCCGAGGATGCCGCTGCGCTCCTGGGCGAGGCCGAGAAGGACCTCGCGAGGCTCCGCGAGCTGATCCGTCGGATCAACGCGACCAACGCCCGGCTCGATCTCGGAGCCGACGGCACCATGACCGATGCGCTCGCCGCCCGCGACGTTCTGCGCCTGCAGCACTCCCTGCTCGTGGACGCCGCGGCCGCAGCATCCGGATCGGGCAGCGGCTTCCGGCAGATGCGCTCGGAACTGCGCCAGATCGCGGCACTGCCCGTGGCGCAGCTGCGGGAGGCCGCGGACCGCGTGGCACAGGAGCTGCGCGAACTCGACAATCGCATCCAGGAGGCGAACTGGACGCACGACCTGGAGGAGTAGAGCGGAAGTCGGTAGCCACGACGAGGCGGACACACGCCCAGCCGGAGGGTCAAGTCCGGCACTGCAGGGCGGAGGGCAGCCCACGATCTCGCATCGCGCAGCCCTGCACCCCGCACATGTGAAAGCGCATCGCGCATTCCGCATCACCACGTGTCGATCGTCGAGGTGAGGGTCGGGTCAGGGGCCTTCCGCTCGTCGCGGCACGCCTCGGAGAGAATGTCCGAGGCCGTCCGTACCGTGTGAGTATGCGAATCCTGCACACCTCCGACTGGCACATCGGCCGCACCTTCCATGGCAACTCGACCATGGATGCGCTGGCCGAGGTGCTCGCAGCGCTGGTGCAGCAGGTGCGCGACCAGGCGGTGGATGTCGTGATCGTCGCCGGCGACGTGTTCGACTCGGCGACGCCGGCCGGGCCCGCATACACCCTGCTCGGCGACACGCTCGCAGCGCTCCACGACACCGGCGCTCGTGTGATCGTCACGAGCGGCAACCACGATTCGGCCGCGCGGCTCGGGTTCCAGGCCCGGTTGCTGCGCGACGGCATCCATGTGATCACCGACCCGCTCCACGCCGGCACTCCCGTGACGATCGACGACGCCGACGGTCCGGTGCACTTCTACGGCATCCCGTACCTCGAGCCGGCGATCGTCCGTCAACACTGGGACGGCGTCGCGCTCAAGACGCAGGCGCAGACCATGGCGCACGCGATGAACCTCGTGCGCGCCGGCATGGCCGAGCACAGCGGCCGGTCGGTCGCGATCGCGCATTGCTTCGCCGCCGGGGTGGATGCCACGGCCGGACTCGAGCGCGAGGTGCGCCAGGGCGGTCTCGACGTCGTTCCGCTCGAGGTCTTCGACGGCCCCGATTACGTCGCGCTCGGCCACATTCACGGGCGCCAGAAGCTCAGCGAACGGGTTCGCTATGCCGGCGCCCCGCTGCACTACAGTTTCGGCGAGCAGCACAAGCAGCGCGGATCCTGGCTCATCGACCTCGACGCGTCGGGGCTGGCCTCTGCCGAGTGGCTCGAGCTGCCCGTCCCGCGCCGCCTGGTGACGCTCACCGGCACCCTCGACGAGATCCTCTCCGCCGAGAACGTTGCGGCGCATGCCGACGACTGGGTGTGCGCGGTCTACAGCGACGCGCTGCCGCAGGCCGAGCCGATGCGCCGTCTCAAGGAGCGCTTCCCGCACTGCGCGATGGTGCAGCACGCCCCGGCAGGTAGTACTGGCGACCAGGTCGAGCACTCGTATGCCGCGCGGCTGAAAACGGCTGTGACCGACACCGAGCGCATCGAGGCCTTCCTCGTGCACGTGCGCGCGGGGCAGGGGCCGACCGAGCGCGAGAGCGAACTCATCCGCGAGGTGCTCGATGAGCGCGTCATCGCGGAGGCTCTCGTCTAGTGCGCCTCCACCGTCTCGAGATCGAGGGTTTCGGGCCCTTCCTCGCCCGACAGATCGTCGACTTCGACGCGTTCGCCGACGACGGCATCTTCCTTATCGCGGGGCGCACCGGTGCAGGCAAGTCCAGCATCCTGGACGCCGTCTGCTTCGCCCTCTACGGATCCGTCCCGCGCTACGAGGGCGGCGACAAGCGCCTGCGCAGCGACCACTGCGAACCCGACGACCGCAGTGAGGTCGTCGTCGAGTTCAGCACGGGTGCCGGGCGGTATCGGGTGACGCGATCGCCCGAGTACCTGCGCCCGGCGAAGCGGGGTGGCGGGCTCACGAAGCAGAACTCCGCCGTGCAACTGGATGCCTTCATCGACGGGGGCTGGGTCACTCTCGCCGCGAAGGAGAAGCGCGTCGCCGATGAGCTGGACGGGATCGTCCAGCTCAGCCGTGAACAGTTCCTGCAGGTGATCCTGCTGGCGCAGAACAGGTTCGCCCGGTTCCTGCTCGCCGACAGCAAGGAGCGACAGGCATTGCTGCGGCGGCTCTTCGGCACCGAGCGCTTCGAAGACGTGCAGGCGCGGTTCGACGAGCGCAGGCGAGCATCCGAGAACGCGCTGGCCGGGGCCTCTGCGCGGGTGGACGCCCGGATCGACGAGGCCGAGCGTGTCGTCACGGACGGCGAGCTGTGGGGCGATGCAGGGACTGCCCCGGAGTCGGTGGCGACGGCGGAGCGGATCGAGGCGCTGCGGGCGGCCCTCGGCCGCGCCGAGTATCGGGTGGAGCGCCGGACAGCGGAGCGCGATGACGCCGAAAAGGCGCTTCAGAAGGCGGAGTCCGCGCTGACAGCCGTTCGCGAGGATCGCGCGGCCCAGCAGGAGCGCGATCGTGCGCGAGATGCTCTGGCGCAGCTCGATGCCGAGCAGCCCGCGATCGATGAGGCCCGCCGCGCGTTGGACCGCGCGCGGGCGGCCGAAGCGCTGAGAGCGACGATCGCTGCGGCGAGTCGGGCGGAGTCCGCGCGCGATGCCGCCGTGGTCGCGGAGAGCGCGGCGCGCGCTGCGTGGGACGCGACGGGAGCCGAACTCGACGAGGTCTCAGCGGAGACGCTCGAGGCCTGGGCGGCCGAGCGTACGCGCGAGAGCGGAGCCTGGGCGCGAGCGGCCGAGCTCGAAGGCGGCCGAACGGCGCTGCGTGCCGAGATCGAGGGCGCCGAGATCGTCGTCGAAGCGGCGACGGCGCGCGTGGCGGAGGGCGACGAGCAGCGCACAGCGCTTCCCGAACGGTTGGCCGAGCTCACCGCGCAGCGCGACCGGGCCAGGCGCAGCGCCGACCGCACCGACGATCTCGCCCGAGCGCTGGCATCCGCCGGAGCTCGCCGTGATGCCGCCGCCGAGGCTGCACGGATCATCGGTGAGCTCGAGTCGGCCGATCGAGAACTGGCCGAGGCGAGCACCGTTCTCGCCGAGGCCCAGACCGCGCTCGCCCAGCTGCGCCGCAGACGCCTGGACGGCTTCGCCGGCGAGCTGGCGACCGCGCTCGTCGCCGGAGAGCCCTGCTCGGTGTGCGGATCGACCGAGCACCCTGCGCCCGCCGTGCACACCGACCCGGTATCAGCCGAGGATGTCGAGCGCGCGGAGCGCGAGCGGGATGCTGCGCAGACGGCCGAGCGCGCGGCCCAGACGCGCAGTGCCGAGCTGACCTCGAGGCTCTCCGCGGCGGTGGCGATCGCCGACGGGCTCGGCGTCGATGCCGCGGAGTCCGAGGTCGCCGCGGCCGGCGACGCCCACGAGGCGGCCGTCGCCGCGGGGGCCGAGCTCGCGGCGCTGGACGAGCAGATCGCGCAGGCGACAGCCGCGACATCGGCCCTCGCGCAGGAGCGCGAGGACGCGGCGGCGGCCCTGGCCGCTGCCCGTGAGGCGCTGGCGCTGCTCGCGCAGCGCGAGCAGGACGCGGCGACGCAGATCGCCGACGCACGCGGTGCCTTCGAGACGGTGGCCGAGCGCATCGCGCACGTCGGCGGGCAGGCGTCGGCCGCGCGCACGCTCGCATCGGCGCTGACCGAGCGCGCGCGGATCGAGCAGGAGTTCGCCGAGGCGAAGAGCGAACAGGATTCCGCGCTCACCGCCTCCGATTTCGATGATGCGACCGCGGCGCGAACGGCGATGCGCTCCGCAGCCGAGCAGGAAGCTCTGGACGCACGCATCCAGGCGCACCGGGTGCAGTGCGAGAAGGAGCGTGCACTGCTGCTGCCGCTCGAGATGCGCACGCTGCCGGAGGAGACGATCGACCTCGCGCCGGCTGAGCACGCCGCCGCCGATGCGCGTTCTGCGTGGAAGACGGCGACGGATGCCGCCGGCCGCGTCGAGGCGATGACCGATCAGCTGCGCAGGCTCATCGACTCCGCGGCCTCCGAGCACGCCCGGAGCGCCGAGCAGCAGGCCGATCACGAGGTGCTCCGCGGACTCGCCGACACCGTCGCCGGCCGCGCGGGCAACACGCACAAGATGAGCCTCGAGACGTTCGTGCTCGCAGCGGAGCTCGAAGAGATCGTGGATGCCGCGAACCGTCGGCTGTCCGACATGTCGACCGGCCGGTATCAGCTGCAGCACTCCGACGCGCTTGCATCGCGCGGGGCGGCATCGGGCCTCGGCATCGTCGTGTTCGACGCGTTCACCGGGCAGACGCGCCCCGCGCAGTCGCTCTCGGGCGGAGAGACGTTCCTCAGTTCGCTCGCCCTCGCGCTCGGGCTCGCCGAGGTCGTCACGGCGCGGGCCGGCGGCATCCAGCTCGACACCCTGTTCATCGACGAGGGGTTCGGGTCGCTGGACGCGGACACGCTCGAGGTCGCGATGCGCACTCTCGACGAGCTGCGCTCAGGCGGCCGCACGGTCGGCGTGATCAGTCACGTCGAGTCGATGCAGGAGCAGATCCCCGCACAGGTCGTCGTCGAGCAGACCCCCGCGGGGCCGAGTCGCATCCGCTGAGCCGGCTTCGACTCCTCGCCGGCGCTCGACCGCCCCGGCGCTCAGGCGTTCGCCGGGCTCCAGGCCGAGACGGCATCCAGGCTGCGAACCTCGTCCGACGACAGCTCGAGCCGCGTGCTCGCCAGCAGATCCGCGACCTGCTCGACCCGCGACGCGCTCGCGATCGGAGCCGCGACGGTCGGCTGCGCCCGCAGCCAGGCCAGCGCCACCGAGGCGATGGACGCGTCGTGCCTGCCCGCGATCTCCTCGAGCTCATCGATGATCTTCAGCCCGTGCTGGGTCGCGTACTTGGCCGCGCCGCCGGCGCGGGGCGATGAGCCCGCCGCATCCGTCGACCGGTACTTTCCGGTGAGGAATCCGCTCGCCAGTGCGTAGTACGGCACGAGGCTCATGTCGAAGTCTTCGGCGACGGGGATGATGCTCTCCTCGACGTCATTGCGGTGCACGAGGTTGTAGTGCGGCTGAACCGCGACCGGCAGGGGGATCCCGGCATCCTGTGAGATGGAGACCCATTCGCGGATGCGCTCGGCGGAGTAGTTCGACACCGCGATGTTGCGCACGAGACCGGCGGAGACGAGCTCGCCGAACGCCGTGACGGTCTCTTCGAGCGGGGTCGAGGCATCGTCGAAGTGCGCGTAGTACAGGTCGATGGCGTCGACGCCGAGGCGCTTCAGCGACGCCTCGGCGGCAGCTCGCACATTCGCGGCCGACAGGCCGGGGAACTCGGGGTGCGTGCTGACCTTCGTGGCGATGGTCAGGCCGCTCGGCCTGCGTGCCGCGAGCCATTCGCCGATGATGCGCTCGCTCTCGCCGCCGTGGTTGCCGGGCACCCAGTGGCTGTAGCCGTCGGCGGTGTCGATGAAGTCGCCCCCGCCGGCCGTGAACGCGTCAAGGATCGCGAACGACGTGTCGCGATCGGCGGTCCACCCGAACACGTTCCCGCCAAGGGCGAGGGGGAGGACATCGAGGTCGCTGCGGCCGAGCTGGGTCATGATTCTCTCTTTCATCGGGAGGACGGTCCTGTGGTGACAAGCACGGCGCCTGCGACGGTATTCCCGCCGCGTCATACCCGCGTAACGCATGCAGGACGATACTGGAGGCATGACGCTTCAGCAGGAGATCGCCCAGACCCTCGGGGTGAAGCCCCAGATCGACCCGGCCGCCGAGGTCGAACGCCGCGTGACGTTCCTCGTCGACTATCTCGACAAGACCGGAGCGAGAGGGTTCGTGCTCGGAATCTCGGGCGGCCAGGACTCCACGCTCGCCGGACGCCTCGCGCAGCTTGCCGTAGAGCGGGTCCGCGACGGCGGCGGCACTGCCGACTTCATCGCGGTCCGCCTGCCGTACAAGGTGCAGCACGACGCGGATGACGCCGCTGCCGCCCTCGAGTTCATCGCGGCGGATCGGGTCGTCGAGGTGAACATCCAGGGCGGCGTCGACGGTGTCGAGACCGACATCGAGCATGCCGCCGGCGCGACGATCTCGGACTTCAACCGCGGCAACATCAAGGCCCGCATCCGCATGGTCACCCAGTACGCGCTCGCGGGGCACGATGCGCACCTCGTCATCGGCACCGATCACGCCGCCGAGGCCGTGACCGGTTTCTACACGAAGTTCGGCGACGGCGCGGCCGACATCCTGCCGCTGTCGGGGCTGAACAAGCGCCAGGGCAAGCAGCTGCTGCAGACGCTCGATGCGCCGGAGCGGCTGTGGAAGAAGGTTCCGACCGCCGACCTTCTCGACGACCAGCCCGGTCGCGCCGACGAGGACGAACTCGGCCTCACGTACGAGCAGATCGATGACTATCTCGAAGGCCGCCCGGTGGATGCCGAGGCTGCCGCCCGCATCGAGCAGAAGTACCGCGCCACGGAGCACAAGCGCCACCTGCCGGTCACCCCGGCCGACGACTGGTGGCGCTGAGCGCCGGGGGTGTCTGAGCCCCCGGCTACGCTCGAAGCATGCGGATCGACACCCAGGCGCAGCGCGTCATCTGGAGCGCGAGCGACCTGAAGGCCGCCGCCGAATGCGAGTTCGCCTGGGCGCGCGCGATCGACGCCAAGCTCGGCCGCGTTCCCGCTGTGGAGGAGCCCGAGGATGCCACGTTGAAGCGCGCGGCGAAACTCGGCGACGCGCATGAGGTGAAGGTCCTCGAGGCGTACCGAGAGCAGCTCGGAGCAGATGCGGTGCACGAGGTGGCGAAGGTCAACTCCTCCGATCCCGAGGCTCTGACTGCTGTGGTCGACGAAACGCGCGAGGCGCTGCGGTCGGATGCCCGCCTCGTGTTCCAGGCGGCGTTCGCGACCGACGAGTTCGTCGGATTCGCCGATTTCCTGCTGCGCGACGACGACGGCCGGTGGCGGGTGCAGGACTCCAAGCTCGCCCGGACGGCGCGGGTCACCGCACTCATGCAGCTGGCGGCATACGTCGACCAGCTCGACGGTCTCGGCATCCCGCGATCCGACCAGGTCGATCTCATCCTCGGCGACGGAACGGTCAGCACGCACGACGTCGACGACCTCCTGCCGCTCTTCCACGTGCGCCGATCGCGTCTGCGAACGCTGATCGCCGATCGTGATGTGGCAGCAGGCGCCGCGGGCACGCCGCTCGCCTGGGGCGATGAGCGCGGCGACATCGGTCTCGTCGCGTGCGGGCGCTGCGAGACGTGCACGCAGCAGGTGGATGCCGCACGCGATCTCCTCATGGTCGCGCGGATGCGACCGGTGCAGCGCACGCGCCTCCGCGACGCCGGCATCGAGACGATCGATCAGCTCGCCGCGGCGACCGAAGCCCCCGTCGGAATGAACATCGACACCTTCGAGTCGCTCCGTTCCCAGGCCCGGCTGCAGCTGCGCGCCGAGGCCGACGACGCCCCCTCCTACGACGTCTACCACCCCGCGGCGATCCACACGCTGCCCCGCCCGAGCCGCGGCGACATCTTCTTCGACTTCGAGGGCGACCCCCTCTACACCGAGCCCGCCGCGGACGGCCATGCGCAGTGGGGCATCGACTACCTCTTCGGCTGGGTCGACAACGACGACCAGTACACACCGCTGTGGGCGCACACCTTCGCCGACGAGAAAGCAGCGCTCGAGCAGTTCCTCGACTTCGTGCACGCCCGCAGAGCCGCCCATCCCGACATGCACATCTACCACTACGCGCCGTACGAGACCTCGCATCTCAGTGCGATGGCCGCGCGGCACGGGGTCCGGGAGGGCGATGTCGACAAGCTCTTGCGCGAGGGCGTCTTCGTCGATTTGTACCCGCTCGTGCTGCGCACCGTGCGGGTCGGCTCGCGGTCGTACTCGATCAAGAAGCTCGAGCCGCTCTACATGGGCGAAGACGTGCGCACCAGCGACGTGCAGAAAGGCGACGACTCGATCGTGCAGTACGTCGCAGCGCGCCAGCTCGCCGCCGCCGGCGAGGCAGCCGATGCCGACGCCGTGCTCGCCGATCTCGCCGACTACAACCGCTACGACTGCGTCTCCACGCGCCGCCTGCGCAACTGGCTGATCGAGATCGCCCGCGACAAGGGCGTGAACCCGGCGCCGCCCGATGTCGCCGACGAGGTCGTCTACGAGCCGTCGCCGAGGTCGGTCGCGCTGCTGGCCGACGCCGCAGAAGACGTCGAGCGCGGGGGAGACGGCGAAGCCCATCGCGTGGCTGCGGCCGCGATCGACTACTACCCGCGCGAGTCGGCGATCTTCTGGCGGGCGCACTTCCAGCGGCTGCGCGAACCGGTGTCGATGTGGGATCAGACCCGCGACGTCGTCCGCGTGGACGCCGCGGCCTCGGCGGTGCGCCGCGACTGGAGCATCGAAGAGGGTCGGCGCGTCATGTCGCGCGAAATCGAGGTCCGCGGCGAGGTCTCACCGGGGACGACTCTCGGCGAGGGCGCCGAGCCATTCGCGCTGTACCCGTTCCCCGCACCCTTCGTGGTCGATGCGCCGTCACGGGCCGTCCACGTGCCGCATATCGTGCGCATCACCGAGGTCACAGAAGACGGCTACGTCGTGACCGAGAACGCGGTGGACGGGCAGACCTGGGACGAGCTGCCCCTCGCGCTCACCCCGGCAGCGCCTCCCCGGGTCGTCTCCCTGCAGGGCGCGATCGACGAGTGGGCGGATTCCGTGCACCAGGCGGCGCCCGAGTTCCCGGCGGATGCGGCAACCGATATCCTGCGCCGTGTGCCGCCGCGCACCGCGTCGGGCACAGGGCTCCCGGCGCGCGGAGCCGACGTGATCGATGCGATCGTCCGCGCCGTCCGAGATCTCGATCGCAGCTACGTCGCCGTGCAGGGGCCGCCCGGCACCGGCAAGACCTACACCGGGTCGCACGTCATCGCCCGGCTCGTGAACGAGTACGGGTTCCGCATCGGCGTCGTCGCGCAGTCGCATGCCATCATCGAGACGCTGCTCGAGCGCGTCGTCGCCGCCGGCGTGCCGGCGGGTCAGGTCGCGAAGAGCCCGAAGGAGAAGGGGAGCGATCCCGCGTACACGCCGATCCCCAAGACGGGCATGGCGGCCTTCCTCGCCGAGCGCGAGGGGCAGGGCGTCGTGGTCGGCGGCACCGCGTGGGACTTCAGCAACACGACCCGGGTCGAGCGCGGAGGCCTCGATCTCATCGTCATCGACGAGGCCGGTCAGTTCTCGCTCGCCTCGACCATCGCGGTCGCGGCCGGGGCGAAGCGATTGCTTCTGCTCGGTGACCCGCAGCAGCTGCCGCAGGTGAGCCAGGGCGCGCACCCCGAGCCGGTCGACACCTCGGCGCTCGGCTGGGTCATGGACGGCGACTCCGTCGTCCGGCCCGAGTACGGCTACTTCCTCGACCACAGCTGGCGGATGCATCCCGCCGTCGCCGAGCCCGTCTCACGGCTCTCGTACGCGGGGCAGCTGGAGTCGGCATCCGGAACCGAGCTGCGGGCGATCGACGGGATCCGTCCCGGGCTCCATCTGGCGCCGCTCCGTCACCGCGGGAACGCGACCCAGTCGCCGGAAGAGGCGGACGAGGTCGTGCGGATCGTCCGCGACCTGATCGGGCGCGCGTTCTCCGAGCCCGACGCCGGCACCAGGCCGCTGACGGAGGCGGACATCATCGTCGTCGCGCCGTACAACGCGCAGAAGCAGCTCGTCCACGACGCGTTGACCGCCGCCGGATTCGGCGACGTGCCCGTCGGGACGGTCGACAACTTCCAGGGCAAGGAGGCCGTCGTCTCGATCACGACGCTCGCGGCATCCAGCGGTCGCGATGCGCCGCGCGGGCCGGAGTTCCTGCTGCTGCAGAACCGGCTCAACGTCGCCATCTCGCGCGCGCAGGTCGCGGCGTTCCTCATCTACTCGCCTGCGCTGCTCGATGACCTCCCGCGGACGCCGGAGGGCGTGACCAGGCTCAGCGCCTTCGCGCGTCTCGTCGGCGCGGATCGAGGTTGAGCCGCCGCTCCCGGATCAGGACGAGTGATCGAGATCAGGAAGGTCTATCCGAATCGTCCTGCTCTCGGGCACTGTTCCTGACCTCGGCGCGGCTGAGCGGGAGAGGTCAGACCGTGCCGTACAGGCGGTCCCCGGCGTCGCCGAGGCCGGGGACGATGTAGCGGTGCTCGTTCAGCCCCTCGTCCAGCGCGCCGAGCACGATCGTGACGTCGCGGTCGCCGACGAGCTTCTCGATCGCCTCGAGGCCCTCCGGCGTGCCGAGCAGGCAGATCGCGGTGACGTCCTTCGCGCCGCGGTCGAAGAAGAACTGGATCGCCGCGGCGAGCGAGCCGCCGGTGGCGAGCATCGGGTCGATCGCGAAGCACTGGCGGTCGCTGAGGTCGTCGGGCAGCCGCTCGGCGTAGGTGGTCGGCTCGAACGTGGTCTCATCGCGCACCATGCCGAGGAAGCCGACTTCGGCGGTCGGGAGCAGCTTGACCATGCCCTCGAGCATGCCGAGGCCCGCACGCAGGATCGGCACGACGATCGGACGCGGCTCGGAGATCTTCACGCCCGTCGTCTTGGTGACCGGCGTCTGGATCTCGATCGGGGTCACCTTGACGTTGCGCGTCGCCTCGTACGCGAGCAGGGTGACGAGTTCCTCGGTCAGCTGCCGGAAGACCGGAGACGGGGTGCGCTCGTCGCGCAGCACGGTCAGCTTGTGGGTGATGAGCGGATGGTCGGCGACGTGAACACGCATAGACATAGGGTAATGCGCGCGGGGTCCGGATACGCTCGGAACATGCGCCAGGCACACACCGACGGGATGCTGCGCGCGCTCGCGCTCGCTGAGGAAGCGGCAACGGCGGGAGAGGTGCCGGTCGGGGCGGTACTGCTCGATGCCTCCGGTGCGATCATCGGCGAGGGGCGCAACACCCGCGAGCAGACGCACGACCCGACCGGTCACGCCGAGGTCGTGGCGATGCGGCAGGCCGCGGCGTCCATCTCGTCCTGGAACCTCGAGGGCTGCACGCTCGTCGTCACGCTCGAGCCGTGCGTGATGTGCGCGGGGGCGATCCTGCAGGCGCGCGTGGGACGCGTCGTCTTCGGCGCGTGGGACGAGAAGGCCGGGGCTGCGGGGTCGATGTACGACGTGCTGCGCGACCGTCGTCTTCCGTACCGCGCGGAGGTCGTCGGCGGGGTCTCGGAAGATGCGTCGACCGCGCTGCTGCGCGACTTCTTCGAGCAGCGCCGCTGAGGCGGCCGGGCGATCGCGGAGCCTGTCGATGCGCCCGGTGGGCAGCGGCCGGTCAGTCCTCGGACTTCAGCACGAAGACATCCGTCGACGGCTCGGGGTCGAGCGACGGGCGGTAGATGTCCGGCTGGATGTACAGCGAGCCCACGGCAGGCACCGTCGTCCGGATCTGCTGCTCGATCTCGCCGATCACGTCCGCGACGTCGCGGACGGTCTTCTCCGCAGGCAGGGCGATCTTGACCGCGACGAGGAGCTTGTCGCCCTCGACCGTGTACGTCTTCAGGCTGATGAGCTTCTCGACATCGGCGCATCCGAGGATCGCGTCCATGATGAGGTCGAGGTCGTGTTTGCTGGCAGATCCGCTCATGCCGCGAGTCTAGTTCGGGCCCCTGTGATCCGCTGGGGTCCTCATCGGCGCTGTCGCATCCCGAGCATAGGATGGCCGCATGCATGAAGCGCTTCCGTCCCTCGCGTTCCTCGGTGCCGGATCGATGGGAGGCGCCATCCTGCACGGCGTCGTCGCGTCGGGCATCCCGGTCGACGGGGGCATCATCGCGACCAACCGCACGGCCGAGAAGGCCGCGACGCTCCAGGGGCTCGAGAACGTCACGGCCGTCGCGCTGGAGAGCGAGCCGAACGGCAACACGGATGCCGCGGCATCCGCCCGTGTCATTCTCGTCGGCGTGAAGCCGTACATGGTGCCCGATCTGTTGCGAGAGATCGCGCCCGTCCTCCGGGACGACGCCATCGTCGTGAGCCTCGCCGCCGGTGTCACGCTCGCCACATTCGCAGAGAACCTCGGCGAGGGTGCCAGGGTCATCCGGTCGATGCCGAACACCCCCTCGACTGTGGGCAAGGGGGTGACCGGACTCGCCGCCGGAGGTGCCGTGACCGCCGATGACGTCGCGCTCGTTCGGCGGCTGTTCGAACTCGTCGGCGCCGTCGTCGAGGTTCCGGAGGAGAAGATCGACGCCCTCTCGACGATCTCAGGCTCCGGCCCGGCGTACGTCTTCCTGCTCATCGAGGAACTCACCAAGGCCGCGATCGCCAAGGGCTTCGACGAGACCGACGCCCGGCTCATGGCCGAGCAGACCTTCATCGGCGCGACCGCGCTGCTCGCGGCATCCGGAGAGGAGCCCGCCGAGCTCCGACGGCGCGTGACGAGCCCGAAGGGGACGACCGAGCGGGCGATCGCGGTCCTGCAGGATGCGAATCTCGACGACGTATTCACCCGGGCGACGGATGCCGCACTCGCCCGCGCCAAGGAGATGGCTGCGGGGAAGTAGCGGCTTCGACCCGTCGCTGCGCTCCGCGCTCAGCCCGTTTCCTCTGCGCGCTTCGCGCTCCGCTCAACGCCCCGCAACCGGAACCACGGGTCGCTGAGCGAGCGCAGCGAGTCGCAGCCGGGTCAGGCGGCGTACCCAATCCGCTCGAGCAGCGCCGTGCGAAACTCCTCAGGGCGCTCGAGGTGCGGCGAGTGTCCGACGCCCTCGAACTCGACCTCGGCCACGTCTCGACGCGGTCAGCGGTCCAGCGCCGCGAATCGTTCGATGTCGCTGTTCGTACCCGACACGATGATGAGGTCGTGGTTGGTGACGACGGTGTTCGCCTCGGCGTAGCGGAACGGCTTGCCGGGGCTCTTCACGCCCACGACCGTGACCTTGTACTTGCTCCGCACACCGGACTCGTTCAGGCTCACGCCCCGGATGAACTTCGGCGGGTACATCTTCGCGAGCACGAAGTCGTCGTCGAAGCGGATGAAGTCCAGCATCCGACCGCTCACGAGGTGCGCGACGCGCTCGCCGGCCTCCCGCTCGGGGTAGATGACGTGGTTCGCGCCGACCCGGGCGAGGATCTTGCCATGCGACTGCGAGACGGCCTTCGCCCAGATCTGCGGGACCTTGAGGTCGACGAGGTTCGCGGTGATGAGGACGGATGCCTCGATGAGCGAGCCGACCGCCACGACCGCGACCTGGAAGTCCTGCGCGCCGATCTGCTTGAGAGCGTCGATGTTGCGGGCGTCGCCCTGGACCGTGTGCGTGACGCGGTCGGACCACTTCTGCACGAGCTCGAGGTTCTCGTCCATGGCGAGCACCTCCCGGTCGAGCCTGTCCAGCTCGCCGGCGCACGCGGCGCCGAAGCGTCCGAGTCCGATGACCAGCACCGGGGCATCGCTGCGGAGACCTTCAACCAACGATCGGCCTTTCGACGGGCAGCGAGTAGAGCTGCGTTCTCGTCGTCGCGGCGACCGCCGCGGCGAGTGTCACTGTACCAACGCGCCCCATGAAGATGGTCAGCGCCATGACGTACACGGCAGGATCGGGCAGGCTCTGGGTGAGGCCTGTGCTCAGGCCCACCGTGCCGAAAGCCGAGATGACGTCGAAGAGCACGTCCTCGGTCGAGGCCTTGGTGATCTGCCCGATGATGATCGTCGACAGGGCGACGATCGTCGCGCCCCAGGCGACGACGCTGAGGGCGACGCGCTGCACGTCGCTGGGGATGCGGCGTCCGAACGCGTTCACCGACTGGCGTCCGCGCGCCTCGGACCACACGGCGATCGCGAGCACGGCGAGAGTGGTCACCTTGATGCCGCCCGCCGTCGAGGCCGAGCCGCCTCCGACGAACATGAGCATCGAGATCGCGAGCTTGGACGAGCCGTTCAGATCGGCGATCTCGACCGTGCTGAACCCGCCGGATCTCGTCATCGCCGAGAGGAAGACGGACTGGAACGTCGTGTCGACGGCATCCATCGACCCGAAGGTCTTCGGGTTGTCGAACTCGAGGACCACGAACACCGCTGCGCCCAGGACGAGCAGAATCGCCGTCGTGATGAGCGTGAGCTTGGAGTGCAGTGACCAGCGCTTGACGTGATAGTGGTGCTTGAGCAGCGTGTAGATGACGGGGAATCCGATGCTGCCGAGGAACACCCCGATCATCAGCATCGTGAGCACGAAGTAGTCGTCGACGAACTCGACGACGCCGGTCGCGTTAGGCGCGAAGCCGGTGTTCGTGAACGCCATCGCCGAGTAGTACGGCGCCTCCCAGAGGGCCGTCAGCGGATGGATGCCTGCCATCACGAGGCCCGGATACAGCAGGGCCGCGACGACGAGCTCGATGACGATGAGCGACATCGCGACGGTCATCAGCAGCTGGCCGACCTCGCCCAGCCGGACGGTCTGTCCTTCGTTGACGACGCCGCCGTGCGCACGCAGCGGGTTGCTGTCGCCTGCTGCGAGGAGCTTGGCGCGCAGGCCGAGCTTCTTCGAGATCACCAGGCCCAGGACCGAGGCGAGGGTCAGCACGCCCATGCCGCCGATGTTCACCCCGAGGAAGATGAGCACATGGCCGAACGGTGACCAGTGCTCGGCCATGTCGACCGTGGCGAGGCCGGTCACGCAGATCGTCGAGACCGCGGTGAACAGTGCGTCGCCCAGCGGGGTGACCGTCCCGGATGCCGATGCGATCGGCAGTGAGAACAGCGCGGTGAACAGGAGGATCAGCGTCGCGAAGATGAGGATCGCGAACCGCGACGGCGAGGATGTGATGATCCGCCTGGAGAGGTGCCAGAAGTCGAATGCTCGCTTGCGGGACGACGTCGACCAGCCGATGCTCGACACGCACGCCTCCCCGATTCATCCGGTCGCTCGGCGCGAAGGTCACGCCGAGTCTTCGTCATGGTACTCCCGGCGCGGGGCGACTAACCTGAACTTCATGACGGACATCTTCGACGTGATCGCAGACGGAACGAGGCGCGACATCCTCCAGCTTCTGCTGCGGCGGTCGACGGAGGGGGATGCCGGTACCAGCGTCTCGCAGATCGTCAGCGACCTGGGCATCAGCCAGCCCACCGTCTCGAAGCACCTCAAGGTGCTGCGCGATGCCGAGCTCGTCAGTGTCCGCGAGGACGGACAGCGCCGCTTCTACAGCATCGAGGTCGAACCGCTCGAGACCGTCGACGACTGGCTGGTACCGTTCCTCGTCGATGCTTTCGGCGAGTCCGCGCCCGACATCGACCTCTCCACGATGCCGTTGCCCGACGGTGCCGCGCACGCGGCCGAGGTGGTCGGCCGCGCCGCGGCATCCGCGAAGCACGTCGTCGCGTCGGCGCTCAAGCGGCTCGGCGCCTGAGCGCGGCAGCGCAGAGCGCGCTGAAGAGAAATGCACAGCAGTCACATAGACAACATTCGTCCCGCAGGTTTACACGGGCCACGTCTTCCCCATAGAGTTGGGCATCACCAGAAAGGGGTACGTGGGATGCCCGATGTTCCAGAGGTCCGGTTCCTCACCGTCGCCGAGGTGGCGGAGATCATGCGCGTGTCGAAGATGACCGTCTACCGGCTCGTGCACTCCGGCGATCTGCCAGCGATCCGCTTCGGCCGCAGCTACCGCGTTCCTGAGACCGCGGTGACCGAGGCGCTCCAGCGTCCGATCTCCGACGTCGGCTGACGCCGTCGGAGCCGGGTCTGCGCTCGGTGTGCATCGCGCAGCCGCGCGTTTGCTAAACTGATCCGAGGCATTTTTCCGTGCCCGTACCCGGGTGTCCGATTTCAGCGACGCCCAGCCCCTGACGTAGTGAGGTTTCCGTGGGTTCAGTCATCAAGAAGCGCCGTAAGCGCATGGCGAAGAAGAAGCACCGCAAGCTGCTTCGCAAGACTCGCCACCAGCGCCGCAACAAGAAGTAAGCGGCCAGAGCACCGAGCGCCTGTCTTCGGACGGGCGCTTCGTGTCTGTGCGCGCGAATCAGGGCGGCCAGAGCCGTCCCCGTCGATCGAGGAGCTATGAAGTCCATCACCATCGCCGATCTCGATGACCGCGAGAACACTCCGCTCATCGATGTGCGCGAGCGCGACGAATTCGCCGCCGGCCATGTCCCCGGCGCCGTCAACATCCCCATGTCCGAGATCGGCAACCGGCTCGATGAGCTCCCCGCCGAGGCGTTCGACGTGATCTGCCAGGCAGGCGGACGCTCGGCCCGTGTCGTTCAGGCACTGGAGGAACGCGGCTACGACGCGACCAACGTCGAGGGCGGCACAGGGGAGTGGATCGCCGCCGGCAAGCCGGTCGAGAAGCCCTCGGCGTGACCACGATCACGGTCATCGGCCGCCAGGGCTGCCACCTCTGCCCGACGGCGCTCGGTATCGTCGAACAGGTCGTCGCGGGCCTCCCCGATGACATCGGAGGCGACATCGAGATCGTCGAGCGCTCGATCGAGGACGACCCCGCCCTCTACGAGCGGTGGTGGGAGAAGATCCCCGTCGTGCTGATCGACGATCAGGTGCACGCGTACTGGCGGGTGTCCGCCGACAAATTGCGTCAGGAACTGGAGAAGGCATGATCCGCCACGTCGTCATATGGAAGCTCGCGAGCGAGGATGCCGTCGAGCGCGGTGCGCAGGCCGCAGAGGTCGCCCGCAGGCTCAACGCGCTGGACGGTGTCGTGCCGCAGCTGCGCGCGATCTCGGCCGGTGCGAACGCGATCTACCCCGAGTCGAACTGGGACGTCACCGTCGTCGCCGACTTCGATTCCGTCGACGACCTCGAGCAGTACAAGGTGCATCCGGCCCATGAGGAGGTCGTGGCCTACGCCCGCTCCGTCGTGGCATCCCGAGTCGCCGTCGACTTCGAGATCTGAACGATCTGCCGGGTTGCGAAACGCAAACGTAACTCACAAAGGTGGGGTTTCGCGACCGCTCCGTGTCAGGATGATCTGCATACCCGTCCGCGGGCCTCACGGCCCCGTCAGTCAGGAGCGGTCATGACCCGTCGCCGTCACCTCGTCCTCGGCCTCGCCTTCGCGGCGACCGCCGCGCTCACCCTCGCCGGCTGCGCCAGCAGCGGCAACGATGCCGGCGGCGACGCCCCGGAGTCCACCGGAGACGACTACGGACTCGTCGAGGCGGGCACGCTCACGATCTGCTCCGACATCCCGTATGCACCCTTCGAGTTCGAGGGCGGCGACAACGGCACCGGCTACACCGGTTTCGACATCGACCTGCTCGACGCGATCGCGAAGAAGCTAGACCTGAAGCTCGCCGTGCAGGACGTGGGCTTCGACGCGTTGCAGTCGGGCACCACCCTCGCCTCCGGTACCTGCGACCTCGGCGCGTCCGCCATGACGATCACCGACGAGCGCAAGGCGAACATCGACTTCTCCGACCCGTACTACGACTCGCTGCAGTCGCTGCTGGTCCCCGCCGACTCGGACATCAAGTCCATCGACGACCTCGACGGCAAGATCGTCGGCGTGCAGCAGGGCACCACCGGTGAGGCGTACGCGACGGAGAACGCGCCCGGAGCGGAGCTGCTGCAGCTCCCGTCCGACGGCGAGCTGTGGCCGGCGATCCAGGCCGGCACCATCGACGCGATCCTGCAGGACCAGCCGGTCAACATCGAGCACGAGAAGGCCGACCCGAACTACACGATCGTCGAGGAGTACGACACGGGCGAGTCCTACGGTTTCGCCTTCGCCAAGGGTGAGAAGACCGCTCTGCTCGACGCCGTCAACGGCGCTCTGCAGGAGCTCCGCGACAGCGGCGACTACGACACGATCTACGACTCCTACTTCTCCGCCAACTGAGTTCGCGGAGGACGGTAGGCCGGGAGGACCTTGGCAATGGCGTTGAGGCGCACTCAGAAGCAGAAGCTGTACCGCTACACGGTGTACGCGATACTCATCGCGCTCCTCGTGTGGGGTGTCGTGACGGCCGACTGGGCGCGCCTCGGCCCGCTGTTCTTCAACCCCGAGGTCGCGTTGAAGATGCTCCCGGGCATCATCACCACGGGCCTGGTGAACACCCTGTGGTTCACGGTCGTCGCGTTCGTCGGCGGTCTGCTGCTGGGCGTCCTGCTGGCGCTGATGAAGCTGTCGGTGATCGCACCGTTCCGGTGGATCGCGACGGTGTGGATCGAGCTGTTCCGCGGTCTGCCGGCGCTGCTGACGATCTTCGCGATCGCGTACATCCTGCCGATCGCCATCGGCGTCCGCAATCAGGATCTCGGCGGCCCGGTGGTGCTCGGGCTCGTCGGTCTCATCCTCGTCGCCTCGGCCTACATGGCGGAGACGATCCGGGCGGGCCTGCAGGCCGTGCCGAAGGGGCAGACCGAGGCGGCCCGGTCACTGGGCATGTCCCCGATGAAGACGACGTTCTGGATCGTGATCCCGCAGGGCTTCCGCATCATCATCCCGCCGCTGACGAACGAGTTCGTCCTGCTGCTGAAGGACACCTCGCTGCTGTTCATTGCCGGAAGCTTCATCTGGTCGAAGGAGCTCACCACCTTCGCCCGTGACGCGACGACGCAGAACGGCAACGGCACGCCGCTGATCATGGCGGCGCTGCTGTACCTGATCGTGACGATCCCCCTCACGCGCTTCAGCGCGTGGCTCGAGCGACGAATGGCGAGGCAGCGATGAGCACCGACCTGATCGACGTCCACGCCCCGGCCATCGAGGTCCGCGGGCTGGTGAAGAGCTTCGGCGACAACGAGGTGCTCAAGGGCATCGATCTCACAGTCACCGCCGGCGAGGTCGTCTGCGTGATCGGACCGTCGGGCTCGGGCAAGTCGACGCTGCTGCGTTCGGTGAACAGGCTCGAAGAGCCCACTGGCGGCAGCATCCTCATCGAGGGCATCGACATCACCGACGAGGACGTCGACATCGACCGGGTGCGCACTCGCATCGGCATGGTGTTCCAGAGCTTCAACCTGTTCCCGCACCTCAGCGTGCTCGACAATCTCACGCTCGCGCAGCGGCGGGTGAAGAAGCGCTCGAAGGCGGAGTCGGAGAAGGTCGCGCACGAGATGCTCGGCCGCGTCGGGCTCAGCGAGAAGGCATCCGCTTTCCCAGGGCACCTGTCTGGCGGGCAGCAGCAGCGCGTCGCGATCGCGCGCGCACTGTGCATGAACCCCGACATGATGCTGTTCGACGAGCCCACGTCGGCGCTCGACCCCGAACTCGTCGGCGAGGTGCTGCAGGTGATGCGGTCCCTGGCGGACGAGGGCATGACCATGCTCGTCGTCACGCACGAGATGGGCTTCGCCCGCGAGGTCGGCAGTCGCCTGATCTTCATGGACGGCGGGCACATCGTCGAAGAGGGCGATCCGCGTCAGGTGCTCGCGAACCCGCAGCATCCGCGCACGCAGGACTTCCTCTCGCGCGTGCTCTAGCCCTCGGCATCCCCGCGCAGCTCCCCGCGGCACCCCACGCTCATCCCGCGAGACGGGGTTTGCGGCACGAGACGAGAGCTGGTGGCCCGGGTCTCATGCTGCAAACCCCGTCTCGAGGTGACGACGTCAGCCCCGTGGGCGGACGGCGACGGGCACGGGATCGACGGCGAGCCAGACGCGGTCGCCGAAGGCTGGATGCTCGTGCGCATCGTGCTGCACGCGGACGAGGTCGCCGGCATCCGTCTTGACGAGCGTGCGGCGGATGCTGCCGAGAAACGTGCTCTCCTCGACGACGCCGCCGGTCGCGGCATCCGCTTCACCGGTGAACCGCAGGTTCTCGGGGCGCAGGTGCACGTCGACCTCGCCGTTCGCGGCCGTGTTCGTCGGCAGCGTTCGGCCCCACACCGACACCGTCTCGCCGGATGCGACCCCGGAGACGAGGCTGGACAGCCCGACGAAGGCCGCGACGTGCGCGGTCGCCGGGCGCAGGTACAGCTCTTCCGGCGTGTCGATCTGGTCGATGCGTCCCGCGTTCATCACCGCGATCCGGTCGGACACGGCCAGCGCCTCCTCCTGGTCGTGCGTGACGAAGACGGTCGTGATGCCCAGGCGCAGCTGGATGCGGCGGATCTCGTCGCGCAACTGCACGCGGACCTTCGCGTCCAGCGCTGAGAGCGGTTCGTCGAGCAGCAGCACCCGCGGCTCCGTGACCAGAGCACGGGCGAGCGCCACGCGCTGCTGCTGCCCACCGGAGAGCTGGTGCGGGAAGCGATCGGCGAAGCCCTCGAGGCCCACGAGGGCGAGTGCGTCCAGCGCCTTCTTGCCCGCGGCCGTCTTGCCGACGCCCCGTCGGCGCAGCCCGAACGCCGTGTTGTCGGCGACGCTCAGGTGCGGGAAGAGCGAGTACGCCTGGAAGACCATGCCGATGTCGCGCTTGTTGGTGGGTACCCGCGAGACGTCCTTACCGCCGAGCAGCACAGCGCCGCCGTCGGCGTTCTCGAGCCCGGCCAGCACGCGCAGCGCCGTCGTCTTGCCGCACCCGGACGGCCCCAGCAGCGAGACGAACTCGCCCGGCGCGATGTCGAGGTCGACACCGTGCAGCACGCGGTTCGAGCCGTAGCTCTTCTCGATGCCCTGGAACTGCACGCGTGTGCCCTCGCCGGCTTCGGAGAGAAGCTGGTTGTCCTTCGTGGCGGGGAGCGGCATGGTCATGACGAGGCCTTTCGGTTGCCGCGTGCGGCGCGGCCGATGAGGAGCAGGAGCAGGAAGCAGAACAGCAGCGCGAGCAGCGTGAAGATCGCAGGTGCGTACGGGTCCTGCTTGCCGACGACGACCATCGCCGTCTGGAACACCTGACGGTTCAGGAGCGATGCGATCGTGAACTCGCCGAGCACGACGGCGATCGAGATGAGGGATGCCGACAGCAGACCCTGACGCAGGTTGGGGGCGAGCACCTTCCACACGACCGTCGGCCAGTTCGATCCGAGGGACCGAGCCGCCTCCGAAAGCGTGCGCAGGTCGGCCGCATCGATCGACGCCTGGATCGACCGGTACGCGAACGGCAGCACGGTGACCCCGTAGGCGAAGGCGAGCGTCCAGGTTCCGGTGCCGAGCGCGCGGCTGATCTGCAGGTAGATGGGCGACAGCCCGACCACCAGCACGATCGCCGGGATGGAGATCGGCAGGAGGGCGGTGAACTCGAACACCGGCTTGAGCTTCGGGAACCGCAGGTTCACGAGGATCATGGTGGGCGCGAGCAGCAGCAGGACGATCGCGACCGTGACCAGGGCCAGCACGAGCGAGTTCCCGAGCCCCGTCCAGATCGGCTTGATCGCCGCGGATGCAGCGGGGTCGAGCAGGGCCGCCCAGCGCTCGAACGACATTCCGCCGTCCCGGGTGCGCAGCGTGTACAGGAACGTCGAGATCAGCGGGATCGCGAAGAACGCGCCGATGAGGATGCCGATGATCCAGCGCGTCGCGCGCGAAGGGGCGAGCCGGTTCATGACTGCCACCTCGCAGCCCGCCGCTGGATCAGCGAATACAGCGCCATGACGACTCCGACGACGATGATCATGCCGAGCGCGAGGGCGCCGGCGAGGTTCGCGTGCCCGAGGACCGTCTCGCTCGTGAGGGCGGCACGGATCTGCAGCGGCACGATCTGCGACCCCTGGCTGATCAGCGCGGCCGCTGTCGCATAGGACGAGAAGGCGTTGGCGAACAGCAGCAGCAGGCTGGCGAGGAACGACGGGGCGAGGATTGGGATGCCGATGCGAGTCCAGAATCCGAGCCGGGTGCCGCCGAGGGTGAGGTTGGCCTCGGACCACTGGGGCTTGAGCGCCGCGAGTGCGGGCATGAAGGTGATCACCATGAGCGGCACCTGGAAGTAGATGTAGGGGAAGATCAGACCGGGCACTTCGTAGAGCCACACGCCGTTCTCGAAGATGTCGACGCCGAACGAGTCGCGCAGCAGCACGGTGATGACGCCCTGGGAGCCGATCGTCGCGATGAAGGCGAAGGCGAGCATGACGCCGCCGAACTGCGCGAGAACGCCGGCGACGGCATCCACGGTCTGGCGCACCGCACCCTGCGGGTTCATGCCGAGCATCGCGTAGCAGACGAGGGCGCCGGCGACGGCGCCGACGACGGCCGTGAGCAGCGAGACCCAGGCGGAGTTCGCGAAGGTGTTCAGGACGACCGGATCGCCGAGGGCGGCGACGTTCGACCAGGTGAAGGCGCCGTCCGCGTCGAAGAAGCCGGAGCCGATCGCGAGGATCGTCGGCACGGCCAGGAACAGCAGCACGTAGGCGCTGAAGGGCACGAGTCCCAGCCATGCCCACGACATGCCGGACCGCCGGGCCGTCTGCGACGGCCCGGCGGTGGTGGGGGCGGATGCCGCGGCATCCACCCCCGTGGTCATCGTGGTCACTGGACCGCCGCAGCCCACTTCTCGCCGAGCAGGGTGCCGGCGGCGGTGGACTGCTCCTCGGTCGGGACGACCGTCTCGGCCGGAACCTCGGGAAGGGCCGCGGCGAGATCGGCGTCGATGGTGCCGGCCTCGGTCATGGCCTCCATGCGTGCCGGGCGTGCGCCGCCCTTCAGCCACAGGTTCTGCACGTCGTCGCTGTAGAGGAACTCCTGCCACAGGCGGGCGGCGGCGGGGTGCGGAGCATCCTTGTTGATGGCCTGGTTGTAGTACGAGGCGTAGCCCGTGCCGTCGAGGACAGTGACCTTCCAGTCCGGGTTGTCGGCGCCCGCGGCGGCGTTCAGGTAGTCCCAGTCGAAGACGACGGGCGTCTCGCCGCTGGTGATCGTGGCCGTGGTCACGTCGACCTTGAGGAAGTTGCCGGCCTTCTGCAGCTCGCCGAAGTACTCGATGCCGGGCGTGAAGTCGTCGAGCGTCCCGCCGTTCTGCACCGTCGCCAGGCCCACCGCGGCGAACGCCGAGCCCGCCTGGGTCGGGTCGCCGTTGATCGCGACGGCGCCCTTGTAGTCCGAGCCTTTCAGGTCGTCGAGCGAGGTGGGCTCGTCGAACTTCGACGAGTCGTAGCCGATCGACATGTACCCGCCGTAGTCGCCGACGAACAGGCCGCTCGGCTCCTTGAGCGCGTCGGGGATCTCGTCGAAGTTCTCCACCTGGTACGGCGCGAACGTGTCGGTGTTCGCCAGCGCGACGGCGAGACCGAGGTCGAACACGTCCGGGGCGGTGTCGAGGCCCTCGTTCGTCTTGGCGGCGTCGATCTCCTCCTGGCTGGACACGTCGGGCGAGGCCTCGTTGATCGTGATCTCGGGGTAGCGCTCGGCGAACAGGTCGAGGATCTCGCCGTAGTTGGCCCAGTCGCGGGGGAGGGCGATGACGTTGAGCTGTCCCTCGGCCTTGGCCGCGGCCTCGAGGTCTTCGAAGGAGCCGAAGTCGGCGAGCGAGGTGGCGGATGCCGCGTCGGCGGAGTCGCCGCCGTCCGTACCGGCGCTCGTGTCGGCAGCGCAGGAGGTCAAAGCCAGCGCTGCCGTGGCGGCGAGGGCGATGCCGGCGACGAGACGCGCGCGGCGGGTGATGGTTGCCATGAGGTTCCTCTCGGAGGTCCGGCGCGGGCGCGCCGGAATTCGGGTTGCGTCAGGACGCTACGGTGCGAGAGTTACCGGATCGCTCGGCGTCGGTGAACGAGAGGTGACGCGGATGCGAACGCCGACGTCTCGCGCCCGCCCCGGTCGCTTCTGACCGTGAGACGGGGTCTGCAGCATGAAACGGGTGCTGGTGGCCCGGGTCTCGTGCTGCAAACCCCGTCTCACGTGGTGCGAGGAACGTTGTATTTGAAACCCACGTGCGAGCCGACGTAGCCGAGGCGCTCGTAGAATCGGTGCGCCGCGGTGCGCGCGGCATCCGAGGTGAGCTGCATGAGCGCCGCTCCGAGCGCGGATGCCGCAGCATCCGACACCCAGCGCATCACGGCCGATCCGATCCCGGACGAGCGCAGATCGCTGCGCACCGGCACCGCCTCGACGAGCAGCCGGCGCGCACCGGCACCGCCTCGACGAGCAGCCGGCGCGCACAGCGTCAGGCCATGCCAGGGATGGATGTGAGCTGGCGAGTGCCGACGACCACGCCGTCGAGCTCGACGACGAGCAGGTCGTTCGAGGGCTCGGCGAGGATCTCGGCGAGGGCCGAGCTGTACGCGTCGCGGTCCTCGGCGGATGCCGCGTCGCCCCGCGCTGCGCTGATCGGATCGTCCGAGAGCAGCGCGATCAGGGCGTCGGCATCCTCCGGCGTCGCCCGACGCAGGAGCGCCGAACCCGCCCTGGACTCGAACGGATAGGGCAGGGGGAGGGCGTCGAGCATGGCTGCAGTCTGTCATCGGCTTGCCGTGCGAGGAGGATACTGGAGGGATGGACATCGGTGGGCTGCTGGGGCTCGAGCAGCTCACCTGGGGGATGCTGATCTTCGTCGTCATCGCGGCGTTCGCCGCCGGCTGGATCGACGCTGTCGTCGGCGGCGGAGGCCTGCTGCAGTTGCCGGCGCTGCTGCTGATCCCGGGCATCGCACCCGTGCAGGCGCTCGCGACGAACAAGCTCGCCTCGGTCTTCGGCACGGCGACGAGCAGCATCACCTACTACCGGCGGGCGAAGCCGGACATCCGCACGGCGCTGCCGATGGCGGGGATCGCGCTGGTCGGATCGTTCGGCGGCGCCGCCGTGGCGACCGTGCTCCCGCCCGCGGCTTTCAAGCCGATCATCGCGGCGGCGCTGCTCGCCGTGGCGATCTTCACGGTATTCAAGCCCGAGATGGGGGCGGCGACCAAGCTGCGGTTCGCCGGTCACAAGCACCACATCATGGCGGGTGCCGCAGGCCTCGTGATCGGGTTCTACGACGGGATGATCGGGCCGGGGACGGGCACGTTCCTCGTCATCGCGCTCGTCGCGCTCATGGGGTACGACTTCCTGCAGGCCAGCGCCAAGGCGAAGATCGTCAACCTCGCCACGAACGCCGGGGCGCTGCTGCTGTTCATCCCGCACGGGTCGGTGCTGTGGCTGCTCGGCGGCATCCTTGCGGTGGCGAATGTCGCGGGCAGCTACCTGGGATCGCGGATGGCGATCGCGCGCGGGTCGACGTTCATCCGGGTCGTCTTCCTCATCGTCGTCGTCGCGCTGATCGGCAAGCTCGGGGTGGACGTGTGGAACGAGAACATCGTTCCGGGGCTCGCGCTGCTCGCACGCTGAGCCTCGCCGGGACACCTCTCGCTCGCCCCCTGGAACCCGCTCGTCAGCGACGAGACCTCTCCATATCCCCCGCATCCGCGGCACAGACCTCTCGTCAGCGACGAGACCTCCCCATAAACACGTGAATATGGAGAGGTCTCGTAGACAAGACGGGGTCTGTGCAAGCTGGCCGGGCGGGGCCGCCGCCGGGCGGGGTCGCACCGCCGGGCGATGCGGGCGCCGGGCGGGGCGGGCGTCGGGCGGGGCCGGCGTCGGGCGGGGCGGGCAGGGCCGCGGGCTCAGGCCTCGGCATCCTCCGCGACGAAGTCGACGCCGGCCTCGGCGCGCTGCGCGTCCGTGATCGGCGCGGGTGCGCTGGTCAGCGGGTCGAAGCCGTTGCCGGTCTTCGGGAACGCGATGACCTCGCGGATCGACTCGGTCTTGGTGAGGTGCTGCAGTACGCGGTCCATGCCCAGCGCGATGCCGCCGTGCGGCGGGGCACCGAACTTGAAGGCATCCAGCAGGAAGCCGAACTGCTCGTCGGCTACCTCGTCCGAGATGCCCATGACCTCGAACACGCGCTTCTGCACGTCCTCGCGGTGGATGCGGATCGAGCCGCCGCCGAGCTCGGTGCCATTGCAGACGATGTCGTACGCGTACGCCAGCGCAGAGCCGGGGTCGGTGTCGAACGTGTCCTCGAACTCCGGCTTGGGGCCGGTGAAGGCGTGGTGCACGGCGGTCCAGGCGCCGGCGCCGACGGCGACGTCACCGGATGCCACGGCATCCGCGGCCGGTTCGAACATCGGAGCATCCACGACCCACGTGAACGCGAACGTGTCGGGATCGAGGAGGCCCTGGCGGCGGCCGATCTCGACGCGCGCAGCTCCGAGCAGCGCACGCGAGTCCTTGGCGGAGCCGGCGGCGAAGAACACGCAGTCGCCCGGCTCGGCGCCGGTGAGCTCTGCGAGCCCCGCCTGCTCCTTCTCGGACAGGTTCTTGGCCACGGGGCCGCCGAGCGTACCGTCCTCGTTGAAGAGGACATAGGCGAGGCCGCGGGCGCCGCGCTGCTTTGCCCAGTCCTGCCAGGCGTCCAGCTGCTTGCGCGGCTGCGAGGCTCCGCCCGGCATCCGCACCGAGCCGACGTACTCGGCCTGGAACACGCGGAACGTCGTCTCGGAGAAGTAGTCCGTCGCCTCGACGAGCTCGAGGCCGAAGCGCAGGTCGGGCTTGTCGGAGCCGTACTTCGCCATCGCGTCGGCGTAAGTGATCCGCGGCAGCGGCGTCTGAACGTCGACGTCGATCGTCTTCCACATCGCGACGACGAGGGACTCCATCATCTCGATGACGTCCTCCTGGTCGACGAAGCTCATCTCGATGTCGAGCTGGGTGAACTCCGGCTGGCGGTCGGCACGGAAGTCCTCGTCGCGGTAGCAGCGGGCCATCTGGTAGTACTTCTCGACACCGCCGACCATGAGCAGCTGCTTGAACAGCTGCGGGCTCTGCGGCAGCGCGTACCAGCTGCCGGGGTGCAGGCGCGCGGGCACGACGAAGTCGCGGGCGCCCTCCGGCGTGGACCGGGTGAGGGTCGGAGTCTCGACCTCGACGAACTCGCGCTTGTCGAGCTCGTCGCGGACAGCCTTGTAGACCTTCGAGCGCAGGCGCAGAGCGGATGCCGCGGATGGGCGCCGCAGGTCAAGATAGCGGTGCTTGAACCGCACGTCCTCGCCGACGGTCTCGCTGTCGCCGAGGCCCGTGGAGACCTGGAACGGCAGGGGAGCGGACTCGTTGAGCACCTCGACATCGGTCGCGATGACCTCGATGTCGCCGGTGGGCAGGTTCGGGTTCGCGTTGCCCTCGGGGCGGCGCGAGACCTCGCCCGTCACGCGGAGCACGAACTCGCTACGCAGCGGGTGGGCGACCTCTTCATCGCGGATGACGACCTGGGCGATTCCGGAGGCGTCGCGAAGATCGATGAAGGCGACTCCTCCGTGATCACGACGACGATCGACCCAACCCGTGAGGGTGACGGTCTGACCGATGTGGTCGGCTCGCAGCGAGCCGGTCGTGTGAGTGCGAAGCACGGAGATTCCTCCAGTTCAGAAAAGGGAACCCCGCCATTCTACGTGGGCGCGGGCGGGGATCCGCGGGGCGCCGGCGGCGCTGGATAGACTCGGCCGCAGCGGGCCGCGTCGGGCGGCTCCGCCAACAGGGAGCACGCCGTGGACTGGAATCTGATCACCGACCAGATCGCCTCGACGAACTCGATGTGGCTGAGCCTGACGCTGTACGTCCTGTACGCCCTCACCATGTGGCGGGTCTTCGTCAAGGCCGGGTACGCCGGCATCCTCGCGCTGATCCCGATCGTGAACTGGATCTTCCTCGTGAAGATCGCCGGACTCTCCGGATGGCTCGCGCTGCTGTATCTGATCCCCTTCGTCAACGCGATCTTCGCGATCGTCGTCGCGGTGAAGGAGGGTGCGAACTTCGGCAAGGGCGGGCTGTTCTCGTTCTTCCTGCTGTGGATGCTCCCGTTCATCGGCCACCTGATCATCGGCTTCGGGTCGGCCACCTACCGGAAGGTCTGAATGCCTGCCGAGCGACTGCATCTCGTCCGTCACGGCGAGGTCCACAACCCCCGACGCGTCCTCTACGGACGCCTGCCGCACTATCGGCTGAGCGAGGCGGGCAGGGCTATGGCCCGATCCGCGGCGGAGTACGTCCAGGGCCTCGATCGGCCGGTCACCACGCTGCGGTGCTCGCCGCTGCAGCGCACCCAGGAGTCCGCCGAGCCCTTCAGCGAGATCTTCGGGCTGGCGCCCGCCCTGGACGAGCGGGTCATCGAGCCCGCCAACGTGTTCGAGGGCACGAACATGCGCCGATCGCTGCAGGACCCCCGCAACTGGTGGCACCTGCGCAATCCCTCGGTGCCGAGTTGGGGAGAGCCGTACACGTCGATCGCCGAGCGCATGGAGCAGGCGATGAACAGCGCCTGGAACGAGACCGAGCGGGGGGATGCCGTGATCGTCTCGCACCAGGCGCCGATCTGGATCGCGCACCTGCACGTCGCCGGGCTCCGTCTTCGCCACGACCCCCGCACGCGTCGCTGCGCGCTCTCGAGCGTCACCTCCTTCGAACGCGTCGGCGACGTGTGGCGCGAGGTCGGCTATGCCGAGCCGGCCGCAGCCGGCGTCGACCTCGGCGCGGTGTGACGGAAGTCATCGATCTCGATCGCACCCGACGGCAGCATCCGCAGTCCGAGCTCTGTGGCGCAGGGCGCTCGCTGAGGCGCCGAACCCGCCGCGACGAACAGGCTCGAGCCTTCCAGATCCCCCATAGAAACCCCTGCGTAGACTGGGAATGTGCCCGCTCTCTCGCCGAATCACCGTGCCCGTCGCGTGCTCGGAGCTGCGCTCGCCGCGCTGGTCGCCGTCTCACTGACGGCCTGCGGCACCGACCCCGTCGCCGAGCAGTACCTGTCGGGCGACGGCAAGGGCTACATCTCGGCGGACGGCGCGGTCGAGGAGATCCCCGTCGCCGATCGCGGTGAGCCGGTCGTCTTCAGCGGCGTCACCGAGAACGGTGATGAGTTCGACAGCGCCGACATCGCCGGGGACGTGACGGTCGTGAACTTCTGGTACGCCGGCTGCGCCCCGTGCCGTGTTGAAGCGGGCGACCTCGAGGACGTCTGGCAGGAGTACGGCGGCGACGGCGTCTCATTCGTCGGCATCAACATCTACGACCAGGCCGACACGGCGCGCTCGTTCGCGAAGACGTACGGCGTCACCTACCCCAGCATCATGGACGTCGACAGCGGCGCCGCGAAGCTCGCCTTCGCGAGCGCGACGCCGATCCAGGCCACGCCCACCACACTCGTCCTCGACAAGCAGGGTCGTGTCGCCGCTCGGATCATCGGACAGATCGACGGCACCAGCATCCTCTCGACGCTCGTCAAGGACGCGCTCGCGGAGAGCGCGTGAACACGGCTGAGCTGATCGGCTCCGGCGCCCTCTGGCTCGCGATCCCGGTCGCGATGCTCGCCGGTCTCGTCTCGTTCCTCTCCCCGTGCGTCTTGCCGCTCGTGCCGGGGTACCTCGGGTTCATCGGGGGAGCGGTGGCACCGAAGGGCGCTGACCCTTCGACGGGCTCAGGGATCGGCGGGAGCCGCGGCCGCCTCGTGCTCGGGGTGCTCCTGTTCATCCTCGGATTCAGCGTCGTGTTCATCGCGTTCACGGTCGTCGGCGGCGCGGCATCCGTCTTCTTCCTGCAATGGGGCGACCTCATCACCCGCATCCTCGGCGTCGTGATCATCGCGATGGGTCTCGTCTTCCTCGGTCTGTTCGGATTCGCGCAGCGTGAATGGCGCATGCAGGTCAGCTCGAAGACCGGCCTCATCGGGGCGCCGCTGCTCGGCTTCGCGCTCGGCATCGGCTGGGCTCCCTGCATCGGACCGACTCTCACGACGATCGTCGCGCTGTCGATCAATGTCGGCGACCCCTGGCGCGCCGGATTCCTCGGCCTCGCGTACAGCCTCGGCCTCGGCATCCCGTTCCTGCTCGTCGCCCTCGGCTTCGGCTGGGCGACCAAGGCGATCGGGTTCCTGCGCCGCCACATCCGCGTGGTGAACATCGCCGGCGGCGTGCTGCTCATCGCGCTCGGCATCCTCATGGTCACGGGCCTGTGGACCGAAATCATGTCCCGACTGACGGCGGTGATGGGCAGTGTCATCCTCCCGCTCTGAGAAATCGCGAAAGAACCAGAAGGATGCCGTGACGAGTTCCGATCCGCTCCGCCCCTCCGACCACATCGACGGCGATGAGGCCGCGATCGCCCAACCGCGCCTCGGCGTCGTGGGCTGGCTGCGCTGGGGCTGGCGTCAGCTGACCTCGATGCGCACCGCGATCATCCTGCTCCTCGTGCTCGCGATCGCGGCGATCCCGGGCTCGATCTTCCCGCAGCGCATGGCCGACCCCAATGGCGTCACGCAATGGCAGACCGACAACCCCGACCTGTTCCCGGTACTCGATGCGCTGGACATGTTCGACGTCTACCTGTCGCCGTGGTTCTCGGCGATCTACCTGCTGCTGTTCATCTCGCTCGTCGGGTGCGTGATCCCGCGCATCAAGCACCACCTGGGGGCGCTGCGCTCGCGCCCGCCGCGCACACCCGTCCGTCTGCAGCGGCTCGAGGACTTCCGCTCGGTGGTTCGTCCCGTCACCGGGGCGGATGCCGACGCCGAGGCATCCCGGTCCATCGACGTGGCCCAGAAGCAGCTCAAGGCGCTCGGGTACCGGGTCGAACGCTACGACAGGGGCGCGACGTACTCCGTCTCGGCCGAGCGCGGCTACCTGCGCGAGACCGGGAACCTCGTCTTCCACCTCGCGCTCGTCGGGGTGCTCATCACCGTGGGCGTCGGCGGCAGCTTCGCCTACACGGGCCAGCGCGTGGTCGTCGAGGGTCAGACGTTCGTCAACACGCTCCTGGACTACGAGTCCATGAACCGCGGCCGCTTCGTCGGCGACGACGCCCTCAGCCCGTACTCGATGACGCTCGATTCGTTCGATGTGACCTACCAGGAGTACGGGTCGGCGGCATCCGGCCAGGCGGGCGATTTCTCGGCGAACGTGACGGTCACGCAGGACGGAAAGACGCGCGAGGATGCCGTCCGGGTGAACCATCCGCTCGACATCGCCGGCGACAAGGTCTACCTGCTCGGCAACGGATACGCGCCGACGATCACGGTGCGCAACGCCGACGGCGAGGTCGTCTACGACAACTCCGTGCCGTTCCTGCCGCAGGACAACGCGCTCACCTCCCTCGGCGTCATCAAGGTCACCGACGGCCTGCCCGAGCAGCTCGGCATCGCCGCGTTCTTCTATCCGAGCGCGGTGAAGCTCGACAACGGCGCCTTCGCGTCGGCGCACGGCGATCTGCTCAATCCGCTGCTCACCCTCCGCGTGTACGAGGGGGACCTCGGCATCGACGACGGCTCCCCGAAGTCGGTGTACGTGCTCGACACCGACGAGCTCACCCCGATCGCCGGCGACGGCAGCGACACCCCGTCGATCGAGCTGCAACCGGGCGAGACCGCGGATCTTCCGGGCGGCCGCGGCACGATCACGTTCGAGGACGAGTCCCCGGTCGGCGCCACGGACTATACGGAGTCCGTCAAGCGGTTCGCCTCGCTTCAGGTGCACCACGACCAGTCCGCGGTCTGGGTGCTCGTGTTCGCCCTGCTCGCGCTCGGCGGTCTCATGCTCGCCCTGTTCGTGCCCCGTCGCCGGATGTGGGTCAAGGCGACGGCGACCGGCGGGGAGGTGCGCCTCGAGTACGCGGGCCTCGCCCGCGGCGAGGATCCGACGCTCGGCGCCGCCGTCGACGACCTCGCGGCCGGCCATGCCCGCCTCATGGACGCCGCTTCCTCCGCAACCACCCGAAAGTAGACTGGGACAATGCCCGACCTCGACTCTCTCTCGATCCTGTTCATCTGGACGGCGATCGCGATCTACGCGGCGGCCTTCGTCGCCTACGCGTTCGATCTCGCACGCCGTTCCGAGGTGCATGCGGACGCACGTCTGGTCCGCGAGCGCGAGGCCGTGCTCGTCGGCGCGGGGTCGGCGGCCGGGGCGGGCGGGGATGCCGTGGCATCCGACGTACCGGCATCCGATGCACCCGCGAAGCCGCGCTACGTCATGGCGCGGATCGGAACGGCGCTGACGGTCCTCGGATTCCTGTTCCAGCTGGCGGCGACGATCACGCGCGGCATCGCGGCCGAGCGCGTGCCGTGGGCGAACCTCTACGAGTTCGCGATGACCGGCACACTGCTGGTCGTCTTCGTCTACCTGGTCGTGAACACCCGGGTCGACCTGCGCTTCCTCGGCACCTTCATCACCGGGCTCGTCGTCGTGCTGATGGGCGCGGCAGCGATCAGCTTCTACGTCGGCGTCGTGCCGTTGATGGATCCGCTCAAGAGCGTGTGGCTCGTCATCCACGTGTTCGTCGCCTCACTCGGCACGGCGTTCTTCGCGCTGGCCTGCGCGCTGTCGGTGCTGCAGCTCATGCAGTCGCGGCGCGAGCGCCGCATCGCCGAAGCGCTCGAGAAGCCGGGGCCGCGCTTCCTCGGCACGCTGCCGAACGCCGAGCGGCTGGAGGGCATGGCCTTCCGCTTCGCGATCGTCGGGTTCATCTTCTGGACCTTCACGCTCATCGCCGGCGCCATCTGGGCGCAGGATGCCTGGGGCCGCTACTGGGGCTTCGACGTCAAGGAGACCTGGACGTTCATCATCTGGGTACTCTATGCCGGGTACATCCACGCCCGCGCCACCCGCGGCTGGCGGGGCAACCCCTCGGCGTGGCTGTCGATCGTCGGCTTCACCGCCGTGATCTTCAACTTCACGATCGTGAACGTGTTCTTCAAGGGCCTGCACGCCTACAGCGGCCTGAGCTGATCGGGGGCCCGGTCGTCACCCGAGCGGGATCACCTCGGCGTGCTCGATGCCGCCCTCGTACCAGACCAGTTCCGCCTCGGCGACCTTGCAGGCCGGCGCCTCGGTCAGCTCGCGTCGCGACGCCCGCTCGAGTTCTGTCCAGTCGTCCGGGGCGAGTGTCTTGCCGTAGACCACGGACAGATGGAAGATCCAGTCGTCGAGAGCGAGCTCGTCGAGACGGCGGAAGTCGGTCTTCTCGAGCACGGCGGTCAGCGACCCATGGGCCGCGACTAGGGATGCCGTGCGCGCGAGCCGCATGATCACGATCTGCCAGGGCGCGGGGAACGTGTCGATCGCGTCGACCGTGATGTCGATCGGATGTTGCACGGCAGCCCACTCGCGAACGAGCGCGGCGACCGCGTGTCGTCGCTCCGGCTCGAAGAAGCCGCGGAGCGTGACGTGCTCGGTGCGCGGATGCTTGATCTCCGCCGGAAGGAGCTTCAGCAGATCGCGTTGCGTCGCCCGATACTCGGCTGCGACCGCGCCCGTCGGCCGAAGCACGAGATACTGCTGCCCCTCGAGTGAGGCGAGCTGATCGGGATGGTTCATGAACGGCCGTCGCATGCAGAGAGCGTACCTGCCTGCCGGGTGCTTTCGACTCGCTGCGCTCGCTCAAGCCGTTTCGACTGCGGCGCTTCGCGCCTTCGCTCAACGCCCCGCGGGAGGACCCGCCCGGTCTTCGCTCAACGACCCGGCGGTTGGCCGTTCTGCGGGGCGTTGAGCGAGCGGAGCGAGACGAAACGGGGTGAGAGAGCCGGAGGCGAGTCGAAGCCGCCTCCGGCATCCGTCACCTACGCCGAGGCGAGCACCGCCTTGGCCGAGGTCGTCCGACGCAGCGCCACCGTGATCGTCGTGACGATCAACGACAGCACACCCCAGGCGATGAGGCCTGCCACGGCGCTGCCGTTCGCGGCGATGAGTCCGGTGACTGCCGGTGCCGTGGGGAGCATGGCCCCGATCGAGGAGAGCCAGTCGGGCACGGTGGAGATGAGCCCGGTGGCGATCGCGACGACCCCGATGAGCGCGCTGACCCAGCGACCCGCCCCGCCGAACACGGCGACGAGTGCCTGGTTGACGGCGGCGAACGCGATCCCTGCGAGCACCGCGGTGCCGGCGAACGCCCACCAGGTCGCGGCGTCGTACGAGGCCACGATCTGCACGATCAGCGCCACGAGGACGCCCTGCCCTGCGCCGATCGCCGCGGCGGGCCAGAAGCCGCCCAGCGTCAGCCACGCCGACGAGCGGCGCGAGGTCAGGGTCCGCGCGGTGTGCGCGCGCATCACGAGGAACGACGCCAGTCCGCCGAACCACAGCACGACAGCCGCGAGCAGAGGGATCGCCGTCGGGCCGAAGATCGTGTTCGCCTCCGCGTTCGAGGTCACGGGATCCGCGATCACGGATGCCAGTGACGTCGACTCCTGGTCGCTGAAGGACGGCAGCTGGTCGGCGGCCTGGTGCAATCCGCTCGCGAGCTCCTCGTTGCCGTCGGCGAGGTCGTCGAGACCGGTCGCGAGCTCACCCGCGCCGTCGGCCAGCGCTGTCGCGCCGTCGCTCAGCTGCGTCGCGCCGGTGCCGAGCGCCGAGGCGCCTGCGGCCGACTGGTCGACTCCGCCCGCGAGCTGGTTCAGGCCGTTCGAGAGATCGAAGGCTCCCTGACCGGCGGTGCGCAGCTGACCCGCCATCGTCTGAGTCGCTTGCGTGTCGAACGCGTTCAGTCCGGTGGCGGTTCCGGCAGCGGCCTGTGAAGCCATGTCCGCAGCACCCTGGAGCTCCGGCATCGCGGCGGCCATGTCCGCCAGACCGATGCAGACCGGGTCGATCTCCTCGCGGCCGACGCATGCTGCGAGCAGTCGGTTCATGCCTGCGGCCAGATCGTCGACCCCGCCCTTCACGCCGGCGGTCGCCTGCTGCGAGCCAATCGCGGCTGTGAACAGCTGATCGGGCACCAGCCCGGACTGCTCGAGTGCGCTGGCCCCGCTGGTGAGTCCGCCGCCGAGCTCGGCTGCGCCGTTCGCGGCATCCCGGGTCCCCGACGCGATCGTGCCGAGCCCGTTCGCGAGTTCCGATGCCCCCGATCCCAGCTGCGCTGCGCCATCGGCGAGCTGCGTCGCGCCGCTCGGAAGCTCGGCGGCGCCGTCGGCCGCAGAGCGCGCGCCGTTCGCGAGTTCGTCCGCGCCGTTCGCCGCCTCGCCGATCTGGTCCCCGATGGTGGTGAAGCCGACGAGGATGTTCTCCGTCGTCGCCTCGCTCAGCATCGTGCTCATGGAGGAGGCCGCGACCGTGGCGATCTGCGACGTGATGAGGTCGTCCGCGACGAGCCCGTCATCGGGCGTCGTCACCTGGATCGTCGCCTGCTCCGCGGTGCCGCTGCCGCTCGAGATCCGCTGACCGGCCGAGGTGGCCGCGGCCGAGAACTGCGACGGGATAGTCACGACAGCCTGATAGCTGCCGTCGGCGAGGCCGTCTGCGGCATCCTCCTCGTTGGAGATCACCCAGGTGAGGTTCGATTCCATGTCGTCCGAGCCCTCGACGAGCCCGGCTGCGAGCTGACGCCCGAGCGGGGTGTACTGGTCGTCGATCGTGACCGGCTCGTCGTTGTTCACGATCGCCGCCGTCATGGTGTCGAGGCGCTCCGTCGGATTCTGCAGCGCCGCCACGAGGATGCCGCCGATCACGGCAGGCAGCAGCAGCACGCCGAGGATCGTCAGCACGGTGATGGGCTTGCGGGATCGTGCCCGCTCGATGGAGAGGGTCATGCGTTCACCTCGCGGTTGGAGTCGGATGCGGAGGAGCGGCGTGCGGCCGAGAGGTCGACGACGGCGGCGGCGGGCCAGGCGGCCTCCGTCAGGATCGCGCGGGCCTCGGCGGGGTCGGATGCCGTCGCCACGACGGCGAGCGGACGGGATACCGAGGCACGCTGCAGCATCGCGGTCGCCTGGTCTCGCTGCCCGCCGGTGAAGCGGTCGACGCCGTCGATGACGACGAGGCTCGAGCGGCCACGGAGCGCTTCGCGGAGGTCTCCGAGCGCAGCATCCGGGTCGTCCACGAGGACAGCGCCGACGTGCCGCCGCACCCACGCCGCACGACCGGGCAGCAGGTGACCTGCGACGCGAAGCTTCCCGGCATCCGGAGTCAGGCGCCCCGCGACGGCCAGCGCGACCGCGCGGCGCACGCGGGCGTCGGTGCCGGTGACGACGAGCGCCTCGCCCGGCGCGACGCGCAGCGAGAGACCCTCGACGATCGGCGCATCCGCATTCAGCACCAGGTCGTCGGCGGCGACGACCGAGTCGTCGCCCGGCCAGGAGGCCAGGTGCCGCTCGCGCTCGACGGCCTCGCCCTCGATGTCGACGCTGGGAAGGATCCGCTCCAGCCAGCGTGGGATCTCCCAGGCGCGCTCGCCGAGGATCGCCATGAGCGCGGGGATCAGCGTCATCCGCACGAGGAAGGCGTCGATCGCGATGCCGGCGGCGAGTCCCAGGGCGATCGGCTTGAGCGACGAGTCGCCCTCGGGCACGAACGCCACGAACACCGCGAACATGATGAGCCCGGCGGCGGTGACGACCTTCGCCGATCCGGTGAAGCCGCTGCGCACCGCGCGCAGGGCCGCAGCCCGCCGCTCGGCGCGGTTCGCGGATCGAGCGGCGGGGTCGTGCACGAAGTCCTCGCGCATCCGCGAGACGAGGAACACCTGGTAGTCCATCGCGAGGCCGAACAGCACGCCCATGAGGATGATCGGCATGAAGCTGATGATCGGAGCGACCTTCGCCACGTGCAGCAGATCGGCCATCCAGCCCCACTCGAACACGGCGCCGACGATGCCGAAAGCGGCGACGATCGACAGCAGGTAGCCCAGGGCCGCGGTGATCGGCACCCAGATCGAGCGGAACACGATCGTCAGCAGGATCAGCGACAAGCCGATCACGAACACGCCGAACGGCAGCAGTGCCGCGCCCAGCTGGTCGGAGATGTCGATCGCGACGGCGGTGAACCCGGTCACCTTGACGTCGATGCCGAACTCGTCGAGCCATTCGTCGTGGTGCGATCGCAGCTCGCGGACGAGGTCGCTGGTGGCCGGGTCGTCCGGTGCGGTCTCGGGGATCACCTGGACGATCCCGGTGTCCGCGGTCTCGTTCGGGGTGGCCAGCGCCACCTCCTTCACGCCAGGGACCTCGGCGACGGCATCCCCGAGATCCTCCATCAGGGTGAGCGGGTCGGTCGAGGTGACGATCGTGCCGGTCAGCACGAGCGGGCCGTTGAACCCCGGGCCGAACTCCTCGGCCGTGAGGTCGTAGCTCTGGCGCGCCTCGTCGTCGGGCGCGAGCACTCCGGCGTTCGGCAGGGCGAGGTCGAGGCTGAGCGCCGGCACGGCGACGAGGCCGAGCCCGAGCACCACGGCGGCGGAGGTGACGACCGGATGCTTCGTCACGCCCGTGACCCAGCGGTCGCTGAAGCGGCGGCCGGGCTTGTTGCCCTTGCGCACCTTCTTCGGGCGCCCGACGATGCGTCCCTTGAGGAACCCGAGCAGTGCGGGGGTGAGGGTGACGGCGATCGCGACGGCGACGGCGACCGCGACGGATGCCGCGATGCCCATGGTCGTCAGGAAAGGGATGCCGGCGAACCCGAGCCCGATCAGAGCGATGAGCACCGTGATGCCCGCGAACACGACGGCCGACCCGGCCGTCCCGACCGCGCGAGCGGCGGACTCCTCCGGTTCGACGCCGTCGCGCACCTGATCCTGATGGCGGGCCATGATGAACAGCGCGTAGTCGATGCCGACGGCAAGGCCGAGCATGAGCGCGAGCAGCGGCGTCGTCGACGACACCGTCGCGAAGGCCGTCGCCGCGAAGATCCCGGCCATCGAGATCCCGACGCCGAGGACGGCCGTCAGCAGCGGGAGGCCCGCGACGACGAAGGAGCGGAACGTCACGATCAGCACGAGCAGCGCGATGACGAGACCGACGGCTTCGGTGAGCGTCACACCGGGGATCGAGATCGCGAACAGATCGCCCCCGAGCTTGAGCTGCGTGCCGTCCGGCAGCTCGCCGCGCAGGTCGTCGACCATCGCGGTCAGCTCGTCCTTCGTCGCATCCGAGACGTCGGTGGCCTGGCCGTCGAACTGCAGTTGGACGATCGCGGCGCTCTCACCGTCGTTGACCATGCCCTCGACCATGTCGTCGTACGGGGAGGTCGCCGCGAGCACGCCGTCGAGGTCTGCCAGCCGGTCCACGGCATCCTCGATCGGCTCGCGGTAGTCGTCATCCGTGATCCGGTCTCCGTCGGCGGCGACCACGATGAACTGCGCGTTCGTGCCGCTGACCTGCGGGAACGAACGCGACAGCTGCTCGAGACCGTCCTGCGCCTCGGTGCCGGGGATGCTGAAGGAGTTGTCCGTGCCCTGCTGCAGCACGACGGCGCCACCACCCGCCGCGGCGAGGATGATCAGCCAGGCGGCGAGCACGCGCCAGGGGTGACGGAACGACCAGCGTCCGAGGGACGACAGGAGTGTGGACACGGTGCCTCCGTGAGAGCCGGCGCGGGGAACGGATACAGAGATGTATCCGATACACATGTGTATCCTACGATTCGACGGACGTGCAACACTGTGCGCCGGATGTGAATGGTTCGAGAAAGAATGGGGGGAGGAGGCTTCGATGACGATTCCGGTGACCAAGCGCCGCGAGAACACGCGCGCGCGATTGATGGATGCCGCAGCCCAGGTCTTCGCCGAGGTCGGTCTCGAGGGCGCGAGCGTCGAGGCGATCTGCGAGCGCGCCGGTTTCACCCGAGGGGCCTTCTACTCCAACTTCGAGTCCAAGGACGAGCTGTTCCTGCAGCTCGCCTCGTCCGTCGCCGAGCAGCGCCTGGCATCCGTTCGCGGGCGCATCGACGAGTTCGTCGCATCCGGGGTGCTCCGTGGGGATGCCGACCCGATCGAACTCGTGCAGAAGGTCATGGACTCCGGGCTCGACGACCGCCTCGGCGTGCTGATGATGAGTGAGATCCGCATCCGAGCGCTGCGCGACGACGCGTTCGGCAAGGCCTATCTCGCCCAGGACCGTGCGATGCTCGCGAGCATCGAGGGCATCATCCAGGGCATCGTCGACTCGGGCCTGTTCGCGCTGCGCATCGACGTGCCTGCCGCCGCACAGATGCTCATGGTGCAGTGGGAGGGATGCATGGCGCGCGCCGCCGTGTCGGGGTGGGACGGCGAGAAGCTGCACCGCGCCGGCGCCGAGGCCCTGGGTCAGCTCGTCGAACTGATCATCGCGCCCGCCGCTCCGTGAGCGCGCCCTGACGAAACGGGGTTTGCGGCATGAGACCCGTGCTGCACGCACCCGTCTCATGCTGCAACCCTCGTCTCGCGGGCGGGCGCAGGGCGCTCAGGGGTTCGCTGGCGCGGGCGGCGCTCAGCCGTCGGATGCTGCGAGCAGGGCGTGGCAGCGGCGCAGGCGGTCGAGCCACCAGTCGCGGCGGTCGTCGGATGCCGCGAGCCGGTCGAGGCGCGCGGCATCCGGTGTGACGCGGCCGACCGGGATCGCCCCGTCGACCGGGGAGAGATCGGCGACGTCCTCGGCGAAGAGCGCGCCGGTGCCCAGGCCGCAGTCGTACTCCAGTTCGGGCAGGACAGCGGCGAGGGCCGCGCCCTGACTGAGACCGACCGCCGTATCGAGCGCGCTCGAGACCACGGCGGGGAGCCCGGCCTCGCTGACGATCTCGAGCGCTCGCCGGATGCCCCCGAGCGGCTGAGCCTTGATCACGATGAGATCCGCGGCGCCGGCCCGAGCGACGGCGAGCGGGTCCTCCGCCTTGCGGATGCTCTCGTCCGCCGCGATCGGGATGCCCATGTACTTCACGCGTCGGTGCAGTTCGGCGAGCTCCTCCACGCTCGCGCACGGCTGCTCGGCGTACTCGAGGTCGAACTCGGCCAGGGCGTGCAGCGCGCGTTCGGCCTCGTCGACGTTCCAGTTCGCGTTGGCGTCGATGCGCACCCGCCCCTCCGGCCCCAGCGCTTCGCGCACGGCGTGCACGCGGTCGATGTCGTCGGCGAGCGACTGCCCGGATTCGGCGACCTTGACCTTCGCCGTGCGGCATCCGGGGAACCGCGCCAGCACCGCGGCGACCCGTTCGGCGCCGACTGCCGGCACCGTGGCGTTGACGGGGATGCGCTCGCGCTCAGGGGCGGGCTGCGTGTTCCAGGCGTAGTCGATGGATGCCGCGAGCCACACCGACGCCTCGGCATCCGCGTATTCGACGAAGGGCGAGAACTCCCCCCACCCCTGCGGGCCCTCGAATAGCAGCGCTTCGCGCACGTCCACACCGCGGAACCGCGTCGTCATCGGCAGCGCGACCACGCGCGCGGTGCTGAGCAGGTCGTCCAGATCCGGCGTCATGGTGCCATTCTGCCCGTCTCGACGGGTCGGATCGCAGACGCTCCGACATCTGCACGGCGCGTCCCGCGCCGACACGACGGCGCGCCGCACGATTGTCCGGGATTCGGCACGCGGCCGCAGCGTCAGAGGTGCTTCTGGAACTCGCCCATGTGCTCCGACGGGGCGAAGCCGAAGGTGCGGTTGATCGCGAGCATGTGCTCGTTCACGCCGGCGTTGTACGTGTACACCGAGCGGACCGTCGGGGCGTGCTGCTGCAGCATCCGCAGGTTCGCGACCTTCACCGCTGTGCCGAGGCGGTGCCCGCGGGCCTCGCGTCGCACGAGTGTTCCCCACTGGTAGGCGTTCCCGTCGTCGCCCGAGACGACGAGCTGCGTGTACGCGACCACGCGGCCGGTGTCGTCGAGCGCGACCGTGCCGAAGCTGCGGCGGTTCTGCTGGGCGATCAGCGTCTCGTTCGACCGGATCTCCGCCACGTCGACCGATGCCGGTTCGATGTCGAGGTCGCCGGTCGGAGCCTCGGTGTCGACGGCGGCATCGAGCTCGGCCCAGCCGCGCAGGACGTCGGCGGGGACATTCCCGATCCACGAGCGAAGGGCGTAGCCGCCGGAGCGAGCCGCCGCAGCGGCTCCGACGTCATCGAGCAGCTCTGCGTCGAGCGGCAGCCGCAGACGGCTCTGCACATCCCCGAGTGCGAGCGCGTACCCGTGCCGCCGTGCGAACTCGCGTCCGGGAATGCCTTCGCCGTCGTCGCCGGCCGAGACCGGCCAGGATGCGGTGGAGGTCACGATGCTGCGGCCGGCCTCGCGTGCAGCGGATTCCAGCGCGGTCAGCACCGCCGAGCCCGTGCCCCGGCGTCGCAGCTCGGGCGCCACGTGCACGCCCAGGCTGGCCGTGCGGACGTTGTCGCGGAGCGGCAGCGCGAGCCGTGCGGAGCCGACGACCTCGCCGCCGCTGCGCGCCAGATACGCCCGGCGGTCGACGGCGCGGCTGCGCTGCTGCAGCTCGTGCCTGGACTCGTTTCGCGTCCACACCGCCGAGTCGGCGCCGCGATCGGCGCGCTCGGCTGCGGCGTAGATGTCCCACCAGAGGTCCACCGCTGTCGTGTCGAAGGGGTCGACCTGGGTGAGTTCGAGCATCATGCAACCGTACCCCTATCCGTTGACCATCAATGGATCATTGACAATAGTGTGTGTCACACAGTAATGTGATCGACATGGACGAGACGCTCGAGACCCATCTGCAGGAACTGCGGCGCGGCACGGTCGTGCTCGCCTGCCTGCAGCTGCTGCGCACTCCCGGCTACGGCTACGGGCTGCTCGAAGACCTCGAGCGCCACGGCTTCGCCACTGACGCGAACACGCTGTACCCGCTGCTGCGCCGTCTCGAGAAGCAGGAGTACCTGACGAGCGAGTGGAACACCGACGAGGCGCGGCCCCGCAAGTTCTACCGCACCTCACGAGCCGGCATGCGCCTCGCCGACACCCTCACCACGGAATGGGCCGCCCTCACCGAGGCCGTCGCGACCCTCACGAACACAGACCAGGAGGTCTGATCATGGCTGCTGCACTCACCGACCGCTATATCGGCGCCGTCACGAAGTCGTTGCCTCCCGCGACGCAGGGCGACGTGCGGGCCGAGCTGGAGGCGTCCATCGGCGACGCCGTCGAGGCACGCGTCGAACAGGGCGAGAGCCGGGCGGATGCCGAGCGCACCGTCCTCACCGACCTCGGCGACCCGGCCGCGCTCGCCGCGGGCTATGCCGATCGCCCGCTGCACCTCATCGGGCCGACGTATTACCTGACCTGGAGGCGTCTGCTGAAGCTGCTGCTGTGGATCGTGCCCGCCTGCGCGATGGTCGGAGTCGCGATCGCGAACGGCATCGCCGACAAGCCGATCGGTGAGATCATCGGCCAGGTGGCCGTCGTCGGCATCAGCACGATCGTGCACGTCGCGTTCTGGACGACTCTGGTGTTCTTCATCCTCGAGCGCACCGGTGCGGACGCGGGCACGTCGTGGAGCATCGACGACCTGCCCGAGCCGCAGGAGAGCGGTGCCGGGCGCGGCGACCTCATCGCGTCGCTCGTCTTCCTCGGCCTCGCCGCCGGCGCCCTGCTGTGGGATCGTTTCGTCGGATTCGTGCTGTTCGCGAGCGACAGCGTCGACGTCGGGGTCGGCCTCGGCTCGCAGACGTCGTCGATGCCGATCCTGAATCCGGGCCTGTGGCCGTGGTGGATCACCGCGACGATGGTGCTGATCGGCGCGGAGGCGCTGCTCGCGATCGCCGTCTACGCCCGCCGCGGGCGGAGCGCCGCTCTCGCCGTGGTGAACACCGTGCTGGCGATCGTGTTCGCGGCGGGAGCCGTGCACCTCGTCGTGACGGGGCAGCTGCTCAACCCGGAGTTCCTCGCCGTGACCCTGTACCGCGACGACGTGCCGTCCGACGTCGGACAGATCCTGTCTGTGCTGCTGATCGTGGGCATCGTCGGGGTCGGGGCCTGGGACATCATCGACGGCTGGCTCAAGACGCGGCGCGCGCAGCGCGGGGCGCGGTGATCGCGCCGAGCCCGGCGGAATAGGCTGGACGCATGGTCTCCGATCTGTTCGATCCTGCCGAGTGGGTGCTCGCCCCCGGCGCCGATGCCTACACCGACATCACCGCGCACGTCACGCACGACGGCGGCATCGCCCGCATCGCGTTCAACCGGCCGGAGGTGCGCAACGCCTTCCGCCCGCACACGGTCGACGAGCTGTACCGGGCGCTCGACATCGCCCGTCAGGATCCGAGGATCGGCGCCGTGCTCCTCACCGGCAACGGGCCGAGCCCCAAGGACGGCGGCTGGGCGTTCTGCTCGGGCGGCGATCAGCGCATCCGCGGCCGGGACGGCTACAAGTATGCTTCGACAGGCTCAGCAACCGAGGGCCCAGCATCCGCTGCCTCGTTGGGCCGTCTGCACATCCTCGAGGTGCAGCGGCTGATCCGCTTCATGCCGAAGGTCGTCATCGCCGTGATCCCCGGGTGGGCCGCGGGTGGCGGGCATTCGCTGCACATCGTCTGCGATCTCTCGATCGCCTCCGCCGAGCACGGGAAGTTCAAGCAGACGGATGCCGATGTCGGCAGCTTCGACGCCGGCTACGGCTCGGCGTACATGGCGCGGCAGACCGGGCAGAAGATCGCCCGAGAGGTGTTCTTCCTCGCCGAGGAGTACTCGGCGCGGCGCGCGTACGAGATGGGCACGGTCAACCGGGTCGTCCCGCACGCGGAGCTCGAACGCGAGGCGCTGTCGATGGCGCGCACGGTGCTCACGAAGTCGCCCACCGCGATCCGCATGCTGAAGTACGCGTTCAACGCCGTCGACGACGGTCTCGTCGGTCAGCAAGTCTTCGCCGGCGAGGCCACGCGCCTGGCCTACGGCACGGACGAGGCCGTCGAGGGCCGCGACTCCTTCCTCGAGAAGCGCGATCCGGACTGGTCGTCCTTCCCCTGGCACTACTGACCCATGGTCGCCCTGGTCACGACGTCCGCGGACGACCCCGCGCAGCTCCAGCGCGACCTGGAGCGCGCCCTCGACGGCGGCCCCGCGATCGGGCTCGGGATGCTGGGGGATCAGCCGCCCGAGGTCGAAGACGGCACGGCCGTCGTCATCGGCACGTCCGGATCGACCGGCATCCCCAAGCGCGTCGTCCTCAGCGCCGTGGCTCTGCGCGCGGGTGCGGAGGCGACCGCCGAGCGGATCGGCTCCGGACGGTGGCTGCTCGCATTGCCTGCCGGTTACGTCGCCGGGCTCCAGGTGATCGTCCGCTCGATCCTCGCGGGCACGAGTCCTGTGCTGCCGTCCGGTGGATTCTCGCCGCGATCGTTCGCCGAGGCCACGCTCGGGATGCCGCCGAGCGGCCCGCTGTTCACCTCGCTCGTCCCCGCCCAGGTCGCGACCCTTCTGGATGCCGCAGGCGAGACGGCCGTCCTCGCGGCGCTGCAGGCGTACGACGCGATCCTCGTCGGGGGCCAGGCCCTGCCCCAGCCCGTGCGGGAGCGCGCGGCCGAGCTCGGCGTGAAGCTCGTGCGCACCTACGGATCGACCGAGACGAGCGGCGGCTGCGTCTACGACGGCATCCCGCTCGAGACCGCCGCCGTCCGAGTCGAGGATGGCGAGCTGCAGATCGCCGGCCCCATGCTCGCGGACGGCTACCTCGGCGACCCCGCGCTCACGCAGCGCACCTTCACCCGCGACGCGCACGGTATCCGCTGGTACCGCACCGGTGACCTCGGAATCGTCGAGGATGGCGTCGTGCGGGTGCACGGCCGGGCCGACAACGTCATCGTCTCCGGCGGCGTCAACATCTCGCTCGACCGGGTCGAGCGCATCGTGCGCGGCATCCCCGGGCTCACCGGAGCCGTCGTCGTCGGCGTCGAGGATGAGCGCTGGGGTGAGGCATCCGTCATCGTCGTCCAGCGCGGCGAGGCGCTTCGCCGCAGCGCGTCCGAGCAGCTCGAGCACGCGCGGGCGGCCGTCGCCGACGAGATCGGCAAGCCGGCGCGGCCGGCCAGGCTCATCCTCGTCGACGAGCTCGCGACGCTGTCGTCCGGCAAGCCCGACCGTGAGGCGATCCGGCGGATCGCCGCCGAACTGCGCTGAGGCGCACCGACCGAAGGGCGCCGCCATGGCCACCTACACCCACGGGCACCACGATTCGGTGCTGCGATCGCACAGCAATCGCACGATCGCGAACTCGGCGGAGTATCTCCGTCCGCACCTGCGCCCCGACACGCGCCTGCTCGATGTCGGAGCGGGGCCGGGCACGATCACGATGGACTTCGCAGCTGTCGTCGCCCGCGTCGCCGCGACCGAGATCAACGCGGACGCCCTCGGGCTCTCGCAGAAGCTCGCGGCGGAGCGCAGCATCCGGAATGTCGACTTCGCGGTCGAGGACGTGCACGCGCTGAGCTTCCCGGACGACTCGTTCGACGTCGCACACGCCCATCAGGTGCTGCAGCACGTCGCCTACCCGGTGCAGGCGTTGCGCGAGATGCGGCGGGTGGTGAGACCGGGCGGGATCGTCGCAGCCCGGGACGCCGACTACGCCGGCTTCGTCTGGTTCCCGCTGCTGCCGGAGCTCGATGAATGGCTGAGGCTGTACCGCGAAGCGGCTCACGCGAACGGCGGAGAACCGGATGCCGGGCGGCGCCTCCTCTCATGGGCCAGGGCAGCGGGATTCGAGGACGTCACGGCGACCGCGTCCACCTGGTGCTACGCGAACCCGGAGGCACGCGCCTGGTGGGGCGGCATGTGGGCCGACCGCATCCTCGAGTCCGCCCTGGCCCGACAACTCGTCGATTCGGGCATGGCCGGGCGCACGGACCTCGAGTGCATCAGCCGCGCATGGCGCACGTGGGCGGATGCCGGAGACGGCTGGTTCCTCGTGCCGCACGGCGAGATCATCGCGCGCGCCTGAATACATCCCCAGGCGGATGCCGCGGCATCCTGCCCTCGCGTAGCGTGAAGGAGTGATCCGCCCGCTGTCCCGCACTGCGCTCGCCCTCGACATCGTGGGGGCGAGCCTGCTGTTCGCGCTGTTCCTGCCGATGTCGCTGGTGTTCTACTCGCCGGGTCAGCTGAGCACGACGGTCGCAGAGCCGGTCGCCGTCGCCGCGGTCGTGATCGCCGCAGTGCTGCAGTTCGGCGCCGTAGCCGTCGGCCGACTCGCACCGGGAATCGCCCTGAGCGTCGCGTGGCTGGGCGCGATCGTGCAGCTGCTCGCCGGGCTCGGCCCGCTGCCGATCAACGTCGCGATCCTCGGCGTCCTGTACGCCACCGCGGCGTGGGGCTCGACCCGGATCTTCTGGGCGGGTCTGGGCTCCGCCGTCATCGGCGGCATCATCGCGGCGCTGCAGATCGTGTTCGTGAACGGCATGGCCGGAGTCTTCGGCATCATCACCACCGCGGTCGCCCTCACCGTCGTCAGCGTCCTCACCCTCGGAGCGCCGTGGCTGGGCGGCTTCGGGTGGCGGATGGTGCTGCGCTGGCGCGCGACGCGCGACGCGCAGGCGCGCGCGGAGGTCGCCGCTGCCGAGGAGCAGGAGCGGGTGCGCATCGCACGCGACATGCACGACGTCGTCGCGCACTCCCTCGCCGTGATCATCGCGCAGTCCGACGGTGCGCGGTACGCCGCGGCATCGTCTCCGCAGATCGCGGCCGAGACGCTCGGCACTGTCGCGCAGACAGCCCGCGCCGCACTGACCGACGTGCGGATGCTGCTGACGCAGTTGCGCCATCGTCAGGGAGTCGGACCGCAGCCGACCATCGCCGATCTCGAGCAGCTGTTCGAGCAGGTGCGGCAGGCCGGGCTCGAGGCGCGCGTCACCGTCGACCCGATGCCGCCGGGGGAGCCGCCGGGGGCGGTGCAGCTGGCGGTGTACCGGATCCTGCAGGAGGCGCTGACCAACGCGATCCGGCACGGCAGCGGCGACACGGTCGACGTGCGGCTGGCCTGGATGCCGGACAGCGTGCGCATCGAGGTGCGCAACCGCGTCGGCGATGCCGCTGCGGCCCCGGCCGGCGCGGGAGGTCACGGCATCGTCGGCATGCGCGAGCGGGCCCAGCTCATCGGCGGCGTGCTGCGGGCGGAGCGCGACGGCGAGGAGTTCGTCGTGCACGCCCGACTGCCCATCGGAGAGCCGTTCCACACCGGGCCCGCCGGTGCTGCGGTCGGTGGCACTGCCAGCGGAGAGGAGACGGCATGATCCGGGTGCTGCTCGTCGACGACCAGGCGCTGTTCCGCGCCGGCATCCGCATGCTCGTGTCGTCGCAGCCCGACATGGAGATCGTCGGCGAGGCCGGCAACGGGCAGGAGGCGCTCGATGCCGTCGCCGCCCACCGCCCGGATGTCGTGCTGATGGACATCCGGATGCCGGTGATGGACGGCCTGACGGCGACCGGTCATCTGCTGGCGCAGCCGGAGCCCCCGCGCGTCGTGATGCTGACGACCTTCGATCTCGACGAGGCGGCGGCGCGGGCCATCCGACAGGGAGCGAGCGGGTTCCTGCTGAAGGACGCCGAGCCGGAGTTCCTGCTCGCCGCGATCCGCACCGTGCATTCCGGGTCGAGCGTGATCGCGGCATCCGCGACGCGCGAGCTGTTCGCGCACTTCACGCCGCAGACGCGCCCGGTGCCGGAGTCTTTCGCAGCCCTCACCGAGCGAGAGCAGGAGATCTTCGCGCTCGCCGCCCGAGGGCTCTCGAACGCCGAGATCGCCGGGCGCGAGTTCCTCAGCGAGGCGACGGTCAAGACGCACATCAGCCGCATCCTCACCAAGCTGTCGCTGCGCGATCGTGTGCAGCTCGTGGTGTTCGCGTTCGAGCACGGTCTGGCCTGAGCCGCCCGGCGATCGACTACACGAGTCGGACCGGGGCTCCGTATGCCACGACGGAGCGGTCAGAGGTGAGGAGCGTGATGCCTTCGATCCGGGCTTGGGCGACGAGAACTCGGTCGAACGGGTCCCGATGGATATCAGGGAGCCCGGATGTGGCGACCGCGTGGGCTCCTGTGATGGCCAGTTCGTCGTACCCGTTCTCGAGCAGTTCGCGTCGAAGCACGTGCGGATCGGCGGTGAAGTCGTCCCGGCCCTGTGCTGCCTTGATCGCAACCTCCCAGATGCTTGCAGCACTGAAGAGCACGTCGTTCGACTCGTCGGAGATCAGGCGGGTCGCCTCCGGCCGCAGTCGGCCAGGAGCGTAGGCGCTCCAGAGCAGGAGATGCGTGTCGAGCAGCAGCCGCACTCAGGTGTCCGTTCCCGCGAACAGGTCGGTGATCTCATCCGCCGCGAGGTCATCGAAGTCGTCGGGGACCCGAGCCTGATCGGCGAGGAACCCGAGGCGGCGACGGGTCGTCGGAGAATCGACGCGCGTGAGCTTTGCCACTGGGCGGCCGGCCTTGGCGATGATCACGACTTCGCCGTCGAAGGCGGCATCCACGAGACGCGACAGATGCGTCTTCGCCTCGTGCATGTTGACCGTGGGCATGATGACTCCTTAGCTAACTCAACTTAGTCTAGCCCATGGGGCCCGCATCGGCGCGGTTCTGAGGCCTCGCGGATCATCCTTGCGATGTAGGCGGATGCGACGGGGGAGCGATGCGGCAAGGCATCCACCGTTCGTAGCGTGAAGAGCATGGAGATCACGACCAGCGACCTCGGGCTCGCAGCCCGCGTCCAGCACCTCACGAAGACCTACGGCTCGGGCGACGGCGCGGTGAACGCCCTCACCGATGTCAGCGTCGGCATCCGCCGCGGGCAGTTCACCGCGATCATGGGGCCGTCGGGCTCGGGAAAGTCGACGCTCATGCACATCATGGCGGGCCTCGATGCGCCGACCCAGGGGCGTACGTGGATCGGCGACACCGACATCACGGGCCTCGGCGACCTCGAGCTGACGATCCTGCGCCGCCGGCGCGTCGGGTTCATCTTCCAGGCGTTCAACCTCGTTCCCACCCTCGATGCGCTGGGCAACATCCTGCTGCCGTTCGAGCTCGACGGACGTCGCCCCAGCGCGATCGAGAAGGCCCGCATCGACGGACTCGTCGAGCGGCTCGGGCTCGCCTCGCGGTTGAACCACCGGCCGCATGAACTGTCCGGCGGTCAGCAGCAGCGCGTCGCGATCGCCCGCGCCCTGGCGACCGCGCCCGACCTCGTCTTCGCCGACGAGCCGACGGGCAACCTCGACTCGCGCAGCGGCCGCGAGGTGCTGCAGCTGCTGGCGACGGCGACCCGCGAGCACGGCCAGTCGATCGCGATGGTCACGCACGACGCGATCGCGGCCAGCCACGCCGACCGCGTGCTGTTCCTCGGCGACGGCCGGATCGTCGCCGACCACCCGCGGCAGAGCGCCGAGCAGATCGCGTCGTACATGCTGGCTGCCGAGGTGGCGGCATGAGCGCGGTCGCGACGTCCGGTGTGGTGTCCACCGTCGTGCCCGAGTCGACGATGACCGGCCCGCGTCTGGGCTGGTTGCGCGACCGCGGCATGGGCGCCAGCGTCCTCGTCGCGGCGCTCTCGTCGGCGTTCGGTGTCGTCCTCGTCGAGGCGACCGCCTACATCGGTGCGATGCTGCAGTCCGACCCGTACATCGGCGACAGCGGCACGCTCGCCGCCGTCGTGGCGATCCTGTCCGTGCTGCTGATCGGCGTCGCGCTGTACGTCGCGGCCATCGTCACGGCGAACACGTTCTCGACGATCGTCGCGGGTCGTACCCGCCGTATCGCGCTCATGCGGCTGATCGGGGCGACGGCGCGATCGCAGCGCACCGAGGTGGCCGGCCACGGCTTCGTGGTCGGCGCGCTGGGGGCCGTCCTCGGAGTTCTCGTCGGCATCCTGGTCGCGGCGGCCGGCGTGTATGTCGCCGAGCGCGTCCTCGGGGCGGTGGACGCCTTCACCCTGTTCCAGCCCGCGATCATGATCCCCGCGGTCGGGGTCGTGCTGACGACCTGGCTCGCCGCGTGGGTCGGCTCGCGCCGGGTGCTGTCGGTGACGCCGCTGCAGGCGATCGGCGGCTCGGTCGAGCGATCGCACGAGGATGCCGCTGCGCGCCCGACCCGCCACGTCGGCGCGCTGCTGCTGTTGATCCTGGGAGCCGCGCTGCTCGCCTTCGGCGTGCTCGTCGGACTCGTCACCCCGCTCGGCGTGATCATCTCGTTCTTCGGCGGACTGCTGTCGTTCACGGGCATCTCGCTGGCGTCGGTGCTCGTGATGCCGCCGCTTCTGCGCCTCGTCGGACGTGCGTTCGGGCGATCGGCGACCGCTCGCCTCGCGGCGGAGAACGCCCTGCGCTATCCGGAGCGCTCCAGCCGCATGGCGATCGGCGTCGTGATGGGCGTGACACTCGTGACGATGTTCGCCGTCGCCCTGGAGTCCGTGAAGGCGCTGCTGACCAAGGCGGCGGGTGGCGGGCTCGACTCGGAGTTCGCGGTCATCATGGACAGCTTCGCCGCCGTCATGATGGTGCTCGTCGGGATCTCGGCAGTCATCGCCGCGGTGGGGCTCGTGAACCTGCTGACCATCGGCGTGGTGCAGCGCCGACGCGAACTTGGGCTGCTGCGTGCGGTCGGCCTGTCGAACGGTCAGGTGCGCCGGATGATCCTGCTCGAGGCGCTGCACATCACGGTGACCGCCACGGTCGCCGGGCTGGTTCTGGGAGTCGTGTACGGCTGGATCGCCGCGCAGTCGCTGCTCGGATCGGTGCGAATGCCGCCGTTCTTCGAGGAGACGGCCGGACTCGTCGCGCCGGCCGTGCCGTGGCTACCGGTCGTCATCATCGTGGTGGCGACGGGCGTGCTGACGCTGGTGGCCGCCGCGGCCCCCACGCGCCTGGCGACGCGCGTGGCCCCGGTCGAGGCGCTCGCCGTCGACTGAGCATGTCGGCGCGCGGCGGAGGGGTCGCGTTTGGTTGCCGGTGCGGGCCCGCGGCGGCCATTTGCGCCCCCTCGGGGAGGGGCCAGCGCCTGTCGCCCAACGAGGGGTCGCGGGTGGTCGTCACATGATGACGGTGGCAGCCATCCGCGACCCCTGTCGCCCATAGGGTGGGGGGATGCCGCAGCCGTTCGATCAGTCGTCGTACCAGGTCCGTTTCGAGTGGGGTGTCGCGGGGCTCGAGCGCCTCGCACCGGCCGATGTCGTCGTAGTCGTCGACGTGCTCCGCTTCTCGTCGACCGTGACGGATGCGGTCGCCTCCGGCCGCACCGTCTCGCTCACGGATGCCGCAACCTGGTCGCGCGACGGAGCCGCCGTCGCGGCCGCCGCGCGGGAGGCGACCGTGCTGATCGGATCGCTCCGCAACGCCGCCGCGACCGCACGCGCGGTGCTGGAGATCCAGAACCGCCGTCAGCAGCGAACCTCGGTGGCCGTCATCGCGGCGGGGGAGTTGACGGATGCCGGCGACCTCCGCTTCGCCGTCGAGGACCTCCTCGGCGCGGGCACCATCATCGCGGCGCTCAGCGATCTGGGCGCGGATCACACCTCGCCGGAAGCCGCAGCGGCATGCGAGTCCGCCCGCGGACTGCGCCGGGCGCTGAGGCACCTGCTCACCGCATCCGGATCCGCCAAGGAGATCGCCGCGGGCGTCCAGGCGACCGCGAAGATGGAGGCGGCCGGGCTGACCCCGACCGACCCGAAGGCTGCGGCCGAGGTCGACGCGACCGACGCGGTGCCGGTGCTCGACGGCGACGAGTTCGTCGCGTTCGTCTGAGAGAGGACTTCGACTCCCTGCTGTCGGTCAGCCCGCTTCGTATCGCTCAGCCCGCTCCGTCTCGCTCCGTTCGCGGGGCGACCCGTGGAGCTGATCCAGCGACCCATGGAGCTGATCCAGCGACTCGGGGTGCTGATCCAGCGACTCGGGGTGCTCGACGACACGGGTGCTCGACGACACGGGTGCTCGACGACCGCGAGAACGCTCGATGACTCGCGTGGCGCCCTGACGCGACCGAGCGTCAGCGCGGGGTGCGGGCGGCGAGACGCGCGGCGGGGGTGATCTCGCGGCGCAGCCAGGCGAATTCGAAACGCGGGTCGTAGGTCTTCGAGCACTTCGCGCACGACGTGGGCCGGCTGGGGCGCCGGTGCCGATAGGTCACATGACCCGACGGGCAGGTGCCGACCCACGGTGCGAGCTCGTGGGCTGTCTCGCCGTGATGCGTCGCGCCGCCGACGTACCCCAGCTCGCGGGCCGTCCGCCGCCACGTCGGACCGTGCGCCGCGCGATGACCGGCCAGGGCGTGGGCGACCTCGTGCAGCAGCACCTGGTGGATCTCGTCGTCCTCGAAGCGGGCGGCCAGGTACCGCGAGACTGTGATCCGCTTCTTGCGGAAATCGCACTGCCCGGCACGGAGCTTGGCGTTGTCGAACCCGAACGACCACGACGCGTCGAGGTGCATGCGGATGAGCGCGTCGGCCCAGACACGCACACGGTTCAGATCGGCCATGCATCCAGGCTAGATGAGGCCCCGGACATCGGCTCAGCCGGCGATGAGCTCGCCGCTGCGGCGGCGCTCGGCGGCCTCGATCGACAGCAGCACGCTCCCCAGCTCCTCGTCGGACGCGCCGGCCTCGCGTCGCAGGAACAGCGCCTGCTTGAAGCTCTCGCGCGCCTGCTCGAAGTCGCCGGCCTCGTAGGCGTTGCGTCCGTGGTTCTGGTGCGCGAACGCGGCGATCCCCGCCCAGCGCTGGCCCTCGGCTTCGGCGGCGCAGGTCGTGAGCTCCTGCTCTGCGGCGGCGTGCGCGCCGCGGTACTGCAGGATCGTCGCGTGCAGCACGCGGGAGCGCAGCACGTCCTTGCGGGTGCCTGCCATCCGCGCCACGCGCACCGATTCGTCCGACAGCGACAGCGCCTCGTCCAGCCGGTCCAGCACCTTCAGCAGCCAGACCCGCTCGAGCATGGCCGGGAGGCTCCGCTGCTCCTCGATCTCGGCGAGCCGAGCGGCGCACTCGGCCTGGTCCACCTGCTCGCGAAGAGTCTCGGAGTCGTAACCCTTGATGTAACCCAACGTGCTCTCCTCTCGCAGCATCCTCAGTCTGCATCCGAGTTCGCGGGAGTCGGGGTCGGCGCGCCCCGGATGCCGTTTTCAGCGCAGGAAGATCGATGCGTCGGGCTTCGGGGATGCCACGGCATCCGCATCCGTGACGATCCGGGCATCCTGCGCGAACGCCCGCACCTCCGCGCCCTGCGCGATCTTCGCCGGATGGGGACCGGCCGCCAGCATCCGCGGCAGCCAGTCGGTCGGCAGGGGAGCGGCGGATGCCGCGATCACGAGGTTGCCGAACCGGCGGCCCTTGAGCACCTGCGTGTCGGCGAGGAGGGCGACCTCCGGCAGCACGTGCGCGATCGTGGCGACCTGGCGTCTGGCGAATGCGAGACCGGGTCCGTCCGCGACGTTCACGAGCAGGACGCCCGCCGGGCCGAGCAGTGACGACAGCTCGCGGTAGAACTCCGCGCTCGTCAGATGCGCCGGAGTCTGCGCGCCCGAGTACACGTCGGAGACGACGAGATCGCAGGCGCCGGTCAGAGCGCCGGGCAGCTTCCCCACACCCGCGCGGGCGTCACCGATCCGCATCCGGATGGATGCGCCCTTGGGCAGCGGCAGATGCTCGCGGACGAGGGCCGCCAGCGGAGCCTCGAGCTCGATCACCTGCTGCCGCGATCCAGGGCGGGTGGCCTCGACGTAGCGCGGGATCGTCATCGCACCAGCGCCCAGGTGCACGGCCGTCAGCGGGCCGCCCGGCAGCTGGTCGATGACGGCGCCCATCCGGACGATGTACTCGAAGTGCAGGTGCGTGGGGTCGGCGAGGTCGACGTGCGACTGCGGGGTCCCGTCGACGATGAGCTCGAAGCCCGACGTGAACTCCGAGGGGACGACGGTGGCGATCCCGCCGTGATCGAGGCGTGCCGTCGGATGCTCGGCGTCCCGAGCGCGTGTGCGTCCCACGCTGCCGAGCCTACTTCGGTGCGCCGTCGTGACCGGCGTGTTACAGGTCGATGACGATCGGGAAGTCGGGTTGCGGGGAGTTTGTTAGTGGTGAATACTTTTTCCAAGTCGGCCCGCGACCGCCGTGGCCGAGGGCAGTTTTCAATGAGGAGATTCAGCTTATGAAGAAGCGGGTTCTTTCGATCGTGGCGCTGGGCGTCACGGCTTCGCTGGGCCTTGCCGGCTGCGCCGCAGGCGGCGGCGAGGGCGACGGTGGGACGGACGGCGAGGGGCAGACCCTGAACGTCTGGATCATGAAGGGCACCAACCCCGACGCGACCGCGTTCTACGACGAGGTGTCCGCGGCCTTCGAAGAGGAGACCGGAGCCAAGGTCGAGATCGAAGAGGTCCAGTGGGCCGACGCGCACGACCGGTTCGTGACCGCGATCGCCGGTGGCACGACCCCCGATGTCGCCGAGACCGGGACGACCTGGACCGCCGAGTTCGCCGACGCGGGTGCGCTGCTGCCGATCGACGAGTACGTCGACGGTGAAGACGGCCTGCGCGACGACCTCGTCGAGGGTCTCGAGGTCGCTGGAACCTACGACGAGGAGCTCTACGGCATGCCGTGGTACGCCGGTGTGCGTGCGCTCGTCTACCGCACCGACATCTTCGAGGAGCTCGGTCTCGAGGCTCCGAAGACGTGGGATGACATCGTCACCGCCGGCGAGGCCATCAAGAAGGCCCACCCCGAGATGATGGCCTTCCCGGTGCCGGGCGATGCCGAGTTCCAGGTGTACCCCTGGGTCTGGGGAGCCGGTGGCGAGATCGCCACGCTCGACGGCGACACCTGGACGAGCGAGCTCGACAGCGCCGAGTCGCAGGAGGGCATCCAGTTCTACACCGACCTCGCCACCGAGCACGGCTTCTCCTCCGCGGGTGCGACCACCTGGAAGGAGACCGACCTCAGTGACGCGTTCTCGCAGGGCAACGTCGCCATGATGCTCTCGGGCTCGTGGACCCCCGGCTCGCTCGTCGAGGCGAACCCCGACCTCGAGGGCAAGATCGGCGCAGCCGTCATCCCCGGCAAGGACGGCGGCATCGCTCCTTCCGTGCTCGGCGGCTCGCACCTGTCGATCTTCAACACGACGAAGAACGCCGACCTCGCGTGGGAGTTCACCAAGATGATGACCACGGGCGAGTTCGCCGAGAAGTGGGCTTCGCAGACCGGTTACTTCCCGGGTGTCGCCTCGGCGATGGAAGAGGCGCTGGCCTCGACCGACCCGCTGGTCGCGCCGTTCGCTCAGCAGATGGTCGACGGCGGCGCTTCGGTGCCCGTCACCCCGAACTTCGGCGCCGTCCAGGCGAAGAAGACGACCAACGCCATGATGCAGTCGATCCTCAGCGGGCAGAAGGACGTCGCCACCGCGACGAAGGATGCCGCGGCCGAGATGACCGAGCTGCTCAATCAGTGAGACTGGTAGCTCCAGCTTCGACAAGTTAGGCAGTATCTCTTGATGTCGACGGTGCACGCACCGCTGCCGACACCCACGGAGGCGGGGAACAACACCCCCGCCTCCGTGCCCGGTGGCCGCCGATCCAATCGGTTCACCCTGCTCGCGAAGAGCCGGCCGTGGCTGCTCCTCGCGCCGGGACTCATCATCCTGGCCGGGCTCATGCTCTGGCCGCTCGTGCAGGTGTTCATCTACTCGCTGCAGGACTACGGTCTGCGCGAGATCAACACCGGCGAGAACAACTGGATCGGCTTCGGCAACTACATCGAGGCGCTGACCGACGAGACCCTCTGGACCGTCGTCCTTCCCAACACGGTCGGCTTCGCAGCCGTCGCCGTATTCACCACGGTCGCCGTCGGCACGCTCGTGGCGCTGCTCCTGCAGCGCCTCGGCAAGACCTGGCGGCTGATCGTCGCCAGCTGCATCATGATCGCCTGGGCGATGCCCGCGGTCACCGGCACGTACGTGTGGACCTTCATCTTCGACGCCGACCGGGGCATCTTCAACGACATGCTCCTGGGTCTCGGCCTCATCGACGGGCCCGTCAACTGGTTCACGAACCAGTGGTCGTTCTACGCGATCGTGCTCCTCAACGTCGTCCACCACGGCTTCCCGTTCGTCGCGATCACCGTGCTCGCGGGCCTTCTCGGCGTCTCGAAGGAGATGCTCGAGGCCGCCGCGATGGACGGCGCCGGCGCCTGGCGCCGTTTCTGGCAGATCGTCTTCCCGACCCTGCGCCCCGTCTTCTCGGTCGTGATCATCCTTTCGACCATCTGGGACTTCAAGGTCTTCGCGCAGGTCTACCTGATGCCGGGCGGATCCGGCTCGAACCGGTCGGTGCTCAATCTCGGCGTCTGGTCGTACGTCGAATCGTTCGGTCAGAACCGCTACGGCTTCGGCGCCGCGCTCGCGGTGCTGCTCACCCTCGTGCTGATCGGCATCACGATCGTGTACATCCGCTCGCTCATGAAGGAGGACGAACTGTGAACCCCAAGAAGTCCGTCCTCTCGCGCGTCGGCGTCGGCGTCGGCGTCGTCGTCGTGCTCGCGTTCACGCTGTTCCCCGCGTACTGGATGGTCTCCAGCGCCTTCGACGCGAACGCGTCCAGCGGCGGGCGCTCGTTCATTCCCGAGGCGTTCACCCTCGATCACTTCGCGTTCGTGTTCAACGAGGGCGGGTTCGGGACGTACCTGCGCAACTCCGCCATCGTGGCGCTGGTCACCGTGCTCGTCAGCGCCCTGGTGTGCCTGCTCGCCGCGGTCGCCGTCGCGCGGTTCAAGTTCCGGTTCCGCACCATGATCCTCATGATGATCCTCGTGGTGCAGATGGTGCCGCTCGAGGCGCTCGTGATCCCGCTGTTCCTGCAGGTGAAGAGCTTGGGTCTGCTCAACAGCATCATCGGTCTGATGATCGTCTACATCGCGCTCTCGCTCGCGTTCGGCATCTGGATGCTGCGCGGCTTCGTCGCCGCCGTCCCCGTCGAGCTCGAGGAGGCCGCGTACCTCGACGGCGCGAGCTGGTGGCGGATGTTCCGCTCGGTACTGCTTCCCCTGGTCATGCCGGGCCTGGTCGCCACGAGCATCTTCAGCTTCATCACCGCGTGGAACGAGTTCATCTTCGCCATGACGATGCTCGGCGGCGCGACCGACCAGTACACCGTCGCGATCGGCCTGAAGTCGTTCTTCGGCCTGCACTCCAATGACTGGGGCAGCATCATGGCCGCGTCCACGATCATCACCATCCCGGTCATGATCTTCTTCGTGATCGTGCAGGGGCGTCTCGCCAGCGGCATGACCTCGGGGGCCGTGAAGGGATGACGGACGACCTCACCCGCCTCGCGAACAGCGTCCTGTGGCCGGGATTCTTCGGCACGACCGTTCCGGCCTGGCTGCACGCGGCACTCGAGGACGACCTCGCCGGCGTCGTGTACTTCGGTCAGAACGTCGCCGGCGACATCGCGTCGCTGAGCTCCGCGATCCACGACGCGAACCCGCACGCGCTGATCGGCATCGACGAAGAGGGCGGCAGCGTCACCCGCCTCGAGGTCGCGACCGGCTCGACGCTGCCTGGGGCAGCGCAGCTCGGGGCCCTCGACGATCCGGATGCCACCGAGGCGACGGGCCGCGAGCTGGCCCGGCGTGCGCGTGCCGCCGGTGTCGACGTCGTGCTCGGCCCTGTCGCCGACGTCAACACCGATCCGCGCAATCCTGTCATCGGCGTCCGCTCATTCGGCTCGGACGCCGCGCTCGTCTCGCGTCATGTCGCCGCCGCCGTTCGCGGTGTGCAGGCCGGCGGCGCGGCCGCGTGCGTCAAGCACTTCCCCGGCCACGGCGACACCCACCTCGACTCGCACCATGCTCTGCCCGTGATCACCCTCGACCCGTCCGAGGTCGAGGACGTGCATATCGAGCCGTTCCGGGCTGCGATCGCCGCCGGCGCCCGCACGATCATGACCGCGCACATCGTCGTCCCCGCGTGGGGCCGGCAGCCGGCGACGCTGAACCCTGCGGTCCCGGGGCGGCTGCGCGAGATGGGCTTCGACGGCGTCATCATCACCGATGCGCTCGACATGGCAGCGATCCGCGAGTCCGTCGGCATCGGCGGGGGAGCGGTGCAGGCGCTCGCCGCGGGCGCCGATCTGCTGTGCATCGGCAATCCGACCAACCCCGGGGATGCCGCGGCATCCGATCAGGACGAGCAGGACTATCTCGCAGCCCGCGACGCGGTCGTCGCGGCGCTGCGCGACGGAACGCTCGCCCGCGAACGCGTCGAGCAGGCCCGTGACCGCGTTCGCGCGCTCGCCGCGCACCTCGCGGAGGCGACGCCTGCCGAGGCGCCGGCGTTCGACGGCGCCTCGATCGTCCGGGCCGCCCTGCACGTCACGGGCGACCTGGCCGTCGCCGGCGCGGATGCCGTGGCATCCGCCCTCGCCGTCGTCGACGCCCGCCGCCGCTCCACGCTCGCGGTCGACAGCGCCGCCGCTTACGTCGCCGAGGCACTTGCCGGCGACGGATTCCGCGTGCGGCTCGACGTCGCCCGTGCCTCGGACGACGAGCGGAGCGCCGCTCTGGATGCCGCGACGGCTGCCGAGGGACGCCTGGTGCTGCTCATCGACCGACCCGACGTGGATGCCGAGCAGCGCGAGCTCGTCGATGCCGCCGCTGCCCGCGACCCGCACACGGTGGTCGTCAACGTGGGCCTGGCCGCGCAGCATCCGCTGCCCGTCCCCACGATCGAGGTCGGCGCGGCCAGCCGTCTCGGCGCTGAGGCAGCTCGCGCCCTGCTCCTGGTGCGCTGAGAGCCGCGGGCGGCCTCAGGCTTCGGCGCGACGGGCGCTCAACAGGGCTCGGACGCCTTCGTCGATGGTCGGCTGCTCGAAGGTGAAGCCGTCCGTCAGCAGGACCCGCGGTTCCACCGCCTGGTCGGCGAGGAGGAGCTCGTCCGCTGCCCGGCCCAGCGCTGCCCGCAGAGCGAAGCGCGGCAAGGCGAACAGATGGGGCCGGTGCATCCCCCGGGCGAGGGCACGGCTGACATCACGGGCGGTGGACCGGGTCGGAGCCACGAGGTTCACAGGTCCGCTCGTCGCGGAGTCGGTCGCCAGGTGCAGGAGAGCGCGGGCCTCGTCGTCCAGCCCGATCCACGGCCAGTGCTGACGGCCATCGCCGACCTGAGCGCCCAGACCGAGCCGCGTCGTGATGATCAAGGGGCTCAGCGCTCCAGCGAGCACGAGCCCGGTGCGCGCGTTCACGACGCGGGTGTGCGGACGCGCAGCATCCGTGGCCGCTTCCCACTCGGCGACGACATCGGCGAGGAAGCCCGTGCCGCCGGCGGACTCCTCCGTGAGGATCTCCCCGGGCCGGTCGCCGTAGAAACCCACAGCGGAGGCCGACACCCAGGCTGCGGGCGGGGACGCGGCGGCGGCGATGCCCCGCGCGATCGCCTCCGTGGTCTGCACGCGGCTGCGTCTGATCTCGGCGCGGTATCTGCTCGTCCAGGGCAGGCGAGACAGGCTTGCGCCGGACAGGCTGATCACGGCATCCGCCCATTCGAGCGCCTCCGGCGGGAGCACTCCGGAGGCCGGATCCCAGCGATACTCGCTGTCTGAACGCGGTACGCGACGCACCAGGCGACGCACGTCGTGGGCTCCGTCCGCCCGGCGGGTGACCTCGGTCCCGATGAGTCCGGATGCTCCGGCGAGCAGAATTCTCATAGCGATCACCTCCGCGGTTGGTCGACGCTAACACGAGGGTTGGGGCTTTTACCGCAGCATCCCGAATTGGTCAAGGATTCTGCTTGCCATGTCGTGAAATCCGACGTATAGTTGTTCTTTGCGCCTCCGTTCTCCCTGCCCTCATATGGTGGTCGGCAGATGTTGAGACCGTGAGCGCGCACTCCACCTGACGACAAAGGAATCGAGAAGCCCTGCGGGGCTCACGGAGGTTATTCCCTTGGCTGCTGCTCGCAACGCATCCACATCCACCACCAACAAGAACGGACGCGGAGCATCCCGCCTCTCGTTCGCCAAGATCTCCGACACGCTGACGGTCCCCGACCTTCTCGCGCTGCAGACCGAGTCCTTCGATTGGCTCGTCGGCAACGACACGTGGAAGGCGCGTGTCGCCGAGGGCAAGAAGGCCGGTCGCAAGGACCTCAACGAGTTCAGCGGTCTGGAGGAGATCTTCGAGGAGATCTCTCCGATCGAAGACCTCAGCGAGACGATGCAGCTGAGCTTCACGAACCCGTACCTCGAGCCCGAGAAGTACTCGATCGACGAGTGCAAGGAGCGCGGCAAGACCTACGCCGCCCCGCTGTACGTCGAGGCCGAGTTCATGAACCACCAGACCGGTGAGATCAAGACGCAGACCGTCTTCATGGGCGACTTCCCGCTGCAGACCAGCAAGGGCACGTTCATCATCAACGGCACCGAGCGCGTCGTCGTCTCGCAGCTCGTCCGCTCGCCCGGCGTCTACTTCGACAAGACCCCCGACAAGACGTCCGACAAGGACATCGTCTCGGCCCGCGTCATCCCCAGCCGCGGTGCATGGCTCGAGTTCGAGATCGACAAGCGCGACCAGGTCGGTGTGCGCATCGACCGCAAGCGCAAGCAGTCCGTCACCGTGTTCCTCAAGGCGCTCGGCATGACCAGCGAGGAGATCCTCGCCGAGTTCGCCGGCTTCCCCTCCATCGAGGAGACCCTGGCCAAGGACACCATCCTCACCAAGGAAGACGCGCTTCGCGACATCTACCGCAAGCTCCGTCCGGGCGAGCAAGTCGCCGCCGAGGCCGCCCGCGCGCTGCTGGACAACTTCTACTTCAACGCCAAGCGCTACGACCTCGCCAAGGTCGGCCGCTACAAGATCAACCAGAAGCTGGGCCTGAACCAGCCGCTCGACTCCTCGGTGCTCACCGTCGAGGACATCGTGGCGACCATCAAGTACCTGGTGCGCCTGCACCGCGGCGACGAGACCTTCGAGGGTCTCCGCAGCGGCAAGAAGGCCGAGATCCGCATCGCGACCGACGACATCGACAACTTCGGCAACCGTCGCATCCGCGCCGTCGGCGAGCTCATCCAGAACCAGGTCCGCACGGGTCTGTCCCGCATGGAGCGCGTCGTCCGCGAGCGCATGACCACGCAGGACATCGAGGCCATCACGCCGCAGACCCTGATCAACGTGCGCCCCGTCGTCGCCGCGATCAAGGAGTTCTTCGGAACCTCGCAGCTGTCGCAGTTCATGGATCAGAACAACCCGCTCGCGGGCCTGACCCACAAGCGCCGCCTCTCGGCCCTCGGCCCCGGTGGTCTCTCCCGCGACCGCGCCGGCGTCGAGGTGCGCGACGTCCACCCGTCGCACTACGGCCGCATGTGCCCCATCGAGACCCCTGAAGGCCCGAACATCGGTCTGATCGGCTCGCTCGCGACGTTCGCGCGCATCAACTCGTTCGGCTTCATCGAGACCCCGTACCGTCGCGTCGTCGACGGCGTCGTCACCGATGACATCGACTACCTGACCGCCGCCGAGGAGAACGACTTCAACATCGCGCAGGCCAACGCGCCGCTCGACGCGAAGAAGCGCTTCGTCGACAGCCACGTGCTTGCGCGCCCGAAGGGCGGCAGCGGCGAGGTCGACATGTTCGAGCCCGCCGAGATCGGCTACATGGACGTGTCGCCGCGTCAGATGGTCTCGGTCGCGACCTCGCTCGTGCCGTTCCTCGAGCACGACGACGCGCAGCGCGCGCTCATGGGCGCCAACATGCAGCGTCAGGCCGTGCCGCTGCTGCGCAGCGACTCGCCGCTGGTCGGAACCGGTATGGAGGGCTACGCGGCCATCGACGCCGGTGACGTGCTCACCGCCGACAAGGCCGGTGTCGTCACCGAGGTCTCGGCCGACCGCGTGGTCGTGCAGCTCGACGAGGGCGGCACGCAGGAGTACCACCTGCGCAAGTTCGACCGCTCGAACCAGGGCACGTCCTACAACCAGAAGGTCGTCGTCTCGGCCGGTGAGCGCGTGGAGGCCGGCGAGGTCATCGCCGACGGCCCCGCCACCGAGAACGGCGAGCTCGCGCTCGGCAAGAACCTGCTCGTCGCGTTCATGACGTGGGAGGGCTACAACTTCGAGGACGCGATCATCCTCAGCCAGGACCTGGTGAAGGACGACACCCTCTCCTCGATCCACATCGAGGAGTACGAGGTCGACGCCCGCGACACCAAGCTCGGCAAGGAGGAGATCACCCGTGACCTCCCCAACGTCAGCCCCGAGCTGCTGAAGGACCTCGACGAGCGCGGCATCATCCGCATCGGCGCCGAGGTCCGCCCCGGCGACATCCTCGTCGGCAAGGTCACGCCGAAGGGCGAGACCGAGCTGTCGGCCGAGGAGCGCCTGCTCCGCGCGATCTTCAACGAGAAGAGCCGCGAGGTCCGCGACACCTCGCTGAAGGTGCCGCACGGCGAGCAGGGCACGATCATCGCCGTCAAGGAGTTCAACGCCGAAGACGGCGACGACGAGCTCGGCTCGGGCGTCAACCGCCGCGTCGTGGTCTACATCGCCCAGAAGCGCAAGATCACCGAGGGCGACAAGCTCGCCGGCCGTCACGGCAACAAGGGCGTCATCGCCAAGATCCTTCCGGTCGAGGACATGCCGTTCCTCGCCGACGGAACCCCGGTCGACATCGTCCTGAACCCGCTCGGCATCCCTGGTCGAATGAACTTCGGCCAGGTGCTGGAGACCCACCTCGGGTGGATCGCCAAGCAGGGATGGAAGGTCGAGGGCACCCCGGAGTGGGCCGTGCACCTGCCCGACGCCGCTCGCGAGGCAGCACCCGGCACGAAGGTCGCCACCCCCGTGTTCGACGGCGCAGAGGAGCAGGAGATCGCCGGTCTCCTCGACTCGACGCTGCCGACCCGCGACGGCGACCGCCTCATCGACCGCTCGGGCAAGACCCAGCTGTTCGACGGCCGCTCGGGTGAGCCGTTCCCGGCACCGATCTCGGTCGGCTACATGTACATTCTGAAGCTGCACCACCTGGTCGACGACAAGATCCACGCCCGTTCGACCGGTCCGTACTCCATGATCACCCAGCAGCCGCTCGGTGGTAAGGCGCAGTTCGGTGGACAGCGCTTCGGTGAGATGGAGGTGTGGGCCCTCGAGGCCTACGGTGCGGCATACGCGCTCCAGGAGCTCCTCACGATCAAGTCCGACGACATCCTCGGCCGCGTCAAGGTGTACGAGGCAATCGTCAAGGGCGAGAACATCCAGGAGCCCGGCATCCCCGAGTCGTTCAAGGTGCTCATGAAGGAGATGCAGTCGCTCTGCCTGAACGTCGAGGTCCTCTCGGCCGATGGCACGGCGGTCAACCTCCGCGACACCGACGATGAGGCGTTCCGCGCCGCCGAGGAGCTCGGTATCAACATCTCCAGCCGATTCGAGTCCGCCTCGATCGACGAGATCTGATCCGGCCGATAACGAATTCTTATTGAGACACAGGAGAACTAGTGCTCGAGTCAAACACCTTCGACGAGCTTCGCATCGGCCTGGCCACCGCAGAGGACATCCGCGGATGGTCCTACGGTGAGGTGAAGAAGCCCGAAACCATCAACTACCGCACCCTCAAGCCCGAGAAGGACGGTCTGTTCGGTGAGCAGATCTTCGGACCTTCCCGCGACTGGGAGTGCGCGTGCGGCAAGTACAAGCGCGTCCGATTCAAGGGCATCGTCTGCGAGCGCTGCGGCGTGGAGGTCACCAAGAGCTCCGTCCGTCGTGAGCGCATGGGCCACATCGAGCTCGCCGCACCCGTCACCCACATCTGGTACTTCAAGGGCGTCCCGTCGCGCCTCGGGTACCTGCTCGACATGGCGCCGAAGGACCTCGAGAAGGTCATCTACTTCGCCGCGTACATGGTCATCTCGGTCGACGAGGATGCTCGTCACCGAGACCTGGCCACGCAGGAGAACAACATCCGCCTCGAGCTGAAGACGCTCGCGGACCGTCGCGACGCGAAGATCGCCGAGCGCATGTCCAAGCTGGAGGAGGAGCTCGCGGCCCTGGAGGCCGAGGGTGCCAAGGCCGACGCCAAGAAGAAGGTCAAGGACGCCGCCGAGAAGGAGATGTCGCAGCTGCGCAAGGGCGCAGACGACGCCATCGCCAAGCTCGAGCGCGTGTGGGAGGACTTCCGCACGCTCGAGGTCGGCGCCCTGCGTCCGGAGGACGACGTCTTCCACGAGCTGCAGGACCGCTTCGGTCAGTACTTCGAGGCCTACATGGGTGCGGAGTCGATCCAGCGGCGCCTGGCCGCGTTCGACCTGCAGGCTGAGGCCGAGAGCCTGCACCTGCAGATCTCCGAGGGCAAGGGCCAGCGCAAGATCCGTGCGATCAAGCGCCTCAAGGTCGTCAACTCGTTCCTCGAGACCGGCATGTCGCCGGCATCCATGGTCCTCGACGTCGTCCCGGTGATCCCGCCGGAGCTGCGCCCGATGGTCCAGCTCGACGGTGGACGCTTCGCGACCAGCGACCTGAACGACCTGTATCGCCGCGTCATCAACCGCAACAACCGTCTTCGTCGCCTGATCGACCTCGGTGCCCCCGAGATCATCGTGAACAACGAGAAGCGGATGCTGCAGGAGGCCGTCGACGCACTGTTCGACAACGGCCGCCGCGGTCGTCCCGTCACGGGCACCGGAAACCGTGCTCTGAAGTCGCTCAGCGACATGCTCAAGGGCAAGCAGGGCCGTTTCCGTCAGAACCTGCTCGGAAAGCGCGTCGACTACTCGGGCCGTTCGGTCATCGTCGTCGGCCCGCAGCTGCAGCTGCACCAGTGCGGTCTTCCCAAGACCATGGCGATCGAGCTGTTCAAGCCGTTCGTGATCAAGCGCCTGATCGACCTGGGTCACTCGCAGAACATCAAGGCCGCGAAGCGCTCGGTCGAGCGCATGCGTCCCGAGGTCTGGGACGTGCTCGAGGAGATCATCCGCGAGCGCCCCGTGCTGCTCAACCGTGCACCCACCCTGCACCGTCTCGGCATCCAGGCGTTCGAGCCGCAGCTCGTCGAGGGCAAGGCCATCCAGCTGCACCCGCTCGTCTGCGCGGCGTTCAACGCCGACTTCGACGGCGACCAGATGGCCGTGCACCTGCCGCTGTCGGTCGAGGCTCAGGCCGAGGCCCGCGTGCTGATGCTCGCGTCGAACAACATCCTCAAGCCGTCGGACGGACGCCCGGTCACCCTGCCCTCGCAGGACATGATCATTGGCCTCCACCACCTGACCACGGTCAAGGAGGGCGCTGCCGGTGAGGGTCGCGCGTTCGGCTCGGTCTCCGAGGCGATCCTGGCCAAGGACGAGGGAACCCTCGACCTGCAGGCGAAGATCCGCATCCGCATCCCGGGTCTGACCTTCCTCGAGGGCCAGGCTCCTGAGGGCTACGAGAAGCACGGTCTCGTCGACGCGTCGCTGGGTCAGGCGATCTTCAACGCCACGCTGCCGAAGGGCTACCCGTTCGTGCGCGAGCCCGCCGACAAGGGCAAGCTCTCGCAGATCGTCAACAAGCTGGCCGAGGAGTACCCGAAGGTCGAGACGGCTGCGACGCTGGACCGCATCAAGGACGCCGGTTTCTACTGGGCCACGCGCTCGGGTGTGACCGTCGCCCTGAGCGACATCCTCACTCCTCCGAACAAGAAGGAGATCGTCGCCGGCTACGAGAAGCAGGCCGCGAAGGTCCAGTCGCAGTACGAGAAGGGTCTCACCACCGACGCCGAGCGTCGTCAGGAGCTCATCAAGATCTGGACCGAGGCGACCGACGAGGTCCAGGCCGCGATGCGCGAGAACTTCCCGGCCGACAACACCATCAACCGCATGGTGTCCTCGGGTGCTCGCGGTAACTGGCTGCAGATCCGCAACATCGCGGGTATGCGCGGCCTGGTGAACAACCCCAAGGGTGAGATCATCCCGCGTCCGATCATCTCCTCGTACCGCGAGGGTCTGTCGGTGGCGGAGTACTTCATCGCGACGCACGGTACCCGTAAGGGTCTGGCCGACACCGCTCTGCGCACCGCCGACTCGGGTTACCTGACCCGTCGCCTCGTGGATGTCTCGCAGGACGTCATCATCCGCGAAGAGGACTGCGGCACGTCGAAGGGCCTCGCGCTCCCGATCGCCGCTCCGAACTCGCAGGGCGAGCTGGTGCGCGACGCGAACGTCGAGAACTCGGTGTTCGCCCGTACCCTGGCCGCTGACGTCGTCAGCGAGTCGGGCGAGGTCCTCGCCTCGGCCGGCGACGACGTGGGCGACGTGCTCATCGACAAGCTCGTCGAGCTCGGTGTCGAGGAGATCAAGGTCCGCTCCGTGCTGACCTGCGACTCCGCTGTCGGGGTCTGCGCGCAGTGCTACGGCCGCTCTCTTGCGACCGGCAAGACCGTGGACATCGGCGAGGCCGTCGGCATCATCGCCGCACAGTCGATCGGTGAGCCCGGTACCCAGCTGACGATGCGTACCTTCCACACCGGTGGTTCGGCCTCGGCTGATGACATCACCCAGGGTCTGCCCCGTGTGCAGGAGCTCTTCGAGGCGCGTACCCCCAAGGGCGCGTCGCCGATCGCCGAGGCCGATGGCCGCATCACGATCGACGAGACCGAGAAGGCCAAGAAGGTCATTCTCACGCCCGACAACGGTGATGAAGAGGTCGTCTACCCGGTGCTGAAGCGTGCGACGCTCCTCGTTGAGGACGGCCAGCACGTCACGGTCGGTCAGCCCCTGCAGGTCGGCACGCTCGACCCCAAGGAGGTCATGCGCGTCATGGGTGCCCGCGAGGTGCAGAAGTACCTCGTCGGCGGCGTCCAGGGCGTGTACCGCTCGCAGGGTGTGCCGATCCACGACAAGCACATCGAGGTCATCGTCCGTCAGATGCTCCGCAAGGTCACCGTCGTCGACCACGCCGACACGACCCTGCTGCCGGGTGAGATGGTCGACCTCAAGCGCTACCAGCAGATCAACCGCGAGGCTGTGGCCGAGGGCAAGCGCCCGGCGTCCGGCCGCTCGGAGCTGATGGGTATCACCAAGGCGTCTCTGGCGACCGAGTCGTGGCTGTCGGCCGCCTCGTTCCAGGAGACGACCCGCGTGCTCACCGAGGCTGCGATGCAGGGCAAGCGCGACCCGCTGGTCGGTCTCAAGGAGAACGTCATCATCGGTAAGCTCATCCCCGCCGGAACCGGTCTGTCGAAGTACCGCAACGTCACGGTCGAGGCCACGGAAGAGGCCAAGAGCGAGCGCTACCCGAACCGGATCTTCGCATCCGACGGCGCGTACGCCGAGGGCGAGTTCGGCTACGTCGACTTCGACGCGTTCTCGACGGATGACGTGACCCCGGGAACCTATAACTGATCCCGCACGCCGCGAAGGCCCCGCACCTCTTCGGAGGGGCGGGGCCTTCGCCGTACGTCGGCACGTCAGCTAGTCGAACAGGTGCGCGACGATGCTCGCGGTGTACCCGCTCGGGGCGAGGTTCGAGTACCGGGTGTCGATCAGCACGTCCTCGCGCCAGAAGAGCGTGCGGCCATCGGTGACCGGATAGTTCTCATTGGGCCAGGTCTTCTCGCAGCGGATGCCCTTGTCGGGCGTGAAGCAGACGAGGTCCTCGTCATCGGCGAGCTCGTTGAGCAGATCGAGCGCCGGGCCCCGGTTCAGGTGCGAGATGGTCGTCGTGAGGCCCGTCGTGTCGGCGGCCGGGTCGCCCCACGCGCAGATCAGCGAGCCGTCAGGCTGGATGCCCGTGGCGCCGAACGCCGGGTCATTCAACGGGATGCCGTCGAGCTGGGCGAGCACGTCGTCGGAGAGGATCGCACGGCAGTCATCGGGAATCGGGATCGCTTCGGCCGTCGGGGTCGCGGTCGGATCCGGGGTTGCGGATGCCGCAGGCTCAGGAGTCTCGGTCGCAGGAGACTCCGATGGCGACGCGGACTCGCCGGAGGGTGGACCGCCGCACCCGGCGAGGCCGGCGGCGAGCAGGAGCGCGGCGGCTGCGGTGACGATGCGTGTGGCGTCCATGGGTCACAAGGTAGCGCGGGTACGAGACAATGATGGGATGCCCCACGCATCCTCCGTCGTCGTCATCGGCGACGCGCTCATCGACGAGATCCACGACGCCGGGGGAGTGCGCGAGCTCGTCGGCGGGGCCGCGCTCAACGTCGCGGTCGGACTCCGGCGTCTCGGCATTCCTACGACGCTCATCGCGATGGTCGGCGACGACGAGCCCGGCGCGCACATCCGCGAGTACCTCGCCGACCACGGTGTGATTCTGGTGAGCAGCCCGTCTCCGCTCGGATCGTCGCGCGCGATCGTGCGCCGCAACCGCGACGGCGAGCCGACCTACGTGTTCAACGATGCGGCGCAGCAGCGCAGCATCCGATACGGCGAAGAGGCGCTGCAGGCGATCGGGACCGCTGATCTCGCCGTGATCAGCTGCTTCCCGTTCGACCGCGTCGCCGAGGTGGATGCTCTCGTCGATGCCCTCGCAGGGGCGCAGGTCGCCATCGATCCGAACCCGCGGGCCGGCATGCTCGCCGACCGGGCGGAGTTCGTGCGCGGGTTCGAGAGGATCGTCGCCGGTGCCGCGGTCGTCAAGGTCGGTGCGGATGACGCCGCCCTTCTGTACGACGGCGATCTCGACGCGCTGCGGGCGCGACTGCGCGGGCTCGGCGCAGGCGCTGTTCTCGCGACGGCAGGCCGCGAGGGTGCGGTGCTCGAGGCGGATGCCGGGATCTTCACGGCGCCGATCTCAGCGCTGCCCGGACCCGTCGTGGACACGGTCGGTGCGGGAGATGCAACGCTCGCAGCCGTCGCCGCAGGCATGGTCGCCGCCCGCCCGGAGCATGCCGTCGAGTGGCAGCGGCTGCTCCAGAGGGCGATGGATGTGGCGGCCGCGACGTGCCGCGCCGAGGGCGGCCTGCTGCGGACTCCCGAGTCGCTCGACGGCGGGGAACGCGGCATCGGCGGCAGCTGATCGTTCGATTTCTTCGACCTGCGTCGCGCAGGTATGATGGATACTCGCGCCCCCGGTTGGCTGTACAAGCTGGACGGGTGTGCACTCGGCAAGTTACCCAAGCGGCCAAAGGGAGCTGACTGTAAATCAGCCGTCTTAGACTTCGGGGGTTCGAATCCCTCACTTGCCACCGAACGAATCGAGCGTCGCCCCGTACGGGGTGGCGCTCAGTTCGTTTATCGAGCCATGCGGGAGTTCATAGACTGGGACGATGCGAGCGCTCACCGAGTCCGACGTCCGTGCGGCCTTCATCAACGCGACCGACGACGAGCTGCGGATGATCGAGATGCCGCACGACTTCCTGCTCGTCGACTGGGACTTCCACGATTTCCTCGCCTGGCGGGATCCGGCATCCAGCAAGCGCGGGTGCATCCTCGTGCAGTCCGGTGACGAGGTGATCGGCGTCGTCGTTCGCGCGAGCGACCCCGGTCGCAGCCGTAACGGCATGTGCAACATCTGCCACACGATGCAGCCGGGCAGCCAGGTCGCCCTGTTCACCGCGCGCAAGACCGGTGAGGCAGGCCGCCGCGGCGACGGCGTCGGCACCTACATCTGCGCCGACCTGTCCTGCCACGACAACGTGCGGCTCGCGCATCCACTCGCCCCGAATGAGATCCGCGCCGCCGGTCAGGTGGACATGCGACTGGACGGAACGCGCCGCCGTATGGAGGGCTTTGTCGCTCGGGTACAACAGGACACCGACTGAGTGCACGTTCTGGCTAGGCTGGCGAAGTCCGCGCTTCGAAGGAGATGCCCATGAGCGATACCGTCCAGTTCTCGGTCGATGAGGGGCTTGCCCGCCTCACGCTCAACCGTCCCACCCGCCTCAACGCCTTCGGGTCGGACCTCGCCCACGCGTGGCGGGATGCTACCGCCGAGGCGACGTCCCGTGACGACGTGCGGGCGATCATCCTGGATGCCACAGGCCCCGCCTTCTGCGCCGGCGGCGACGTGATCGAGATGGCCTCCACCATGGGAGACGGCTCGCCCCTGACCGAGCTGGCGGGTGTCATCAACGAGGGGATCCGATCGCTCACCGAGTCGGCGATCCCGGTGGTCGCCGCAGCCCACGGCACGACCGCCGGCGGCGGGCTCGGCATCCTGCTGAGCACCGACTACGCGGTCGTCGGCAGTCGATCGAAGATCGGCAGCCTGTACGCGAACATCGGCCTCACTCCCGACCTGTCGGTGTCGGCCCAGCTCGCGGATGCCGTCGGCTCCCGTCGCGCCCTGCAGCTCGTTCTGCAGGATCGCCTGCTCAGCGCCGAAGAAGCCCTCGAGTGGGGCCTGGTCGCCGAGATCGTGATGGGTGCGGATGCCGAGGACGAGGCGAGCCGCGTCCGCGCCCGTGCCGAAGAGGTCGCGCGGTTCTGGCTCGCCGGGGCCGCAGCCGCGTACGGCCAGGCCAAGCGCCTGGTGCGCTCGCAGCCCTCGCGTTCGTTCCCCGAGCAGCTCGCGGAGGAGGCGCGCTCGATCGGTGCCGCATTCGGCACCCCGGATGCCAGGGCGCGGGTCGCCGCGTTCGCCGCGGCATCCGCGAAGCGCGCACGCTGAGTCCGCGCGGACTTACCCACAGGACCGGCGGCGCCCCCGCGCGGGACGGTCCTCACATGCGAGGATGATTCCAACGTCGGCCGAAGAGGGGGGACCACCATGTCAGAGGTCAAGGAGTCCGGGGTGAAGCCGAACGCTTCGCTGCTGATCCGCGGGGCGATCTGGATCGCCATCGGAGCACTGATCGCGGCGGCACTGGTGTGCGTCGTGTGGGTTCTGATCGGTGATCAGGACGGCATCATCGGCCGCGCGTTCCTGACGATCCTGCTGCTCGCGGCGTTCGCCGGCATCGCCATCCTCGAGGCGGGGCTCGCGCCCCGGCGCCCCGACTGGCTGGCGCTGGCGAGCATGATCACCTGGATCGTCGCGCTCATCGCCGGCGCCATCAAGATCTGGCTGCCCGATGAGCCGGGTGAGTACACCGGCGGTGTCGGAAGGTTCTTCCTGCTGCTCGTCATCGTCGGCGTCCTGCAGCTGGGGCTCCTGCACGTGCGTCTGTTCACGGCGGCCGCTCAGCGGTACGTGACCACGTTCACCCGCGTGATCTACTACGTCACGGTCGCGTTGCTCGTGCTGCTCGTCGCGATGCTCGTAATCTTCCTGACGTTGCCCGACACGTTCGAGTATTCCGACCTGTACTGGCGAATCGTCGTCGCTCTCGCCATCCTCACCGCCGTGGGCACGACGCTCATCCCGCTGCTGAACGCCCTGTTCGCGCCGAAGAAGCAGGTGGGCCCGCTGGCGGCACAGGCCCACGGAGCGTTCACCGGATCGGGCGTCGCAGCCCTGCCCGCAACACCGAACGACCAGGGCGCCCAGCCGTGGCCGACGTACGCGGACGGCAGGACCCCGCTCCCGGTGCTGCCCGACGGCTCGCCGGACTGGAACGCGTATTACACCGGCTATCCGACACAGCAGACGCCGGTGCAGAGCTATTACCCGGCCCATGAGACGACGCCGTCGTTCCCAACCGTGCCGTCGGACGGACATGCGCCGCCGCTGGTGTCCTCACCGGACGCGCCGATCGGAGCGGACGGATTCCCGGTGCCGCCGGCCGGGGCACCGGCCGCGCCCGACGGCATCGCAGGCGACACGGCTGCCACACCTGTTCCTGAGAAGTCACCTGCTCCCGAGCACGCACCAGCGCCCGAGCACGCACCAGCGCCCGAGCAGGTGCATGAGCCTGTGGAGCCGCCGGTGCCGGAGCAGCCGCAGGTTCCGCCGCACTCGGAGGAGCCGCCGACGCCTCCGGCCGCGCCCGGCGCATTCCCGCCTCCGGCCGCGCCCGGCGCATTCCCGCCTCCGCCTCCGGCGCCCCTCCGGTGACCGTGGACCTGCCCATCGAGGTCGAGCTGCAGGAACTCGCAGCCGGCATCGCTCGCGAGGCCGGCGAGCTGGCTCGCGAGCGCCGGGCCGCCGGCGTCGCACTCGCGGCGACGAAGTCGACCCTCGCCGACATCGTCACCGAAGCGGACCGTGAGGTCGAGCAGCTCATCCGCGACCGGCTCAGCGCCGATCGGCCCGGCGACGGGTTCCTCGGCGAGGAGTCGGGCGCGGCGGACAGCGAGACGGGCATCACATGGGTCGTCGACCCGATCGACGGCACTGTGAACTACGCGTACGGCATCCCCTCCTACAACGTCAGCATCGCCGCCGTGCGGGGCGGTGACGATCCTGACGCGTGGGAGGCGCTCGCCGCTGCGGTCTACGCGCCCGCCGTGGATGAGCTGTTCACGGCGGCCAGGGGCGGGGGAGCGTGGCTCGGCGGGCTTCGGCTCGGTGTGACGAGGCCCAACCCCGCCGGTGCGCTTCTGGCGACCGGGTTCGGATACGATCCGGCGACGCATGACGGTGACCTGGCGACCGTCCGACGGGTGATGCCGCTCGCCCGCGATCTCCGGCGCATCGGCTCAGCGGCCCTCGACCTCGCGTACGTCGCGGCGGGGCGGCTCGACGGCTACTTCGAGCGCGGACTGAAGCCGTGGGATTTCGCCGCGGGAGCGCTCCTCGTCGAAGAGGCGGGTGGGCTGGTCACGCGCATCGACACGGCATCCGCCCGTCCCATGATCATCGCTGCGGGGCCCGAGTTGCACGCCCGTCTGTCGGCTGTGCTCGAAACATGAATTCAACCGCGGCGCGCATGACTTTCCCAGTGGTGCCACGGTAGGGTTTTTCTGTTCGTTACCGGCGCAACCCGAATGCGCAGGTCCCCCGAGTTCGACGAGTCACCCGAGAGACTGCATTGCCCTTCGACACCTCCCCGGCTGAGTCTGTGCCCACGCGCCGCTCCAGCCGTCACCGGGACGCGGATTCCGCGACCTCGGTGACCATCGAAGAGGCGTCGCCGGCAGCTCCCTCCGATGTTCCGGTTTCGCCGCTGTCCCGCCGCGCGCTGCGCGAGCGCATGCGCGCCGCCGCGACCGAGATCGTCGTCGAAACGCTCATCGAGGAGCCGGCCCAGACCGCGATCGCGTCCGACTCCGTCGTCGACGACCCAGCGCTCGCGGAGGACGCCTTCGTCGCGGCATCCAGGGCTTTCGCGGCCGTCACCAGCAGCCTCCCGGTCGCTCAGGCCCCGTCGGTGCAGCGACTGCCCAACGCGGCCACCGAGATCCATACGGCCTCGCGTCGCGCCGGACGCCGCCGCAAGGTCTTCGCCGCCGGAGCCACCGTCGGCATCATGGGGATCGCGGGGATGCTCGCCGTCTCGATGACCCTTCCTGCCGAGGCGCTCGCCGCGGCTCAGGGCGGCCAGACCTCCGCCGCGATGTCGTTGGTCGCGGCATCCCAGAGCGTTTCCTCCTCCGAGACCGACGAGATCCAGGCGTACGTCGCATCGTCCGACGTCCAGAACGAGGCCATGCAGCGTTCGGAGGGCTTCTCGGCGGCATCGCTGATCGACCTTGCCGCCGAGCAGGGCATCTCGTACTCCAACCGGATCTACACCAACGACCCGACGGCGGCGATCCAGTGGCCGTTCATCGTCGGTGTCGGCATGAGCTACGGGTACGGCATGCGCAACGGCACGCTGCACGAGGGGCTCGATCTGCTCCCCGGCGATGGCGCCCCTGTGCAGTCGATCGCCGACGGCAAGGTCCGCATCGCGACCGAATCCGGCGGCAACTACGGCGTCACGGTCTACATCGATCACATGATCGACGGGAAGCTCATCACGAGCCACTACGCGCACATGCAGTACGGCTCGCTGCAGGTCGTGGCGGGTCAGACGGTCGAGGTCGGCGACATCATCGGCAAGGTCGGCAACACCGGCCGCTCGTACGGTGCGCACATGCATTTCGAGCTCATCGTCGACGGCTCGACGATCGATCCGCTTCCCTGGTTCACCGAGAACGCCGGGAGGGACGACGGGGTCTCCCCGGTTTCGTGAGAATGCCGAAGTGATGGTATTCTCGTGTGGTTGCCTTCACGGGTGACAACGCCCCGATAGCTCAGTGGCAGAGCACTTCCATGGTAAGGAAGGGGTCGTCAGTTCAATCCTGACTCGGGGCTCGCAGCCTCCGCCTCATCGGCGGAAAGCCGTGCGGCAGGGTAGCTCAGTTGGTGAGAGCGCACGACTCATAATCGTGAGGTCGCGGGTTCAAGCCCCGCTCCTGCTACTTCGTTCCACCTTGATACACGCGGAAATCCGCGGAAATCGAGGACGTGTATGTGGAACACAGATGGGCCCCGACAAGGGGCCCGATCCGTTTTTGGTCCGTTTATCGCCGAGAACGAGGCCGATCGCGAACCTCCTGCGCAGGTGCTACCGGTTCGTACGAGCACCCCCGAACACGATCCGGTTAACACCGGGTATGTGCTCGGCATGACGGACATCACGATCGCTCGACTGCTCACCACCGACGAGGTCGCGGAGATCCTCCAGGTCTCCAAACGGACCCTCGAATCCTGGCGGATCACCGGAGACGGGCCTGCTTGCATCAAGGTCGGCAAGCACGCGCGGTACCGCGAGGCTGACGTTGCCGACTGGATCAACGCGCAGACACCGATCGCTCCGACGGCGAGCAAGGGCGCAGCCTGATGGGTCGCCGGCCACTGAAGGTCGGCGAGCTCGGCAGCGTGACCTTCACCCCCGTCCGCGGCGGGTTCCGGGCGCGCTGCCGAACTCGAGACGCCGGCGGAAACGATCGACGCCCGTCTGCGATCGGTGAGACTGAGGCCCTCGCCTTGATGGCACTCAAGGCCGAGGTCCTCCGCATGGTGTTCGGAGCGGAGTCCCTGAGCGAGGACACGCCCCTCTCCGTCCTCTTCGGGCTCTGGATTGAAGACCGCGACGGCGCGATCCGCAAGCAGTCCGTCCGGATCTATAAGAGCACGATCTCATGGCTCGACCCCCTCATCGGCGCCATCCCGATCGGCGAAGCTCGGCAGCCTCTGCGAGTGAAACGCATGCTGAAAGCCGTCGAGGAGGCGCGAGGAGAAGCCGCGCTGCAGCAGGCCCGAGTGGCGCTCAACGGAGCCTTCGCCATGGCGATCGAGAACGGAGTCATCGAGCACAACCCCATGAGGTCCCTTCGCCGTCAGCAGAAGAAGCGGAAGGTGCCGAAGAGCCTCACGGTCGCACAGGTGGACCTCGTTGATCCGCAGTCCGGAGCCGAGCATGATCTCGATGACCCACCCGAGCACGTGCAGGGACTCGCGGGACCATTTGGCGATTCGAGCTTCGCGTCGCACCACCGCTTCACGGAGCACCTCGGTGCGCCGATGGCGTGACCAGATGGATACCGCGCGAGCATGGGAGAGACAGAATTCTCCGGATGCGAGATCTCCGCAGTCCCGCACGATCCTGCCCGGTGGAACACGACGACCCTGAAGGATCACCGTGAACGAACGGCTCGCAACGGACGCGGCAGCCGCGGCCGCTCAGGACTGCAGTTGCGCCCCCACCGCCGCGGAGCGTGACTCCCTCTGGGGGAGGACAATCACGCGGCGCAGTGCCTTCGCGCTCGGCGCGCTCGGAGTCGTCGCCCTCGCCGCATTCGGTGTCTCCTCTGGAGTGTCCGCTGCGTATGCGGACTCCTATCCGAGCTGGGACGATGTGCAACGCGCCAAGAACAACGAGGCCGCCAAAGCGGCTGAGGTGACGCGCATCGAAAGCCTGATCCAGTCCCTGACCCAGAACGTCGCCGAGACGGAAGCGGCCGCGAAGACGGCGTCCGACGAGTTCTTTGCAGCACAACAGGAGTACTTCGCTGCGATCACCGAAGCCGAATCCCTGCAAGCTCAGGCGGACGAACAAGCCAAGATCGCCGATGAATCCGCTCGCCGAGCCGGCCAGGTCGCCGCCCAGCTATACCGGAGCGGGGGCGACGACACCGCCCTCGAGCTGTTCTTCTCCGGCTCCGGCGCGAACGCCGACGAACTCCTGTCTCGGCTCGGCACGATGGAGAAATTCCTCGAGTACAACCAGTCGATCTTCGACAAGGCCGCCTCGTCACGCAATGCTGCGCAGTCCCTCTCCGATCAGGCACAGGTAGCACGTGACGAGCGTGACCGTCTTCAGCGGATCGCTGAACAGAAAATGGAAGCTGCTCAGCAGGCGGCAGAGGCAGCGCGGATTGCGCTCGACGAACAGACTGCGAATCTCGACACGATGAAGGCCCAGCTGGCCGCTCTCACAGACACCACCACGCAAACCGTTGCCGGGTACCAGGCTGGTGTCGCGGCACGAGAGGCTGAGGAGAGGGCGCGCCGCGAGCGGGAAGCTGCGGAAGCCGCCGCCAACGGAGGAGGCAACGGGGGAGGCGGTGGAACCGCAGGCAGCGGCGGATGGGTCCGTCCCCACGGAGGAGCTCGCAGCTCGAGCTACGGTCCTCGAACGCCGATGTGCGGGCCGCAGGGCTGTTCGTCGAGCTACCACTACGGCGCCGACCTTGCCAACGGATGCGGCGCGGCGATCTACGCTGCCAATTCGGGGACCGTGGACTATGCCGGCGCCAACGGTGGCTACGGAAACTACGTTCGCATCCAGCATGGCGGGGGAGTCGGCACCGGCTACGCGCACATCAGACCCGGGGGGATCATTGTGCGACAAGGGCAGTGGGTGAACTCGGGGCAAGTGATCGCATATGCAGGTGATACGGGACGTTCCTTCGGATGCCACCTGCACTTCGAGGTCTACATCAACGGCGGATACACCAACCCCGTGAGGTTCATGGAGGAGCGCGGCGTTTACGTCTGATAACGCCGCCCGACTGCCTGCTCATCGGAGGTCTTGCACTCCTGTGGGACCGAGCTCGAGTGCACGCCCTTTCAGCGCCTAATGGCCATCGTCTCGTCGGAACCTCAAGGTCACGAGAGACCGGAGTAAGAGTGCAGGCCCTGAAAGTACATGTTGACGATCGTGAAGTTGAACAGCACAGCGACGAAGCCGACGATGGACAACCACGCCGAGGGGGATCCGCGCCAACCGCGGGTAGCTCTGGCGTGGATGTAGCCGGCGTAGAGCACCCAGATCACGAACGTCCAGACCTCCTTGACGTCGAAGCCCCAGTAGCGGCCCCACGAGTCGTTCGCCCAGATCGCGCCGGCGATCAGGGTAAAGGTCCAGAACATGAATCCGACGATCGCGAACCGGTACGCGAGAGTTTCCAGCGCATCCGCCGCGGGCAGCGTGTTCAGGAAGCTCGACCGGGGAGTTCGGTGAGCGTCGGTCGACGCTCGTGCGAGTCGGCGTGCCTTCCGGTTCTGCAGTAGTTGTGTGATGGATATGCCGCATGCGATGGCGAACAACGCGGTGGCGAGGGATGCGACGAAGACGTGGATGACGAGCCAGATGCTCTTGAGGGGATCCATCAACGGGACGACCTCGACGTAAAAGCTGATCGTGGCGCCACCGAGAAGGAGCACGATCATGCCGATAAGGAACGCGCCGAGGAAGCGGAGGTCGTAACGTCGTAGTACGGCGATGTAGACGGCGACGATCAGGACGGTGCCAGTGAGGGCGAACTCGTACATGTTCGCCCAGGGGACGCGTTCGGCGGCGATGCCGCGGGTGACGGTTCCGGCCAGATGGAACACGAATGCGAGCGCCGTCAGCGAGGTCCCGATTCTCGCCCACAACAGGCGCGGCCTCTGCGACGGCGGAACCAGGATACTGTCTGGTGACTCCGGCGGATCCTGAAGGTCCAGAGGCGCGGGAGTGCGTGCGGGACTGCCTGCTCCGGTGAGCTCCCGTTCACGTTGCGGCACGGTTGTGCGGGCGGCGCGTTGGGCGAGGTCGATAGTGAAGGCGACGAACGCCAACAGATAGGTGGCGATGGCAGTCCAGACGAGCAGAAGGGAGATGCTGTCGAGGGAGAGCGGGTCGACGTCATTCATTGCGAATCATGCTCCAGATCAAGGGGGCGGTTACGGGCGAGTGTGTGGTGGGCCGGCGGGAGGGACATATCAGCCTGCGTTCGCTTCGAGCCAGCTCAGCGAGTCAACGGCTTGTCCGTCGATGTACACCTCGAAATGGAGGTGGTTTGCGGTAGACCGTCCGGTGCTGCCGACGAGGCCGATCAGTTGTCCCGCCGATACGGTCTGGCCGACGCCGACCTGACGGCTTCCGGTGCGCATGTGCGGGTACACGGTGCTGACGCGCCTTCCGTTCACGACCGATTCCAGGACGATTGCAACACCATACGCGGAGTAGCTATCCTGGGAGACCCGCACGACCCCGTCGAGTGCCGCGAAGACGGGTGTCCCGCCCTCGGCCAACATGTCGGTGCCCATGTGCGCACCGGCGCGTGCCCCGAAGCGGTCGCCGACCGTGAAGGGTCCGCCCAAGGGCCAGCGCACGAGACCGCTTCCTGGGGAGACCATGCTGAAGTCGAAGCGGGTCGAGGCGGCCTGGGCGTTGGCTGTCGCTCTGGCGGCGGCAGCCTCGTCAGCCTTCTTCTTCGCGATCTCATCTGGCGTCGTCGCCGAGAAGGTGCCCCGCTGGAGCGGAGTCGGCGATACATCGGAGGCGACAACCAAGGATTCTGACTCTTCCGCGGCGACCTGTTGAAGAGTCAGCGAATCTGCGGCATCCACGGGAGGGCTCGCATACGCGGGAAGGGCGAAGGCGGCGACAAGCGCGCCCACCGCAGTAAAGATCGTCGCCTTCTGCGCGGACCGGTTGACGCGTGACTTCTGGCGGGATCGCCGTAGCACCTTGCGGTGACGCGATCTTGGACGGACGGGGCCCTGATCGTTGCGACGGAGAACTCGCCGCGTCGTCGTGTGGTTCTGGGGCAGGGTCGACGGGGGCGAGCCGGTATCGACATGCGTGCTCTTTCGTGGGCGGTGTATCTTCACAGTGACTTCTCCGGTGTCTCGTTTCGCAGCCCGGCCGCGTGATGCATCGCGAGATCGTCGACCGCGCGCTGCAGAGCCGGGTCATCCCCTCGTGCAAGCCCCGCATACTCGATTCGCACGCCAGATGCGCTCGGTTGCGCCTTGACCCAGAGACGACGGCGAGGAACGAAGAGTCCAGCGAAGAGCCCCAGCGTTGCGAGTACGGAGAATCCCAGCACCCAGCCGCTACTGGGATCGTTCTGTATCTGAAGCGATGCAAACCGCTTCACCGGCTTATCTTCGGAGACGGACTCCCATGTCACCGTCCCCCAACCCTTCGGCAGATCTACCGTTGCGCCAGGGGTCAGCTCGAGGGAGTCCTGACTGCTCTCCCCGCCGGTGTGCTGGGTGAGCCCACTCACGTCGAGCGTGTACACGGACCGTGGCGTGCCGTCGTCGATGCCGAGATCACCGCTGAAGACGTTGAACGTCAGTACTGGCTTGACGACGTCCGGGTAGATCGAGGTGTATGCGCCCGAGTCCAGCACGCCGCGTGTGGGATAGAAGAACCCGACGAGCCCGACTTGCTCGGGCAGACCATCCGGAACCTTGATGATGCCAAGCGACGTCATGTTCGAGTCCTGAGGTAGGAAGGGCTGCGATTCGCTGTAGACGACCTCTCCGTCGGCGTTGCGGACAGTGATCGTGGGGGCGTAGCCGTTCCCGAGCAAGAAGATTCGGTCGCCTTCGACAGTGATCGGGTAGTTCACGATCACGTTCTGCTTGCGGTCTTCCCTGCCGAACTGGCGGATCGTGACCTGCGCGTCGAAATCTCCGGCTTGTCCTGCTCCTGCGCTCCCCGGAAGTCGGTACGAGACCCCGAACGTGTCGAGTGTCAGTGAGTAGGGGGCAAGACCTGTGCCGTCGACGAAGCGTCCCGGGTTGAAGGAGGAGTAGTCGCTGAGCGCGTTGACGAAGGTCGTGCCTTCCACGACGACGCGTTGCCCGGTGTAGGCGAACGATCCTCCGATCGCGACGGAGACGAGAACACCGACGAGGGCGAGGTGGAAGATCAGGTTGCCCGTCTCTCGCAGATATCCCCGTTCGGCGGACACGGAGAAGGTGCCGCGCGCATCATAGCGCTCCACCCGGTATCCGGCTTTCCGCAACTGTTCTGCGGCGAGGTCGACCGCGGTCGTCGCCGTGACGTCGCCGGCGCCCGGGAGGGTAGCCTCGGCGAATGCTGGCAGCCGATTGAGCCTGGCCGGGGTGCGGGGAGGGCGCGAGCGCAGCGCTTTGTAGTGGTACTTTGCGCGCGGAATGACACACCCGATCAGCGAGGTGAACAACAACAAGTAGATCGCGGAGAACCAGGGCGAGAGGTACACGTCGAACAGTCCGACGGCATCTGCGATCGGGAACGCATCTGGATTGTTTCTCTCCCATTGGGTGACGCCATTCGGATCGGCACTGCGCTGCGGGAACAGCGACCCGGGGACCGCGGCGATGGCGAGCAGGAGGAGCAGAAGGAGCGCGGTGCGCATGCTGGTCAACTGGCGCCATGCCCAGCGGAGCCATCCGATGAACCCTAAATGTGGTTGGGCGATCTCGCTAGGAACGGCAGCGTCGGCATGATCGCTGGGGCGCAGCGGATCTGTCGTCGTTTCCGTTCGGAGATCAGATCGGGAGGGGGACATTGATCACCACCTGTTGCAGTTGGGACATCAGCGTCGTCCACGCCCCGGTCACCATGAGCACGCCGAGGGCGATAAGCATTGATCCGCCGACTATGTTCAAAGCGCGGACATGACGACGCAGGAATGTCACGGACCGAGACGCCCAGCCCCATCCAGCAGCGAGGACAAGGAAAGGGATGCCCAGGCCCAGCGAGTACGCGAGTCCCAACAGCCCCGCGCGGGCTGGGTCGCCGAGATTCCACGACATCGAGATGATTGCGGCGAGAGTCGGGCCGATGCATGGAGTCCACCCGACTCCGAGAGCGAATCCGAGCAGCGGTGCCCCGATCAGGCCGGTTCTGTTCTGAATTCGTGGGCGAACGTTCCGCTGGGCGATGCCGAAGAAACCGATGAAGACGAAACCGAGAACGATGATGACAACGCCGAATGCCCGGGTGAGGACGTTGGCGTATTGCAGGAGCACGAGACCGAAGGCGCCCCCAAGCACCGTCACTGCGACGAAGACGACCGTGAAACCGGCAATGAAGAGCACAACACCCGCAAGAAGTCGGGCACGTTCGGGCGCCACTGCTCGGTCCCGCCTAGACTGGCCCACCGGTGCGATCGTCGCGCTTCCCAGATATCCGAGGTACCCCGGGACAAGCGGTAAGACGCACGGGGAGACGAACGACACCAGGCCCGCCAGGATTGCGACCGGAATGGCGACCCAGAGGGCGCCGTCGACAATCATTGCTCCGGGACTCACGGTACATCCTCGTCGAGGGTGTCACTGACCAAGGTCGACAGAATCGACGCACTGGCCAGCTGCCCGATGATCCGCGCGGCCACCCGTCCTTGCCTGTCGATGACGAGGGTCGTCGGAGTAGCCTGAATCGGCGTGGCCTGGGCAAAGGCAAGCTTGACTCTTCCGTCAACGACGTCGATCACACTCGGGTATGTGACACCGTTGTCTTTGGCGAATGAGAGCGCGGTGGCCGGCTGGTCGTAGGTGTTGACTCCGAGGAAGGATACGTCATCGTTCTGGTACTCCTGCCAGACCTGCTCGAGGAGAGGCGCTTCGACGATGCACGGACCACATGCCGCGTACCAGAAGTTGACTACCAGCACCTCGCCGCGGTAGCCGTCACTGGAAACCGACGTGCCTATCTCCGTGACACCATCGAACACGACCGGCTCGCCGCGTTCCGATTCGGGAATCTCCACGACCTGAAAGTCGCCGGCTATATATCCCTTCTCATCGCCGGCGCGGTACTGCTGCGCAAGGGAGTCATTCGGGGCGCAGGCGCCGAGCACGCTGAGGACGAGCACCGTCGTCAGCGCCGTGAGCGCCCGGCGGCGATACGCACTGCGTCTGTTAATACCGTAGGGGCGGGCGGGGGAATCTGTTTGTTCGAGGCTCATGTGAAGTCCAGGGATTGGTCCGGTTCACGGACGACGAGAGAATCGTGCGATGAGGGAAGCGGCTCTATGAGCTAGCGCATCGGAGTGCCTCCGGTTCGCAGCGAGGTGAGCGAGATCTATCCGGTCGGCTACGAGGGCGGCACCTCGCAAGGTGGCACGGTCTACGACTGTGACCGCAGTGACAGCGAGACCGGCGGGTACCGCGAGCTCAGGTTCGCGACACGCTCAACAGCGTCAGCGACGGCGCGATCGTCCGAACTCGGGAGGGTGCTACCACTGCGCATAGCGGGGCAATAAGGCTGGGCTCGCCGCGATCACGCACCTGCGGACGGTTCCACAAGCGGCGCGCGAGAATCGTGACGAGAAGTCCGCACACCAGGCCGAGGGCGCACAGGGTGAACCCGGTGGAGGCGCCTGACCACCCGGAGTGCGTGCTCATCATGAGACCGGTGTTCGCGGGAGCGCCTGCCGTGGTGCTCTCTTCTTCTGTTGCGGCGTCCGTCAACGAGCCGTGAAGCGCAATGTTCGAGCCTGTGTTGTAGGCATCCGTGGCTCTTTCAGCGCTCGCGCATGCGAGACCGAGGGCGAAGAGTAGAGCCGTGCACACGGTGAGAATGAGACCCGTTATCAGGGCACGTGCGGGTGACCGCCCGAGAGCGGGGAAGCGTGCCGGTGATGCCATCACTGCGAGCATATCCCGGCGATGGCGTCGTGCTCGAACCCGCGAATGACAATTTGATTGCCCCCAGAGAGAGGCGAGGGTCCGGAGCGCCCACGGCGCGGGGCATCCATCCATCGGTCACGCACCGACCTACCTGCCGGTGTTCTCCTGCAGCCATGCCACAGGGTCGACCTTCTCGTTCTCAGTCGTGATCTCCAGGTGCAGGTGTGCCCCGAAGCTCCTGCCCGTGTTGCCGACGAGACCGACCTTCTGTCCTGCGCTGACCTGCTGTCCCTCGGACACCATCAACGAACCGTACTGCATGTGGGCGTAGCGACTGAAGACGGTGCGACCGTCGACGACGTGTTCGATGTACACGGTCACGCCGAAGGCACCGCCTTGTTCCGTGGCGACGCGCACCACTCCATCGGCGATCGCCTGGATCTCCGCTCCCTCCCCGGGAGCAAAATCGGCGCCCTCATGCTGCCGGCCCCCACGTGGACCGTAATTGGATGAGGTGGGAACGCCGACCGGGAACGGCCACTGCACTGCGGCGCTCGGGTCGGCGAGGATGGCGCCGGTGAAGTATCTGATTCCCGCCACGGCGGCGAGATCCGCGACCGAGGCGACGCTGAAGCCGCCTTGTCTGTCCAGTTGTTCGGTGCGTATCTCGCCGGGAGTGACGAAGGCTCGGATCTGATCATCCGAAACCTTTGTCGTCTCCACGGGGGTGCGGTATCGGCTTGCGGTATCCAAGGCTGGGCCACCTGCGACGGTGGCGGGGATGGTCATCCCGACGGCGAACGACCCTGCCACCGCAAGAACGCCGATGGCGAACAGCTTCCTGCCGACGCGACGAGCGCGATTACCGGCAGGGGTAGACATCGTCAACTGCGGCGACCGCACAGGGGTGCGTGGGCAGACGGAGGGCGCCAGCGGGGTCTCGGGGCCGGTCTCCCGGTCAAGGGAGGTCCTGGTCCGTGCCTCCTCCGACTGGAGCGGCGGTTGCTCGCTCACACTCGGGACGGGTACCGCACGCTGCCGCCGGAGGGCAGCACGGGTGAGTGGACGTTCCATCTCCGCCGGCTCAGTGGCGTTCGTATCCGGTCTGCCGGTGCGATCACGACGCAGACGCTTCTCGGGACTCGAGAGGCGGGGGCCGGGCGAAGTCAAGGCGCGGGTCTCCTCTACAGCGGGTGGGGTCGACGATCGGGCTGACGTCGACGAAGATCGATGAATCCTGCGGTGGCGACGAGCGCGAGCGCCGCCGCGGGCACGAGCAAGGACAACCAGGGGCCGAGGATTACACCGGCCGTCAGCCCCGTGTGCAGCGGAACCCTGGTGATGTTGGCCGCCGCGACGTCGACGCCGATCGTGTCGACGGTTTTCCCTGCAGGATCGATGACTTGGCTGGTTCCGACCGTGGAGACATTGATCACCGACCGGCCTGTCTCGATCGCCCGCATTCGAGCGAAGGCAAGCTGCTGCACGTTCTCGTCGGAGCCGCGGAAGTCGGCGTTGTTGGTCTGGAACACGTAGAGCTCGGCACCGCTCTCGGCACCTGTGCGGATCACGTCATCGAAGATCACGTCGAAGCAGATCGCCAGGCCCACACGTGTCGTGCCCACGGTCACGATGGGTGGGTTCGTCCCGGGGGTGTATTCGCGTTGGATGAGACCGACCAGATCTGGCGCGACCTTCTCGTACAGCCACCGATCGGGGACGTACTCGCCGAAGGGCACCGGGTTCACCTTGTCGTGAAGCTGAGGTTTGTCTGCTCCGGGCGTCCACAGGATCGACGTGTTGAAGGTCTTCTCTCCGCGGGTGGTTGCGGCGTTGACCAGGAGCGGTGCTCCGGCAGCAGTGGCGATCTGCTCCAACTTCGTGGCGGTGTCGCGGTCGCGGAGCGGATCGGAGTCGACGGCTCCCTCCGGCCACACGATGAGATCCATCGGTTTCCCGTACAGTGGCTCGGTGGCCGAGGAGTATGCCCGGAGGATGTCTCCGGGTGCCTTCTCGTCGAAGTATCCGGACGGGCCGTTGCCTTGCACCCACCCGACGGTGAAGGCCCCGGCGCTGGTGGTCGGGAACTGCGGTGTCACGGCGAGGACGCCGATGATGACGACCGGGAAGAGGGATCCTTGCGGAAAGGTCAGGCCGCCGGCGCGAATCCACTGCACCAACGCGGCAGACACCACAGCAATGAGGAACGACAGCCCGGTGACGCCGATCCAGGATGCCGCTTCCGGGAACGGGCCGTTCACCTGTGTCATTCCCAGGCGCGCCCATGGGAACCCGCTGTACGGCCAGGAGCCGACGGCGACTTCGCGGGCGGTCCACAGCCCACCGATCATCACCGAAACGACGACGATCTGGATCGCGCCACGACGCGGGAAACGGCGCGTCCACCGGTAGGCGAGAGCAAGGGGGATGGCCCCGAGGCCCAGTAAGAGCGTCTCCAGGCCGGAGAGAGCAAGGCGGGGCACGGGGCCTAAGAATTGGCCCACCCAGGCGAGGTGGAGGGTGTAGAAGCCGGCGCCGAACAGGAGCCCGACCGCGACGGCACCGCCGATGCTTCGTCCGATAAGGGTCGCGAGGGAGAGCGAGACACTGATGAACGCGAGCGGCCACCATCCGACGTCGGGAGTGGACAGGTCGAGGAGCACGCCGGCGACGAGGGCGAGGGGCAGTGCGATGCGCAGGCGCAGCATCGGCGCGTCGGAGAGCCTCACGGCGTGGGCTTTGAGACCGGTTGCCGGTGGCTGGAAGCGGGGGAGCTCGGTGGTCGTCATTCAGGCGTCCTTCTTATGCAGCGTCTCAAGGTAGGCGTTGTACGCATCTAACTCGGTCGTGCCGTGCACGTCTGCGTACCGGTCTTCCGCTGCAGCACGGGCTGTGTCCTCGCGGAACCATCGATGCATCACGTACACGAGCATAAGCAAGGTGGGTGCCTCCCCGTATGACCATGCCAGTCCTCCGGCGAGGCGCTGGTCCTCGAGCGGGTCGAGACCGAGAGCCTCTGTGGGTGAGACGAACTGGGTGACGAGCATGGTGGTCGCCATCATCAGGAAGACGCCGAAGAACGCGTGCAGAGCAGCTTCGGCGAAGACATCGATCGCACGCCCGCCGTGGCTGAGCCGCATTGGTAGCGGGTCTGAGCTGAGCACGGGGATGGTGAACAGGACCCCGGCGACGAGGAATGCGACCTCGAGTGCCATATGGCCCCCGATGGTGGCGAGGATGCGGTCAGCGAGGCCTGCCAGATACAGGCCGTAGAACGCCGCCAGATAGATCGGCAGGGCCAACCAGGGGCTGAGTACCCACCGGGCTGCACGGCTACGCAACCCGGCGTGTGCTGCTCGAAGAATAACCCGTCCCACCCCGCGGTGAGGGGTGGCGCGCAGAAGGAGGGTCCCGGGGGAGCCGAGCACCAGCAGAGGAGGGATCGCCATCATCAGCGTCAACTGCTGGAACATGAACACCGACAGCAGCGCATGTCCGTAGGCCTCGACGCCAAGGCCGGTGGTACCGGCAAGTAGCACGCATCCCAGGAGGAAGCTGGCCGTGCGCCACACGGGCCACCGTCGCCCGTGGCGCCATAGACGGATCGCACCCGCCAGGTACACCACGGCCAGGACCGTCGCCAGCATCGGCAACACAGGAAGGGGGCCAGGAAGCACAGCGAAGTAGTCGGCGAGCGTCGGAGGAGATTCCGGGATCCAGGGGCTCATCGAACAGACCTCACAGCCTGGATATCGACGAGCTCCGCAGGCATCGTCGATGGACACCACCGGGCACAGCGGACGTCGCCACGGCAGCGGGCAGCTCCGGTGACGTGCACGGGTGGGCGAGCCGGGATCATCGCGGTGTTATTGCCTCCTTCTTGGCGCACCTTGCACGGGGCGCAGCACGACGCAGCAGACGATGTTGTCGACTGTCACGGCCTCGGGACCTTGACCAAACTCCCCGCAACGAGGAAGAGCACCGCAGCGGCGGGCTGCACCCCGATCCAGACGGGCCCCGTGAACGGGAACGGAAGCACAGGGTTCCAGATCACCGCTACGGCGACGAACACGGGGATCCACCACCATTGCCGTGCCTGGAACGCGAACCAACTGACTATGATCGCGAGGATCGAGGTCACGAACAGCACGACCGTCGACCAACTAGTGGTCAGCAGGACTGGTGCGAGGAAGAGCACTGCGGCAGCGATCAGGCTCGGAGCGAGCGCATTACGCTGATAGACGGATGGGGCGCGTTTCTTCTGCGTCATGATCCGTACACCTGGGCATCCTCGGCCGGTACGGACGTGGCGCCGGGCTCTTGTGATGCGGCCCGCCGGCGAATCCAGAGCCCGAGACCGAGGATGACGGCCCCAATTCCGAGGGCTATGTCGGCGAGATTGCCGATGAACCAGTTCCCGTAGGCCAGGAAGTCAGTCACATGTCCGCGTCCGAATCCGGGCGGGGAGAACAAGCGATCCAGGACGTTGCCGATGGCGCCACCGAGGATGAATCCGATTCCGGTAGCCCACCAGATGCTTCGCGAGCGCTTCGCTGCGACGAACAGCGTGACCGTGATTCCCACGCCGAGGACGGTCAACACCCATGTCACCTCGGATCCGAACGACAGGAGCGCACCTGGATTGAACGCGAGTTGCAAGCCGAGCAGGTCGCCCAGCAGTGGGATGCGCTCCGACTCGCTCAGCTCGGCAAGCGCGGCGGCCTTGCTCGCCTGATCAATGAGCACGACCAGCCCAGCGACGATGAACGCGACGGCGTATGGTGGCGTCTTCTTCTTATCCATCGGTTGAGCGCCCCTCTTTCGATGCGGCCTCGGCTCGATCTCGACGGCGCCGTTCGCGGGCAACCAACAGGGCACCGACCGCTCCCGCGGCGAGAATAAATCCAAGACCCGCCACAAAGACAACGCCAAGGAATCCGAGATCACCGCGCTCCGATCCCTGTTCATCAACCAGTTCCTGGTGCGGCTTGTCCGTGGATTCGGTCGGGGTCGGGGTCGGCGATAGCGTTTCTGTGGGAGCTGGCGTGGAACTGGCAGACCAGTTGGACGACGACGCCGCCGCGGCTTCAGCTCCGATGAACAGCAACCCGGCGCTGAGTGCCGCAACTACGACGGCCAGACGAAACGTCGACTTCCGTCTGGACGCGGTCGAGTGGGGCGTACGTGATTCGTGGGATTCAAAAGTCGAAGAGGTCACCAAGGAACCCTTCACGGCCACGACCACGCTTATGGCCACCATGGTTGTCGCGGCGGCGGTCTCGATAACTCGCATCAGGCGTCAGCGAACCCGCGCTGCGGTCGATGATCTTGTCGAGTTCGCCGCGGTCTAGCCACACGCCACGGCATTGTGGACAGTAGTCGATCTCAACGTCGGATCGGTCGGCGACCACCAGATCAGCGCCGTCAACAGGGCATTTCATCATGATTCTCCTTGGGTAGGTCTTCGGACATTGGGTGCTTCGAACTCGTCACGCGTGAGTCGCGTGCTCGTCGGGGTGAGATCTTGGCTCGATCTGGAAGGTGGAATGCTCGACGCTGACCGCGAAGTGCTCCGCAACACACTCCTGAAGCGAACGGAGAAGCGCAGACGACGCCTCCTGCGAGAGTTCATCGTCGACCACGACGTGTGCACTCAGGGTGGGCAGGTCGGTGGACACCTGTGAGGCGTGCAGATCGTGCACGTCGACGACGTGAGGCAACTCGCGCAGATGCCGGCGGACGTCCTCGAGGTCCAGCCCAGGTGGCGTGGACTCGAGAAGAACGCTCCCGGATGCACGCAGCAGAATAAGGGTGCGCGGAATGATCAGCAGCGCGATCACGATGCCCGCAACCGCATCCGCTCGGTACCAGCCGAGCGTCGCTATCAGGATCGCGCTGACGATCACTCCGACGGATCCGAGCGCATCATTCAAGACCTCGAGGAACGCCGCACGCATATTGAGGTTCGCCTTGCGTCCACTCATGAGGACAAACAGGGAAGCGATATTGGCGAGCAAGCCGACGATCCCGAAGAATAGCAAGCTGCCGGATGCGATCTCCGGGGGCTCGAACAAACGCCGCACTCCCTCGACCAGTGCGAAGATCCCGACGCCGAGAAGGAGCGCCGCCTGACCAAGTGCACCGAGGACCTCCGCTCGGCGCAGGCCCCAGGTATGACGGACGGACGGTTCCCGATTCATCAGGTGTGCCGCAGTGACGGCAAGGGCAAGGCCGATCACGTCGGTCAGCATATGCGCCGCATCTACGAGCAATGCAAGGCTGCCGGTGATGACTGCTCCAATGACTTCGATGATGAAGACCATCGACGTGATGGCGAAGGCGATGAGCAGACGCCGCCGAGGTGTCCCGACCGAGGCGTGATCATGTTGGACGCCCATACGCTTCTCCTCTTTCTCAGGGGCGATTCATGATGCGCCGTGCGATCGCGGCTGCGTCCCGCTGCGCACCGGCGAAGCTGTCTGACCCCGGTCTGCTGTAACCGGGGATACCCGCCACGAACAAGCCCGGCATTGAAGTCGCTCCGAATCGCCCGCGGCTGGCTCCCGAGCCACGGACCACCGGAGGGAGCCAATCATCACCGGGCAGATACCCGGTGGCGAAGACAACGGACTGCGGCTTCGCTCGCATCCCGTCCTCGAAGATGACGTATCCCCCGTCAGCGCCATGAGCGGGCGGCGCTATCGACACTCCGTGTTGTTGCAGCTCTGCGTGCACATCCTCGTTCAGCGGCGTGGAGCGCCGGCGCGCAAGCCACGACAAACGCCTCGTGTCCTGTTCGCGATTCGGGCGGCCCCGGGATCGGGTCGACAGTGTGACGGTGTGTGAGTGGGCGAGCTCCCGTGCGATCTGCACTCCGCTGTCCCCACCGCCGATGATCAGCACGTCGCCGTGGGGAATCTGTCGAGGAAACTGATAGTCGGCGCTGTGTATCGCAGCGCCCGGCACAGCGAGATCCGCAGCCCAGGCCGGGATCCAAGGTCGGGATGAAGAACCCGTCGCGCACACCACGTTACGGGTCTGAACCTGTCCCTCGCTGGTCGAAAGCAGGAGAGTCGAGCCGCTGCCATGAGGATCTACGCCAGCGGCGCGGATACCCCACATCACGGCCACGCCGAGCGAAGCTTCGACCGCGGCAAGGTACTCCTCCATTTCGTCCACACGCGGACGTCGGGATGGGTCGCCGGGAAGCGGTCGGCCGGCGATCGCGCTGTGGTGCGCATCGCTGAGGAGCACCATGGAATGCCAGCGTGCGGACCACGAGCGTTGGCCGTTCGTGTTCGCGTCGATGACGGTGAAATCCTTCTGCGGTATCAGACCACTGCTTCTGAGAGCGCCCGCGACTGCCAGCCCGGCATGTCCGGCACCGACGATGATCACACGACGGTGTGGCAGTCCCAGAATCGTCACTGAGTCTCCAACGCGGCCTTGATGGCGTTCTCCAGGTCGTCGAACTGCTGCAACTGGAGCTTCTCTCCATCGACGTAGAACGTCGGGGTGCTGTCGACTCCGAGGGCCTGGCCGTCGTTGAAGTCCACATCGATGCGTGCGGTCGTAGCCGGGTCAGCGACGGCCTTGTCGTATGCGGGCATGTCTAGGCCCAATTGTTCAGCGAACCCGCGGAAAACATCTGCACGTGATTCCTGGGCTTCGCCCCATTCCGCTTGGGTTTCGAACAATTCGCGGTACATGTCATCGAGTCGTCCCTGTTGCGCGGCGGCTTCGGCGGCGAGGGCAGCGTTCCTCGAGTTCAGGTGACCCGGGAGGGGAAAGTAACGGACGACGTAGGTGATCTTCCCGTCGTACTTTGCCCTCAGATCCTCCACGATCGGGTAGAAGGCGCCGCAGGCTTCACACTCGAAGTCCAGGAACTCGACCACGGTGATGGCACCTTCACCGCCGTCGTCGAGCACATGCGAGTTCTCGCGCTGGACGGGCGCGGAGGGGGCGGAACCGTCGGAGGTGGGCGGCTCCTTTCCGTTCTGATTGACGATGACGACGACGAACACGATGAGCATCAGCACTACGACGACTGCAGCAGTGACGATGCCGGCTTTCACACCAGGTTTCAACGGGTACTCCAATGACACGACGAGGACGAACGACAAGATGAGCGTGAGCTCGTGGAATCGCCGCCGTGAAGGCGGCGCATCGGACGTCAGGTTCGCGAGAGGCCGAGCTGGGTGAGGGACAATGCAGTAGTGCGCAGGGGCGAGGTGAACACCGATGCGCGGGCTAAGGGGCGCGGTCCGGCGCGGAGAGGGGAAGCCAGTTGAGGAGACCAGAACAGCCTCAGGACCAGGATGATCGCCGTAAGTCCGCAGAGGATGCCCAGGGCGCACAGAGCGACTCCTAGAGATGCGTTCACGTCTCCCGGGACAGTGACGATCTGCTGTGTACTGGGATCGACGCCGGCACCGTCGAACTCTGTCATGGCGAAGGGAACCTTCTCGCCGTTCTGGGTGTCCGTATGCCCCGTCGTGGCGGCGACACTGAAGAGCAGGAGCAGCGATAGCCCGATACTGGTAATGAGCCGCATTATCAATAACTGCTTGTGCGTTCGCGTGGGATCGGGGATCCGCAACGAACGGTGCATCCTCCGCATTGTACTCGTCCCGTGTTTGCGCTTTCTTTGAGCGGGCAGGGAACTGTCGGCCCAATGAGGCACGGGCAGGGATCACGATTGACGATGCTAGGCGTCGAGTGATGAGCAGAGACGTCTGAGAGCCCTTTGACCGCCGCCAGCCATGCCTATTCGGTGCGGCGGCGACGTGCTCGGATGAGCCAGAACGCCGCCGCAATCACGGCGGCGAGAACGAACACTCCTCCAAGCATGAAGAGAACGACAACGCCCTCGGAGGATCCGTCGGATGCGCTGTCCGTCTTCGCGGGAGTGGGGGTGGTTGCTTCGTCCTGCGCGCTCTGAGTGGGCGTGGGGGACGCCGCCACGACTGCTCCGGGTTGGGCGCGGATCCGCTCGTTCTCGCAGGCCGGCAGATCCCATCCGAGTGCAGACTCGGTGCCTTCTTCTGGTGCGTACTGGAACTCGAAGGACTCCGAGATCGGGTGGCCATCGCTGGAGACCGCGTTCCAGAGGATCGTGTAGGTCCCCGCCTCGCCGAGCGCGACCGGGGTGGTCAGTACATTCAGGTCGATGGTCGAGCACGACGTCTCGTAGTACAGGCCGTCGGGCCCCTGGACCTGAGCGAAGCTCGCCTGCCCGAAGTCGATCAGCTCGCCGCTGAAGGTAAGCGAGACCGCTTCCAGGGTTGTGACCGTATCGCCGGCGGACGGTGCGGAGTCGAGAAGGTTGTCATGGGCGGCGGCCGGGGCGGCGAACAGCAAGGTCGTGATGGCAGGGTCAAGCCCCAGGAAGTGGTGTAGCGGTCGGTGATCCTTCTGTTGTTGGTGTCGGTTAGGCGCTGAGCTCGAGGACGGTGTCGGTATTCACCTCGTTTCCGTTGTCGGCAACGAGAGTGAGG
>NZ_JAGTTM010000004.1:0-167320 GCF_020682665.1 Microbacterium tenebrionis | reverse complement strand
GAGATGACTGTCAGGGTTGGATGAATAGGACCACAGGGATGCTCCATCCTTCCCGGTCAGAGGGACATTTCCGAGTCGCGTTAGCTGCCCAGCACCCACGGTCATCGGTGGATCGGGGCTTAGTAACAGCGTCGACCAACGCAAACTTGTTCGTCAGGGCGATGTCGTGATCAACTCCCGATCCGACCGCAAGGGATCGAGCGGATTGTCTGACCGCGACGGCAGTGTGTCTGTCGTTTACACAGTGCTGGAGCCGCGAGACAGCATCACACCGCGCTTCGCCCACTATCTGATACGCAGTACGGCGTTCCAGGAGGAGTTCTACCGCTGGGGCTCGGGCATCGTGGCAGACCTGTGGTCGACTCGCTACAGCGCCATGAGGTCGATTTCGATCGCGCTGCCGCCCATCGAGGTTCAGGTAGCGATCGCTGACTACCTCGACCACGAGATTGCCCAGATCGACACACTCATCGCGAAGCAGGAGCAGCTCATCGCGACGCTGCGGGAGCGGCGTAAGGCACTGATCAGTCGATCCGTCCTGCGCGGGTTCAACCCGCTCGGGAGCGGAAGCAGTGGCGGACCGGCTCTTGGAACCATGTTCAACGTCACGCTCGGGAAGATGCTCGATGCCAAACGTCAGCCAGAACCGACTCACCGTGAACTGCCATACATCCGTGCGGCCAACATTCAAGACCGTGGCCTCGACCTGCGAGACGTGAACCGCATGTGGTTCTCTCCCGCGGAAGCCTCACGCCTGGACCTTCGAGTCGACGATCTCTTGGTCGTCGAGGGCGGAGCGGTGGGCACCGCGATCCTAGTCTCCGACGGGATGCCCGGCTGGTCGTTCCAGAAGACGGTCAATCGCGTGCGGTCGAGCTCGGGTTGGTCCACCGCCTGGCTGCGATACGTTCTCCGCGCATATCGCGATGACGGGATAATCGACTTGATCTGCGACGGGTCGACGATCGCACATCTCACAGCCGAGAAGTTGCGCGCATTGCGAATCCCCGCCACTCCATTGACTGAACAGGCAGCTGTCGCTGATCTTCTGGATGACCAGACGGCCAGAATCGACACGCTCATCGCCAAGGCCGAGCGGTTCATCGAACTCTCGAAGGAGCGACGTGCTGCGCTGATCACGGCGGCGGTCACCGGGCAGATCGAGGTTCCTGCAGGCTAGAGTCCGGGGTTCAGCGGGCGAGGCCCGGTGAGAGCACACGCATCCCGAGGCGCGAAGCGGCCGCGGCGAGCTCGGCGTCGTAGGTGATCATCTCCTGCGCTTCGAGCCGCACTGCGGTCGCGAGGTGGATCGCGTCGTTCGTGCGCAACCGCTCAAGACCCGCAGCCGCGATCAGGTCGGCCCTGTGCACCTCGGCCAGTCGGGTCATTCCCAGCACCGCGTCGATGAGCGCCGATCCGACTCCCTCTCGCCGTGCATGCGCGCAGTGGAGCTCGGTGTGCAGAAGCCACGAAGAGACGACAACCCGTTCTTCATCCCAGATGAGCTCCTCCATCGCGTCGGACTCGGGCTCGTCGATGACGAGCTTCAGCGCCGCCGAGGTATCCAGATACGCGAGCACGGTCAGTATCCGCGGTCGTATCCGCGGATGTCGGCGATGACATCCGCGCTCGTCACGCCGTCGGCGAGCTTCGCTCGTCGGAGTCCGCGCAGCACCTCCGGCCCGTGGAGTGCAGGTCGCACGTCTCCCCGTGCAATCAGGTCGTCGATCGCCGAGCGCTCGACGGGACCGAGCTGCGCGACCGGGCGCCCGTGATTCGTGACGATGATCGTCTCGCCGGCCTCGACACGTCGCAGCACGTCGGCGCTGTTGTTGCGCATCTCTCGGTGACTGATCGTGCTCGCGGTCGACATGTAGCACACCGTAGCACGCTGAGTGGTTCATCGAACTGTCTGACGAACGGCACGGGGCACTGATTGCGCCCCTTTCATTGATTCGCGTTGCGCAACACGCTATGCTTGAGCGATGATCAAGTCCTTCCGACACAAGGGCTTGAGAGTACTGTTCGAATCCGGCAAGGCCACCGGCGTGCAACCCCAGCATGCACGGAGGCTGCAACTGCAACTGGCCGTGATCGACTCTGCGGCTTCCATCGACGATGTCGACCGGCCCGGGTTCCGGCTCCATCCACTGAAGGGGCAGAGCGCAGGCGGTTGGGCGATCTGGGTCAACGGAAACTGGAGAGTCACCTTCGAATTCGATGGCGGCGACGCCTACATTCTGGATTACGAGGACTATCACTGATGAACGACGACATCGGTCCCATGTACGATCCGCCGCATCCCGGCGAGATCATCGCTGACGTGTACCTCGCGGAATGGGAGATGAGCGCGCGGGAGCTGGCCATCGAACTCGGCGTGGCGCCGTCTACGCTGAACCGCATCCTGAATCGCACCGCGCGGGTCACACCGGAGATGGCTCTCCGACTGTCGAAGGCTCTCGGCGCTTCCGCCGAGAGCTGGCTCACGATGCAGCAGGCATACGACCTGTGGCACGCACGTCAGACTGTCGACCTCGCAGGCGTGCGACGCATCGAACGCCCGGCAGCCTGACCACGCGGCGCCTCGATCACGAGGCGCCGCACTCCCCGTGCACACTGCCGACGCCGCACGCATAAATGCGACATGCTTACATGCATGGGGATTGAACACGAGAAGGCGTTCGAAGACGAGATCTGCCATCACCTGGCCGCGAACGGCTGGATCTACGAGCCCGAGAACACCCACGGCTACGACAAGGTCCGCGCTCTCTTCCCCGAAGACGTCTTCGCCTGGCTGCAGCAGACGCAGCCCGATGAGTGGGCCAAGATCGTGAAGCCTGAGGCATCCGAGGCCGAGCAGGCCAAAGCGAAGGAACAGCTCCTCGACCGACTGGTGAAGTCGCTCGATGTCCCGCTGGATGCCGGTGGTGGCACGCTCAACGTCCTTCGGCGCGGATTCAAGAAGACCCCGGCGTCGTTCCGCATGTGCGCGTTCAAACCAGCGACGACCCGTAACGCCCAGGCGATCAGAGACTACGAGGCGGTGCGCCTGCGCGTCGTTCGCCAGGTCTTCTACTCCACGAAGCACAACGCGTCGATCGACCTGGTGCTGTTCGTCAACGGCATCCCGGTGGCCACCCTCGAGCTCAAGACCGACAACACGCAGTCCGTCGACGACGCGATCGCACAGTATCGAGGCGCCCGCGATCCCAAGGGCGAGCCTCTCCTGGGCTTCGCCAACCGTGCCCTCGTCCACTTCGCCGTTTCCACCGACGAAGTCGCCATGACCACCCGTCTTGCGGGCCCCGGCACGCGCTTCCTGCCGTTCAACCTCGGGCGAGATCAGGGCGCCGGCAACCCGATCAACCCGGGCGCCGCCGCCACGAGCTACCTGTGGGAACGGGTTCTGCAGCGCGACGCATGGCTGCACATCATCGGTCGCCTGCTGCATATCGAGAAGTCCACGTCCACCGACCCGATCACCGGCGAGATCACCAAGAGCACGACGCTCCTGTTCCCGCGCTTCCACCAGTGGGAGCTCGTGACCTCGCTCGTCCAGGCGGCCCGCGACGAGGGCCCTGGCCAGCGCTACCTCGTGCAGCACTCCGCGGGATCCGGCAAGACGAACTCGATCGCGTGGCTCGCCCACGGCCTGGCGAATCTGCACGACGATGAAGATCGCAAGGTGTTCGACTCCGTCATCGTCATCACCGATCGCACGGTGCTCGACGACCAGCTGCAGAAGGCGATCAAGCAGATCGAAGGCGTCGACGGCACGGTCGCGACGATCAACGCCGACGAGGTGCGCAAGGCCGGCGAGGGTTCGAAGTCGGGCCTGCTCGCCCAGACGCTGCTGTCGGGCAAGCTCATCATCATCGTCACGCTGCAGACATTCCCGTTCGCGCTCACCGCGATCCAGGAGAACAAGGGGCTCGCCGACCGCCGGTTCGCGATCATCGCCGACGAGGCGCACTCCTCCCAGACGGGCAGCGCATCGCAGAAGCTCCGGGAAGTGCTCACCACCGGCGAGCAGGAGGCGCTCGACGATAGCGGAGAGCTGGATGCCGAAGCTGTTCTCGCCGCGCAGATGACCGCCCGCGCGGCATCCCCCAACCTCTCGTTCTTCGCGTTCACCGCCACTCCCAAGCCGAAGACCCTCGAGCTGTTCGGACGGCCCGATGCCGACGGCATCCCGCAGGCGTTCCACGTCTACTCGATGCGCCAGGCGATCGAAGAGGGCTACATCCTCGACGTGCTGCGCAACTACACCACCTACGACACGGCCTTCCGTCTGGCAGAGCGCACCAAGCGTCACCTGCAGCTCGTGGACGAGGTCGACGAGGCCGAGGCCACGAAGGGCCTGATGCGCTGGGTCTCACTTCACCCGACGAACATCGCCCAGAAGGTGCAGATCATCGTCGAGCACTACCGCGCGAACGTGCGGCACCTTCTCGACGGACACGCCAAGGCGATGGTCGTGACGTCCTCCCGCGAGCATGCCATCCGTTACAAGGAGGCGATCGATGCCTATATCGCCTCGAAGAAGTACCGGCTCGCCACACTCGTGGCGTTCTCGGGCACGATGACCGCCGAGCAAGTTCCCGGTGTCGCGTTCGCCGGGGTCGAGCCGCCGTATTCCGAGGCGAACCTCAACACAGGTCTGCGGGGGCGAACTCTTCCGGCCGCGTTCGCCTCGAACGACTTCCAGATCCTCATCGTCGCGAACAAGTATCAGACCGGTTTCGATCAGCCGCTGCTGTGCGCGATGTACGTCGACAAGCGCCTCGACGGCGTCACGGCCGTGCAGACGCTGTCGCGCCTCAACCGCACCTACCCTGCGCGAGGCAAAGACACCACCTTCATCCTCGACTTCGTCAACGACCCTGAGGAGATCCTCGAGACGTTCCGGCAGTATCACCGCACGGCCGAACTCAGCGAGACGAGCGACCCCGACCAGATCCATGACCTGCAGGTCAAACTGGATAGTGCGGGCGTCTACACCGAAGCCGAGATCGACGCGTTCACCGAGGCGTTCCTCGCAGCCGCGACGCTGCCCAAACACGGTCCGCACACGGCGCCCCTGAAGGCGGCATCCGACCGTTTCAATCAGCGCTATGCGGCCGCGGTGGCCGCAGAGGACAAGATCGAGCAGGATGCTCTGGATCTGTTCCGCAAGGATGTCGGCACCTTCGTGCGCATGTACGACTTCCTGTCGCAGATCTTCGACTACGGCGACACCGGGCTCGAGAAGCGGTCGCTGTACCTGCGCCTGCTGCTCCCCCGCCTCACCGGGCGGGTCACCAAGGGCCCCATCGACTTCTCGACCGTCGAGCTCACGCACATCAAGCAGACGCGCAGCGGGGACCACGCCCTCGATCTGGATGCCGGAACGGCATCGCCCATGGACCCTCCTGGTTCCGGCGGAACGGGTCAGACGCGCGACCCGAAGCTCGCGCGGCTCGCCGAGATCCTCGGTCGCATCAACGAGTTGTTCGCCGATGAGGACTTCACGTCCTCGGGCGTCGAGTCATGGGCGCAGGGCGTCGTGACCGTCCTCGTCGACGACGACCGGATCCGTGCGCAGGCCGCGGCGAACTCGCAGACGCAGTTCCTCGAGTCGCCCGACCTCTCGGATGCCGTCACTGGTGCCGTGCTCAGCAATCAGGACACCAACAACAGGCTCGTCGATCACCTCTTCGCGCGCGAGGACCGGCGCGCGGAGTTCATCCGACTGCTCGGCAGGCTGGCCTACGAGGAGCTGTCGTCGGGCACAGTCTGATTCTCATCTGCACCGGGGCTTCGCTCGACCCGCCAAAGGAACGGGCGCCCCGTTGTGCGAGGCATCCAACGTGGCGCCGCATCCCGGCGCTAGGGTGGAATCCGTGACGGACACCCCTGACCTCTCCACGACCGCCGGCAAGATCGCCGACCTCCGCTCCCGCCTCAACGAGGCGGTCACCGAGCCCGAGAAGATCGCGCAGGAGAAGCAGCACGCCAAGGGCAAGATGACCGCCCGCGAGCGCATCGAGCTGCTCGTGGACCCCGGCAGCTTCGTCGAGTTCGACGAGTACGTCCGTCATCGCACGACCGCGTTCGGCATGGACCGCAACCGCCCGTACGGCGACTCGGTCGTCACCGGCATCGGCACCATCCACGGCCGCACCGTCGCCGTCTACTCGCAGGACTTCACCACCTTCGGCGGTTCGCTCGGCGAGGTGGCCGGTGACAAGATCATCAAGATCATGGAGTTCGCCCTCACCAGCGGCATGCCGATCATCGGCATCCTCGACTCCGGCGGAGCCCGCATCCAGGAGGGCGTACTGGCGCTCAGCAAGTACGGCGAGATCTTCCGCCTGAACACCCGCTCCTCGGGCGTCATCCCGCAGATCTCGATCATCATGGGCCCGGCCGCCGGCGGCGCGGTCTACGGACCCGCCCTCACCGACTTCGTCATCATGGTCGACAAGACGAGCCAGATGTTCGTCACCGGACCGGACGTCATCAAGACCGTGACCGGCGAGGACGTCGGCATGGAGGAGCTCGGCGGCGCGCTGACGCACAACACCCGCTCCGGTGTCGCGCACTACCTCGCAGAGGACGAGGACGACGCGATCGACTACGCACGCACGCTCCTCGGGTTCCTGCCGGACAACAACATGGCCGAGATCCCCGGCTACGAGTCCGGCTTCGAGTGGGAGACGACGGATGCTGACCGCACCCTCAACGCCCTCATCCCCGACTCCGCGAACCAGCCCTACGACATCCACACCGTCATCGACCACGTGATCGACGACGACTTCCTCGAGGTGCAGCCGCTGTTCGCCCCGAACATCGTCATCGGCTTCGGACGCGTGGAGGGACGCTCGGTGGGCATCATCGCCAACCAGCCCTCGCAGATGGCCGGAACCCTGAACATCGAGGCCGGCGAGAAGGCCAGCCGCTTCGTGCGCTTCTGCGACGCGTTCTCGATCCCGATCGTCACCCTCGTCGACGTCCCCGGCTACCTCCCCGGCACCGACCAGGAGTGGACGGGCGTCATCCGCCGCGGCGCCAAGCTCATCTACGCCTACGCCGAGGCCACCGTCCCGCTGGTCACCGTGATCCTCCGCAAGGCGTACGGCGGCGCATACATCGTCATGGGCTCCAAGCAGCTCGGGGCGGACGTCAACCTCGCCTGGCCGACCGCCGAGATCGCCGTCATGGGCGGGCAGGGCGCCGTCAACATCCTGTACCGCAACGAGATCAAGCGCGCCGAAGAGGCGGGCGAGGACGTCGCCGCCGTCCGCACGCGCCTCGCCAACGAGTACACGTACAGCGTGACGAGTCCGTTCCTCGCCGCCGAGCGCGGAGAGATCGACGGCGTCATCGAACCGGCGAACACCCGCGTCTCGATCGCCAAGGCGCTGCGTGCCCTGCGCGGCAAACGCGCGGAGCTCCCCCCGAAGAAGCACGGGAACATCCCGCTGTGACCGACGAGCACGCATCCCCCGACCTGCGCATCGTCCGCGGCAGCGCGAACGAGGAGGAACTGGCCGCGCTCATCGCGGTCGTCTCCGACACCTATGAGCGCGAAGCGGCCGCAGCCGTCGCTGCCACGCCGCGGATCTCGGCATGGCAGCGCACGCAACGTCCGATGCGCGCACCGTTGCGCCGCGATATCCCCTGGGGACGCTTCTCCGGCTGAACGTATTCAGTCGCATCGTTGTCCCCCGAAATACCTACAGACAAACCTCTTGCGCGTCGTCAGACTGATATCGACGCTTCGCGTTCGATCGGTCTCTCTGCCCCAGGGTAGGCAGACGATGATCGATCTCCCGCGGTGGGTTTTCGGGTAACCACACCGCATCTGGCGAGGGGCGGGCGGCTTCGCCGCCCCTCGCCCTTCTCTTCGGTGCGCTCCAGCGCACCGCTCAGCTCGCGGCGTCGGTCCGTCGCTCCCGCGGGATCTCGTGCCAGAGCCCCACGGCGTCGTCATCGGACGAATCTCCCGCTCCGGTGCGCCCGACCACCGTGACCGCCGTTTGCGCGTCACGGGCCGCGCGGATGATGACCCGTTCCGCCTGCGCCCGGGAGATCACATCGGCCAGCTCGTTTCGGATCTCATCTCGACGCGACTCGTCCAGCTCGTCCAGCCCGCCCTCGTCGAAGACGGTCACGGCCGTCCCGCGGAGGCGCACGTCATGGATGGCGCCGCGGACCGCATCGTTGAGCAGGCTCGCACCGCGCAGCTCGTCCCGCAGGCGCCCCTCGGCAAGCCGCGCCTCCAGACGATCATCGTCGGTCAGCTGCCCCCCGGACGCGATGGTCTTGGTGAGCACGGGACCTGCGGCACCGAGCGCGTACTGGACGCGGACCCGGCGCTCCCGTTGACGCACGAGCTGCGTCGCGTGCCATGCGGAGACGGCTCTCTGCATGTCGGCGAGGTGCTCGGTGTCCTTCACGGCCCGGTCCCAGAACAGCACGAGCAGGTGAGCCACGACCGCCCACATGATCGAGCCGACCAGGCCCAGCTCGAGCGCGATCAGCGGACCGAGATAGATGCTCGAGGTCACGATCAGCACGACCATGACGAGCCAGCCGACCACCGGTCGGCGCCGCACGATGCACACGACGGCGAGAAGGCCCACGCCGCCGATGAACCACGTCGCGAACGGCTCGGTGCGATGCGCGGGCAGGAGCGAGGCGCTCACGAGGACGGGGACGACGATGCCGGTGGCGATCGCGATCCCGCCCCACCATGCCGGCAGCCGGACGCCGATCGGGCCGTCGACGAGCACGGATGCGATGATCACGACGAGGTAGAGCACGATCGCAGCGACCATCAGCAACGGCGCGGACGGCTGCACCGTCCACCACACCGCACGAGCAGCGAAGTAGACCGCGAAGCCGACGGCGATCGCCGTGGCGACGCTGCGCACCGACCGGTTCACGATCGCCGCCAGCCGAGAGTGACCCGCGTGCCCGTACCGTCCGAATCGATGCTCGCCGATCCGGCGACCCCGGCCATCCGCGCGATGATCGAGGCGCGGATGCCCAGACGATCCTCGCCGATCTCGTCGAGATCGAATCCGGGACCGGTGTCGACGACCGTCACCGTGAGCCCATCGTCGCCGTGGCCTTCAGCGATCACGTGCAGGCCGCGTCCGTTCGCATGCGCGATGGCGTTTCCGATCGCCTGCCGTGCCGCGAGCACCAGCGCTCGCGCGGCCCTCCCCGGCATCAGACCACCGGTTCCGCGCTCCTCGACGATCGCGTCGGCGCCGAGCTCCGACAGCGCGCGCCGCAGTTCTGCCACGATCTGCGCGGCGCCGACCGGATCGTCGCTGCCCTCCTGCGCGACCGCGGCCTCGGTGTTGGCGAGCCTGGTGAGCGCCTCCCTCGCCATCGCGACGGCGAGATCGCGCGTACGGTCCGAGTCGGCGCGTTCGGCCGCGATCAGCGCCGCGAGAACGCTGTCGTGCATGAGCGCGGCCATCGCGACGCGCTCCTCCTCGGCCGCTGCTCCCGCCGCCGCCGAAGCGTACGAGGCCACCGCCTTGCTTCGGGCCTCGTCGACTCCCGCGGCGACCGAGCGGAACATCCAGCCCAGCGACACGATCACGACGCCGAGGATGATCGTGAACGACACGTCGAATGCCGTGCGCGTCCAGTACGCCCCGGTGAACTCCCCCTCCACGAGCCGGACGTACCCGTACACGAGCGGCACCCCGAAGGCCCAGAGCACCTGCATCCACATGGGGAAGGCGAGCATGGCGGCCACGACGCCGACGTTCACGAGGAAGAAGATCCACGGCTGGCCCGCCCTGAGGCCGTGCGACTCGACGACGTACGGCCACGCGGCGAGCGCCGCGACGTAGATCACGGCGAAGCATCCGGCGACCACGCGCACGGCGCGGCCTACTACGCAGGCCACGAGCATCGCGACGAGCGGCACGTAGACGATGAGTAGCAGCACGTACTGGACGAACGAGGTCTTCTCGCCCTGCCCTGCCAAAGCCGCGAACAGCGCCTGCACGCCGAGGATCCCCGCGCCGATTGCGACGACGGTCGCGAGGATGCGCTCCATGCGCTTGCCCGTGAAGCGTTCGAACTCCGTGCCCGCCGTGCCGGGCGACGGGATCTGTCCCCACGCCGCCCGCAGAGCGGCGTCAGCCTGCACTCACGGCTCCGTCGGAGGCGACGATGCCGTCTTCCATGGCGCGCCGCAGCAGATCGACCTTGGTCGGCGCAGGGCGACCGACCTCGACGTACTTCACGCGCACCCGGGTGATGTTCTCCTTGGCGGTCGAATAGGCGACGCCGAGGCGTTCGGCGACGGCCTTGAGCGGCAGGCCCGTCGCATAGAGGCGCAGCACGTCGCGCTCGCGCACGGAGAGCTGCGCGTCAGCGAACTCCCGGTCGCCCTCCACGGCGCTCGCCCATTCGACGTTGTTCAGTGCCTCCCCCGACGCGACCGTGCGGATCGCGTGCAGCACGTCGTCGAGCGACGAGGACTTGCTCACGATACCGGCCGCACCGGCGGCGAGCGCCTCGCGCACGGCTGCGGGCCGATCGGCGACGCTGTGGATGACGACGCTCGCACCGTCCGCGACGAGTGCGGTCACGTTCTCGGTGACCGTCGTGCCGTCGCCGAGGGTCAGGTCGAGCACGACGACGTCCGCCGGCGTCGCGCCGGTCGCCGCCCGCCAGTCCAGATACGACCCGACGGTGCTGCCCGAGAAGACCACAGTGCCCTCATCGGCGCGCTCGCACGCGAGCTCCAGTCCCAGACGGACGGACTCGTGATCGTCGATCAGCGCGACCCTGCTCATGCAGTCAGCCTATCGACCGCCCCGCGCGTCAGCGGGTCATGAGGGCGATCGCCTCGAAGTGATGCGAGTGCGGGAATAGGTCGAAGGCCTCCAGCGACTGCACCTCCCACCCCAGCCCTCGGAACGTGCCGAGGTCGCGCGCGAGCGCGACGGGGTCGCAGGCGACGTAGACGATCGCGTCCGGGCGCAGCGCGTGAACGCCCTCGACGACGGTCTTGCCCGCTCCGGCGCGCGGCGGGTCGAGCACGACGGCGCCGGCGGCGGTTCCCTCGGGGAAGGATGCGAGATACCGGTCGACCCGCGCGGTGACGGCCGTCGCACCGAGGTCGGCGAGGTTGTCCGCGGCGTGCCCGGTCGCCCGCCTGCTCGACTCGACCGTCACGATGTCGGTCGCACCGGCCGCGGCGAGCGACGAGGCGAGCAGGCCGACGCCGCCGTAGAGGTCGAGGTGCGTGGCCGAGGGATCGACGCGCCCGTCGAGCGCACGGCGGACGGCCGCATCGAGCGTCGCCGCTGCGGCGGGATGCACCTGCCAGAAGCCGTCGGCATCCAGGCGGAAGGCGCGGTCGCCGACCCGCTCGATGATCGCCGGCGCAGCATGCCGCTTGCCCCGCTCGGATCTGCGCAGCACGTGGACCGTGCCGTCGGCCGATTCCACGAGGTCGACGCGTCCCGGTTTGAGGTTCTTCAGAGCGAGCGCCTCGGCCTCGACGCCGGCACGAGCAAGCGGGAACGACGTCACCGGGATCACCCGGTGGCTGCGGGCCGCGTAGGGCCCGATGACGCCGTCGTCATCGACGTGGAGCGAGACGCGCGTGCGCCAGCGGGTGCCGTCACGGTCGTCGACGGCCGAGACCTCGGGCGCCTCGAGACCGCCGCCGGCGAACTTGTCCAGCGCCTCGGCGAGCACCTGCCGCTTGAGGACGCGCTGGTGGTCGAGCGCGATGTGGCCGAGGTCGGCACCGCCGGCGCGGTCGTCCGGGTCCCGGGAGATGTCGGCCTCAGCCCAGACGTGCCCCCGGCGATGGGGCGAGGCATCCAGAACCTCCACGGCTTCCGCCCGCCAGAACGACGGCTTCGACGCGTCCGTGATCCGGGCGCGCACCCGCTCCCCCGGGATCGCGTCGGCGACGAACACCACACGCCCCTCGTGACGGGCGATGAAGGTGCCGCCGTGGGCGATGCCGGTGATGTCCAGATCGAGCAGGTCGGATGCTGAGGGGGCCATCCTTCGAGGATACGGTGGAGTCCATGCAGGTCTGCCTCGCGTCCACGTCCCCCGCTCGCCTCATGCTGCTGCGGCAGGCCGGGATCGAACCGCTCACGCGAGCGCCCGAGACCGATGAGGATGCCGTGACCGCCCAGGCCGCGGCCGACCGGGGGGCCGATCTGCCACCGGACGAACTGGTGCTGCTGCTCGCGCGCGCCAAGGCGGCAGACGTCGCACGGGGGCTCGCGGCGGACACGCCGGACTTCGACGGCATCGTCATCGGCGGCGACTCGATGTTCGCCCTCGGCGGCCGGGTGTACGGCAAGCCGTACACGCCGGAGGAGGCCACCCGGCGCTGGCGGGAGATGCGCGGCGCCACCGGTGTCCTGCACTCCGGGCACTCGGTCTTCCGCATCCGGCCCGGCCAGGAGCCGCGCGAGGCGACCGCCGTCGCCGAGGCGTCCGTGACGTTCGCCGCGGACATCACGGATGCCGAGATCGCCGCTTACGTCGCATCCGGAGAGCCCCTGCATGTCGCCGGAGCCTTTACGGTCGACAGCCTCGGCGGCGCGTTCATCACCCGCGTCGAGGGGGATCCGTCGACCGTCGTCGGCATGTCGCTGTCGACGATCCGGCGCCTGGTGAACCAGCTCGACATCTCGTGGCCGGAGCTGTGGTCGTAGACATCCCGCCACGTTCTTCCGCGTTTCTTGTGGAGAGTGCTCAAAGATATCGCCCTCGACCTCGCTAGGCTGGCACTCATGCCAATCGAGAAGGTGCTCATCGCCAACCGCGGTGAGATCGCCGTACGCATCATCCGCGCTGCTCGCGATTCGGGAATCTCCTCCGTCGCCGTCTATGCCGATCAGGACAGGGACGCACTGCACACGCGCCTGGCCGACGAGGCCTACGCCCTCGACGGCGACACGAGCGCCACGACCTATCTGCAGATCGAGAAGCTCCTCTCGATCGCCCGCCGCTCGGGCGCTGACGCCGTTCACCCCGGCTACGGCTTCCTCGCCGAGAACGCCGACTTCGCGCGCGCGGTGATCGGCGCCGGCCTCACCTGGATCGGCCCCTCCCCCGAAGCCATCGAATCGCTCGGCGACAAGGTCACCGCGCGTCACGTCGCCGAGAAGGTGGGCGCGCCTCTCGCGCCCGGCACCCCCGGCCCCGTCGAGACCGCCGACGAGGTCGTCGCATTTGCGAAGGAATACGGCCTGCCGATCGCGATCAAGGCCGCCTACGGCGGCGGCGGACGCGGTCTCAAGGTCGCCCGCGAACTCGACGAGGTCGCCGAGCTGTTCGAGTCCGCCACCCGCGAGGCGGTCGCGGCGTTCGGCCGCGGCGAGTGCTTCGTCGAGAAGTACCTGGACAAGCCGCGTCACGTCGAGACCCAGTGCCTGGCGGATGCCGCAGGCAACGTCGTCGTGATCTCCACGCGCGACTGCTCGCTGCAGCGCCGTCACCAGAAGCTCGTCGAGGAGGCCCCCGCGCCGTTCCTGACGGAGGAGCAGAACCGCCAGCTGTACGCCGCATCCAAAGCGATCCTCAAGGAGGTCGGCTACGTCGGTGCGGGCACCTGCGAGTTCCTCATCGGCGCCGACGGCACCGTGTCGTTCCTCGAGGTGAACACGCGTCTGCAGGTCGAGCATCCGGTCTCCGAGGAGGTCACCGGCATCGACCTCGTGCGCGAGCAGTTCCGCATCGCTGCCGGCGGCACCATCGACTACGACGACCCGACGCCCACCGGCCACTCGTTCGAGTTCCGGATCAACGGCGAGGACCCGGGTCGCGGCTTCCTGCCGCAGCCCGGCCCGATCCACGTCTTCAAGACGTTCGGCGGCCCCGGCATCCGCCTCGACTCGGGCGTGACCGCAGGCGACTCGGTCTCCGGCGCGTTCGACTCGCTGCTGGCGAAGATCATCGTCACCGGCCGCGACCGCGCAGAGGCCCTCGAGCGCGCCCGCCGCGCCCTCGACGAGTTCGAGGTCGCGGGCCTGCCCACCGTCCTGCCCTTCCACCGCAAGGTCGTCAGCGACCCCGCGTTCACGGCGGAGGACGGCGAGTTCGGTGTGTTCACGCGCTGGATCGAAACGGAGTTCGACAACGACATCCCGGCGTGGGACGGCGAGCTCGAATCGCCGGCCGCTGCCGCGAGCCGTCACACCGTCGTCGTCGAGGTCGCCGGAAAGCGCCTCGAAGTGAGCCTTCCCGACCGTGTGACGGTCGCCTCGGGAACCGCCGGCCGCCCTGCCGCCGTCCCGCCGTCCCGCCGCAGCCACGCCAAGACCGCGTCCGCCGGCGCATCCGGCGACGCCGTGAAGTCGCCCATGCAGGCGACCGTCGTCAAGATCGCCGTGGAGGAGGGCCAGCAGGTCGTCAAGGGCGACCTCGTGGTCGTGCTCGAGGCGATGAAGATGGAACAGCCCATGCAGGCGCACAAAGACGGCGTGATCGGCAACATCAACGCGGATGCCGGCACCACGGTGGCCGCCGGGCATCAGCTGCTCACGATCTCCTGACGAGATCTGTCGTCACCCTTCGGGGGCCCGTTCTGTAGGCCGCTGGGGCGCTACGAGATGTTCACGAGGTGCATCGCGCGGGAGGCATCCGTGATGCTGCTCGACAGCGACGGGTACGCGGCGAACACGCGCGAGACCTGGTCGACCGTGAGCCGGCGCTCCACCGCGACCGCGATGGGATAGATGAGCTCGGACGCCTTCGGCGCCACGATCACGCCGCCGATGACGGTGCCCGAGCCCTTGCGCGCGATGATCTTCACGAAGCCGTCCTTGATGCCCATCATCTTCGCGCGGGGGTTCGCGGCGAGCGGCAGCTTGTAGACGAGGCCCTCGGCCGCGCCGTTCTCGATGTCCTTCTCGCCCAGGCCCACCGTGGCGATCTCGGGCGCAGTGAAGATGTTCGAGGTGACCTTGACCTTCTCCAGCGGGATGACGATGTCGCCGAGCGCGTGGAACACGGCCGTGCGCCCCTGCATGGAGGCGACGGATGCCAGCGGGAAGAAGTTCGTGCAGTCGCCGACCGCGTAGATGTTCGGCACCGAGGCGCGGGCGACCTTGTTGACCCGGACGTGGCCGGACTCGGTGAGTTCGACGCCGGCGTCCTCGAGGCCGATGCCTGCGGTGTTCGGGATCGAGCCGACCGCCATCAGGCAGTGGCTGCCCTCGACCGTGCGTCCGTCGGCGAGTGTGACCAGCACGCCGTTCTCGGTGCGCACCACACTGTCGGCGCGGGCCTTCGAGAGCACGGTCATGCCCCCGCGCTTGAAGACCTTCTCGAGCACGTGCGCGGCATCCGGGTCCTCCCCCGGGAGCACCTGGTCGCGGCTGGAGACGAGCGTCACCTTCGCGCCGAGGTTCATGTACGCCGAGGCGAACTCCGCGCCGGTGACACCGGAGCCGACCACGATGAGGTGCTCGGGCAACGCCTTCATGTCGTACAGCTGGGTCCAGGTGAGGATGCGCTCTCCGTCGGGCTTGGCGGAGTCGAGCTCGCGCGGTGAGGCGCCGACCGAGACGACGATGGTGTCGGCCTCGACGCGGTCGAAGTCGGTGCCGCCTGGACCGGTGGAGACGATGATCGCGTTCGGGCCCTCGAGCCGGCCGTGGCCGGAGAGGATGCGGACGCCGGACTCCAGCAGCGTCGAGCGCATGTCCTCGGACTGCTGCCCCGCGAGCGCCAGCAGGCGCTTGTTGACCGCAGCGAGGTTGATCGCGATCTCGGGCTTGAGCGGCTTTCCGTGCGCACCCTTGGCAAAGAACTGCACGCCCAGGTCACTGGCCTCCGAGATGGCGACCGCGGCATCCGCCGTCGCGATGAGGCTCTTGGACGGCACGACATCCGTGAGAACCGCCGATCCGCCCACACCGACCCTCTCGACGAGCGTCACCTCGGCGCCGAGCTGAGCGGCGGCCAGCGCCGCCTCGTATCCGCCGGGGCCGCCGCCGAGGACGGCGACGCGCTGAGTGCGCTCAAAAGGAGTCGAAGACATGATCTCCATTCTTCCGCAATCCTCACCGACTTGCCGTCGCCTTCCTTAGAGTGGATCCATGACCGACATTCACGACAACCCGCTCGACGCTCCGGACGCAGACCCGTCCGCGATCGCAGCCGAGGCCGCCGCGGACATCGCCCGGCTCACCGGCGTCGAGAAGCACGACATCGCCCTCACGCTCGGCAGCGGATGGGGGAAGGCTGCCGAACTCATCGGCGAGACCGTCGCCACGATCCCGGCCACCGAGGTCACCGGATTCTCCAAGCCCGCTCTCGAGGGCCACGTCGGGACTCTCCGCAGCATCCGCACCCCCGGCGGGAAGAACGTTCTCGTCATCGGCGCCCGCACCCACTACTACGAGGGCCACGGCGTCCGCCGGGTCGTGCACAGCGTGCGCACCGCCGCAGCGACCGGCGCGAAGGTCATGGTCCTGACCAACGGCGCCGGCGGCATCCGCGAGACGTGGAAGCCCGGTCAGCCCGTGCTCATCAGCGATCACCTCAACCTCACCGCCGACTCGCCGCTCGAGGGCGCGACGTTCGTCGACCTCACCGATCTGTACTCGAAGCGCCTGCGCGAGATCGCCCGGAGCATCGAGCCCACGCTCGACGAAGGCGTGTACACGCAGTTCCGCGGTCCGCATTACGAGACGCCCGCCGAGGTGCAGATGGCGAAGGCCATCGGCGGACACATCGTCGGCATGTCCACCGCGCTCGAGGCGATCGCCGCGCGCGAGGCCGGCATGGAGATCCTGGGCTTCTCGCTCATCACGAACCTCGCCGCCGGCATCCAGCAGACCCCCCTCAGCCACGGCGAGGTCATCGAGGCAGGCAAGGCCGCCGAACCGGTGATCTCGGCGCTGCTGGCCCGCGTCGTGGAGGCGCTGTGAACGCCGAGGCGCTCGAGGCGCGTCTCGCGCAGGCCCGTGCCTGGCTGCGCCAGGACCCGGACGCCGAGACCCGCGACGAGCTCGCCGGCGTCATCACGCGTGCGGCCGCAGGCGACGCCGCGGCCGCAGCCGACCTCGACGACCGCTTCGGCGCTCGCCTGGCGTTCGGTACCGCGGGACTGCGCGGAGAGCTCGGCGCCGGCAGCAACCGGATGAACCGCGTGCTCGTGTCGCAGGCCGCCGCCGGTTTCGCCGCGTACCTGCGCGAGCGCGCGGGCGGCGCGACCCCCACGGTCGTCGTCGGCTACGACGGACGACGCAACTCGCGCCGGTTCGCGCTCGACTCGGCCGAGCTCTTCGCCGGCGCAGGGCTCCATGCCATCCTGCTGCCCCGTCTGCTTCCGACGCCGGTGCTGGCGTTCGCCGTGCGCCACCTCGCCGCGGATGCCGGGGTCATGGTGACGGCGAGCCACAACCGGCCGAACGACAACGGCTACAAGGTGTACCTCGGCGGGGCGGATGCCGGATCGCAGATCGTCTCCCCCGCGGATGCCGAGATCGCCGCGCACATCCAGCAGGTCGCGGACGCCGGGGACATCTCTGCGCTCCCCCGCTCGACGGAGTACGAGACCGCGGGCGAGGACGTCGTGAACGCCTACATCGCCGCGACCGCGGCGGTTGCCCCGGCTCCCGCGTCGGCGAAGGGCCTCACCTGGGTCTACACCGCCATGCACGGCGTGGGATGGGAGACATTCGCACGCATCCTGGATGCCGCGGGCTACCCCCGCCCGAAGACGGTCGGCGAGCAGCTGAGCCCGGATGCGACGTTCCGCACCGTCGCGTTCCCCAATCCGGAGGAGCCCGGCGCCATGGATCTCGCGTTCGCGGCCGCACGCCGCACGCGGGCGGACTTCATCCTCGCCAACGACCCGGATGCCGACCGCCTCGCGGTCGCCATCCCCGACGAGTCCGCGGATGGCGGCTGGCGCCGGCTGAGCGGCAACGAGATCGGACTGCTGCTGGGCGCCCGCGCTGCGCGCGCCCACGCGGGCACGCCCGGAGCATCCCTGGCCTGCTCGCTCGTGTCCTCCCCCGGTCTCGCGGCGATCGCCGCGCACCACGGCCTCGACTTCCACGAGACGCTGACCGGCTTCAAGTGGATCTCGCGGGCACCCGGCATCGTCTTCGGGTTCGAAGAGGCGCTGGGGTACCTCGTCAACCCCGAGACCGTGCGCGACAAGGACGGCATCTCGGCGGCCGTAGCCGTGCTGGGCCTCGCCGCCGAGGCGAACGAGCGCGGCAAGACCATCGCGGACCTCCTCGCCGACCTCGGCGAGACGTACGGGCACTTCGCAAGCGGCCAGGTCTCGATCCGCGTCGACGACCTGTCGATCATCGGGAAGGTCATGCTGGCGCTGCGGATGCTGCCCCCGACGAGGATCGGCGACACGGCGATCGCGTCGGCGGAGGATCTGCTCGAGGCCGCACCGGGGCAGCCCTCCGGCGATGTGCTCCGCTACCGGCTCGCCGACGGCTCGCGCGTCATCGTGCGCCCGAGCGGCACCGAGCCCAAGCTCAAGGTCTACCTCGACGCTCAGGCTGACTCGGCCGCGGAGGCGCGAGATGTCGTCAGCGCCCTCGAGGCCGGAGTTCGAACGCTGCTGGAGGAGCGCTCCTAGCGCGGATGCCGGATGCCCACCAGACGCGTGACGATCACCGCCGCGCACGGGGCGCATGCGCGGCCCGTCGCTGAGCTCGTGCGACTCGCGCTGGAGCATCCGGCTCCTGTGTCCCTGACCACGCCGGACGGATCGGTCGTCGATCTGTCCAGCGTCCTGTCCGTGATGGAGCTCGGGCTCGCCGAGGGCGACGAGGTCGTCCTCGGCACGGCCTCCTCGCCCGATGCCGAAAGCGTCCTCGATGCCATGGCGGGCGTGCTCGCCCCGCACGGTTGAGCCGTCGCGGGGAGAGCGACGGCCTCAGCCGTCTATGACGGCGACGAGCTCGTCGAGGAACGCCTCGAACGTCGTGCCCCGGCGGACGATCCGCTGCACGCTGTCGCGCTCGCTGAACACCTCGACCAGCTGCTCGAACACGGTCTGGAACGCCGCGCGATCGGTCTCGCTGAACGCGGCGAGCGCCACCACCTGCACACGGCCGTCGCCCCAGGCCACGGAGCCGTCGGCGACGCCGATGGCGATCGCGGTGCGCTCGGCGGTCATCTGCAGCGCATGGGGAACGGCGAGCGCGTCGGTGAAAGCCGTCGACGACATGCGCTCCCGGAGGATCGTGTTCTCGACGTAGTCGTCGCCGATGAGGCCGGATGCCACGAGCATCCCGCCGAGGTGCCGGATCACCGCCTCCTCGCCCTCATCGGGGAGCGGATGCAGATACGCCTCGGGCGAGAAGTACCGCGACAGCTCTTCGCGCAGCCGGTTCAGCCGGCGCCCACGGCGGATGCGGGCGGCGGTCTGCGTCACGCGGTCCACGTCCGCATCGGTGAGGAACGGCTGGATCCGAACGTAGCGGTCTCCGCTCTCCCCCGGGTCGATCGTCGTGAGCACGAGGTCGGTGTCGATGCTCGCCCAGTCCGGGTCGACCGTCGTGACGACGCCGGTGACCTCGACCGACGTCCCCAGCGACCGGTCGACGCTCGAGCGCAGCAACTCGTGCAGCTCGTAGTAGCCGGGGCAGACGATCGTGGCGGTGAGGATCGACTCGGCCTTGCGGCTGCGCTCCAGGCGACCGCCGATGTGCATGACGATGTACGCGATCTCGTCGTCGTGGATCGGGGCGCCCAGCCGGTCGTGCAGGCCGCTCGCGATCGAGACGGCGACCTCGAAGATCATCGGGTACGACGACTTCAGCGAACGGGTGAGCGGGTTGCGCGTCCATGCCTGCTCCTCCGCTCTGCGCAGCAGGTTCTGCACGTGCAGCGCGAGCCGCAGGATGAACTTCTCATCGACGAGGTCGACCTGGTAGTCCGCGGCGGCCTGGACGATCTCGGCGCGCACCGCCGCCTCGATCGTGGGGTCCACGCCGCTGCGCACGGCATCCGACGCGGCGCCCTGACCCGGCGCGATCGCCCGCGTGAGCACGAGCGTCGCCAGGTGCGCGCTGTCGCCGTCACCCAGGGCGACGTCGAAGTGCTCTGCTGCGAGATCGCGGATGACGGCACCCAGCTTCGGGATCTCCTGCCGTGCTCCGCTGGCCGGCGTCTCCAGCGCGCGGCCTGCGGCCACCCGGTCGGCTGCGATCGCGATGTGCAGCAGGACGTCCGAGATCGCCAGTTCGTTCACGTAGTAGCCGAGCGCCCCCAGCTCGCGCACCAGCGCGGTCTTGAACGGGCCGACTGCATGCGCCGCGACGGCTGTGCCGGTCAGCGCGCGCCTGATGCTCTCGGGGTGGAACGATCCGGCATCCATCTCGTCGTGCGCGAGCCGGCTCAGCAGCCGGCGCTGCGCGACCTCGGCGCCGCGCAGGCGCACGATCTCTCTGTCGCGCTCGAGGCGCAGGTCCATGCCGTCCAGCAGCCCGCGGACGCGGCTGAGGTCGGACTCGAGGGTCGCCTCGCTCACATGCATGCGCTCGGCCGTCTCGTAGACGTCGATGCCGTCCGAGGCATCCAGCAGAAGCCGCACCAGGGCGTGCAGGCGATCGCGCGGTGCCGTCTCGCCGTCCCCACGCACCCGCAGCGCCTCGTGCGCGCCCTGGCCGGCGCGGTATCCCGCCGGTCCGGACTCGACGGCGTCGCCCTGCGGAGTCCGGGCGTTCAGCGCCGACACGTAGGAGCGGACGCTGCGCGGAGTCACCCCGAGCAGATCAGCCAGGCTCGCGGCGGTCGCCCATTCGTCCTGCCGGAGCAGGGTCTGCAGGAGCCGGTCCTGGCGCTGTCGCGACATGCCTCCCATGATGCCAGCAGCGCGCCGGGCTCCGGGCGGAAGCGATCGTTCCGCAGGGGCGGAAAGGAACGTGGTGGCAGCGCGCTCAGCGCTTTCCCAGAATGGGAGAAGCCTCGGTGAAGTGCGAAGGGTGAGGTGGCATCGATGAGGATCCTGGTGGTGTGCGGCGCGGGCGCGTCGAGCACCTTCGTCGCCCAGCGGCTGCGGCATGCCGCATCCGCGGCCGGTCGCGACTGGGACACCGCCGCCGGAACAGAGAGCACGATCGCCACGGCATTCGCCGATCTCGTGCTCATCGGCCCCCACCTCGCCGACCGCGTCGACCGCATCCGCGCCGCGACCCGTGGCCCCGTGATCGTGCTCCCCGACGACGTCTTCGGCGACCGCCACGGCACCCGAACGCTCGCGATCGTCGAAGCCGCACTCGCTGATTCCCCACCGTCCACCGCGAAAGGAAAATCATGACCGAGATCTCCCGCACCGTCCGCATCGGCTCCTCCCACGGGCTGCACGCCCGCCCCGCGAAGCTGTTCGCGCAGGCGGCGAAGGATTCCGGCATCCCCGTCACGATCGCCAAGGGCGACGGCAAGCCGGTCAATGCCGCCAGCATCCTCGGCGTGATCGCGCTGGCCGTCGAGCACGGCGACTACGTCACGATCACGGCTGACGGCGACGGCGCCGAGGGCGTCATCGACACGCTGACGGAGCTCCTGACGACCGACCACGACCAGGAGCCCGCCTGATGACCGAGATCCGCGGCGTCGGCATCGGCCAGGGCGTCGCCCAGGGCCCGGTGGTCCGCATGGCCGAGGCGCTGCCGGCGCCGGAGAAGACCGCGAGCGCGGCGGGCGCCGACGCCGAGCGCACCAGGGCACGCGAGGCCGTCGCGGCGGTCGCCGCCGAGCTGCAGGAGCGCGCCGAGACCGCCGGCGGCGCGGCGCAGGAAGTCCTCGAGGCGCAGGCGATGATCGCCGAGGACCCGACCCTGCAGGACGAGGTCGATGCGCGCATCGACGACGGCGGCACCGCCGAATGGGCCGTGCACGACGCATTCGCCGGGTTCAAGGCGACGCTCGAAGCGGTCGGGGGCTACCTCGGCGAGCGCGCGGCCGACCTCGATGACATCGCCCAGCGCGTGCTCGCCCACCTGCGCGGCGTCGACGCACCGGGCATCCCCGATCCCGGGCATCCGTTCGTCCTCGTCGCCCGCGACCTCGCGCCGGCCGACACGGCACTGCTGAAGCTCGACCAGGTCCTCGCGCTCATCACGACCGACGGCGGCCCCACCTCGCACACGGCGATCCTCGCCCGCGAGAAGGGCATCGTCGCGGTCGTCGGCGCTGCGGACGCGGCCTCGCTGGAGAATGGACAGCAGGTCATCGTCGACGCCGCCGCCGGCACCGTCACGACCGACCCCTCGGCCGAGGAGCTCGAGCGCGCGCAGGTGCGTGCCGACGCCAGAGCCGCGGCCGTCGATGCTCCGCCCTCCCCCGGTGCGCTCGCGGACGGTACGAAGATCGCGCTGCTGGCGAACCTCGGCAAGCCAGCGGATGCCGCCGAGGCCGTCGCGCGCGGCGCGGAGGGCGTCGGCCTGTTCCGCACGGAGTTCCTGTTCCTCTCCGCATCGCAGGCCCCGACCGTCGCCGAGCAGCGCACGTCCTACCGCGACCTGCTCAGCGCGTTCCCCGGCAAGAAGGTGGTCGTCCGGATGCTGGACGCCGGCGCCGACAAGCCCCTGGCGTTCCTCAACGACGCGCACGAGGAGAACCCCGCGCTCGGCCTTCGGGGGCTCCGATCCCTGCGCGCCAGCGAGGACATCCTCCGTGAGCAGCTCACCGCGCTCGCCGAGGCGGATGCCGAGACCGAGGCCGACCTCTGGGTCATGGCTCCGATGGTGACGACGGTCGAGGAGACGAAGTATTTCACCGGCCTCGCCCGCGAGTACGGCCTGAAGACCGCCGGTGTCATGGTCGAGGTTCCGGCGAGCGCCCTGCTGGCCGACCGCGTCCTCGCCCACGCGGACTTCGCGTCGATCGGCACGAACGACCTCACCCAGTACACGATGGCCGCCGACCGGATGCTCGGCTCCGTCGCCTTGTTCCAGAACCCGTGGCACCCTGCGGTGCTGCGGCTGGTCGGCGAGGTGGGTGCAGCCGGTGCACGCACGAGCAAACCGGTCGGCGTCTGCGGCGAGGCCGCTGCCGACCCGCTGCTCGCGCTGGTGCTCGTGGGGCTCGGCGTCACGAGCCTCTCGATGGCCCCCGCCGCCCTGGCGGACGTCAGACTCGCGCTCTCCGAGCGCACGCTCGACGAGACGCGTCGCCTCGCCGAGATCGCCCTGGCTGCAGATGATGCAGCCGGTGCACGCAATGCCGTGGCAGAAGCCTTCACGGACCTACCCTCACACCAGAAAGAGACGACATCATGACGACGACGTCAACGACCGCCCCCGCCAGCGGTGGCGGTGTCCGCGTTCGCGTGCAGAGATTCGGCACGTTCCTGTCCGGCATGATCATGCCGAACATCGCGGCCTTCATCGCCTGGGGCATCATCACCGCCCTGTTCATCGACAAAGGCTGGGTCGGCAACGACGGCCCGATCGAGGCATGGCAGTGGGCCGACTCCGCGATCCTCGGCGGCGGCGTGATCGGCGACACGCAGTACACCGGTCTGGTCGGCCCGATCATCAACTACCTGCTCCCGCTTCTGATCGCCTTCACCGGCGGCCGGATGGTCCACGGTCACCGCGGCGGCGTGGTCGGCGCGGTCGCCGCCTTCGGCGTGATCATCGGCGCGGAGGGCACCGTGATGTTCCTCGGCGCGATGATCGCCGGTCCGCTCACCGCACTCATCCTGAAGTACGTCGAGAAGCCGTGGCAGGGCAAGATCAAGCCCGGCTTCGAAATGCTCGTCGACAACTTCTCGGCCGGCTTCGTGGCATTCTTCGCATCGCTGGCCGCGTTCTTCTGGCTCGCTCCTGTGATGAAGTGGCTCACCGACATCCTCGGCGGCGCCGTGGGATGGCTGGTCGAGACCGGACTCATCCCCCTGGCGAGCATCATCGTCGAGCCGGCGAAGGTGCTGTTCCTGAACAACGCCATCAACCACGGTGTGTTCACGCCGCTCGGAACGGATCAGTCGGCACAGACGGGCAAGAGCCTGCTGTTCCTCATCGAGGCCAACCCCGGCCCGGGCCTGGGCCTGCTCATGGCGATCACCGTGTTCGGTGTCGGCGCGGCGCGCGCCACGGCTCCGGGCGCTGCGGTCATCCAGTTCCTCGGCGGCATCCACGAGGTGTACTTCCCGTACGTCCTCGCCAAGCCCGTACTGATCCTCGGCCTCATCGCCGGCGGTGCGACCGGAGTGCTCACCAACGTGATCTTCCAGTCCGGTCTCGTCGCTCCTGCGGCTCCGGGGTCGATCTTCGCCGTGCTGTTCCAGACCGCACCGGGAAGCCACCTGGGCGTCATCCTGTCGGTCATCCTGGCCGCTGCCGTCACGTTCGTGGTCTGCATGCCGTTCCTGCTCGCCACGCGTCGACGCGACCTCGAGGCCGAGGCAGCCGGCGGCGACAAGCTCGCTGCCGCGATCGCGCAGACCGAGGCGAACAAGGGCAAGAAGTCCGAGCACCTGTCGAACCTCGCCGCACGCACGGGCTCCACTGCGGGTGCGTCGGCGCCGGCCGCGACGGCTGTCGCCACCACACCGATCCAGAACATCGTGTTCGCCTGCGATGCCGGCATGGGGTCGTCCGCGATGGGCGCGAGCGTGCTGCGCAACAAGCTCAAGAAGGCCGGCATCGAGGACGTCACGGTCACCAATGCCGCCATCGCGAACCTCGACGGCACGGCCGACCTGGTGATCACGCAGCAGCAGCTCACCGACCGGGCGAAGGGCAAGTCCCCGAACTCGTTCCATGTCTCGGTCGACAACTTCATGAATGCACCGCAGTATGAAGAGGTCGTCGAAATGGTCAAGTCCCAGAAGGAGCAGACGGAATGAGCGTTCTCGAGATCGGACAGGTCCGCATCCACTCAGGGTCTGCGACGCAGGAGGAAGCGCTGCAGGAGGCGACCGACATCCTCGTCGCCGCCGGCGCCGTGACCCCCGCGTACGTCGACGCCATGCGTCAGCGCGAGGAGACCGTGTCGACGTTCATGGGCAACGGCCTCGCCATCCCGCACGGCACGAACGAGACGAAGGAGGCGATCCTCGCCTCCGGGCTCTCGGTCGTCCGCTACGACGGCGGCGTGGACTGGGCGGGTGAGCAGGCCACGTTCGTGATCGGCATCGCCGGTCGCGGAGACGAGCATCTCGAGATCCTCTCGCAGATCGCGATCCTGTTCTCGGACGAGGACGACGTCGCGAAGCTCAACGCCGCGCAGACGCCGGACGAACTGTTCGCCCTCCTGTCGGCGGTGAACGAGGCATGAAGGCCGTCCACTTCGGCGCCGGCAACATCGGGCGCGGCTTCGTGGGGCTCCTGCTCCACGAGGGCGGGTACGAGCTCGTCTTCTCCGACGTCGCCGGCCCGCTGGTGGACGCCATCAACGCCACGGACTCGTACACGGTCCACGAGGCGGGGCCCGGCGGGGTCGACCGCGTGGTCACCGGGTACCGTGCCGTCAACAGCGCCGAGAACCCGGATGCCGTGGCCGACGAGGTCGCGACAGCCGATGTCGTCACGTGCGCCGTGGGGCCGACGGTCCTGCGCTTCATCGCCCCGGCGATCGTAGCGGGCCTCGCCCGCCGCTCCCCCGATCTGCCGCCTCTGAAGGTCATGGCGTGCGAGAACGCGATCGGGGCCACCGATCAGCTGCGCGCCGAGATCGAGAAGATCGACCCCGCGGCGGCGGGACGCGCCGTCTACGCCAACACGGCCGTCGACCGGATCGTGCCCGCGCAGCCGGCGGGGGCCGGCGTCGACGTCACCGTCGAGCCGTACTACGAGTGGACGATCGAGTCCGGGCCGTTCGAGGGCGACCTGCCGAGCATCCCCGGCGCGCACTTCGTCGACGACCTCGGCCCGTACATCGAGCGCAAGCTGTTCACGGTCAACACCGGTCACGCCGCGACGGCGTACTTCGGCGCACAGGCGGGCATCGAGCGGATCTCCGACGCTCTCGCCGATCCGTCGATCGCCGCGCGTGTCAGCGCCGCCCTCGAAGAGACCAGCGCGATGCTCTCGGCCGTCCACGGGCTTGATCCCGAGGAGCTCGCCGCCTATCGGGCGAAGATCCTCGACCGGTTCCGCAATCCCGAGCTCGTCGACACCGTGCAGCGCGTCGGCCGCCAGCCGCTGCGCAAGCTGTCGCGGCACGAGCGCTTCATCGGGCCGGCCGCCCAGGCCGCCGAGCGCGGCCTGCCGACATCGGCCCTCGTCGCCGCGATCGCGGCGACGACGGCCTTCGACGACCCCGCCGACGAGCAGTCCGTCGAGCTGCAGCGGAGGCTGGGTGCGGACGACCCCGTCGCGCTCACCGCGGACGTGACCGGCCTCGAGCCGGGGCATCCGCTCTTCTCCGCCGTGCACGCGGTGTTCGCCGCACGTCAGCGGGAGTTGCGCGCGCTCTGATCCGCCCCGTGCGGGGGGGCCGGCCGGCCCGCCGCTCAGAGGACGGCGTCGAGCAGCGGATGCAGGTGCCTGCTGCCGAGCACGACCGCTGCGGCTTCGGCACCGGCCCGCAGCGCGCGATCGAGTGGCGCACCCGCGAGCCGGGCGGCGAGCACGCCGGCGAAGAACCCGTCTCCGGCGCCGTTCGTGTCGACGACATCGGCGGGGACGGCATCCACGCGGTGCACCTCCCCTGCCTCGTCGACGGCCACGGCTCCCTCTGCGCCCAGCGTGCACACGGCCAGCGATGCGCCGGCGGCGACGCGCGAGCGCAGGAACTCCACGGGGTCGGCGAGGCGGTCGGCGTTGCAGAACACCGCGTCCGCGGCGGCGAGGAACGGGCGGTGGTACGCGGCGGCGCCGTCGTAGTCGTGCACGTCCACCCAGACCGGCCGGCCGGCCGCCTCCGCGAGCGGCAGGAGGCGGCGGGGCTCCTCCGCCAGGTCGAGCACCACGATCTCGGCTTCCGCCATGGCGGAGCGCACCTCGCGCGGAGGCGGAAGGGCCGATGCCGACGGCGCCGAGAGGTACAGCGACACCCGGCCACCGGCCGCCGTCATGAGGTTCACGTGGCGCTCGGTCGCCTCGGTCTGCCCCCAGACCGTCTCGACGCCCGCAGAAGCGAGCGCCGAGCGCACCCGCGAACCGTGGTCATCGTCGGCCGCGAGGGCGTACAGCGTCGCGGGCACGCCGAGAGCGGTGAGGCTCAGGGCCTTCCCGGCGCTGGTTCCCCCGAGCGTGTCCCAGCTCGCCTGGGCGAACTGCATGTGCGGCTCGGGCTCCGGCAGCCGATCCAGCACGATGATCGAGTTCCACGACGCGGGGCCCGCGATGAAGACGGCCGAACTCATGATGGACGCCTCACGCCCGCCGGAATCCCTCGGCGATCATCTCGACGAGCTCCTCGCGCTCCTCGACGGGCAGGAACGTCGCCGCCGCGGCGTTGAACTGGAAGGTCTCCAGGTCGTCGAGGTCGTACCCGAATGCGTCGACGAGCAGGGCGAGCTCGCGCGTGAGCGAGGTGCGGCTCATCGTGCGGTTGTCGACGTTCACCGTGACGGCGAACCCGAGCTGGTAGAGCAGGTCGAACGGGTGGTCGGCGAGTTCGGTGCCCCACGCCTCGATCGCGCCTGTGTGCACGTTCGAGGACGGCGAGAGCTCGAGCGGGATCTCGCGGTCGCGTACCCAGCGGGCGAGGTCGCCGAAGCGGACCTGCACCTCTTCTCCGTCGCGGCCCATGACCTCGAGATCCGACACGATGCGCACACCGTGCCCCAGACGCAGTGCCCGGCCGTCGAGCAGCGCACTGCGGATCGACGCGAGACCCGCCGCCTCTCCGGCGTGCACGGTCACGGGCATGAAGTTCGCCGCGAGCAGGTCGAACGCCTCGCGGTGATCGGAAGCCGGGAAGCCGTCCTCGGGGCCTGCGATGTCGAAGCCGACCACGCCGTCCTCGCGGTGGTCGAGGGCGAGCTCGGCGATCTCGAGAGCCCGGTCGTTCTGACGCATCGCGCTGAGGATCTGGCCGACGCGGATGCTCCGACCATCGCGGTCCGCCGCATCCTCCCCCTCTTCGATCCCCTGCTGCACGGCGTCGACGGCGTCATCCAGCGAGAGTCCGCCCGACAGGTGCTGCTCGGGCGCCCAGCGCACCTCGCCGTAGATGACGCCGTCCTCGGCGAGGTCTTCGACGAACTCACGCGCGACGCGCGTGAGCGCCTCGGCCGACTGCATGACGCCCACGGTCAGGTCGAACGTCTTGAGGTAGTTCACCAGCGACCCGGAGTCGGCCTGAGAACCGAACCAGTCGCCGAGCGCGCGCCCGTCGCTCACTGAGCCCGTCGAAGTGTGCGGCAGCTCGAGCCCGATCTCCCGTGCGAGCTCGACTACCGTCGCCGGGCGCACGGCGCCGTCGAGGTGGTCGTGCAGCGAGATCTTCGGCAGGGAGCGCAGCGACGCGCCCTGGACCTTGACGTCACCGTCGGATGCGATCGACATGATGGGGTGTCCTCCCGATTGCGGGTCGTTGAGCGAGCGGGTCGTTGAGCGAGCGAAGACCGCGGTGTGCTGAGCGAGGGAGTCGAAGCGTGCGCCCCGACCGCCAGCCGCCCCAGCCTACGCGGTGATGCGCTCGCGGACGAGGGGGCCGATCTCGGGTGCGGCGTCGCCGATCTCCCAGGCTCCCTCGACGGCCTCCAGCGCCCTGGCGAATCGCGCCTCGTCCTCGGCGGACAGCGTGAACAGGGGCTGCCCTGCGCTCACCCGGTCTCCGGGCTTGGCGTGCAGGTCGATGCCGGCGGCGTGGACGACCTGATCCTCGGCACGAGCGCGACCCGCTCCCAGGCGCCAGGCCGCGATGCCGAACGGCAGGGCATCCATGCGGGCGACGACACCGTCGGCTTCTGCCGTGACGACGTGCGTCTCGCGAGCCGTCGGCAACGCGGCATCCGGGTCGCCGTCCTGCGCCCGGATCATGGCCTTCCATACGTCCATCGCGGCTCCGCCGTCCAGCGCGCGCTCGACGTCGGCATCCGGGAGACCCGCGAGAGCGAGCATCTCGCGAGCCAGGGCGATCGTCAGCTCGCGAACGTCTGCGGGCCCACCGCCGGCGAGGATCTCGACGGACTCGCGGACCTCGTTGGCGTTACCGATCGCGAGGCCGAGCGGCACGTTCATGTCGGTCAGAAGCGCCGTCGTGGCCACACCGGAATCGGTTCCGAGCGCGACCATGGTCTGCGCGAGCTCGCGGGCACGGTCGATGTCCTGCATGAACGCCCCGGAGCCGAACTTCACGTCGAGCACGAGCGCGTCGGTGCCCTCGGCGATCTTCTTCGACATGATGCTCGACGCGATGAGCGGGATGGCCTCGACCGTTCCTGTCACGTCGCGCAGCGCGTACAGCTTCTTGTCTGCGGGGGCGAGACCGGAACCCGCAGCGCAGATCACCGCGCCGACGTCGCCCTGCATCTGCGCGAACATCTCCTCGTTCGACAGCGCCGCGCGCCACCCGGGGATGGACTCGAGCTTGTCGAGCGTCCCGCCGGTGTGGCCGAGACCCCGACCGCTCAGCTGCGGGACGGCGACGCCGAAGGATGCCACCAGCGGAGCCAGTGGAAGCGTGATCTTGTCTCCGACGCCTCCCGTGGAGTGCTTGTCGACGGTGCGCTTGCCGAGCTCGCCGAAGCTCATCCGCTCCCCCGACGCGATCATCGCGTCGGTGAGCACGCGGATCTCGTCGCGCTCCATCCCCCGCTGGAAGACCGCCATCGCAAACGACGCCATCTGCGCGTCCGAGACGTAGCCGCGGGTATAGGCGTCAACCATCCAGCGCAGGGCCGGCTCGGGGACGGCGCCGCCGTCGCGCTTAGCCCTGATGACATCGATCGCGTCGAACGGCTCCGGAGTCGTCATCGCACGTCCTCCAGGTCGCGCGGCCCGAATGCGTCGGGCAGGACTTCATCGATCGTCCGGATGCCGGACACGGTCTCCAGCAGCATCTCGGGCATGGCGTGCTCGAACAGCAGCTGGCGGCAGCGCCCGCACGGCATGATGGTCTGTCCCTCGCCGTTCACGCACACGAACGCGACGAGCTGACCGCCGCCGGACATGTGCAGATCGCCGACCAGGGCGCACTCCGCGCACAGTCCGACGCCGTACGACGCGTTCTCGACGTTGCATCCGGCGACGATGCGGCCGTCGGAGACGAGAGCCGCCGCACCCACCTTGTACCGCGAATACGGGGCGTACGCCTTCTGCATGGCCTCGGTGGCGACGTGACGAAGCTCGTCCCAATCGATGTCTGTCATGGCTCCTTCTCGACTCAGCTCTTGATGTACGGTTCGCCGTCTGCGGCGGGTGCCCGGGAGCGGCCGACGAGTCCGGCGACCGCGAAGATCGTGACGATGTACGGCAGCATGAGCATGAACTGGCTCGGCACGGGCGATCCGATCACCGACAGAACGCCCTGCAGGTTCGTCGCGAACCCGAACAGCAGCGCCGCGAACGTCGCCCGGATCGGGTCCCACTTTCCGAAGATCACCGCGGCCAGGGCGATGAAGCCGGCACCGGCGGTCATCTCCTGGTTGAAGCGCGGAACCGACACGAGCGTGTAGAACGCCCCGCCGAGACCGGCCACAGCACCGGCGAGCAGCACGGCGCGGTAGCGGGTCGCGAGCACCTTGATGCCCACGGTGTCGGCCGCCTGCGGGTGCTCGCCGACCGAGCGCAGCCGCAGTCCCCAGCGGGTGCGGTACAGGCCGAACCACACGAGGGCGACCACCACGTACATGAGGTAGACGATGAACGACTGGCGGAACAGGATCGGCCCGATCACCGGGATCTCGCTGAGGACGGGGATCGCGACCGCGTTGAACGTCTCGGGGCTGTTCAGCGTCTCGGTGTTCGGCGCCAGCACCTGCCGGAACAGGAACGTCGTGAGGCCGATGACGAGCACGTTCAGGACGACGCCGACGATGACCTGGTCGACGAAGTACGTGATCGTGAACACACCGAGCACGAGGGCCACGAGCATGCCGGCGACCATGGCGGCCACCAGGCCCGCCCACGGCGAACCCGCGAGCGAGGCCGCGACGGCGGCCGAGAACGCGCCGGCGAGCAGCTGCGCCTCGATGGCGATGTTCACGACACCGGCCCGCTCGCCGATCACGCCGCCGAGGGCGCCGAAGATGAGCGGTGTCGCCAGCGCCAGAGCACCGCCGAGCAGGCCGATCATCGGCAGCGTGCTACCGGCGGCAGCCCACGCGAGGAACCCGATCATGAGCACCGCGACGTAGACGATGACCAGCCACAGCGGGATCTTGCGCCTCCCGGATACGAGGAGGAACGCGAACACCGTGGCTGCGGCGAGCAGGACCACGGCGATCCAGGCGGTCGCCGTGGCCGGCAGCACGACGTCGGGGACGGTGAAGAACGCCTCGCCGGCGGACAGTCGGAAGGTCGTCGCGCCTTCGCGCGGGGCCAGCAGCGGCAGCAGGGCGAACAGCACGGTGAAGATCGCGAAGATCACCGGTGCCTTCCAGGAGACGACGGTCACTCGACGCTGCTCGTCGCTGACGACGGGTTCGGCCGTGACGGTCATGCGGACACCTCCTCGGCGATCTGCGCCGCATTCTTCTTCGGCTTCTTGGGCTTCTTGCGGGCTCCGGGCTGCGGCAGGCCGAACATCGCCCGCACCAGCGGCGGGGCGGCGATGAACAGCACGATGAGCGACTGGACGACCAGCACGATCTCGATCGGGATGCCCTGCGACGACTGCATCGTGAACCCGCCGGTCTTGAACGCACCGAACAGGAGGCCGGCGGCGAGGATGCCCAGCGGAGAGGAACGGCCGAGCAGTGCCACGGTGATCGCGTCGAAGCCGATGCCGGCGTCGATCGCGCCGCCGAAGCCGCTCGTCTCGGTGCCGAGGATCTGGCTGATGCCGGCGATGCCGACCAGGGCGCCGGCGATGAGCATGACCACCAGGTACATGCGTCCGACGTCGATGCCGGCGACGCGCGCCGCGGCCGGGTTCTCACCGACGGCGCGGAACCGGAAGCCGAGCGACGAGCGCTCCAGCAGCCACCACGTGAACGCGACAGCGACGAGGGCGAGCAGGAAGCCGGCGTGCAGCTTGTACTGCGGCCCGAGCAGCTGCGGCAGCACCGCGGTGTCGGGCATCGGGGCTGTCTTCGGGTTGCTGGAGCCCGGCGCCTGCAGGATGCCCTGCGTCGCCAGCATCCACGCCAGGAGGTAGAACGCGATGTGATTGAGCATGATCGTCGTGATCACCTCGTGGGCTCCGGTGCGCGCCTTGAGGAGACCGGCGATGCCGGCCCAGATCGCACCGGCGATCATACCGGCGACGATCGCGGCGATCAGGTGCAGCCCCATGGGCAGGTCCCACTGGGTGGCGACGTAGCCGCCGGCCGCGGCGGCCATGAGCATCTGCCCCTGACCACCGATGTTGAACAAGCCGGCGCGGAAGGCCAGACCGACGCCGAGGCCGGCCGCGATCAGGGGCGTGGCGAACTTCAGCGTCTCCGTGAGCGGGCGGATGCCGATAGCGAAGCTGTCGGCGTTGAAGTTGTAGATCGCTCCGCGGAACAGAGCGGCGTAGGCACCGGCGACGGCATCCCAGACGGCACCGATCATGTCCATCGGGCGGGCGAAGAAGTACCCGGCAGTCGTCTGGACCTCTTCATTGGTCGCGGCGATCATGATCGAGCCGACCACGACCGCGATCAGAACGGCGAGAACCGAGATGATCCCGTTGCCCTGCACGATCGCCTGCATGGCAAGCCGCCAGCGGGACGGAGCGACCTTCGTTTCGGGTGCGGCGAGCGGGCTCTGCGGCTGGGTGGTGCTCATGCGCTGGCCTCCTCGGTCGCTGCGGTCTCGGACATGCCGGCCATCATCAGGCCGAGGCGTTCACGGGAGGTGTTCCCCGGCACGATGCCGACGACCTGGCCCCGGTACATCACGAGGATCCTGTCGGCAAGGGCGGCCACCTCGTCGAGCTCGGTAGAGATCACGATCACGGGCACTCCGGCGTCGCGGGTGTCGATCAGGCGCTTGTGGATGAACTCGATGGAACCGACGTCGACGCCGCGGGTGGGCTGGGCTGCGACGAACAGCGACAGGTCGCGGCTCAGCTCGCGGGCGAGGACGACCTTCTGCTGGTTTCCGCCGGAGAGACGCCCCGCCGCCTGCGACGGCCCCTGGGTGCGGATGTCGAACTCGGTGATCTTCTCGCGCGCGAACGCGTCGAGGGCGCCGCGCCTGACCGTACCCGCGCTGACGAAGGGTGCGCCGTGCGAGCGGTCGAGCATGAGGTTCTCGGCGATGGTGAACTCCTTCACCAGGCCGTCGACGCTGCGGTCCTCGGGGACGAACCCGACACCGGCGTCGAGGATGTCGCGGACCGACCGGCCGATCAGTTCCTGCCCGTCGAGGCGGATGCTACCGCGGACGTGGTCCTGCAGACCGATGATCGCCTCGGTGAGCTCGGTCTGGCCGTTGCCCTGCACACCGGCGATCGCGAGGATCTCACCGCCGCGGACCTCGAAGGAGGCCTCGTCGACGAGCACGGTGCCTACCCGATCGGTGACCGTGAGTCCCTCGACGACGAGCGAGTTGGTCCGGACGTTCGGCGCGTCCTTCTGCACCGTCAGCTCGACGGCGCGCCCGACCATGAGGGAGGCGAGCTCCTCGTTGGTCGCGGTCGGCGAGGCCTCGCCGACGACCTTGCCCAGGCGGATGACGGTGATGCGGTCCGCGACCTCGCGGACCTCGCGCAGCTTGTGGGTGATGAACACGATCGAGGTGCCCTGCGACTTCAACTGCCGCATGGTGTTCATCAGCTCGTCGGTCTCCTGCGGGGTGAGCACCGCAGTCGGCTCGTCGAACACGAGCACGCGGGCGTCGCGGGAGAGCGCCTTGATGATCTCGACGCGCTGCTGCACGCCGACAGGGAGCTCCTCGACGATCGCGTCCGGGTCGACGTCGAACCCGAAGCGATCGGAGATCTCGCGCACACGCTTGCGGGCGGCGGCGAGGTCGAGCCGTCCGCCGAACTTCGTCTGCTCGTTGCCGAGCATGACGTTCTCGGCGACGGTGAAGACGGGGATGAGCATGAAGTGCTGGTGCACCATGCCGATGCCGGCAGCCATCGCGTCGCCGGGGCCGGAGAAGTGCTGCACCTCGTCGTCGAGGAGGATGTCGCCTTCGTCGGCCTGGTACAGGCCGTACAGCACGTTCATGAGCGTCGACTTGCCGGCGCCGTTCTCGCCCAGAAGACAGTGGATCTCGCCGGGTTCGACGGCGAGATCGATGTGGTCGTTCGCCGTCAGCGCGCCGAATCTCTTCGTGATGCCGCGCAGTTCAAGCTTCATGTGGTCGATCCTATTCAGCAGACCTCGGTCTGCGGGAGTAGCCGGACAGAACGAGACGGGGAGGCCGGCTCTCGCCGGCCTCCCCGTCTCAGAGCGTCACTCGCTGAGGTAGGACGTGACGGGCACGGTGCCGTCGATGATGTCCTGCTGCAGCTGTGCGACCTCGTCCTGCAGACCTGCGTCGACCTTGTCGGCGAAGTTGTGCAGGTCGGCGATGCCGACGCCCTCGTTCTCGAGCGTTCCGATGTACGCCTCGGGGTCGAACTCGCCCTTGCCGCTGGCGAGGACGGCCTGGTAGGTCGACAGGTCCATGGCCTTCAGGACCGAGGTGAGGACGACGTCGGCCGTGCTCGGGTCGGTCACGAACAGGTCGGCGTCGGCGCCGATGAGGGCGATGTCCTTGCCGGACTCCTTGATCGCCTGCTGAGCCGACTGGTAGATCGGTCCGCCGACGGGGAGGATGACGTCGACACCCTGGTCGAGGATGTTCACGGCGACCTGCTTGGCGTCCTGGTTGGCCTCGAAGCCACCGGTGAACGAGCCGGTCTTGCCGTCCCACCCGACGACCTGGACGTCGGTGCCCTTGACCTCGTTGTAGTGGTCGACGCCCTGCTTGAAGCCGTCCATGAAGATCGTCACGGTCGGGAACTCCATGCCGCCGAAGGTTCCGACCTTGCCGGTTTTCGAGTAGCCGGCCGACAGGTAGCCGGCGAGGAATGCCGCCTGAGCGGTGTCGTACAGGAGCGGCTTGACGTTCTCGGCGTCCTTCTTGCCGTCGAAGTCGTTGTCGGCGGCGTCGTCGACGAGGATGAAGTCGACGTCGGGGTTGGCGTTCGCCGCCTCGACGGTCGCGGCCGAGAGCGCGAAGCCGACGGCGACGATGGCGTTGCAGCCCTCGTCGACGAGGTTGGTCACGTTGGGGCCGTACTCGGTCTCGGCGTTGGACTGGACGTCCTTGAGGTCGACTCCGAGCTCGTCCGCGGCCTTCTGCGAGCCCTCGAACGACAGCTGGTTGAACGACTTGTCGTCGAATCCGCCCATGTCGGACACGATGCAGGGCAGGAAGTCGATCTCCTCGCCACCGGCGTTCCCGCCGTTGCTCTCGGGAGCGGCTCCACAGCCTGCGAGTGCGACGGCGACGCCGGTCGCCACGATCGCGGCGAGAGCGCGCTTTCGGGTGGAAATGGTCACGTAAGCCTCCACGACTACTGGCCTGCGCCGATCGCAGGGTCCGTCTGGCTAAGTTACCCAGTGTCACGGCGTCCGCACCGCCCAAGACGGTTAATGGTTACAAACTCGCAACAGACCCGTGACGTGCGCTCAGAGGACGTCTCCGCGACCGGTGAGCTTGAGCGATTCGACGACGCCCTTCACGCGCTGCGCGTGCTCCGCCGTGGTGACCAGCAGAGCATCCTCGGTGTCGACCACGACGATGTCCTTCACACCCACCAGGCTGATCACGCGGGAGGTCTGGCTGACGAGGATCCCGGTCGCGGCATCCGACAGCACGCGGGCCCTGGGGCCGAGGACGGCGAGGTCGTTCTTGCGTCCGCCCGAGATGAGCTTGGTGAGCGAGGCGAAATCCCCCACGTCATCCCAGTCGAAGTGTCCGGGGATCACGGCGAGGCGCCCCTTGTCGGCGGCGGGTTCGGCGACCGCGTAGTCGATGGCGATCTTCTTCAGCCGCGGCCAGACCCGGTCGACGACGGGACCGCGGCGGGCGCGGTCGTCCCACGCCTCGGCGAGCTCGAGGAGACCGGCGTGCAGCTCGGGCTCGTTCGCGGCGAGCTCGTCGAGCAGCACGCTCGCCTTCGAGATGAACATGCCGGCGTTCCACAGGAACGACCGGTCGGCGTAGTACTGCTTGGCCGTCTCCAGATCGGGCTTCTCGACGAAGCGCTCGACGGTCGCAGCCTCCGGGGCGTCTTCGACGACCAGCTCGTCGCCCTTCTGGATGTATCCGAAGCCGACAGACGGCTCCGACGGCTGGATGCCGATGGTGCAGATGTAGCCGGCACGAGCGACGGCGACGGCCTGCTGGACGGCGAACTCGAACGTGCGCGTGCCGCGGATGACGTGGTCTGCGGCGAAGGAGCCGATGATGACGTCCGGGTCGCGACGGTGCAGGATCGCCGCCGCGAGTCCGATGGCTGCGGCCGACTCCCGCGGCTCGGACTCGAGGAAGACGTTCTTATCGGGGATGCCGGGCAATTCGGACTCGACGGCGGCGCGGTGCGCGCGCCCGGTGACGACCGCGATCCGATCGGGGCCCGTCATGGGCTCGAGTCGATCCCAGGTGTCGCGCAGCAGGGAGTTGCCGGAGCCGGTGAGATCATGCAGGAACTTGGGTGCGTCCGCCCTGGACAGCGGCCACAGCCGGCTGCCGATTCCGCCGGCGGGGATCACTGCGTAGAAGTCGTCGAACGGCGCCATGCGCTCAGCCTATCCGCCGCCGATCCGGAGCCCCTCGGCACGATAGCCGAGCCGAATCGTGACGATGCAGAACGAACATGATCGCCCCGCCCCTTAGGGTCGCCTTCGTCGCACCCAGCGTTCTGACAGGAATAGGATGGTGCACGGCCGGGCACGTCCAGCGGTCTGTTCAGACCCGCACGTGCTACCCGACCTCGCATCGATCAGGGAGGACGACCGTGTCCGCAGGCACACGCTTGACACCGTCGATTTCGGAAACCACGTCCAAGACCCCGCGCGGCACTCTGTACCGCGGTCGTGAGGGCATGTGGTCATGGGTGCTTCACCGCATCACCGGAGTCGCCATCTTCTTCTTCCTTCTCGTGCACGTGCTCGATACGGCACTGATCCGGGTCTCCCCCGAGGCGTACAACGCCGTGATCGGCACGTACAAGAACCCCGTCATGGCTCTGGGTGAAGTGGTGCTGGTAGGCGCCATCGTGTTCCACGCCATGAACGGCCTGCGAATCATCCTCGTCGACTTCTGGTCGAAGGGCGCGCGGTACCAGCGCCAGATGTTCTGGGGCGTCATCGCCGTCTGGGTCGTGCTCATGGCCGGCTTCACCGGGCGCCACCTGTCGCTCGCGTTCGCCGGGTTCGGAGGGGGTCACTGATGTCCGCACAGACCATCGCCGCACCGGCGCGCCGCCGCCGCGGCGTCAACCTCGAGAAGTGGGGCTGGATGTTCATGCGAGCATCCGGCGTCGTGCTGATCGTCCTCATCTTCGGCCACCTGTTCGTCAACCTCATGGTCGGCGACGGAATCCACGCGCTGGACTTCGCATTCATCGCCGGCAAGTTCGCCACGCCGTTCTGGCAGTGGTGGGACGTGCTGATGCTGTGGCTCGCCTTCATCCACGGCGGCAACGGCATGCGCACGATCGTCAACGACTACGCCACCAATGACAAGGTCCGCAAGGCCCTCGTCGGCGCGATCGTCCTCGCAGCGGGCCTGCTGATCATCCTCGGCACCCTGGTCGTCTTCACGTTCGACCCGTGCCTGGGCGTCACCGAGTCCAGCACGCTGTGGGACACCTGCGTGGCTGCGGGCGTCGTCGGAAACTGACAAGAGAGCATCGAGAAGTGACTACTGAGACGCAGGATTCCGTCGTCCGCGACGGCGTTCACTACCACCAGTTCGACGTCGTGATCGTCGGCGCAGGAGGCGCAGGCATGCGCGCCGCCATCGAGGCGGGCCCGGGCGCGAAGACAGCCGTGATCACGAAGCTGTACCCCACCCGCTCGCACACCGGCGCGGCGCAGGGCGGCATGGCCGCCGCCCTCGCGAACGTCGAGGAGGACAGCTGGGAGTGGCACACCTTCGACACCGTCAAGGGCGGCGACTACCTCGTCGACCAGGACGCCGCCGAGATCCTCGCCAAGGAGGCCATCGACGCGGTCATCGACCTCGAGAACATGGGTCTGCCGTTCAACCGCACCCCTGAGGGCAAGATCGACCAGCGCCGCTTCGGCGGTCACACCGCCGAGCACGGCAAGACCCCGGTCCGCCGCGCGTGCTACGCCGCCGACCGCACGGGTCACATGATCCTGCAGACGCTGTTCCAGAACTGCGTCAAGCTCGGCATCAACTTCTTCAACGAGTTCTACGTGCTCGACCTCATCACGGTGAAGGACGACGACGGCAAGACCGGAGTCGCCGGCGTCGTCGCGTACGAACTGGCCACGGGCGAGCTGCACGTGTTCCAGGCCAAGTCGGTCGTCTTCGCGACGGGCGGCTTCGGCAAGATCTTCAAGACCACCTCGAACGCGCACACCCTCACCGGTGACGGCGTCGGCATCATCTGGCGCAAGAACCTGCCGCTGGAGGACATGGAGTTCTTCCAGTTCCACCCGACGGGTCTCGCCGGTCTCGGCATCCTGCTCACCGAGGGTGCGCGAGGCGAGGGCGCGATCCTGCGCAACGACTCGGGTGAGCGCTTCATGGAGCGCTACGCCCCCACCATCAAGGATCTCGCACCGCGCGACATCGTGGCGCGCTCCATGGTGCAGGAGGTCCTCGACGGCCGCGGCGCGGGCCCGCACAAGGACTACGTCTACCTCGACTGCACGCACCTCGGTGCCGAGGTCCTCGAGACCAAGCTGCCCGACATCACCGAGTTCGCCAGGACATACCTCGGTGTCGACCCGGTCACCGACCCCGTCCCCGTCATGCCGACCGCGCACTACGCCATGGGCGGCATCCCGACGAACAACGACGCCGAGGTCCTCGCCGACAACAACACGGTCGTCCCCGGTCTCTACGCCGCCGGCGAGTGCGCGTGCGTCTCGGTGCACGGCTCGAACCGCCTCGGCACCAACTCGCTCCTCGACATCAACGTGTTCGGCAAGCGCGCCGGCAACAACGCCGTGGCGTACGCCAAGACCGCCGAGTTCGTGCCGCTCCCCGAGAACCCCGCCGGGTTCGTCAAGGACATGCTCGAGAACCTGCGCGGCAGCAACGGCACCGAGCGCGTCGCCGTGCTGCGCAAGAAGCTCCAGGAGGAGATGGACCGCGGCGCCCAGGTGTTCCGCACCCACGAGTCCCTCGAGCACGTGCTGGGCGTCATCGCCGAGCTGCGCGAGCGCTACAAGAACGTCTACATCGACGACAAGGGCCACCGCTTCAACACCGACCTCCTCGAGGCAGTCGAGCTCGGGTTCCTGCTCGACATCGCCGAGGTCGTCGTCTACGCCGCGCAGAACCGCGAGGAGAGCCGCGGCGGTCACATGCGCGACGACTTCCCCAAGCGCGACGACGAGAACTGGATGAAGCACACCATGGCCTACCTGACGGGCGACCCGCACTCGTCGACGCCCGCAGATCACATCAAGCTCGACTCGAAGCCGGTCGTCCAGACCCGCTACCAGCCGATGGAGAGGAAGTACTGAGAATGTCGAACGCTGTTGCAGAGGCGCCCGCCGCCGCAGACCCGGCCGTCCAGTCCTTCCTGGTCACCTTCATCGTCCGCCGGTTCGACCCCGAGCAGGACGCCGAGCCCCGCTGGGTCGACTACGACGTGGAGTTGTTCTCCACCGACCGCGTGCTCGACGCGCTGCACAAGATCAAGTGGGAGGTCGACGGTTCGCTGTCGTTCCGCCGCTCGTGCGCGCACGGCATCTGCGGCTCTGACGCCATGCGCATCAACGGCCGCAACCGACTGGCCTGCAAGACGCTGATCAAGGACCTCGACATCTCGAAGCCGATCTACGTCGAGGCGATCAAGGGTCTGCCGCTCGAGAAGGACCTCATCGTCGACATGGAGCCGTTCTTCGCCTCCTACCGCGAGGTGCAGCCGTTCCTCGTCGCGAACAGCGTGCCCGAGAAGGGCAAGGAGCGCGTCCAGTCGATCGCCGACCGCGCGATCTTCGACGACACCACCAAGTGCATCCTGTGCGCCGCCTGCACCTCGTCGTGCCCGGTGTTCTGGACCGACGGCCAGTACTTCGGCCCTGCCGCGATCGTCAACGCGCACCGGTTCATCTTCGACTCGCGCGACGACAACGCCGACGTGCGTCTGGACATCCTCAACGACAAGGAGGGCGTCTGGCGCTGCCGCACGACCTTCAACTGCACGGAGGCGTGCCCGCGCGGCATCGAGGTCACGAAGGCCATCGCCGAGGTCAAGCAGGCCATTCTGCGCGGCCGGCCCTGACCTCCGCCTCGCATCGGTGCTCCCCTGGATAGGGTGAGGGCATGTCGGAGGACCGAGTCCGGCTGCGTGAGCGCTTCGAAGGACCCCTCGAACGCGCCGCAGAGCTGAAGGATCGCACGCTCGCGGCGTTCCCCGTGCGCGTCTGGCGCGGGTTCCTCCGCGGCAACGGCTTCCTGCTCTCGGCGGGGATGAGCTACTACGTCCTGTTCTCGCTGTTCGCGGTCATCTACGTCAGCTTCGCCGGTGTGGGGATCTGGCTCGGCGCCAGCCCGCGCGCGATCGAAGCGCTCATCGATCTCGCAAACAGCTATCTGCCAGGGCTCATCGGCGACCCCGGTCTCATCGGCCGCGACGACGTCGTCGAGATCGCCCAGGGCAGCACGAGCCTACTGGGCATCACGGGCGCCGTGGCCGTCGGCTTCGCCGCCTGGACCGCGATCGCGGCGGTGACCTTCACGCGACGGGCGATCCGAGACATCTTCGGCCTGCCGTTCGACACGCGTTCCTACTGGCTGCTCAAGCTGCGCGATCTGCTCGCAGGCGTGCTGTTCGGCCTCGCGCTGCTGCTCGGTGCGGCGCTGAGCGTGCTGAGCGTCTGGGCGCTGGAGTGGCTGTTCGACCTGTTCGGCTGGGGCGATTCCTGGGTGCTGTCGGGGATGGCCCGCGTACTGTGGATGGCCAGCGCCTTCATCGTGGATGCCGGTGCCCTGGCGGCCCTCGTGCGCTTCCTCGTCGGCGCCGACCTGCGATGGCGCTTCATCTGGCCGGCCTCGCTGCTGGGCGGCGGGGCGATGGTGGTCCTCCAGCTCATCGCGGGCTTCCTGCTCACCCGCGTGCCCAGCAACCCCCTGTTCGCGTCCTTCGCCGTGATCATCGGGCTCCTCCTGTGGTGCCGTCTGCTCGCGAGCGTGGTGCTCGTGGCGGCCTCCTGGATCGCGGTCACCGCGGCCGACAACGACCACCCGCTGGAGCTCGAGGACGAGCAGGCCGCCCGGCTGGCCGAGCAGGAGGCCCTGGTGCTCGCCGCACGCGTGCAGCTGCGGCGGGCCCGCGACGCGTACGAGGACGCGCCCTGGTACCGCAGGCTCTGGGCCGGGCGGGCGGTGCGGCGCGCGCAGGATGCTCTGGCCATCGCCATCGAGGGTGCCGAGGCGGAGGATGTCACCGGCCCTCGTTAGGCTGAATCCATGCCTCATCTGCGTATCGCCTCGGTCAACGTCAACGGGATCAGGGCCGCGGCCCGCAACGGCATGAGCGGGTGGCTCGATGCTGCCGACGTCGACATCCTGACCCTGCAAGAGGTGCGCGGGCAGGACGAGCACCTCGAAGCAGCGCTGCCCGGATGGTCGATCGTCCACGACGAGGCGACGGCCAAGGGTCGAGCCGGCGTCGCGATCGCGAGCCGCACCCCTGCGCTCGCCTCGCGCACCGCGTTCGGGGCCGAGGACTTCGACTCGAAGGGCCGTTGGATCGAGGGCGACTTCCTCATCGACGGCCGCCCGCTCACCGTCGTCAGCGCCTATGTGCACAGCGGTGAGGCCGACACGCCCAAGCAGGATGAGAAGTGGAAGTTCCTCGACGCGTTCGGCGCGCGCCTCGCCGACCTCGGGCAGGGTGACGCGCTCGCGCTCGTCACGGGTGACCTGAACGTCGGTCACCGCGAACTCGACATCAAGAACTGGCGCGGGAACCGCAAGAAGGCGGGATTCCTCCCCCGCGAGCGGGCGTACTTCGACCGGTTTCTCGGGGATGCCGGCGCCGAGGTGACCGGCGTCGACGGCACGGTCGGCACGGGGCTCGGATGGGTCGACGTCGGGCGCCGGTTCCACGGCGAGGTCGACGGTCCGTACACGTGGTGGTCCATGCGCGGGCAGGCGTTCGACAACGACTCCGGCTGGCGCATCGACTATCACCTGGCGACCCCGGCGCTCGCCGAGCGCGTGCAGGACTACCGGGTGGCACGCGCCGCCACGTATGCCGAGCGGTGGAGCGATCATGCGCCGGTGGTCGTCGACTACGCCTACTGACAGGGCGGTCGCCCCAGCACCATAGGATTGATCCGTGACCAGACCTCGTCTCTACTCAGGAATGCAGCCATCCGCCGACTCGCTTCAGATCGGCAACTACATCGGTGCTCTCCTGCAGTGGCGCGATCTGCAGGCGTCCTACGACGCGTTCTTCTCAGTCGTCGACCTGCACGCGCTGACGGTCGCGCAGGACCCCGCGTCTTTGCGCGAGAAGACCCGGCGTACTGCCGCGCAGTACATCGCCGCGGGCATCGAGCCGTCGAAGTCGACGCTGTACGTGCAGTCGCACGTGCGCGCGCACGCCGAGCTCGCCTGGATCCTCTCGACGATCACGGGTTTCGGCGAGGCCGGACGCATGACGCAGTTCAAGGACAAGTCCAGTCGCTACGGGCAGGACGGCACGAGCGTCGGCCTGTTCACCTATCCGGTCCTCATGGCGGCCGACATCCTGCTGTACCAGAGCGATGTCGTTCCCGTGGGCGATGACCAGAAGCAGCACGTCGAGCTCACGCGCGATCTCGCGGAGCGCTTCAACGCCCGGTTCGGGGAGACGTTCGTCGTGCCGATGCCGGTCATCCAGAAGGACACCGCGCGCATCTACGACCTGCAGAATCCGACGTCGAAGATGTCGAAATCGGCCGAGACGGACGCGGGCGTGCTGTGGATGCTCGATGACCCGGCGAAATCGGCGAAGAAGATCATGCGGGCCGTCACCGACAATGAGGGCTCCGTGCGCTTCGACCGCGAGAACAAGCCCGGGGTCTCGAACCTGCTGACGATCTACGCGGCCCTCAGCGGCCGCCAGGTCGCCGCGATCGAGGACGAGTACGCAGGCCGCGGGTACGGGGACTTCAAGAAGGGCCTCGCCGAGGTCGTGGTCTCGGAGTTCGAGCCGGTGCGCTCGCGCGCCCTCGAGCTGCTCGACGACCCGGCTGAGCTCGACCGCATCCTCGCCGCCAATGCCGAGCGCGCCGATGCCGTGGCCGATGCCACGCTCGCCGACGTCTACGAGAAGGTCGGCCTGCTGCGCCGCGTGTGACGATCGGGTCGGTCGCGCACCCTAGGATGGGTGCGTGACCGACCCGCAGCTTCCTCCGACCACCCCGCACGGATCGGTCCCGCCGATTCCGAGTCCGCCCTCTCCGTACGGCACTCCCCCGTCGCAGACCGCGCCGTCATACCAGAACCCGCCGTCGTACCAGACGCCGCCCGGCGCGTATGCGGCGCCCGTGGGCGGTTACGCCGCACCGGCCGGCAGCTACCAGGCGCCGGCTCCTGCTCCCGCACAGCCGCGCTCGGCGGTCCTGGGCATCGTGGCGTTCGTGCTGTCCATCGTCGCGGCCGTCGTCGCGCCGATCGTGGCCGGCATCGCCGGGTACCAGATCGGGTTCCAGCTGCCCACCGTCACCCAGTACGTCGACCCGACGACCTCAGACCTCTCGTTCCTCTCGCCGGTGCGCGATCAGGTGCTCATCGGAGAGATCGGTTTCTGGGTCGGCACTCTCGGCGGCATCGCCGCGATCGTCCTCGGCATCATGGCCATCGTGAAGCGGGCGGGTCGCGTCTGGGGCGTGGTGGCCCTGATCCTCGCCGTGCTCGGGCCGGTGATCTTCTTCGTCGTGCTCGGTGCGACCCTCGGCGCCGGCGCGGGTGCTGGTGCGGTCTCTACCTACGGACCCTGAAGCACCGAAGGTTCAACCGTCACCGCGGTGCGTGGTGCTTCTGCTGAGCTGCCAGCAGACCCTCCGCGACGAGGAGCTCGACGGCATCCGCGGCATCCGACACGAGGATCGGCAGCGTCTCGCGCTCCGTCTTGCCGAACGGCGAGAGCACCCAGTCGGCTGGGTCCTGCCGTCCTGGCGGGCGCCCGATGCCGACGCGCACCCGCGGGAAGTCCGCCGTCCCGATGGCACGCGCGACATCGCGAACGCCGTTGTGCCCTCCGTGCCCGCCACCGGTCTTGAGCTTGAGGGCGTCGAACGGGATGTCCAGTTCGTCATGCACGATCACGGTGCGCTCGGGAGGCACCGAGTAGAAGCGCGCGAGGGCCGCGACCGGGGTGCCCGAGACGTTCATGAACGAGTTGGGCTTGGCGAGCACGATCTTGTCCGCACCGGGGCGCAACCACGTCCCGACGACACGAGCGCCGCCCTTGTGCTCGCGGAAGCTCTCGCCGCGCCGGCCGGCGAGCTCGTCGACCACCATCTGCCCGACGTTGTGCCGGGTCGCCTCGTACCGCGGACCGGGATTGCCCAGCCCCACGATCAGCCAGGTGTCGGCCATGCGTCTCTCATCTCTTGTCTTCTCGGTCGCCAGAATACGACGAAGGGGACGCGATCAGCTCGCGTCCCCTTCGTGGAAGCAGATGTCTTACTCTGCTGCGGCCTCTTCGGCGGGGGCCTCGGCCTCAGCGGCCTCGTCGCCCTCCTCGGCCTCCGGCTCCTCGGTCGGAACGTAGACCGCGACGACGAGCGTCTCGGGGTCGGCGAGGAGCGTGGCGCCCTTGGGCAGCTTCACGTCGGCGGCGGTGATCTGCGCGCCCTCTTCCAGACCCTCGACGGAGACCTCGACGTGCTCGGGGATGTGCGTGGCCTCGACCTCGACAGCGATCGAGGTGGCGTCGAGGTTGGCGACGGTGCCGGCGAACGGCTCACCGGTGACGATCACGGGGACGTCGACCTGGATCTTCTCGCCCTTCTTCACGACGAGGAGGTCGATGTGCTCGATGACCTGGTGCACCGGGTCCTTCTGGACGTCCTTGACCAGGGCGAGCTGGTCCTTGCCCTCGATGTCGAGCTCGAGCAGCGCGTTGGCGCGGCGGATGATGAGCGAGACCTGGTGGCCCGGGAGGGCGACGTGAACGGGCTCGGTGCCGTGGCCGTAGATGACGGCGGGGATCTTGCCGGCGGCGCGGAGGCGGCGGGCGAAGCCCTTGCCGAACTGCTCGCGGACCTCGGCGTGGACCTTGGTGTCCTCAGACATGGGTTCTCCTTCGGGGCACGCGGCGAACTGCTCGCCGCGTGGTGGTCTTGTGATCGGCTTCCCGGACGCAGACGCGCGAAAGAGCCACGAGGCTGGATTCGCCGCGTCGATTACGGATGCTGCGCACGCGAAGCATCCCTCGCCGAGGAACTCATCTATCCTACCCGAAGACCCGATAGGCTGAAACCCAGACCTCTGACGCTCTCAGAACCCACCACGAAGAAACAGGAGTCCGGCATGATCGACGGCGCATTCCTCTCCCACGCCATCGCATGGCTGATCGGCGCCATGACCGTGTGCGCGACCGTCTTCAGCATCGGTGCCCTCTTCTCGTTGGGCCGCTCGGGCTACCGCAAGGACTGAGCACCTCAGCGCCAGGCGTCACACAGTGCGCCCTGGTCGCTCGCACAGCGATACGCTGAAGTCCATCCCCCTGGCTTCACGATCGAGGAGTATCTGTGCCCGAAGCATCAGCGAATATCGGAGTCGTTGGACTCGCCGTCATGGGTTCGAATCTGGCGCGGAATCTCGCGTCGCGTGAGGGGAACACGGTCGCCGTGTTCAACCGGTCGCGGTCGAAGACGGATGAGCTGGTGGCAGCGCACCCGGAGGCGGGGTTCGTGCCCGCATTCGACTACGAGGAGTTCGCCGCGTCGCTGCAGAAGCCGCGAACCGCGATCATCATGGTCAAGGCCGGTGCCGGTACGGACGCGGTCATCGACGAGCTCGTGCGCGTGTTCGAGCCGGGCGACATCATCGTCGACGGCGGCAACGCGTACTTCCCCGACACGATCCGCCGCGAGAAGGCCGTCCGCGAGACCGGGATCAACTTCGTCGGCGCCGGGATCTCCGGCGGCGAGGAGGGCGCCCTGACCGGGCCGTCGATCATGCCCGGAGGGTCGGACGAGTCCTGGGTCACCCTCGGACCGATCCTGCGCTCCATCGCCGCGGTCGCGGAGGGTGAGCCGTGCGTCACGCACATCGGGCACGACGGTGCCGGGCACTTCGTGAAGATGGTCCACAACGGCATCGAGTACGCCGACATGCAGCTCATCGCCGAGGCGTACGACCTGATCCGCCGCGGCACCGGCAAGACCCCGGCCGAGATCGCCGACATCTTCGCCGACTGGAACACCGGCGAGCTCGAGTCCTACCTGATCGAGATCACCGCCGAGGTGCTCCGCCAGGTCGACGCCGAAACCGGGAAGCCTCTCGTCGACGTCATCGTCGACCAGGCCGGCGCCAAGGGCACCGGAGCCTGGACGGTTCAGACCGCGCTCACCCTCGGCGTCCCCGTCTCCGGGATCGCCGAGGCCACCTTCGCCCGGTCGCTGTCCTCGCACCCCGAGCAGCGCGCCGCCGCCACCACTCTCCCCGGCCCGGAGGGCGACTTCACCGTCCCCGCCGAGGACGTCGACGCGTTCATCGAAGACGTCCGCCTGGCCCTGTACGCGTCGAAGATCGTCGCCTACTCCCAGGGGTTCGACGAAATCCGCGCCGGAGCCGCCGAATACGGCTGGAACATCGACCTCGGCGCCGTGTCGAAGATCTGGCGCGGCGGATGCATCATCCGTGCCCAGTTCCTCAACCGCATCGCCGACGCGTACAACGAGGCCCCGGACCTGCCGGTCCTCATGACCGCCCCGTACTTCGCCGAAGCACTCACCCGTGGACAGGCCGCCTGGCGCCGCGTCGTCATCGCCGCCGCGACCTCGGGCATCCCCGCCCCCGCCTTCAGCTCCTCGCTGTCGTACTACGACGGCATCCGCGCCGACCGCCTCCCCGCAGCCCTCGTCCAGGGCCAGCGCGACTTCTTCGGCGCCCACACCTACAAGCGCATCGACAAGGACGGCACCTTCCACACGCAGTGGTCGGGCGACCGCACCGAGATCGAGGCGGAAGACACGCACTGACCGCGTGCGTCTGCGACGAGAGGCCGGCAACCGTCAGGTTGCCGGCCTCTCGCGCTTCATCCGCGCGTGATGTCGGTGACCACTCCCTTCGCGAGCCGCAATCGCCTGCTGGCCCGCGCGGCGACGGCAGAGTCGTGGGTGACGATGACGAGCGTCAATCCCTCGGCGCACAGCCGCTCGAGGAGCACGAGGATCTCGTCGCGCATGCTCTCGTCCAGGTTTCCAGTCGGTTCGTCGGCCAGCAGCACTCGCGGACGCTTGACGATCGCTCGCGCGATGGCGACGCGCTGCTGCTGGCCGCCGGAGAGTTCGGTCGGCAGGTGGTCACCACGATCCGCGAGGCCCACGTGCGCCAGGGCCTCGTCGACGCGCGTCTTCCGCTCTGCACCGCTCAGCCCCAGCGGTTCGAGCGCCATGTTCACGTTCTCGGCGGCCGTCAGCGTCGGGATGAGATTGAAGCCCTGGAACACGAATCCGATCTCCTCGGCCCTGATCCGGCCGAGCGCCGTCGGCGACGCGGACGAGAGCTCGGCGGCGCCGAGGCTGATCGACCCGGAGGTGGGCTTGTCGAGCGCTCCCAGCAGCTGCAGGAGCGTCGACTTGCCCCCTCCCGTTGGTCCCTGGATCGTGACGAACTCGCCGAAGCCGATCTCGAGGTCGACGCCGGTCAACGCTTTCACGACGCGCTGCTTCTGCGTGTAGGTGCGCGTGACACCCTCCAAGCGATACAGCGTCGCCGGTGCGTCGGGAGTCCGCTCTGCAGGCACGGTGTCTGTCATGGTCATCTCTTGCTCCTTGTCGTGGTTCACTGATCGGCGCCGGTCACGCGACCGAGCGCAGGGCCTCGGCGGGGCTCAGCCTGGCGGCGCGCCACCCGCCGAACATGCCGGCGACGAGTCCGCCGAGCACCGCGAGTCCGACGGCGGCGAAGAGCACCCAGGGGGTGAGGGGCGCGCTCAGGACGATGTCGGTCGCCTGCGCGGTCTCGAACATCCCGCCGCCTCCGCCGCCGGTCGGGCCCCCCATGCCGCCGCCGGGCCCGCCCATGCCCGAAGGCGTCTCAGCCGCGGCCGAGATCGTCGGCTGGATGACGTTGATCAGCAGGATTCCGACCAGACCCAGCACGAGTCCGGCGGCCCCGCCGATCAGCCCCTGGACCATCGATTCCCCTGCCACCTGGCGCACGACGCGGCCATTGGACCATCCGATGGCCTTCAGCGTTCCGAACTCCCGCGTGCGCCGCGTGACGCCCGAGATCGTGAACAGCACCGAGATCATGACGGCGACGGCGAGCACGATGATCGACAGCCAGGTGCCGAGGTTCGTGATCATCTCGTTGGCACTGGAGAGCGACCCGGAGACCGTGGAGGCGAGATCCGACTGCGAGCTCACCGTGGCGTCGGGGAGCTCGTCGGACAGAGCGGCCTGCACGGAGTCGATGGCCGATGCCGAATCGGCCTGCACGTAGACGGTCGAGAGGACGTCCTCGACGCCCGCAAGCTCCTGCGCGGTCTCCAGCGGCAGGTAGACATTCGCGGCCGTGTCGGCGGAGTCGGAGGTGGATGCCACGATGCCCACGACCTCGACGTCGGAGCCTGCGACGTCGATCGTGTCACCCACGGCGATCGCGGACGTGGCGGCGTACGACGAGTCCACGAGGGCGACGAGCTCGCCGCTGTCGGCGGCGTCGAATCCGCGGCCGTCGCTGACCTCCACCGAGGCCAGCGGGCCGATGGCATCCTCACCGGGGTCGATGCCGAGCACCGTGAAGGAATCGATGCCGAAGGCGCTGCCGCCCTCGCCGTCCGCCCCGCCGGTCGGCGGCGCCTCGCCGTCGCCGGGCGTTCCCTCGCCCGGCTGCCCGAACCCGCCGCTGGGCAGCTCGCCCGAGAACGTCGAGTTCGTGAGGCTCAGCGCCCCGGATGCCGCGGCGACGCCGTCCGTGCCGAGCACGGTCGCGAGCTGACGAGCGCGATCGCCACCGCCAGCCCGACCGCCACGATGATGGTCTGTCTCTTGCGGCCCGCCAGCTCGCGCCGCAGATACGTTGCGTACATGTCTCTCCTTCTGCCGCGTGCGTCGCGGAACGGATTCGACAGTAGGAACGCGATCGATGGGCGCGCGATCAACGGGTGATGAGAATCGTATGACCAGCGGTTCACAGGAATCGCATAGCGCGCTCTATGGATTCGCTCCGATCGGATGCGCACAATGGAGCCATGAGCACCGATCTGCCCGAACTGCACCGCCCTGACGGATCCCCGCTGCGCATCCTCGCCGTGGACGATGAGCAGATGCTCACCGACCTGCTCGCGATGGCGCTGCGGATGGAGGGCTGGGAGGTGCGCACCGCATCCTCGGGCCTCGAGGCCCTGCAGGTGGCGCGGGAGTTCGAACCGGACGCCCTCGTGCTCGACATCATGATGCCCGACCTCGACGGCATGAGCGTCCTGCGCCGTCTGCGCGAGTCCGGCAATCTCGTGCCCGTACTGTTCCTGACCGCGAAGGATGCCGTCGGCGACCGCATCGCCGGACTCACCGCCGGCGGCGACGACTACGTCACCAAGCCGTTCAGCCTCGAGGAGGTCATCGCGCGCCTGCGTGCGATCATCCGCCGGACCGGTTCGGCGACGTCCGACGACGGTCAGTCGATTCTGCGCGTGGGCGATCTCACCCTCAACGAGGACAGCCACGAGGTCGAGCGCGACGGCACCGAGATCGAGCTGACCGCGACCGAGTTCGAGCTGCTGCGCTACCTCATGCGCAACGAGCGCCGCGTGCTGTCGAAGGCGCAGATCCTGGACCGCGTGTGGAGCTACGACTTCGGCGGCAAGTCCTCGGTCGTCGAGCTGTACATCTCGTACCTCCGCAAGAAGATCGACGCGGGCCGCACCCCGCTGCTGCACACGGTCCGTGGCGTCGGATACATGATCAAGGCTCCGCAGTGATCGCACCGAGGCTGCATCGACCGCTGACCCTGCAGGCGCGGCTCATGACCGCCGTCATCGGGTTCGTGTCGATCATCCTCATCATCGTCGCCGTCATCACGAGCGCGACGCTCGGGACCGCCCTGGAGGGGCGCCTGCTCGATCAGGTGAAGGCGACGGCGTCGCAGACGAGCTTTCTGGTCGCCCAGCGGACGCAGGCCGCGGCCGTCGACGGGCAGCCGATCACGGCGGAGCGCGTGCTCTCCGGCCAGCATTTTCAGGGCCAGGGCGTGCTCCTCGCCGTAGCATCGGCCGACGGGGCGACGGGGGTGGTCGTGACGTCCGACGAGACCATCGAGCTCAGCCGCTCCCAGCTGCTGGCGATCAACGAAGCCGTGCAGAGCTCTCCGGACGCTTCCGTGAACCTGGAGGGGGTCGGGTCCTTCCTCGTCACCGTCACCTCGCGCAACGGGGTGGGGATCGTCACAGGCCTCCCCCGCACCGAGATCCAGAGCACCATGGCGCAGCTGCTCACCGTGATCACGCTCGCCACTCTGGGCGGACTCATCCTGCTCGCCCTCACGACGGCGGTCACGATCCGCTACAGCCTCCGGCCGCTGCGCGCCGTGGCACGCACGGCGACGCGTGTCGCGAATCAGCCCCTCGACCGCGGCGAGGTCGAGATCACCGAGCGCGTTCCGGCGGCCGAGGCCGATCCGCGCACGGAGACCGGCATCGTGGGCGCCTCGCTGAACAAGCTGCTCGACCACGTGAACGACTCCCTCGCAGCGCGTCAGCGGAACGAGGCGCTCATGCGCAAGTTCGTCGCCGACGCCAGTCACGAGCTGCGCACGCCCCTGGCATCCATCCGCGGATACTCGGAGCTCTCCCTGCGGGCCCTCTCCCAGGGAGCGGACGCATCCGGTACGGAGACCGCGCTCGAGCGCATCCAGGCGCAGTCGCTGCGCATGACGCGCCTGGTCGAGGACCTCCTGCTCCTGGCCCGCCTCGACGAGGGGCAGGAGCTCGTGCACGGCACCGTCGACCTGACGCAGCTCGCACTCGAGGGCCTGTCGGACGCCCGCCCCACCGGCCCCGAGCACATCTGGAACATCGATGTACCCGCCGAGCCGGTCGTGATGCTCGGCGACGCGGGCCGCCTGCACCAGGTCGTGGCGAACCTGCTCGCCAACGCGAGGACCCACACACCGGCGGGGACGGAGATCACGTTGAGCGTCGCCCGCGAGGGCGACGAGGCCGTGATGCGCGTGCATGACGACGGGCCGGGTATCGAGCCGGCCGTCCGCGATCAGCTGTTCGCGCGCTTCGCTCGCGGAGACAGCTCGCGAGCGCGTCAGACCGGCGGCACGGGCCTGGGCCTGGCGATCGCGAAGGCGATCGTCGAAGGCCACCACGGCACGATCGACGTCACATCGGAGCCGGGGAGCACGACGTTCACGGTCCGCTTCCCGCTGACGCCCCGCCGGACAGCGTGACCTCTCGTCCGACATCCGCACGCATGCAGAGTCATCGGACGGATGCACGAGAATCGTCCGGTGATTGGCCCTGCATCCGTTCAACGAACCTGCATCCGTCCCGGGATCACGTCCGGACGAGCGCCGCGACGACGGCCGCCTCGACGCTCTGCCAATCGTGGACGATCTGAGCGTAGTCGAACCGGAGCGTTTCATAACCGAGAGCGGATGCTGCGGCGTCCCGAACCAGGTCCTTGTGCCGATGGGCGCCGCCGTCGTGGTTCTCCTTGCCGTCGACCTCGAGGATGAGCCGATCGCCGATCACGAAATCCACCCTGCCGACGGTCGGGATGTCGACCTGACAAACGAGTCGGATGCCGAGGACATGCAGCCGGAGCCGGAGCAGCGATTCCAGACCGCTGTCAGCGTCATTCCGAGCGAGATCGACGAGCCAACGCGCCCGGGCGGGGAGCCTGCGCCGGATACGATCTTTCGCCGCCGCTCTGATGCGCCCCGTGCGGAGAGCGGACTCGAGAGCCGCGAAGAACGCCTCATCGCCATGGCAGTGGAAGACATGCACGAGAACGATCTCCAACGGCGCCAGCCCGAGTCGCATGGTTCCGCCGAAGAAGTGACCGACGCACGTGCATTCTCGGGGGTGATGGACGCGCCCGGTGCCACCGAGCCACACATGCGGCACCAGATCGTCCTGGAGCGTCCAGATGCCGTGCAACCGCAGCCCTCCACCGCAGGTCAGGGCTCCGCCGTGCTCGGCAGCGGCGACCAGGCGGCGGTCGGTCGACACGTTCGCGAATACACCAGGGCGCACGCGCAGGATCGTGCCGTCCTTCACCGCCTCCGATAGCACCCGTCGCGAAAGCCCGAATTCCTGCAGGCGCACGCCGCGGGCGATACCGCCTTCATGACTGATGAGCAGAGCTGGCTGGAGCATCCGACGATCTTTGCCCACGAACGACCACCGCCAGGTTCGAGATGACGCTTCTGGGGATGGGGCCGCAACCCGGATCGACTGTGCAGAACGAGTCGTCCCGTACACATGCAGGGCCGCCGACCGGATGCAGGGGCATCCGTCGGCGCATCGCCCTCCCGCCGTTCATTCTCCCTGCATCCGTGCGGTGCAGGGAAGAGGGATCAGTACCCGGCGAACGCGTCCGTCGTGACCGAGCGCGCCTTCTGCAGTGCCGGCGCCAGGTCGGCGATCAGGCGCGGCGGACCCGAGATGAACGTGTGCCGTGACGAGATGTCCGGCACGACGCGCTCAAGCCCCTCGGCATCCAGCCGAACGCCCTGCGCCCACGTCCAGTGCGCGGGGAGACCCTCCGGCCGGTCGCGCGTGAAGACGACGACCGGCACTCCTGTGGCCTCGAGCTCGGAACGGAACGCGAGCTCGGATGCCTCGGATGCGACGTACACGAGCACGATGTCGCGGTTGTGCCCCGCGGCCTGCAGCTCGCGCAGCTGCGACACGAACGGTGTGACGCCGATGCCGGCCGCGACCATGAGGACGGGTGCCTCGCCCTTCGGGAGCAGGAAGTCGCCCCAGGTTCCGGTGACGGCGAGCACCGTGCCCGGTTCGGCCGCGGCGAGCGCGCGCTTGTAGGACGACGGATGCTTCTGATCGCCGTTCTTGTACGCGATCCGGAGCGTCGGCAGATCAGCCGGCGCGGAAACGATGCTGAACTCGCGACGGGTGCCCCGCGCATCGGGGCGGTGGTGCGGGACGTCGAGTTCGAGGTACTGCCCCGGCTGGAACCGCAGCCTGCCCTGGGCTCGGAAGGTGAGCTCCTGCGCGGTCGGGGTGATGAACTCGCGCTTCTCGCGCGTGAGCCGCACCGATCCGCGCAGTGCGAAGGTGAGCGCGAGCAGGTTGCCGATCAGCAGCGCCCGCTCCTGGCCGAGCGTGAAGAGGTCCCCGACGGGGATCGGCCAGCCGGCGAGCACGCCGACGACGCCGGCGACCCAGAACTGCTGCCAGCGTCGCGGCGGGCTCGTGAGCGGCTCCGAGACCATGAACACGCCGAGGAACAGGAACGGCGACTGCAGCACGGCCAACGACAGCGCCGTCGGCAGGTCGAACGCGATGCCGAACTGCTGTGCCTGCACGGCCTGTCGCACGACCGCGGCGCCCACGGCGAGGAGGAGGAACACGAGAACGACCCGCACCTTCTCGGTGCGCCAGAGGACGGCGAGGCCGAACAGCGCGACCGGGATCGCCATGGCCGGCGTCCCCACCCACCACGATGCCGACGTGCCGAGCCATGCGAAGGCGCCGAATGCACCGGCGATCGAGACGACGGCCGCGCCGAACGCAGCGGGGTTGAAGATGTGCCGGCCGCGCCAGGCGATGAGGTACTTCGACACGCTCGCGATGGCACCGGCGAGCGCGAGTCCGACGAGGGCTGTCGCATCGGCACCGGGGCGCATGACGAAGAGAAGGATGAGCGCGGTGACAAGCGATGACTCGAGGCGCCACGGCAGATGCAGCAGACGCTGCGCTGCGGCATCCACGAGTGAGATCACGATCGCCAGCACGACGAACGAGAGCGCGAGCTCAAGCGGCGACGGGCCCACGAGGCCGAAGAACGACAGGACGAACGCGATGGCGGCGAGGATCGCGAGCGATGAAAGCGTCAGCCGGTACATCGAGACGGCGCCGAGGACGGCCAGCACCCGCTGGCGGAGGGATGTGAATGAGGTCACGGTTCAACTCTTCCGCATGAACAGCTCGACGGGGGCGTTCTGCGAGTGTTCGGCCGCACCCGAGGTGCTCATCCGCACCCACTCGACGCCCCAGCGCTCGGCGAGCTGCGGTCCGCCGTCGAAGAACAGCGCGGTGGCGACGGCATCCGCGTGCATGGCGTCCTCGGCGATGGCCCACGTCGCCGCCCAGGCCCGCACCGGCGCGCCGGTGCGGGCGTCGAGCACGTGGTGCAGGCCGTCTCCCCAGACTCGCCGGTTCGTCGCCGAAGCGCACAGCGCCTGATCGCGGATCGTCGCGATCCCGATAGCCTTGGCCTGGTCGAACGGATGCTCCAGCCCGATGCGCGCTTCGCCGCGCACGATGAGGTCACCGGATGCGTCGACGACGAGGTCGCCGTCGACGTCGTCGAGCTCGGCCGCCACGAGATCGACGAGACGGCCCTTGCCGAGTGCGCCGACGTCGATGATCGCGCCGGATGCCAGGGACAGCTGCTCGCCGTCCCAGTCGAGGACGTTCTGCCAGTCGGCGGGCGCGGGCTCGGGATCGCGTGCAGAGAGCGAGTGCGCAGCGTCGTAGCCGAGAGCGCTCAGGCTCCGGCCGACGAGAGGGTTGACCGCGCCGGCTGTCGCATCCGACAGCTCGCGGTACGCATCGAACATGGCGACGGCGTCCGACGGGGTGTCCGCCTGGCCCCCGGCGACCGACAAGCCGGTGACGAGCGAGTCGGCCCGGAACCGCGACCACGTGGCATCGAACCCGGCGACGATCGCGTCGATGCGGGAGCGCTGCGCGCCGGTCAGAGCCTCGGCGGTCTCGATCTCCCACCTCGTGCCGATGGCGTCGAATCGCCAGGTCGCCATCGTCAGCTCGCGGCCTGGTCCTTGATGTCCTCGAGGGCCGCGTTGAACCCGCCGCTGGTGAGCGAGGATCCTGCGACGCGGGTGACGTTCAGCTCGTCGATCGCGACACCGACCACCTCATCGGCGATGCCCGCGATGAACTGCCCCTGATACTGCTCGGTCTCGCGGGCCTGGGGGTCGCCGGTGACCTCGACGTCGGTCACGACGCCGTCTGCGAGGGTGAGCGTCACGGAGATCTGCTCGACCGTCTCGGGGGTCTGATACGAGCCCTCGGCGGTGTAGGTGCCATCGGCGTAGTCTCCGGATGGCGCCCCGCCGCCGCTCCCGGAATTCCCTGTGGAATCGGTCGAGGCATCCCCGGTATCGGCCGCGCCGGAGCATCCGGCGAGCACGAGCATGCCGGCCATGCCGACGACGGCGGCGCCCTTCCGAACGGTGGGTGAGACGGCCTGGCTGATCATGGGATCGAGCGTAGGGCCGGCCGCTATGGGCGGGCTGTGTCTGCGCTGTCGAGACGCGATGAGAGGCGCGTCTTAGGCGTCGCCGCCGAACATGCTCGTCACCGAGCCGTCCTCGAAGACCTCGTGGATGGCGCGCGCCAGCAGCGGCGCGATCGGCAGGATCGTGAGCGTGTCCCACCGGCGGGATTCGGTCAGCGGGATGGTGTCGGTGACGACGACCTCGTCGATCGAGGAGTCCTGGAGGCGTTCGCTGGCCGGGTCGCTGAAGATCGCGTGCGTGGCGGCGACGATCACGCGGCGGGCGCCGTTGGCCTTCAGCGCCTGGGCGGCCTTCACGATCGTGCCGCCGGTGTCGATCATGTCGTCGACGAGCAGGCAGGTGCGCCCTTCGACCGTTCCGACGATCTCGTGGACGGAGACCTGGTTGGCGACCTTCGGGTCGCGACGCTTGTGGATGATCGCGAGCGGCGCGTTCAGGCTGTCCGACCAGGTGTCGGCCACGCGGACGCGACCCATGTCGGGCGAGACGATCGTGAGGGTCTCGCGGTCTTCTGCCGTGAGATTCGCCTTGAAGTGCTCGAGCAGCACCGGCTTGGCGAACAGGTGGTCGACGGGACCGTCGAAGAAGCCCTGGATCTGGGCGGCGTGCAGGTCGACGCTCATGACGCGGTCGGCCCCGGCGGTCTTCAGCATGTCGGCGACCAGCCGGGCGCTGATGGGCTCGCGGCCGCGGCCCTTCTTGTCCTGCCGGGAGTACGGGTAGTAGGGGGCGACGACGGTGATGCGCTTGGCGGAGGCGCGCTTGGCCGCGTCGATCATGATGAGCGTCTCCATGAGCCACTCGTTGACCGGCTCACCGAAGGTCTGCACCAGGAACAGATCGCATCCGCGGATCGAGACCTCGAAGCGCGAGTAGATCTCGCCAGACGCGAAGGTGCGGTGCTCGGTCGGGGCGATCTCGGTGCCGAGCGCCGCGGCGACCGCCGCGGTCAGTTCGGGATGCGAGCGTCCGCCGGCGACGACGAGCCGCTTCTTCGTCTTGGCGACGAGTCCCGGCGCGACGCCGTTGTCCCGATCCAGTTCAACGGTCTTCTTCTTGCGCGCCATGACCTGCCTTACTCTGCAGCTTCGCTGTTTGCGGCCTTGCCGGCCCGGGACGCCGCCTCAGCGGCGCCGGTGCCGGCACGATTCTTCTCGACCCACCCCTCGATGTTGCGCTGAGGGGCGACGCTCAGGGCCAGGGCTCCAGCGGGAACGTCCTTGCGGACGACCGCTCCTGCTCCGGTCTTCGCACCGTCTCCAATCCTAACGGGAGCGACGAACACGTTGTGCGAGCCGGTGTGCACCTCGTCGCCGATCTCGGTGCGGTGCTTGACGATGTCGTCGTAGTTCGCCGTGATCGCGCCGGCGCCGAGGTTCACGCGCTCCCCGATCGTCGTGTCGCCGATGTAGGAGAGGTGCGGGACCTTGCTCCCGTCGCCGATCTGCGAGTTCTTCGTCTCGACGAAGGTGCCGATCTTGCCCCCTGCCCCGAGAGTCGTGCCCGGTCGGATGTAGGCGAACGGTCCGACGGTGGCGCCTGCACCGATCACGGCGAGGGTCGCGTCGGAGCGGCGGATGACGGCGCCTTCGCCGACCTCGCAGTCCAGCAGTGAGGTGTCGGGGCCGATGACGGCGCCGGACTCGACGACGGTGGCACCGGCGATGTAGGTGTTCGGCATGAGCGTGACGTCGGGCGCGAGCTTGGCGTCGTCGTCGATCCAGGTCGTCGCGGGGTCGACGACCGTGACGCCCTCGCGCTGCCAGTGGCGGACGATGCGGTCGTTGAGGACTCTGCCGGCCTCGGCGAGCTGGACGCGGTCGTTGACGCCGAAGGTCGCGGCCGTGTCCGACGCGACTTCGGCCGCGACGGTCTCCTGCGCTTCGCGCAGCAGTCCGATCACGTCGGTGAGGTACAGCTCGCCCTGTGCGTTGTTCTGGTCGATCTTCGTCAGGTGCGTGCGCAGGGATGCCGCGCGGAACACGTACACGCCGGAGTTGATCTCGGTGACCGCCGCTTCATCGGCCGTGGCGTCCTTCTGCTCGACGATGCGAGACACCGTGCCGCTGTCGTCGCGGATGACGCGACCGTACCCGGTCGGGTCGTCGAGGAGCGCGCTGAGCACAGTGGCGGATGCCGCCGCCGAACGATGCGCGTCGACGAGCGCCGAAAGCGTGTCGGCCTCGAGCAGCGGCACATCGCCCGAGAGCACGAGGACGTCGCCGCCGAAGTCAGCCGGGAGCGCGTCGACGGCGACCTGGACGGCTCGGCCGGTGCCGGGGATCTCGTCCTGATCGACGATGACCGCCTCGGGGTACTGCTTCGAGAGCACCTCGACGACGCGATCGCGCTCGTGACGCACGACCACTTCGATGTGGTCGGCTCCGAGGCGGGATGCCGTCGTGAGCACGTGGCCGACGAGCGGTCGTCCGGCGATCGGATGCAGCACCTTGGGCAACGCGGACTTCATCCGGGTGCCCTGGCCTGCAGCGAGCACGATGATGGCGAGGTTGTTCTCCGTCATGCTCCGCCGCCAGGACTCGAACCTAGACCTAACAGCTCCAAAGGCTGTCGTGCTGCCATTACACCACGGCGGACCGCAGCCGCACGGGCTGCCTGACAAGTCTGCCACGGCCGGAGTGCAGCCCCTTGCAGGTTCCTGATTTCCACCCCTGCTCGTAGACTCCTGGCCCGAATCGGGCGACCAAGCGGGTGCTCAGCGCGTCGAGCAGGTTCAACGCATCCCATCCGTGGTCGCACAACGCGGCATACTCCCCGTGGGTGCTCCGGCAGGCCCTGGTCGTGCGTCGACAGGGCGGGAGGCGAGCGCTCGACGTCGGATGCGGAACCGGATCCCTGGCGAAGCGCCTGGAGAGCATGACGGCGCCCGCTCGAGAGCCGTCGGAGACTTCCGATCAGATCGCCTCGGTCGCCTCCGAGATCCTGCCAGGGGTCAGGATGCGCCGCGGGCTGTTCTGGCGGTACACGGCCGTGTGGGTCAAGAGCGGGTAGGAGCGGGACTCGAATCTTTCTTCTATCTGCTTGAGTTAGCCTCTTGCGTCTCTCGTGTTTTTGTTCGATAATGAGATATGACCTTCACCGCGGAGCATCGAACAGAGCGACCCGTCGCTGACGAGCGCCGCGCAGCTCTGCTGGATGAATGGGTGGATCTCGGCGAACAGATCGCCGCACTGGAGGCGCGCCGCGCCGAGGTGCTCGCCGAGAGGGCTGACCTGCTCGCCTATGAGGCCGGTCCGAAGATCGTGCACAGTTCGATGGCCGAGCGATCGATGGTCGCCGAGTTCGCCGCCGCGGGGCATGTCTCCCCCGGGACGATGAGCGTGCAGTTCGCGCACGCCGCAGCGCTCGTGAACGGCTTCCCCGCGACGCTTCACGCGTTGAAGGAGGGCCGGATCAGCAGGCGCCACGCCGAAGTGATCGTCGAGGCCGGGCCGCGCGACGATCGAGGCGATGCGGCCGACGGCGGAGCCACTGATCGAGCCGCCTATGAGCACGACGTGCTCCCCTACGCCTGCCGCACGACCGCGACGCGGACCAAGGCTCACGCCCGGGCGGCGACGGCGAAGCTGCAACCGGTCACGCAGCTCGAATCGCACCGCGAAGCTCGTGACGAGCGTGAGGTGCGGATTCAACCGACCGCGGACGGCATGGCTCAGCTGATCGCCGTCGTCCCCGAGATCCTCGCGCACGGCATTCACGACCGCCTCAGCGCCACGGCACGCGAGATCGACGATGACCGGACGATGGATCAGCGTCGCGCCGACCTGTTCTGCGATCTTCTGCTCACTGCGGCCCCCTCGACCGGGCTCGGCACCGATATGGATGCCTTCCGCCCCACGGTGCAGGTGACGATCGCCGCCTCCACGCTCCTCGGTCGCGACGAGCACATGGCCGAGATCGACGGCGTCGGCCCTGTTCACCCCGATATCGCCCGCGACCTCGCCGGCCGGGCACCGAGTTTCAGTCGCCTGTTCCTCGACCCGAGCGGAATGGTTACGAACGTCGACACCTATGTCCCGTCGAGCCGGATGAAGAAATACCTGCGAGCACGGGACCAGCACTGCCGGTTCCCCGGATGCCGCGCCAAGACATCGCGATGTCAGATCGACCACAACTGCGACCGAGCATTCGGCGGAGCGACCGCACTGTGCAACCTCGCCTGCTTCTGCAACAGTCACCATCCGCTCAAGCATCCCGATGTGGACGCGCGACATCGATGGACGGTCACGCAGCAGGACGAGGGCACGCTCGTCTGGCGCAGCCCGCTCGGCCGCGAGTACATCGACGACCCCGCGCCCCGCGTGATGTTCGTCTGAGCTTGTCGTTCCCTGAGCCTGTCGTTCCCTGAGTCTGTCGATCCCTGAGCCGGGCCCACGCGGCCGGAGGCTCCGGACAGCGCGCAGCGATGTCTGGAGTGGGCGTGGGGATCGAAGGGTCGACGCCCTGCATCGGATAATGGACGGATGAGCGAGGCAGACGAGGTCGACCGGATCGTCGGCGCATGGAACACCCAGCGTCCCGACCTGGACTTCTCGCCCCTCGAGGTGCTCTCCCGCATGGATCGGCTCTCGCGCCATCTCGACCGGGCCAGACGCGAGGTGTTCCGCCGCAGCGACATCGAGGCATGGGAGTGGGACGTGCTCTCCGCGCTCCGTCGCGCCGGCGCACCGTTCCAGCTCTCCCCCAAGCAGCTGCTGCAGCAGACACTGGTCTCCAGCGGCACCATGACCAACCGCATCGACCGACTGGTCGGGCGGCGCTTCGTCCGGCGCGAAGCCGACCCCGGTGACCGGCGCAGCGTGCTCGTGACGCTCACCGACGACGGGCGCATCCGCGTGGATGCCGCCATCACCCGCCTCGTCGACGTCGAAGCCGATCTGCTGAAGTCCCTCTCTCGCGCGGACCGCGAGCGGATGGCCGCGCTGCTGCGCAAGCTCAGTCTGGCCTTCGACCTGTGAAGGCGGCACCCTGATGGCGATGCGATCGCCTCTGCCGGTACGCGACGGCGTCGGCGCGACCCGCCTGCACGTACCGATGAGCGGCCCCTGGCCGACCGTCAGCGCCTACATGGCCGAGCGCTTCTTCCACCTCGACCCCGAGCGGCTCCTGAGCCGATTCGACCACGGCGAGATCGTCGCCTACGACGGGTCGGCCCTCACCCGCGACACCCCGCTCGGTGCCGAGGAGTTCATCTGGTACTACCGCGAGCCGCCGATCGAAGTCGAAATCCCGTTCGACCTCGAGATCGTCCACCACGACGACGACCTCCTCGTCGTCGACAAGCCGCACTTCCTGCCGACCACTCCTGCGGGCAAGTATGTGCAGAACTCGGCGCTGGTGCGGCTGCGCCGCGATTTCGACAACCCCGACCTCACGCCGATCCATCGCCTGGACCGCGCCACCGCGGGCCTGCTGATGTTCTCGACCAGGCCGCAGACCCGCGGCGCCTACCAGATGCTGTTCCAGGACCGGGCGATCGAGAAGGTCTACGAGGCCGTGTCCGCCCGGCCGGCGGACTGGACAGGATCCTTCCCGCAGACGGTGCGACTGCATATCGAGAAGTTCCGCGGGCAGGTGTGCGTCGTCGTCGACTCCGAGCGCGAACCGAACTCCGAGACCCTGATCGAACTCATCGGCCAGTCAGACGACGTGATCCACACCCTGCTGCGCCCGCACACCGGCAAGATGCATCAGCTGCGGGTGCACCTGGCGAGCATCGGCATCGGCATCCTGCACGACAATCTCTATCCCGTGCTGACCGACGAGCAGCCCGACGACCACGACAGGCCGCTGCAGCTGCTCGCGCGCGAACTCCGATTCGTCGACCCGCTGTCGGGCCGGCCGCGCGAGTTCGTGACGCGACGCACGCTGCAGTACGCCCCGCGCTGAGGGCATCCCGCAGAGGGCGGCGCGAGGAGCGTCAGCGACGCATGACCCGTCGCGCCAGCCACGTGCCGAGCATCTGCACCAGGTGCACGAACACGACGATCAGCACGATCGCAGCCCACATGACCACAGGCTCGAACTGGCGGAACCCGTAGATCAGGGCGAAGGCGCCCAGGCCGCCACCGCCGATGGCGCCGGCCATCGCCGTCATGTCGATCACGGCCACGACGATGAACGTATAGCCGAGGATGAGCGGGCCCAGGGCCTCCGGGATCACCACGGTGAGGAGGATCCGCCACGGCCCCGCGCCCATCGATCGGGCGGCCTCGACCACGCCGGGTGGAACCGAGACCAGGTGCTGCTCAACGATGCGTCCGATCGCGAACGACGCCGCAACGCCGATCGCGAAGGCGCCGGCCGTCACACCGATCCCCGTGCCGACGACGAGCCGCGTGAACGGCTGCAGCACGGCAAGGAAGATCACGAACGGGATCGGCCGGAAGAAGTTGATGATGAGGTTGACGATCCCGTAGACCACACGGTTGGGCATCACTCCGCCCGAGCGCGTGGCATAGGTGGCGACACCGATCACGAGGCCGAGGACGCCGCCCAGCACGAGCGCGAACGACGTCATGTACAGCGTCTCGACGGCGGCGGCCCAGAAGTCGCCCTGGAGTTCGATGAGACGATCCATCAGCGCACCTCCCCTTCGAGTCCGGCGTCGCCGGCGAGTTCCGTCACCGTGACGTGGGCGCCGATCTTCTCGAGGGCTGCGTCGATCGCGGCATCCGCGCCTCGCACGGCGAGGGTCAGGTGCCCGAACGCGCGGCCTCGGATGTCGTTGATGCCCCCGTAGATGAGCTCGAACTCGAGCCCGGCGGCGGCGAGGTCGAGGAAGACCTGCGCCTGCGACGAGTCGCCGTCACGGAATGAGAACGTGACGATGCGGCCGCGGTGCCGCTCCTGGAGCACGGCGCGCTCGGCCGGTGAGGGGATGCCCTTGATCACCGTCCCGACGAAGCGCTGCGATGCCGGATGCTGCGGGTCCGAGAACACCTCGAACACATCGCCCTGCTCGATCACACGTCCGGAGTCCATGACGGCGACCTTGGTCGCGATGGTCTGGATCACGTCCATCTCATGCGTGATGATCACGATCGTGACGCCCTGCTCCTCGTTCACCCGCTTGAGCAGCGCGAGCACCTCGTGCGTGGTCTGCGGGTCCAGCGCGCTGGTCGCCTCATCAGCGAGCAGGATCGCCGGTCTCGTGGCGAGAGCGCGGGCGATGCCGACGCGCTGCTTCTGACCACCGGACAGCTGCTCAGGGAATGCCTTCGCCTTGTCGCTGAGGCCGACGAAGGCCAGCAGTTCTGTGACGCGCGCGTCGATGTCGGGCTTCGACCAGCCGGCGAGCTTCAGCGGATACGCGATGTTCGCCCGAACCGATTTCGCGGCGAACAGGTTGAACTGCTGGAAGATCATGCCGATGCCGCCGCGCACGGCCCGGAGGTCCCGCTCGCTGAGCGCGGTGATGTCGGTGCCGTCGACCGTGATCGTGCCGCCGGTGGCGGGCTCCAGCGCGTTGATGAGCCGGACGAGCGTGGACTTGCCGGCGCCCGAGTAGCCGATGATGCCGAAGACGTCGCCCTTCTCGACCTGGAGCGACACGTCGTCGACGGCGATCGTCGGCTGCGCGTCACGACTGGCCGGCGGATACGTCTTGGAGACGTTCTCAAGTGTCACGATCGGCATGGGTTCTCCGGTTGCTCTCGGGGTGAGGACGGCGAATCGGGCGGCGCCGTGGCGCCGCCCGATTCTTTCACGTCGTGCTGATCAGCCGTTGGCCGCGACGTCCTTCTGAACGGTCGCCAGCGACTCGACGAGGTCGGCGACGGGCGTCTGCAGAGCGACGGCCGTGTTGCCCGAGGACTCCTGCAGCCCCTCCTGGACGGCTTCGTTCGTCTGGAAGATCTCGACGAGCTTCTGGTAGGTCTCGTTGTCAGCATCCTCGGCGCGCGCGGCGAAGATGTTCACGTACGGCAGGGCGTTCGGGTCGGACGGGTCGTCCTGCGCGATCGCGTCCTCGAACGAGAGCCCCGCCTGGGTGACGAAGTCGTTGTTGATGATGGCTGCGGCGACATCGGGCAGCGACGTCGGGATGAGCGCCGCCTCGAGGGCCTTGACCTTCACCTTCGACGCGGACTCGTCGACGTCGGCGAGGTCGGAGAAGATGGTGCCACCGCTCTTGAGTTCGATGAGGCCGGCCGACTGCAGCACGAGCAGCGCGCGCGCCTGGTTGGACGCGTCGTCCGGGACGGCGACGGTCTCGCCCTCCGGGATGCTGTCGACGTCGTCGTACTTCGTCGAATAGAGGCCGAGCGGGTAGATCGCGGTGGAGCCGATGGGGGTGAGATCCTCACCGGATGCCTCGTTGTACTGCGCGAGATACACGATGTGCTGGAACTGGTTGAGGTCGATCTCACCCTCGGTCAGGGCGGGGTTGGGCTGCTCGTAGGAGCCGAAGTCCACGAGCTCGACGGTGATGCCCTCTTCGGCTGCGGCATCCACGAAGGCGGGCCACTGCTCGTCGGACTTGCCGACGACACCGATCGTGACGACGTCGTCCTCACCTCCGGCGTTTCCGGCGCCGGTGGCGCAGCCGGCGAGGCCGATCACAAGAGGGAGCGCGGCGAGAGCGGCGACAGCGGAGACGACACGACGAGACATGGACAGAACCTTCCTGGTGGGATGCATCCACAGTAAGCAGGTGATCCGGCCGGGGCCGAATCGCGTGTCACACAGCGTCACTGTGTCACGGGACGATCACAGCATCAGTCGAGCTGCTCGCTGAGCTCCAGCCAGCGCAGTTCGTTCTCCTCGACCTCGGCCTCCAGCGCCGAGATGTCCTTCATCTTCCCGGCCAGGCCCTCGTAGTCGGACTGGTCGTGATCGACGAGAGCGAGCTTGGCCTTGTCGATCTGCTCGGTGAGCTTCTGGATCTTCCGCTCGAGAGCGGACACCTCCTTCTGCGCGGCGCGCAGTTCGGCCCCGGAGAGCGTGGATGCCGGGCTTCCCGCACCCTGAGCCTGTCGAAGCGTCGCCGCGTCACCCGATTCGGATGCCGCCCGCAGCCGCAGATATTCGTCCACACCGCCGGGAAGGTGCCGGAGATGCCCGCCCATCACCGCGTACTGCTGGTCGGTGACGCGTTCGAGGAAGTACCGGTCGTGGCTGACGACGAGTAGCGTGCCCGGCCAGGAGTCGAGGAGATCCTCGATCGCGGCGAGCATGTCGGTGTCCATGTCGTTGGTCGGCTCGTCGAGGATCAACACGTTCGGCTGGTCGAGCAGAACGAGCAGAAGCTGCAGGCGACGCTGCTGACCACCGGAGAGGTCCTTGACCTGCGTCGACAGCTGAGCGGACGAGAACCCGAGGCGCTCGAGCAGCTGCCCAGGCGTCAGCGACTGCGCCTTGGAGCCGTTGCCGAAGGTGTACTCGGTTCTCAGTCCGTTGATCACAGTGCGCACCGGATCGTTCCAGTGCTGCTCGAGTTCGTCGATACGCTGCGTCAGCGTGCGCACCTGGACGGTCTTTCCGCGCTTCACACGGCCGCTGGTGGGCTCGATGGTGCCGGCGACCAGGCCCAGCAGAGTGGACTTGCCCGCACCGTTCACGCCCAGGATGCCGGTGCGCTCCCCTGGCGCGATCCGCCACTCCACGTCCTTGAGGATGTCGCGGTCGCCGTAGCGCACGCCGGCATCGAGCAGGTCGACGACGTCCTTGCCGAGCCGGGACGTCGCCAGCGATTGGAGCGAGACCTTGTCGCGGATCTCGGGCACGTCGGCGATGAGCTCGTTGGCCGCGTCGATCCGGAACTTCGGCTTGCTCGTGCGCGCGGGTGCGCCGCGGCGCAACCACGCGAGCTCCTTGCGGGCGAGATTCTGCCGCTTCGCCTCGGTGGCGGCGGCCATCCGGTCGCGCTCGACGCGCTGCAGGATGTACGCGGCGTATCCGCCCTCGAACGGCTCGACGATCCGGTCGTGCACCTCCCAGGTCTCGGTGCACACCTCGTCGAGGAACCAGCGGTCGTGAGTGACCACGAGGAAGGCGCCGGAGTTCGCAGCCCAGCGCTTCTTGAGGTGCCCGGCCAGCCACGTGATCGCCTCGACGTCGAGGTGGTTGGTGGGCTCGTCGAGCGCGATGATGTCCCACTCCTTAACGAGGAGCGCTGCCAGGGCCACCCGCCGGCGCTGACCACCGCTGAGACCGGCGACCGGAGCGTCCCACGACAGATCCGCGAGCAGGCCCTGGATCACGTCGCGCACCCGGGGGTCGCCCGCCCACTCGTACTGGGGGATGTCGCCGACGACGGACTGCGCGATCGTGAGCGCGTCATCGAGAGTGTCGGCCTGGTCGAGCACACCGACCGTCGTCCCGGCGCGGACGGTCACGCGCCCGGCATCGGGCTGCTTGCGCCCGGCGAGCATCGCGAGCAGCGAGCTCTTGCCGTCACCGTTGCGGCCGACGATGCCGATCCGGTCGCCCTCTTCGATCCCCAGGGTGATGGAGTCGAAGACGACCTTGGTCGGGTATTCCAGATGCAGGCCTTCGGCCCCGAGAAGATGTGCCATGTCCCTACAAGAGTACGCAAGAGGGCCGCCCGAACGTGTTCGGACGGCCCTTCGCGGAACTGCTTACTTGTAGGACTCGACGATCTCGAGGAGGCTCGGCACGTTGGCGTAGGCCTCGGCCGCGTTCTCCTTCGTGACGATGAGCGGCTCGAGCAGGTACGAGGGAACGACCTTCGCGCCGTTGTCGTACTGCTCGGTGTCGTTGACGTCGACCTCTTCGCCGGCCTGCAGCTGACCGATCATCTTGATCGTCTGCTCGACGAGGAGCGTGGTGTCCTTGTTGATCGTGGAGTACTGGATGCCCTCCATGATCGACTTGACCGACTCGACCTCGGAGTCCTGACCGGTCACGACCGGGACGGGCTTTCCGGCCTGCTGCACCGAGGTGATGATGGCGCGGGCGAGGGTGTCGTTCGGGGACAGCACGCCGTCGAGCACGGTGTCGCCGCTGTACGAGCCGGTGAGCAGGGTGTCCATGCGGTTCTGAGCGTTCTCGGCCAGCCAGCCCTCGGTCGCGGTCTGCGCGATCGCGGTCTGACCCGAGACGACCTTCAGCGTGCCGTCGTCGATCTTCGGCTGCAGCACCTCCATCGCACCGTTGAAGAACACGGCGGAGTTCGCGTCGTCGGGCGAGCCCGAGAACAGCTCGATGTTGTACGGAGCGTCGTGGCCGGCGCGCTCGGCGAGGCCGTCGAGGAGAGCCTGGCCCTGCAGCTGGCCGACCTTGAAGTTGTCGAACGCGACGTAGTAGTCGAGCGCCTCGGTGTTCTCGATCAGGCGGTCGTAGGCGATGACGTAGGCGCCGGCGTCCTTGGCCGCCTGCACCTGTGTGGCCAGCTGCTTGCCGTCCTTCGCGCCGATGACGATGACCTTGGCGCCGTTGGTGACCATGGCCTGGATCTGGTTCTGCTGCTCGGCGACGGTGTTGGATGCCGGGGCGTACTGCACGTCGGCCTTGAAGCCGGCCTCGGCCAGGCCGTCCTCGAAGAGCTTGCCGGCGAGGACCCAGTTCTCACTGGTCTTGTCCGGAAGCGCGATGCCGATCGTCGAACCGGCCTCGAACCCCGTGGTCTCCTCCGACCCGGTGTCACCTCCGGTGTCGCCGCCGCGCTGCCCGGAGCAGCCGGTGAGGGCGAGTGCTGATGCGGCGACGAGCGCTGTCGCTGCGAGTGCGATCTTCTTCATGCGATCTCTTTCTCTGATTGTTGGTGCGGTTACTTGGACTGAGGGAAGTCGGTGAGGTTGGGAGCGTCCGGCTTGTTGCGCTTGCGCGTGATGAAGCCGATGAGCGAGGGGCGACCCTGCTGCTTGTTCCAGACGTCGATGCCGACGGCGACCAGCAGCACGAGGCCCTTGATCATCGAGACGACGTCGGCGCCCTGGCCGAGGAGGGCCAGGCCGTTGTTGAGGAACGCCATGACGAGGCCACCGATGATCGATCCGATCACGGTGCCGATGCCGCCGGCGACGGCCGCGCCGCCGATGAAGACCGAGGCGATGGCATCCAGCTCCCAGCCGGTGCCGTCGTTCGGGCCGGAGGCCTGCGACCGGGCGACGAAGATCATGCCGGCGAGGGCGGCGAGCATCGACATGTTCATCATGACGAAGAAGTCGATCCAGCGGTCCTTGACGCCCGAGAGGCGCGCGGCCTGCCTGTTGCCGCCGACGGCGTAGATGTGACGGCCGAAGACGGTGCTGTTGGTGACGAACGAGTAGAGGATGACCAGCGCGAGCAGGATGAGGCCCGGAACCGGGAAGCTCGTGCCGGGGCGACCGGTGGCGAACATCCAGCCGGCGGCGAGGATCACGATGGAGATGAGCACGACCTTCGTGGTGCTCACCCACAGCGGTGCCATCTCCGAGCCCATCTTGCGCTGGATGCGCCGCGTGCGGATCTCCCAGAAGATGACCCAGCCCACGGCCAGCAGCGCCAGCACCATGGTGAGCACGTTGAAGTTCAGCGGGATGGCGAGCTCGGGCAGGTATCCGGTGCCGATGATCTGGAACCCCTTCGGAACGGGGATCGTCTGCGCGTCGCCGATGAACTGCTGCGCGCCGCGGAAGAACAGCATGCCGGCCAGGGTCACGATGAACGCCGGCACCCCGACATAGGCGACCCAGAACCCCTGCCAGGCGCCCACCAGAGCGCCCACGAGCAGGCCGAAGAGGATCGCAAGCGGCCAGGGAAGGTCCCAGTCGGCCATGGCCTTCGCGACGATGATGCCCACAAAGGCCGCCACGGAGCCGACCGACAGGTCGATGTGACCCATGATGATGACCATCACCATGCCGATCGCGAGGATCAGGATGAACGAGTACTGGTTGATGACGTTGATGAGGTTGCCCGGCGTCAGCGTCGCACCGTTCGGGCCGTTGCGCACAAGGGTGAGGATCTCGAACAGCACGATGATGACGATCAGGCTGCCGAGGATGCCGAACTGACGCAGCGACGACGTTCCTCCCCCGCCGAACATCTTCCGGATGTCTGCGAAGTGGAAACCGCGCCTCTCGGTCGGTGTCGTGCTGGTGCTCATGCGCTCGCCTTCTGATTCGTGGAGGTCATGCTGCGCATGAGCGCCTCCGGGGTTGCCTGGTCTGCCGGGATGCAGTCGGTGACGCGTCCCTCGAAGATGGTGTAGATGCGGTCGGAGATGCCCATCAGCTCGGGCAGCTCGCTGGAGATGACGATCACGCCCTTGCCGGATGCGGCGAGCTCGTTGATGATCGTGTAGATCTCGTACTTGGCGCCGACGTCGATGCCTCGCGTGGGCTCATCGAGGATGAGCAGGTCGGGGTCGGTGAACATCCACTTGGCGAGGACGACCTTCTGCTGGTTGCCGCCGGAGAGGGTGCCGACGCCCTGGTCCACCGTCGGCGTCTTGATGCGCAGCGCCTTGCGGTAGCGCTCGGCGACCGTGAACTCCTCGCGCTTGTCGACGACGCCACGGCGGGCGATCTTGGAGAGCTTGGCCGAGACGATGGAGCGCTTGATGGTGTCCAGCAGGTTCAGGCCCAGGCTCTTGCGGTCCTCGCTGACGTAGGCGAGGCCGTGACGGATCGCCGAGGCGACGTCGCGGATCTCGACCTCCTCGCCGTCTTTGAACAGCTGGCCGCCGAGGAACGTGCCGTACGAGCGGCCGAAGATGCTGCGGGCGAACTCCGTGCGGCCGGCGCCCATGAGGCCGGCGATGCCGACGACTTCGCCGCGGCGGACGTTGATGGAGGAGCCCTTCACGACCATGCGCTCGCTGACGGTCGGGTGCTGCACCCACCAGTCCTTGACCTCGAAGAACACTTCGCCGATGTCGGGGGTGCGATCCGGGTAGCGACTCTCGAGGGAGCGGCCGACCATGCCGTGGATGATGCGGTCCTCGTTGATCTCGCCCTTGGTGATGTCGAGGGTCTCGACGGTGCGACCGTCGCGGATGATCGTGATCTCGTCGGCGATCTGCTCGATCTCGTTGAGCTTGTGGCTGATCATGATCGACGCGATGCCCTTGGCCTTCAGTCCCAGGATCAGGTCGAGCAGGTGCTGGGAGTCGTTCTCGTTCAGCGCCGCGGTCGGCTCGTCGAGGATGAGGAGGCGGGCGTCCTTGTTCAGCGCCTTGGCGATCTCGACGAGCTGCTGCTTGCCGACGCCGAGATGCTTGATCGCGATGTCGGGGTCCTCGGAGAGGCCGACACGGGCGAGCAGCTCGGTGGCGCGAGTCTTGGAGGCGCGCCAGTCGATGACGCCGCCGTGGCGGATCTCGTTGCCGAGGAAGATGTTCTCGGTGATCGACAGCTCCGGGATCAGCGCGAGCTCCTGGTGGATGATCGCGATGCCGGCCTGTTCGCTGGATGCGATGTCCTTGAAGCGCTGCTCCTGGCCGTAGAGCAGGATGTCGCCCTCGTACGTTCCGTAGGGGTACACGCCCGAGAGGACCTTCATCAGGGTGGACTTGCCTGCGCCGTTCTCACCGCAGATGGCGTGGATCTCTCCAGCGCGTACGGCGATCGACACATCGGAGAGCGCCTTCACGCCGGGGAACTCCTTGGTGATGCTGCGCATCTCCAGGATCGGCCCTGACACGGTCGGCAACGTCGCTGTGCTGCTCACGGATCTTCCTCGATACTTGACGGTCACCTTCGATGTGACCGTTCACATGAGACACAAGTTTGCGCTCACCCGCCCCCGGTGTCAAGTGGGGGCCGGATTTCGTGTCGCTATCGCGACGCGCTCGACGAGCGCAACCGCAGCTGAGGCACAGCCGGCCCGAACTTCGGCGTCTGCTCGCCACGGATCTCGGCGAGCAGGATCTCCACCGCGCGGCGGCCCAGCGTCGGGAAGTCCTGGTGCACGGTCGTCAGCGGCGGCCAGACATGTGCCGCGATGGGAATGTCGTCGAAGCCGACCACGCTGACCTCGCGGGGCACATCGATCCCCGCATCCCGGAATCCGTGCATCAGCCCGATCGCCATGAGGTCGTTCGCGGCGAAGACCGCCGTGAAGTCGCGCCGCCTGGCGAGCTCCTGCCCCGCGAAGTAGCCGAAGTCGGCCGTCCAGTCGCCGCGGATGGGCGGGAACGTCGGAAGGTCGGCCTCACGCAGCGCATCGAGATATCCGCGCATGCGCGATTCCGCCTCGATCCAGTCCTGCGGGCCCGCCAGATGCAGGATGTCGGTGTGGCCGACCTCGATCAGGTGCTCCGTGACCGCGCGCGCACCGGCCACCTGGTCGGCCGAGAGCGTGTAGCCGTCGGACCCCGACGCGGTCTGCAGGCTCACCAGCGGCACCCCGACGGCCATGCCGCGCAGGACGTTGAACACCCGCACCTGCGGAGCGAGCGCGACGATGCCGCTGACCTGCTCGCGCCCGAGCTGGCGGATCGCGTCGCCGATGGCCTCCGGGGTCGTCTCCGGGAGGTTGACGGTGGTGACCGAGTAGCCTTCGACCCTCGCGGCATCCTCGATGCTCGCGATCGACGATGTGGGTCCGAACTCGCCGATCGTGGCCGACAGCACACCGATCGTGTGCGTCCTGCTCGTCACGAGCGCTCTGGCCGCGAGGTTCGGCTTGTAGTCGAGAACCGCGATCGCGTCCTCCACGCGCTTGCGCGTCTCGGGGCGGATGCTCGGATGATCGTTGAGCACCCGGGAGACGGTCTGGTGCGAGACTCCGGCCAGACGCGCGACATCGCGGATGCTGGGGACGCGTGCACGCTCGCGGGAGGCCGCCATGGCATCGCCTCCCTTGCGTGTGCACGGTCACATTCTCAACCCATTATGTCCCGAGCGCACAACGAGCGCACATGTCGGCGCACTCCGGTTGTCCGTTCGCCACGATTCGCGGCACGACGCGCCGGTGTGCGTCAAGACATGATGCGCGCCCCGGGCACAGGACCGTGCACGTGCAGCGCCGAGCGCCCAGCGTCCTGCAACTGGGTCTGGACGTACTGCGCGCTCTCCGGGTTCTCGCAGAGGAACGCGATCGTGGGTCCGGAACCCGAGACGATGCCGCTGAGCGCCCCTGCACGCAGCCCTTCGCTGATGATGTCATCCAGGGCCGGGCACTGGAGGAGCGCCGAGACCTCGAGATCGTTGAACATCGACGCCGCCAGCGAATGGGGGTCCCCCGAGCGCAGCGCCTGCAGCACGGGGATGGGAACATCCAGCGAAAGCGGCGGATCATCCGCGAGGGCGCCGCTCTCGGCGCGGTGGGAGTCGAGGCGCGCGTATACCTCCGGTGTGGACAGACCGTGCTCGCTCGTGACGAGAACCCAGTCGAACCGCCCTCGTGCGAGAGCGGGATTGAGATGGTCGCCGCGACCCGTCCCGACGGCCGTCCCCCCGTGCAGCGCGAACGGCACGTCGGCGCCGAGGCGGGCGGCGAGTTCATGCAGCCGCTGCGTGGACAGCCCGGTGCCCCACAGCGCGTCGCACGCGACGAGAGCGGCGGCGGCATCCGCCGACCCACCGCCCATGCCTCCTGCGACGGGCACGCTCTTGCGCAGCTCCAGGTGCACGCCGCCAGCGAACCCCGTCGCGCCAGCGAGCAGCTTCGCGGCGCGCATCGCGAGGTTCCGATCGTCGACGGGCACATCGCTCGGCCCGCCGTCACCGGCACCGCTCGACCCCGCGATGCTCAGGCTGAAGTCGTCTGCGGCCGTGGCGATCACGTCCTCGTACAGCGACACGGCCTGGAACACCGTCGCCAGGGCGTGGTAGCCGTCCTCGTGCCGCCCACCGACGCCGAGGTAGACGTTGATCTTCCCCGGGGCCCGTACGTGGACGGAAGCGGGAGACTGGGCGATGCTCATGATCCGCTCACAGCGACGAGGACACGGCCCACAGGTTGACGTCGATGCTGCCGGCGAGGGCATCGATGCGCTCGAGCTGCTCGACGCTGAACGCCGGGCCACCGACCGCCGCGATGTTCTCATCGAGCTGCGCCCGGCGCGATGCGCCGATCAGCGCGGAGGCGACCACGGGGTCGCGCAGCGTCCACTGCAGAGCCATCTGCGCGAGGGTCTGATCGCGCTCCTGTGCGATCTCGTTCAGCGAGCGCAGCACCCCGAGTGCCTCGTCGGAGAGCCTGCCGTCGGGCAGGGATCCGCGCTTCTGCGCGCGCTGCGCGGTGCCGTCGCCGAGGTACTTGTCGGTCAGCAGGCCCTGCGCGAGCGGGGTGAAGGCGATGGCGCCGAGCCCTTCGGAGCGCAGCGTGTCGGTGAGCTCCGGCTCGATCCACCGATTGAGGATCGAGTACGAGGGCTGGTGGATCACGAGCGGCGTGCCAAGGTCGCGGGCGACCGCGAGAGCCTGGGCCGTGCGCTCCGCGCTGTACGAGGAGATGCCGACGTAGAGCGCTTTGCCCTGCCGGACCAGGGTGTCCAACGCGCCGATCGTCTCCTCGATCGGGGTGACCGGGTCGACCCGGTGCGAATAGAAGATGTCGACGTAGTCGAGGTTCATGCTCGCGAGCGACCGCTCGGCGCTGGCCAGGATGTACTTGCGGCTGCCGAGGTCGCCGTACGGCCCCGGCCACATGTCCCACCCGGCCTTCGACGAGATGATCAGCTCGTCGCGGTAGGGGCGGAGGTCTTCGCTGTAGATCCGGCCGAAGTTCTTCTCGGCCGAACCGTGCGGGGGGCCGTAGTTGTTCGCCAGGTCGAAGTGGGTGATGCCGCGATCGAACGCGTGGCGGAGAAGCGCGCGCTGGTTGTCGAGGGGGATGTTATCGCCGAAGTTCCACCACAGGCCGAGTGAGACCGGCGGCAGGAAGAGCCCCGACGAGCCCACCTGGCGGTACTCGAACTGCTCATAGCGCGCGGCGTCCGCCGCATAGGGACGATGGATGTCTGGCACGTCGGAGCGGTAGCGCGGCGAATCGGTCACGCAACCAGGTTAGTCCCGAAGCGTCAGCCCTGAAGCGCGAGGGCGATCCGCACGAAGTCCGAGATCGTCAACTGCTCGCCTCGCGCGGTCGGTGCGACCCCGGCCCGCTCGAGAACCGCCGACGCTTCGGCGGCCGATCCGCCGAGAACCGTCGCGAGAGCCTGCCTGAGCATCTTGCGCCGCTGCTGGAAAGCGGCATCCACGATCTGGAACGTCGCTTGACGCAGCGCTTCGTCGCCGCGGGGCTGGTCATCGCGCTCGAAGGCCACCAGCACGCTGTCGACGTTCGGGACCGGCCAGAACACCTGTCGGGAGACGAGGCCGGCGAGCCGCCACGATCCGTACCAGGCGGCCTTGACGCTCGGCGCGCCGTACACCTTGCTGCCAGGAGGCGCTGCCAGCCGCTCCCCCACCTCGGCCTGCACCATGACGACGCCCCGGCGGATGCTGTCGAAGGACTCCATGAAGTGCAGGAGGACCGGCACCGAGACGTTGTACGGCAGGTTGGCGACGAGGACGGTCGGGTTGCCCGGGAGCTCGGTAACCCGAAGCGCGTCGGCATCGATCACGGTGAGTGCGTCGTCGGGGACGCCGTGGTCGGCCGCGGTCCGCGGCAGGCGCGCGGCGAGGCGGTGGTCGATCTCGACGGCCGTGACGGATGCTCCGGTCTCGAGGATCGCCAGCGTCAGCGACCCCAGGCCCGGACCGACCTCCACCACGCGTTCCCCCGCCTGCACGCCGCCGACATGCACGATCTTGCGCACGGTGTTGGCGTCGACGACGAAGTTCTGGCCGAGCTTCTTGGTGGGGGTGACGTCGAGCTCGGCGGCGAGGCGGCGGATCTCGGTCGCGCCGAGCAGTGTCACGGTCATCCTGCCATTGTCTCAGTCGGTGAACGAACCGTAGACGCGCACCGTGTTCTCGGCGATCTGCGCCGCCAGCTCTTCGACGGGCAGGTCGAGTTCGGCGGCCATGAACCGCAGCGTGATCGGAACGAGGTACGGCGCGTTCGGGCGGCCGCGCAGCGGCGTCGGGGTCAGGAACGGGGCATCCGTCTCGACGAGGATGCGATCGAGCGGGGTGACCTTCAGCGCATCGCGCAGGTTCTGCGCATTCTTGAATGTCACGTTGCCCGCGAAGGACAGGTGATAGCCGGCATCCGCGCAGGTGCGCGCCATGACGTCGCCGCCCGAGAAGCAGTGGAATACCGTGCGCTCCGGGGCGCCGACGCGCGCGAGCGTCTCGAGAACCTCGTCATGCGCGTCCCGGTCGTGGATCTGCATTGCGATGCCGTGCTTCCTGGCCAGCGCGATGTGCGCCTCGAAGGATTCGAACTGCGCGTCCCGGCCCTCCGGGCCGGTGCGGAAGAAGTCCAGGCCCGTCTCGCCGATCGCCCGCACCCGCGGGTGCGCGGCGAGCTCGTCGATCACCGCGATGGCCTCATCGAGCCGCCCCGCTTCTGCGTAGACCGGAGCATCGTTCGGGTGGATCGCCACGGCTGCGAGGACGCGGGGGTCGGCGGATGCGGCATCCACCGCCCAGCGGGACGACTCGACGTCGCCGGAGGCCTGCACGACGCCGAGGATGCCGACGGCCTCTGCCCGGTCGAGCTGCTCGGCGAGCGTGAGCGGGTCGTCGCCGTCCGCGATCTCGAGGTGGGCGTGGTTGTCGTAGACGGGCACCGTGAGAGGTTCGGGAGCGGGCGGGTACCGGAGGTCCTTGCGGCCCCCGGTCGCCCGCTCACGAACGTATTGGCTCGGGTTGTCCGTCAAGCCGGCTGCTCCACGCGGGGGAAGAGGGGTGCGAGGTTCTGCACCTTCGTGCCCGGTCGCAGCGCCCCCCAGGCGCCGGCCTCGCGGAGCGGCTGCTCCTGCAGAGCGCCGAGCGTCTCGGCGGCGCCGAGTGCCGACCACAGCTTCTGCGTCGACTGCGGCATGACCGGCGAGAGCAGCGCGGCGAGCGCCCGCAGGCCCTCGGCGCACGTGTACAGCACGGTGCCGAGGCGTCCGCGCTGAGCCTCGTCGCGGGCGAGTGCCCACGGCTCGTTGTCGGTGATGTAGCCGTTGAGTTCGTCGACGATGGTCCAGATCGAGCGGATCGCCTCGTCGATGCGGAACTGCTCGATCGCGGCATCTGCAGCCCGCGCGGCATCCGCCACGATCTTCTGGATCGCGAGGTCCTGCTCGGCGTACTCGGCGGGCTCGGGGACCGTGCCGTCGAAGTACTTCTCGATCATCGCGATCGTGCGCGAGGCGAGGTTGCCGAAGCCGTTGGCGAGCTCGGCCTGGTAGCGGGCGGAGAGGTCCTCCCACGAGAACGATCCGTCCTGTCCGAACGCGATCGCCGAGAGGAAGTAGAACCGGTACGCATCCGACCCGAAGACATCGGTGATCTCGGTCGGCGCGATGCCGGTGAGCTTCGACTTCGACATCTTCTCGCCGCCGACGAGCAGCCAGCCGTGCGCGAAGACGCCCTTGGGTACGTCGACGCCCGCCGCCATGAGCAGCGCGGGCCAGATAACGGCGTGGAAGCGCAGGATGTCCTTGCCGACCACGTGGTAGGCGGGCCAGCGGCGGGCGAAGGTCTCCTCGTCGGAGCCGTAACCGACGGCGGTGGCGTAATTGAGGAGCGCGTCGACCCACACGTAGATGACGTGCGACTCGTCCCAGGGCAGCGGGATGCCCCAGTCGAAGGTCGAACGCGAGATGGACAGATCCTTCAGACCCTGGCTGACGAACGAGACGACCTCGTTGCGGGCCGAGTGCGGGCGCACGAAGTCGGGTTCTGACTTGTAGAGCTCGAGAAGGCGGTCCTGGAACTCGCTGAGCTTGAAGAAGTAGTTCTTCTCCTGCAGGAGCTCGAGCGGCTTGGAGTGGATCGCACAGACCTTGAGCCCCTCGAACGGCCCGGTGCCATCGACGATCTCGGACTCGGGCTTGAACTCCTCGCAGCCGACGCAGTACAGCGCCTCGTATTCGCCGGCGTAGATGTAGCCCGCGTCGTAGAGCCGCTGGAAGAACACCTGCACGTTCTTCTCGTGCCGTTCCTGCGTAGTGCGGATGAAGTCGTCATTCGCGACGTCGAGCGTCTTCAGCAGCGGGAACCAGCTCTCGGACACGAGCTTGTCGACCCACTGCTGCGGGGTGACGCCGTTCGCTGCGGCGGCACGGAGCATCTTCTGGCCGTGCTCGTCGGTGCCCGTCAGCATCCAGGTGTCATCACCCGACTGGCGGTGCCAGCGCGCGAGCGTGTCGACCGCCACCGACGTGTACCCGTGGCCGATGTGCGGCACATCGGACGGGTAGTAGATGGGCGTGGTGATGTAAAACGATTCGCCTGTGGGCATGCGGTCAATTCTAGGCGGGATGCGCGGGTCGGCCATTCCTGTGTCGTGGAAGGTCGATGCTCCGCTCCCCCAGACGCCCGAGCTGCACGCGGGAGGTCGCACCGGTCTTGTCGTACAGAGCGCCGACGTGCGTTTTGACCGTGGTGATGCCGATGCCGAGACGGTCGGCGATCTGCTGGTTGGTCAGTCCCTCGGCGAGGAGGCCGAGCACGTCGGCCTCGCGTCCCGTGAGCTCGGGCAGGGGCGTGGCGGGCCGGGTGTCCTGGCGCTCATTCAGTTGCGCGATGAGGCTGCCGGCGACTGCCGGGTCGATGACATGTCGATCGGCGGCGACGTGGTGCACAGCCTGGATCAGCTCCGGCCCACGGGTGGTCTTGAGGAGATATCCGTGCGCCCCGGCCGCCAGCGCTGCGGCGATGAGGTCGTCGGAGTCGAACGTCGTGAGCACGAGGACGCGCGTGGCAGTCTGCGCGGTGATCCGCTCGGTCGCCCAGATGCCGTCGGTATCGGGCATGCGGAGATCGACCAGAGCGACGTCCGGCTGTGTGCGCAGGCACAGGGCGACGGCGTCGAAGCCGTTCTCCGCCTCTCCTGCGATCTCGATCGAGGGATCCACCCGCAGGATGGCGCCCACGCCGCTGCGGACCGCCTCGTGGTCGTCGACGATCATGACGCGGATGCGGTCAGACAAGATGTTCCTTCCGGATGGTGATCGTCGCGTGCCATGGCCCGTCGCTCGTCGCGGCTGATTCGAGGTGCCCGTCGATGCCGTTCAACAGCAGCGCGGCCCCGGTGATGCCGATGCCGCTTCCTGCGCGGGCGGACGGGGTGACCCGGTCCGGGGCCAGGATCCGGTTGGTCACCTGTACCCGCACTCCACCAGAGTCGTCCGCCTTGGTCGTGAGGATGACGTCGCCCTCACCGTGCTTGACGGCGTTGATGACCAGCTCCCGCAGCACCCGCATCACGATGCCGGCTGCTCGGGGAGCGCGGTCGAGGATCTCGTGGACGCCGGCCCCGCGTCGCACGAGAGCGCGGCCGACGGGAACAAGCGTGTCCAGTTGACCATCGCCCGGGACCGTCGCCGTATCCGGGCTCAAATCGTCGACGGTCGTGAGCACGGCGATGAGCCGCCGCAGCTGACTGTGCGCCTCGTCGGTGCCGAGGGCGGCCTGTGCGAGGCTCTCATCGATCTCGTCGGACGGCTCGGACATCTGCGCAATGCGCAGCCGGGCGGCTTCTATGTTCAGACCGGCCACGGCGATCTGGTTGGCGACGAGGTCATGCAGGTCGTGGGCGATCTCCTGCCGCAGCCGTTGCGTGGCCTGCCGGTGGTCATCGGTCATGGCCGCTCGGGTGCGCTGCCGCTCGCTGCGCACGTTCCATCCCCACAGCGCCGCGATGAGCACGATGAGAGCGAGTTGCATGGCGAGCGTCACCGCCCCCGCGTCGACCGACGGCCAGAGCAGCAGCGCCAGCGTCGTGATGGCGCACGAGGCGATGATGGCCGCCAGGACGACGCGGACTCCGCGATCTCCGCCGTAGCGGAACGCGCAATAGACGAAGTCGGCGAACAGCAGGACCACGCCCAGGCTGCTGCCGATGATCAGGTCGGCGGCGAGCAGCGGGACGCCCACACCGAGGACGAGGAACGGGTGCGTGGAGCGCGCTGTCGCCAGCGCCGACATCAGGATCAGCAGCACGAGGAACGCGGTCTCGGCGCTCCACAGTCCGCTCGACGGCATCGCGGTAGCCGGCCCCCAGATGCCGTAGACGCCGAAGTGCAGCAGCAGGATCCCGAACAGCAGGTACGCGACGGCGGCCAGAGCATCCCGGCTGCGCGGGTGGGTGTTCAGGCCCTCCACCACCGCCCTGAGCCGAGACCACGCCATGCCCTCATCCTGCCCGAATCGCTCTTGAGCCGCCTCCTGCGATCGGAGGAGGCGACGGCGCCGATCGCAGGATCCGCGTGGCCCCGAACCGTTCCACTGTGAGAAGCATGAACATCGTCATCGCCATCCTCGCGTGCGAAATCGGCTTCTGGGTCGTCCTGTTCGGCGGCCTCGCCGCCCGGTATCTGCTGCGCCTGAAGCGGCTTTCCTCGGTGCTGCTGCTGTGCGTGCCGCTCCTGGACGTCGCGCTGCTCATCCTGATCGCGTGGGATCTGGGCGTCGCGGGAGCGACCGCCGACTTCACCCACGGCCTGGGCGCCGTGTACCTCGGCTTCACCGTCGCGTTCGGGCACACGGTCATCGCCCGGGTCGACGCCTGGTTCGCGCACCGGTTCGCCGGAGGTCCGGAACCGATCAAGGTGCCGCAGGACGGCCCGGCGCGGCTGGCGCACGAGTGGAAGGACTGGGGACGGATGGTGCTCTGTGCGGTCATCGCCTCGCTGGTGCTCGGCGGGATCACGTGGTTCGTCGGCGATCCGGCACGCACTGCGGAACTGGTCAGCTGGATCTGGCGGGTGTGGCTGGTCACCGGCATCTGGTTCGTGGGATGGCCGGTGTGGGAGACGGTGAAGCAGGTGGCGCGCGGCCCCATGGCGAGCGAGCGAGCCCGTCAGTGACGAGTCGCGATCAGTGCGCCGTGGGGGCGGATGCTGACTTCATCGGGTGCGCGTTCGCGGCGCTCCTGGTGCGACACCGTGAAACCGGCGCACGCGAGAAGGTCGGAGAGCGCTTCCACTGACCAGAAGTAGGCCTCGGTCACCGCGTGCGCGAACGGCTGGCGCGGCGGCCCGTCGAAGAAACCGATGAGGAGGGAGCCGCCGGGAGCGACCGCGCGTGCGAACTCCTCGAGCACAGCGGGGAGTTCGACGGGCGGTGTGTGGATCAGCGAGTACCAGGCGAGGATGCCGCCGAGCGATGCGTCTGCGACTGGAAGCGCATAAAAGGAGCCCTGCTCGAGGCGCAGGTGCGGATGGCGGCTGCGCGCGGCGGCGAGAAGCTCTTCCGAGATGTCGAGGCCGATGACATCCCGGTTCTCACCGTCGAGGAAATCGGTCCACAGTCCCGGGCCGCAGCCCGCGTCCAGCAGCCGACCAGGCGTGGCATCCCGCCACTGTGCGATCAGAGATCGGTCTGCGGCATTCATCTGCTCGACGTCGCCGGCGAGTTCGGCGTACTCCGCGGCGCGTGCGTTGTAGGCCGCGCCGATCGACGCCGGCGTCATCGCTTCCGTGACGCGAGAGCCTGCTGGTAGAGGTCGCGGGAGCTGAGGCCGGTGGCGGCGGCGACCTCGGCGCACGCATCCTTCAGCCGCACGCCGCCCTCGACGAGCGCCTGCACCTGGACGCCGGCATCCTCTGCGGATGCGACGACGGGCGTCGCCCCCTCGACGACGACGACGATCTCGCCCTTCACGCCGCCCTCTGCCCACGAGGCCAGCTCGGATGCCGTGCCGCGCCGCACCTCTTCGTACATCTTGGTGAGTTCGCGGCACACCGCGATGCGGCGGTCGTCGCCGAAGACCGCCCCCATGTCGGCGAGAGACGAGGCCAGACGCGACGGCGACTCGAAGAAGATCATCGTGCGGGACTCGGCGGCGAGCGCCTGCAGCTCGCGCCGCCGATCCCCCGGCTTGCGCGGCAGGAATCCCTCGAACGTGAAACGGTCGGTGGGCATCCCCGAGATCGCGAGGGCCATGATGACGGCGCTCGGCCCGGGGATCGCCGTCACGGTCACGCCCTGCGCGACGGCTTCGGCGACCAGCCCGTACCCCGGGTCGCTGACCGCCGGCATCCCCGCATCGCTGACGACGACGACGTCCTCGTCGGTGGCGAGCGCGACGATCTCCGCGGCCTTGTGCTTCTCGTTGTGGTCGTGCAGCGCGATCAGCCGCGGCCGGTTCGCGATGTGCAGCGCCTTCAGCAGATGGGCCGTCGTCCTGGTGTCCTCGGCAGCGACGACGGTCGCGTTCTCGAGCACTTCGATCAGGCGTCGGGAGGCATCGCCGAGGTTGCCGATCGGAGTCGCCGCGAGGATGATCACCCGTTCAGCTTAGGCTGGTCGCGTGTCCGCACCCGTGCCTCTGCTCCCGCCTCCAGCCGAGCGCCTGACGGCGTGGGGGCGCCTGCGCGATCGCGTTCTCGTCGATCCGGACTGGAGTCGCATGATCCGGTGGCTCGCGCCGCTCGTGATCACGGCGCTCGCGGCCGTGCTGCGCCTCGCGAACCTGGCCCACCCGCACACCCTCGCCTTCGACGAGACCTACTACGTCAAGGACGCCTGGTCACTGTGGACGCTCGGCTACGAGGGCACCTGGGGCGACGGCGCGAACGAGCAGTTCCTGACCGGCGACACGACCGCCCTGACCGAGACCGGCAGCTTCGTCGTGCATCCGCCGCTCGGCAAATGGATCATCGCCCTCGGCATGGGCCTCTTCGGTGCCGGCAACAGCGCTGCGTGGCGAGTGATGGTCGCGCTGGTCGGCACGGCCACCGTGCTGCTGGTCTACCTCGTAGCCAAGGAGCTCACCCGTTCCGTCGTCGCGGCGAGCGTCGCCGGGCTCCTGCTCGCCATCGATGGGCTGAGCATCGTGATGAGCCGGATCGGGCTGCTCGACGGCATCCTGACCTTCTTCATCCTGCTGGGGCTCCTCTTCGTGCTGCTGGATCGGCGGCGGAGCATCCCACTCGTGGAGAACTCCGAGAGCGCGCTCTGGGGCCCCGTGATCTGGCGGCGTCCCTGGCTCATCGCCGCCGGTGTCGCCCTCGGCGCCGCGACCGCCGTCAAGTGGTCGGGACTGTATGCACTGGCCGGCTTCGGGATCTACCTCGTCGTCACGGATGCGCTCGCGCGCCGCCGCGCCGGGATCGCCTTCTGGCCGATGGATGCCGCGGCCCGCCAGGGCCCCGTGACGTTCTTGCTGCTGGTACCCGCCGCCGCGCTCACGTATCTCGCATCATGGACGGGATGGCTGCTGACGGCCGGCGGCTACGACCGGCAGTCCGATGCGAACCCGTTCACCGCGCTGTGGAAATACCACGAGGCGATCTACGCGTTTCACGTGGGCCTCAACTCGGGGCATCCGTACGCCAGCCCGGCGTGGCAGTGGCCCTTCCTGATCCGTCCGACGGCGGTGTGGACCGGCGACGACCAGAGCTGCGGCACCGACCACTGCATCTCGGTGATCTCCACGGTGCCGAATCCACTGATCTGGTACGCCGGAGTCGCCGCCGCGGCCTATCTGCTCTACCGGTTCGTGCGCGGCCTCATCGAACGCCGGCCGATGCCGTGGACCTACGGCGTGCCGCTCGTCGGCCTCGCCATCACGTATGTTCCGTGGCTCCTGTACCCGGAGCGGACGATCTTCCAGTTCTACACGGTGGTGATGATGCCGTTCCTGGTCCTGGCCCTGACACTCGCCCTCCGGGACATGGGCGGCCGCCGTGAGGATCCACTGCATCGTCGGCAGGCCGGCGAGCGCACGGTGATGGTGTTCCTCGTCGTGGTCGTGCTGGTGTCGGCGTTCTACTACCCGGTGTGGACGGGCATGAGCGTGCCGTATGAGTTCTGGCTCGTGCACAACTGGCTGCCGACGTGGGTGTGATCGCGACATGGTGACGACGATTCGCGCGGTGCTCTTCGATCTCGACGGCGTGATGCGGCACTTCGCCGACGACCACATCGCCGCCGTCGAGGCCCGCCACGGGCTCGATCCGGGAGCCATCGCGCGCTTCGCCTTCGCCGACGATGTGCTGACCCCGGTCGTCACCGGCGCCATCGCCCGCACCACGTGGGTCCACCAGATCGGCCGGCACGTCGGCAATGAGCAGGCGGCAGCGGAGTGGGCCCGGACCCCGAGCATCGTCGACGACGAGATGGTCCGCCTCGTCGACGCCGTGCGCGCCGCCGGGCACCGCACGGCGATCCTCACGAACGGCACCGACACCGTAAAGTCCGAGATCGACGCGCTCGGGCTGACCCCGCACTTCGATCGCATCTTCAACTCGGCCGAGATCGGCTACGCCAAGCCGGACCCGCGGGCGTTCCAGCATGTGCTCGACGCGCTCGAGCTCTCAGCGGGGGATGTCTTCTTCACCGACGACTCCCCGAGCAAGCTCACGGGTGCCGAGCGGCTCGGGATGCCGACGCACCACTTCTGCGGGGCATCCGGCCTGCGGGACGCCCTGCGCTCGCGCGGCGTGCGCATCTGACGGCGTGCGCATCTGACGGGGTGCGCATCTGACGGGGTGCCGGCGTCAGACGGGATGCCGGCGTCAGACGAGGGCATCCACCGTGCGCGTCGCCGCGTAGCCCACCAGCGGCAGGGCGCGATCCGCGGCGAGCGCGATGCGCGCCTCAAGCACATCGGAGGCGACCCGATAGCCGTCGAAATCCGTGTTGCTGGCGTAGACGCCCAGGGGCAGCGTGAGCGCCTGGAAGAACGCGAACAGCGGCCGCAGCTGGTGCTCGATCATCAGCGCGTGCCGCTCTCCGCCTCCCGTCGCGGCAAGAAGCACCGGCTTGCCGACGAGCTCGTACTGGCCGATGAAGTCGAACAGGTGCTTGAACAGTCCGGTGAACGAGGCGCGGTACACCGGGCTTCCGACGATCAGCAGATCGGCCTGCTCGATCGCGACGAGCTGCTCCTCGATGTGGGCAGGCAGCTGGTCGCGCCGCAGGGCTCCGGCCAGCGAGGGCCCGATCTCGGTGAGCTCGATCAGCTGGATCTCGGCGTCTGCGCGCTCGGCGACGGCATCCGTGATCGCGCGCAGCAACGCGGTCGTCTTGCTGGGCTCGTGGAGCGAGCCGGAGACGGCGACGATGCGGTAGGGAGCTGTCATAGAGGCGACGTTAGCGACGACGACGCCCTGTGGCACGCGGAGCGACACAGGGCGTCATCGTTCGACACAGGTCGTCTCAGTTGAACTCGTTCGGGTGGGTTCCGACGCGGCCCGAGCCGTCCAGCGGGTCGAGGGCGTCGATCGCCGCGATCTCGCTGTCCGTCAGGGTGAAGTCGAACACGTCGAGGTTCTCGCGCAGACGCTCGATCCGCACCGACTTCGGGAAGACGATGTTTCCCTTCTGCAGGTGCCAGCCGAGCACGATCTGCGCCGGGGTCTTCTCGTGCGCCGCTGCGGCATCGGCGACGGCGGGTGTGCCGAACAGGTCGTACTTGCCCTGGCCGAGCGGGCCCCACGCCTCGATGCGCACGCCGTGATCGGCGGCCCACGCGGTGACCTCGCGCTGCTGGTACGCCGGGTGCAACTCGATCTGATCCACAGCCGGGGTGACACCGGTCTCCTTCACGACGCGCTCGAGGTGCTCCACGAGGAAGTTCGAGACGCCGATGCTTCGGGTCAGACCCTGTTCGCGCAGCTCGATGAGCTTCGCGAACGCGTGGACGTAGTTGTCCTTGGCCGGGGTCGGCCAGTGCACGAGGTAGAGGTCGACGTGCTCGAGGCCGAGCTTCTCGAGGCTCTCGGCGATCGCGGCGTTCGGCTCGTCGCCGTCGTGGCGGTCGTTCCACAGCTTCGTCGTGATGAACAGCTCGTCCCGGGCGATGCCGCTCTTCGCGATCGCGGCACCCACACCTTCCTCGTTGCCGTAGATCGCGGCGGTGTCGATGTGGCGATAGCCGACCTCGAGTGCCTCGGAGACCGTGCGCTCCGTGTCGGCCGGGTCGACCTTGAACACCCCGTAGCCGAGCTGCGGGATCGTGTGACCGTCGTTCAGAGTGATGAGGGGAATCGTCATGCCGTCCAGCCTACGACCTGTGATGACAGGCTCGGCCGTCATACGATGGAGGGCTATGTCATCTCCCGTCATCTCCTATCCCCCGGAGCTGCCCGTCAGTGCCGCCCGGGAGGAGATCGCCGCCGCCATCCGCGACAACCAGGTCGTCGTCGTCGCCGGCGCCACCGGGTCGGGCAAGACGACGCAGCTGCCGAAGATCTGTCTCGAGCTCGGACGCGAGAGCATCGCGCACACGCAGCCGCGGCGCCTTGCCGCACGAACGATCGCCGAGCGCGTCGCCGAAGAGCTTCAGGTGGAGCTCGGCGGCCTGGTCGGGTACAAGGTCCGTTTCACCGACCAGGTCTCGGCCGACACGAAGATCGCGCTGATGACCGACGGCATCCTGCTGAACGAGATCCATCGCGACCGGCTCCTGCGCCGCTACGACACGATCATCATCGACGAGGCGCACGAGCGGTCCCTCAACGTCGACTTCCTGCTCGGATACCTCACCCGGATCCTTCCCGAGCGCCCCGACCTCAAGGTCATCATCACCTCGGCCACGATCGACCCCGAGAGCTTCGCGAAGCACTTCGCCGGCGCCGATCAGGTGCCGGCACCCGTGATCGAGGTCTCCGGCCGCACCTACCCGGTCGAGATCCGGTACCGGGGCCCCGATGAGGATGCCGAGGAGGACGAGGTCTCCGCCATCGTCGCAGCTCTCCGCGAACTCGACCGCGAGGCACCGGGCGACGTGCTCGTCTTCCTGCCCGGCGAGGCCGAGATCCGGGATGCCGCGGATGCCGTCCGCGCCGCGTACACCTCGACGAAGGCTCCTGTCGAGGTCCTGCCGCTGTACGGAAGGCTCTCCGCCGCCGAGCAGCACCGCGTGTTCGAGCCGAGTCGCGTCGCGGGCGTCCGTCGCCGCGTCATCCTCGCCACCAACGTGGCCGAGACGAGCCTCACGGTCCCCGGCATCAAGTACGTCATCGACACCGGAACCGCGCGCATCTCGCGGTACAGCAACCGCTCCAAGGTGCAGCGGCTGCCGATCGAGGCGATCTCGCAGGCGTCGGCGAACCAGCGCTCCGGCCGCGCGGGCCGCACCAGCGACGGCATCGCGATCCGTCTGTACTCCGAGGAGGACTTCGAGAAGCGGCCCGAGTTCACCGAGCCCGAGATTCTGCGCACCTCGCTCGCGTCCGTCGTGCTGCAGATGCTGTCGCTCGGGTTCGGCGACATCACGGCGTTCCCGTTCCTCACGCCTCCCGACTCGCGCGGTGTCAAGGCCGCATTCGACCTGCTCACCGAGCTCGGCGCGGTCGACCCTTCGACGGGCTCAGGGACCGCCCGTCTCACGAAGATCGGCCGCGACATCTCGCGCATGCCGATCGATCCGAGGTTCGCACGGATGCTGCTCGAGGCGCAGCGCGGGGGTGTGTCCGAGGATGTGCTGGCCATCGTCGCGGGCATGTCGATCCAGGACGTCCGCGAGCGCCCGTCGCAGGATGCACCGCAGGCGGTCCGGGATGCCGCCGACCGCATGCACGCCCGCTTCACCGACCCCACGAGCGATTTCCTCGCGATCCTCAACCTCTGGAATCACCTTCGGGAGCAGCAGCGGGAGCTCGGATCCAGCGCGTTCCGCCGCATGTGCCGCTCGGAGCACCTGAACTACGTGCGCGTTCGGGAATGGTTCGACGTGCACCGCCAGCTGCGAAGTCTCGTGAAGAGCCCCCGCCGCGGGTCGTTGAGCGAGCGGAGCGAGACGAAACGGGTGGAGCGAGCGGAGCGAGTCGAAACCGCACCCCAGGGCCACGCCAACGGCGACGCCATCCACCGCGCGCTGCTCTCGGGCCTTCTGTCGCAGATCGGCATCCTCGACGAGCGGAACGCCAAGGGAACGACCAAGGACAAGAGCAAGAAGGAGAAGCGCCGGACGCCTGAATACCGCGGCGCCCGCGGCATCCGCTTCTCGGTCTTCCCCGGCTCCGGCCTGCGCAAGCAGAGCCCGAAGGCCGTCATGGCCGCCGAGATCGTCGAGACTTCGCGCACGTTCGCCCGCACGGTCGCCGCGATCGACCCCGCGTGGGCGGAGACGCTCGCGGGCGATCTCGCCAAGCGCCAGGTGTCCGAACCGCACTGGTCGAAGGATGCCCGGGCCGCGATCGCCTACGAGAAGGTCACCCTGTTCGGGGTCGAGATCATCCCGCGTCGCCGCATCCAGTTCGCGCGGGTCGATCGCGCGGCATCCCGCGAGCTGTTCCTGCGGCACGCCCTGGTCGAGGGCGAATGGGACCCGGGACGCATCGACAAGCGCGTCAGTGCTTTCTGGCACAGCAACCTCGAACTGCGACGCCGTCTCGAGAAGCTCGAGGAGCGCGAGCGCCGCCGCGACATCCTCGTGGGCGACGAGGCGGTCTTCCGCTTCTACGACGAGCGCGTCCCGGCAGACGTGTTCGACGTGCGCTCCTTCGAGGCGTGGTGGCGCGAGGCGCTGCAGACGACTCCGAAGCTGCTCGTCATGCGCGAGAGCGACCTCATCGAGGACGACGACCGCGCGGACAAGGACGAGTTCCCCACGCGCTGGCGGCAGGGCGACCAGGTGCTCGGCCTCGCCTACCGGTTCGAACCGGGCGCTGCGGATGACGGCGTCAGCGTCGTCGTCCCGCTCGCGCTGCTCGCCCAGATCGAGGATCGCGGGTTCGACTGGCAGGTGCCGGGGCTGCGGGCCGAGCTCGTCACCGCACTGCTGCGCGCTCTGCCCAAGACCATCCGCCGCCATGTCGTCCCGGCCGCCGACTGGGCGGAGAAGTTCGGCACCGAGCTGGCAGAACAGGGTCCGGAGGGCCACGACGGCCTGCCGGAGCGTTCGCTGAAGGAGGCACTCGCGCGCCTGATCCAGCCGCTGGCCAATCAGCCCGTCGCAGCCTCGGACTTCGACGACGAACGCGTACCGGGGCATCTGCGCATGAACTTCCGCGCGGTCGACGAGCGCGGCAGGGTCGCCGGTTCTGCCCGGGATCTGGGCGACCTGCAGCGATCCCTGTCGGACCGGGCTAGGGCGAGCGTCGCACGGACGATCGCGAAGCCCCAGAAGCCCGACGTCCGTGATGTCGCCACGGCGACGCGTCCGTCGTCGATCGAGAGGCAGGGTCTCACGGCCTGGACCTTCGACGACCTCCCCGAGGTGCTCGACACGCGCGTCGCCGGCGGCGTGGTGCGCGGGTATCCGGCGATCGTCGACGAGGGCAAGACCGTCGCCGTGCGCGTCGAGGCCACGGCGGATGCCGCCGCGCGCCTCACCCGCGACGGCGTGCTGCGGCTGATCCTGCTGAACGTGCCGTCGCCGGCCTCGTACGTGCAGGATCACCTGACATCGCAGGAGAAGCTCGCCCTGGCGGCGTCCCCGTACCCGAACGTCGCAGCCCTCGTCGAGGACGCCCGCCGCGCAGTCGTGCAGGCGGCCCTTCCCGCAGGTGTCATCCGCACGAAGGCCGCGTTCGAGCAGGCGAGGGATGCGGTCAGCACCGCCCTCGTCGACGACCTGTTCCAGACGGTCTCTCTCATCGCCCGCATACTCACGAAGTCGCGCGACGTGGAGCGCGGCATCAAGGCGCAGAACTCGCTCGCGCTGCTCGGCCCGCTGAACGACATCCGCTCGCAGCTGAACACCCTCCTGCATCCCGGCTTCATCTCGGCGGCCGGCATCGACCGGCTCGCGCACTTCCCCCGCTACCTCGACGGGATGCTCGACCGGCTGAAGACGCTCGCGAACGAGCCGGGCAGGGATCGCGCCCGCATGACCGAGTTCGAGCGCGTCGCGCAGGCGTTCGCGGATGCCGGCGGCACGACCCCGCTGCCCGCCGATGCACCCGCGGCGCTGACCGAGGCGCGCTGGCTGCTCGAGGAGTACCGCATCAGCGTGTTCGCGCAGCGCCTCGGCACCGCGCAGCCGGTGTCGCCCCAGCGCATCGCGAAAGCACTGCGCCCCTGACCACCCTCCTGACCTCTCCGCCCCACCCCCACCCGTGCCCGTGCCCGTGCACAACTTCGGACCTGAGCTCCGACACGCCGTGGCACGGCGCATCCACGCGGCGTGTCGCCAGTGGCGTCCGAAGTTGTGCACGCGCGAAGGTCGCCGGGCGAGGACCGCTGTGGACGGGTAGCCTGGCGGCATGGCTCGTGCGATCGTCTACACAGAACTCGGCTCCCCTGACGTCCTCCAGCTCGTCGACATCCCGGACCCTGTCGCCGGTCCCGGCGAGGTCGTCGTCCGCATCGAAGCGGCCGGCGTCAACCCGCTCGACGCCAAGCGCCGCAGCGGCAAGCGCCCGATGCCGCCGATCACCGAACCCCGCCGGGTCGGGTTCGACGGCGCCGGCACCATTGAGTCCGTCGGCGACGGCGTCACGGGCTTCTCCGTGGGCGACCGCGTCGCCGTCCGCGATGCATCCGGCACGTACGCCACGCACATTGCCATCTCCGCCGACCACCTCTACGCTCTTCCGGATTCCGTGACCGCCGCTGAGGCCGCCGGTCTCGGCATCCCGGTCGGCACCGCCTATCAGTGCCTGCGCTCGCTCGAGGTCGGCGAGGGCGACGTGCTGCTCGTGCACGCCGGATCCGGCGCGGTCGGGCAGGCGGCGATCCAGTTCGCCGTCGCCTGGGGCGCGACCGTCGTCGCCACGGCGAGCCCCGCGCGCCACGAGCAGGTGCGCGACCTGGGCGCGATCCCGGTCGCTTACGGCGAAGGCCTCGCAGACCGCGTGCGCGCAGCCGTGGACGGCGCCGTCACGGTCGCGCTCGACTGCGCGGGCACGGACGAGGCCATTGCGGTCTCCAAGGAGGTCGTGGCCGACCACGATCGCATCGCGACCATCGTTCGCGGTCCGGATGCCGCAGAGCTCGGCATCCGCGCCTTCAGCGGCGGCTCGCCCGTGCCCCTCACCGAGCAGGAGATCGCCTGGCGGGCCGAGGGCATCGCCGTCGCGATCGACCTGATCGCGAGCGGAGACTTCCAGGTCGAGCTGGGCGCCGAGCTGCCTCTCGCGGAAGCGGCCGAGGCGCACCGTCTCATCGAGGCGCACGAGGCGCACGGCAAGATCACCCTCATCCCGTGAGCGCCAGCTCCCCCCGGACGATCTCCGCTCCCGCCGCGAGCGCGACCATCTTGGCACGCGCCACCTGACGCGGCAGGGGCGCCATCCCGCAGTTGGTGCTCGGGTAGAGCTTGTCCGGATCGACGAATCGGAGGACGCCGCGAAGCGTGTCGGCCACGGTCTCGGGAGTCTCGATATCAGCGCCAGCGACGTCGATCGCACCGACCATCACCTTCTTGCCGCGCAGCAACTCGATCAGCTCGATCGGGACGCGCGAGTTCTGGCATTCCAGCGAGACGATGTCGATCGCCGACTCCTGCAGCAGCGGGAAGGACTGCTCGTACTGACGCCATTGGTCTCCGAGCGTCGCCTTCCAGTCGTTGTTCGCCTTGATGCCGTAGCCGAAGCAGATGTGCACGGCGGTCTCGCAGCGGAGCCCCTCTGCGGCCTGTTCGAGCACGGACACACCCCAGTCCTTCACATCGTCGAAGAACACATTGAAGGCGGGTTCATCGAACTGGATGATGTCGACCCCCGCCGCCTCGAGCTCCCTGGCCTCCTCGTTGAGGATCTTCGCGAACTCCGTGGCGAGCTTTTCGCGACTGCCGTAGTGGCGGTCGTACAGCGTGTCGATCATCGTCATCGGTCCGGGCAGCGCCCACTTGATCGGGCGATCGGTCTGCGCACGAAGGGTCTTCGCATCCTCGGCGAAGACCGACCGCTCCCGGCTCACCGCCCCGACCACCGACGGGACGCTCGCGTCGTAGCGGTCGCGGATGCGCACCGTCTCGCGCCGTTCGAAGTCGACCCCGCCGAGGCTCTCGACGAACGTCGTGACGAAGTGCTGGCGGGTCTGCTCCCCGTCGCTGATGATGTCGAGACCCGCAAGAGCCTGCTCTGCGGCTGACAGCGAGAGCGCGTCGCGCTGCCCTTCGACGAGCTCCTCCCCCTGCAGCCGCCAGGGCGCCCAGAGCTTCTCCGGCTCGGCGAGCCAGGCGGGCTTGGGCAGACTGCCGACGATCGAGGTGGGCAGCTGTGCGTTCATGCGTGACTCCCCGCGGCGATCGGCTCCCCGGCCCATCGCTCCAGGACGCTCCGGAACGGCGTGATCAGGTACTCCTCCGTGTACTTCCCCTGCGTGATCCCGAGCCTGCTGCGCTCGGCACGGTCATACGTGATCGCCGTCTCCGTGTACTCGGGGTTGTCCAGCCTCGGCCGGTACACCTCCTGCGCCTGAGCGGTCGCGTTGTAGATCTCAGGACGATAGATCTTCTGGAACGTCTCCATCGTGCTGATGGTGCCGATGAGCGCCAGATCCGAGTAGTCCGCCAGAAGGTCGCCGCGGAAGTAGAACGCCAGCGGCGCGGCCGCACCCGGCGGCATGAAGAAGCGCACCTGCATCCCCATCCTCGCGAAGTACTCGTCGGTGAGGGAGAACTCGCTCTGCTGGTACTCGACTCCGAGAACAGGGTGATCGGTGCCGAGTCGGCGGTAGGTCTTGCTGCTCGAGACGCTGATGCAGATGACGGGCGGCTGACAGAATCGCTCCCGATAGGCATCGGAGTCGAGGAAGCGCTGGAACAGGCCGCCGTGCAGGTCGCCGAAGCCTTCCGGAAGACCGGACTGCGCGGCATCCGCCGTGTGCCGGGGCAGCAGCACGCTGAAGTCGTAGTCGCGGACGTACGAGGAGAAGTTGTTCCCCACGATCCCGTCGATGCGCTCTCCGGTGCGGGTGTCGAGGATCGTCACGTCGAGGATCTCGATCAGCGGGAACTCGACCACGACGCCGTCCGCGTCGAAGTGCAGGTCGGCGGAGACGATCTCGAGCTCGACGCCGTATCGATCGCGGCCCGGGTTGTCGTCGTGCGCCAGCGCGTTGAAGCGCGCGTCGATCATCGACAGGGTGCTGCGGAGGTTCTGCCGGCGGTTCTCGCCCCTGGCCAGGTTTGCGAAGTTGGTGGTGGTCCGCGAGGTGGCCGACGGCGCATACGACTCGTCGAACCGGGTCGTCCGGATGCGGAAGGCGAAGGAGCTGCTCATGGTTCGTCAGCGTACGCACACCGAGCAGCGATAGCTCCATCGAGGGTCGCGATGCCCTGCGATCGGCTTTCCCTATACCCCCGAATGCCGCACTACGACAGGGTTTCGACGCCGTATCCCGACACGACATCGCGCATCTCTGCGACGAAACGTAGCGCCTGCTCGGTGAGCGGGATGCCGGACTGCCCGATCCAACCGACCTCGATGCGCTCGTCGACGTCGAGCGGGACGGCGACGATCGACGGATCGAAGTCGTCGGAGATGATGCCGGTGGAGATCGTGTAGCCGCCCAGACCGATCATGAGGTTGAAGATCGTGGCCCGGTCGCTGACGCGGATGTCCTGCGCCGACGAGCGTGTGGAGAGGATCTCCTCGGCGAAGTAGAACGAGTTGTTCGCCCCCTGGTCGAAGGTGAGCCGGGGCAGACCATCGAGGTCGTCGAGGGTGACGCGCTCGCGGTCGGCGAGCGGGTTCGACCGGGCGATGAAGATGTGCGGGGTGGCGAGGAACAGCGGAGTGAAACCGAGTCCGGAATCCCGGAGCAGTTTGTCGATGACCTTGTGGTTGAAGTCGTTCCGGTACAGGACGCCCAGCTCGCTGCGGAACGTGCGGACGTCTTCGATGATGTCCCAGGTGCGGGTCTCGCGGAGCGCGAACGCGTACTCCGCCGCATCCGCGCCCCTCACCATCCGCACGAACGCCTCGACGACGAACGAATAGTGCTGCGTCGACACGGCGAGCATCCTCCGCGACGGCTGGCCCCCGAAATAGCGCTGCTCGAGAAGGCCGGCCTGCTCGACCACCTGGCGCGCGTAGCCGAGGAACTCGGTGCCGTCCACGGTGAGGCTCACACCGCGTGCCGAACGGATCAGCAGCGTGCAACCGACCCGCTGCTCGAGATCTTTTATGGCGCCGGACATCGTCGGCTGCGACACGTAGAGCAGGTCCGCGGCGGCGCTGATGGATCCTTCGGCTGCGACCTCGACGAAATACCTCAGCTGCTGAAGGGTGATCCCGCTGGTCGCCCCGATCCTCTCGCCCGCCACAGACCCAAGCTATCCCAGTGACGGACAGGTCAGGCGACCTGCTCCTGCCCTGCCTCGTCCCGGCGCCGTGCGCCTTCGCGCAGCAGCGGCACGAGCTCCTCGCCCCAGTCGCGCACGTCGCTCAGCGGATCGAAGCCGCGGATCAGGAACCGCGTGACGCCCAGGTCGTAGTAGCCGGAATCACGCTGCTGCTGATCCAGTCCTCGCCTCTGGACGAGGAGCTCGAACGCATCGCCGAGCAGGTCTTCCCGCTCATCGAGCAGAGAGCACTCGCTACGCTGAGAGGATGACTGGACTGCGCTGGGGAATCCTCGCCACGGGCGGCATCGCCCACGCCTTCGCCTCCGACCTGCGCACCGCAGGACTCGACCTCGTCGCGGTGGGTTCGCGCTCGCAGGCATCGGCCGACGCGTTCGCCGCGGAATTCGGCATCGAGGCTGCGCACGCGTCGTATGAGGCGCTCGTGACCGACCCGGGCGTCGACATCGTGTACGTGTCGACACCGCATCCGATGCATCACGCCACCGCACGCCTGGCACTCGAGAACGGCAAGCACGTGCTCGTGGAGAAGCCGTTCACCCTCAACCGGGCGGAGGCCGCGGACCTGCAGCGGATCGCCGCCGAGCGAGGGCTCCTCGTCATGGAGGCGATGTGGACGCGCTATCTGCCGCACATGGTCCGCATCCGCGAGATCATCGCCGACGGCACCCTGGGCGAGATCCGCGCGGTGACGGCGGATCACACCCAGCTGCTCCCCTCGGACCCGGCACACCGGCTGAACGCCCTCGAACTGGGAGGCGGAGCTCTGCTCGACCTCGGCATCTACCCCGTCTCGTTCGTCTGGGACGTCCTGGGAGCGCCGAAGAGCATCACGGCATCCGGACGCCTCGGCGAGACCGGAGCCGACACCGAGGTCGCCACGATCATGACGCATGCCGGCGGCGCTCTCTCCACGACTCTGTCGTCGTCGCGTGCCGCAGGCGCCACCTCGGCGTCGATCGTCGGCACCAAGGCGCGGATCGAGATCGACCGCGTCTGGTACGCGCCGACCACGTTCCGCGTCATCGCGCCGGACGGCGAGGTGCGCGAGAGCTACGCGTCCGAGGTCGACGGGCGCGGCATGCAGTTCCAGGCTCTCGCCGCCGAGCGACTCGTGCGAGACGGCATCCTGGAGGGCGATGTCTTGCCCATCGCCGAGAGCGTGGCCATCATGGGAACGCTGGATGAAATCCGGGCGCAGATCGGCGTCCGGTACCCGAGCGAGGAGCGCACCGATGGCTGACCCCCAGGACCCGCGCGTCGCGGTCTACCTCGACTTCGACAACATCGTCATCTCGTGGTTCGACCGGGTGCACGGCCGGAACGCGTACAGCAAGGATCGCCAGCGCATCGCCGAGAACCCGAACGACCCCGAGGTCGAAGGGCGCCTGAAGGACGCGATGATCGAGGTCGGCGCCATCATCGACTACGCGGCATCCTTCGGCACTCTCGTGCTGACCCGCGCGTACGCGGACTGGTCATCGCCGGTGAACGCCGAGTACCGCTCGCAGCTCGTCGCGCGCGCCGTCGACCTGGTGCAGCTCTTCCCCGCCGCCGCCTACGCGAAGAACGGTGCAGACATCCGACTGGCGGTGGATGCCGTGGAGGACATGTTCCGCCTCTCCGACCTCACCCATGTCGTGCTCGTCGCGGGCGACAGCGACTACGTCCCGCTCGCGCAGCGCTGCAAGCGGCTCGGGCGCTACGTGATCGGCGTGGGCGTGGCAGGTTCCACGGCGAAGTCGCTCGCGGCGGCCTGCGACGAGTTCGAGTCCTACGACTCGCTGCCAGGAGTGTCGCGACCGGCGCAGAAGAAGGCCGCACCGGTCCCTGCTGAAGCCGAGGACGAGACGCCGGCCAAGACCAGAGCCACAAGCCGGAGCAGGGCCAAGAAGAAGCCGGTCGAGCAGGATGCCGAGACAACGCAGCTCAGCGACCAGGACGAGGCGACCGCGCTGCTGCAGCGCGCCCTGCGCCTGGGTCACGACAAGGCCGATGCCGACGAGTGGCTGCACAGCTCGGCCGTGAAGACGCACATGCGCCGCATGGATCCGTCGTTCAGTGAGAAGGGGCTCGGGTACCGGTCGTTCTCGGACTTCCTGAAGTCCCGCGAGCAGATCGCGGAGCTCGAGGAGACCGGTCACGAACGGCTGGTCAGGCTCCGCGACCGCTGATCCTGCGGTGGATGTCGCGCAGCGCCGGTTCGAGCTCGGGGTGCGTGAAGCGGTAGCCGGCGTCGAGCAGCACCTGCGGCGCGACCCACCTGCTCTTGAGAACGAGCTCTGGTTCGGTGCGCAGCACCCACATGGCGGGCTCCAGCATGAACCGCCACGCCGGGATGCCCAGCGGCATCCGCACGATGCGGCGCAGCGTCGCCATCAGTGACCGGTTGTCGCTCTGCGTCGGCGCCGACAGGTTGACGGGCCCCGCGATCGTCGGGGTGTCCCGGAGGAAGCGGATCGCGCCGACGAGGTCGTCGATGTGGATCCAGCTGAACTTCTGCCGCCCCTTCGAGCGCACCCACAGCGGTCTGCGCCGCTCGGTGGGATGCGGTCCGATGCCGCGGTAGCGGTTGTGGGGGAACCACCAGCCGTCGATCTGCGGCCCGCCGAGCCCGAGCCGGGCGAGGCGGAACAGCATGGTCGTCGCCGGCCCATCGCCGAGGACGATCGTGATGCGCATCGCGACGCGGCGCGTCTTCGGGAGCTCGAGGCGGAACAGCTCCTCCTCCCAGGCCAGAGCGACGTCGGGAGAGAACCCCGTGTCGAAGTCGGTGTCGGCCTCGGTCTGCGCCCGGTCGAGCGCGTAGCGATACACGGTCGCGCTGCTCGAGTTCAGCCACACGGCGGGCGGATGCTCCGAGCGGGCGATCGCCTCGCCGAGCATCCGGGTCGTGTCGATGCGCGATCGCAGGATCTCGTCGCGATTGACGTCGTCGTATCGGCAGTCGACGATCCGCCCCGCGAGCCCGATGACGAGGTCGGCGCCGTCGACGACGCGCAGAACGGATGCCGGGTCGTCCCAGGTCGCATCAGGACCCGACCGGCCGATCACACGGACCTCGTACCCGTCCGCTTCGAGGGCACTCGCGAGCGCCCTGCCGAGGAAGCCCGATCCGCCGCCCAGGACGGCGCGCTTCGGCTTGCTCAGGATGCGTCGCCCTCGTCGTGCCGCCGCTTGGCGATCTCCTCGCGGAGGCGCCATTCCTCGATCTCGCGGTCGAGATCGGCGATCTGCTGCTCGGTGGTGCGGGTGTCTGCGGCCGGCGGCGCGTACTGCGGGGCAGGCGGCGCCTGGGTGCGCGCGTCGCGGCGCGGCATCCGGGGCAGCGAGACTCCGCCTTCGCCGTACTCGCGACCGATCAGGAACCACAGGATGCTCCCGATCATCGGCAGCAGCACGACGAGGAGGATCCAGACCAGCTTCGGCAGGTGCTTCACCTGCGACTCGTCACGCGTGATGATGTCGATCAGTGCGACGATCAGCACGGCGATGATGAGGAGCGAGACGAACGGCATGCCCTCAGCGTAGACGACGGCTGATTGAATGAGCAGGTGCCGTTTCTGACTTCCCCCTCGCCCGTCGTCCTCACCGGTGCTCTCGTCGAGCTGCGCCCGCTGGACCGCTCGCACGCCGATGGCCTCAGGGATGCCGTGAGCGAGGGCGACCTGTGGCAGACGGCCTGGTACACCTCGGTGCCCGCCCCGGACGGCGTCGCGGATGAGATCGAGCGACGCCTCAGACTGAGCGATGCCGGCGAAATGGTGCCGTTCACGGCGTTCGACGCCGCGGGGCGTGTGATCGGGATGACGTCGTACTACGACCTCGACGCATCCGTGCCCCGGCTCCACATCGGGTACACCTGGAATCGTCCGTCGGCCCACGGCACCGGGACGAACGCCGAGTCGAAGCTGCTGCTCATGCAGCACGCGTTCGAGACGCTCGGCGTGTACCGGGTGGGCTTGACGACGCAGTGGGTGAACTTCCAGTCGCGCGCGGCGATCGAGCGACTCGGCGCCAAGCAGGACGGAGTCATGCGGGCGATCTCGCGGTACCGGAACGGCGCCCTGCGCGACAGCGTCGAGTACTCCGTCATCGAGCCGGAGTGGCCCGCGGTCAGGGCGAACCTCGAAGCGCGGCTCGCGAAGCGCCGCTCGAGGTGACGCTGCGCGTGCGGGGACGCGTGCTCAGGGCAGCAGATGCCCTGCGGCCCGGAACAGCTCGTACCACTCCGCGCGGGTGAGGACGATGTCGGCACCGGCCGCGGCATCCGCGACGCGCTGCGGGGTGGTGGTGCCGAGCACGACCTGCATGTTCGCCGGATGACGTGTGATCCACGCTGTCGCGATGCCGATCGGCGTCACGCCGTACTGGGCGGCCAGCCGATCGATGACCGCGTTGAGGTCCGGGTAGTCGGGGTTGCCGAGGAAGACGCCGCTGAAGAAACCGGCCTGGAACGGCGACCACGCCTGCAGGGTGATGCCGTTGATGCGGCAGTACTCGACGATGCCTCCGCCGTCGCGGACGATGCTCTGCTCTTCGCCGAGCATGTTCATCGCGATCGGCTGCGTGATGATCGGAGCGTGCGTGATCGACAGCTGCACCTGGTTGGCGATGAGCGGCTGCTCGACCGCAGTGCGGAGCAGGTCGATCTGACGCGGGGTGTGGTTCGAGACGCCGAACGCGCGCACCTTGCCCGACGATTCGAGCGCGTCGAATGCACGTGCGACCTCATCGGGTTCGACGAGCGCGTCCGGCCGGTGCAGCAGGAGCACGTCGAGGTAGTCGGTGCCGAGGGCCCGCAGAGACCCCTCGACCTGCGCGACGATGTGCTCGTAGGAGAAGTCGAACATCCCCTCGGCCGGAACGATCCCGCACTTGGTCTGCAGCGTGATCTCGGCGCGCTCGGACGGACTCAGCGTCAGCGCATCGCCGAACCGCTGCTCGCAGGCGTGCATGGCTCCGCCATAGATGTCGGCGTGATCGAAGAAGTCGATCCCGGCGTCACGTGCGGTGCGGTACAGCTCGCTGATCTGCACGTCATCCTTGTCGGAGATGCGCATCATCCCCGCGATGACCGCAGGTGCCGTCGTGGATCCGAAGGGAACGGACTTCATCAGTTGGCGGCCGGGCCGCCGTCCCAGTTGTTCGAGCGGCGGGTGGCACCGCTCTTGCCCTCGCGCATCATCCACGCCATCGACAGGCAGACCAGGGCGAGGCCGGCGCAGAACGTGAGCGCCTGGAAGTCCATCGGCACGCCGTGCGAGATGCCCATCACCCAGATCCCGCCGACGAACATGACCAAGAAGATGATGAAGCTGAGAATCACGGCTGCCTCCTGTTGTGAATGCTCACTCCAGGATAGTCGGCGGACCGGCCGTCCTGTTCACGAGAGCTGGTCGAGCACGAGCTCCCCGCGGGCACTGAGGTTCTCCATCATCGCTTCGACGCGCTTCGAATCGATCATCGGCATCGTCGAGCCGTCGAAGGAGAGGATCAACGGGATGCTCGGATTCATCCAGATCGTCATCCGCCCTCCATCGCCTTCTCCTTCGGGCAGCCAGGTCATCATAAAGCTCTCGTGGCGACGGAGCTTCGTCCCGATGACGATCTTCAGGTGGGCGAGAGTGTCGTCGTCGACCTTGATCGGCGGGCGGGAGCTGTTGTATTCGAGGGTTCCCATGGTGTGCAGACTACTCGGCGGACTGCTCTTCAGCAGTCCCGGTTCTCGTCGCGACCCGCGAAACGGGTCGGCGCGTGACCGGGTGGATCGGCGCCGGGGAGGCCTCCGCTAACCGGCAGCAGGCGTCGGCCTTCTCCCGGCGGTCCTGCGGCTGTATGCCGCCGCCGCCCGAGCGCGTGTGCCGCACCCGGGTGAGCACCAATGCCGGCGGGGTCGGTCCTGGAGGAAGAAGAGCGGGCAGTTGGGGCCGGTGCACGCGCGCAACTGCGCGGCGCGGACGCCGGAGAACAGTTCGGTCGCGTCGGATGCGATCGCCGCCAGTGCGATATCGGTCGACGGGCCAGTCGCGTGCATCCGCCGCACCCATTCACCGGCATCGTTCTGGACCAGTTGTGGCGCTGCGGGGACGCGTCGCGAGAAATCGTTGAGCGTCTCGGCGTGAACCGCATCGAGCCGCCCGGCGCTCGCCACCTGGGCGGCCGCGGTGCGGATCGCATCGCGGAGCGCATGGAACCTCGCCACTGCGCCGTCGTTCACAGTATCCTCGTCGACCTCCCCGCCGTCGGCCGCGGGCGGCCGCACGTCACGCAACCAGCATGCTCGCGAACCTCTGCGTCGAGTCGTACCTGAGAGACCTGATCGAGAACGGCTTCGAGGTCATCGTGGTCTCCGACGCGGTCGGCGCCCCCAACCGCCCGGAGCTCGGTGACGACCTCGCTGCCACCACGACCAACTTCGGTTTCATCGCCAACGACGTCATCACCACCGCCGAGGCGGTGCGACGCCTGCCCGAGTAGAGCACAAGGGAGGCCCGGATCCGCAGAATCCTGCGAATCCGGGCCTCTCACCGGCCGCCTGCGGGCCGGGATATCAGAAGTCCCAGTTTTTGCCCGTTGGTCAAAGTGGCGCAGAATCCTGCGGAAGTCGCGACGCCGTTGCCCACCCTTGCCATCTGCGTGCCACTCACGGTGAGTTAGCTTCGCCGCTCTGGCCGGTGTTGCCCGGATCCCCGCCTCGTCCGGGCAACGCACCCGGCACCGACTCTCCCGCGGCGGCAACCGGCACGCGAACTCGGCCCTGCACCGGATCGTTCTGCTGCGCATGCGACACCGTGAGCCTCGCACGATGGCCTACTTCGAACGGCGCCGCGCCGAGCAACTCACCGACCGCGACATCATGCGCTGCCTCAAACGACACGTCGCGAACGAGGTTTACGCAGCCCTGCTCAACCCCGCCACCGACCATCCAGTCGGGCGCGAGCTCCGAGCCCGCCGACAAGCGATCGGCATCCCGATCAGCGTCCTCGCCACCACACTCGGCGTCCCCTACCAGCGGCTACGACGACTCGAGATCGGGACCCGCGCTGACCCAGAACTCGAGGCCCGAGCGGCCACCGTCCTAGAGCAGATCAGCCCGACACTGACCGCTTGACAACAATAGGAGCATCCACTACCGGGGACTTGACCGCGTCTTGCGAAAGTACGCTCGCGGGAGAAGATCGGTGGCTAGCTCTGGTCGTTTGCGGATGCAGCGTGGAGCCGCATCCGCAAACGAGAATCGGATGCGCTGACGGTGACCCTGCGAGTCTCGTAGCTCTTATTCGGTCAAGCCGCTAAGCGCGAACCGCGGGATCGTTGACACGTCGACAGCGTTGTTGTTCGTGAGGTCGAAGTACGGGTATCGTCCGACGGTAACTCGAATCTCCTTCTGCGGCGTCCCGGGTCGCCCCCAGAGCACGGTGAGCTCTGTGCCTTCAGCGGCGTAGCGCTTGTCGATGAAGCCGATCGAGATCATACGGCGGTAGTAGACGCTGTTGATGCGTCCGGTCGATGTGCCGATCCGCTCACCGTCGGCGAGCACCCAGTCGGCGTGGTATCCGAAGCCGATCTGCCCGCCGAGATTGAAGTAGATGTCGTACGGGCGGTCGTCGATCCGGTCGTAAGGCTCCACTTCGTGGCCGCGGTATTTTGATGCGACGACGTCGGCGATGTCTTCTTCGTTCCACACGAGAGTGACGGTCGCCCAGTGGTCGGCCTCGGCCTCACGTTGCAGAGCTTCCTTGCCGATGAAGTCGTGAGAGAAATCGACCATCTTGCCCCAGCCGACCTGGAACGGGGTGACGAAGCGAGCCTCAGCATCCGGCCCGACGCTGCCGAAGAAGTGACGGTACTTGTTGTAGAAGTTCTGCATCGGCTGCGTGTCGAAGTACGCGGCCATGTCGGCCTCTTCGTACCAGGGCAGCGGGTAGTGGAGGTTGATGTTCGGGAAGCCCGCTTCGGTGTGCTGCATGAGGTAGGCAGTCTGCCCCTGCTTGACAAGACCGAACGGCTGACCGGCTTCCCAGATGGCACGGTAGACCGCCTCGGTGTCCGACATCGCTCCGTGCACTTCGTAGGCGAGCGTTCCGGCCATCCCAAGACGCAAGACGCGCACCGGAATGCCTGCGATGTTGGACATCCGGTGGCGACCGAAGGCGATGTCGTGGAGATCCTCCTGCGCCGCGGCCTCGAGCACCTCGAGCGAGCGGGGACCAGCGATCTGGAAGAAGAATTCGTTGAATGACTGGTCGGTCCCGGTGACGTCCATGCCCGAGTTGATGAGGCGGTAGTCGAGCGTGGGAGCGAGCCAGTAGGTGCGATACACACCGTCCTCGATGTGCGCAATCACACCGTCGGTGAGGATCTGCCCTTTGTCGTTGCAGAGCACCGCGTGGCGGATCTGGCCGACGTGGAAGTTCTTGAAGGAGTTGATGCACACCGAGCGGAGGAAGGCTAGGGCGTCTGGCCCGGAAACATCGTAGATCGGCGACATGCCGTTCAAGGCGGTGCCGAGATACGCGGTCTGCTTGGATGCAAGGATCTCGGGTTCGTATCCCAGGAACTCCAGGGGAATGCCACCGAGTCCTGGGGCAAGGGTAAAGGCTCCCTCGCTGATTGCTTCTTGAGCGGTCACTTCATCGTCCGTTCTCTTCAGGTGGGCGTCGGTGCCCACGGGTCGGGTGTTGTGGTTGTGGTCAGTCGACGGCGTAGCCAACACCGGCGACGGCTCCGCCGTCGACCGGAAGGACACTGCCGGTGGTGTAGGTGGCACGCGTGACGAGGTACAGCATCATGTCTGCGACCTCTTCGGGGCGTCCGTAGCGCCGAATAGGCATCGCGCTAGTGATCGCAGCCTCGTCGCCTCCCTTCATCATCGGGGTGTCGGTGTAGCCGGGTTGCAACGCATTGACGCGGATTCCGTATTGCCCGAGCTCAAGCGCCGCAATCTGCGTGAGTCCAACGATCGCCATCTTGGATGCGACGTACGGAGCGAGTTGACTCGGAGGGATGACCGCGGTGATGGAAGCGGTATTGACGATCGATCCCCCGCCCGACTCCCGCATGGCCGGGATCACCGCTTGGATACCGTTGAAGTGACCCGTGAGGTTGATCTGGAGCACACGGTCCCACGTCTCAGCGGGCATCTTCTCGATGGGTGTGGGTTGATTGATGCCGGCGTTGTTCACAAGGATGTCGAGGGTTCCAGTTCCCGCACCCAGCGCGATGCCTACACATTCCGCCCACTGCTCACGATCAGTCACATCCAGCTCGGCGAAGCGTGCACGGTCGCCCAGTTCACGGGCGAGCGCCTCCCCCTCCTCACGCAGCACGTCACCGATGATGACTGTTGCGCCTGCGGCGGCCAGAGCACGGCAGTGGGCCTCTCCAATTCCGCGCGCTCCACCGGAAACGATTGCTGTCTTGCCTGCAAGGTCTTCGCTGGTCATGCGGCTCTTGCTTCCCTTCGTCCATTGATTGAGCACGACGGGCGGAACATCGTCGTCCCGGCGGCTGGGCGGCTCCGATCAGTGCCGTAAGATTTAGTCTCAATGTTTGTTCGTCGACGCAGTAGCGTGACCTCACCTGTTTCTGCGCGCACCCACGTCCCGCACTTGCGGTGAAACATCATCCCTCTGGGTTCTCGATGCGCATGTCGATAACCGCGGTGATTAGCTCGCGGTTTACCGCGGCTTGCATCGCGTCGCCAGCCTGCGACAGCGGGAACACCTGCGAGATCATCACGTCAACATCCAGGACGCCGGCTTCGATGGATTCGGCGATGCGCTGGATGTCGCGGTCGAGAAAGCCTCCTCCGGACTGCGACCCCTTGATGCTTCGGCCAAACATCGAGACCGCATTGGTGGGCAGGTTCGATTCGGCGGAGTCGAGCGGAGCAACCATGCTTGTGATGACGACTGTGCCACCCTTGCGCGATGCCTCAAAAGCCTGCTCCACACAGCCCGGCTCACCGGTCGCCTCAAGAGCCAGGTCGGTACCGCGCCCAGATGTGTGCCTGCTGATCGTCACGCTGGCGTCTTCGGGGGACGCCACGGCCGTAGCCCCGATACGCAAGGCGAACTCCCGGCGCTCAGGCAGCGGGTCGATCGCGATGATCGCTCCTGCTCCCGCGGCTTTCGCTGCCTGGATCATCCAAAGACCGAGGTGTCCGCAGCCGATCACGGCGACGCTGTCGCCCGGCCGCACACCGCCGACCTCCCAGACCGCGCCAACACCGGAGAGTCCCCCGCAACCGAGGAGAGCAAGCTGCGATGCATCAAGGGAGCTGTCGACCACCGCATAGCAGTGCTCGCGGTAGATCATGTACTCGCTGAATGTTCCAGCGCCGCCGAATCCGGCGACAGTGGCAGCAGATGCGGTCCGCCCGACGACCGGGGGGTTGGCAACTTCGATCCACAGCCGCTCACACTGTGACGGACTACCGTGAGTGCACGCGTAGCACTTCCCGCATTCCATCGTGCCGGCGACGACGATTCGATCGCCGACCTTCGTCTTCGTGACGTCGGGGCCGACTTCTACGACAATCCCGCACGCGCTGTGCCCCGGGACGAAGCGCTGATCATGGCCGGCAGGGTTGTCCATGAAGAGCTGGTCCGTGCGACACACGGCGCTTGCCTCGATCCGCACCCGCACCTCCCCTCTCCCAGGGGAGGCCAGGACGATCTCATCGATCTCGATCGGCGCGCCGTTTCCACGCGCAAGAGCAGCTCTCATATTGACACCTTCGTCCTCAAATCTCAGTGCTCGCACTTCGCCGCCAATCGGCAGACGATCGGTTGTCGTGCGAACTCCATCGTCTCGTCTGGGGTAGGGCGTAGGCGAGCAGAAATGACCTATTCAGGTGCGGGATCGAGTGATCCCACGCTATAACCGGCCCTCCAAGGGCTGAGGTATCCTGGCTGTGGAGAGACATGGGCGTCAGGGTGGACGGCCAGGCAAGGAACAACGAGGATGACGACGACGCATCGCGGGCTTCCCGTCAGCCATTTGACCGGATTCGTTGGGCGAGACGACGAGTTGGACAGTTTGCGCGGGCTGGTGTCATCGCGCCGTCTCGTGACGATCATCGGACAGGCCGGAGTGGGAAAATCCCGCCTCGCGGTGCGAGTCGCCGATGTATTGCGGAGATCCATCGGCGGATCGATCGTGCTCGCCGACATGGCGGACACCGCCTCCGATGATCTCGAGGAGTCGCTCGCTCGGGCCGTAGGAGCGGAGGGCTCGACGGTTTCCGCGATCGCGCAGACGCTTGGTGATCGGCCCCATCTCCTTGTGGTCGACAACCTCGATGACGCAACTGCCAGTGCCAGAATCCTCGAGGAACTGCTGAGTAGTACAGCCGAGACGCGGATCCTCGTTACGGCCCGGGAGCGAATCGGCATCGCCGGCGAAACACCTTACGCTCTAATGCCGCTGGATCTACCGTCGGCAGCCACATACCGACGAACCGCCGACAAGGAACTCGAGTCCGCGTCGTTCGCGCTCCTGGTGCAACGGATCCTCGACGCGGACCCCGCTTTCGACGCCGCAATTGCTCCGCTCGATGACCTAGTCGCGGTATGCCGATCCACCGACGGTCTCCCGCGCTTCATTGAGGCGGCAGCCCGTGCGGTGTCCGCACTCGGCGCTCATGAGGCCGCGATTGCAGTAACTGAGGATGCGACCGTCCTTGATGAGTTCCTACCGCCTGGATCCGGCGCCCGGACGTCCCGGGCGATCGCAGAGTTATCGCTCAAGAGGCTTTCTCCACCGGCAGCAGAGCTTCTCCGACGTCTAGCGCTCCTGGAGTCTGGTGCCGATCTGCGTTTCGCGGCCGAGGTGTTTGCCGATGATCAGTTGTCGCGCATTGCGGCCCCCGCCGTGGAACTCGTTGATCGGTCGCTTGTGCGTTCGGAGACCGTCGGAGGCGTGCGTCGTTTACGTGTCCCCCTGCACTACCGCCGCCATCTGCGTGAATCGTGGGACGTCAGTGACCGCGACCGCGAGGAAGCGATGCTACACCGCGCACTTCTCAGGCGGCTACGACAGTGCGCTGCAGCGTGGTTCTCAGAGGATCAACTCACCAATATTCAGTTCCTCAATCGTCATGCCGCCGCTATCACCTCGCTGTTGGGAGCGATGACAAGCAACGCAGACGACGCTCACGAAGCGCTCGAGGTCATCAGCGCACTGCGGTACTACTGGCAGCTGCATCCAGTCGATCCCTGGCCACGCGTGCGGGATTGGCTTGGGACCGCATTGTCACTGGACACCGCGAAAGACGCCGTTACGCTTCGAGCAATGCTTACGGACGCATACATCGCCTTCCACGAAGGCGACCTGGACGGAGCGCGCTCCCAGCTGAATGCGATTCAGAATGACTTCGAATCCGACCTGGCGGATTTCGACGAGCAAATCTTCGCTGTGTTCGTGGGAGCGCTCGTCTCGCTCGCCGACGGTGACCTCGTTGTCGCAGAACGCGATCTGACCCGCGTGTTACGCGAGTCACTCGATGCCGATGTCCGCGAACATCTCGGCGAGAAATATTGGCATCTCGCAGCCTGCCAGATCGCGGCAGGCAAACAGGGGGATGCGTTGGCAACGCTTGCGGACGGCCTCGCGTATTGTGACCGGGCGGGCGATATTTGGGGACGAGCGTATATGTGGTGTCTTCTCGCACTCGTCGCCGACCGCCAAGGAGTTCCAGACGAAGCGATGCAACACGTCCAACAATCGGTGGAGGTTATGGCCGACTTCGGGGATCGGGTCGGTCTCGCGCTGTGCGTGCAGTTGCTCACCGCTTTCTCGGCGCAGCTTGGGGACGAACAGAGTGTCGCCCAACTCGCTGCACTGGTTCCCCCGTCATCACTGACGAGGTCGAGACCGCCGGTTCCCCTTCCAGAGTTGAGCACTAGAACCCTTCGGTTCGGGCCGCCTGCAGCTCTCGCCGACGACCTATCGCTCGGGGATGCGCTTAGACGCATCGTTGACGGAGAGGATGCTAGCTCGGAATCGGTGCGCGTCGAAACTTCTGGCGTTCTCAGTGCCCGCGAAAGCGAGGTCGCCGCTCTCATTGCGGAAGGTCTCAGCAACCCGGCGATCGCGGCGCGGCTGGTTCTGTCACGGCGTACTGTCGAAGGTCATGTGCAGCGGATCCTCGCGAAACTCGGCTTTCGCTCGCGAAGTCAAATTGCGGTGTGGGATGCGCAACATAGCGCCGCCGGAACGTCTGTGAAAGGCTGACCCCACAGTGGCACGATTAGGTCGTCAGTCGAACACGATCGTGTGATTGCCGTGGCGGATGACGCGGTCTTCCGCATGCCACTGAACGGCGCGCGAAAGCACCGCGCGTTCCACATAGGCGCCGCGCGCCTGCAGATCTGCTGCGGTCATCGCATGGTTCACACGCGTGACGTCCTGCTCGATGATGGGACCTTCGTCGAGGTCTTTCGTCACATAGTGGCTGGTGGCTCCGATGAGTTTCACACCGCGTTCATGCGCTTTCCGGTAGGGAGCTGCGCCGATGAAGGCCGGCAGGAACGAGTGATGGATGTTGATGACCGGGACATCGAGCTTGTCGAGGAAGTCTTCGCTAATGATCTGCATGTATCGTGCGAGGACGACGAAGTCCACGTTCCCGGCGAGCAGCTCCAGGATGCGCGCTTCCGCTTCTGACTTGTCTGGCCCTTGCGAATGAACGTGGAAGAACGGGATGCCGAACGAGCGCACATCCGCGACGACATTCGTGTGGTTGGAGATGACCATCGGGATAGTCACCGGCAGCTCGCCGCGTCGGTGGCGCCAAAGCAGGTCCAGGAGGCAGTGGTCGCTGGTCGAGGCGAGCACCGCCATCCGCTTGGGCGTCGCCTGGTCGGTGAGTTGCCATTGCATCCCGTATGGCTCGAGCGTGGCGGCCAGGTCGGCTTCGATGTCGGCTACGGCTGCGTTGAAGTCGGGGCGGTGAAAGACCACTCTTTGGAAGTAATCCCCTCCCTTCGGGTCGGAAGAGTACTGATCGAGGGAGACGATGTTGCCGTTGTTCCGCGTGATGAGCGCGCTGACCGCGGCGACGATGCCCGGCTGGTCAGGACCGTGAACGATGAGGCAAGCGTGGTCTTTGAGTCTGGTGGCCTGTGCCATGGAGGTGCTACTTTCTGGGTCGGGCGTGCAGAGGTGAGTCAGGCGTCAGGCCCGGGCTCGGCGGGGGCCAGGACGATATCGAAGGTGGTGGAACTCCAGGTCTCTTCAATGACCCGTCCGCGCGGGCCATGCCCTGGTTCGTGCTCTGTAAACGGGACGATGAGGGATTCCTTCACACCGAACACCGCGTCACTGTCGAGCCATTCGTCACCCGCTACGAAGATGTGAGTGATGAGCGTCTCGTAGCCGGGATGGCTGACCATGAAGTGGATGTGTGCGGGACGCATCGGTGAGCGGCCAGCGGCGGTGAGGAGATCTCCGACCGGACCGTCGTGGGGGATCGGGTACGCGGCGGGCTGCACCGTCCAATAGTCGTACTTCCCCTCTTCGTCAGTGAAGAGATGTGCACGGCCTGCGAGTTCCGAACCCTCGTACTGGACGTCGTAGAATCCGTCGTCGTCGGCAGCCCAGACCTCTACGCGGGCGCCCGCAAGCACTTCGCCAGCCGTAGACCGCACACTGCCGCGTACGTGGCATGGCCGACCGGGCATCCCGGCTGAGATGTCGTCACCGCTGGTGATCAGAGGAGCGTCTTCCACGAAGAAGGGACCGAACACGGTCGACTCGGTCGCGGTCGAGCGGGCGGGAGCGTTGACCGCAACCGTCATCATCGATGCGCCGAGCACATCCGACAGCAGAATGAACTCCTGTCGATGTGCGTCGGTGATGTCTCCCGCGCGTGTCAGGAATGCGATCGACGCATCCCACTCTTCCTGCGTCAAGCGCACATCACGGATGAAAGCGTGCAGATGACGCACAAGCGAGGCCATGACCACCCGGAGGCGGGGGTCTGTGCTGGTTGCGAAGCTGTGCACCACTTCGTCCGTCAGGGCTGATTCGCGGGCCGCCTGACGTACGGCATCGCTGGTGTGGGGGGTCATCGTGGATCCTCTCCGTGGTAGGCAGCGGCGAGCAGCTGTTCGAGCGAACCGCGGGTCACTTCTCGGGGGTTGTCTATCGGGAGCTTCTCGGCGACGACGTCGACCGCGATAGGAAGGTCGTTCGCCGGCATGCCCAGTTCGCTCAGACTGCGCGGCGCGCCGGTTGCAGCGATCAGTTCGAAGAGGCCATCGACTGCATCATCGACGCCCAGCGCCCCGGCTAGCGCGGTGGCCGTTTCAGGCACTGCCGGTGCGTTGAATCGCAGTACCTGCGGAAGAACGACCGTGTGTGTGCCCGCATGGGAGAGATCGAACGCCCCTCCCAGCGCGTGGCAGATTTTGTGATGCAGCCCTGATCCGGCATCAGCGAATACCAGCCCGGCCAGGAAGCTCCCGTATTGGAGTTGGTCAACGACGCCAGGCAGGCTGCTTCGCATCGTGCGCAACCCGTTCGCAAGCTGACGTACACCCTCGGCGGCGATGATCGAGCTGAGGGGGTTTGCGCCGGGGCCCCAGAATGCTTCGACACAATGCGCCATCGCGTTGAAAGCTGAAGTTACCGCAAGCTGCTCGGGCAGACGATCCAGAAGCGCTGGATCGTAGACGACAGCACGAGGCAAGACCGCTGGATCCTTCCCCGTCAGCTTGCGCCCGTCCGTCGTGATGCCCCACGTGTCTGTCATCTCCGAGCCAGCAAGGGTGGTAGGCACCGCGAGTATGGGCAGGCGCGCGGTCAAAGCGATCGCCTTTGCCGTTCCCGTGGTCGAGCCGCCTCCGATCGACAACACAAGATCGGCTCTCATGTCGGCCGCGACTCGGCGAGCGGCTTCCGCGGTTGCCGCGGGGACATGTTCGACGACGTCAACGAAGCGCGCCACGACATGCCCACTAAGCGCTGCCGTGAGTCGATCAGCGGTCGCCAACTGGGAGCGGGTCGCGACCACCAGGATGCGTCTGGCCTCGTGGGTGTCGACGTAGTCGAGCACATGCTCCGCCGCTTGATCACGGCCGAAGCGCACATCGATGGCGCGAGAGCGATAGGTGAACGGAGCGATCCTCATGACAGCTCCGAGTGTGCGCCGAGATGATGCCATCCCCTGTTGTGGTAGACCAACGGCGATATCTCAGCCGAGCCCGCGGTCGAAGCCTGCAGCGCCTGCGCGGCGACAACTGTGGAGCCGCCCGCGTCCATCCGGTCAACGATTCTGCAGCGCAGCCAAGATTCGACTCCGTGGAAGAGAGGCTCGCCAGTGGTCAGCGGCGACCAAGTCATCGGATCGGCGAAACGGTCCACGCCGGATGTCGAGCACAGGCGGGCGACCGGGAGATCCTTGTCGGCGAGCAGATGAACGACGATCGTCTCCGCGGCTCGGATGCTTGCTGTCGCCGAGGACAATGCCGACAACGAGAAGATCAGGACCGGGGGCTCAGCGCTGACCGAGACAACGGATGTCGCGGTGAGAGCAACCGGGCCCTCTGGCGTTGCCGCGGTGATGACGGCGACACCCGCGGGATGGTTGCGGAACGCGGTCTTGAACTCCTCCGATGTCACACCCCCCGCGAGGAGCGAAACTTCGGCGCTCTCGCGGTGCGAGAGGCCGCGGTCAGTCATAGCAATGCGATCCATCGGATCAATCCTGTCCTCGTGTCAAATTGCGGACGAACGCCGGGGTTCGCCGCTCTGATCGCAGTGCCTCAAGCACTGCGGGGAGGTCACGTCGTTCGAGTGCGTCCACCACAGCCTCGAATCCTCCTCCGGGCGGGATGTTCGCGAGCATGGTTCTCGTGATGGTCCGCCGATCTATGCCCGGCAGACCGAGAGAGCGATACGCGCGAACGAGTGGTTCTGAGCCTGCGAGCCCGACAAAGAACTCCCCAACACCGTCGAGCGCGGCGACAAGTTTCTCGAGAGACTCTTCGCCTTCGGCGGATGCTGCGGCATGTACCGATGACAGTCGCGCCCGCAGCGAGAGCACATCGTCGTCGGTGATGCGATCCACCACGTGGCTGGCAACACCAATTTCGAGGATCAGCTTCGCCGCATATGCGGCATCGACAACCTCATCCGAAACACCCGCAATATAGTAAGCCCCGTCCACACGTTCGACGAGCGCGTCGGATTTCAGCCGGGACAGGGCACGCAGTATGGCTCCGCGCGATACGGAGAGCTCGGAAGCTAGGAGATCAGGGTCGAGTCGGTGATCCTTATCCGTACGCACAGCAAGTACGTAGGCACACACCGCATCAAGCACGGCACGGTCTGCGTCAGTGTGCAGGTGTGCGAATGCGCCGCGGTAGTACGCGAGCGGGTTTCCGCCGCGAATATCGACGTCGACGGCCTGCCCACGGAGTTCCCAGTGCGAACCCGACGAGACGGCATCGAGCACCATGCAGCTGATCGATGCGACCCTCTGGTGGAGCACCGGGTTACCCAGTCCGTCCTCATCCCACTCGAGACCGGCGAACTTGTCGGGTGCACGACTCGCGAAAACCCCGGCAAGCATCGCTGCGTCCTCGTCTAGCACGTTGACGGTAAAGGCGCCCTTATCGATGATCGCCGCCGCTGTGCTCGACGCCACCGACATCGACACCATCACCACTGGCGGATCGGAAGAGATGGGCGCGATCGCCGCCACCGTCGCGCCGACTGGCCACTGTCCGCGGCGTGACGTGACTACGGCGACCCCGGAGGCGAAGTGGTTCATAGCCGTGACGAACTCATCCGATGCAACTGCGGTCGTGGTTTCGTTCATGACCAACATCTCCGACCTCTCGCTCAGAGCGAGGAAGGTGACTGCGGATCGAAGTGCTGGGCGGCGTACATAGATGCAACCGGGTCTGCTAACTGCGTGTTGAGGTGGCTCCACCATTGGCTCAGGTCTCGCCAGATGCGCTCGACCCGAGTTCCCTGCACGACAGCGCTCGAACCGATCGACTTGAACAAGTAGCCGTGTACGGCCTCCCACAGCAGCCGTCCCGACTCTTGCGCGGCGAGCGCGACGCGCACGTCAGCGGGCTTCGAGTAGGGCTCCGACACCGAGTCGGCGATAGCCTTGTTGAAGAGGACGCCCGCGTAATCCATGCTCGCCACCGCGGCATCGAGCTTGGCCCGCGCTGTCCCATACCGCCATTGGAAGAAGGTGTCTTCGCTGCGCAGCGCGAACGGCGGGAAGGTGGTCTTGCGGACGGTCATTTGATCGTCGTACTGATCGAACAGTGCGAGCGCGGCGCCGAGCGCCAGGGAGTTCAGCTCGAGCGAGAAGAATCCGATGCCTGGCGCCCCGTACATGGGGTTCCCGTGCAATGCACGCCCCGGGGCTTGGGTTGCGGGGTCGATGCTCAACTGGCTCACCCCTTCGAGGACGAACTCGTCGGGGATGAAGGCGTTGTCGAACTTGACCGAGTTTGAACCGCTGCCGCGCAGCCCGAGCGTTCCGCCCCAGTCGTCGAGGATCTCGTAGGCGTCACGCGGCGCGATGAAGTTGGAGATGACGCCCGGACGGTCGTCATGGAAGGAGTGACCGCTGAAGTGAGTGGAGTAGGGCACGCCTGAGGCATATCGGTGCACACCGTCAACGAGGAAGCCGCCTTCCACACGGGTGAGCGTGCCTGTGGGGGCGCTCGTCATCGGCGCGGCGAAGTAGTCGCCAGCGAACAGCTGAGCTTGTGCCTTCTCGCTCCAGTAGGAGGCGACCTGGAGGTTGTGACCGGAGGCGAGCGTGAGGCACCACGCGGTAGCCATGTCCGCCTGCGCGATTTCGCGCATTACTCGCAGGAAGTCGGGAAGGGTGAACTCGTACCCACCCCATGTCTTCGGGCGGAGGAGGTGGTAGAAGCCCGCCTGCAGGAACTGCTGATGCAGCGCCTCTGAGTGACGAGAGTTTCGCTCAGTGCTCTCCGCCTCTGCGAGCACCTGCTCTCCGATCAAGCGTGCACTCGCGATGGCTTCGTCGAGGCTGAGAGTCTCCGGACGGGTGGCCGGAAGAGTAACGGGAGCGTTCATGTCGACTTCCTTCGATCATCATTGATTGAGCGTCACTTCAGCCTCTCGCCTACCTGTCGATGGGAGTAGCGTGAGGTCACCCGATTCGCACGCGACTACGCCTACTTGTTCGCCATCCGCGCACTTATGAACTCCCTCACGCGTCGGCGTCCAACGGCCGGCCCGCGGCGCGGAGCTCTTCGAGCAATATGGGTATGCCACTTGCCATGGCATCCAGTCCCAGGACACTGGAGATTTCCATAACCTCGATGACCTGCTCTACGGTCGCTCCATGGTTGAGCGCGTTGCGAATGTGGAGTTTCGTGCCGGGCACGTAGAGATGTGTCGCCGCGATGTCGTAGGAGATGTAGATCAGTTCCTTCTCTGCGGGCGTGAGCACGCCCGTCCGCCATGGCACTGACGAGAACTCGGTGTACGCGGCGAACATCTCTGGATCCAGCTCGAGCATCTCGTTCCAGAAGTCGTGCCAATAACCGCGAGTCTCTGTGAACTGTCGCTTCAGCTCTTCTTGTGCGGCGGTGAGCGGAGCGGGTCCGGTGCGACCACGCTCCTCGAGCACCTCCACGAGAAGCGGCACACCGATGTTCATAGTGTGGATGCCGAGTGTCGAAGCCAGCTGGAGCACTTCGACGATCTCATGAGGCGTCGCGCCGAGCGCGAGAGCGCGGCGCATGTGCGTGCGTGCGCCATTGAGGTTGCCGTGCGTGGCTGCGGCATTCCAGGAGAGGTAGCAGAGCTCTTTGAACTTTGCGCTGAGATGGTTCTTCGTGTAGGGCACTTGCAGCATGTCTAGCGAGGCGCTGACGAAGTCGGGATCGATCTGCAGCACCGCTTCCCAGGCGTCGCTCCACTCGCCGCGTTCGGCCATGAAGCGGTCTTTGATCTCTTGCTGCCGAGAGGTGAGGTCCATCTCATGTCCCTTTCGTCGGCGGTGGTCAGTGTGCGCGGGATGCGATCCAGTGTGCGATCTCGGTGTGGTCGGCGGTCGAGGGGAGATCCTCGGCCGCATCAGCCCAGCGCTCGGCGGCGAAGTCGCCCAGTTCGTTTGGCACGCCCAGTTCGACGGCGAGTGCATTCGCGATGCGCATGTCTTTCAGCATCAGCCGCAGCCCGAATCCTGAGTCGTAGGTCTCGGAGAGGATGAAGTTGGGCCATTTGTTCTCAGTCGAGCCGCTGCGGCCGCTCGATCCGTTGAGCACGTCGAGCATCACCTTGGGGTCGACGCCGAAGCGCTCACCGACGAGCATTGCCTCACTGGTCGCCCAGAGGTGGGTGGCGGAGAGGAGATTGTTGAGCGCTTTGACGACGTGCCCGGATCCAACTGGCCCCGTCCGCACGATGCGACCAAGCGGGGTTAGAACGTTCTGTACCCTGTCGACGGCGGGGCCGGAACCTCCGACCATGATCGTGAGTGTGCCGCTTGCTGCACCCCGCACTCCTCCAGACACCGGCGCATCTATCAGCGTGATCCCGATGCCTGCGAGGTGCTCAGCAAGTGCTCGGGTCACCATCGGCTCGGAGGAGCCCATGTCGATGACGAACAAGTCGGCATGAAGACCCGCCTGGAACTCGGGATCGGAAGTCACTTGAGTGACGATGTCCGAGTTCGGGAGCATCAGGATGACAATGTCGGCGCCAGCGACGACTTCGGTGAGGTTGTCACTGGCGATTCCGCCCTGTGTGACGAGAGCAGCCCGTGCGTCTGCGGAGACGTCGTACCCTGCAACGCGGTGTCCCGCGGCGATGAGCTGCAAGGCCATCGGGATCCCCATGTTGCCGAGCCCGATGAAGGCCACAGTGGTGGTGTCGCCGGTCACTGGACATCCATCTCCTCGATGACCTTCTCGGCGATACGGAACGACTCGAGGGCCGCGGGCACGCCGACGTAGATCGCTGTCTGCAGGAAGACCTCTTGGAGCTGCTGCTTCGTGACTCCGTTGTTGATCGCTCCCCGTACATGGACCGCGAGCTCATGCGAACGGTTCAAAGCGGTCAACAAGGCAAGGTTGAGGAGGCTGCGGGTCTGCCGGTCGAGTCCTTCGCGCGTCCAGATCGCTCCCCAGCAGTACTCGGTGACGAGTTCTTGCATCGGCTGGGTGAACTCGGTGGCTTGGGCGAGCGAACGTTCGACGTGGGCTTCACCGAGCACCTCCTTGCGTGCTTGCAACCCGGCATTGAAGGTGTCTCGATGGGATGTTTCATTGGTCATGGTGGTGCCTTTCGTAGTCGTCGGTGCTCACTGCATCCGACCAGCGCGTGGCGCCGAATGAGATCGCGGTGTGCGTGAAGAAGGAGTCGGGGGCTGCGCCGTGCCAGTGCCGCTCGCCTGGCGGGATCCACACCCAGCTCCCCGTACGCAGTGGCTGCGGTGTTTCGCCATCGGTGCAGATGAGCCCGTATCCAGAGAGGATGATCAGCAGCTGGCCCGCCTCATGCTCATGCCAGTGGGTGCGTGAACCGGGCGCGAACGACACGGTGTTGATGATGACGCCGTCGGTGGCGGGCATCACCGCATCTCCGAGCGCCAGGCCGGTGAACTGCGAGGCCTTTCCCGGCACCTTCCGCTGTTCGTTCGGATGAGTGATGATCATCGTGTCCCCCTGTCATCGACGTGCAGGCGCACTCCGCCTGAGATGTCGCCGATCGCGTCGACGACGGTGTTGCTGATCGAGTCGGCGTACCCGAGTTGGCGGGCCAGCCCGAACGCCGCCATAGGGCCGGGGACATTGAGTCCGGCTACCCCGAGTTCGCCGATGAGCTCCGCGTACAGCGCGACGTCTTTGAGCATGAGCGTGTTGGTGAGTCCGCCCTCGAGGTAGTCGCCCGTGATGATCCTGGGGAACCGGTTCAGGGTCGCGAAGTTCACCCCCGAGCTGCTGTTGAGCACGTCGAGAAGGACAGCGAGGTCGATGCCCGCTTTCTTGCCGGCGATCATTACTTCGGCGGTCGCGGACAGCGCGACGGCGTTGAGGAAGTTGTTGAGGAGCTTGACGACGTGACCCGCGCCGCTCTCGCCGACATGGAAGACTCTGGCCGCGAAAGGCTGAAGATACGGCTGGACGCGCGCAACGTCGTCACTGCTGCCGCCGACCATCAGCGTGAGCGTGCCCGAATCGGCGGCGGCGGCGCCGCCGGAGATCCCCGCGTCGAGGTATCCGATGTTCCGTTTCATCAAGCGGCGGTGGATCTCCCGTGTCGACGCAGGCGATGAGGTACTCAGGTCGACAACAGTTGTGCCGGGCCGCAGAGCCTCGAGAATGCCATCGTCGCCGAGGATCACTGTCTCGACGACTCGGGAATCTGGGAGGGAGAGGAAGACGATGTCGCTCGCTGCTGCGAGTGCCCGCACGTCGCCACTGGGAGTCGCCCCGGCCGATGTAATCGCTTCGGTGACAGGGTCGTAGCCGATGACATCGAGGCCAGCATCGATGAGGCGGCGCGTCATCCGCCCGCCCATGTTGCCGAGGCCGACAAAGCCGATGGTGGCATTCATAGTTCATCTCCCCAGTTCCCGCTTCCGTGGTAGAGCGCGTCGTCGACCGGTCGGGGATCCCATGCTCCTGCTCCGCCAGACGGGCGCACGGTGTTGACTACCGTGGCGCCGCCGTCGACGCTGACGAGCTGGCCAGTCACGTATGCGGCGTCATTGCTGAGAAGGAATGACACGACCGCGGCGACTTCCTCGGGTGTTCCCGCTCGGCGCAAGGGGGTCGTCGACGCACGGTGTGCCATGTCGTCCTTACCTCCACGCATGGATGACGCCTCGGCGAATAGCTCGGTGGGAACGATCCCCGGTGCTACGGCGTTGACGCGGATGCCCAACGGCCCTCCGTACACGCCGCCGGCGTGAACAAGGCCTGTCACCGCGTGCTTGGACACGTGGTACGGGAGCAGATCGGCGGCACCGGTGAGACTGGCGATGGAGGCGGTGAGCACGATAGATCCCGCAGAGCTTTGCGCGCTGAACTGCCGGAACGCCCCCCTCATTCCGAGGAACTGTCCGTGGACGTTCACCGCCATTACGCGCTCGAACTCTGACAGTGGCAGATCAGGGAGCGGTATAAAGCTGCCGAAGATTCCCGCGTTCAGGTGGTGGTGGTCGATTCGGCCGAATCGTTCGACGGCCCGGCGCAGATACTCCTCGACCGCCGCCTCCTCTGCAATATCAGCGCCGACGACGAGCGTCGGCCCCGGTATGTCCGCGGCTACGGCTTCAGCTGCTGCCTCGTCGATGTCGACGAGCACAACGTGTGCACCTTCAACTGCCAGCCGTCGCGCCGAGGCGGCACCGAGACCGCTTCCGGCACCAGTGACGACTACGACGCGGTCGGTGAAGCGCCTGCTTTCGTTGGTCAAGGGGAGTTCCTTCCGATGATGGCACTGAGACCCCCGGGTATTGCTTCGTACGGCGGGAAACGTTGCAGCGTCGAGGGGTCGTGTCCGGCCACCAGGTGTGTGACGTCGCCTGCTTCACTCATCCGGGTGATCTGATCGAAGGCTTCATACATACGCGGGAGATCGGCAACGTACGTGAATGGCATGTCGTCGTCGAGTTCCTCGTAGTAGTGCACTGCGTCGCTGGCGAGCAGCACCGGCCCGGCGGCCGTCTGCACGAGGACGACAGCCTGGCCCGGCGTGTGGCCGCCTACCTCTATCACCTCGATGCCGGGAGCAATACTGATGCGGCCTCGGAAAGCTGTGACCCTTCCCTCTGCCCGGGCCAGGGCCAGGGCGGCGAGATCGGCTTCGTCCGCGGAGTGACGGAACTGGGCTCGCTGTGACAGCCGGCCGAGCCAGAAGTCGATCTCGCTCTGCGCGACCACGACTTCAGCGGCGGGAAGTGCGGAGAGATTGCCTGCGTGGTCGTAGTGCGCGTGGGTGAGGACAACAACGATTTCGGCGTCCAGGTCGATGTCGAGCATCCGCCACGCGGTGGTCGGTTCCATCAGCAACGTACGCCCACGTGACGTCCCTCCCTCGACGGAGTATCCGGTATCGACGAGGATCGTCCGGCGGGAGTTGCGGACGATCCACACGAAGTAATCCATGTCGATGGGGGCGTCGTCGAGGCCGTATACCCCGTAGTTGAGGAACACATCGCTGCGGGACGTCTGCCGGGTGCCGTAGCGCACGATGACCACCTCGTAACGGTCGTCATCGTTATCATCCAAGAGCGGTGGCAATGGCATTTGCCGGCCCATCGACCGCCGGGTAGTGGGTGCGCACGCGAGGATCGTGCCCCGGAATGATCGGGGCACCAGTTCTCGCGGACAGCTCCTTCGCGAAGGCGATCGCCGCCACCATCTCATCGAGGTCGGTGTGGGCGAAGAACGGCCACCCTCGCTCGAGTTGCTCGCTCAGGTGGATCGCATCGGATGCGAGGATGAGCGGCCCAGACAGACTCTCGACGTAGGTGAGCAACTGACCTGGGCAGTGCCCGCCCACCGGATAGACCGTGATCCCGGAGAACACTTCGGTCACTCCGTCCACGAGGCGCAGACGCCCCTCGTCACCAGCACGCATAATCGCAGTCACATCCCTTGGGGTCGCGAACTCGCCGACGAGGCCGTTCTCGGCGTACTTCGCGACCCAATACTCGTACTCGGTCCGTGAAGCGACGATCGTCGCCGCCGGGAAGTGATCGATGTAGCCCACATGGTCGTAGTGGAAGTGCGTGGCGATGACGAGATTCACATCTGCGGGATCGATGCCCAGCAGGCGAAGACCTTCGGGCGTCGGCGTGCGACTGACCTCCCCCAACCAGTCCTGCGCCGCGATGTCATAGCCGGTATCGATGAGGATCACCTTGTCAGCAGTAAGTGCCACCCAGAACGAGTAGTCCATGAGTTGATCGGCATCGGCCTCGCCCGACTCAGCGAACCCGTGGAAAACGACGCTCTTGCGCGTCACCCGATCGCCGTACTTGACCTGAACGACAGTGAGGCCATCCGCTGAGTCCGACGTCGCGGGCCAATCCGATGCGCCGCTCTTGGTACGTTCTTGCTCCATGAAACTCCTACTGTCTTCGTCGACACTGTGCATCCAACACTCGCGCGGGGAGCTGCGCATCGGTAGCGTGAGATCACCCGAAATACACGCGATACGACAAGACAGACCGATGCGAGCCGGTGAAGCGCATACCTAGACCGGAGCCACCAAGAGTTTTCGGAGCCGGCTAGCGGATTGCCCGCCGATACGAGCCGCGGCGAGACTCAATGTCTTGAAGGGCGAACCCCACTTTCGTGGCTCGAGGGGAGCGCCGGAGCCCACCGGAGCGTGCATCGTTGTGTGTGCGAGAGATCTGTCTCAATCGCCGGGGCTGTGTCGAGGAGATGAGAAATGATGCAGCCCGTATCTGCGCGGCGAGTGGGTGCGGAGACGTTAATCGCCGCGCGCACCCGATCTCGAATGGCCGCGGAGGGAGCCAGAACAAACGTCCATCCGGTGCGACGCAGCCGAAATCGACGAGGGTATGGAGGAATCGCCGCGCCGTGGCTCGGCTGAGCCTGGTCTTTCGCACTACCGGGCTCAGAGGCATCGTCGGATTCTCCGCATCGAAGGCACTTGGCATCAGAAACGTACTCGGCTCTAAGAGTCCGCGATCCAGTGATCGGGCGAAACCGGGAGACTTGGGCGCGTCGCGTGCTTATCGAGTGATCTCACGCTACTAATCAGCAGTGCTCCAAGCGAACCTTAGAGAGCACCATGTCAACGAAGACAGGAGGACTCGATGATCGACAAGACGGTGGCTGACGTTGCCGCCGCCGTGGCAGGCATCCCAGATGGTGCGACCGTGATGATCGGCGGGTTCGGGCGCGCGGGGCAGCCGGTGGAGCTGATCGATGCGTTGATCGCGCAGGGGGCCTCGGAACTGACGATCGTGAACAACAACGCTGGCAACGGCGACGAAGGCCTTGCCGCGCTGCTCGCGGCAAGGCGCGTTCGCAGGATCGTGTGTTCGTTTCCGCGACAGCATGACTCGTGGGTGTTCGACGGGCTGTACCAGAAGGGCGAGATCGAGTTGGAGATCGTCCCTCAGGGTAACCTCGCGGAGCGGATCCGCGCGGCAGGGGCGGGGATCGGAGCGTTCTTCTCCCCCACCGGTGTGGGCACGCAACTTGCCGAAGGCAAGGAAACGCGCGTGATCGACGGCCGCGCCTATGTTCTTGAGCACCCGATCCGGGCGGACTTCTCATTGATCTCCGCCCGGGCGGCGGACCGGTGGGGGAACCTTGTGTTCCGGGAGACGGCCCGCAATTTCGGTCCGATCATGGCCACTGCAGCGACGACGACCGTGGTTCAGGTGGACGAGGTCGTGCCTCTGGGATCACTGGACCCGGAGCACATCATTACACCCGGCATTTTCGTCGATCACGTAGTCCCGGTGGGACCGAGGGCGTGGTTGAACGACGGTGTATTCATTGGCGGCGTCGACGTCGAGGGACGACGGCCAGACGTGGCGGTATCGGCAAGCGAAAGGACCACCCCATGAGTTTGTCCCAGTACGCCACGCGCGTGTCGAGAGAGGAACTGGCGCAACGGATCGCGGCCGACATCCCGGAAGGTTCCTATGTCAACTTGGGGATCGGCGCACCCACGCTGATCGCCAACTACCTCCCGATCGATCAGGAGATCATCCTGCACACCGAGAACGGGCTCCTCGGGATGGGGCCCGCCCCCGATCCGGGGCGGATTGATCCGGATCTCATCAACGCGGGCAAGCAGCCCGTCACAGCGCTTGCCGGAGCGGCGTACTTCCACCATGCGGACTCGTTCGCGATGATGCGGGGAGGCCACCTGGACGTGTGCGTGCTCGGTGCATTCCAGGTGTCGCAGACCGGTGACCTCGCGAATTGGTCGACCGGCGCGCCCGATGCGATCCCCGCAGTGGGCGGGGCGATGGATCTGGCGATCGGGGCAAAGCAGGTGTTCGTCATGACCGATCTGCTCACGAAGACAGGTGAGCCGAAGCTGGTCGCGACGTGTACATACCCGCTGACCGGGGTGAGGTGCGTGACCCGCGTGTACACCGATCACGCCATATTCGACATCGTGGACGACCGGTTCATGGTGCGTGAGACGTTCGGTAGCAATACCCTCGCGTCGCTGTCTGAGCTGACTGGATTGGAACTGCACTGATGCCCGTAACATACATCTATGACGCGGTTCGGACACCTTTCGGCCGAGCCGGTGGCGCACTATCCGGGGTTCGCCCCGACGATCTAGCTGCTGTGGTCATGAAAGCGACCGTGGAACGCGCCGGCATCGATCCGTCCCGGATAGATGACGTGGTGTTCGGCGATGCGAACCAGGCAGGCGAGGACAATCGCAACGTGGCCCGGTTCGGGGCGCTGCTCGCCGGCCTCCCCAGCACGGTGCCAGGGGTGACGGTGAATCGGCTCTGCGGCTCGAGCTTGGAAGCGGTGATCCAAGGGTCGCGCGCCATCGAAGCCGGGGATGCGGATCTGATCTTGGCGGGCGGGGTGGAGTCCATGAGCCGCGCGCCGTTCGTAGTTGAGAAGTCCGCCAAGCCGTGGCCTGCAGTCGGGAATCAAACGCTGTGGAACACAGCGATCGGCTGGCGGATGACGAACCCGAAGCTGCGAGAGGACTGGACGATCGCCAACGGGCAATCCGCTGAGAAGCTCGCCCGCCTCCACGGGATCACCCGCGATGCCCAGGACGCGTTCGCATTGCGCAGCCACACCCTTGCGGCCGATGCCTGGGCTGCTGGCATGTACAACGCCGAGGTAGTCCAGGTTCCCGGAGCAGAACTCGACCGCGACGAAGGCATCCGCGACGACAGTTCACTCGAGAAGCTCGGACGCCTGAAAGCGCTATTCTCCGCCGATGGCACCGTGACAGCGGGCAACTCATCGCCGATCAACGATGGTGCCTCGACGGTACTTCTCGGACGCGAAGGCGCTTGCGACAGCGAACCGCTGGCCCGCATCACCGGCCGGGGTGTATTCGGCAACGACCCCGATGTGTTCGGCATCGCCCCTGTAGAGGCCGCCAACCGAGCTCTCGCCCGGGCTGGACGCACGTGGAACGATGTCGACATCGTAGAGCTCAACGAAGCGTTCGCGTCGCAATCGCTTGCGTGCCTCGCGGGTTGGCCTGACCTTGACCCCGCCAAGGTCAACATCGATGGCGGTGCACTAGCCATCGGCCACCCCCTGGGTGCTTCCGGCGGGCGGGTCGTCGGCCACGCCGCTCACCAGCTTGCCCGCCGCGGCGGAGGCGTCGCCGTCGCCGCCCTGTGCATCGGTGTTGGCCAGGGCCTCGCCATCGTCCTCGAGCGATGACCATACGCCCGCGCCTCGCGGATGTGCGCCGACCTGCTTCTGGCATCGCGCACTCTCTATCGGCCAGCGCATCACCTCAAACGGATCTGAGGCGCTCGAATCCACACCAGAAGGAAACACATGACTGCGAAGAAACTCGACGGCCGCGCCGCAGCAGCCGCCATCCACGGTGAACTGCGCGAACGCGTCGCCGCCCTCAAAGCCCGTGGGGTCACACCCGGAATCGGGACAGTGCTGGTCGGTGCCGATCCGGCATCGCAACTGTATGTCGGGATGAAGCATCGACAGTCGGAATCGATCGGGATGAACTCGATCCAGGTCGAGCTCCCCTCCGACGCCACCCAAACCGAGGTGGAAGCGGCCATCGACAAGCTGAATGCCGACCCTGCGTGCCACGGATACATCGTCCAACTGCCGCTACCACGACACCTCGACACCGACGCCATCCTCGAACGAATCGACCCCGCCAAGGATGCCGACGGACTGCACCCGACGAACCTCGGTCGACTGGTACTGAACGTCAACGGCCCCATCACAACTCCCTTGCCGTGCACACCCCGAGGGGTAATCGAACTGCTCGTGCGCAACGGATACGACCTAAACGGCAAACATGTTGTGGTGGTCGGCCGAGGTGTGACAATCGGCCGCTCGATCGGGCTGCTTCTGACGCGCCGCGAGTACAACGCGACGGTCACGCTCACACACACCGGCACCGTCGACCTCAGCCAACACCTGCGGGAGGCGGACGTGATCGTCGCAGCAGCGGGCGTGAAGCACATCGTACGCGCCGCGGAGATCAAACCCGGCGCCGCAGTGCTGGACGTAGGCGTGACCCGGGAGCTCAACCCCGAGACTGGTAAATCCACAGTGGCAGGAGATGTTGATCCCGCCGCCGCCGACGTCGCCGGGTACCTCTCACCCAACCCGGGCGGTGTCGGACCGATGACGGTGGCTCTTCTTATGACGAACGTCGTCGAAGTCGCCGAACGCAACTGCGACTGAAGAACCACGGTGCGGGGTTCTTCCTATCGACGGGAGCACGCCGCCGCGCAGTTCGAGAGACGGAATTTGTCCCGCCCACAGCCTCGTCTATCGGCACGAGACCCTGCACTGCGGTGTAGCCGCCGTCGATGGGGAGGGTGACACCGGTGATGAATGATGCCTGCGGCAAGGCAAGGTAGATGATCGCGTCCGCGACCTCCTCTGGCTGGTCGATCCGATTCAGCGGATGCGTGGCGGCAATGTCCGCAATCGTCTTCTCGGGATCGGGCAGTTCGGCGAGCGGGAGCTTGACGAACGGGGTGTCAATCTCTCCCAGAGCGATCGCGTTGACCCGAACCCCGTGCGCCGCATACTCAATGGTAAGGGCCTAGGAGAACGTGACTAGGGCAACCTTGGTGGCACCGTACGCGATCTGGTTTGGCAAGCCCGACCATGCCCGAGATCGAGGCGACATTCAGGATGACTCCTGCCGCCCCGTGCAGACATCGCGGGGAGCACTCCGCGCGAGAAGAGGAACATGCTGCTCACGTTCGTCATCATCAGCGAATCCCATTCCCGGATGTGGAGTCGGGCGGATTCTGGGAGGGGAAGACGCGGGCTGCGATTCAGGCGCTGCTGCACGCGGCCGCGATCGACGGCCGCGACGCGCGCGCCCTGTACCAGTGGGCGCTGTCACCGACTGCGGCGATGGATGCGGTGCGGATCCTGCAAGGCTCCATCCAGGCTGCGGAAGGGTGGGCCGACTCGCTGGAGTCGATGGTCACCTCGGATCCACGGACGAGGGACTCCATCTGGCAGGGCGTGGGCCTGGCGTTCCAGTCGCTCGCCGACCCGCGCGTGATGGAGGCCGTCACCCCTACAGCCGGGGACGAGTTCGACCCGGAGAGCTTCATCGCCAAGCGCGGCACGCTGTACCTCCTCGCGACCGGCTCGGGCGCATCCTCTTCGGCGCCGCTCGTGGCGGCGTTCATCGAGGATCTGGTCGAGGTCGCCCGCCGCATGGCTGCCCGCTCGCCAGGTGCCAGGCTCGACCCGCCGATCTGCATGATGCTCGACGAGATCGGCAACTTGGCACCTTTGCCGTCGTTGCCCGTGCTCATGGCGGAGGGAGGTGGCACTGCTCCCCCTCCACTCCACCCCGGACCCGAGACCCGATAATCCACTCCTCATCGAAGAGGGCGAGGCTGGTATGGACCTCACTTCCGGGCACCCGAGGAGGGCTGTGACGGCGGAGCGGGGGACCTCCAAAGAGAACTCGCAGATTCGGCGCGCGAGCTCGACACATGCTCTGTGGACATCGTCCCTGACGCGAGAGCTGTCGATCGCTCCGCGATCGGCACCACGGCGATGACCTGCTCCCGCGGGTCTGATCGCCGCCGAACGCCCGGGCAGAGTCGCTCCCCGCTGTGTGCGACCGGGTGTTCGCAGGAGGTACTCTAGCCGTCTCCCGAAACAGGAAAAAGAGAAAGCAGAGGGCCATGACCAACGACAGCAATGCGTCACGCTTCGAGAACTCCGATACCGATGCTCCGACCAACGATTCCGAGGGAACGGTCAAGCCCGGGGGTCTGGGCGAAGACAACACCATCCCCGCGAACCCCGACGGGGTAGCCGCAGGCCTGTCCGACTCGCCTTCGCACTTCAACCCAGAAGAAGACGAAGCCGCCAACGGAGAAAACTGACCTGCAGGCTCTCGCGTCCGGCCAAACACTCTTCGATCCGCGAAGCAAGCTCTGCGCGTCTCATGATCGGGATCGCTCGGTGGGTACAGGACCGCACCGAGGGCAGGTAACCCTGCTTACGTTGTAAGCAGGGTTACCGTGGCATATATCGGTCGGTCCGATCTGCACCCGCAGGGGCGGTGCGTTCCTGACCGTTGGGAGGGTTGACGCGTCATGTCGAGAGAATCTAGCCGGGAGCCCCGAGGGTCAGCGGCCGGGCGCCTAAGTCGCGAACTCATCATCGAGACCGCCCTAGGCCAGATCGATCGCGCCGGGGCACAGGGCCTCTCTATGCGCTCCCTTGCTCAGGAACTGGGTGTGGAAGCGATGTCTCTTTACCGGTACGTGCACGGGCGTGAGGATCTGCTCGAGGGTGTGATCGCTCTGCTCCTCGGACAATTGACATCGAACCTGGACGACGAGTTGGCGGAGCACTGGCAGGGCTTCCTGCAGGATGTCGCCCATAAGGTACGTCAGATCGCGATCGATCATCCTCAGGCATTTCCGTTAGTGGCGACCCGGCATCCCGCGGCGCCCTGGCTACGACCCCCGCTACGCAGCGTCGAGGTCGTGAACACGTTCCTCAGCACCCTGCTGGGGCACGGGTTCACGGACGCGCAAGCGGTCGATGCGTACCGTGCCTTTAGCAGCTTCCTGCTCGGTCAACTCTTGCTGGAATCCGCGGTTCGGGGAGCTGAGACCGGCCCGGTGGAAGAACCGCTCGACGAAGGAAACGCGGATATACCCGAGCGTGACGGGAGCATCGGCTTGGATGACGCTCCGGAGGTGCTCCGGCTTCGGGCTCTTCTGAGCGAGGATCGTTCCGACGAAGAGTTCGAGGTATCGCTAGAAGTACTCCTCGACCGTCTCGCCGGAGAGCTGTCCCAGTAGCTGCGGCGTGAGCGCCCCGAGCGAGGCCGTCCGTCAGTGTTCTCTGGCAGGACCGGGGGTGGTCGCGTCCTTGGCTGTGTCGTCGGGGTCGGCATTCTGTCGGATCTCTCGGCCCTTCTCGATGTCCTGCCGCTCCTCCTCGGCGGCCTTGTCGCTCTTGCGGGTGTCGCGCGGAGGTAGCTGGATGTCCTCCTCGGCGGCGATGCCCGCCTGCAGCTGGCGACCTCGCTCGAGCTCAGCATCGAACTCCGCGCCGAACAGCAGCGCGAGGTTCGCGATCCACAGCCAGAGCAAGAAGATGATGACGCCCGCAAGGGATCCATAGGTGCGGTCGTAGTTCGAGAAGTTTCCGACGTAGAACCCGAAGGCTGCGGTAGCGAGAGCGAGCACGATGATCGCTAGCAGGGCGCCCATGCTGATCCACCGGAATTTCGGCTGCTTCGCGTTCGGGGTGGCGTAGTAGAGGATCGCGACGACCAACACCACGATGAACACCAGCAACGGCCACTTGGCGATGGACCAAACCGTCTGGGGCACGTCGCCTATGCCGAGTGCGTCGCCGATCGCCTTGGTGACCGAGCCGGAGACGACAAGAATGATCGCGGCGATCACGAGCAGCACGATCGTGATCACGGTGACCAGCAGCTGGACGGGCTTCAGCTTCCAGAACGGGCGGCCCTCCTCGATCTCGTAGATCCGGTTCATCGCACGGCTGAACGCGCCCACGTAGCCGGATGCCGACCAGATGGCCAGCACGATGCCGGTGATGAGAGCGAAACCGGCACCCGGAGACTCGGCGATCTGCTCGATCGGCCCGCGGATCGTGTCGACCGTGTCGCCGGGAGCGACCTGCTCGATGATTCCCAGCACCGCGTCGCTGGCGGCTTTTCCCTGCCCGACGACACCCAGTAGAGAGAAGATCGCAATCAGGCCCGGGAAGAGCGACAGCACCGCGTAGTACGTCAGCGACGCGGCGATGTCCGTGCACTGGTCCGAGGAAAACTCACGGATCGTCTTCCGCAGTACGTATTTCCAGGACCTCTTGTGAAGATCGTCCGGGGAATCTGGCTTTCCTGACGCTTCCGGGTCCGGGGCGTTGCGCGGGGTGGCGGGGGCTTTGCTGCTCATCGCGAGCTCCTTCGTAAAGGGGCGGGCCCGTCGTTTGACGGGCCCGCCCGATTCCTGCGGGTTCAGCTGTCGGAGATGTTCTCGCGCGCCTGCTGAGCCTGGTCCTTCACGTCGCCGACCGCGACCTGGGCTTCGTCCTTGACGGTGGCGACTGAGTCCTGCGCCGACGCCTTCACGGATTCGACCGACGCCTGCAGAGGCTCCTTCAGATGCTCGCCGACTTCCTTCGCGGCATCGGTGACCTCGTCAACCAGCGGCTGCGCCTGCTCCTTCACGGTTGCAGCGAGATCTTTCTCCTTCGATGACGCGGGGATCAGCGAGGCGACGAGCAGGCCGGCGCCGAAGGCGATCAGACCGACGGCGAGCGGGTTCCCTTCCGCCTTCGCGACCGCGCGGTCTTTCAGATCTCCCGCATGAGAGCCCGCATCCGATAGCGACGAGCCAGCGTCATCCGCCGCGCCCATCACGCGCTCACGGACGGAGGTAAATGCGCCCCGGACCTTGTCGACCTGCCGGTCCACGATCTTCGACGGGGAGACCTTATCGGCCAGGGCGTCCACGTCCATGCCGAGGTCTTGGCGGGTCCGCTCAATGTCGGCGCGGATCTCATCGGGTGAATCGCTCATCGGTTCTCCTCATTTCTCTTCAACGTTTCGGGGATCTCTTTCAGGGTGTCCACGGTCTGTGGGACGCCCTTCACTTGCTTGATCTGGCTGCGGCCGACCAGGAACAGAATCAGGGCAATGAGGGCCCACAGGACCGCGACGACAACGCCGGACCAGCCGCCGCCCATCAGCGTGCCCAGAGCCCACCACAGCGCGACGGACAGGAAGAAAACCGCCATCAGTGCGCCGTAGCCGGCAACACCCATCAGTCCCGCACCCTTGGCGGACTTCGTGGCCGAGTCCTTCAACTCTGCTTTAGCGAGTGCGACCTCTTGGCGCATCAGCGTCGAAATGTCACGGGACACTTCTCCGAGCAGATCTCCGATCGACGTCGATGCGGCCTTCGCTTCAGACGGTGTCGGGTCGGTCATAGCCGTCCTCCCCCAGAATGTCCGGGCGGCTTGCCTCCGCCTGCGAGTAGAGCGGTGCGCCAACGCCCGCGCCGTTCACCACGGGAACGGACACGGACGGGTCAGGGTACACCTGACGAGGTGCCGGCGCGGGAGCGGGCACGGGTGCAGCGTCCTTGTCGTCGGAGGCATTCGCGGTGAGCGCGCGGGTGAGGCGCCCCACAACGATGCCGCCGATCGCGGCGGCGAGGATGAACGTGCCAGGCTTGCGACGTGCGTACCGCTTGACCTCCGCAAGCACAGCACCAGGGTCCCGGTCACCGAGCCAGGTTGCGGCAGCAGACAAACGCCCGGAGACCTGCTGGACTAGATCGCTCGCGACGCCACTACCTTCCGAGTTGGTGGCCATGGAGCCGAGTTCATCGCTGACAGAGCGAAGACCACCGGCGAGGCGCTGCTGCTGAGTGTTCGCCTGCTCCGACAGCTCCCGCTGGGTCTGCGCGTACAGATCCTTCGCCTGCGTCTTCGCCTCCCCCACGACGGCCGCAGCCTCATCCTTGGCAGTGCCAAGAACGTCCTTCGCCTGAGTCGCCGCCGTGTCTTTCAGGTCGGCGGCCTCCTGCTTGGCAGCATCCACCTTGCCCGAAGAACCGGGGGCGTTGACGTCCGAGCCGCTCGGGCTGGTCGTCTCATAGTTGTCCGACATTTGTGCTCCTCTCGCGGACCGACCGAACCGATCGGTGGAACCCGTTCTAGACCATCTCTCCCGACTGCGTCAGGACCCTTGTTTCCAGCAGACTTACGGTGTATTCAGGTCGGTCATAGAAGAGCCTGACTTTGTAAGTCTGCATACCGTACGCGCCCCGATCCCCAGAGGCAACCACGTCCTGTGCTCGTTCGGTGCGCGCCTACTTTCGCCGTATGAACAGCAACGATCCCCAACAGTCCCGGGAACCCGGCGCACCCGTCTACGACAAGGACTCCTCTCACGCGGCCGTCCCCGTCGATGCGAATCACACGCTCCGCACCGATGTCCACGAGCGTGAGAAGGCAGAATTCGGCGGTTTCAAATTCGGATCCGCGTTCTTCGGATGGCTGACCGCGATGGGCACCACAGTGCTCCTGACCGCCCTGGTCGCCGCGATCGGTGCCGCTGTCGGATTCGGCAACGGCACCACCCCGGAGGAGGCCGCCGACGCCGCAGCGGAGACCATCGAGGATTGCCCCAATGAGGGCGACCACGGTCGCGCCGAGGGCGGTGAGGATGCCGGTGAGAGTAGCTGTCTCGGGGGTGATGGGGATGCGCGGGAAGCTCTGTGGGTTGGCGAGGATGTCCCACTGGGAACCGGCTATCGTGGTGATGATGGCGAGGATGAATGCGATCCGCCCCGCGGCACCTCATGTTGTCTCGCCGAACACTCGAGTGTTGTAGCGGTCACCCCGCCGTCGGGATCTTCGAGACGAGACTCCGCCGCAGCTCGTCCGGGTCGACGCGGATGAGTCGTCCGACCCGGTATCCCCGGACAGTGCCGTCGGAGATTCGACGCCGGATCGTCTTGACCGAGACACCCAAGCTCTCAGCCGCGATCGCCAGCCCTGACGCTCGCTGGAACGACCGGCGCTTTGGCTTCGGCGGTGACGTTGTCAGCCAGGTGTTGCTTGAGTCGAGCGGTCATGAGCTTTGGGATGGTGAGCGACCGTTTGCCGGCATCGCTCCTGGTGTCGGTGTAGTCACCAGTGTTGGCGTTCAGCTGACGACGCACATGCAAGGTTGCGCTGCCGTCATCGTGCCTCTCGATGTCGCGTCGTTGGAGTCCCAGGCACTCCCCGCGACGCAGCTGGCACCAGGCGACAAGCGGCAAGCGGCAAGCGACAAGCGGCAAGCGGCAAGCGGCAAGCGGCACCATGATCGCCCACTGCCCGGGAACCGCCCTGTAGAGCGCTTCGACCTGCCTGGGCGCCACGACATCCTCACCTTCGCTGTGGTCAGAATCGTGACGCACCGACTCCTGACGCGGAATGGAGACGCTCGGTGCCGCCGGGATGATCCCGTCACGGGCCGCTTGGCGCGAAATCATCATGAGCACGATCAGCACCGGCCGCGTGATCCCGTTGAATTTCGACTTTGGATTCAATGGCGCAGGGATCCGGTCGAGTCGCTGCGTCATCGCTCGGGTGCGGTTCACGTCGATCTTCCTCACCGGAGTGTCGCCGACAGCCGAACTCCGGAATGAGGTAACCGCTGACCTTGCTTCTGATACGAGCGGACGGTTGCGATTGCCCGAATCTTGCCGCTGCGATTGCGCTCTGTCTTGATCATCTGCACCCATCGCTCCGAGTACTCCTCGAACCCCATCGACCGCGCTTTCTGAGCAGGGGCTTCGGCGCGATTCTGTGCCGCTACGGCCGCTGGCGGGTTCCACTGGCCGAGCGAGATCTTCGCGTGCACGGCGGCAAGCCATGTCCGCGCGTCCGTCTTGGTGAGGAACGTCAGCGCTTCGTCACCCTCGGTCCGAGCCGTGTACGTCTCTCCGTCGGGTCCGGGATAGCGCGCTTGCCAGCGGCCGGAGGGGAGCTTGCGCAGGCTGCCCCATGACTCTCGCTTCGATGCACTCATCGCGCCCTCCCGCGGACTCGGACGAACGAGCGTGGACGGTCGTGCCACTCCGTGCCACTCGACGCCCACGAGACCCAGGATCCGCATATTTCCGCAGATCTGAGGAATTCCGTAGGTCACCTGTGGCACGAAGTGGCACGCCCCCAGCCGCTCGCCAACCCGAAATCTCGGATGCCGGACTCTCTCGCCTCCATGAGGGAGGTGTGCTCGTGCCACCGGCGTGCCCCACCGAACGGATATTTCTGGTCATGTCTGTCCTCCTCTGTCATTTCGAAGAGGGCACGAAAGAGGCCCGAACCCGCGAGATTTCGCGGATCCGGGCCTCTGACCAGCTGTTTCGCTGGCACCTCAGAGAGAAGCTCCTAGAAGTCCCAGTCCTCGTCCTCGGTGGCCTCGGCCTTGCCGATCACGTAGGAGGAGCCCGAGCCAGAGAAGAAGTCGTGGTTCTCGTCGGCGTTCGGCGACAGGGCCGAGAGGATAGCCGGGTTCACGTTCGTCACGGTCGACGGGAACATCGCCTCATATCCGAGGTTCATCAGCGCCTTGTTGGCGTTGTAGTGCAGGAACTTCTTGACGTCCTCGGTGAGACCGACGCCGTCGTAGAGATCCTGCGTGTACTGGACCTCGTTCTCGTAGAGCTCGAAGAGCAGGTTGAAGGTGTAGTCCTTCAGCTCGTCGCGGCGCTCCTGGGTCTCCTTCTCGAGTCCCTTCTGGAACTTGTAGCCGATGTAGTAGCCGTGCACGGCCTCGTCGCGGATGATGAGGCGGATGAGGTCGGCGGTGTTCGTCAGCTTCGCCTTCGACGACCAGTAGATCGGCAGGTAGAAGCCCGAGTAGAAGAGGAACGACTCGAGCAGCGTGGATGCGACCTTGCGCTTGAGCGGGTCGTCGCCCTGGTAGTAGTCCATGATGATCTGCGCCTTCTTCTGAAGGTTCGGATTCTCCGTGGACCACCGGAACGCCTCGTCGATCTCCTTCGTCGACGCGAGGGTCGAGAAGATCGACGAGTAGCTCTTGGCGTGCACCGACTCCATGAACGCGATGTTCGTGTACACCGCCTCTTCATGCGGCGTGATCGCGTCGGGGATCAGCGAGACGGCGCCGACCGTGCCCTGGATCGTGTCGAGCAGCGTCAAGCCGGTGAACACGCGCATCGTGAGCAGCTGCTCCTCGGGGGTGAGCGTGTTCCACGACTGGACGTCGTTCGACAGCGGCACCTTCTCGGGCAGCCAGAAGTTGTTCACCAGACGGTTCCAGACCTCGAGGTCCTTGTCGTCGACGATGCGGTTCCAGTTGATCGCCTGCACGTGCTCGACCAGCTTGAGCGATTCGGGGGTCATCTCTTCTTTTCTCTCTCCGTGACCAGAACTGTATTCACATGCCTCAGAGCATGCAGCTGACGCACTCGCTCATGTCCGTGCCCTCGAGGGCGAGCTGACGCAGGCGGATGTAGTAGATCGTCTTGATGCCCTTGCGCCATGCGTAGATCTGCGCCTTGTTGATGTCGCGCGTGGTGGCGGTGTCCTTGAAGAACAGCGTCAGCGACAGGCCCTGGTCGACGTGCTGCGTGGCCGCGGCGTACGTGTCGATGACCTTCTCGTAGCCGATCTCGTAGGCGTCCTGGTAGTACTCCAGGTTCTCGTTCGTCATGAACGGCGCCGGGTAGTAGACGCGACCGAGCTTGCCCTCCTTGCGGATCTCGATCTTCGACGCGATCGGGTGGATCGACGACGTCGAGTTGTTGATGTACGAGATCGAGCCGGTCGGCGGGACGGCCTGCAGGTTCTGGTTGTAGATGCCGTGCTTCTGGATGCTGTCCTTGAGCTCGGCCCAGTCGGCCTGCGTGGGGATGCTGTGACCGGCGAAGAGCTCCTTGACCTTCTCCGTCGTGGGAACCCATGCCTGGTCGATGTACTTGTCGAAGAACTCGCCCGACGCGTACGTCGAGTCCTCGAAGCCGTCGAAGGCGACGCCGCGCTCGATCGAGAGCTTGTTCGAGGCGCGCAGCGCGTGGTACAGCACCGTGTAGAAGTAGATGTTCGTGAAGTCGAGCCCCTCTTCGGAGCCGTAGTGCACGTGCTCGCGGGCGAGGTAGCCGTGCAGGTTCATCTGCCCGAGGCCGATCGCGTGCGATCGGTCGTTGCCGTCCTCGATCGAGCGCACCGACGAGATGTGGCTCTGGTTGCTGACCGCGGTGAGGCCGCGGATCGCGGTCTCGACGGTCGCGCCGAGGTCTGCCCCGTCCATCGCGAGCGCGATGTTCATCGAGCCGAGATTGCAGGAGATGTCCTTGCCGATCTGGTCGTACGACAGATCGTCGTTGTACGTGGTCGGCGTGTTCACCTGCAGGATCTCGCTGCAGAGGTTCGACATGTTGATCCGACCCTTGATCGGGTTGGCCTTGTTCACCGTGTCCTCGAACATGATGTACGGGTAGCCCGACTCGAACTGGATCTCGGCGATGGTCTGGAAGAACTCGCGCGCGTTGATCTTGGTCTTCTTGATCCGCGGGTCGTCGACCATCTCGCGGTACTTCTCGGTGACCGAGATGTCGCCGAACGGCACGCCGTAGACCTTCTCGACGTCGTACGGCGAGAAGAGGTACATGTCTTCGCCGTTCTTGGCGAGCTCGAACGTGATGTCGGGCACGACGACGCCGAGCGACAGAGTCTTGATGCGGATCTTCTCGTCGGCGTTCTCGCGCTTGGTGTCGAGGAAGCGCATGATATCGGGGTGGTGCGCGTTGAGGTACACCGCACCCGCACCCTGACGGGCTCCGAGCTGGTTGGCGTAGCTGAAGCTGTCTTCGAGAAGCTTCATGACCGGGATGATGCCGCTGGACTGGTTCTCGATCTGCTTGATCGGCGCACCGGACTCGCGGATGTTCGACAGCAGCAGCGCCACGCCGCCGCCGCGCTTGCTCAGCTGCAGCGACGAGTTGATGCCGCGCGAGATCGACTCCATGTTGTCCTCGATGCGCAGCAGGAAGCAGCTGACGAGCTCGCCGCGCTGCGCCTTGCCCGCGTTGAGGAAGGTCGGGGTGGCCGGCTGGAAGCGGCCGGAGATGATCTCCTCGACGAGGTCGATGGCGATCTGCTCGTCGCCGTCAGCGAGGCCGAGCGCGGTCATGACGACGCGGTCCTCGAAGCGCTCGAGGTAGCGCTTGCCGTCGAAGGTCTTCAGCGTGTAGCTCGTGTAGTACTTGAAGGCGCCGAGGAAGGTCTCGAAGCGGAACTTCTTCGAGTAGGCCAGGTCGTTGAGCTTCTGGATGAACTCCATCGAGTACTTCGCGATGAGCTCGCCCTCGTAGTACTCCTTCTCGACGAGGTAGTCGAGGCGCTCCTTGAGGGAGTGGAAGAACACGGTGTTCTGGTTGACGTGCTGCAGGAAGTACTCCCGCGCCGCGCGCTTGTCGGCGTCGAACTGGATCTGCCCGTTCGCGTCGTAGAGGTTGAGCATCGCGTTGAGCGCGTGATAGTCGAGCCCCTCGTACGCGGGGTTGACCTTGAACGCCATCTGCTCGGTCACTGCCTGCTCGTCAACTGCGATGTCCACCATCGATCCAATCCGTCGCTCACGCGATCAACGTCGTCCTGTGTGCCGAATACTTCGAGCCGGTACAAGTGCGGCACATGACACTTGCGGCTGATGATGTCGCCGGCGAGGCAGAACGCATCGCCGAAGTTGGTGTTGCCTGCGGAGATCACTCCGCGCAGGAGTCCCCGGTTGTGCTCGTCGTTGAGGAACCGGATCACCTGCTTGGGCACAGCGCCCTTCTCCTCGCCCCTGCCCTGGCCACCGCCGTACGTGGGGGTGACGAGGACGAAGGGTTCGTCGATGACCAGCGGCTCATCCGCGCGATGAAGCGGGATGCGACGAGCCGGCAGGCCGAGCTTCTCGATGAACCTGGCGGTGTTGCCCGAGGTGCTGGAGAAGTAGACCAGGAGCGGCGCCCGGGTGGCCACCGCAGTCATGATCGGATCCCTTACGCCAGACGGGCTGCGAGCTCGTCGATCTTGTCGGGACGGAAGCCCGACCAGTGACCCTCGTCGGTGACGACGACGGGTGCCTGCATGTAGCCGAGCGCCTTGACCTGCTCGAGCGCTGCGGCGTCCTCGGAGAGGTCGTGGATCTCGTACTCGATGCCCTTCGCGTCGAGCGCGCGGTAGGTCGCATTGCACTGCACGCACGAAGGCTTGGTGTAGACCGTGATCGACATGTTCTTTCCCCTCAGATCCAAGTTTTCCGACAGACCCCCCGTCGGGATCTCAATACTACATATAGGGACGGACGTTAGGAGTGACCACAAGGGATAGTAGTTACATCCGTGTAGTTTTCCACCGTTCTCCACTGGTTACAACACAGGTTGTCCACCGTTTCATCCACAGTCCCGAGGTCGATTCCGAGCCTCGAGAAGCGCGTGATCCCGCGGTTCTCAGGAGCCGTTCAGAAATCCATCCACAGACCGGACGCTACGCCGGGGTTCGGACAATCGAATTCCTGTGGAAAGCGTCGCGCGGCGTGTCGCGGCGTGTCGTGATGCCGACGTGCGTGCGCGGGGCGTTCACCGCCCAGTAGCGTTGTCCCGTGGCGGGATATCGGGACCTTCTTCGCACCCCTGGCGTCGGGCGCATGATCGCTTCTCAGCTGACGGCGCGCTTCCCCAGCGGGATGACCTCCCTTGCCGTGCTCCTGCATGTCGAGCAGCAGACCGGGTCGTACGGCGCTGCCGGACTCGTCCTCGCGGCCACCTCGATCGGTCAGGCCGTCGCGGGCCCGGTGACCAGCCGCTGGATGGGCGTGTGGGGCATGCGACGCGTCATCTCCCTGACGGCCGTGGTGTGCACCCTCGCCGTCCTCGGTCTCGCCCTGCTGCCCCTGAACGTGCCGGGCTACATGGCGCTCGGCATGCTCGCGGGCCTGTCCACCCCGCCGATCCAATCCGCCGTGCGCACGATCTATCCCAAGCTCGTCAACTCCTCGCAGCTGACCCCCCTGTTCTCCCTGGATGCCTCTCTGCAGGAGATCATCTGGATCCTCGCCCCGGTCGTCATCACCCTCGTCTCGACCCAGGTCGGCACCACCGAGGGCCTCCTCCTCGTCGCGATCATCCTCGTGCTCGGCTGCGGCTGGTTCATCGCCGCTCCCGAACTCGGGAGGGTCCGCATCCCGCGCAGCAGGCGAAGCCTCGGCAAGGTGCTGCTCAAGCCGCCGGTGATGCTGGCGACCGTGATCGGCTTCCTCCTCATCGGCGCATGCTCGGCCGTCGAGGTCGGCGTCGTGGCGACCTTCGACCACGGCAGCCTGGAAGCCGGCCTCGTGCTGGCCGTCTTCTCCGTGGGCAGCCTCGTCGGCGGCCTCTCGTTCGGTCACATCCCCATCGGCCCGTGGGCGATGGCCCGTCGCCTCATCCTCGTGACGGCCGGCCTCGCCCTGACCATGGTGATGCTGAACATCTTCTGGCTCGGCGGCGCCCTCTTCATCGCCGGTCTCGGCATCGCTCCGGCCCTGGCCGTGCTCTTCGCCATCACGACGGCGAGCGTGAAGTTCAGCGAGACGGCCGAGGCGTTCGGCTGGGCGGGCACCGGGCAGCTGATCGGCGCCGCGGCCGGCTCCGCGATCGCCGGCTTCCTCGTCGACGGCACCGGCGGAGCGCAGGGCGCCTACCTCGCCGCGGCGCTGTTCGCCATCGTCGGTGTCATCGTGTCCGCCGCGTTCGTCCGGTTCCTGCCGGATCTGCGCCATCGCGATCCCAGCCCGTTCCCCGACACCGAACCGGTGACGACGATCTCACCCGCATGACTGCATCCGCTGACGCCTCCGCCACCCCCGACATCATCTGCATCGGCGAGACGACGGCCCTCGTGACGCCGACGGACGGTCCGCTCGCGGACGCGCATCAGGCGACCATCAGCCTCGCCGGCGCCGAGTCCAACGTCGCCGCAGGATTCCTCGCCGCCACGCTCGATGATCGACCTATGGCGGAGCGCCGCCTGCAGGCCGGCCACGACGCCGCAGCGCGGGTGCTGCGCATCGCCGCGGACATGCTGCCCATCGACTGATCCGGTACTCCTAGGCTGATCCTGTGAGCGTTGTGACCCTGCCCCGGCTGTCATGGGGCGACCCGGCATCTCCGAAGACCGCCCTCCTCGTGCACGGGCTCGGCTCGTCCGGCGCCCTGATGTGGCGGTTGGGAACAGCCCTCGCGGACGCCGGCTGGCACGCCGTCGCCGTCGATCTCCGCGGGCACGGAGACGCTCCGCGTGCGCTGGACTACACAGTCGCCGCCTACGCGCGGGATCTATCAGCCACGCGGCCCGCCCGCGGCGGAGCATGGGATGCCGTCATCGGGCACTCCCTGGGCGGAGCATCCAGCACAGCGGCCGCGGCATCGGACCCGGAGTGGACGAAGCGCCTCGTCCTCATCGACCCGGCCATCCTCGTCGACGGCCGCGATGCGACGATCGTCCGCCGCAGCCAGGAGCGCGCGTTCGCGGACAACCGCATCGAGATCGTGCAGACGGAGCATCCGCACTGGCATCCGCAGGATCACGAGTTGAAGATCGACGCGGTCGCCCGCGGCAGCCGCTGGGCCGTCGAGCAGACCAGCGCGCAGAACCAGCCGTGGGATGTGCGGGCGAATGCCGCCCGCCTGACGGTTCCGACGCACATCATCGGCGCCGACCCTGAGGTCTACAGCCTGTTCACGGGCGAGGTCGCCGCCGAGGTGCTCGCCGCCAACGCGAACATCTCGATGTCCGTGGTGTCCGGCGCCGGGCACTCCCCGCACCGAGACAAGCCGGACGACACCGTCCGCCACCTGCTGGAGGCACTGTCATGAGTTTCGACCCGGCCGTCCACCTTCCCGACGACCTGCTCGAGCGCATCCGCGAGCGCGCGCCGATCCACGACAGGGAGAACACGTTCCCCCAGCAGGATCTCGACGAGCTCCGGGATGCCGGATACCTGAAGATCCTCGTTCCGACCGAACGCGGGGGCGCCGGGCTCGGGCTCGAGCAGGCGGCGATCCTGCAGCAGCGGCTGGCGACGGCATCCCCCGCCACGGCCCTGTGCATCAACATGCACCTCGTCTGGACCGGCGTCGCGAAGGTGTTCAGCGACCGGGGCGTGCCGGGGCTCGAGTTCGTGCAGGACGGCGCCGCCGCCGGCGAGGTGTTCGCCTTCGGGATCAGCGAGGGCGGCAACGACCTCGTGCTGTTCGGCAGCGACACCTCGGCAGTGCCGGCGGAGGACGGCTCGTACGCGTTCACGGGGACGAAGATCTTCACGTCGCTCGCGCCGGTGTGGACGATGCTCGGACTGCACGGGCTCGACACGACTTCGTCAGACGCACCCAAGCTCGTCTTCGCGTTCATCGACCGCACGGATGCCGTCGAGACGAGCGACGACTGGGACACCCTCGGCATGCGCGCGACGCAGAGCCGCACGACCCGGTTGAAGGGCGCCGTCGCCGCACCGGAGCACGTCGTGCGGCGCATCGACCCCGGCCCCTCCCCCGACCCGATCGTTTTCGGGATCTTCAGCGTGTTCGAGCTGCTGCTCGCCTCGGTCTACACCGGCATCGCCCGCCGCGCCATCGACCTCGCGGTTCAGACCGTGCAGAAGCGCACATCGAAGAAGACCGGCCTCACGTACAGCCAGGATCCCGACATCCGCTGGCGCATCGCCGACATGAGCCTGGCGTACGACGCCCTGCCGCCGCAGATCGCAGCCCTCGCACGCGATGTCGATTCACTCGGCGACCACGGAGCGCGGTGGTTCACGCTGCTGTCGGGGACGAAGCACCGCGCGGTCGTGATGGCCAAGCATGTCGTGGATCAGGCGATCCTCACGGCGGGCGGCGGATCGTACTTCTCCTCGAACGAGCTCTCGCGGCTGTACCGCGACGTGCTGGCGGGCATGTTCCATCCGTCGGACCCGGAGTCGGCGCACTCCACCGCGGCGAGCGCGCTGCTCGGGCCGATCGACGGCCCCTGACGCTTCGACAGGTGGTCCCTGAGCCTGTCGAAGGGCTCAGCGGTCGAGTGACTACTTGCGGTCGAAGTCGAACGCCTTCAGCAGTTCGTCCACGGCCCGATCGCGCTCGTGGCCGCCCTGCTCGAACATGTGCGTGACATGCGTGCGAAGGTGGTTCTCCAGCAGCAGGCGGTTCAGTGACTCCAGGGACTTCTGGATGGCGCGGGACTGCGTGATGATGTCCATGCAGTACTCCTCGCCCTCGATCATGCGGGCGACGCCGCGCAGCTGACCCTCCAGGATGCTGGTGCGGTGCAGCGCGCGCTTCTTGATGTCTTCGATCACGAGACGAGGCTACCCCGCACCGAACCCTCGAACACACGCAGGGGGACCGTACGGATGCAGGGTGACACGCCACCGGATGCCCCGACATTCGTTCAACGGCCCTGCGGGTGTACCGCGGTGACGACGTCTTCAGCGCACCCCGCGTGCGAGGATGACAGCATGCCGCGCACTCCGATGGCTCTGCTCTCTCCCGCCGACCAGGAGCGCCTGCGCGCCCTGCGCCTGATGAAGGGCATCGCGCTGGGCGCGCTGATCTTCATGGCGATCGTCTTCGTGATCGCGTTCTGGCTGCAGGAGCGGCATCCGTGGCTGGGGTACGTCCGCGCCGCGGCCGAGGGCGGCATGGTCGGGGCGCTCGCGGACTGGTTCGCCGTCACAGCCCTGTTCCGCCGCCCGCTCGGGCTGCCGATCCCGCACACCGCGATCATCCCGAACCGCAAGGACGAGATCGGGCGCACGCTCGGCGAATTCGTCGAGACGAACTTCCTGGCCGCCGACGTCGTGCGCACGAAACTCGCTTCTACGGCGATCGCCCGCCGTGCCGGCGAGTGGCTGAAGCAGCCCGCCCACGCCGAACGGGTGGCCGCAGAGGGGTCTGCGATCGCCACGGGTGTTCTGAACGCACTGAGCGACGACGACGTCCGCGATCTCATCACCGACCTCGCTCGCGAGCACCTCGTGCAGCCGGAGTGGGGGCCGCCGGCAGGCAACTGGCTCGAGAAGATCGTCGAATCCGACGCCCACCGCGGCGCGATCGATCTCGCCGCCGACAGCATCAGCACGTGGCTCATCGCCAACGAGGATGCGTTCCACGGGCTCGTCTCCCGACGTCTGCCGGGTTGGGTGCCGAAACTCGCGCACCGGTTCGTCGACGACACCGTCTATCACGAGGCCGTGAAGTTCGTCGACGCCGTTCGGGCCGACCCGCGGCATCCGGCCCGCATCGCGATCGACGGCTACCTCGCCCGCCTCGCTGACAACCTGCAGAACGATCCCGTCACACGCCGCAAGCTCGAGAACGCCAAGGCGTCGCTGTTCGACAGCCCCCGCGTCGGGGCCCTGGCCGCCGAGGCCTGGAACACCGCGAAGAACGGACTGATCCGATCGCTCGGCGACCCCGAGAGCACCCTGCGGGTGCGGGCGGTGCAGGCGATCGAAGAGGTCGGCGAGCGGCTGGTGACCGATGCCGCGCTGCAGCGCCGAGTGGACACCTGGGTATCCGAGGCCGCCGTCTTCCTCGTCGACCGCTACCGGCACGACATCGCGTCGATCATCACCGACACGGTCGAGCGGTGGGACCCGGCCGAGACCACCGAGAAGATCGAGCTCATGGTCGGCCGCGATCTGCAGTACATCCGCCTGAACGGCACCGTCGTCGGCGCCCTGGCGGGACTGGCGATCTTCTCGATCGCGCACGCGCTGATCCCCGGCGTCTGAGTCATCCGCGCGCGGCGAGGCCCGCCAGCATCTCGAGCACGCAGAGCGCCGCGAGTCGCACGGTGCGCGCGTCGTCGGTGTCGGCGGTGGCGTCTACTTCGGCGAGATCGGCGCTCACGATGCTCGGATCGGTGACGAGACCGCGCACGAGCGACCGCATCTCCCAGGCCGCGAATCCCCCTGGCACGCTCGCCGGGCAGCCGGGAGCCACGGATCGGTCGGCCGCGTCGACGTCGACGTCGAGGTGGATGCGAGGTGCGTCGCCGCCGCCCGCGATCTCGAGCGCCTCGGCGCAGACGTCCGGGATGCCGCGGCGACGCACCTCGTCGATCGTGATGACCCGGATGCCCCAGTCTGCGGCACGTTGCGCGTAGGACGCGGAGTTCGCGAAGTCGCCGATGCCGATCTGGACGATCCGGCGCGGGTCGATGCGTTCCGACGCGGGCGCGTCCTCCACGAGCCTGCGCACCGGCGAGCCGTTGGACACCCCATCACGCAGGTCGAAATGGGCGTCGATCGTGATGAGGCCGGTCGCCGCCGCGCCGCGAGCCACCGGATAGGTGAGCGAGTTATCGCCCCCGAGGGCGATGACGAGGTCGCTCGCACCCGCGATCTCGGCCATGCGCGCGACCGCCCGGGCGATGCCGTCCTCGTCGTCGGGCTCGGCGATGTCACCGGCATCCGCGATGCGCAGAGCGTCGTTCAGATCGAGCGCCAGCGGCCCCATCAGGGCGGCGCTGTACCGCGGGAGAGCCGCGCGGATCGCGGCGGGCGTCGCGTGCGCGCCGGTCGGCGAGAGCGATGTGCGCCACGTCGGAACCCCCAGAAGTACGGCATCCGCCCGCTCCGCCGCATCGAACGCGGGCCATCCGCCCGCCCGCGGCCACTTGTCATCGACCGGCAGCGTCATGATGCACCTCCTCGCTCGGCGGATCCTGCGACGAGCACGCCGTCCTTCCAGACCGTGCTCACCAGCGGTACACCGGGCCGGTACGACAGGTGCACGTGGCTCGGCGCGTCCAGCAGCACGAGGTCGGCGCGGGCGCCGGGAGCGATCACGCCGATGTCGTCGCGACGCAGTGCAGCCGCTCCCCCGGCGGTGGCCGCCCACAGCGCCTCGGCGGGCGTCATGCCCATGTCGCGCACGGCGACGGCGATGCAGAACGGCATGGACGAGGTGAAGCTCGACCCGGGGTTCGTGTCGCACGCGAGCGCGACGGTCACGCCGGCATCGATGAGTCGTCGGGCGTCGGGGTACGGCTGTCGTGTGGAGAACTCGACGCCGGGCAGCAGGGTGAGCACGGTGTCGGATGCCGCGAGCGCGGCCACGTCGCCATCGGTGAGATAGGTGCCGTGATCGACGGATGCCGCGCCGAGCTCGATCGCCATCCGCACGCCGTCGCCGGGGCCGAGCTGGCTCGCGTGCACGCGCGGTGCAAGGCCATGGGCGGTGCCGGCTTCGAGCACGCGGCGCGACTGCTCGACGGTGAACGCGCCCGTCTCGCAGAACACGTCTATCCATTTCGCATGCGGAGCGCAGGCATCCAGCATCGGCCCGGTGACGAGATCGACGTAGCCGTCCGGGTCGTCGGCGTACTCGGCGGGCACGACATGCGCCCCGAGGAATGTGACCTCGTCGGTCGCCTCTGCGGCCAGGCGCACCAGGCGCTCCTCGGTCTCGACATCCAGGCCGTACCCGCTCTTGATCTCCACGGTCGTCGTGCCCTGCGCATGCATCTCGGCGATGAATCCGCGCAGTCGCGCGCGCAGCTCGTCGTCGGACGCGACCCTGGTGGCGGCGACGGTCGAACGGATGCCGCCCGCGGCATACTTCTCCCCGGCCATCCGCGCCTCGAACTCCGCGGCACGGTCGCCGCCGAACACGATGTGACTGTGGCTGTCAACGAAGCCCGGGATCATCGCGCGTCCCGCGGCGTCGACGATCTCGTCGGCAACCGGCGCGTCTGCGGCAGCGCCCACCCATGCGATCCGTTCGTCCTCGACGAGGACAGCGGCGTCACGGATGATCCCGGCACCGCCGTCGATCTGCATCGTGCAGGTGCTCAGCTCGCCGATGTTCGTGATCAGGGTGCGCATGGTCTCATCTTCACAGCATCGGCACGTTCAGGCCGCGCTCGCGCGCGACCTCGCGGGCGCGTTCGTATCCGGCATCCACGTGGCGCATGACGCCGGTGCCCGGGTCGTTCGTGAGCACGCGCTCGAGCTTCTCGGCCGCGAGCGCGGTGCCGTCGGCGACGGTGACCTGGCCGGCGTGGATGCTGCGCCCGATCCCGACCCCGCCGCCGTGGTGCAGCGACACCCAGGACGCTCCGGATGCCGTGTTCAGCAGCGCGTTCAGCAGCGGCCAGTCGGCGATCGCGTCGGAGCCGTCGGCCATCGCCTCGGTCTCGCGGTACGGGGACGCGACGGATCCGGCATCCAGGTGATCGCGGCCGATCACGACCGGCGCCTTCAGCTCCCCGGAGGCGACCATCTCGTTGAACTTGAGCCCGGCGAGGTGGCGCTCCTTGTAGCCGAGCCAGCAGATGCGCGCGGGCAGTCCCTCGAAGTGCACCTTCTCCCCGGCCTGGTCGAGCCAGCGGTGCAGGGCGGCATCCTCGGGGAACAGCTCCTTCACGGCGCGGTCCGTGGCGGCGATGTCGGCGGGGTCCCCGGAGAGCGCGACCCACCGGAACGGGCCTTTGCCCTCGGCGAACAGCGGACGGATGTACGCCGGCACGAACCCGGGGAACGCGAACGCCCGCTCGAATCCGCCGAGCTCGGCTTCGCGGCGGATCGAGTTGCCGTAGTCGAAGACAGCCGCACCGGCATCCTGGAACCCGACCATCGCGGCGACGTGCTCGGCCATCGAGGCGCGCGAGCGGCGCGTGAACTCCTGCGGATCGCGCTCGGCCTCCGCCTTCCAGTCCGCGACCGAGACGCCCTGCGGCAGGTAGGCCAGCGGGTCGTGCGCGCTGGTCTGATCCGTGACGATGTCGATCGGGATGCCGCGGCGCAGCAGCTCGGGGAAGACGTCGGCGGCGTTGCCGACGACCCCCACCGACAGGGCCTCGCCGGCATCCCTCGCGGTGACGGCGCGGGCGACCGCTGCATCGAGATCGGCGGTGTACTCGTCGAGGTAGCCGTGCTCGACACGGCGGGCGAGCCGTGTCTCGTCGACGTCGACGATGAGCACGGCTCCCCCGTTCATGGTCACCGCGAGGGGCTGGGCACCGCCCATGCCGCCGGCGCCGCCGGTGAGCGTGAGCGTGCCGGTCAGCGAGTCCCGGCCGAGCGAACGAGCGACGGCCGCGAAGGTCTCGTAGGTGCCCTGCAGGATGCCCTGCGTGCCGATGTAGATCCACGAGCCGGCGGTCATCTGCCCGTACATCGTCAGGCCGAGCGACTCGAGGCGGCGGAACTCCGGCCACGTGGCCCAGTCGCCGACGAGGTTGGAGTTCGCGATGAGCACCCGGGGCGCCCACTCGTGCGTGCGGAAGACGCCGACCGGCTTGCCGGACTGCACGAGCAGCGTCTCATCGGGTTCGAGCTCGTCGAGGGTGCGGACGATCGCGTCGTACGCCTCCCAGCTGCGTGCGGCGCGGCCGGTGCCGCCGTAGACGACGAGGTCCCCGGGGTGCTCGGCGACCTCGGGATCGAGGTTGTTCATGAGCATGCGCTTGGCGGCCTCGGCGCCCCAGCTCTTCGCTGTGCGCTCGGCGCCGCGTGCGGCGTGGATCGTGCGGGTCATGCGGTTGCCTCCTGTGCGGTGCGGGCGACGGCGCCCGAACGGACGAGTTCGGTGACGGCTTCCATCTCGGGCGAGAGGAACCGGTCAGGACCGGGGCCGGCGGCCACGGTGCGCACGAGGTCGCGGACGGCGCCCGTCGCGGGCCCTGCCTCGAGCGGCGCTCGCAGGTCGAGCGCGCGGGCTCCGGTGATGATCTCGATCGCGAGCACCCGGGCAAGCCCGTCGATCGCGCGGCGCAGCTTGCGCGCTGCGGCCCAGCCCATGGACACGTGGTCCTCCTGCATAGCGGACGACGGGATCGAGTCGACGGATGCCGGAACGGCGAGCCGCTTGAGCTCGGAGACGATGCCCGCAGCGGCGTACTGGGCGATCATGAGGCCGGAGTCCACGCCGACCTCGTGCGCGAGGAACGGCGGCAGCCCGTGGCTGCGAGCGGGATCGAGTGCGCGGTCGGTGCGCCGCTCCGACACCGAGGCGACATCGGCGACCGAGATGGCGAGGAAGTCGAGGACGGCCGCGACCGGCGCCCCATGGAAGTTGCCGTTGGACTCGATCCGGCCGTCGACCGTGACGACGGGGTTGTCGATGACGCTGGCGAGCTCGCGCGAGGCGATCATCGCTGCATGCGACATGGTGTCGCGTGCAGCGCCGTGCACCTGCGGCGAGCAGCGCAGCGAGTAAGCGTCCTGCACGCGGCCGTCCTCGGGTCCCCGATGACTGGCGACCATCGGGGAATCGGTGAGGAAGGCCCGCAGGTTTGCCGCGGAGACCGCCTGCCCGTCCTGCGGACGCAGTGCCATGAGGTCGGCCGCGAACACCGCATCCGTGCCGAGCTGACTCTCGACCGACATGGCGGCGGCGAGATCGGCCGTGGTGACGAGCATCTCGAGGTCGTGCAGCGCGAGCAGCAGCATCCCGAGCATTCCGTCGGTGCCGTTGATGAGCGCGAGCCCCTCCTTCTCCTCGAGGACGAGCGGCTCGATACCGGCGGCGGCGAGCGCGTCGGATGCCGGGACGGTCCCTGAGCCTGTCGAAGGGTCATCGCCCACGCGGACATCCCCCTCGCCCATGGCGGCGAGCGCGATGTGAGCGAGCGGTGCGAGGTCGCCGGAGCATCCGAGCGACCCGTACTCACGGACGATCGGCGTGATGCCGGCGTTGAGCATGGCCGCGTACGTCTCTGCGACAACGGGGCGCGCACCCGTGCGTCCGGACGCGAGGGTCTGCAGACGCAGCAGCTGCAGGGCGCGGACGACCTCGGTCTCGACCTCGGCGCCCGTCCCTGCAGCGTGCGAGCGGATGAGGCTCGCCTGCAGCTGACGACGGCGCTCGGGAGCGATGAACGTCGTCGCGAGCGCGCCGAACCCGGTCGAGACGCCGTAGTGCGGGTGGGGATCCGCGGCGAGCGCGTCGATGACGCCACGGGTCTCGGCGATGCGGTCCAGGGCGCTGCTGTCGAGCTCGACGGGGGCGCCGTCTCGGGCGACGGCGACGACCTGTGCGGGGGTGAGGACGTCGGCACCGATGCGGATGTGGTGGGGCATGAGTCGATTCCATACCCGTGTGCTGGCGCGGAACAGGAGGTCGTGGCATCCTGTGTCTGTGATCCCAGACAATGCGTCCCGCTCGCCGCAGGTCCCCGCTGCGGACCAGACGCTGCGGATCCTGCGACACCTCGCAACGCGACCGGCCCCGGTCGCGGCATCCGCGATCGCCCGAGAGCTCGCCCTTCCGCGCTCGACCGTGCACCACCTGCTCAACACCCTCGCCGACCACGGATTCGTGCTGCACCTGCGCGAGGAGCGCCGCTGGGCTCTGGGAACGGCGGCGTCCGAGCTCGCCGGAGGCTTCGCCAGGCAGCAGCCGCTCGCGCGCCTGGGCCGTCCGCTCGTGGCGGCGCTGGCCGACCGGCTCGGCGAGAGCACGCACCTCGGGGTGCTGAGCGGCTCGGACGTCGTCTACATCGTCGAGGAGCGCGCACCGCGGCGCCCTGCTCTTGTGACGGACGTCGGCGTGCGCCTCCCTGCGCACCTGACGGCGACCGGGCGCGCGATGCTCGCAGCCCTCCCGCGCGAGCAGGTGCGGGCGCTGTATCCGAACGTCTCCGCGTTCTCGACGCGGACGGGACTCGGGCCCGGTCGAGTCGGTGAGCTGCGCGAGCTGCTGCGCAGCATCCGCGCCGCCGGATACGCGTCAGAGGACGGCGAGATCACCGACGGCACACGCTCCGTCGGGGCCGCCGTGCTCGACACCGCGGGGTGGCCGATGGCCGCCGTCGCCGTGACCTGGTCGAGCGACACGGGCCCGAGCGAGGCGGATGCCGCCTCGGCCGTCCGCGAGACGGCGACTGAGCTGCAGCGACGCCTGCGCTGAGGAGCTGTGCACCGGGCACTAGGCTCGCAAAGTGCTCGAGACTCTCACCGGATTCGCCGTCGTGGGACTCGCGATCGCCGTCGGGTATCTCCTCGGGCGCATCGATCTGCTCGGTCCGCACGCGCGTCATGTCCTCGGCCGGCTGACGTTCTTCGTCCTCTCCCCGTTCCTGCTGTTCACCGTGCTCGCCCAGGCGGATGCACGCGTGCTCTTCTCCTCGCTCCTCCCGGTCTCGGCGATCGCCGCGGCGCTGATCATCGGCATCTACGCGCTCGTGGCGAAGCTCGTCTGGAAGCGTTCGGTCGGTGAGACCGTGATCGGGGCGCTGTCCGCCGGACAGGTGAACTCCAACAACATCGGCATCCCGCTGTCGCTGTATCTGCTGGGCAGCGCCGCGTACCCGGCGCCGGTCATCCTCATGCAGCTGCTCGTTTTCACGCCGATCTCGCTGACGATCCTCGACACCGTCACCAGCGGACGCACCTCGGTGTGGCGCACGTTCGTCCGCACGGCGACGAACCCGATCATCGTCGGCTCGGCGCTCGGCACGCTCGTCTCGGTGCTCGACATCGAACTCCCGCCGATCGTCATGGAACCGGCGACGCTGATCGCGAACGCGTGCGTGCCGGTTCTGCTGATCAGCTACGGCATCTCGCTGTTCGGCCAGCGGGTGCTCGGCTCGTCGGGCCACCGTCGCGATGTGCTCCTGGCGAGCGGGCTGAAGCTGCTCGTGATGCCTGTTCTCGCCTGGGTCGTGGCGCAGTTCGTCTTCGGTCTGTCCGCGCACGAGGTTCTCATCGCCGTCGTGCTGGCGGCGCTGCCCACCGCACAGAACGTGTTCAACTACTCGCAGCGCTACGACATCGGCGAGTCGATCTCGAGGGACACGGTCTTCATCACCACGATCGGATGCATCCCCGTACTGCTCGCGGCGACTCTGCTGCTCGGCTGAATCCGGCATGTCGCCGGCCTCTGGCAGAGTGAGGGCATGAGCGGCCTGCGAATCCTTCATCTCAGCGACACGCACTTCTCGGGCGACGGCGGCCGGCACTACGGCGTCGTCGACACGGCGGAGCACCTGCGCCGTGCACTCGCCCACGTCGGCCACCTGCTGTTCGACCTCGTCGTGGTCTCCGGCGATGTCAGCGAAGACGGCACGGAGGAGTCGTACCGGCGCGTGCGCGCGCAGCTCGAGCCGTGGGCGCAGGCGCGCGGAGCCCGCCTGGTGTTCGCGATGGGAAACCATGACGGACGTGAAGGGTTCCGCGCCGTGCTGGGCGGCGGGCAGCCGGATGCCGATGAGCGGGTGCCCTCGGGCGATGCATCCGATCGCCCCGTGGTCTCGGTGGCGGCGTACGACGGCTGGCGTGTGGCCGTGCTCGACAGCTCGATCCCCGGTTTCGGGTACGGCGACCTCGAGCCCGTGCAGAAGCAGTTCCTGCGTGAGACGCTCGCCGAACCCGCCGAGCACGGCACGATCGTCGTCGTGCACCACCCGCCCGTCGCAGCGCAGACCGACCTGCTGCAGGCGCTCGCACTCGACGACGCGGACGGCCGCGACCTCATCGAGATCGTCCGCGACACGGACGTGCGCGTCATCCTGTCGGGCCACTATCACCTCCCGGTCACCGAGGTCGTCTCGGGTGTTCCGGTGACGGTGGCACCGGGCGTGACCAACGTCTCGTGCGCGTTCGGAGACCCGGCCGAGGAGTCGGCGATCAACGGCTTCGGCGGGTCGGTCGTCACGGTCGACGGCGACCGCGTGCGCGTGGTGCCGTTCGTCGAGCGACTGACCCCCGATGAGATGGTCTTCCACTTCGATGCGAATGCCGTCGCCGACATCATCCGGGATGCTGGTCGCCCGACGGATCCTGCGCAGTCTCTCGCTCCTTGAGCGGTATGCAGAATGAGAAAGCCCCCGGAAGACCCGGGGGCTTTCTCATTGGTCGATCGGTGGACCTAAGGGGATTCGAACCCCTGACCTCCTCGATGCGAACGAGGCGCGCTACCAACTGCGCCATAGGCCCATGAACCTCAGTTAGATTATCACGCCCGAACGGGGTGACGCGCCGAGGCCGTGTTCACCCGACTGCCCGGCGTTGCAGCATCCGGCGGACGTGCTGCTCGATCTCGGCGTCGTCCACGAAACCCATCCGGGCGTACGGCGAGGCCTCTTCGGCTGCTGTCGGCGCCGGAAGGGTGACCGGCTGGGCCGGGGCCATCTGCGCCGCACGCCGACGGAGCTCGGCCATCCGCTCGGCGCGGAGGAGCTCTTGCTTCGCATCGATCTCGGCCCGTGCCGTCTGCGCCAGCGAACCGGTCACCTGCACCATCGGAGCCGGGAGCGGACGAGGTGTCCACGATGCGCGCCCCTGGTCGCGCAACGGCGGTGAGACGCGCGAGGCGGGTGCGGCGACGACCTCCGCTGCGGGACGCGCGAGTGCGCGGCGGGCGACGGATGCCATCTTCTGCAGCGCCAGAGCACCGGCGACCGCGGCCGCTGCGCCGACCCAGATCAGCACCTGCGAACCACCGGTCACGACCTGCCAGACACCGAGACCGGTGACGGCCGACCCGATGACGAGGACGGATGCCGCCACGACGCGCACCCGGCGACGAGCCCTTGCCTGGCGGACCACCGGATCCGCGCGCGTCGCGGCCAGTTCTGCACGCAGCTTCACGAGCTCGGCGGCCTCCTTCTCGGACTGCAGCCGCTTGGCGAGCTTCTGCTGGGCGAGCGCGGTGCGGGCGTTGAGCTCGAGGCGGACCTCTTCAGGCGTCTCGCTCGTCTCGGCCAGCACACGCAGCGCCTGGTTGAGGCGGACCGCATTGCGCTCGGCGGCGTTGTACTGGTACTTTCCGCGCCAGGACGGCAGCAGATAGAGCATCCAGAGCAGCACGGCGACGAGGACGATGACGCCCCCACTCAGCACCGGTCCGTTCATAGCCTCAACGGTATGCGACCGCGCGCCGCTCACCCGCGTGTCGCGGCGCGTGTCGCGCTCGGATACGACGGAATCAGATCGGCAGGCGGTCCGCTGGCGGGATGCTCGCGGCCTCCTGCGGGGCCCGCCCGTCGAGCCAGCGTGCGAGAACCCCCTCCGGCACGTCCTCGCGGGTCAGCGCGAACGCGTAGTGATCGCGCCAGTCGCCATCGATGTGGATGAACCGGCGGCGGAAGCCCTCGTAGCGGAAGCCGAGCTTCTGCACGACGCGCAGGCTCGCCGCGTTCTCGGGACGGATGCAGATCTCCATGCGGTGCAGCCCGTACTCGGTGAAGCAGGCGTCGGTGGCGAGCGCGACCGCGGTCGGGGTGATCCCGCGCCCCGCGAACCGCTCGCTCACCCAGTAGCCGATCGTGGCCGAGTTCAACGACCCACGGCCGACGCCCCAGACGTTCAACTGCCCGGCGATCTCGCCGTCATGCAGCATCACGAACGGGTAGCCCCCGCCGTCGCGGTACTGCTGCAAGAGCCGTCTGATGCTCAAGCGCATGTCGAACGAGGCGGAGCCGTTCGGCGCCGTCGCCTCCCAGCGCTGCAACCACGCGCGGTTCTCCAGCAGCTCGTGCTGGAGCGCGCGCGCGTCACGACTCCGGATGAGTCTCAGCTCGACCGGACCGTGACGGTGACCCTGCAGGATTTCCATCGCTCCTCGCAGCCGGACGGGCCTAGAGGCGCTCGGCGAACTCCTTGAGCCACGGCCGCAGGTCCGGGCCGAGGTCCTCACGGTCGGAGGCGAGCTGCACGATGGCCTTGATGTAATCGACCCGGTCTCCGGTGTCGTAACGGCGACCGCGGAAGACGACGCCGAAGACGCCGGGGCCCTCGGTGTCGGCCGCGAGCTCCTGCAGAGCGTCGGTCAGCTGGATCTCGCCGCCCTTGCCCGGCTCCGTGCGCTCGAGGATGGGGAACACCGAAGCCGGGAGCACGTAGCGTCCGATGACGGCGAGGTTCGAGGGCGCATCCTCTTTGGCCGGCTTCTCGACGAGGCCGGTGACGCGCACGATGTCGTCATCGTCGGTCCGCTCGACCGCGGCGGCGCCGTACATGTGGATGTTCTCGGGGTCGACCTCCATGAGGGCGACGACGGCTGCTCCGGTGCGCTCGTGCTCGGCCATCATCGTCGTGATGAGCGGGTCGCGGTCGTCGATGAGGTCGTCGCCGAGCAACACGACGAAGGAGCTGTCGCCCACATGCGTCTTGGCGCGGAGCACGGCGTGGCCGAGACCCTTGGGCTCACCCTGGCGGAGGTAGTGGATGTCCGCGAGGTCGCTGGACTTCATGACGCGCTCGAGGCGCTGCATGTCGCCCTTCTCCGTGAGCTTGACCTCGAGCTCGGGAACCGAGTCGAAATGGTTGGAGATGGCGTTCTTGTTGCGGCCGATGATGACGAGGATGTCGTCGATCCCGGCGGATGCCGCCTCTTCGACCACGTACTGGATGGCCGGCTTGTCGACGACCGGCAGCATCTCCTTCGGCATCGCCTTGGTGGCGGGCAGGAAGCGAGTGCCCAGACCCGCCGCCGGAATGACCGCCTTGATTGAATGCTTTCCCATCTGGCCAGCTTACTGGGGGACCAGGTCAGATCCGACACGTAGAATCGCAGCATGTCGCCTGACGTCGAACAAGCCAAGCGCGCGCTGCGCGCCGAACTGCGCGAGCGCCGGCAGCTGCTGTCCGACCAGCAGCGCGAGGCCGCGGCATCCGGCATCACCGAGCAGCTGGACGCGCTCATGACCGCACACGACGCGCAGTCGATCTCGTGCTTCCTCTCGACCACGACCGAGCCCGACACCCGGGAGTTCATCGCCGGAGCGGTGCGGCGCGGCATCCGCGTCCTGCTGCCGATCACCCGTGCGGACGGCCTTCTCGACTGGGCGGTCGCCGACGACTCCGACGAGGTGGCCGAAGGCCTGTTCGGCCTGCCGGAGCCCACCGGTGAAGTGCTCGGTCCGATCGCGGTCAACGACGTCGACATCATGATCATCCCGGCCGCCGCCGTGGACGCGGAAGGAACCCGCCTCGGGTGGGGGCGCGGCTACTTCGACAAGACCATCGGATCCATGGAGAGGTGCCCGCCCGTCTACGCGGTGACCTACGACTCCGAGATCCTCGACTCCCTCCCCCGGGAGCTGCACGATCAGCCGGTCACCGGCGTCGTGACGCCCACTCGCACCCTCCATCTGTCGCCTGCGCGACCCTGACCATCCCGAGACAGAACATGCCCACCTACGCCTACACCTGCACGTCGTGCGGCCACGCCTTCGACGCCGTCCAGTCCTTCAGCGAGGACGCCCTGACCGTGTGCCCCGAATGCGGCGGCGCACTGCGCAAGCAGTACGGGTCGATCGGTGTGACCTTCAACGGATCCGGCTTCTATCGGACCGATTCTCGGAGTGGCTCTGGCGGAAAGCCCAGTTCATCGGCATCATCGAAGTCGGAAACGTCGACGAGCGCCAAACCGGCACCCGCGGCGGCACCGGCCTCGAGCTGAGGTCTGAACATCACGGGGGGTTCCCATGATTCAGGGATTCAAAGAATTCATCACCAAGGGCAACGTCATCGACCTGGCTGTCGCCGTGGTCATCGGCGGTGCGTTCACGGCGATCGTCAATGCGGTCGTCGGGAGCATCATCAACCCGCTCGTCGCGTTGTTCTACGCTCCCAGCGAGGACGGCGTCGTCGGTCCGACGATCACCGGTCTCTACGGCCAGGAGGTCACCTTCCCCATCGGCGACCTGATCACCGCGATCATCAGCTTCTTCGCGGTCGCGCTGGTCGTGTACTTCGTGTTCGTCCTGCCGATGAACACGTACAAGGAGCGCCAGGCCGCCAAGAACCCGGCCGTCGAAGAGGAGACCCTGCCCACCGAGCAGGAGCTGCTCATCGAGATCCGCGACGCCCTGCGCAACGGCGCCGCCGGCACAGCACCACGTCTCTGACCACGAGCCTGACGTCGAAAGGGCTCCCGCGTTGCGGGGGCCCTTTCTTCTCGGCGCGTCAGTAGTGCGGCGGAACGTCGCGCAGGAGCTGCTCGTCGTTCGCGCCCTTCGCCCCTCGCTGCTCTGGGCGCGCCGACTTCGGCGGCACGTCGGGAGCCGGATCCGTCCCGGGAGCCGGCGTCAGCCGTGCTCGGCGGCTGCCGGGGACCCGGATGATCCGCTGACGCTCCCGTTCTGCGTCGTCCGTCGCGGCATCCCGATCAGGCATCGCCGGGGAGGTCGATCGGCTGGGTGTCGGTTTCCGCCCTGACCGCGTCGGCAGCGATCCCGAGGACGGCCGCGATCCGGGATGCCGCGGTGACCGGGTCGCTGTAGAGGTCGAAGGCGTGCACCCGGACGTAGTGCCATCCCAGGCGTCGCAGGACGTGCGGGCGCAGGCGCAGGCTCTCGCGCAGGGAGTCGCCCAGCGTCTCGGGGTCGGATTCGATCACGACGGCCTTGCCGCCGTGCTGCGCCACCAGCGGCAGCAGGCCGCGGTAGTCGACGTCGACGGATGCGCCCAGGCGTCGCAGCTCCCTGGCCAGCGCCAGTGTCAGCGGGTCGGCGAGGTCTTCCAGTCGCGAGTCGCGGGAGCGCGCGGCGAGACCGCCGAGAATCGACATGAGAGTGGCCGCGCCGTACTCGAGCCGCCCGTCGTCGAACGAGGACGGCCGGATCGACGATACGATCACCATCGAGCGGCGAGCGCGCGTCATCCCCACCGTCAGCAGCCGCTCACCGTCTGCGGTGGAAAGGTCGCCGAAGTCGCTGAGCACACGTCCGTGCTTGGTGAGGCCGTAGCCGAGCGAGAAGATCACGCGGTCGCGGCTCTCTGCCACCGACTCCTCGAGGGTGAGGACGGCGAAGGGCTCGGCGGTGTCGCGGCCGACGAAGTCGGCGACGTCCGACCGGCCGGCGAACGCGGTCGTGACCGCTGCGCGCACGCGCTCCGCATGGCGGGCGCTGGCGGTGATGACCATGAGCGATTCGTTCGGGCGGTGCACGGCATGCTCGACGACGAGCGTCACCACGCGCGCGACCTCGGCATCGGGGCTCTCGACGGCACCTGAGACCGGATCGGGAGCACCGACGCCGCCCTCGACGTAGTCGACCGTGAGGCTCCCGCGACCGAGGTAGGAACCGGCCCACGGCAGCGAGACGATCTCCCCTCCGTAGAAGGCGTCGTTGATGAGCTCGGCGAGATCCTCGCCGCCGGCGCGGTAGCTGCGCGTCAGCGTCATCACCGGCAGCAGTTCGGCCAGACGCTCGAACGCGGACGTCTCGTCGAAGGGAACCTCGGGCTCCCACTCGTCACCGGCATCCACGGCCATCTCGAACGGGGTCGGACGCTGCGTGACCGGGTCTCCGAACGCCACGATCTGGCGGGCGCGGCGGATCGCCGGGGCAGCCTCGGCGAGGTTGATCGCCGCGGCGTCCACGAGCAGTACGGTGTCGAACTCCACCGAGTCCGGGATCTCGGGAACGAGATAGGGCGACGAGATCCACGCCGGCGCCAGCACGTTCATGAGCGTCGGCGCCGCCGAGATGATCTCGGCCGTCGTCGGGCTGCCCTGGGTGAGCGCCCGGCGGAGGTTCTGCGATTCGTCCGGCTCGTCGACGATCGCGATGCGCCACTGGTTCGCCAGCTGCCAGGCGAGCAGGGGCCCAGCCATCGCCGCATGCGCCTCGTCGACCAGCCGGAAGTCGCGCTCGAGGCGATCGACGACGGCGGTGTTCGCGCCGAGCAGCGCCCTGTTGTCCTGCAGCGCGCGCTCGAGGAGCGACTGCCACCACGCGAACTCGAGCTCGTCGGCGACGCGGTCGTCGGCGACGTGGCGCACCGACAGGTCGGCGAGCAGCGGCTCGAGGCCGAGCGTTGCGAGCTCGTCACGGATCGTGGCGCGCTCGACGATGTTGTCGAACACGTCCGAGGTGGCTGCGAGCCCGGCGAGAGTGCGGACGAGTCGTTCGACCGACAGTGTCGCGAGCGGCTCGCGGCGTCCGAGCGCGGCATCCAGTTCGGACAGCTCGTCGGTGACGCGGTGCCATGAGGCGGAGACCTCTGCGAGGCCCAGCGGAACCTCGGGCGCGACGCCGGCATCGACGAAGCGCTGCCACTGCGTCCGCTGCTGCTGGATCCTCAGCAGCGCCTCGTGCATCTCGGGGATGTGGACTCCGGGGCGGACGTACTCCTTGGCGAGTCGGCGAAGACGCCGCCGGTTGGCACCGGACATCGCCGGGGCGTCCCGGCGCGAACCGTGGGCCTGGATGAGTTCGCCCAGTGGCCGTTCGAACACCGTCGGGCTGAACCGATCGAGCGAGTCGCGGATGCCCTCGAGCAGACCGAGGTACTCCCCCAGCTCGTCGATCGTGGAGAACGGGCGCATGCGCGTCTGCGAGATCAGCGCGTAGCCGCGCTCGAGCAGGTCGGGAACGCTCGTGGCGTGCAGGCGTCCGGCGAGTTCGTGCGCGGAGCGGGCGTCCTGCGTGCTGCGGAAGTTGACGCCGTACCAGGGCGAATCCCCCGGGCCGAACCGGAACTCTCCCAGGCGCGCCGCCTGGATGAGCGCGGATGCCGCGCGGCTGCGATCGCCGGCGAGCCTGCGCAACGTGTCGAAGCTCAGCCGCGCGGTCGTCGACGGCGGGGTCGGCAGCGACGCGAGTCGGGTGAGGTGACGCGTGGCGTCCAGAATCGTCGCATCCAGGCCCTCGATCGGCGCGCCGAGCGCCTTGCGGTAGTCGAGCAGCACGGAGCGCAGGCGCACGAGCGCATCGTCGACCTCGCTGACCTTCGGCGCCGTGGCCTTCTCGTTGCGTCCGATGGCGCGCACGAGGTCACGGCGGATGCTGCCGGGCGAGACAGCCAGGCTGTCGAGGCCGATCCCGCTGAGCCGGTGCCGGACACCCTCGAGTGTGGACCGCCGAGCGGAGACGACGAGCACGCGCCGGCCGGCGCGGACGAGCTCGCCCAGCGCGTTGATGACGGTCTGCGTGCCGCCGGTGCCCGGCAGGGTCGACACGACCAGCGAATGGCCGGCTGCGATCCGTGCGAGCACGGATTCCTGCTCGGCGTCCGCATCCAGGAGCAGCGTGTCCGAGGCGGGCGCGCGCTCATCCGGGCCCGTGACGTGCGGCTGCGGGCGCGACTCGGTTATCTGCTCGCGGTCCGCGACGTGACCGGCGAGCGCGTTGAGCACCCTGTGGTCGAGGCTGTTCCCGTCGCGCGACATGGATGCGCCGATGTCGGCGAAGGTCGACACGACGAGGCGCGGCAGCACCGTGAAGGTGTCGATCGACTGGGTCGCCGCGCGCAGGCGATCGATCACGGGCTGCGGCTTGAAGATGCCGCCGTCGTACGCGAGGGATGCCAGGGCCTCGGCGTCGATGGTGATGCCGAAGTGCTCGCGCGCGACGCGCACCAGTTCGGGGTTCACGAAGAACGCGCCCTGCAGCTTGAGCTCGTAGTCGGTGTGGTGTCGCCGGATCGCCAGCGGACGCAGCAGCACGGGTGCGGCGAAGTCCGCGCCACCGATCCGCCAGCTCGCGATGCCGACGGCGAGGTGCACGGCGTCGATCCCGCGAACCATGCGCAGCTCGGTGTTCTTCGCCGTGATGCGCTCGGCGGCCATCCGGGCCGTGCGGAGCCCGACCTCGTCGCGGAACAGGTTGGACAGCAGCGTCGACTTGCCGGTGATGAACTGCGGCAGGCTCCCGGGGTGAGCCTTCGAGATGTCGATGCCACCCTCCGGGGTGTCCCGGAAGGTGATCAGGGGCGAGCGTCCGCCGAGGTCGGCGGCCTCGGCGCGGAGCCTGGTGCGTTCGGCGTCGGCGACGTGTGCGATCACCACGGCGGAGGGGTCGCCCTGCTGGTCGCCGATCGTCATCGCCGCTTCCGCTGCTGCGGCATCCGCGGCCTTGTCTTCACGTCGCCACACATAGGACAGACTAGGCTCCGGCGCCCTGCGCACCCTGTATCCTGAGCGGGTTTCACCGGATTGATCCACTTTTCTTCCACATCGGAGGGTGTTTCGGTGTTTCTCCCCCACTCACGGATCAGCGCCTTCGCGGGAGTGGGGAACGCTTCAGAATGGGCCCATGACTTTCCGCTACGACTTCGCCCCCACTCCGTTCGGCGATGCGCTGGTCGTCTTCTCCGACGAGGGCGTCGTCGGCTTCGACCTCTCCGAATCCGCCGACCCGTCGGTGCCCTGGCTGCTCGAGGGCATCTCCAACAGGCTCCGCGCCGTGCCCGTCCCCGACCCGGGTGCCGCTGATGAACTCGCCCATCTGCTCGACGACTACTTCGCCGGCGCTCCGGTCGCCTTCGACGAGCACCTCCGATTCGACTGGCGCCTCGCAGACGGTTTCCATCGCACGGCGCTGCAGACGATCCTCACGATCCCGTGGGGGCAGACCATGAGCTACGGCGAGGTCGCCGTGCTCGCCGGCAGCCCCGGCGCCGCGCGAGCCGTCGGCACGGCATGCCGGATCACGCCGTTCTCGATCATCGTGCCGGTGCACCGGGTGGTGCGTTCGGACGGATCAGCCGGTCAGTACGGCGCTCACCCCGAGCGCAAGCGCTACCTGATCGATCTGGAGCGCGGATAGACGACGGGAACCCCCGGCGTGTGGGCCGCCGGGGGTTCCCGTCATCGTCGCCTTGGAGGCGACGGTTCAGTGAGAGCGATGGGTCAGTGCTCGACCGCCTTCTCGGCGCCGAAGCCGGTGAGCGAGCGCACCTCCATCTCCGCTGCCAGCTCTCTGGATTCGGGCACTCGGCTGGTGACCGTGCCCAGCCAGCCGAGGATGAACCCCAGCGGGATCGAGACGATGCCCGGGTTGTTCAGCGGCCAGACGGCGATGTCGATCGTCGGGATCATCGAGGTCTCGGATCCCGAGAACACCGGTGAGAGCACGATGAGGATGATCGCCGAGCCGAGTCCGCCGTACATGGCCCACACGGCTCCGCGGGTGTTGAAGCGGCGCCAGAACAGCGAGTACAGGATCGTCGGCAGATTGGCGGATGCCGCGACCGCGAAGGCCAGGGCGACGAGGAAGGCGATGTTCTGCCCCTGCGCCCCGATGCCGCCGACGATCGCGAGGATGCCAATGACGACCACGGTGCGCCGGGCCACCTTCACCTCGGCGTTCGGGTCGGCGTCGACGGGCGTGCCGTCGGCCTTCTTCCGGCCCTTCTGGATCACGTTCGCGTAGATGTCGTGCGCGAACGACGCCGCAGCCGTGATCGTGAGACCGGCGACGACCGCGAGGATCGTCGCGAACGCAACAGCCGAGATGAAGCCGAGCAGCAGCGGACCGCCGAGGTACTGCGCGAGCAGCGGTGCCGCGGAGTTCACACCGCCGGGGGCCGCCTGGATCACCTCGGGCCCGACGAGAGCGCCTGCTCCGTAGCCGAGCACCAGGGTGAGCAGGTAGAACCCGCCGATGAGCCAGATCGCCCACACCACCGAGCGCCGGGCCTCCTTGGCCGTCGGCACCGTGTAGAAGCGCATCAGCACGTGCGGCAGTCCGGCGGTGCCGAGGACGAGGGCCAGGCCCAGCGAGACGAAGTCGAGCGGGTTGGCGCCGTACTGCAGCCCCGGCGCGAGGATCGCGTCGCCCTGCGGAGAGGCCTCGACCGCCGATTCGAGGAGGGTGTTGAGGTTGAAGCCGTTGATCGCGAGCACCCAGATCGTCATGACGAGCGCGCCGCCGATGAGCAGGAAGGCCTTCACGATCTGCACCCAGGTCGTGCCCTTCATCCCGCCGATCAGGACGTAGACGATCATGAGGACGCCGACGACCGCGATGACCACGGACTGTCCGACACGGCCGTCGATGCCCATGAGGAGCGAGACGAGGCCGCCGGCGCCGGCCATCTGCGCGAGCAGATAGAAGAAGCACACGGCCAGCGTGGTGATGGCTGCCGCCATCCGGACCGGACGCTGCTTGAGGCGGAACGAGAGCACATCGGCCATCGTGAACTTGCCGGTGTTCCTCATCAGCTCGGCGACCAGCAGCAGGGCAACCAGCCAGGCGACGAGGAATCCGATCGAGTACAGGAAGCCGTCGTAGCCGTTTACGGCGATGGCACCGCAGATGCCGAGGAACGATGCGGCCGAAAGATAGTCGCCGGCGATCGCGAACCCGTTCTGCGGGCCGGTGAACGATCGCCCCGCCGCGTAGTAATCCGCAGCGGTCTTGTTGTTGCGGCTGGCGCGGATGACGATGAAGAGCGTCACCGCGACGAACGCGGCGAAGATCGAGATGTTCAGAACAGGATTGTTCTCACCGGCGGGTGCGGCTGCGAGATGGACCACGTTCATGCTCGGGCCTGCGCATTCTCGAGTTCTTCACGGATCTCCTGCGCTTTGGGGTCGAGCTTTCGATTCGCGAAGGCGACGTAGGCCATCGTGATGGCGAATGTCGTCACGAATTGACCCAATCCGAGCAGCAGCCCGATGGTGATATGTCCCCATACCCGCTGGCCCATGAATTCCGTCGCGTAAGCGCCGAGCAGGACGTACACGAAATACCAGATCAGGAACAGCGCGGCGAGCGGAAAGATGAACGAGCGCTGCGTTCTCTTCAGCGTTTGGAAGCGAGGGGATTCTTCGACGGCGATGTAGTCGATTCCCCCCGCCGATTCCTCCGGGATACGGTCGGTCATGCGGCCTCCTTGCCTCATGCGGATCGTCGCGCGGCAGTGGGCCCGCGAGTGGTAGGGTCGACGCTACGACAGGGGCGACGAGGCTGTCACCCCCGAAAGTCGGTACCCCGAGGAGCCCACGATCGCGCTTGATCCGGACGCTGATCTCGTCGCACAGGCCGTGCGCGAGCTGGCTCAGCGCACCCGGTTCCCCGTAGCCTTCGGCGGGCTGTTCGAAGACGGCGGGGTGACCGTGAGCAGCATCGTGGGCACTCGCACTCACAGCATCGAAGGACTCCGCGTGCGCCCCCAGCTCGGGCTCGGCGGGCGCGCGATGCTCGAGCTGCGCCCGCGGATGACCAGTGACTACGGGGCATCCCAGCAGTTCACCCACGACTATGACGGCTACATCCTCGGCGAAGGCCTGCGCACACTGCTGGCGATCCCGATCGTGGTCGACGGCCGCGCCCGGGGAGTGCTGTACGCGGGTGCATGGCGGGACACCCTGGTCGGGGGCGTCACGACGGCACCGGCGATGACCGTCGCGAACCAGATGGCGGCCGAGTTGCGCATCCGCGACGAGGTCGATCGACGTGTGCGGGCGCTGCCTGCCGCTGCGTCGACGTTCACGCCCGCGGATCGGGAGGAGCTTCGTGAGAGCTTCGCCGAGCTGCGCAGCATCTCCGCCGATGTCGACGACGCGCAGCTTCGCGAACGGCTGGCGCGTCTGGAGAACCGTCTCCTCGCCCTCGCGAGCGACGACGCCACGGCTGCGGCGCCGATCACCGCGCCGATCCCGACCGTGCGTCTCTCCCCCCGTGAGAAGGACGTGCTCGCGTGCGCCGCTCTCGGGTCGACGAATGCGGAGGTCGCGGCCCGGTTGGGGCTTCGCGAAGGCACGGTGAAGGCGTATCTGGGAACGGCGATGTCGAAGTTGGATGCCTCGACGCGCCACGCCGCGGTTGCGAGAGCGCGGCGTGCCGGAATTCTCCCCTGATTCCGATCGTTCCGTATTCCGCAATACCGCAACCGACATTGTCTGCGCCATTTCCAGTGCGTATGCTGGCGGAATGGCCCGACGCATTGTGCACCAGCTCGTAGACGATATCGACGGAACCGTTCTCGGAGTCGGAGAAGGCGAGACCGTGCATTTCTCGCTCAACAGCACCGCTTATGAGATCGACCTGACGACAGAGAATGCCGACGCTTTCCGCGAGGCGCTCGAACCGTACATCGCCGGCGCACGCCGCGCATCGGCATCCTCCACTCGTACCGGGTCGACGAGGAAGCGGTCGACCGGATCGCCCGAGACGGCGGCGATCCGCGAGTGGGCGAACGACAACGGCCACAAGGTCTCCGAGCGCGGACGCATTCCGGCCGCCGTCATCGACGCGTACCGCGCCGCCCACTGACCGGCACGTCCTCAGAGGTCGCCGCTGGCTCACCGCAGGGGGCGACCTCTTGTCGTGTCCGCGACGCCCACCGGATCAGAGATAGGCTTATCTCTCGCCAGGCTAACGAAACGAGGGCGAGCCATGTCACAGGACACCCGATCCACCGCCCGCACGCGTGTGCGGCGACGCTCCTGGGTGCGCGTGCTCCTTCCCGCCCTCCTGATCGTCGGCTGGTTGGTCGCTGCCGGCATGGGCGGCCCGCTGTTCGGCAAGGTCGACGAGGTCTCATCGAACGATCAGACGAGCTACCTGCCGTCCTCGGCCGACGCCACGCAGGTGCAGCAGCGCCTCGGAGAGTTCACCGACTCCGACGCCGTGCCCGCCGTGGTCGTGTTCGTCAGCGACGATGCTCTCGACGACGACCAGCTCGCCGCGATCGACGACGCGATCGCGGATGCGCCCGACCTCGAGGGCATCGCCGACGAGGTCTCCCCCGGCATCCGCTCGGATGACGGCATGGCTGTGCAGGCTTTCATCCCCGTCTCCGCCGACGCCGACCTGGGCGACACGGTCGAAGCCCTCGCCGGGGTGCTTGCGGACGCCGCGCCAGCAGGTGTCAGCGTCTATGTCACGGGTCCCGCCGGTTTCTCCGCCGACCTCGTCGCCGGCTTCGCCGGGATCGACGGGCTGCTCCTGGGCGTCGCACTCGCCGCCGTCCTCCTGATCCTCGTCCTGGTCTACCGGTCGCTGCTGCTGCCGGTGGTCGTGCTGTCCACGAGCCTGTTCGCCCTGTGCGTCGCCCTGCTGGTGGTGTGGTGGCTGGCCAAGTGGGAGATCCTACTGCTGAGCGGTCAGACGCAGGGAATCCTTTTCATCCTCGTGATCGGCGCCGCCACGGACTATTCGCTGCTGCTCGTCGCGCGGTTCCGGGAAGAGCTGCGACACACCGAGGACAAGGGCGCGGCGATCGCCGCCGCGTGGCGGGGTTCCCTCGAACCGATCGCGGCGTCCGGCGGAACGGTCATCGCAGGGTTGCTGTGCCTGCTGCTCAGCGATCTGAAATCGAACAGCACGCTCGGCCCTGTCGCATCCATCGGGATCGTCTTCGCGATGCTGTCCGCGCTCACGCTTCTGCCTGCCCTGCTGTTCGTGTTCGGTCGGGCCGCGTTCTGGCCGCGGCGTCCGGCATTCGAGCCTGATCGGGTCGATACCGAGCACGGGGCCTCGGGCACCGGGGCCTGGGCGCGACTCGCCCGGGTGATCCGGCGCCGCCCGCGCCTGATCTGGATCGTCACGTCGCTCGTGCTCCTCGCCGGGGCTGCCGGGGTCACGCAGTTGAACGCGTCGGGGGTGCCGCAGTCCGACCTCGTGCTGGGCGCTTCGCAGGCCCGAGACGGCCAGGTGGCGCTCGGCGAGCACTTCCCCGGCGGTTCGGGCAGTCCCGTTTACGTGATGGTCGCCGAGGAATCGCTGCAGGATGCGGCGGACGTGCTCCTCGCGAGTCCCGGGATCGACGGCGTGACGGTCACGTCGTCGGATTCGCCCAGCGGAACGGCGGATGTGACGTCCGAGGGCATCTCGGCCTTCGGCCCGCCGGGCACGCCGGCGCCCGAGCCGACGGTCGTTGACGGGGATGTGCTGCTGCAGGGCACGCTGACCGATGCGGCCGACTCGGATGCTGCCGCCCAGACGGTACGCGATCTGCGTCAGGACTTCGATGGCGCCGACGCTCTCGTCGGCGGAGTCACAGCGACCCAGGTCGACACGAACGATGCGTCGATCCACGACCGCAACCTGATCATCCCGCTGATCCTGGGGGTGATCCTCGTCATCCTCATGCTGCTGCTGCGCTCCGTGCTCGCGCCCGTGCTGCTGGTGCTGACGACCGTGCTGTCCTTCGGCACGGCGATGGGCGTGTCCGCCCTGGTCTTCAACGGCATCTTCGACTTCCCGGGCGCCGACCCGGCCGTCCCTCTGTACGGCTTCGTCTTCCTCGTGGCACTGGGGATCGACTACAACATCTTCCTCATGACTCGCGTGCGCGAGGAGTCGCTCAAGCACGGAACGCGCGAGGGCGTGCTGCGGGGGCTGACCGTCACGGGAGGTGTGATCACCTCGGCAGGGCTCGTGCTCGCGGCGACGTTCGCGGCCCTCTCGGTCATCCCGATCCTGTTCCTCGTGCAGCTGGCGTTCATCGTCGCGTTCGGCGTGCTGCTGGACACGTTCGTGGTGCGCTCGCTGCTCGTGCCTGCGCTGACGTACGACATCGGCCGAGCGATCTGGTGGCCGTCGCGCCTCAGCCGCGGCGAACGCTGACCGCGTCGCTTCGGGTCAGACGAACGCGGGGATCGTCGACACGACGAACCCGATGACGCCGATTCCGGTGAACACGGCGCCCAGCGCGAACAGCATCCGGCGCGCCGAGGGCGGATGCAGGCGAGCATTGCGCGGATCCCTCGAGCTCACGAAACCCTGATGCCAGTCGTCCGCGATCCGCTCGCGCGACGTCAGCGGGCGCTCGTGGAAGTCACCGGCGGCGAACCAGCGCGCGATCGGAACGCCGTCGCGTTCGATCACGGCGATGTCGATCCGCTCCCATCGTCCCTCGGCGAGCGCGACCATCCCCGCGATGACCAGGAGCGGGATGCCGATCCCCAGCCCGACCCACGAGAGCACCTCGCCGACGACGGCGAGGGCGTCGATCGGGGTCATTCGTTCATCGTAGGGCCACGACTCACCCGCGGACGCACCACCCGGATTGTCGAGCCCTGTCGACGACTGGCTAGACTTGTCGGGCCAGCCTCTGTAGCTCAATGGAAGAGCAGTTGCGTCCTAAGCAAACGGTTGGGGGTTCGAGTCCCTCCAGGGGCACCGCCTCTTTTTCGCTCTGACCAGGGATTTCTTCTGAGGTCAGACCACAGAAACGCTATTCTTGGCCGCATTTTGGCCGCATTTGAATCTCCTATGAGGCCGAAAAGGGGTCGCAGACGAGGCCCGACAGGGGGCTTCATCGAGCGTTTTCAGACGCCGAAAACGGGCATCACGCCCGTCGCGTGGGCCGTCGCAGAACTGAGCAATCTGCTCTCGGCACTCACGTCGGTCGGGCGTAGCGTTTCTGCGGTCCCGTCGGCAGCGCGATCAGCGGCATCGCGGCGTTGAGCCGCAATGCGACCGCATCCAGATCGTCGTCGAAGAGATCGGCGTACGTGTCCAGGGTCATCGCCGCCGACGCGTGCCCGAGCATCCGCTGCACGGCCTTCACATTGGCGCCCGAGCTGATCGCCAGCGAAGCCGCGGTGTGCCGAAGGTCGTGTGGTGTGACCCGCGGGATCGACGGGTCGATCTCCTGCGCCCGACGGACCGCGTTCGCGAACCAGCCCTGCGCGCCCGAGTTGCGCATGTGGTTGACCCCGTCGCCGAACAGCAGGCCCTCGGGCCCCTTGCCGGCGCACGCCTGCTCGATCATCGCAGCCAGACGCTCGGGGTACGGCACCGAGCGCTTCTCGTGCGTCTTGGGCGTGCCGACATGGATCTCGTACGCGATCATCACCGCGTTCTCCTCGATCACGAAACGCCGGCGCAGCCGGTTGACGCTGCGCACCCGCAACCCCGTCGCCTCTCCCCAGCGCAGACCGGTGTACGCCAGCGTGAGAACGAGCGTCGGATGCGCCGAGCACGCCGCCAGCGTCGCCACCTGGTCGTGCGTGAGATACACGCGGCGCTTGCCCGGCCCCTTCCGAGGAAGGCTGCGGATATGACGGGCCGGGTTGCTCGCGAGACAGCGATCGTCGATCGCGACATCCAGGATGCCGGCGAGGACGCCGAGAGCGCGCAGCACGACGGTGCGAGATCGCTGCGTGGCAAGGTCGGACACCCAGTCCTGGACTTCCGAGCGCCGGATCGACCAGATCTCCCGCTCAGCCCAGACCGGAGCAACGTGGTTCTTCCACGCCCGCTCGTGCGTCGTGTAGTACGACGGCTTCGACATCGGCGGCCGCTTGGAGCGCAACCAACTGTCCGCGACCAAGAGAACTGGAACGCGGGACGTGGACGGATCGACGTACTCGCCCTTCGACTTCGACATCGTCACTAGCGACAGGTACAGCTCCGCGTCCCGCATCGTCGTGAAGCCGCGCTTCTGAGCCTCGGAGCGATCCGGCTTGCGATAGCGAACGCGGTACCGACGACCGTTCACCGTTTCATACGACGTGATGGTGCCCATCTCGACCTCCGATCGATGCCGGCCCGATGGTCAGTATCCGCCTAGTCTCGGACACCCGCTCGGCACCGTAGCAGCCGTTCGACGACGAGCACTGCGCCGTGCCCGATCGCTGGGGCGGCTGATTGTCGGAGCGGGAAGCCGTGAGGTAGACCTTGCCCCCCCCGTTACTTTCTTCGTAGCCGTCCGGCGAGCAGGCTGGGCGGTGGCAGCCTGCCGGGCTCGGCATGATTGGTCCCCCCTGTCCTCGATGATCCGGGGGGTGTTGTCACCGAGCCTGGTTGGCGGTGGGTGATCGCTGATAGGGGCCAGGCCCGAGCACGCTCGAGGTCGTTCGTAACGTGGATGCCGAGACGCACCGTCGCAGCTGTCGTTCCCAATCGAACGGAGGAGCAGTGGTCACACAGATTGAGAACTACGACCAGGTCGACGTGTTCGTCGGGCTCGATGTTGGCAAAGGCGAGCACCACGCAGTCGCTCTCGACCGGACCGGGACGAAGCTCTACGATCGGGCGCTCCCGAACGACGAGCGACGACTCCGAGCCGTGCTCGCCGACCTTCAGAAACACGGCGTCGTGCTGCTCATCGTGGACCAGCCAGCAACGATCGGCGCGCTACCTGTCGCCGTCGCGCAAGCCGCGGGCGCCTTGGTCGGCTACCTTCCAGGGCTTGCGATGCGACGCATCGCCGACCTGCACCCCGGCGAGGCCAAGACCGACGCGCGAGATGCCGCGATCATCGCGGAGACCGCGCGGACGATGCCGCACACTCTGCGGTCGATCCAGGTCACCGACGAGCAGGTGGCCGAGCTCACGATGCTCTGCGGGTTCGACGACGACCTCGCCGCCCAGATCACCCAGGTCGGCAACCGCGTCCGAGGACTGCTCACTCAGATCCATCCTGCGCTGGAACGCGCGGTCGGGCCACGGTTAGATCACCCCGCGATTCTCGATCTCCTGCAACGCTGGCCGTCCCCGGCCGAGTTACGCTCGGCCGGGGAGAAGCGGATCTCGACGCGAATGCTGAAACTCGCACCCCGCAAGGGCCGAGATTGGGCGCACGAGATCGTCGTTGCGTTGGGCGAGCAGACCGTCGTGGTCACTGGCACGAACGCGGCCGCACTCGTGGTCCCGCGCCTTGCCGCACAGCTCATAACGCTTCGCCGTCAACGTGACGACGTCGCGGCGGAGGTCGAGAAGCTGGTCGATGCGCACCCTCTTCAGCCCGTCCTGACGAGCATGCCCGGAGTCGGCGTCAGGACCGCAGCCAGACTCCTTACCGAAGTATCCGGCAAACACTTCCCCACCGCCGGCCACCTCGCCGCTTACGCCGGTCTCGCCCCCGTCACCCGCCGATCCGGGTCGTCGATCCGCGGCGAGTACTCGTCCCGCCGCGGAAACAAGGTCCTCAAGAACGCGATGTTCCTCTCGGCATTCGCCGCACTCCGCGATCCCGAGTCCCGCGCCTACTACGACCGCAAGACAGCTCAGGGCAAGCGCCACAACCAGGCATTACTCGCTCTCGCCCGTCGCAGGTCTGACGTCCTCTACGCCATGCTCCGCGACGGCACGCTTTACCAGTCGTCACCGAACCGAGCACTGGCATGATTCGATCGCCAACGACATCCGGGCCACGGCGATCTCAGCGCCGTGGCCCCAGAGGCCCTACTTGCCGTTCGGTGGAGGCGGAATCGGAACGGGGATGGAGAACGTGAGCGGAAGCCCGATAGCAGCTGGATCGATTCCCTGCGCTGAGCGGATCATGGTGCGGCGTCCACGATCGTGCTCTCGATCGCGGTCAGCGACACTTCCTGATTGAGCGTCCACCCGAAGAGAGTCGCACCTGCCAGAGCGCGCTCTCCGATCACGAGACCCGTGTTCGGGTCGATGATGATCTCCTGCCGCTCACCTGCCCGGAACGGTTCGTTCCGGCCGATCGCGACGCCGGTCACGCCATCGAGATTTGCGACGTCGTCGGTCGCGGTCACGCCAGGGATGCGCGAGAGGGCATCGAGCAGGGCTGCTCGGGGCGCCGCGGGCACGAGGCCGGAGCGAAGGATGTCCGCGATCCGTACGAAGTTGTCTTCGTCGCGCGATGCAGATCCTCCGTTGTATTGGCCGTCGATCCACTCGTAGGCGGCGGCGCCGTCGGTCGGGATCTCGGCGTAGTCCACGTTCACCCACGAGTACACCGGATCGTAAAAATACCCGCCAACCGCCCGCGTTGTCTCGATTGACTCACCCGTCAGCACACCCTGCATGTTGCCCCAGTCGCGGTAGAGCACCCACTCAGCCGCAGGGTCAGCAGGCATATATACGTCGAGGATCTGGTCGTTCGGTTCGCACTTGTCCTGTTGCGAGCCGTCGCCCACCATCTCGCATGCCTGCCAGCGCGCATGGGTGCGTGCACGGAGATACTCCCCGGACCCCGGAACGAGGTCGGCGTACTGGATGGTTTGTGTCGCGGCAGTTCGCAGAACTTCACTCGCGTAGGCGCTCGTCGCGTCCAGAGTCACGTTCCCCACGACAAGAGCGCCGGTCAGCACCGCTGCAACTCCTGCCGTTGCCCACGACAGCGCCGGGAGCAACCGTCGCTTCCTCGCGGCAGGGCGCGCCGTAGTGACGTTCCCCGCCTCCTGCGCCACGTGGTTCAGCAGCGCTGCCCGCCCTGCGGCCAGCGCCTTCGGGGTTGGTTCGCGGCTGTCGTCACGAGTGCTGCGGAGCAGTGTCAACTCGTCCATGATCCGTCTCCTGTTCGAGGGTTGTGATGCCCGCGGCGCGGCGTAACTGGCGCCGCGCGCGGTTGAGTCGTGAGCGCACCGTTCCCACCGGAACCTGCATCGCCGCGGCGATCGACGCATAGTCGAGATCGCCCCATGCATAGAGCAGCAGCGTGTCGCGATCCCCGTCTGAAAGCCGGCGCAACGCCTTGCCTAGGCGCCGACTCAGACGTTCAGCATCGATGCGGGACCCCGCCTGCTCGATGAAGTCCGGCACGATCTGCGCCGCCATGTCCGCAGACAAGCCCTTCCATGCCACCGCTTCGACTCGATCGTGCTTGCGCATCAACCGAGTCGCAATACCCAGTAGCCATGGCCGAGCATCGCTGACGGAAACGTCGTAGGCCGACCGCCGCTCAAACGCAACCAAAAAGGTTTCCGACATCACGTCATCCGCGACGTGGTCACCCAGCCGCTGCGCTACATACCGGTACACAGACCTCGCGTGGCGATCGAACAGCATCGCGAACACAGCCGGCTCTCGCGCCGAGGTCAAGCCCCAGGAAGTGGTGTAGCGGTCGGTGATCCTTCTGTTGTTGGTGTCGGTTAGGCGCTGAGCTCGAGGACGGTGTCGGTATTCACCTCGTTTCCGTTGTCGGCAACGAGAGTGAGG
>NZ_JAGTTM010000003.1:0-354474 GCF_020682665.1 Microbacterium tenebrionis | reverse complement strand
GCTGCGGCCTTCTCCTCCGGCGAATACCGACGCATGGTCGGCTTCCCAGATCCCTCATTCGACACCATGACCCCATCCTCGTTTCCAAAGTCAGGAGTCTCCAACAAAGCCAGGGCGCTTCAAACATCGTCGGTGCGGCGCTGCGCGACGTCATCCGCACGCTCGAGGGCGACGAGCTGCCGCACAACTCCGAGCTGGGCATCCGCGTGCTCCAGGAGTGCGCCGAGAAGACCCTGCACGCGTGCGGCGTCGAGGTGCTCTCCGTCATGATCACCGGAGACGCGCTGACCGACGGGCATCTGCTCTCGCAGGCGATGCGCGCCGGCGACCGTCACCACGAGGCCGTGGCGGCCTTGCACGCCCTGAACTGAGCGGCGCGATCGGCCTCAGCGGCGCTCGTGCAGAGGCAGATCGATCGCGCCGGTCTCCCCCGCGTTGCGAGCGACCGGGATGCGGGTACCGAGCACCTGGGCGACGACGTCCTGCGCGATCTTCGGCGCGGTGAGCCCGGCATCCGCCAGGATCTGATCGCGCGAGGCGTGATCGATGAACTCGTCGGGAAGACCCAGCTCGTCGACGGCGGTGTCGATGCCCGCCTCGCGCAGCACCTGGCGTACGCGGGTGCCGATGCCTCCGACGCGGATGCCGTCCTCGAGGGTGATCACGAGGCGGTGCCGCGCTGCGAGCTCGACGATCGAGGGCTGCACGGGGATCGCCCAGCGCGGGTCCACCACCGTCGCACCGATGCCCTGTGCACGCAACCGCGCCGCGACGTCCATCGCGAGGGCCGCGAACGGACCGATGCCCACGATGAGGACGTCCTCGCTCTCACCGCGCGAGAGCACGTCCACGCCGTCGTCCAGCCGCTCGATCGCATCGATGTCGTCGGCGACCGTACCCTTGGGGAATCGGATCACGGTGGGTGCGTCATCCACGGCGACGGCCTCGTCCAGAGCCTCGGCGAGGCGCACCCCGTCGCGCGGCGCGGCGATCCGGATGCTCGGAACGATCTGCAGCATCGCGAGGTCCCACATGCCGTGATGGCTCGGACCGTCTGGACCGGTGACCCCGGCGCGGTCGAGGACGAAGGTGACCCCTGCCTTGTGCAGGGCGACGTCCATGAGCACCTGGTCGAACGCGCGCCCCATGAACGTGGCGTACAGCGCGACGACGGGATGCAGGCCGCCGAACGCGAGACCGGCGGCCGAGGCGACCGCGTGCTGCTCGGCGATGCCGACGTCGTACACGCGATCGGGGAACCGCTCGGCGAACGGTGCGAGTCCGGTCGGACGCAGCATGGCGGCGGTCATGGCGATCACGCGGGGGTCTCGCTCCCCGACGCGGACGAGCGCGTCGGAGAACACATCGGTCCATCCCGTGCTGCTCGAGCCGAGGGACTCGCCCGTGGCCGGATCGATCCGGTTGACGGCATGGAACTGATCGGCCTCGTCGTCGAGCGCCGGCTGATAGCCGCGGCCCTTCTCGGTGATGGCGTGCACGATCACGGGCGCCCCGTAGGACTTCGCCAGTTCGAGCGTCTCGATGAGCGCCCGGATGTCGTGCCCGTCGACGGGTCCGAGGTACTTGATGTCGAGGTTGGAGTAGAGCGCCTCGTTGTTCGTGAAGCGCGAGAGGAACCCGTGCGTTCCGCCGCGGACGCCGCGGAAGACAGCACGTCCCACCGGTCCGAACGCACGGAACAGCCGGTCCGAGCGGTGGTGCAGGTCCTTGTAGGCCGCGGCCGTGCGCACGCGATTCAGGTACCGGGACATGCCGCCGATCGTCGGCGCGTAGGAGCGGCCGTTGTCGTTGACGACGATGACGAGGTTGCGGTCGTTGTCGTCGGTGATGTTGTTGAGCGCCTCCCACGTCATGCCGCCCGTCAGCGCGCCGTCGCCGACGACGGCGACCACGTGGCGGTCGTCGCGGCCGGTGGCCGAGAGCGCACGGGAGACGCCGTCGGCCCAGCTGAGCGAACTGGACGCGTGCGAGGACTCGACGACGTCGTGCGGGCTCTCGCTGCGCTGGGGGTAGCCGGCGAGTCCACCGCGCACGCGCAGGGCGGAGAAGTCCTGGCGGCCGGTCAGGAGCTTGTGCACATACGACTGATGCCCGGTGTCGAAGATGATCGGGTCGTCGGGCGATTCGAAGACCCGATGCAACGCGATCGTCAGTTCGACGACGCCGAGGTTGGGGCCCAGATGCCCACCCGTGCGCGAGACGTTCTCGACGAGGAACGTCCGTATCTCGCCGGCGAGCGTCGTGAGCTGAGACGTGCTCAGCCGGTCGAGATCGCGCGGTCCGGTGATGCCGGGAAGAATGGGCATCAGCACCTCCTGAACGTCTTCACCGATCGCCTTCACGGGATGGAGGACGACCTCTCGATGCTACCGCCGGCAGCCGGGAATACCCCGAGCGGGAAACGCGGAAGGGGCCCGGATGCCCGAGCATCCGAACCCCTCCTGCGGTGTCAGACCAGCGAACGCAGCACGTACTGCAGGATGCCGCCGTTGCGGTAGTAGTCGGCCTCACCGGGTGTGTCGATGCGGACGACGGCGTCGAACTCGACCGTCTGCTTGCCCTCGGGCGAGTGCTGGCTCGGCTCGGCCGTCACGCGGACGGTCTTGGGCGTGGTTCCGTTGTTGAGCTCCTCGAGACCGGTGATCGAGACGATCTCGGTGCCGTCGAGTCCCAGCGACTCCCAGCTCTCGCCGGCGGGGAACTGCAGCGGGACGACGCCCATGCCGATCAGGTTCGAGCGGTGGATGCGCTCGAAGCTCTCGGTGATGACCGCCTTGACGCCCAGCAGGCTCGTGCCCTTGGCCGCCCAGTCGCGCGACGAGCCGGAGCCGTACTCCTTGCCGCCGAAGACGACCAGCGGAATGCCCTCCGCCTGGTAGTTCTGGCAGGCGTCGAAGATGTACGACTGCGGACCATCCGGCTTCGTGAAGTCGCGGGTGAACCCGCCCTCGACCTCGACGCCGTCGTTGACGGCACGGACGAGCTGGTTCTTCAGACGGATATTCGCGAACGTGCCGCGGATCATCACCTCGTGGTTGCCTCGGCGCGAGCCGAACGAGTTGAAGTCCTTCTGGCGCACGCCGTGCTCCTCGAGGTACTTCGCCGCGGGCGTGCCGATCTTGATGTTTCCGGCAGGGCTGATGTGGTCGGTCGTGACCGAGTCGCCGAGCGTCGCCATGACGCGCGCGCCGGTGATGTCGGTGACCGGGGTGAGGTCCATCGACATGCCGTCGAAGTACGGCGCCTTGCGGACGTACGTCGAGTCCTGGTCCCATTCGAAGACCGGGCCCGTCGGCGTGGGCAGGTTCTTCCAGCGCTCGTCGCCGTCGAACACGGTGGCGTACTGGTTGATGAACTGCTCGCGCGAGATCGACGAGTCGATGATGTCCTGGATCTCGGCCGGAGCGGGCCAGATGTCCTTGAGGAACACGTCGTTGCCGTCGGTGTCGGTGCCCAGGGCATCCGCCTCGAAGTCGAAGTGCATGGAACCGGCCAACGCGTACGCGACCACGAGCGGCGGCGATGCGAGGTAGTTCATCTTCACGTCGGGGCTGATGCGTCCCTCGAAGTTGCGGTTTCCGGAGAGGACTGCCGTGACGGCGAGGTCGTGCTCGTTGACCGCCGTCGAGACCTCTTCGATCAGCGGACCGGAGTTGCCGATGCAGATCGTGCAGCCGTAGCCGACCGTGTAGAAGCCGAGGCCCTCGAGATCCTTGTCGAGGCCGGACTTCTCGTAGTAGTCCGTGACGACCTTCGAACCGGGGCCGAGCGTGGTCTTGACCCACGGCTTCTGCTTCAGGCCCTTCTCGCGCGCCTTGCGCGCCAGGAGGCCGGCGGCGATCATGACCGACGGGTTGGACGTGTTCGTGCACGAGGTGATGGCCGCCAGGGTCACCGCGCCGTGGTCGAGGATGTAGCTCTCGCCGTCAGGGGTGGTCACCGGAACCGGCTTGGAGGTGCCCTCCACGCCACTGGAGATGTGAACGGGGTGGGGGTCGTGTTCCTCGTCGCCGGGCGCTGCACCTGGGTCGGATGCCGGGAACGAGAGCATCAACTCGAGGTCGACGATGTCGTCCGAGGTCGACGGCTCGGCGTAGTTGACGATGTCCCGCTCGAACTGCGTCTTCGCCTCGGAGAGGAGGATGCGGTCCTGCGGGCGCTTGGGGCCGGCGATCGAGGGCACCACGGTGCCCAGATCCAGCTCCATGTACTCGCTGAAGACGGGCTCGTTGTCCGCGTCGTGCCACAGACCTTGCAGCTTCGCATACTCCTCGACGAGGGCGATAGCCTGCTCGTCGCGGCCGGTCAGACGCAGGTAGTCGGTCGTGACGTCGTCGATCGGGAAGATCGCGGCGGTCGAACCGAACTCCGGCGACATGTTGCCGATCGTGGCGCGGTTCGCGAGCGGCACGGATGCCACGCCCGCGCCGTAGAACTCGACGAACTTGCCGACGACGCCGTGCTTGCGCAGCATTTCGGTGATCGTGAGGACCACGTCGGTGGCGGTGACCCCCGCGGGGATCTCGCCGGTGAGCTTGAAGCCGACCACGCGCGGGATGAGCATGGAGACGGGCTGGCCGAGCATCGCGGCCTCGGCCTCGATGCCGCCGACGCCCCAGCCGAGCACGCCCAGGCCGTTGACCATGGTCGTGTGCGAGTCGGTGCCGACACAGGTGTCGGGGTAGGCCTGCAGGACGCCGCCGTTGGTGCGGTCGTAGATGACCTTCGCCAGGTGCTCGATGTTGACCTGGTGGACGATGCCGGTGCCAGGCGGGACGACCTTGAAGTCGTTGAACGCGGTCTGGCCCCAGCGCAGGAACTGGTAGCGCTCGCCGTTGCGCTCGTACTCGATCTCGACGTTGCGCTCGAGGGCGTTCTCGGTGCCGAACAGGTCGGCGATCACGGAGTGGTCGATGACCATCTCGGCGGGCGAGAGCGGGTTGATCCTGTTCGGGTCGCCACCGAGGGCGGTGACCGCCTCGCGCATGGTGGCGAGGTCGACGATGCAGGGCACACCGGTGAAGTCCTGCATGACCACGCGGGCCGGGGAGAACTGGATCTCCGTGTTGGGCTCGGCGGAAGCATCCCAGGATCCCAGCGCCTCGATCTGCTCCTTGGTGACGTTCGCACCGTCCTCGGTGCGGAGCAGGTTCTCCAGGAGCACCTTCAGGCTGAACGGCAGCTTGTCGAAGCCGGGAACCGTGTCGATCCTGAAGATCTCGTAGTCGGTGCTGCCGACCGTCAGGGTGCTCTTGGCACCGAAGCTGTTCACCGTGGACACGAATCCGTCTCCTTCTCATCTGTGGGAGCGACAGGCGCTTCCATCTTGCTCGCCCGGACCGCCCGCGGCTAGCAAGGTGCACCTAACAGTGTGCGCCTGAGCCGGCCGCGGCGGAAGACCGTAATTTATCTTGATGTCAAGATAAATCTATCACGGCTGCGATGCCGGTTCCTCCGTCGACGCGCGGGGATACAGCGCCCGGACCACCAGCCACGTGACGGCGATGAGGGGCACGAACAGCGGCAGCCCCATCACGAGTTTGAGGGTTCCGAGCGCCGTGACCTGATCGGTCAGGTACAGCGGCAGCTGCACGGCGAGGCGCGCGAAGAAGAGCGCCGCCCAGGCGATCGCGAGCCAGCGGAACGCGCGGCGCTTGCGGCGGTCGGAGCGCCAGCCCGTGGAATCCCCCATGAGGAACCCGGCGGCGATCCCGATCAGCGACCAGCCGATCAGCGCGGAGACGAGGAACGCCGTGCCGTACACGGCGTTGGTGATGAGGCCGGGGACGAAGTTGTCCGCGCCGCGGCCCGTGAACAGTGCGAGTGCGGCCGCCGCAGCAGCGGCGATGAGCCCGCCGAGAGCCGCGGACGGCGGAGACTTCTGGGTCAGACGCACGATCGTGAACACCGCGGCGAGTCCGACCGAGACGCCGAGGGAGAGGATGAGCGGTTCGGGACTGATCGTGAAGAGCGTGACGAAGGCGAGGCTCGGCAGAACGGATTCCAGGATGCCGCGCCACCCGCCCATGGCGGACCAGACGACCTTCTGAGTGCTGGCGTCCTCGGCAGGGTCGAGCCCCGCCTTGCGTGCCGCACCGCCCAGGGCCGCTCCGATGATGTCGGATGCGGATGCCGGCGGGGGCGTCCGATCGTCGGAGGTCACGCCGAGCCCGGAGTCGCGGGCATCTTCAGCGGGATCAGATCACGCGGCGGCATCGGAGAGCCGCCACGGACCACGACGATCGAGCGGAAGAGGTCCTCGACCTTGGCTGCCGCCTCGGGGTCCGACGCGGCAGCGCCGCCGATGACGCCGCGCAGGAACCAGCGGGGGCCGTCCACACCGACGAAGCGCGCCAGGTGCAGGTTCGATCCCTCGGAGGCGGGGCCGGGGACCTCGGCGAGGAGCTCCTTGCCGAGCGGACCCTCGCGCTCCTCGACGCGCCCGCCCTGCTGACGGACCTGGTCGACGAGCTGCATCCGGGTCTCGTGCCAGAGGCCGAGCGTGCGGGGTGCCGCGAACGGCTGCACCTGCAGCGACGAATCGGCGTAGTCGAGACCGACCGCGACGATGCGCTTGGACTGCTCTTCGACCTCGAGGCGCAGGTTCAACCCCTCGCGGGGCAGGATCTTGATCCCGCCGAGGTCGATGTACGGCCGGACCGGGTTGGCCTCGGACTCGTCGAACGGACCTTCGCTCGCACGGTTCGCCGGAGCGGACTTGGAGGTCGGCTGGGTGGTCTCTTCTTCAGTCATCTCGTGGTTCCTACCTGGTCGGCGCTCTGCGCCTGGTACCCCGTCGAGCCGAAGCCCGAAGCGCCGCGCACGCTGTCGTCGAGTTCGTCGACCGGGATGAATCTCGCCCGGGTGACCGGCATGATGATCAGCTGCGCGATCCGGTCCCCGACCGCCACATCGTACGCGCTCGAGCTGTCGGTGTTGAGCAGACTCACCTTGATCTCGCCGCGATAGCCGGCATCCACCGTGCCTGGCGCGTTCACGATCGTGATGCCGTGCTTGGCTGCGAGGCCGCTGCGCGGGACGACGAACGCGGCATAGCCGTCCGGGAGCGCGATCCGCACGCCGGTGGGCACCAGCGCCCGCTCCCCCGGCTCGAGGCGCACGGCCTCGGCCGCGACGAGATCCGCACCGGCGTCGCCGGGGTGCGCGTATGCGGGCAGGACAGACGCGATAATGGGGAGATCAATGCAATCGCTCACCCCACGAGGCTAATGCAGAACCCCACCGCCGAATCCCGTAGCCGCTATCGAGAGCGGCTGTCGCCGAGCCTGTGGATGCTCGTCACGGCCGCCGTCGCAGCGCCCATGGTGATGCTGACGTTCACGCCGCTCGGCTCTCTGCTCGCGCTGCTCATCGGCGTCGCTGCGGCGCTCGCGCTGATCGTGGCACTCATCGCGGGCTCTCCGGCCATCCGCATCGAGGGGACCACCCTGCACGCGGGCCGCGCGAAGATCGATGCGCGTTGGCTCGGCGATGTGACGGAGCACACCGGTGAGGAAGCACGCACGGCGCGCGGCACCGGTCTTCCGGCCCGCGGCTGGCACCTGCTCCGCGGCGGCATCGACGGCGTGGTGGTCGTGGAGAACACCGACCCTGACGATCCTGTGCCCAGTTGGACGATCTCCACGCGGACGCCCGACCGGCTGGCAGCTGCGATCCGCGAGGCCGAGGCCGACGCCCGCTGAGACGACGATGCGCCCTGGCCCGAGGGGCCGGGGCGCATGAACGTCAGCGCGGCTGCGGTCAGGCAGCGCACTCCTTGCAGATGGGACCGTCTGAACCTTCGTGGTCCAGCTGCGAGCGGTGCTTCACGAGGAAGCAGCTCATGCAGGTGAACTCGTCCTGCTGTGCGGGCAGCACGACGACGTCGAGCTCGAGGTCCGAGAGGTCTGCACCAGGGAGGTCGAAGCTGGACGGGTTGTCCGAGTCCTCATCCCCGGTCGCGCCGGACAGCTTGTCCGGCACACGCTCCTTCAGGGCTTCGATCGACTCGGAGTCGTCTTCGCTCTTTCGGGGGGCGTCGTAATCGGTTGCCATGCGGTAGATCTCCACTTTCATGGTGCTAGTGGGCGGTGCGCCGTCGGGTAAGCGGCGGCCATAGTTTGCACGATGACGGCACGTTTGGCAAATGCCGCTTCGCGTCACTGATCAAACTGACGGCGCGCCCGGTGTATTCCCGTTCCCGCCCGACCTTGCGTGGCACCATGAACGGACAGCCATCAGAGGGGCATTCGCATGGAAAACGTCACGATCGTCGGCACGGAAGACGACCTGCTGATCCTCGCCACCGGTTCCGGCGAGCGGTTCGCGCTCGCCATCGACGATGTGCTGCACCGCGAGATCCGCCGGGCCCGCCGTCGCGACGACGATGAGAAGCCGCGCGTCACCGTCAGCCCGCGCGAGATCCAGGCGCACATCCGTTCCGGTCTCTCGGCCGCCGAGACGGCCGAGCTGCTCGGGGTCGGAGTCGAACTGGTCGAGCGCTTCGAGGGCCCCGTGCTCGCCGAACGCGAGCACGTCGTCGGTCAGGCGCTCGCCGTCCCGGTCCTCATCGGCAGCGAGGTCGAGCCCGATGCGCAGCCGACATTCGGTGCCGCGATCCGTGCGAAGCTCTCGGACGTCGCGGCCGAAGCCGAGCGCTGGGCGAGCTGGAAGGAGGAATCCGGCTGGATCATCAAGCTGGAGTTCACCGCGAGCGAGGTCACCCATGACGCCCGCTGGAGCTTCGACCCGCGACGCAGCGTGCTCTCGCCGCTGAACGCCGATGCGACGCAGCTCTCCCGTCAGGGTTCGCTCCCCGACGGGCTCATCCCGCGGCTGCGCGCGGTGGATACGGCGAAGACGGAGTCCCCGTACAAGGACGACAGCAGGTTCGACTCCGGCGCCTTCGGGCCTCGGCTGCTGCCGGCACCCGAGGCCGAGGTCGAGGAGCCGTCGCTTCCCGAGCGCTCGGGCCCTGCCGCCCAGGCCGCCGCGATCAACCGTGCGCCCGATCAGACCACCACGAGCGCCGAGACGGCCGACCTGCTCGAGGCCCTGCGGCGTCGGCGTGGTCAGCGCGAGAGCGCGCCGATCGTCGACGATTTCGACGAGGATGCCGCGCCCGCGCGCACGTCCAGCCCGATCGCGCTGTTCGACGCTCTCGACGAACCCGACGACGAGCCTGAGGTCCCCGAGGAGCGCCCGGCGGCGAATGAGTCCGCACAGGACTCCGGCGGACGCCGCCGGCGCCGCAACGCCATGCCGTCCTGGGACGAGATCGTCTTCGGCGCGCGAACCGACGATTGACCCTGCAGCCTGAGCCGCGGAGGACTCCGCCCTTCAGGTTGCGAAAGCACCCCTGCGGATGAACGGCACCTGCCGCTCCTCCGGCGTGACCGATCCGTGCTGACCGATCATGCCGCGTGAACGCTGGTCCTCAGCCGTCCCGTCGTAGAAGGCCTTGTTGCCGCGTGCGGCGACGAGCAGGTCGCCGATCCGCGCCTGCGCGGCATCAGTCACCTCGGCGCCGAAGAGTCCGGCCGCGATCGCCTCTGCGCGCGAGAGGACATCGGCGTCGCCCTCGCTGAGGACGCGCCAGCGCTCGAGCGCTGCGACGGGATCGGCGTCGGGCTCGAGATAGACGTGGAGCATGCGGGGCTCTCCGCCGATGTGGCGGATGCCGTCCAGGCGGCCGTCGCCCTCGTCGAGCACCACCTGACGGTGCGCGGGCACGTCGACCATGCCGTGATCAGCGGTGATGAGGACGCCCGCACCCGCAGGAGGACGCGGCGCGAGCGCCTGGTCGACATCCTCGAGCGCCGCGATCCACTCCGGCGAATCGACGCCGTACCGGTGCCCGGCCTTGTCGATCTCCGGCACGTAGCAGTAGATGAGCGATCCCGGGACGTCCGCCGCCAACTGGTAGGCGACGCTCAGGCGCTCGGCGGCCGAGGCGACCCCCACGAACTCGGCGCCGCGGAGGGTCGCCTGGGAGAATCCGCTGCGAGCATAGGCGGCCAGTCCGATCGCGTACGCGGGGTTCCCGCCTGCCGCAGCCGTCTCGAAGATCGTTGGGCGGGGCTGCCAGGCGAGCGGGTCGATGTGATCGCTCTCCCATCCGGAGAGCAGGTTCACCAGGCGGTCGCGGGTTCTGTCGAGCACGCGGTAGCCGACGAGACCATGGCTGCCGGGGTCGGCACCCGTCAGCAGCGAGGTGAGGGCCGAGGCCGTCGTGCTCGGGAAGACGGAGTGCGCGACGTCCTTCCGGCCCACTCCCGCCGTCAGCCGACGGGCATGCCCCGCATGCGCGCGCAGCTGGATGGCGCCCAGCCCGTCCACGACGACGATCACGGCAGAACGCGCCGGTGCGAGGGATCCCGTCCCGCCACGCAGAGCACCGAGCAGGTCGGCCGCCACCCCGCTGATATGCCGGGCCGTGGCAGAGGTGATCGGTAGAATCGAAGACACCCGAGTCAGTCTTTCACAGGCTCCGCGACGTTCCAGGAAGTCCATGCCCCGCACCGAATCAGCCGAGCCCGTCGAGGAGCGCATCCAGGACATCGACCTGGAAGGCGAGATGCAGGGCTCGTTCCTCGAGTACGCCTACTCGGTGATCTACTCCCGAGCACTCCCCGATGCACGCGACGGCCTCAAGCCCGTGCAGCGCCGCATCCTGTACCAGATGGCCGAGATGGGTCTGCGTCCAGACCGCGGGCACGTCAAGAGCGCCCGCGTCGTCGGCGAGGTGATGGGAAAGCTGCACCCGCACGGCGACTCGGCGATCTACGACGCGCTCGTGCGCCTGTCGCAGGACTTCGCGCTGCGCGTCCCGCTCGTCGACGGTCACGGCAACTTCGGCTCGCTGGATGACGGACCGGCGGCGTCCCGCTACACCGAAGCGCGTCTCGCGGCGTCGGCGCTCTCTCTCACCGAGAGCCTCGACGAGGATGTCGTCGACTTCGTGCCCAACTACGACGGCCAGTTCCAGCAGCCATCGGTTCTGCCGGCCGCATTCCCGAACCTGCTCGTCAACGGCGCGAGCGGCATCGCCGTCGGCATGGCCACGAACATGGCCCCGCACAACCTCATCGAGGTCGTCGCCGCGGCCATCCACCTGCTCGAGAACCCGGATGCCACGACGGAAGAGCTCATGGAATACGTGCCGGGCCCGGACTTCCCGTCCGGCGGCATCCTCATGGGCCTCGACGGCGTCAAGGACGCCTACGCGAACGGCCGAGGCGCGCTGCGTGTGCGCGGCAAGGTGTCCGTCGAGCAGATCGGCCCGCGGCGCACCGGCATCATCGTGACCGAGCTGCCCTACATGGTCGGGCCGGAGCGGCTGATCGAGAAGATCCGGGATGCCGTCCAGGCGAAGAAGCTGCAGGGCATCAGCGACGTCAACGATCTGACCGACCGGCAGCACGGTCTGCGCGTGCAGATCGGCATCAAGACGGGGTTCGACCCGAACGCCGTCCTCGAGCAGCTGTACCGGCTGACTCCGCTGGAGGACTCCTTCAGCATCAACAACGTCGCCCTCGTCGACGGTCAGCCCCGCACACTCGGGCTCAAGGAGATGCTGAGCGTCTACGTCGGCCACCGCCTCGAGGTGATCACGCGTCGCAGCCGCTTCCGCCTGGCGCGCCGTGAAGAGCGTCTGCATCTCGTCGAGGGGCTCCTGATCGCGATCCTCGACATCGACGAGGTCATCCAGGTCATCCGCTCCTCCGACGACTCGGATCAGGCGCGCAGTCGACTGCGCCAGGTGTTCGACCTGTCGGAGCTGCAGGCCGAGTACATCCTCGAGCTGCGGCTGCGCCGACTGACGAAGTTCTCGCGCATCGAGCTCGAGGCCGAGCGTGACAAGCTGCAGGCCGAGATCGCCGAGCTGCGCGAGCTGCTGGCGAGCGAGCAGCTGCTGCGCGCCCAGGTCGCCAGGGAGCTGGATGCCGCCGCCGAGGCGCATGGCACGCCCCGGCGCACGCTGCTCCTCAACGCTGCTCCCCCGAAGGCGCGCAGCACCAAGGGGCCGGTCGACCTGCAGATCGCCGACAGCCCGACCGTCGTGGTCCTGTCCACCACGGGCAAGGCCGTGCGCGTCGATCTCGCCGACGGTCAGGTGCTGGCACCGGCGGCTCGCCGCAGCAAGCACGACGCCGTCCTGGCATCGATCGCGACGACGACCCGTGGTGAGATCGGCGCGGTCACCAGCGCCGGCCGCGTGCTGCGCTTCTCCCCCGTCGACCTCCCGTCCGTGCCGTCGTCGTCGGTGCACCTGTCGGCCGGCGTCGCCCTGCGCGACTACATCGGCCTGCTCGACAAGAGCGAGCGTGTGATCGGCCTGCTGCGCTTCGACGACGACACGCCGTACGCGATGGGCACGCGCACCGGTGTCGTGAAGCGGATCGTGCCGAGCGCTCTTCCTGTGCGCCCGGAGACCGAGGTCATCGGACTCAAGGCCGGAGACGCCCTCGTCGGCGCGGCATCCGCCCCGGATGCTGCCGAGATCGTCTTCGTCACCTCGGATGCTCAGCTGCTGCACTACTCGGCATCGGCCGTTCGCCCGCAGGGCGGGCCGGCAGGCGGCATGGCCGGCGTCAAGCTGGGCTCGGGCGCGGACGTCATCGCCTTCTCCGTCGTCGCGAACGTCGAGGATGCGATCGTCGTGACGATCTCGGGCGCGGACGGCACGATCGCCGGGACGGATGCCGGACGCGCGAAGGTCTCGTCCTTCACGGAGTTCCCCGCCAAGGGACGCGCGACCGGCGGTGTGCGTGCGCACGCGTTCCTCAAGGGCGAGGATCGGCTGCGCCTGGCGTGGGCCGGCCCCGCCGATGCCCTCGCCGTCGGAACGGACGGGGCCTCCCGCACCCTTCCGGAGTCCGGTGCGAAGCGCGACGGATCCGGTCAGCCGCTGGACGCCGTCATCGGTTCCGTGGGGACGCAGCTCGGCGCCTGAGCCTCACGGCCTGCGCCCGCAGCTCAGGCGTCGATCGACTCGCGCGAGAGCTGGTCGGACGATTCGATGATGAACTCGCGCCGCGGGGCGACCTCGTTGCCCATCAGCAGCTCGAATACCCGGCCGGCGGCCTCGGCATCCTCCATCCGCACACGGCGGAGCAGGCGGCCCGACTTGTCCATCGTGGTGTTCGCGAGCTGGTCGGCATCCATCTCGCCGAGGCCCTTGTACCGCTGGATCGGCTCGTGCCAGCGCTTGTTCTGCTTGCGCAGCTTCGCCAGCAGGGCGTGCAGCTCCTGCTCGGTGTACGTGTAGATGGTCTCGTTGGGCTTGGAACCGGGGTTGATCACGATCACCCGGTGCAGCGGCGGCACGGCCGCGAACACGCGGCCCTCCTCGATCAGCGGACGCATGTAGCGGAAGAACAGCGTGAGCAGCAGCGTGCGGATGTGCGCGCCGTCGACGTCAGCGTCGCTCATCAGGATCACCTTGCCGTAGCGGGCCTGCTCGATGTCGAAGGTGCGTCCGGAGCCCGCTCCGATCACCTGGATGATCGCGGCGCACTCCGCGTTGGAGAGCATGTCCCCGATCGACGCCCGCTGTACATTGAGGATCTTGCCTCGGATGGGCAGAAGCGCCTGGAACTCGCTGTTGCGGGCGCGACGGGCCGTCCCCAGAGCCGAGTCGCCCTCGACGATGAACAGCTCGCTGCGGGTGACGTCGCTCGAACGGCAGTCGACGAGCTTGGCGGGCAGCGACGAGGACTCCAGCGCGTTCTTGCGCCGCTGGGTCTCCTTGTGCGCCCTGGCGGACACGCGCGCCTTCATCTCCGAGACGACCTTGTCCAGCAGCTGGCTGGCCTGGTTCTTATCGTCGCGCTTGGTGGAGCTGAACCGGGCGCCGAGCTCCTTGCGCAGGACCTGGGCGACGATCTGACGGACGGCGGGAGTGCCGAGCACCTCCTTGGTCTGGCCCTCGAACTGCGGCTCGGGAACCTCGACCGTGAGCACCGCGGTCAGCCCCGCGAGCACATCATCCTTCTCGAGCTTGTCATTGCCGACCTTCAGACGCCGCGCGTTCTGCTCGACCTGGGCGCGCAGGACTTTCAGCAGCTCCTGCTCGAAGCCCTGCTGGTGCGTGCCGCCCTTCGGCGTGGCGATGATGTTCACGAACGACCGGGTCACCGTCTCGTACCCGGTTCCCCAGCGCATCGCGAGGTCCACGCGGCACTCGCGCTCGACCTCGGTGGAGACCATGTGCCCATCCGGCTGCAGGACCGGAACCGTCTCCTTGAAGGTTCCGGAGCCCTGGATGCGCCAGGTGTCGGTGATCGGCGGGTCGATCGCGAGGTAGTCCACGAACTCGGAGATCCCGCCGTCGTAGTGGAACGACGTCTCCTTCACCTCGCCGCCCTCGGCGGTCTCGCGCTCGTCGCGGATGACGAGTTCGAGTCCCGGCACGAGGAATGCGGTCTGGCGGGCTCGCGTCTCGAGCTCGCCGAGCTGGAACGCCGCGTCCTTGGTGAAGATCTGACGGTCGGCCCAGTACCGCACACGGGTGCCGGTGACCCCGCGGGGCGCCTTGCCGACCACGCGCAGCTCGCTGCTCTTCTCGAAGGGTGTGAAGGGCGCATCCGGGCGCTTCTCGCCCGAATCCTGGAAGAGACCAGGCTCACCGCGGTGGAACGACATCGCGTACGTCTTGCCGCCGCGGTCGACCTCGACGTCGAGCCGTTCGGAGAGAGCGTTCACGACCGAGGCGCCGACGCCGTGCAGACCGCCTGAGGCGGCGTACGAGCCGCCGCCGAACTTCCCGCCCGCGTGCAGCTTGGTGTAGACGACCTCGACGCCGGTCAGACCCGTGCGCGGCTCGATGTCGACGGGGATGCCGCGACCGCGGTCGTGCACCTCGACGCTGCCGTCGGGGTGCACGATCGTGTCGATGCGCGAGCCGTTGCCGGCGACGGCCTCGTCCACGGCGTTGTCGATGATCTCCCACAGGCAGTGCATGAGGCCCGGCGAACCGTTCGACCCGATGTACATGCCTGGACGCTTGCGGACCGCTTCGAGCCCTTCAAGCACCTGAAGATGGTGGGCGGAATACTCGGCGGTCACAAGGATCGATTCTATTCGCGCATGCACCTGCCGGCCCGCAGACACTCCCCTGTGCGCCTGGACCCGGGGCCGCCGCGTACGCGGTGAGCGAAACACGCCGTCTTCCGGGCATGACTCCCAGCCCGGCGTGGTTGTATTGAGCACATTCCCGAACGACAAGCCGATACCCGAGGAGGCACCCAGATGAACGCGACAACCGAACGTGAGACCTCCACCGTCGAGTACCGACTGACGGCCATGGACCGTTGCGACTCGTGCGGCGCACAGGCGTACATCGCCGCAGAGGTCAACGGCTCGGAGCTCCTGTTCTGCGCTCACCACGGGCGCAAGTACGAGGAGAAGCTCCGCAGCATCGCCACGTCGTGGCACGACGAGACGGCTCGCCTGGTGGATGCCGTCTGACAGACGCCGTCGATCGCAGATCCGACGCCCGGGCCGCAGGCTCCGGGCGTCAGCTGTATCTGCGGGGAACCAGCGGCGAGACGCGGGTGAGGATCTCCTCGCCGACCGTGTCGATGCGCTCGGCCAGGTCGGTCGCGCTCGGCCCGTCCCCGCCGAACACGGTGACGCCGTCGCCTGCTGAAGCCCCTGCCCAGCTGGTGAGTTCCGTCCAGGTCCCGTCCACGCGCAGGATCCGCGGCGCGTCCGGTCCGCCCAGGACCGCACCGGCCAGATTCGAGGGCAGCCCGTCCAGCGCTCCCACGTCGATCCTCACGCGATCGTCCTGCACGTCCACGATGTCGGCACGAAGCGATGCGGCGGGCCTGATGCCATCGAGTTCGGGGCCGTCCGCGGAGCGGACGCCGTAGCAGAAGGCGCCGATCCGGCTGAGCGTCCCGCGCAGCTCGGGACGCGCCCAGGATGCGGCGGACGCAGTCAGGTGCAGGTGCTCCGGCGTCCCGCCGGCGTCCCGGAGGACGGCGACGGCGTGGGCGAACTCGCCCCTCGCGGCGTCGTCCTCGTCATCACTCGCCTCCGCGAGATGACTCCACACCCCCGCGACGTGGAGCAGACCGGCATCCTCGGCGCGCCGCGCCTCGGTGACGGCATCTGCCCAGTTCTCAGGCCGGATGCCATTGCGATGCAGCCCCGTGTCGATCTTCAGGTGGACCAGGGCACGGCGCCCGCTCCGCTCCGCCTCGTCGATGACGCGTCGCAGATACCCGGCTGTGCCGACGCCGAGATCGACGCCGGCCCGGATCGCCTCGGCGACCTCATCGGCCGACGACGTCTCCCACGCGAAGATGCGGACGTCGGGCAGAAGGGCCCGGACCCGCAGCGCCGACGGCACGTCGTAGGACCCGATCCAGCGCGCGCCGACGGCATGCGCCTCCCGCACCGCCCACTCCAGACCGTGCCCGTAGGCGTCGTCCTTGGTGACGAGCATCATGTCGCCCGGCGCGACGCGCGCCATGACGGCCCTGACGTTGTCGCGGAAGATGCTCGTGCTGATCTCGAGGCGCGCGGGCATTCAGTCCTCCTCGGTCCTCGTGGCGTGGAGCCCTGCAGCGCAGGCGAGTTCCGCTGCAGTGAGCCCGGTCGCCGACATCCACTCCGCGAGGAAGCCTCGCGCAGGGCCCGCTCCCCCGAAATAGGTCACCTCGTCGCCTTCGTCAGCTGAGGCATCCGGCGACTCCAGGTCGATCACGCACACGTCCATGGCCACGCGCCCGACGATCGGGTGCGCACGCCCGTTCAGTTCGACGTGAGCGCGGTTGCCGAGCGCCCGCACGACGGCCTGCGCGTATCCGCCCGTCACGAGCGCGACCGTCGTGTCCCGCTCCGCGCGGTGCGTGTAGCCGTACGAGACGGCCTCGCCCAGGCGCAGCGGCTTGGTGGACATCACCCGCCCGGTCAGGCGCATCGCCGGGCGCTGGTGCGTGCCGGTCTCGGCCGGGAAGCCGTACAGCACCGCCGGGTCCATGTCCGGCTCGGTCGTCGCGCTCGCGCTGAGGCCCTCGGCGCTCAGCATCCGCACCGCGTCCTCGTCATCGACGCGCACGCTGTCCGCACCCGCGAGCAGCACCTCTCGCGCCACGGTGAGCAGGCCGTGCCCGTACGCGTCCCTGCGCAGATCGGCGACGCGGCCGCCGTCTTCGACGAGGCTCTTCGCGTGTGCGGCCAGGGCAGAGCGGGAGATCACGGCGCGCGTCGCCGTGCTGCGAGGAATGACCACCCGTCGAGTCTACGGGCCATCGGCTGCGCGGCCTGTGAAGCGGTCTCGTAGGAGCGGTCCGCCTAGAATGGAGAGTCCGCGACGAATCTGGAGAATCAATGCCTGCCCAGGGCCTCGGCGTCATGCCCCGCCTGCGATACCTCATTGACCGCGCTCGCCGCATCGATGTCGGATCGGTGTTCGAGCGCGCCCGCGAGGTGCGCGATCAGCACGGCAAGGCTGTTCCGCTCGTGGTCGTCGACATGCTCTGGAGCGCGGCATCCAAGAACGTCGGGTTCCAGGACTACGTCGACTACGACTTCGCGATGCTGACCGCCGCCGAGCGCGCGACCTACATGACGCACCCGGTGTCGAACCAGCTCTCGCAGCGCTACGACGCCGAGCCGTACCGTCACATCTTCCACGACAAGCTCGAGTTCAACCGCGTCTTCGACGAGTACCTGCGCCGCGAATGGCTCGAAGTGACCGCCGGCAACGCGGCGGAGCTCGAGGAGTTCACCCGCAAGCACGGCACGATCATCGCCAAGACCCGCATGGGGCAGGCCGGCAGCGGCGTCAAGCGCTATCACGCGGCCGACGTCTCCGACTGGGCCGGGTTCCACAGCGGACTGTTCGAGCGCGGCGAGGTCGTGATCGAGCAGGTCATCTCGCAGCACGACGACCTCGCGGCCGTCTGCCCGGGGACCGTGAACACCACTCGGGTGACCGCGTTCTTCGACGGCCAGAAGACCCACATCCTCGCCGTCGCGCAGAAGTTCGGCCGCGGCGAGGTCAGCGATCAGATGTCCTTCGGCGGCTTCTACACGATGCTCGACCCCGAGACCGGGCACGCCCGCTCGGCCGGCTACGACTCGCACGGCCACGTGCACGTCGACCACCCGGACTCCGGTTTCCGCATCGCGGACTTCCAGCTGCCCCTGTTCGACGAGGTGGTCGCTTTCGTCGACACCGTCGCGCGGGTCGTTCCGCAGATCCAGTACGTGGGCTGGGACATCGTCGTGGGCCCGGACGGCCCTGTGCTCGTCGAGGGCAACTGGGGTGCGGGCGTGTACGAGAACAAGCCGTCGGTTTCGGGCATCCGCACCGGCAACAAACCGCGCTACCGCGCCGCGATCGGTTTCTGACCGCTCCGGACGGTTGCGCGCGTCAGCGGCGGCGCAGCATCCGGATCGCGGTCGTCAGCTCCGGCACGCGGAACAGCGCCAGTAGCGCGACGAACACGATGCCCGTGACACCGGCGATGAGCGCCGCTCCCAGCGCGCCCTGCAGCATGCCGCCGAGCATCCAGCCGTCGACACTCCCCATCAGCAGGAAGAGCCCCCACCCCGCGCCGGCGGCCGGAATCGCGAGCAGGACGAAGCGTCCGAGGGCCAGCATCGTGCCTCCGAGACCGAACGAGCCGAACTTCCGCCTGAGCATGACCGCCGCGATGACGGTCTGAACCGTGCTCGCCACCGATTGAGCGAGCGCGACCATCGCCGCACGCTGTTCGAGCGGCGTCGTTACGGCGACCACGAGAGTCAGCACGACGAGCAGCGCCGCCTGGATGAGGGTGTAGACGAACGGAGTGCGCGCGTCGCCGTAGGCGTAGAACGTGCGCTGGACGATGAAGAGGACGGCGAGGGGCAGCAGGCTGACCAGGTAGGCGAGGAGGACGGGCGCTATGAGCACCGCCTCGTCGGCCGAGCTGCTGAAGATCCGCGCCGCCGGGACCGAGGCGACCGCGATCGCGGCCGTCGCGACGATCACCAGCAGCCCGAGGATCCGGATCGCCTGTCGGGCCGTCTCGCGCAGATCCTCGTGCTTCTCGGCGGCCGCGTGCTCGCTGATCCGGGTGAAGTACGGAGTGCCGATTGCGAGGACGATCGTGGAATAGGCGACCATGAAGACGAGCCAGGTGTATTGGGATGCCGCGACAGACGCGTTCTCCCCCGACGCGGGAGTGATCACCCTGGACTGCACGAGCCCGACCACCTGACCGGCGAGCGTGGTCAGGAACGTCCAGAACGCGAGCTTTCCCATGTGGCCGAGGCCCATGCCGCGCCATTGGAAGTCGAGTCGCAGCGGGATGCCGATCCGGCGCCAGAACAGGAGCAGCACCACGGTCTGCGCGACCACGCCGAGGGTCGCCGCCCCCGCCAGCAGCGTGATCATCTCGGTGCTCCAGCCATCGAGACCTGCACGGCTCTGGCCGAACAGGACCATGAACAGTGCGAATCCGGCGATCGAGACGATGTTGTTGATGATCGGCGCCCACGCGTACGGGCCGAACACGCGGCGGGCGTTGAGGATCTCCCCCAGCAGCGCGAACATCCCGTAGAAGAACAGCTGGGGCACGCACCAGTACGCGAAGCGGACCGCCAGGGCCGACTGCTCAGGGCCGAAGCCCGGGGCGTACAGGTCGATCAGCAGCGGCGCTCCGATCGTCGCCACGAGGGTGATCGAGCCGACGATGATCGTGCCGAGGGTCAGCAGTTTCGCGAGGAAGGCATGGCCGCCGTCCTTCTGCGCACTGGCCCTGACGACCTGAGGCACGATCACACCGGTGAGGACTCCGGCGGAGATGACCTGGTAGATGCTGTTGGGCAGCTGATTCGCGACCGCGAACGCGTCGGACGCCTTGCCGACGGAGCCGATCGCCGCCACGAGCACGACGGCGCGCAGCAGACCGGTGAGCCGGGACACCAGGGTCCCGGCTGCGATCACAGCGCTGGCGCGTCCGATCCCCATCAGGCGGCGCGGATGATGCCCATCGGGGTCGACTGGTGCCCCTGTCCGAGCGGATTGTCCTTCAGGATGCGGACCAGACGATCCTCGCCGGCACGATCGAGCGTCGAACCCAGGATGTTGCCGCCGAGATCGTTGATGTCGACGACGGCGACGTCCGCCTTCCCGCCGATCAGCGTCTTGATGTGAGCTGCGACGCCCTTCGGGTCGGTCGGACCCAGGACGACGGCCTGGTTGTAGGGCGGGATCGTCCCCGAGGTCGGGCCGTCGATCGCACGGGCCTTGTCGCCGGCGATGCGGTAGAAGTCGCCCTTGCGGCCGAACGCCTTCGTGACGGCGGCCACGGCTGCGGCGAACAGGATGCGCGGCGTGCCGCACTCCCGCAACGCCATCTCCATCGTCTCCGGCATGCCGAGGCCGATCCCGTGCGGAGTGCGCGTGACGTACTTCGAGAGGAACAGCGCGAGCCTCCGGGGCTGGATCTCGTCGAGGCGGTAGGAGCGCCCCTGCGTGATCGCGACGATCTTCTCGGTGACGAAGAGGATGTCCCCCGGCTCGACCGCGTCCGCGGCGTACTCGGTGATCACGGCATCCAGGTCGTCATCGGGCATGACGACCCTGGTCTTCAGCGGGATGCGCGCGTAGCTCGTGCCGTCGACGCTCGCTTCGAGCGCCTTGCCGTCGTTCGGCTGCATCACTCGAGGTAGTCCCGCAGCGACTGCGAGCGGCTCGGGTGGCGCAGCTTCGCCATCGTCTTCGACTCGATCTGGCGGATCCGCTCGCGCGTGACGCCGAACGTGTCGCCGATCTGGTCGAGGGTCTTGGGCTGGCCGTCGCCGAGGCCGAAGCGCATGCGGATCACGCCGGCCTCGCGCTCGGAGAGCGAGTCGAGCAGCTGCTCGAGCTGACGCTGCAGCATCGTGAATCCGACGGCATCCGCCGGGACCACGGCCTCGGTGTCCTCGATGAGGTCACCGAACTCGCTGTCACCGTCCTCGCCGAGCGGAGTGTGCAGCGAGATGGGCTCACGGCCGTACTTCTGCACCTCGACGACCTTCTCGGGCGTCATGTCGAGCTCGCGGCTGAGCTCCTCGGGGGTGGGCTCGCGGCCCAGGTCCTGCAGCATCTGCCGCTGAACGCGGGCGAGCTTGTTGATGACCTCGACCATGTGCACCGGGATGCGGATCGTACGGGCCTGGTCGGCCATGGCGCGCGTGATCGCCTGACGGATCCACCAGGTCGCATAGGTCGAGAACTTGAAGCCCTTGGTGTAGTCGAACTTCTCGACGGCGCGGATGAGACCGAGGTTGCCCTCCTGGATCAGATCCAGGAACTGCATGCCGCGGCCCGTGTAGCGCTTGGCGAGCGAGACGACGAGGCGGAGGTTCGCGCCGAGCAGGTGGCTCTTGGCGCGCTGACCGTCGCGGGCGACCCACTGCAGGTCGAGCCCGAGCTGGCTGGTCTTCTCGGCCGCCGACATCGCCGACAGCTTCTCCTCGGCGAACAGACCCGCCTCGATGCGCATCGCGAGCTCGACCTCTTCGGCCGCGTTCAGCAGCGCGACCTTTCCGATCTGCTTCAGGTAGTCCTTGACCGGGTCGGCTGTCGCGCCGGTGATCTGGGTCGAGTAGACGGGGACGTCGTCCTCGTCCTTCGAGGTCAGGACGATCGCGCCGGTGGGCAGCGGCTCGGTGAAGACCGGCTTCTTGTCCTCCTCCTCGGAGTCCTCGGGAACGACGTCGGCCTCGGCCTGAGCCTGATCGACGATGTCGTCCGCCTTCTTGCGGCGTGCGGGAGCCTTCTTGGCCGCCGGCTTCTTCGCCGCGGCAGGCTTCTTCGCGGCTGTCTTGTCGGCGGCGGCCGTCTCTTCGGCGGGGGCCGTCTCTTCCGCGGCTGCGGCGTCGACGTCAGGCTCGGCCGTCGTCTTCTTCGTCCGGGTGTTCTTGGTCGCGGCAGGAGTCACGTTTCGCCTTTCACGGGGCGGGCGCGCAGCCCCGGGACATTTCGGACACTAGTAAGACCCTTGTCAAGTCCGCAGCGCAAGCGCGGGCCATTGACAATGGGTCGGATAACCAGTATCGCACACGAATCGGGCGCAGGACGCATCCGACCGGAACTCGGCTCAGGAGCGAGGGCGCTTGTCGTCGTCGCCGGGCGGGCGGGTCGCGAGATAACGTTCCAACTCGGCCGCCAGTTCGTCTGCGCTGGGAAGGTCGCGCTCGTCGAAACCGCCCTCGTCGAAGCGGTCGGCGTCCTCCGGGTCGCGCCCCGCCATGTAGGCGTCGTAGCGGTTCTCGAGGGTGTGCACCATCTGACGCAGCTCGTCGTTGCCGGCGACCTGCTCGTCGACCTTGGCGAGGAACTCCTCCCGGCTCTCGCGCAGGTCGTCGAGCGAGAGGACCAGGCCCGTCGCTCCCATGACGCGATCGGCGGCCGCGATGACCGCTTCCGGGTTCTCGGTGTCTGCGAGATAGTGCGGCACGAGGAGGACGAATCCGACCACGCGGTCGCCCCGCTCGGCGAACCGGTACTCGAGAAGGTGGCCCGCCGTACCCGGGACCTGCGTCCGCGGGCGCCATACCGACAGGCTCGCCGTGATCTCCTTGCGATTGCCGCTGACGGTCGTGCTGATCGGGCGGGTGTGCGGCACCGGCATCGCGATCGAGTGCACCCAGCTGACGCCTGACACCTGGAATTCGTCGGCGAAGTCGAGCACGCTCTGCGCGAAGGCGTTCCACGCGAAGTCCGGCTCGTATCCGGACAGGAGCAGGAATCTCTGCCCGAGTGTGTCGTGCGCGATGGAGAGTTCGAGCCGGGCGGGGCGGAGCTCGGTGAGGTGGTCCTGCTCGAACACGAAGATGGGGCGGCGCGCCCGGTAATCCAGGAGCAGGTCGTTGTCGTACACGGCGACCGGCTGCGGGTCCGCGACGTCGCGCAGGTGGTCGATCAGACCGGATACGGCGCTGCCGGCATCCGTGAATCCGGTGAGCAGGATGACCAGGGGCAGCCCCTGCGGGACGGCGGGCGCGTTCGCGACGCGTTCGTACAGCTCTCCGGAGACGGGCATGCCTCCATGCTACGAGCAGGAGCGGACACGGGGCGCGCCGCGGTCTTGCTCACAGCGAACAGGCCTGGGGGCGGCCCCCGCGGCGGTGCCTAGGATGGAGGCATGACGCTTCCTGCGCTCTCGCACACCGACAGTCCATTTCCCGGGAGCGCTGCCGACGCCGCAGTGCTCGTCGTCCCGGATCTCGAGGCGTTCCCCGACGCACTGGACGCGTTGCCGGGCCTGAAAGACGTGCTGCAGGCCATCGGCTTCACGGGCGCCGCGTCCTCGTTCGCCCGCGTCCACGCCCCCGAGGTGACCTCGCTCCCGTTCGCCGTCGTCGGCGCGGGCAAGAATGCGGACGCGGCATCGGTGCGGGATGCCGCCGGCACGGCGCTGCGCTCGCTCACCGGATTCGCCGATGTCGCTCTGGCGGTCGCCGCGCCGCTCGACGAGTTCGCTCCTGCAGCAGCCGAGGGGGCCGTCTACGGCGGCTACCGCTTCGACGGCTACCGCGCGAAGCCCGGCAAGAGCCGCGCCGAGTCCGTCACCGTGCACAGCGCCTCGATCACGGCGGCCGACATCGAGCGCGCCCGCGTGCTCGGGGACGCGCTCGCGCTCGTTAAGGACCTCGTCTCGGTCCCCGCCGAATGGCAGAGCCCGGCCGATCTCGCCCAGAGCGCGGTGGATGCCGTCGCCGACCTCGACGTCTCCGTCGACGTCCTCGACGAGCAGATGCTCGCCGAGCAGGGATTCGGTGGCGTGCTCGGCGTCGCGCAGGGCTCCGATCGCCCGCCGCGCGTCGTCCACCTCGACTACTCCCCCGCCGGCGCCACGACCCACATCGCCCTCGTCGGCAAGGGCATCACGTTCGACACCGGTGGACTCTCCCTCAAGCCCGCAGCCTCCATGGTCGGCATGAAGTTCGACATGGCGGGATCGGCGACCGTCCTGGCCGCGCTGCGCGCGATCGCCGAGCTGAAGCTCCCCGTCCGCGTGACGGCGTGGATGTGCATCACCGACAACATGCCCTCGGGCAGTGCGACCAGGCCCGGCGACGTGCTGCGCATGCTGGACGGCCAGACCGTCGAGGTGCTCAACACGGATGCCGAGGGCCGGCTGGTCCTCGCCGACGGGCTCGTGTCGGCCAGCCGCGAGAATCCCGACGTGATCTTCGACGTCGCAACCCTCACCGGCGCGATCCTCGTGGCCCTCGGACACCGCCACACCGGTGTCATGGGCGACGACGATGCGGTCGCCGAGTATCTGGCAGCCGCCGAGTCGGCCGACGAGCTCGCGTGGGCGCTGCCGCTGCCGGAGTACATGGAGGACTCGCTCGAGAGCCCCATCGCCGACATGATCAACGCCAACATGGGCGACCGCTCCGGCGGGTCGATGTTCGCGGGCCTCTTCCTGCGGCGTTTCGTCGGCCGCACCGGCGAAGCCGAGGACGCCCCGCGCATCCCGTGGGTGCATCTGGACATCGCCGGCTCGTCGGAGCACGCCGGCTCCCCCTACGGATTCACGGACAAGGGCGCGACCGGCGCGACCGTCCGCTCGCTCGTCGCGTTCGCCGAAGCACGCGCCAAGGAGGCCTGATGACCACGCACACCTTCGATCTCGTCATCCTCGGAGGGGGCAGCGGCGGGTACGCCGCCGCCCTCCGCGCCGCCGAGCTCGGCAAGAGCGTCGCGCTGATCGAGAAGGACAAGGTCGGCGGCACGTGCCTGCACCGCGGCTGCATCCCGACCAAGGCGCTGCTCCACGCGGCAGAGGTCGCCGATCATGTGCACGATGCCGCTTCAGTCGGCGTCGGCGCGACGTTCGACGGGGTGGATGCCGCCGGCGTCCGCACCTACCGCGAGAACATCGTCGCCAAGAAGTACAAGGGACTCGAGGGCCTCATCAAGGCGCGCGGGATCACGACCGTCTCCGGCACCGGTCGGTTGAACGCCGACCGAACGGTGTCGGTCGGCGACGACGTGTACTCCGGCACCGATGTCGTGCTGGCGACGGGGTCGTACAGCCGCTCGCTTCCCGGGCTCGACATCGGCGGGCGCATCCTCACCAGCGAGCAGGCCCTCGCCCTCGACGTCGTCCCCGAGCGCGTCCTCGTGCTCGGCGGAGGCGTCATCGGCGTCGAGTTCGCCAGCGTCTGGCGCTCGTTCGGCGCCGAGGTGACGATCATCGAGGCCCTGCCGCACCTCGTCCCCAACGAGGACATCGCGCTGAGCAAGGGGCTCGAGCGGGCGTTCCGCCGCCGCGGCATCCAGTACTCGCTCGGCACCCGCTTCCAGACCGCGACACAGGACGACCAGAGCGTCACGGTCACGCTGGAGGACGGCAAGACGTTCACCGGCGACTACCTGCTCGTCGCTGTCGGGCGTGGTCCCGCGACCGCGGACCTGGGCTTCGAGGAGGCGGGCGTCACGCTCGACCGCGGCTTCGTGATCGTCGATGAGGAGTTGCGCACCGGCGTCCCGAACCTGTGGGCCGTCGGCGACATCGTGCCGGGCCTGCAGCTCGCGCACCGCGGATTCCTGCAGGGAATCGCGGTCGCCGAACGCATCGCCGGCCTCTCCCCTGCGCCGATCCCCGAGTCGCAGATCCCGAAGATCACGTACTGCAACCCGGAGGTCGCCTCGGTGGGCGTCACGGAGCAGGCCGCCGTCGACGAGCACGGCGCGGATGCCGTCGTCTCGTACGAGTACAACCTCGCAGGCAACGGCAAGAGCGAGATCATCGGAACGGCGGGCCTCGCCAAGGTCGTTCGCCTCAAGGACGGCCCCGTCCTCGGCGTCCACCTGCTCGGCGATCGTGTCGGCGAGCTGATCACCGAGGGGCAGCTGGCCGTCGCGTGGGAAGCCCACCCCGAGGACATCGCTCCGCTCATCCACGCGCATCCGACCCAGAGCGAGGCGCTCGGCGAGGCGTTCCTGGCCCTCGCCGGAAAACCACTCCACGCCCTCTGACACCAACCGGTGCCAGGGTCACTAAGCTTGAACACGTCATTCACATTCTTGAAGGAGACTCCGTCATGAGCACATCCGTGGTCCTCCCCGCTCTCGGAGAGAGCGTCACAGAGGGTACGGTCACCCGCTGGTTGAAGCAGGTCGGAGACACCGTCCAGGCGGATGAGGGCCTGCTCGAGATCTCGACCGACAAGGTCGATACTGAGATCCCCTCGCCTGTCAGCGGCGTGATCGAGGAGATCCTCGTCGCCGAGGACGAGACCGTCGAGGTCGGGGCCCTTCTCGCCCGTATCGGCGACGGCAGCGCCGCTGCCCCGGCTTCGGATGCCCCGGCCGCCGCTGAGCCGGCCGCCGAAGAGGCTCCTGCCGAGGCCGCACCTGCGCAGGAGACGCCTGCTGAGGCGGCCCCCGCCGCGGAGGCGCCCGCTGCGGAGGCGCCCGCGCCTGCAGCCGCGCCGTCCGGCGACGCGACCGACATCCGCCTGCCGGAGCTCGGAGAGAGCGTAACCGAGGGCACCGTGACCCGCTGGCTGAAGCAGGTCGGCGATGAGGTCGCCGTCGATGAGCCGCTGCTGGAGATCTCGACCGACAAGGTCGACACCGAGATCCCCTCGCCGGTCGCAGGCGTCCTGCAGGAGATCGTCGCAGGCGAGGACGAGACCGTCGAGGTCGGCGGCGTTCTGGCTCGCGTCGGCTCCGGCGCGGCACCCGAGGCTCCCGCCGCTGAGGCTCCGGCTCCCGCTGCCGAGGCCCCCGCCGCGGAGGCTCCCGCTGCGGAGGCTCCCGCTGCTGAGGCCGCCCCGGCCGCCGAAGCTGCTCCTGCTCCCGCAGCCGAGCCGGCTCCTGCATCCGCACCGGCCGCGCCCGCTCCTGCACCCGCCGCGCCCGCGGCGCCGGCCCCGGCGGCTCCCGCCGCGGAATCTGCTTCGTCGGGCGACGACAAGGGCTCGCTCTACGTGACGCCGCTGGTGCGCCGCCTCGCCTCCCAGCAGGGCGTCGATCTCGCAACCGTCACCGGTTCGGGCGTCGGCGGACGCATCCGCAAGGAGGACGTCCTCAAGGCCGCCGAGGCGAAGGGCGCAGCCCCCGCTGCTGCAGCCGCAGCGCCCGCTCCGGCCCCGCTCGAGGTCTCGCCGCTGCGCGGCACGACACAGAAGATGTCGCGTCTGCGCAAGGTCGTCGCCGAGCGCGCCGTCGCCTCTATGCAGCAGACGGCGCAGCTGACGACCTTCGTCGAGGTCGATGTCACGGCCCTCGCGAACTACCGCACCAGCGTCAAGGACGAGTTCCAGAAGAAGACCGGCGACAAGCTGTCCTTCCTGCCGTTCTTCACGCTCGCGGCCGCCGAGGCGCTGCAGGCGTTCCCGATCATCAACGCGACCGTCGACGGCGAGAACATCGTCTACCCGGCGACCGAGAACATCTCGATCGCCGTCGACACCGAGCGCGGCCTGCTCACTCCCGTCGTCCGCGACGCGGCGACGAAGAACCTGGCCCAGCTCGCGCACGAGATCGCCGATCTCGCCGCCCGCACCCGCGACAACAAGCTCAAGCCCGACGAGCTCGCCGGCGGCACCTTCACCGTGACGAACACAGGTTCGCGCGGCGCGCTGTTCGACACGCCGCTGGTGTTCCTGCCGCAGTCCGCGATCCTCGGAACCGGAACGGTCTTCAAGCGTCCCGGTGTCGTGACGGTCGACGGTGTCGACGCGATCGCGATCCGCTCGTACGTATACCTCGCGATCTCGTACGACCACCGGATCATCGACGGTGCGGACGCCGCTCGCTTCCTCGGTGCGATCAAGCAGCGTCTCGAGTCCGCGGACTTCGCGGGCAACCTCGGGGCCTGATCACAGCTCAGCATCTATTCCGGCTGGTGCGCGACGTCATAGACGTCGCGCACCAGCCATTTCTCGTCCCGGCGCTCGAGCACGAGCATCTGCTCCGCCGCTGAGGACCCCTCCGCGGTCGCGGTGAGCCGCACCACGGCCACATCCCCGTAGTCGTCGACCAGTGTCGCCGTGCTGGCGTGCGACCCCTGTGCCGCCAGCCCGTCTGTCGGCCCGGTGACTCCGTCGACCAGCACCGACGGGCATGTCTCAGCCTCAGCCCCAGCGCAGGTCTCGAGGGTGTCGAGGATCGTGGGGACGGCCGACAGCGCGTCCTCGGGGTCGTCGACCGGTTTCGGTGCTTCGGAGTCGTCCGACTCGGATTCGTCCGTCTCGGGTTCACCTGCGGGCTCCGTGGCGTCCGGGGCGGGATCCTCGCTCAGCTCGGCCGCCGCCTCACCCGTGTCGACCGAGCGCTGAGCGGCTTCGGCCGCCCCCGTGTCCTCTCCCTGCGGCCACATCAGGCCGGCGATCAGCACGACGGCCGCGAGAGGTGCGGCGAGCATCAGCGGGCGCCGATGAGATCGGCGCGCAGGGGCTGGCGCCGTACCGCGCGGCCGCCGGACGCAGCGGTGGACGCGGGCGAACAGCGCAGACAGGCGTTCGACGACGCCCCGTGCCGCGCCTCGCACCGTGTCGATGAGCCGGCGTTCTGGCGAGTCGTGGGCGCGCGTCACCCGGCGCCGGACCCGCACGGCACTCCTCGCACCCGTCGCCGGGCCGGCTTGCCTGCGCGTGCCCACGTCGCGGGCGCGTTCCGGAGCGAACACATCCAGACGCAGCGCGCGGGGCGCTGCCTGCGCGAACAGCTCCTGCTCCCAGCGGAGTTCGTCGTCAGCGTGATGACGACGTTCCCGCAGCGCACCGGCCATCTCCTCGATCACCCTGACCGTCGGCCGATCTGCGGTGTGCTCGACGATGCGGTCGAGAAGCCCAGCCGTCTGCGCCCGAGCCGCGCCGCCCTCGCCCTGCACGAAGAGCGGACGGCCGTCGCCGGTCAACCACCACTCGCCACCGCTGCCCTCCGCATCGCTGCCGAGCTCACGGATTCCTCGCATCAGACTCGCCGCCAGGGTGGCGATCTCGCCGGGCGACAGGTTCTCGCCTGCCGCCTGTCGCTTGCCGAGGAACGCCTCCACCCGCTGCGTGCACCACGGTAGGAGCGCTTCGTGCCCGTCACGAGTGCGGCGCACATCCAGCACTCCGCATATGTGATCGGCTCCGGAGTGCGCCCAGCCGCCCCAGCCCGCCAGTGCTTCGGCGTCGACGCTGACCGCGACGCCGTCCTCATGCCCCACGAGTGCGCCCTCGAACGGCCCTTCGCTTCCGCGGAGCGCGCGGATCAGTCGATGCGCCCCCGGTACGAGGCCGGTCCGGTCGGCGTCGGCATCCATCTCGGTCATCCCATCATCGAAGCGCAACGCGACGGCGGCGACGATGCCCACTCCCACGAATGTGGACAGCGTGCACGGCGCGGCGCCCGGTGCAGGACGAGTGCGCCGCCCGCGAACGCGCGCGTGGGGCGGCCACGGAGTCGGTATCCTGGTCGGTATGGCTAAGCGTGCTCCCGAACCCGAAAAGCGTCCTGGGTTCTTCTCCCAGATCAAGTCCCTCTTCCGGTTCACACGTGAGGTCTACCCGTGGCTGCCGTGGGTGCAGATCGCGATCCTCGTCGCCGGCATCCTCCTCGGCCTCGTCGTCGGCTACCTGATCCCGCCGTTCCAGATCTGGTCTCTCATCCTCTGGGCGATCACGGGTCTGATGGTCGGCGTGCTCGGTGCGCTCTTCCTCATGACACGCCTGTCGACGACGGCGATGTACCAGAAGATCGACGGCATGCCCGGCGCGACCGGTCACATCCTCAGCACGAGCCTCGGACGCAAGTGGCAGGCCTCCGACACTCCGGTCGGCATCAACCCGAAGACGCAGGAGGCCGTGTACCGCGCGATCGGTCGCGGCGGCATCGTCGTCGTCGGCGAGGGCGCCCGCGGCCGCCTGACCCGCCTCATCAACGAGGAGCGCTCCAAGGCGCAGCGCGTGGCGAACGGCGTGCCCGTGAACGTCTACTACGTGGGTCACGGAGACGACGACGTGTCGATCTCCGACCTGTCGAAGACGATCAAGAAGCTGCCGAACGCCATCGACAAGACGACCATGGCGGCCGTCATCCGCCGGATCGACTCGGTGTCGCAGTCGGTGAGCTCCCTCCCCATCCCGAAGGGCATCGACCCGACCAAGGTCCGCGCTCAGCGTCCGCGCTGAGCCACGGCGGGCCCAGCGCGGCGGAGCTCAGCTCAGCGCTTCCTTGGGAAGCCTGCGCACCTTCGCCCGGCGACGCCGGCGCTCGGGGATCATCGAGCGCATCTCGTCGAGCTTGCCGAAGCACAGCAGGCGGTCATCCGCCTCCAGCACCACGTGCTTGCGAGGGTTCGGGATCACGCTCACGCCGCGGTGCAGCGTCAGCACCGTGATGTCACGCTCCCACAGCCCTGACTCCCCCAGCGTCTTGCCGACGAGTTCGGCGGCGTTGTGCACGAGCAGCTCTGCGACGCCGTACCCGGTCGACACCGTCAGCCGCTGCCGGACATCGATCTCGGGGAAGGCGACCTGGTTCGCGATGTAGTCGATGATGGCGCCGGCGACGTCGAGCTTGGTCGCCTGCTCGATCCCCTGCAGGCCGGGTGAGGAGTTGACTTCCATCACGAGAGGCCCGTCGTCCCCTTCGAGCATGTCGACGCCGGCGACGCGCAGACCCATGATCTGCGCAGAGCGGACGGCGGCCTGCTCGTAGACGGGGTCGAGCTGCACAGCCTCGACGCTGCCGCCCCGGTGGACGTTCGAGCGGAACTCGTCTCCGGCCGCCACCCGGCGCATGGCTGCCACGACGCGGTCACCGACCACGAGCGCGCGGATGTCGCGGCCGCGGCTCTCGGAGATGAACTTCTGGATCAGCACGTTCTGCTTGGTCGAGTGCAGCGTCTCGATGATCGCCTCGGCGACCTTGACCTGCGGGGCGAGGATCACGCCGATGCCCTGCGTGCCCTCGAGCAGCTTGATGACGACGGGAGCGCCGCCCACGCGTTCGATCGCCGGACGCACATCGGCGCGGTTGCGCACGAACGCCGTCGCCGGCATCGCGATGTTGTGCCGGGAGAGGATCTGACTCGCCCGCAGCTTGTCGCGCGCGCTGGAGATGCCGTTGGCCGTGTTCGGCGTGTAGACGTCCATCTGCTCGAACTGCCGCACCACCGCCGTGCCGAAGTACGTGATGGAGCTGCCGATGCGGGGCAGGATCGCGTCGTAGTCGCTGAGCGGCTTGCCGCGGAAATGCAGATCGGGCTCATCCGCGGTGAGGTCGATCGCGAACTTGAGCGTATTGAGCACCTTCACGTGGTGTCCGCGTTGCAGTGCGGCTGCGCGCAGCCGCTGCGTGGAGTATGCCTGGGGGGCGCGGGAGAGGACGGCGAGCTTCACGTGGTTTTCCTGCCAAGATGTATCGCGTGGTTAAGACATCTCATTCAAACACTCTTACGGGGTGGCGTGAATGGGTGAGCCTGCCCGACGCCGGCGTCGATTGGATCAAAGCGAAGATCGACACCGGTGCGCGCACCTCATCGCTGCACGCGTTCGACGTGGTCGAGTTCGAGCGCGAGGGCGAGGCCTGGGTGCGGTTCCGCGTGAACCCCTGGCAGGACACGAACGCGGACGCCACGATCGTCGAGTGCCCGATCCACGACCGCCGTGAGGTGCGCAGCTCCTCGGGGCACATTCAGGAGCGCCTGGTCGTGCTCCTGGCGATCCGCATCGTCGATCAGCTGGTCGTCTCGGAGGTGACGCTCAGCAAGCGCGACGAGATGGGATTCCGGATGCTGATCGGTCGCGAGGCGCTCCGCCGGGGGTTCATCGTGGACCCTGCCCGTTCGTTCCTGGGCGGACGCGCTCCGAAGGAGATGCGCCGCCGCAACCGCGGGCGCATCTGAGCGTCACGCCCTGATCAGGGCCGTTCCGACGGCCTTGTCGTGCAGGCCCCGCTGATCGGCGTCCCAGATCACGGCCGGGATGACAAGTGCCAGCAGGACCGTGCGCACGATGGGCCGCCACAGCCCTACCCAGGCGCCGTTGACAAGCACCAGTCGCATGCCGAGGATGCGGTGCCCCGGGCTGCCGCCGAGTGTCGGGATGAAGAGGATCTGCACCACGACGAATATCAGGAGCGTCGCCAGCGAGTCGTACTGGAAGAAAGCGATCGAGATGACCACCGCAGCGGCCCAGTCGATGGCCAGGGCGCCGATTCGGCGACCGATCCGAGCGATGCTTCCCGGGCCCTCCGCGGGGTAGCCGAGACGCTCTCCTGGGTACGTGTTCACCGGGTCAGCCACAGATCGATCCTATCGATGCTCTGTAACATGGCCGAAACAAAGCGGACACGGGAGGGAAATCCCCTCGCCCTACTGTTCAGGCAGGCCTGAAGGCCCCGATCCGCGTCATCCAGGAGTGATACATGTTCACCGATTCGTCCGAGGTGCTGAGCTACATCAAGGAGAACGACGTCAAGTTCCTTGACATCCGTTTCACCGATCTTCCGGGGGTGCAGCAGCACTTCAACATCCCGGCATCGGCCGTCGACGAGGCGTTCTTCACCGATGGGCAGCTGTTCGACGGTTCTTCGATCCGCGGGTTCGCCAGCATCCACGAGTCGGACATGCAGCTGATTCCCGACGTCTCGACCGCTTACCTCGACCCGTTCCGCGAGGCGAAGACGCTGGTCATGATCTTCGACATCTACAACCCCCGCACGGGCGAGATCTACTCGAAGGACCCGCGTCAGGTCGCCAAGAAGGCCGAGAAGTACCTGGCATCCACCGGAATCGCCGACACCGCGTTCTTCGCCCCCGAGGCGGAGTTCTACATCTTCGACGACGTGCGCTATTCGGTGACCGCCGGCGAGAGCTTCTACAAGGTCGACTCCGAGGAGGCCGCGTGGAACACCGGCCGCGAGGAGGAGGGCGGCAACCTCGCCAACAAGACCCCGTACAAGGGCGGTTACTTCCCCGTCTCCCCCGTCGACAAGACGGCCGATCTTCGCGATGACATCACGCTGAAGCTCATCGACGCCGGTTTCGTGCTGGAGCGCTCGCACCACGAGGTGGGAACGGCCGGTCAGCAGGAGATCAACTACCGCTTCGACACGATGGTGCACTCGGCGGACGACATCCTGAAGTTCAAGTACATCGTCAAGAACACGTGCGAGCAGTGGGGCAAGGTCGCCACCTTCATGCCCAAGCCGCTGTACGGCGACAACGGCTCCGGCATGCACACCCACCAGTCGCTGTGGAACGACGGCAAGCCGCTCTTCTACGACGAGGCCGGCTACGGCCAGCTCAGCGACATCGCCCGCTGGTACATCGGCGGCATCCTCAAGCACGCCCCGGCGCTGCTCGCCTTCACCAACCCGACCCTCAACAGCTACCACCGCCTGGTGAAGGGCTTCGAGGCCCCGGTCAACCTCGTCTACTCGGCCGGAAACCGATCCGCCGCGATCCGCATCCCGATCACCGGCTCGAACCCGAAGGCCAAGCGCATCGAGTTCCGCGCGCCTGATGCCTCCGGAAACCCGTACCTCGCGTTCGCCGCGCAGCTCATGGCGGGCCTGGACGGGATCAAGAACCGCATCGAGCCGCATGAGCCGGTCGACAAGGACCTCTACGAGTTGCCGCCCGAGGAGGCCAAGAACATCCCGCAGGTGCCGAACTCGCTGCTGGACTCGCTGGAGGCCCTGCGCGAGGACCACGCCTTCCTCACCGAGGGCGGCGTGTTCACCGAGGAGCTCATCGAGACCTGGATCTCGTACAAGATCGAGAACGAGATCCTCCCGATCGCCCAGCGTCCGCACCCGTTCGAGTACGAGCTGTACTTCGGCGTCTGATTCCGGCAGGCCCTCAGAGCCACACTTCCGGTCTCTGAGCCCAGCAGTTTACTGAGCCCCAGGCGGCAATCGCCGTCTGGGGCTCAGACTATCTGTGGACGTTTACGGACGGCTACGGGGAGTAAACGGACAGGTCTTCGGACAGCGTGGATGCCCGCTTCTGCCCACGCGAACAACGCGCTGGCTCGACGGTTCGCTGCTACAGCAGCCCACCGACGGGAGCCCGTGTGAGATCAGGCGCGACGGCGTAGCTGACCGCTGGCACCGCAGCCCATCGTTCCGGTGGCAACGCGCCGAACATCAGCTCCAGCGCGAGCCCGACTTCAGCATTGAGAAGCCCCTGCAAGGTGAGCGGCAGCGAAATCGACGCGAGCGCACTGCGCGATTGAACGTTTCGCGCCGAGGCATCCGTGAGCGCGTTAGCGCGAAGCTCTTCAAGGATCCCGTCGAGCACACCGTGCACTTCAGCCGAGACGCCCAACTCTCCTGAGTGGGGCGCGATGAGGTCGGCGATGAGCAACGGCTCACTGGCGACAACAGCCTGCTTTGCAGCATGGGTGTCGGGGATAGCTCCGCCAAACTCCGCTTGCCGGATCAGGTTCTGCGCCATATGTCGTGCGGCGGGAGTTCCCGCAAGCGCGGGGGCCTTGACCCCGGATCGTGGACACGGTGTCATTTCGGTTATGCCGCTTCCGTGAGGGTAGCTGATCTCGCGGCCGCGTAGGTGTTCTCGTAGCTGTTCGGGGTGATCTGGCCGATCGCGGAGTGGCGTCGGCGCGTGTTGTATCGGTTCGTCCACCGGAACACGGCCCGGTAGGCGGTGGCTTGATCGGGGAACGCCGACGCGCCTTGGAGGAGCTCGCGTTTGAGCGCGGCGTTGAAGCTCTCGGCCAGCGAGTTGTCGGCGCTCGTGCCCACCGCGCCCATGGACTGGGTCACCTTGAGCTGCTCGCAGAGTGCTGCGTAGGCTTTCGACGCGTAGACCGAGCCGTGGTCGCTGTGGAACACTGCGCCGGCCAGCGATCCGCGGTCGCGGTGCGCGCCGCGGAGAGCGCCTTCGACGAGTTCGGTGCGCATGTGGTCGGCGACCTGCCAGCCGGCGAGCTTGCGCGACCCGAGGTCGATGCAGGTCGCCAGATACAGGTTGCTGCCGTCCGCGATGGGGAGGTAGGTGATATCGCCGACACCTGCGGTTCGGCTCCCCGGTGCTGAAGTCCCGCCCGATCAGGTCGGGGAACTTCCGTCCGGACTGGTCCGGGATCGTGGTCTTCACCCGGCGGCGCAGTCGGATCTCCGCGAGCGCGTGTTCCCGCATCACCCGAGCGACCCGCTTATGATTCACCCGCCCGGCGGCGGGGACGCCGTCGTTGAGGTCGGCAGTGATCCTCGGTGCCCCGTAGGCGCGGTCACCACCCTGCGCGGGGTCCTGCAGCACCCGGATCCGTGCCGCCAACCGGGCGTCGTCCGCGGCTCGCGCGGCCCGTCCCGGGGCTGCGGCCAGCCACGCGTAGAACGAGGACCGGGCGATCTCGATGACCTCACACAACCGCTTCACGCCGTAGGCGTCCTTGTGGTCCTCGACGAACTGGAAGCGGTTCACCAGTTCGTCTCCGCAGCGAAATACTTCGCCGCCTGACGGAGGATGTCCCGCTCCGTCTCGAGCTTGACCTGCTCCGCTCTCGAGACCGCTAACTCGGCTTCCAACCGGATGATCCTCGCCGCCTGCGACTCCGCCCGCACCGACACCGGCGGCGACACCGAACCGGCCGCAGCGGTCCCGGATCCGAGCTTGTCGACCCATTCCTTCAACGCACCCCGGGAGATCCCCAAATCGGCCGCGATCGCTTTCAGCGTCGCGCCCGGCGTGGACTCGTACAAATCCACCGCACGCTGCCGGAACTCGTCCGTGTAGTTCTTCCTTGCCATCCCTCAGATTCTCGCTTCCCCAGCATCGTGCTGGAATCAGCGTGTCCAAGATCAGGGGTCAAGCCCCCGGTTTCAGTGCGTTGCGGATGTACACGAGGTCGTTCTTGCTTGCTGATCCTGCTCGTAGCCGGTGAGCAGCAGTTGCCGGCTGGCCCAGACTTTGTCGGTGGCGGTGCCGCGGCGGCCGTGCAGTTGCCGGGTGATCCGTTGACGGACCTGGGTGACCATGAGGTTGGCGAGGGCGACGAGATGCCACTTGTCGACTGCGATCCGCGCGTCCGGCAGGGCGGTGCGGATCCCGGATCGACAGGTACAACAGCGCCCGCCCGCACACCCGCCTCGGCAACGCCCCACCCGCCGAGTACGAGGCAGCGCACTGCGCTGAGCCCACCAAGTCATCACGACCGGCAATGACACCTGCATAGACGTGGCATCAACGCGTAGATGTTTCAGTTTCTTCTGTCTGGGGCTGTGTCAGGTGCTGGACCGGGTGTAGGCAGCGGCGCGCACCACATCGTCGTCCTCCAGTCCAGCTCCTAGTGCTCCGCCCACGGTGGCCAGGCTGGCGGTGAGCCAGCTGATCTTCGCGTAGTCCAAAGCGTTCACTGGGTGACCGGCGATACCGGCCAGTACCTGCTCGTCGATGAGCAGCAGCGCGCCGACCCAGGACAGGATGAATAAGCCGAGGTAGAACACCACAACCCCGATGGCCACGGTCGCGGTGGTGGCCAAATTGAACAGGATCACCTGCTCACGTTGGGCTCGCCGCCGTGGGCGCTCCCACAGGTCGGCTCCCAGGATCAGGGTGACACTCACCGCCCCGATCGCCATCACCGCCAGCAGGACCAGGCGCACCGGCCCGTAGGCCATGGCCAGTACCCATAGGTCCGAGGCCACCAATGTCAGCATGCCGGTGGCCGCTGCCACGACCATCGCCCGGGAGAGCCGGGCCACGAAGGCCCAAGGCTGGTTGGCGCGGATCATGCCCAGCAGCAGCCGCACGTTGCCGCTCAGCACTCGGGCCGTGAACTGCACGACGTTGTCGTCCGGGCGTTCGTCGAGATCGGTGGACAGCTGGTGGGCTCTTCGAGCAAGATCCCGCTGGGCGTTGCGGTCTTCGGCGTCGTAGCCCAGGAGCTGCTCGACCACGTGCACGGTGGTCTCTTGCACCTTCTGCCGCACGTGCACGGGTCCCAGGGTTGGGACGGAGACCAGTCCTACCCCGTGCACGGGGCTGAGCTGGGTGAGCACCGGACGTCGGCCGGTCTTCAGGGGGATCTCGGTGAGCACCACGGCCAAATCCCAGTTCTCCTCCAGCACGCGGTTTCGGGCCGCCTCCAGCAGGTCCAAGGTCTCGGTGGGTGGATCGACCAGCCGGTCTTCGGCCATCTTCAGTTGCCAGCGCACTCCCGGATACCGCTGCACCAGAATCTGGCGCACCGAGGTGGTGACCTCGGGGCCGAGCACCGCACTCAGGGATGGTGAGACCACCAGGCCGATGAGCAGCTCGGCATCGGAAAGGGGTTCGGCAGGATCGGCGGTGGATCCGCAACGCTCAGCAGTCACTGCTCCATGATGAGGCAACCACGGGCCGGATTGCTACTGGCTCGATGGAGCCCCCAAGGTTTCGTGCAGCACCGAGGGCCGGATTCGGTGGTCGCCTCGATCCCGGAAAGAGCGGTGCTGCTCACTGCGAAATCCTCTCCCCGCCGACGCCGCCAGCGCGAAGACATCACAGCCAGCGGGCCCGGGACCTGCCGGTGTCGAGGATGGCTTCTCGATGATGCTGCAGTGACGGATCGGTTGAAGTGCTTCGGCGGTCTGGGAGCAGTGATCAGCGTGGGGCCGGTCGATTCCGTTCGGACAGGTGATGCATCGACTGCCAGCGGCAGGTGCGGTACTGATGCGGGGGTACCCGGTGCAGGGGTGTCAAGGCCCAGCTCCGAAGACGGCAAGCCGGGCACGTGAAAGGCGAATTATGGCCCGCCGCAACCCGAGCGGGAAGGCATGTGTGGCACGAGGCGCCGAAGACGGGCCGGGCGTCTACTGCAGAGATAAATGGCTCTCCGCATTTGAGCGGGGCGTGTGCTGATTTCATGCTGCTGGTGACCCGCGAGTGGCAACTCCATCCAGTTCGCGAGAGCGGGGATCGGCGTGAATCCGCGGCTACACTTTCCCGACTCCCGCACGAGCTGTACTTCGGCCTCTGACACCCGATCAGCGCAGAGGCCGCCCCGGTTCGATCGGGGCGGCCTCTGCGCGTCTCAGAGCACGCGCAGCGCGCCTGCCTGCACCCGGACCTCGAACACCGAGACCTCTCCGACCTCCTCGCCGTCGATCTCGAACTGCTGAGGCCGCGCCAGCTCGACCCGCACGCGCTCGGCCGTGTGGAAGTGCGTCGAGTCCGTACTCACGGCGGACTCGCCTCCGGTGAGAAGGCGGCGGATGCCGTTCTCCCACACGACGGAGCGGACCGTGTCGATCCACTGGAGCGCGCCCTCCGAGCTCACCAGCAGCAGATCCAGGCGACCGTCGTCGAGCTTCGCGTCCGGCAGCAGGCGCAGACCGCCCTGGACCATGCCGCAGTTCCCGATCAGCATCGTGTGTCCGCGCACCTCCTGCGGCTCGTCTTCGTCGATCGTGACCGACACCTCGGTCATCTCCGTACCGGCCAAGGCCCGCCCCATGGCCTCGACGTACGCGAGCCAGCCGGCCCTGCTCTTGAGGTCGTCGTCGGTCTCGACGAGCATCTGCGCGTCGACGCCGAAGCCGACCATGACGGCGAACGCGCGCTCGTCCTCGTCGCCGTGACGCACCCACCCGAGGTCGATGCGGCGCTCGTCGCCCTGCGCGATCCGCCGCAGGGCCGCCGGGATGTCATCCAGCGGCACCTCGAGGTTGCGCGCGAGCAGGTTGCCCGTCCCCTGCGGGACGATGCCCAGCGCCGCGTCCGTCCCGGCGAGAGCCTCGGCGACCGCTCGCACGGTGCCGTCGCCGCCGACGGCGATCACCGTGGCGCATCCGTCCGCGACGGCGTCTTCGGCCATTCCGCGCCCGGGGTCCTCCTCGCTGGTCGCCCACCAGCGCACGTCATCACCGAGATGATCGGCGACCGCCGCCCTGAGAGTGTCCTCGTCGATCTTCGAAGGGTTCCACACGATGCCGTAGGAGTGCGCAGTCATGTGCTCAACCGTAGAACAACTGCTCGAAGACACGGCGCGCACGGCGCGTCGTCCCGAGATAGTCCTCCTCCACGGCACTCGCCGAGCGCTCCGGGTAGCCGAGCAGCCGTCCGAGCGCATCGAGCTCCCGCCGGTCCCAGGGCAGTACGTCGCTCGTCCGTCCCGTCTGCAGCGTGATGGCCGAGCGCAGTCGGGACGCGAGCCGCCAGGCCTCGCGCAGCAGTTCCGCGTCCGTCTCGTCGATCAGTCCCGCAGCGACGGAGGCCTCCAGAGCGCCGAAGGTGGATGTCGTGCGCAGCGGGGGAACACTGTGCGCGTGCTGCAGCTGGATGAGCTGCACGAGCCACTCCACATCGCTCAGGCCACCGGGACCGAGCTTGAGGTGCCGATGCGGATCGGCCCCCTGCGGCAGGCGCTCGCCCTCGACGCGTGCCTTGATGCGCTTGATCTCGCGCACGCCCTGTTCGTCGACCTCGGCGGGATATCGGATGCTGTCCGCCATGGCCATGAACCGCGCGATGAGTCCTTCGCTGCCGGCGACCCCTCGCGCACGCAGGAGCGCCTGGGCCTCCCACGACACCGACCACCGGCGGTAGTACTCCGTGTACGCGCCCAGAGAGCGCACGACGGGTCCGCTCCGGCCCTCCGGCCGCAGATCCGCGTCCAGGTCGAGCGGCACACGGTTGTCGGTGAGGTGCTCGCGGAGCCCTGCGACGATCTGCGTCGCGAACTGCTGCGCCCGCTCGGGCGCGACCCCCGCGGCGTCGTACACGAACAGGATGTCGGCATCCGACCCGAATCCGAGCTCGGCGCCGCCGAACCGGCCCATGCCGATGATCGCGAACTCGAACGCGTCGTCCTCGGGCGGGACGACCTCGCGGCGCACGGCTCGAAGCGCCGCCTGGATCGTCACCTCGGTGATGGATGTGAGCGCCGCGGCGACTTCTTCGATCGTGATCACGTCGAGGACGCCACCCATCGCGGTCCGCAGCAGCTCGCGCCGGCGCAGTGCCCGCACCGCCTTCAGGGCCGAGGTCACCGAGGCGTGCCTGGTCTGGATCGCCCGTGCCTCCTCATCGAGCTTCTCCGGGCTCCTGGGCCGCAGCCGATCGGTGCTGTCCAGCCAGGCGACCGACTCGGGGATGCCCTCGAGGAGCTCTCCGATGTACCGCGAAGAGGACAGCAGCATGGTGAGGCTCTCGGCTGCTCCGGCAGAGTCGCGCAGCATCCGCAGGAACCACGACGTGTCGCCCAGACGCTCGCTGATGCGCCGGAACGCGAGCAGCCCGTAGTCGGGGTCGCTGCCGTCGGCGAACCAGCGGACCATGACCGGCATGAGATGCCGCTGGATCGTGACCTTGCGGCTGATCCCTGACGTGAGCGCCCCGATGTGCCGCAGTGCGCCGGCGGGATCACGGAAGCCGATCGCGGCGAGGCGGTCGTGCGCCTGCTCGGTCGACAGGGTCCTCTCCCCCTCCGGCAGGGCGGCCACGGCGCTGAGCAGCGGTCGGTAGAACAGCCGGGTGTGGATGTCGCGGACTTCACGGCGCGCCTGCTCCCACACGCTCCAGATGCCCTCTGCCGTGTCGGCCAGGCCCGTGGCACGCGCGAGCTCCCGCTGCCCCTCCGGCGTGCGCGGCATCAGGTGCGTGCGCGTGAGGTCCTTCAATTGAGCCCGGTGCTCCATGAGACGCAGCGTGCGGTAGTCGGCCGCGAACGTCGCGGCGTCCGCCCGGCCGATGTACCCGCCGGCGACGAGCGCGTCCAGGCTCTCGAGCGTGCCGCGGGTGCGGATCGTCTCGTCGGTCAGACCGTGGACGAGCTGCAGCAGCTGCACGGTGAACTCGATGTCCCGCAGCCCCCCGATGCCGAGTTTCAACTGGAACGGGGCATCCTCGGGGTCGACGTGCTCGGTCACGCGCTCGCGCATCCGCTGCACGCTGTCGACGAAGTCCTCCCGCGCCGCGCTCGACCAGATCTTGGGCTGCACCGCCTCGAGATATGCCGCTCCCAGCGCCTCGTCGCCCGCGATCGGTCGGGCCTTCAGCAGCGCCTGGAACTCCCAGCTCTTCGCCCATCGGTCGTAATAGGCCAGGTGCGAGCCGAGCGAGCGGACGAGTGCGCCCTGCTTGCCCTCCGGGCGCAGGTTCGCGTCGACCTCCCACAGAGGCGGCTCCACTTCGATGCCGGAGATGCCCTTGATCGTCTCGCGGGCGAGACGCGTCGCGATGTCGATCGCGCGGCCCTCCTCGAGGGCGTCGTCGTCGGCGGTGCCCCCGACGAAGATGACGTCCACGTCGCTGACGTAGTTGAGCTCGCGCGCGCCGGCTTTGCCCATCCCGATGATCGCCAGCTGCGTGAGCGCGACATCTTCGGCCGGGTAGGCCGAGGCCACCCGGACGCGGGCCACGGCCAGCGACGCCTCGAGCGCTGCGCCCGCGGCATCGGCGAGGGCGGCCGAGATGGCGGCGATCCGGGACGCCGGCTCCGGGGTGCACAGGTCGATGGCCGCGATCTCGGCGATCGCGCGGCGATAGGCGATCCGCAGGGCGACCCAGGCGGACTCGTCACCGGAGGATGCGACCCCGTCCGCTGCGCCCACGGCAGCCAGCATCCGTTCGCTGAGCGCGGACGCACTGGGCACGAGCGAACCGACCTCCGCGAGCACCGAGAGCTCATGCGGATGCCGGAGAAAGAAGTCGGCCAGACCGTTCGAGGCCCCGAAGACGCGCCACACGATCGGACGCGTGCGCCCGTCCGCGAGCAGCCCCGCGAGCGGACTCGTCGCGCGACGCGCAACCCGCAGCATCCGGGTGACCGCCGCATCGGGGTCAGCGGCGACTGCACCGTCGACGAGATCGGCGGGCTCGACGCCCAGAGTCGTCGACAGCTCGCCGATCGCCTCGGCGCCGGTGCTCAACACGGTGAAGCCGAGCCTCGCCAGCGCAGATCGCGACAGTGCCGATTCCGAGCGAGCCATCCTCTCAGAGCAGCTCGAGGTTGCTCTTGAGTTCGAAAGGCGTGACCTGCCCGCGGTAGGCCTCCCACTCCTTGCGCTTGTTCAGCAGCACGTAGTTGAAGACCTGCTCGCCGAGGGTCTCGGCGACGAGCTCGGAGCCCTCCATGAACTCCAGTGCGTGGTCGAGGCTGGCAGGCAACGATGTGTAGCCCAGTGCGCGGCGCTCGGCGTCGCTGAGCGACCACACGTTGTTCTCGGCCTCTGCGGGCAGCTCGTACTCGTTCTCGATGCCCTTCAGTCCTGCCGCGAGCAGCAGAGCGTAGGCGAGGTACGGGTTCGCCGCTGAATCCAGCGCCCGGTATTCGACGCGCGACGACTGGCTCTTGTTGGGCTTGTACATCGGCACTCGGACGAGCGCGGAGCGGTTCGCATGCCCCCACGTGACGAAGCTCGGCGCCTCGTCGCCGCCCCACAGCCGCTTGTACGAGTTCACGAACTGGTTGGTGACCGCCGAGATCTCGTGCGCGTGCCGGAGGAGACCGGCGATGAAGTGCCTGCCGACCTTGGAGAGCTGGTACTGGGCGCCCTCCTCCCAGAAGGCGTTCTGGTCGCCTTCGAACAGCGACATGTGCGTGTGCATGCCGCTGCCCGGCTGGTCGCTCATCGGCTTGGGCATGAACGTCGCGTAGACGCCCTGCTCGATGGCGACCTCCTTGACCACGGTGCGGAAGGTCATGACGTTGTCCGCCGTCGTCAGGGCGTCGGCGTAGCGGAGGTCGATCTCGTTCTGGCCGGGTCCGCCCTCGTGATGGCTGTACTCGACGGAGATGCCGAGGTCCTCGAGCATCCGCACCGACCTCCGGCGGAAGTCGTGCGCCGTGCCGCCCGGCACGTTGTCGAAGTAGCCGGCGGAGTCCACGGGGACGGGGCCCTCGGGGCCGATGACGGACGACTTCAGCAGGTAGAACTCGATCTCGGGGTGCGTGTAGAACGTGAACCCGGCGTCCGCGGCCTTCGCGAGCGTGCGCTTGAGCACGTTGCGGGGGTCGGCCACCGCCGGCTGACCGTCGGGGGTGGTCAGGTCGCAGAACATGCGCGCGGTCGGGTCGATCTCGCCCCGCCACGGCAGGATCTGGAACGTGGTCGGGTCGGGCTGGGCGAGAAGATCGGACTCGTACGTGCGCGTCAGACCCTCGATCGCCGAACCGTCGAAGCCGATGCCCTCCGTGAAGGCGCCCTCGACCTCAGCCGGGGCGATCGCCACCGACTTGAGCGTGCCGATCACGTCGGTGAACCAGAGTCGGACGAACTTGACGCCGCGTTCCTCGATGGTGCGGAGAACGAAGTCCCGCTGCTTGTCCATGCTCATGAAGCGCCGCTACTTCCCGTCCACATCGGTGGTCTTGTGCCAGTCGTCGTCGATGCGCTCCTCGACGGCCCACGCCTCCGCGCGCTCGCGCAACGTCTGCATCGCGTTCGCCGCAGCCTCGGCGGTGTCGAACGGACCGACACGATCGACCGCCGGCGAGATGTACCCGTACTCGACCTCGCCCGAGGTCGTGTTGTACCAGTACTTGCGCTCACCGCTCGACATGTACGAATCTTCTCCCCGAGTCATGGCAAATCCCTTCATAAAGGCTTCGTCACGATCCTAGTGGCGCGGCCGGCTCTGGCTAGGCTATTCACCATGGCAAAAGCGATCGGCGTCGACATCGGCGGCACAGGCATCAAGGCAGGAATCGTCGACCTCGAGCACGGCACGATGGCGTCGGACCGCGTGCGCGTCCCCACCCCTGAGGGCGCGTCCCCGGAGGACGTGCTCACGGCCGTGAAGACCGTCCTCGAGAAGCTCGACGTCAAGACGGCGATGCCGCTCGGCGTCGCCTTCCCGGCGATCGTCAAGCGCGGCAAGACGCTGTCTGCGGCGAACGTCTCGAAGCAGTGGCTGGACTTCGACGCCGAGCGCTTCTTCCGCGACGGCCTCGAGCGCAACATCGTCTTCGTCAACGACGCCGACGCGGCCGGAGTCGCGGAGGCGCGGCACGGCGCTGCGCGGGATGTCCGCGGCCTGACGCTGATGACGACGCTCGGCACGGGCATCGGCTCGGCGTTCATCTACGACGGCATACTCGTTCCCAACACCGAGCTCGGGCACCTCAACTTCCGCGGGTTCGAGTCCGTCGAGCAGTGGGCTGCGACATCGGCGCGCGAGCGCGAAGGGCTCAGTTGGGCCGAGTGGGCGGAGCGGCTCCAGGCGTTCTATTCGCACATCGAGTTCCTGTTCAGCCCCGACCTGTTCGTCGTCGGCGGCGGCGTCTCGAAGAACGCCGATGACTTCCTGCCGCTGCTGGATCTGAAGACTCCGATCGTGCCGGCCATCCACCGCAACAACTCGGGCATCATCGGCGCCGCGTCCCTGGCAGGCGACTGACACTCGAACCTGCAAGGCCGCGCCGAGACTGCGCCGACTCGGAGCTGTCTCGGCGCGGCCTTGCGGTGTGGGTGCGAATGGGGCGGCCTGTACGCCGGGTTCTGTTCCGGGGCCCCTCTCGGGGTGTCCCTTCGACGGCCATCTCTCTCGGCGACACGTTGCCGTGCCGCTCCAGCGGTCTACCCGAGGACTCGGCGAGCCGCGTCATCATCCTCTGTCTGACCTTGCTCCGGACGAGGTTTACCTGGCAGGCCGTGTCACCACGGCCCCCGGTGGTCTCTTACTCCACCCTTTCACCCTTACCTCGCGCGCCGAAGCGCGGAGGCGGTCTGCTCTCTGTGGCACTTTCTCGCGGATCACTCCGGGTGGGCGTTACCCACCGTCCTGCCCTGCGGAGCCCGGACGTTCCTCGGTGCGGTTGCCCGCAACGCGACCGTCCAGCCGCCCCATTCGCACTGCCAGTCTACTTCTCGGCGGTCCGCACGATCTTCAGGTCGAGGGGCACATCGATCGGGAAGTCGCCGAACAGGCGGCGGGTCGCGACGGCCGCGGCCTCGCGCACAGCGGATGCCGCGGCATCCGCCTGCTCCTGCGGCACATGCAGGATCACCTCGTCGTGCAGGAAGAACGCCAGGTGCGCCTGCCGTGCGAACGGCCCGGATCCCGGCGCCGGCGCGGCCGCATCGGGGAGCTGTCGCAGTCGGTGCCGGATCTCGGCGAGCCAGATCAGCGCCCACTCCGCAGCCGTTCCCTGAACGACGAAGTTACGGGTGAAACGGCCCCGATCACGAGCTCTGGCCCGGGCGCGCTTCACGTCGGCGGGATCCGTGTCGGCACCTGTGGCCGCGGCCTGCTGAGCCTGCCAGCCGGCATCCGGCCGCGGCGACGACCGACCGAGCCAGGTCGAGACGACGCCCCCGTCCTCGCCGATGCGCGCGGCCTCATCGACGCGGTGCATGGCTCGCGGGTAGACCTTGCGCAGGCGCGGCACGAGCCTGCCGCTGTCCCCCGTGGTCGCGCCGTACATCGCGCCGAGCACGGCGTACTTGGCCTCTTCACGGGTGACGACCGCTCCGGACGCCACGACGCCGGCGTAGAGGTCCTGCCCCCGCGCGGCCTCCGCCATCGCGCGGTCGGCCGACATCGCCGCGAGCATCCGGGGTTCGAGCTGCGCGACGTCGGCGACGACGAGCATCCAGCCCGGGTCGGCGCGGACGGCCGGACGCAGGATGCGCGGGACCTGCAGCGCTCCCCCGCCCGATGATGCCCAGCGGCCGGTGACGACACCGCCGGGGATGTAGACGGGGCGGAAGCGTCCGTCGCGAACCCATTCGGTCAGCCACGCCCAGCCGTTCGCGCTCATGAGCCGCGAGAGCTTCTTGTAGGCCAGCAGAGGGGCGATCACCGGATGCGAGATCTCGCCGAGCTCCCACTGGCTCGTCGACTCGACGTTGACACCGACGCGGTGCAGAGCCCTCAGGAGCTTCGGATGGCTGTCGAGGTGCAGGCCGGGGGCGCCCAGATGGAACCGCACCGCCTCGGCGTGCGCGAGCATGTGCGCCGGCATCCCGCCTCCCGCGGGGCGGGCACCGAGCACCTCGGTGAGGATGCGGTCGTGCTCGTCGGCGTCCCAGGGCAGACCCGCCGCACGCATCTCCTCGGCGATGAGGCCACCGGCGGATTCCGCGGCGCACAGCAGCGCCAGACGGCCCGTCCGATCGGATCCGATCACCCGCACCTGCTCCCGGTACTGCGCCACGAGCTCGGCGATCGGCATCGGTCCGCCTCGCTCATCGGCATCGAACAGGGCCGGCTCCGCCGTGTCCGGCTGCCGCGGGATCCAGTCCTCGGACGGCGCGAGCGGGCGCGCGACGACGTCCGTGTCGCGGAGGATCGCGTGACACAGAACCAGATCGTGCGTGCGCGTCAGACGGACGCCGGCCGCGAGCAGTCGCGGATAGAGGTCGCGTGCGCTGCGGATGACCCACCGCGGACTCCGGAGCTCCTCCTCCCGCGCGACCCACTCGGCGATGCCGTCGCCGCCGAGCTCGATGATCTCGGTCGCCGGCTCGCCTGCCACCAGGGGCACAGCGGCGAGGCCCGTCTCTGTCTGTGCCAGCAGGATCCGCTGATCGGCTGCCGGCTCTCCGCTCACAGACCGGATTCGTCGGTGCGCACGAGGATCGCGCCGCACTCCGGGCACGAGATCACGGCATCCGCGGCGGCCTGGCGGATCTCGCCCAGGTGCGTCCCGGAGAGCATCATGCGGCAGCCCTCGCACGTGCCTCGCCGGAGCAGTCCGACGCCGATGCCGCGCGAGGCACGGCGGGTGTACTCGGCCAGGAGGTCGGCGGGCACATCCGCGGTCACGGCCTCGCGATCCCGCGTGAGCTGCTCGATCTCGGTGGTGGCGGCGGCGATCTGCGCCTTCGCCGCCGCGGTGAGCTGCTGTCCCTCGGCTGTGGTCGTGTCGATGAGCGCCTGCTGGGCGGCGACAGCCGCATCGGCCTCCTCGAGGCGTCCCATGACGTCGAGCTCGGAGTCCTCGAGGTCGCTGATGCGGCGGGCGAGGCTGGCGAGCTCGTGCTCGAGCGCCTGCGCGTCCTTCGGATTCGTGGATGCCGCCAGGCGCTCGGTGTCGCGCGTGCGCCGCTGCTCGGTGACCTTGACGTCGGATTCGAGCCTGGTCAGCTCCGTGCGGATGTCGTCGCGGCTGCCGGTGAGGGCGGTGAGCTCGCGCAGCTGCTCCTGACGCTCCTTGGCGAGCTCGTTGATCCTGGCGCCCTGCGCCGGGGTCGTCCGCTGCTTCTCGGCCTGTTCGAGGCGTCGGTCGAGTTCGGCGACGTCGAGGAGGATGTGCTGGTGCTCGGGGCTGGCGTTCACACGTCCAATCTACCGTCCAGGTACAGCCACGTCCTGTTCTCCCGGACGAAACGGCTCCGCTCGCGCATCGAGCCCGGTGCACCGTCCTCGCGGAAGAACGCTGCGAACTCCACGACCCCGTCCGCGTCGAACGGACCTCCGGCGACGGTGTCGAGGATGTCTAGCCGCGTCCAGCGGATGTCGGGGTCGAGATCGATTCCGGCCGGCCTCGTCGAGGGATGCCAGGAGCGCAGCAGATGCTCGGCGTCGCCGGTCACGAACGCCGTGAAGCGCGAGCGCATCAGGCGGACGGCTGTGGGCGCGGCGATCGCGCCGGACAGGATCGGTCCGCAGCATCCGTCGTAGGTGTCACCGGACGTGCAAGGGCAGCGCATGCGTCCATCATGCCCCGTGCGGACATGCCCAGCGCGGACGGGGGCCGTACGCTGTGAGGATGACCGCTCTCCCCCTTCGCACCGCGCACAACGGCTTCACCCTTCCGGCGATCGGACTCGGCACCTACAGGCTCAACGGCGACGCCGGGGCGGCGGCGATCGCGGCCGGCATCGACGCCGGGTACCGACTGGTCGACTCCGCCTTCAACTATGAGAACGAGGGCACGGTGGGACGCGGCGTCGCGGATGCCGCCACCGATCGTGCCGAGGTGATCGTCACGACCAAGCTGCCAGGGCGCCACCACCCGTCCGAGAAGGCGCGCTGGAGCATCGAGGAGAGCCGCTTCCGTCTCGGCCTCGACGCGACGGACCTGCACCTGATCCACTGGCCCAACCCGATCCAGGACGAGTACGTCCAGGCGTGGGCCGCTCTCGTCGAGGCCCGGGAGCGAGGCACCGTGCGCCAGATCGGCGTGTCGAACTTCCTCCCCGAGCACCTGGAGCGCCTCGAGCGCGAGACGGGCGTGCTACCGGTCGTCAACCAGATCGAGCTGCACCCGTACTTCCCGCAGGCCGAGCAGCTGGAGTATCACCGCGAGCACGGCATCATCACCGAGGCGTGGAGTCCGATCGGTCGGGCGAAGGCGCTGCTCGACGAGGCGGTGATCGTCGAGGTCGCACGCGCACACGACATCGCCCCCGCTCAGGCAGTCCTCGCCTGGCATGTGGCACGGGGCAGCGTCGCGATCCCGAAGGCGTCGTCACTCGAGCACCAGAAGGCGAACCTCGCCGCGGCATCCGTCGTGCTGGACGACGCGGAGGTCGAGGCGATCAGCGCGCTGGGGCGCCCGGACGGCCGTCTGTTCGACGCGGATCCGCGCACGCACGAGGAGTCCTGAGGATCCGAAGAGGTGGGCCCTGCCGGGATCGAACCGACGACATCCACGGTGTAAACGTGGCGCTCTACCAGCTGAGCTAAAGGCCCTGACCCGTCCAGTCTAGCGGCGCGTCTTCGTGCGCGACGCGAGCGGCGAAGAGGGATAGGCTGAGAACAGCGCGCGTTGTGCGGAGGCGACAACACTCCCCCGTGTCGCTTCCCGTTTCCTTGGCAAGACCTGCCAGCTTGACGAAAGGCTCCACGTGACCGTCCACGATCAGGATCCGTACTCCCAGGGCCCCCTCGACAGCGACCCGGAAGAGACCCGCGAATGGCGGCAGTCGCTCGACGAGCTCGTCGAGGCCAAGGGCCACGGCCGCGGCCGCGAGATCATGCTCAGCATGCTGGGGCGCTCCAAGGAGCTGCACCTTAACGTGCCGATGGTCCCGACCACGGACTACATCAACACCATCGCCTCGGAGAACGAGCCCGAGTTCCCCGGTGACGAAGAGCTCGAGCGCCGCTACCGGCACTGGATCCGCTGGAACGCCGCCATTACCGTGCACCGCGCACAGCGCCCCGGCATCGGCGTCGGCGGACACATCTCCACCTACGCATCGGCGGCCTCGCTCTACGAGGTCGGCCACAACCACTTCTTCCGCGGCCAGGACCACCCCTCCGGCGGCGACCAGATCTTCTACCAGGGCCACGCCTCCCCCGGCATGTACGCTCGCGCATTCCTCGAGGGGCGCCTGACCGAGGCGCAGCTCGACGCGTTCCGCCAGGAGAAGTCCGGCGCGCCCAACGGCCTGCCCTCGTACCCGCACCCGCGCATGATGCGCGAGTTCTGGCAGTTCCCCACCGTGTCGATGGGCCTCGGTCCGATCAACGCGATCTACCAGGCGATGACGAACAAGTACCTCGCCAACCGCGGCATCAAGGACGTTGCGGACTCGCACGTCTGGGCGTTCCTCGGCGACGGCGAGATGGACGAGGTCGAATCGCGCGGCCAGCTCCAGGTCGCCGCGAACGAGGGCCTGGATAACCTGACCTTCGTCATCAACGCCAACCTGCAGCGTCTCGACGGGCCCGTCCGCGGCAACGGCAAGATCATCCAGGAACTCGAGTCCTACTTCCGCGGCGCGGGCTGGAACGTCATCAAGGTCGTCTGGGGCCGCGAGTGGGACGACCTGCTCGCCCGTGACACCGAGGGCGCGCTGCTGAACCTCATGAACGTCACCCCCGACGGCGACTTCCAGACCTACAAGGCCGAGAGCGGCGCGTTCGTGCGCGAGAACTTCTTCGGCCGCGACGAGCGCGCCGCTGCCCTGGTGAAGGACTACACCGACGACCAGATCTGGAAGCTGCGCCGCGGCGGTCACGACTACCGCAAGGTGTACGCGGCGTACAAGGCCGCGATGGAGCACAAAGGCCAGCCGACGGTCATCCTCGCGAAGACCGTCAAGGGCTACGGCCTCGGTCCGCACTTCGAGGGCCGCAACGCGACCCACCAGATGAAGAAGATGACGCTGGACGACCTCAAGCTCTTCCGCGACACCATGCAGATCCCGATCACGGACGCGCAGCTCGAGGAGAACCCGTACCAGCCGCCGTACTTCCACCCCGGTGCGCAGGACGAGACGATCCAGTACATGCTCGAGCGCCGTCGCGAGCTCGGCGGTTTCCTGCCGGAGCGCCGCACGAAGCACGTCGATCTCGCGCTCCCCGAGGACAAGGACTACGCCTTCCCGAAGAAGGGCTCGGGCAACCAGGAGGTCGCCACGACGATGGCGTTCGTCCGCATGCTCAAGGACCTTCTGCGCGTGAAGGGCTTCGGCGAGCGGATCGTCCCGATCATCCCGGACGAGGCGCGCACCTTCGGCATGGACTCGTACTTCCCGTCGGCGAAGATCTACAACCCGAACGGCCAGAACTACACCGCCGTCGACCGCGAGCTGCTCCTGGCCTACAAGGAGAGCCCGCAGGGTCAGATCATGCACGTCGGCATCAACGAGGCCGGCGCCACCGCCGCGCTCACCGCGACGGCAACGTCGTACTCGACGCACGGCGAGCCGCTGATCCCGATCTACATCTTCTACTCGATGTTCGGCTACCAGCGCACCGGTGACGCCTTCTGGGCGGCCGCCGACCAGATGGCCCGCGGCTTCGTCATCGGCGCGACCGCCGGACGCACCACGCTCACGGGTGAAGGCACACAGCACGCGGACGGCCACTCGCCGCTGCTCGCCTCCACCAACCCGGCGACGGTCACATACGACCCGGCGTACGGCTACGAGGTCGCCCACATCGTGCAGGCGGGTATCGAGCGCATGTACGGCGGATCGCACCCCGACCCCGATGTCATGTACTACCTGACGGTGTACAACGAGCCGCTCAAGCAGCCGGCGGAGCCCGAGGACGTCGACGTCGAGGGCATTCTCAAGGGCATCCACCGCGTCTCCGAGGGCACCGGCGACGGGCCCCGCGTGCAGCTGCTCGCGTCCGGTGTCGGCGTGCCGTGGGCGATCGAGGCCCAGGAGCTCCTGCAGAGCGACTGGGGCGTCGTCTCCGACGTCTGGTCGGTCACGAGCTGGAACGAGCTGCGCCGCGACGGCCTCGCCGCCGACGAGCACAACTTCCTCCACCCAGAGGAGGAGCCGCAGGTCGCGTACCTGACGCAGAAGCTGCAGTCGGCCGAGGGCCCGTTCATCGCCACGAGCGACTACATGCACGCTGTGCAGGACCAGATCCGTCAGTGGGTTCCGGGCGACTTCTACACGCTCGGCGCCGACGGTTTCGGTTTCGCCGACACGCGTGCGGCCGCCCGTCGCTTCTTCAAGATCGACGGTCCGTCCATGGTGGTCCGCGCCCTGCAGGGTCTGGCCGATCAGGGCAAGGTCGACCGCTCGGTCATCGCTCAGGCGATCGCGAAGTACGACCTGCACAACGTGAATGCCGGTACGAGCGGAAATGCCGGCGGCGAAAGCTGAGCCGGGTGTGACCGCATCGTCTCCGGCGTCGATGGACAAGGCCGCGACGCTCGCCTGGCTCCGCCGCATCTCGGGTGATCTCGCGACGGCCACGATCCAGCGCCTCGAGGACACGCTGCCCTGGTACGCCGACATGCCACCGGCCCGCCGCTCCGCGGTCGGGCTGGTGGCTCAGGCCGGCATCACCTCGTTCATCCAGTGGTACGACGACCCGACCTCGACTCCGTGGATCGCCGCCGACATCTTCGCGACGGCTCCCCGTGAGCTTCTGCGCAGCGTCAGCCTCACCCAGACGCTCCAGCTCATCCGCGTAACCGTCGAGGTGACGGAGGAACGGGTCGCCGGCAAGGGCGAGCACCTGCGCGAGGCGATCCTGCTGTACTCGCGCGAGGTGGCCTTCGCCGCCGCCGATGTCTACGCCCGCGCCGCCGAGGCGCGCGGTCTGTGGGATGCCAGGCTCGAGGCCCTCGTCGTCGACTCGATCCTCACCGGGGAGGCCGACGAGGAACTGCCCAGCCGGATCGCCGCCCTCGGGTGGCACGGTCACGGCGAGGTGTGCGTGCTGGTCGGCACGACTCCCCCGCAGTTCGACGTCGATCACGTCCGCCGCACCGCACGCAAGCTCGCCGTCGACGTCCTCATCGGCGTGCAGGGGTCGCGCCTGGTGCTCGTGCTCGGCCGCGCTCAGGCACCCGGCAAGGAGGATGCGGAGGACGAGCTCGCGTTCGACGAGATCGCGACGCGGCTCGAGCCGTCGTTCGGACCCGGATACGTCGTGCTCGGCCCCCCGGTCGCAGCTCTCGTGGATGCCGGCCAGAGCGCCCGCGCGGCACTCGCCGGATTCGCCGTCGCCCGGGCATGGCGCACGGCGCCACGGCCCGTCGAGGCCGACGATCTGCTGCCGGAGCGCGCTCTCGCCGGCGATCCGCTCGCCAAGCACACGCTGATCGAGCGGATCTACCGTCCGCTCCAGGCCCACTCGACGGACCTCGTCACGACGCTGTGGAGCTATCTCGACAACGGACGTTCCCTCGAGGCGACTGCCCGCGAGCTGTTCGTGCACCCGAACACCGTCCGCTACCGCCTCAAGCGCGTCAGCGAGGTGATCGGCTGGGATGCCACCGGCCCCCGCGAGGCGCTGATCCTGCAGACCGCGCTCATCCTCGGATCGATCGGAACCGCCGACACCGTCCGGCGCCGGCCGGCCGCCCGCCGGACGCGCTGATCGCGACGATGTACGCCACGCACAAACGAATCCACGAATCTTGTGAGGGTGCATCCACCGTTTCGGGCTGATCGTTGGCAGACTGGGGAGGTGATTGTCGCCGCCTGCCCCGGACAGGGCTCTCAGACCCCCGGCTTCCTGACACCCTGGCTCGAACTCGACGGCGTCGAGGAGAGCCTCCGCCGCTACTCCGAAGCCGCCGATGTCGACCTGATCCTGCACGGCACCGAATCGGACGCCGACACGATCCGCGACACGCGCATCGCTCAGCCGCTCATCGTCGCAGCCTCGCTGATCGCGTTGCAGGCCGTCGTCGATCGCGCCGGACGCACCGCGGACGGGATCGCCGGGCACTCGGTCGGCGAGCTCGCCGCCATCGTCGGCGCGGGCGTCATCCCGGCCGAGGAGACCATGCGTCTCGTCGGCATCCGCGGCCGGGCGATGGCGGATGCCGCCGCCCAGACCCCGACCGGCATGTCGGCGGTCCTGGGAGGCGACGAGCAGGCCGTCCTCGACCGGCTCGCCGAACTCGAGCTCACGCCTGCGAACTACAACGGCGGCGGACAGATCGTCGCCGCAGGGTCGCTGCCGGCTCTGGCCTCCCTCGCGGAGGAGCCCGTCAAGGGCACCCGCGTCATCCCGCTCCAGGTCGCGGGCGCGTTCCACACCTCGTACATGGCGTCTGCGGTCGAGGCGCTCCGTGACGCGGTCGCAGGGACCGCGCCCTCCGATCCCGGAGTCACGCTCTGGACGAACCGGGACGGCTCCGTCGTCGCCTCCGGCGCGCAGGCTCTCGAGTTCATCGTCGAACAGGTCTCCTCCCCTGTCCGCTGGGATCTGTGCATGGCCGCCTTCGCGGATGCCGGCATCTCGGGCATGATCGAGCTCGCACCCGCTGGCGCCCTGACGGGCCTCGCGAAGCGCGGACTGCGGGGTACGCCCGTCGTCGCCGTGAAGACCCCTGATGACCTCGATGCGGCCGCAGCGCTGCTGAACGGAGCCGCAGCATGACCCCCGCACTCAAGCAGACGAGCGGCCCGCAGTACACGCGCATCCTCTCCTACGGCGCCGCGCGCGGCGAGATCGCCGTGCCGAACGAGGACCTCATCGGCCCGATCGACTCGAGCGACGAGTGGATCCGTCAGCGCACGGGCATCGTGACGCGCACGCGCGCCGTCAAGGAGACCGACGCCATCGACCTCGCGGCCATCGCGGCCGCCGAAGCGATCGAGAAGTCCGGGGTCGCGGCATCCGACGTCGATCTGGTCATCGTCGCCACCATCAGCAACCCGAAGCAGTCGCCGTCCGTCTCGGCGATCGTCGCCGACCGCGTCGGCGCGAACCCCGCGGCGGCATACGACATCAACGCCGCGTGCGCGGGCTACGCCTACGCGATCGCTCAGGCCGACGCACTGATCCGGGCCGGTGCCGCGAAGCATGCTCTCGTCATCGGTACGGAGAAGCTCTCCGACATCGTCGACCCCGCAGACCGCAGCATCTCGTTCCTGCTCGGCGATGGCGCGGGCGCCGCCCTCATCGGTCCCAGCGACACGCCCGGCATCGCGCCGGCCGTATGGGGCTCCGACGGATCGAAGGCGGATGCCGTCGGCATGAACCACACGCTGATCGACTACCGCGACGGCGCCGGCGACGTGCCGTGGCCGACCCTGCGCCAGGAAGGCCCCACGGTCTTCCGCTGGGCCGTGTGGGAGATGGCCAAGGTCGCCCGTGAGGCTCTCGAGGTCGCCGGTGTCGAGGCTGCGGACCTCGCGGCGTTCATCCCGCACCAGGCGAACATGCGCATCATCGACGAGTTCGCCAAGCAGCTGAAGCTCCCCGAGACAACGGTGATCGCCCGCGACATCGAGACGACCGGCAACACGTCGGCCGCCTCGATCCCGCTCGCCAGCCACCGGCTGATGGCCGAGCACCCCGAGCTGTCGGGCGGTCTCGCCCTGCAGATCGGATTCGGCGCCGGGCTCGTCTTCGCCGCTCAGGTCGTCGTCCTCCCCTGAACTCCGCATGCCGTTCCCTAGACTGGGCACGGTTCCGAACCCAACCGCAAGAAAGAGGAAATCCACATGGCTTTCACCAACGATGAGGTCCTCGCCGGCCTCGCCGAGCTCGTGACCGACGAAACCGGCATCGACAGCTCCGAGGTCGCGCTCGAGAAGTCCTTCACGGACGACCTGGACATCGACTCGATCTCCATGATGACGATCGTCGTCAACGCCGAGGAGAAGTTCGGCGTCACGATCCCGGACGACGAGGTCAAGAACCTCAAGACCGTCAAGGACGCGGTCAACTTCATCGTCGCCGGCCAGGAGTAACACCTGACGGATGCCACCCCCGCACCCGCGGGGCGTGGCATCCTCCTGCCCCCTCACCTAAGGAACCACACGCACATGACCAAGCGCATCGTCGTCACGGGCATCGGCGCCACCTCCGCCATCGGCGGCACCGCGCCGGAGAACTGGACCAACCTGCTCGCCGGAGTCTCCGGTGGCCGCTCGCTGGAGCACGACTGGGTCGCCGAATACGACCTCCCCGTCACGTTCGCCGCCGAGGCCATCGTCCGCCCGGAGACGGTGCTGGCCCGCCCGCAGGCGAAGCGTCTGGATCCGTCGTCGCAGTTCGCGATGGTCGCGGCCATGGAGGCCTGGGAGGACGCGGGCTCCCCCGACGTCGACCCGGAGCGCCTGGGCATCGACTTCGCGACGGGCATCGGCGGCGTGTGGACCCTGCTGGACGCGTGGGACACCCTCCGCGAGAAGGGCCCGCGCCGCGTCATGCCGATGACGGTGCCGATGCTCATGCCCAATGCGGCAGCGGGCAACTTGTCGCTGCACTTCCAGGCGCGCGCCTTCGCACGAACGGTCGCATCGGCCTGCGCCTCGAGCACGGAATCGCTCGTGAACGCCTACGAGCACCTTCAGTCCGGGCTCGCCGACGTCGTCATCGCCGGCGGCACCGAGTCGGCCATCCACCCCATCACGGTGGCGTCCTTCGCGTCCATGCAGGCACTGTCGCGTCGCAACGACGACCCGGCCACCGCATCGCGCCCCTACTCCGTCGATCGTGACGGGTTCGTCATGGGCGAGGGCGCCGGAGTGCTCATCCTCGAGACCGAGGAGCACGCCAAGGCGCGTGGCGCGAAGATCTACGCCGAGCTCGTCGGCGGTGGAGTGACCGCCGATTCGTACCACATCACCGCGAACGACCCGGAGGGCCGCGGCGCCGAGCGCGCCGTGCGCCTGGCGCTCGAGGTTGCCGGTCGCACTCCCGACGAGATCACCCACGTCAACGCGCATGCGACCTCGACCCCGGTCGGCGACCCGAACGAGTACATCGCGCTGAAGAACGTCATCGGCGATCGCGTGCACGAGATCCCGGTGTCGGCCACCAAGGCGTCGACGGGTCACCTGCTCGGCGGTACGGGCGCTCTCGAGGCGATCTACACGATCCTCGCCATCCGTGACCGCGTCGCTCCGCCGACGATCAACATCACCACGCAGGACCCCGAGATCCCGCTGCGGGTCTCCGGCGATGCGCAGCCGCTGGGCGACGGCCCCCAGCTCGCGATCAGCAACTCCTTCGGCTTCGGCGGCCACAACGCCGTGGTGGCGTTCACGGACTACGAAGGCTGATGGACGCGGTCCCCGCGCACGACGCCTTCTGGGAGAAACTGCGGCGGGCTCGTCCCGACCTGCCTGAACCCGTCCCCGAGGCATGGGCGTTCGGTGCGACCCCTGAGCACGCCGACGGTCTCCTCGAGCTCGTCCTCGCCGGAACGAAGACCGGGACGGCGTCGTCGATCTGGGACTACGAGGCCACCGGGGACCCCCTGCCCGTCGTGGGCGAGTTCAGCATGATCCTGGACGGCTCTGGTGTTCCGCGTGCCGTGATCGAGACGACCGACCTGCAGACCGTGCCGTTTCACCGGGTGCCCGAATCTCACGCGCACGCCGAGGGGGAAGGCGATCGGACGCTGCGACATTGGCGCGCCGTGCACGAGCGCTTCTGGCGCGAGCACTCCGAGAACCCGCGCGGTTTCGAGCCGGACATGCCGGTTCTCTGCGAGCGATTCCGGCTGGTCCATCCGAACTGATGGCGGGCGCAGGCCGAACTGATGGCGGGGCGCGGGCCGAACTGATGGCGGGGCGCGGGATTCGCGTTCTCAGCCGCCGGGATGAACACCGGCCGCCGATACTTGCGCCTCCCCGCGCCCCGAGCTGTGCGTCAGCCGACCTTGTGCAGCCAGACGACGCTGGCGTCGTCGCTGGCGTGCCGGAACGGCTCGAGCTCCTCGTCCCATGCGGAGCCGAGGGCGACGTCGAGTTCGCGCTGCAGTTCGATGGCGCTGCCCGCTGCGATCTCCATCGCGTAGCGGATGCGGTCCTCGCCGACGACGATGTTGCCGGCGGCGTCCGTCTGCGCGTAGTGGATGCCGAGATCGGGCGTGTGCAGCCAGCGCCCGCCGTCGCTGCGCGGTGTCGGGTCCTCGGTGACCTCGAACCGGAGGTGCTCCCATCCGCGGATCGCGGTCGCGAGAGCGGCGCCCGTGCCGACCGGGCCGTCCCAGTAGAACTCGGCGCGACGAGAGCCCTCGAGCACGGGCTGGTCGGCCCAGTCGAAGTTCACCGCACGACCGATGGCGCGTCCGACCGCCCATTCCAGGTGCGGGCAGAGCGCGCGAGGTGCGGAGTGGATGAACACCACTCCGCGTGCGTATGCCGTCGCCATGATCTCTCCGTTTCATCAGGTGCGTCTTCCCCTACGACCTGATCCACGAGAGTGGCGTTCTTGTGCGGTTATACCGCGATTATGACGCAGAAACCGCCGAATCACAAGCGTGTGATTCGGCGGTTTCCGTGCGGGGTGTCAGACCTCGAAGTGCGTCAGGCCTCGCTCATGGCGAGCTTGGCCTGCTGGCCCTTCGCCGCGTAGTACGCGGCTCGTGCGGCATCCTTACGGGCCTGCTCGGCGTAGCCGGCCTCGAGGACGTCCTGCGGGACCTCGACGTTCGGCACGTCATCGGTGCCGTTGTACTTCTCGATGTAGGCGTCCAGCTCGGGGCCGGAAGTCCACGAGGTGATCAGGCAGTAGCGCGGCTCGGTGCCGACGTGCGTGGCGGCGTGCCACAGGCGCTGGGTGTCGACGATCAGCTGAGCCCCGGCGGGCAGAGCGATGCGGTACTCGATGCTCGGGTCGGTGCGGTTCTCACGGAGGACGAAGAAGCTGTCCTTGTCGTCGGTGAGGTTGAAGAACCCGCGGACCACCCAGCCGGTGCCGTCGGGGTTCAGACGGTTGTTGTCGTCCTGGTGGAGGTTGTAGAGGCACTCGCCGTACGGCGTCGGCTGCAGCTCGATCACGCGGCAGCGTCCGACGTTGGCGCCTGGCTCCTGCGCGCGACGGGTGAGGTTGGGCGCCTTCTCGGTCTGCGAGGGGATCCAGACGCCGTCCTTGTCGGTGCGCGGCGGCTTGTGGTTCCAGAAGCCGTTGCACTCGATGTCGCCCTTGGCGCTGGCCAGCGGCGCGAAGCGGGTGTCACCGGAGGACTTCCAGTCGTTGTACTCGATGTCGAGCCACTCCTGGGGGTCGAGCTCCTGGTTGTAGCTGTCGAGGACGACGAAGCCCTTGTCCTCGAGCGCTGCGGACTTGATGTATCCCATGATCGAGTCATGTCCTTTCATCGGGGGCCAGCACGTTTTAACAGGCCCTGATAAGGCGAGCCTAACATCGGGCTCCTCCGACGCCCCTGGACGCGGCCGTGAAAATCCGCCCCCGACTAGACTCGTTCACGGCGGAGCGTCCGCAGCCGCCGATGTGAGGAGCTGAAGCGAACAACATGGCGACCGCCACGAATGTCGAAGCGAACGCGGTGAACACCATCGATTGGCTCTCCGCTCCCGGCACCACGATCGTCGTGCCGGTGTATCAGCGCCAGTACCGCTGGGACATCGGCGGTTGCGAGCGGCTGCTCGCCGACATCCGCGCCGTGGCGGCAGCAGGCGACGCGCATCGCCACTTCATCGGCTCGATCCTCTCGGCCGAGGACGACGCCGACAGCGACCTCATCCTCATCGACGGACAGCAGCGCCTCACGACGATCATGCTGCTGGTCGCAGCCCTCCACCACACCGTGCAGGACAGCGACCCGGTGATGGCGGACGCGCTCGAGCGCGTGATCGTGCGCGCCGACGACAGCACCCGCACGAAGCTGCGACCGCACGACGCCTGGGCAGACCTCTACGAGTCGGTCGTCCTCGACCGCCGGGACGACGCCGAGCGGGAGTCGCGTTTCGACGACAACTACGCGTTCTTCCGAAGCCAGGTGCACGCGGACGAAGCGCCGGCCATCTGGCGCGGCCTGCAGCGGCTCGAGCACGTCTCGATCACCCTGGGCGCGCAAGCGAACGCCCAGCAGATCTTCGAGAGCCTGAACTCCACCGGCGAGCCGCTGCGCGATCACGAGCTGATCCACAACTACATCCTCATGGGGCTCACGCACGCGGAGCAGCTCGATGTCGAGGAACGGTTCTGGCTGCCGATCGAGCAGCACACCGGAGAGATGATCGGCGCGTTCTGGCGGCACTACCTCGTCATGACGACCGGCCGGGAGGTGTCGGCGGACGGCGAGCACGGCGTGTATGCCGCGTTCCGGCGCTCGTTCCCGAGCGTCGACGTCGCGCATCTCCAGGCGGATGCCGAGGTCTGGCGCCACTACGCCGAGATCTACGGCATCCTGCTCGATCCCTCGCGAGAGAAGGACGAGGAGATCCGCCGGCAGCTCGGGTACATCAACACGTTCGGTCGTGCCGCCTACCCTCTCGCGATGAGTGCCTACAGCGACCACGTCCGAGGGCTGATCCCTCGCGAGGAGCTCCTCGAGACGCTCGAGTGGACGCAGGCGCTCTACCTGCGCCGAGCGCTCGTCGGGCTGCCCCCCGAGCGCCTGATCGCCCGCCTCTGCCGCGCGCGGGTGGAGGGTCGCGGAGCCCTGATGCGCGCCTTCGCGCGCATCACCCCCTCGGACGAGCGCGTGAGCGCGGTGCTCAAATACGTCGAGCTGCCGCACGCGGCGTACGTGCTCGGGCGCCTCGAGGGCGTCGATGACACGTCCGAGGTCGACATCGAGCACATCGTCCCCCTCATGCCGAGTGAGGCGTGGTCCGGCGACGGCAAGCGCCGTTGGAGCGAGTACTCCGAGGACGAGCAGAACAGTCACCGCGCGCTGGCACCGACACTCGGGAACCTGACCCTGCTCGAACAGGGCCTCGCCGAGCGCGTGTTCGGGGCGTCGTTCGCCGACAAGCAGCGCGACGCCTATGCCCGCAGCTCCGTCGACGAGACGCGGGCTCTTGCCGATGCGGCCTCGTGGGGCACGGCGGCGATCACGGAGCGCACGGTGCGGCTTGCGGCATCCCTCCTGCGGATCTGGGCGCGCCCAGCGCTGCCTGAGATCGACGACGACGGTCTGACGCCCGTTCTGGATGCCGTTCGCCGGCGCGGGTGGCCCGCCGGATGGGACCGCGAATTCGACTACGTCGAGTACCGGGGCGAGCACTGGGAGGTCAAGGATGTCCGCGCCCTGTTCAATCGCGTCTTCCACCGGGCGTGGACGGACGACCGGGAGTCCGCCCTGGCCTACAGTGCTGCCCATGGCGGGCCGATCTACGCCGGCACGGCATGGAAGGGTCACTGGGATGCACTCGACGAGACGCACTTCCTCTACATGGGGTGGGACTCGAACTACATGATGAACGCGCTCCAGGGTGTTCTCGAGGAATCCGGGATCGCCGCAGAGGTGTTCGTGAAGTACTCCTATATCGGGAACGTGATGTGATGCGGCAAGATGCTCCTATGGACTTGGAGTTCGCCGACCTCGCTCTCGGCTGGGACGAGGACGTGCCCGTGGAGTGCGAGTGCGATCACGGCGATGAGGAGGCGTACGCTCCGTGCGGGCGCCGGGCCAAGTGGCGTGTGACGATCGACTGCACGTGCGGCGAGGACCATCCGCGCACGGTCGAGCTGTTGTGCACCAAGTGCCTGCGCACCGCGCGCAAGGACCTCGGGAACGAGGCCATCACGGCGCGGCCGCTGTAGCGGACGTTCGGTAGGGCGGGTGGGACTTGAACCCACGATCGTCGGGTTATGAGCCCGCTGCCTTGACCAGCTTGGCCACCGCCCCCTAGCGATTCCACTCTAACGGAGCGGTACCCCCTGCTCGTGCGTCCGCAGGTGCTCGTGGTAGATCTCCGCGTTGCGGATCAGGTCGGCGCGCTCGTCCTCGTTCAGCTCCCGCCTGACCTTCGCCGGCACCCCGGCGACCAGAGAGCCCGCGGGGATCTCGGTGCCGCCCAGGACGACGGCCCCGCCGGCGATCAGGCATCCGCTGCCGATGACCGCGCCGCTGAGGATGACCGAGCCCATTCCGATGAGGGACCCGTCTCCGATCGTGCAGCCGTGAACGACCGCGTTGTGCCCGATCGAGACGTTCTCGCCGATCACGACGCCGTGGCCGCTGTCGACGTGCACCGAGACATTGTCCTGGACGTTGCTCCCCCGCCCGACGACGATGCCCGCCGAATCGCCGCGGAGAACCGCGTTGTACCAGACGCTGGAACCGGCCTCGAGGGTCACGTCGCCGACGATGCGCGCTCCGTCGGCGACGAAGGCGTCCTCGGCGATGTTCGGGGCCCGCGAGGCAAGGGCGAGGAGGGACGCCGACGACGAGATGCTCATAAGGCGAGACTATCCTGACTTCGGCGTGATTCCGCGGATTTTCGGGCCGCTAAGCCCAGCCTTTGCTTGCTTGCGGAATGCTCCAGGCTGAGTAGCGTTGCATCCATCAGGCATCGAAAAGCCGTACTGGAGGAAGAACAATGAGCAAGGCGCAGACCGTTTCTACCACCGTGAGCGACCCGACCGTGGCAACCGCCGCGGCGCAGTTCCTCACCCCCGTCGTCCTCGGGCTCCAGGCGCTGACCATCAGCGGAAAGCAGGCGCACTGGCACGTCCGCGGCGCCAACTTCATCGGCGTCCACGAACTCCTCGACTCGGTCGTCACGAACGCCGGCGGCTTCGCCGACGCGGCCGCGGAGCGCATCGTCGCCCTCGGTCTCCCGATCGACGCACGGGTGAAGGCCGTCGCCGAGAAGGGCGCATCCTCCGCCGTGCCCGCCGGCTTCACGCAGTCGGCAGAGCTGATCCGCAACGTCATCGCGGACATCGATGCGATCCTCGTCGACACGAAGGCCGCGATCGATGGTCTCGACGAGGTCGACCTCACGAGCCAGGACGTCGCGATCGAGATCATGCGCGGCCTCGAGAAGGACCGCTGGTTCCTGCTCGCTCACATCGCGGAGTAAGCACCGCGCTTCACTGTCAACAGAAAACGGCACCGGTTCTCCGGTGCCGTTTTCTGTGGTCGCTCAGCCGACGCCGTTCTCGATCGCTGCCTTCAGCGCTGCGGTGTACTGCGGGGCGAGTGTGTCGACGAATGTCACAGTGAGGTGGTCCTGGTCGCGGTAGAGGTTCGCGCCGCCCACGACCGGGAAGCACGTGTCGTCGTCGCAGTACACGTCGGTGAAGTCGAGCAGTGTGACGCCTTCGGCGCCGTCGGCGGCATCCCGGATCGGGTCGTGCTCGACGAGGACGTCGGAGCGCGCACCGTTGCAGTCGGCCTGCGGACGTGTCCGGAGGCACTTGTTCGGGTCGGTCTCCCATCCGGGATTGTCGACGACGGTGACGACCGGGATGCCACGGTCCGTCATGGTCGACCACGCCTCCCGATACCCGGCGACGGCGGCATCGAACGCCGAGTCGTGGCCGGCGGCCGCGTACGGCGTGTTCGAGATCGCTGCGGTGAAGACCGCGTCGAATTCGCTGTCTGCGAGTTCCGACTCGACGCCGGCGCGCCAGTCCGCACAGGCAGCGCCGAACGATCCGGCGGTCGACAGCGGCGTCGTGTTCCAGGGGCACGCGCCCTTGAAGTACGTCGTCAGGTGCCAGCCCTCACGATCGGCGATGCTCTCGAAGGTGGACAGCAGCTGGTAGGCGTGGCTGTCGCCGACGAGCGCGATCCGCGGCGCATCGGCAGCGTCGGAGCCGAATTCGCACGACACGGGGCGCGAGTCGTTGAGCTGGATGAAGCACTGCGGTTCGTCCGGCCGGTCCGCGCCGGCGAACCCGGGTGCGGGCAGGATCGTGTCGGGCGCGTCTGTGGTGCAGGATTCGTCGAGGACGCTCGCCGCCCCGAAGCACGCCGGCGGGTTCTCGCGCACGTCCTGGATCGCCTGCACGCCCTGCTGGTACGTCGGAGCATTCACCGCCCAGCCGCCTGCGGCGACGGCTGCGACGAGGATCATCGCACCCAGCGAGGCCCAGAGCGTGACGCGCGGCCTGCGGGACGTCAGCGGCTTCCAGGAGCGGACGGGATCCTCAACGAACCGCTTGGTCAGCCAGGCGAGCACGAAGCAGATGACCAGCAGCACGACGCGGTGGTAGATCGTCAGGCCCCAGAACGGCACGGACGGCGCGATGATGATGAGCGGCCAGTGCCAGAGATACAGGCTGTACGAGATGTCGCCGGTGAACCGCATCGGACGGATCGCGAGGAGCCGGGTGGGATACCACCAGCGCTCCGTGTTCGATGCCGCGATGATCGCGGCGGCGCCGAGCGTCGGCAGCAGCGCCATGTAACCGGGGAACGGCGTCTGCCCGTCGAACGTGAAAGCGGTGTAGAGCAGGACGAGGATGCCCGCCCAGCCGAGCACGAAGCTGAGGACCGCGTTGTCGACGCGCAGGCGCGGGACGAGCGCGATCAGTGCGCCCACTCCGAACTGCCACATGCGCCCGAACGTCACGAAGTACGCCGGCGCTGGGTCGGTGATCGTGTAGACCACGCAGAAGATGAACGACGCCGCCGAGACCACGCCGATCGCGATGATCGCCGCGCGCAGACGGGATCCTCGGAAGAACTTCACCGCGATCCATGCGGCGAGCAGCATGATGAGCGGCCACAGGACGTAGAACTGCTCTTCCAGCGAGAGCGACCAGTAGTGCTGGACGGTCGTGGGCTCGCCGGTGAGGGCGAGGTAGTCGGCGGAGTTGAACGCCAGGTACCAGTTCTCGACGTAGAACGTCGAGGCGAGGATCTCGCGCACCTCGGCGGGCATCGCCGACGTCGGAGTCAGCAGCGGCGTGGCCGCGGCCACAGCGCAGAACAGCAGGACCAGGAGCGACGCCGGCAGCAGACGCCGAGCGCGGCGCGCCCAGAACTGGCCGAGGTTGACGGTTCCCGTCGAGGTGAGCTCGCGTGCGAGGTGCGCCGTGATCAGGAAGCCCGAGATGACGAAGAAGATGTCGACCCCGACGTATCCGCCGCTGAGGCGCCCCGGCCAGAAGTGGTAGAGCACCACGAAGAGCACCGCGATCGCGCGCAGGCCCTGGACATGCGGGATGAAACGGCTGGATGCGGCGTGCTCCGCAGATCGGTCGCGGCGGCGCTGGGCGCGGGAGGACGGAGAGGTCTGCGGAGCGGATGTCACCCTATGACGGTACCTGGTGCATCGCGGAACCCATGACACCGCCCCGGGTCGTAGCGCCGTGTTCAGAACGGCGCAGGTTCGGGGATGCGTTCCTGCACGTCGTCGAAGGTGACGCTCGTCGCCATGCCGGGTGGCCGGTCGACGTGGATCCTGCCGGTGGGGCTGGTCCATTCCAGGCTCCCACCGCCGAGTTGTCGGACCTTCCACGGGGTGCAGTGCTTCGTGACGTGATGTCGCCGGCACAGGTCGGAGAGATTGCCGACCTCTGTCGCACCGCCCAGCGCGTAGTCGATGGTGTGGTCGCCGTCGCACAGTCGCGCGAGCATCCGGCACCCGGGGAACCGGCAGCGACGATCCCGCGCTCGCAGGTACCGCCGCATCTCGGCGGACGGCCGGTACCGGTCGACGGCGAGAACGGATCCTGTGACCGGATCGGTGAGCACGCGATCGAAGCCGGGCGCATTGCCCGTGAGGATCCGCGCCGTCGCAGGATCGATCGGACCGACGCCTTCGAGATGCGCTGCCGCCGCGTGACCGTCGGCATCCGTCAGCGTCAGCACCGGCACGGTCACGTCGATATGCGCCGTGATCTCGCCGAGCAGGCCGTCTTCTGTGCTGTGCCCCGTCGGCGCGCCCGTGAGCACGAGATCGGCGAGCAGATCGAAGCGGAGCTGAGCGGTGGTGCGCTGATCGGCGAATTCGTCCGCCGCGATCCCATCGGCGGTCTTCGCGTTGTCTGCCTTCACGGCCGCAGCCATCTGCGTCAGCCGATCGTGCTCTGCGTGGATGATGGCGCTCGGCCCGTACTGCACGAGTTCGGCCATGCCGTCTTCACGCGAACGGACCCACGCGCCCCGCTTCTCGCGCGCCTCGCGATGCCGCTCGGTGAACGAGAGCTCGCGCATCTGCTCCGCAGTCTGCTTGACGAAGGGGCGAAGCCGATTCGGCGACTCCGCCTCGGCCCGCGGCACGACCGCCGACTCGAACCGCGCCCGCGCCTCGGAGGTTTCGATCGGGACTCCGGCTTCGAGGATGATGCGCACGTGCGACAGCGAGATGCGCCCGGACCCGAAGGACGCTGCCGTGCGCGGGAAGTCGCGCACGAGCAGCGCAGCATCGCCCATCTGGCCCTCGACGACGCGGTCGCTGATGCGCAGGACGGCGGCGATCTCGGCTGCCACCGCCCGATGCGCCAGCTCACGCGAATCGACGGAGTCGAAGGGCTCGTCGTCGGCGATCCGCGCGGCCGTCGCGAGCATGGCAGTCTTGACCGCGACCAATTGGTTGATGGTCTGATCGACCGACGCGATCGTGCCGACGAGGTCGTCAAGGAGAGCGTTGAGCTCCGGTGACGTCATCGCTTCGGTGGCCATGCATCCATTCAACTCGGGGCCACCGACATTTGAATACAGATTCGACTCCAACCTTCAACCTCAGGTTGAAGTCGGTTCACCCCGAGTGCGTGACCCGCCCGCCGAGCAGAGTCGCCACCACCGGCATTCGGCGCACAGTCCCCTCCGATGCCGTGTGCGGATCCGCAGCGCACACCACCAGATCGGCGCGCTCCCCCGGCCTGACGGCGCTCCGGACACTCGCACGGATCGCCTCGTCGAACGAGAGACGCTCCTCGGCATGCCAGGCATCCCGCTCGTCGTCGGTGCGGTGCACGGCCGCGGCGATCGCCTGCCACGGATCGAGCGGCGCCACGGGGGCGTCAGACCCCAGACGCAGCTCAACCCCCGCTCGGAGCAGAGTGGCCATCGGATAACCGAGTGACGTCTGCTCCGCCCAGTAGGCGCCGGCCAGATCGCGGTCGTCCAGGGCGTGCTGGGGCTGGATGCTCGCCGAAAGACCCAGTCGTGCGATGCGCGCGACGTCCGCGTGGCGGACGAGCTGCGCGTGCTCGATGGTCCCGGTCGCTCCGGTCGTCGTCACCGCGTCCAGCGCCGAAGACACGGCACGGTCTCCGATCGCGTGCAGAGCGACGCCGAGCCCGTTCCCGGTGGCGCGGGTGAGCAGATCGACGAGCTCGTCCGGCGAGACGTTGAGCACGCCGTGGTCGGCCTCCTCGCCCGGGTACGGCCGCGAGCACGCCGCCGTGCGCGTGCCGAGCGATCCGTCCGTGATCACCTTGAGCGAGCCGACGTGCACGAGCCCGTCGCATCCGTCCAGGGCCTCACCGGTGCGGAGCCCCTCCGCGATCGCCCGCGAGAGATCCGCCGGGTACACGGCGAACTCGACGCGCTGCGAAGCGAATCCGCCGTCGACGCGACGCCGCCACGCGTCGGCGTTCCAGGCCAGGTCGAAGTCCACGAGACCCGTCACGCCGCGCGAAGCCGCCACGTCGCCGGCCGCCGCCACCGCCCGATCGCCGCGGGCTGGATCGACGGCGTTCAGCCGCTTCGAGATCTCGAAGGCATCGTCCTCGCGCAGCATTCCGTCCGGCGAGTCGAAGCCTTCGCGCGCGAGGGCGGCCGAGTTCAGCCAGACGCTGTGCACGTCGGCGTTGATGAGGTACGTCGGCGCAGCGCCTGTCGCGGCATCCAGGACCGGCAGCGACGGCGCGTCCGGCCACAGCGCATCACGGAATCCGACGCCGATCCGGCGACCGTCCGCGAGCGGTGCCGCCGTCGCCATGCGCGCCGCGGCATCCGCCGCCGACGTCGTCTCCCGCAGCGCGACGCGCTCGGACGCGAGTGCCCACTGCAGCGTGTGCACATGGTTGTCCCACAGACCGGGCACGACCCAGGAACCCTGCGCGTCGATCGCCTCGCCTGCGACCGGAAGCGCTCCGGCAGGAGCGATGTCGACGATGCGCTCCCCCGCCAGGTGGATGTCGACGGGCTCATCGCTCGGCAGATGCTCCTGCCCCGGCCCGACGATCCGCGCATTCCGGATCGCGGACACTCCGGCCGATGCCGTCATGCCTGCTGCGCCCGTGCGGCCAGGCGAGCATCGTGCGCGCGCCGCATCTCGGCCGCCAGCGCGGGATTCGGATGGGACTCATCGCGCGACAGCTCGAGGATCACGTTCTCGATGATCTCGTCGGGCTTGTTCTGGCTGAGCTTGCGCTTGGCCGTCACCCGCGTGGGCGTCAGGCGGAACCCGATCGTTCCCGCTTCGAGCCGGCGCACGAACGCCTCGTCGTTGGGCGGCGTCCACATGCCGCGCGGCGACGGGAAGCGGTTCTCGAAGTGGTCGACGAGATGCTCCAGGACCCGGAGATTCTCCTCGGCATCCAGCACCTCGGGGACCCCGGACAGGTGCACGGCCACGTAGTTCCAGGTCGGGACGGCGGCCACGTCGCCGTACCAGCCCGGAGCGATGTAGCCGTGCGGGCCCTGGAAGATCACCATGAGCTCCTGCTCGGGCCGGCCGAGGCCCAGCACCAGGTCATCCGGGCGTCCGACGTGGCCGACGACCGTGAGGTCGTCGCGCTCCGGGTCGAGCAGGATCGCGTAGTGCGACGCGGTCATGCCGGCGGCATCCCGACCGACGAGCGTGGCCCACGGATTCTCGCCGATGACACGGCGCAACTCGGCCACATCGGTCATCGCGAAGCTCGGATTCTGGCGCATGGCTCCAGCCTAAGCGCCAGGCGAGGGCAAGAGCCGAGCGGGGCTCAGCGCTGCTTCGGCAACGGGATGGCCTGCGTCTTCCACTCGTCCCAGCCGGGTGTGCCGGCCATGAACGCGTCGATCTGCTCCTGCGATGCCTCGAGCTTCGGATCGTTGCGCAGATACTGCTTCGTCTCGCGCGCGATCAGGCCCGACAGCACGAGCAGGCCGATGAGGTTCGGCAGCGCCATCAGCCCGTTCATGACGTCCGAGAACGCCCACACCACTCCGAGCTGGACGGTACATCCGATGAACACGACCAGGGAGAACACGATGCGGAACGGCATGACCGCACGACGCCCGAACAGTCGCTCGACGTTCCGCTCGCCGTAGTACGACCAGCCGAGGATCGTGGAACCGGCGAACATGACGAGACCGATCGTGACGATGTAATGGCCCCATTCACCGGGCAGCCCGTGTGAGAAGGCCTCACCGGTCATGAGCGCCGCACTGATCTGCTTGCCCGTCTCGGGGTCGGTCATGTTCCAGACGCCGGTGGTGACGATCACCAGACCCGTGCACGTGACCACGATGATCGTGTCGATGAACGTCTGCGTCATCGACACGAGACCCTGGCGGACCGGGTGGCTCGTCTTGGCGGCCGCCGCCGCGATGGCGGCCGAGCCCATGCCCGACTCGTTCGAGAAGATCCCGCGCGCGACGCCGAACTGGACGGCGATGATGATCGCCGAGCCCGCGAAACCGCCGATCGGCGCCGTGCCCGTGAACGCGTCGGTGAAGATCAGGCCGAACGCGGCAGGCACCTCGCCGATGTTGGCGATGAGGATGTACAGCGCGCCGAGCACGTAGAAGATGATCATGATCGGCACGAGACCTGCGGTCACGCGGCCGATGGACTTGATGCCGCCGACGAGCACGATCAGCGCGAACGCGGTCAGCACGAGACCGGTGACCCAGGTCGGCACGCTGAAGCTGTTCTCCATGTTCGTGGCGATGGAGTTGCCCTGCGTCATGTTTCCGATGCCGAAGCAGGCGAAGACCGCGGCGATCGCGAAGAACAGGGCGAGGACCTTGCCGAAGCGGTTCGGGATACCGCGTTCGAGGTAGTACTGCGGACCACCGCTCTTCTCGCCCGCGTCGTCCGTCTTGCGGAAACGGACGCCGAGGAACGCCTCCGAGTACTTCGACGCCATGCCGAGCAGGCCCGTGATCCACATCCAGAACAGCGCGCCGGGGCCGCCGATGCCGATCGCCGTCGCGACGCCGACGATGTTGCCCGTGCCAACGGTGGCGGCGAGGGCGGTCGTGAGCGCCTGGAACTGCGAGATGTCGCCGTCCGAGCCCGGATCCTTGCGCTTGATCAGCCCGAGACGGAGCGCGGCGCCGAGCCGGATGAACTGCAACCCGCCCAGGCGGATCGTCAGGTACAGCCCGGTCCCCAGCAGTAGCGGGATGAGGAGCCACGGGCCCCAGATCCAGCCCGAGAGCGTTTCCAGAGCTTGCTGAAGTCCGGTGAGATCCATGAGGCTCCTGTCAGTCCCGCGGTGCAGAGAACAGGCTCCACCTAATCACGCCTGGCAGCGGGGACACCAGTACAGCTTGCGCGCGCCGAGTTCTTCGAGCACGATCTCCGTGCCGCAGGTCCGGCACGGGAGTCCTGCCCGGTGATACACCCAGTGGCGGTCGTCGCGGCTCGCCATCGCGGCGCGGTAATCCTGCGGCGACAGGTCGTCCATGGTCATCATCTGGCCGGTCTCGACGCCGATCGGCAGCAGGTGCGCCCAGTCGCGCCAGAGCTCGCGGACGAGCTCCTCCGGCACCTGCTTGCCCGGGGTGTACGGGTTGAGCCGGGCGCGATAGAGCATCTCGGCGCGGTACACGTTTCCGATGCCGCTGACCACCGACTGGTCCATGAGCAGCAGGGCGATCGGCACGCCGCGACGCCGCACGGCACGCACGAAGCGCTCCTCGTTCTCAGCCGGATCGCCCACGAGCGGATCCGGACCGAGCTTCGCCACCGTGGCGAGCATCTCGTCCGGCGTCTGCAGCTCGCAGGCGGTGGGCCCGCGCAGGTCGGCGGCGGTGATGTCGGTCATCAGCCGCAGCCGTACCTGGCCGACGACCGGGGGCGGCCACTGGGCGCCCTCGTCGGCGAGCCCCTTGGTCTGCTCCGACATGCGCACGTGCACGCGGGTGCGGCGCGGTGCGCCGATGGATGCCAGTGAGTTCTCGCCGGCGTCGTCGAGGATCGCGGCATCCAGATCGGTCCCGCGCTGGTTCGTCTGGCCCATGCGGCCGTTGGCGGAGGCGATCGTCGGATCGAGCAGGATCTCGCCGGCGAAGTCCCACGCTCCATAGAGTCCGAGGTGCACGCGCAGCCAGAGGTCGCCCTCGGTTTCGAGGAACATCTGCTTGCCGACGGCCTTGACGCTCACCGCTTCGCGTCCGTCCAGAACCGCGGCGCCCTCGGCGAAGCGCCCCTGCGGACTCGACGCCTGCATCGTCTTGCCGACGAAGTTGCGGTCGAACTGCCGGGCGATCCGGTGGACGGAGTGACCCTCGGGCATGTCAGGCTCGCGGGTCGGGCAACAGGGATCCGTCGCGCTCGAATTCGGCGAGCTGCCTGATGCGACGGACGTGCCGCTCGTCGCCGGAGAACGGCGTGCCGATGAAGCGCTCGATGAACGAGACGACCTCCTCGAAGCTGTGCTGACGGGCGCCGATCGAGATCACGTTGGCGTCGTTGTGCTCGCGGGCGAGCTCTGCCGTCGAGAGGTTCCAGACGAGGGCGGCGCGGATGCCCTGGACCTTGTTCGCCGCGATCTGCTCGCCGTTGCCCGAGCCGCCGAAGACCACGCCGAGAGCGTCGACACCCGCCGACTGATCGGCGACGACGGCCTGCGCCGCACGGATGCAGAACGCCGGGTAATCGTCGAGAGCGTCGTACTCGACGGGTCCGTGGTCGACAACCTCGTGCCCGAGCGAGCGCAGATGCTCCTGCAACCGCGTCGAGAATTCGAGGCCGGCGTGATCTGTGGCGATGTGGATGCGCATGCTGACCATCCTAGAAGCGCCGACGGACGCGCCCGTCAGGGGGCGATCCCGGCGGCTGCGGGCTTGAATCCGAGCCGCACGTTCTCGCAGTCGCCCGGGCGCGTGACGTCGTACCAGGGGCCGAGATCCGTGAGGTGCGGGCGCTCAGCAGCGGGTGTCCCCTCGACGCGCTCGAGGACGAGGTCGATGAGCCCCGAGACGAACGCAGGGTGGATGCCAGGCGTCTGAGTGCGGACTGCGGGGATGCCCACCTCGGCCGCGGACTCGATGGCCTCGGTGTCGAGATCCCAGAGCACTTCCATGTGGTCGCTGACGAAGCCGAGAGGAACGATGACGACGGCCTTCGCGCCCGCGGCCGGCAGCTCCGCGATCACGTCGTTGATGTCGGGCTCGAGCCAGGGCTGGGTGGGCGGGCCGGAACGCGACTGGAAGACCAGTTGCCAGGGGACGGTCGCGCCCCCCGTCACAGCGCCGAGCTTGTGGACGATGTGCTCGGCGACGGCGCGGTGCTGCGCGACGTATGCGCCGCCCTCGCCCCAGTCGATATCGCGGGGGCCGGAGCGCTCGGCATCCGCCGTCGGGATGGAGTGCGTCGAGAAGAGGACGTGGATGTCGGATGCCGCGATGCCCTGCTCGAGGAACGACGCGACCGCGGCATCCACCCCTTCCTGGAAGGGAGCGACGAAACCGGGGTGATCGAAGAACAGCCGCACCTTGTCGGCGGTGACCCGGCCTTCGAGGCCGGCATCCGTGATCGCCCGCGCGATGTCCTCGCGGTACTGACGATCGCTGGAGTACGAACTGTAGGCGCTGGTGGCGAGCACGAGAAGAGTCTTGTGCCCCTCGTGCGCCGCTGCGGTGAAGGCGTCCTCGAGGTAGGGAGCCCAATTGCGGTTGCCCCCGTAGACCGGCAGCTCGATGCCGCGCGAGGCGAGTTCGGCCTCGAGCGCCGCCTTCAGCTGACGGTTCTGCTCGTTGATCGGGCTGACGCCCCCGAAGTGACGGTAGTGATGGGCGACCTCTTCGAGACGCTCGTCGGGAATGCCGCGGCCACGAGTCACATTGCGCAGGAACGGGATGACGTCGTCCTGGCCCTCCGGGCCGCCGAAGCTCGCGAGCACAAGAGCGTCGTAGTCGACCGGGGTCTCGACGAACTCGGCGCCGGTGGCGGCGGCCGGCGAGGCGAATGGAACAGGACTCTGATCGGGAGCAGTCACTGCTCCATCCTCGCATCTCGGCGCGCGCCCCCGCGCAGTCCTGGCGTAGGCTGTCATGGTTGCCGTCGGCGCCAGCAGCGTCGACCCGACGCGACACCCCCGAACCCCTGGGAGAAACAGCTGTGCCTGGAGAGAACCTCACCCGTATCGAAGCGCAGGAGCGCCGCGAGCTCATCGAGACTCAGTCCTACGAGATCTCGCTCGATCTGACCAAGGGCGCGGAGGTCTTCGGCTCGCGCAGCGTGGTGCGCTTCACCGCGAAGCCCGGCAGCTTCACCTTCATCGACCTGATCGCCCGCGACGTGCGCGAGATCTCGCTCAACGGCGAGCTGCTGGATCCCGCCGAGGTGTTCGCCGAGTCGCGCATCGCGCTGGCCGATCTGCACGCCGAGAACGTGCTCGTCGTCGACGCCGACTGCCTCTACACCAACACGGGCGAGGGCCTGCACCGCTTCGTCGACCCGGTCGACGGCGAGGTCTACCTCTACTCGCAGTTCGAGGTGCCGGACTCGCGGCGCGTGTTCGCCGTCTTCGAGCAGCCCGATCTGAAGGCCACCTTCCAGTTCACGGTCACCGCGCCCGACACCTGGAAGGTCGTCTCGAACTCCCCCACGCCCGAGCCCATCAACCACGACGAGAGCAGCACCGCGACCTGGGGCTTCGAGCCCACGCCGCGTATCTCGTCGTACATCACCGCGATCATCGCCGGCCCGTACGAGTCGACGTTCTCCGAGCTGACCAGCGCCGATGGTCGCGTCATCCCGCTCGGCGTGTATGGCCGCAAGAGCCTGTGGGAGCACCTCGACGCCGACTACATCTTCGACAAGACCCGCGAGGGCTTCGCGTACTACGAGGAGAAGTTCGGCGTTCCATACCCGTTCGCCAAGTACGACCAGCTCTTCGTCCCCGAGTTCAATGCGGGGGCCATGGAGAACGCCGGCGCGGTGACCTTCACCGAGACCTACGTGTTCCGCAGCAAGGTCACCGACGCCGTCAAGGAGCGCCGCGTCGTCACGATCCTGCACGAGCTCGCGCACATGTGGTTCGGCGACCTCGTCACCATGAAGTGGTGGAACGACCTCTGGCTGAACGAGTCGTTCGCGGAGTGGGCGTCGACGATCGCCACGGCTGAGGCCACCGAGTGGACCGAGGCGTGGACGACGTTCAACGCGATGGAGAAGACCTGGGCGTACCGCCAGGATCAGCTCCCCTCCACCCACCCCATCACGGCCGAGATCAACGATCTCGAAGACGTGCAGGTGAACTTCGACGGCATCACGTACGCCAAGGGCGGATCCGTCCTCAAGCAGCTCGCCGCCTGGGTCGGTATCGACGCGTTCTTCGCCGGCGTCGGCCAGTACTTCCAGAAGCACGCCTGGGGCAACACCGAGCTCAGCGATCTGCTCACCGAGCTCGAGGCCACCAGCGGACGCGAGCTGACGACCTGGTCGAAGAAGTGGCTCGAGACCGCCGGCGTCAACACCCTCTCTCCCGTCATCGCCGACGACGCCGACGGCGTGATCTCGCGCTTCGCGATCACGCAGACCGCGCCGGCGGACTACCCCACCATCCGACCGCACCGCCTGGGCATCGGCTTCTACAACCTGGACGGCGGCGCGCTCACACGCACGCACTATGTCGAGATCGACGTCGACGGCGACCGCACCGAGGTGCCGGAGCTGCAGGGCCTGAAGCGCCCGGACCTCGTCCTGCTCAACGACAACGACCTCGCCTACGCGAAGATCCGCCTCGACGAGCGCTCGCTCGAGACCGCGATCGCGCACCTCGCTGACGTCTCGGACCCGCTCGCCCGCTCGCTCGTCTGGGGCGCCGCCTGGGACCAGACCCGCGACGCCGAGAGCGCGGCATCCGACTACATCGACCTCGTCCTGGGCAACATCGGCCGCGAGACCGAGTCGACCACGGTCCGCACCACCCTCGCCCAGCTGCGCACGGCCGCGAACCTGTACGTCGCCCCCGCGGCCCGTGACGCCGCACGTGCGAAGATCGCGGACGGCCTGTGGGATCTCGCCCAGGGCGCGCAGGCCGGCAGCGACAGCCAGCTGCAGTTCGTCACCGCGTTCGCCTCGTCCCTCGTCAGCGCCGAGCACGCCGGCATCGTCGGACGCCTGCGCTCAGGCGAGGAGACGCTGCCCGGCCTCGAGATCGACACCGACCTGTCATGGCAGCTGCTCGTCGGTCTCGCGTCCGTCGGAGCGACGGACGCGGCAGCCATCGACGCCGCACTCGCAGCTGACAACACCTCGAAGGGCGCCGAATTCGCCGCCCAGGCCAGGGCCGCGCTCCCCACGGCCGAGGACAAGCGCACGGCATGGGCATCGCTGGTCGACAACGCCGACCTCCCGAACACGATCGTCCGTTCCGCCGCGCTCGGCTTCGTGCACCCGAACAGCACCGAGGTCCTCGGCGAATTCGTGCAGCCCTACTTCGACATGCTCGTGCCGGTCTGGGAATCGCGCACCTATCAGATCGCGAACTACCTGATCGTCGGCCTGTACCCCACGCCCCTCGCGAACACCGAGCTGCGCGATGCGACCCGCGCGTGGCTGTCGGCGAACAGCGACGCGGCTCCGGCGCTGCGGCGCCTGGTCAGCGAGGGTCTCGCAGACGTCGAGCGCGCGCTGTCGGCACAGGCACGGGATGCCGAGGAAGCGTCCTGACTCAGGGTTCGCAGACCTCCGATCAGTAGGATCGAAGGGTGTTGGACATCCCGTTTGAGACCGCGCCCGCACCTCAGCTGCCGTCGTGGCTGGTGGACTTCTGGTCGCGCACGCTCGCCTGGCTCATAGAGGCCGGCGGGAATCTGCTGAACGTCCTGCTGATCATCGTGATCTGCGTCGCGATCGCGTTCGCTCTGCGCTTCGTGATCCGCCGGGTCGTGCACCGCATCGTCGACAGCGCGAAGTCGAAGGCCAACGTCGAAGACACGCAGGCGCTGGAGCGCTCGCCGCTGTCGGACATGCGGCTCGTGCAGCGCACCCGGACGCTCGGGACCATCCTGCAGAACATCGTGAACGTCACGGTCGGCATCGTCGGCATCGTGCTGATCACCCACGCGCTCGCCCCGGACCTCGTCGGCTCGCTCACCCTGCTCACCGCTGCTCTGGGCGCCGGCCTCGGCTTCGGCGCCCAGAACATCGTCAAGGACGTGCTGAACGGGCTGTTCATCGTCGCGGAGGACCAGATCGGCATCGGCGACATGGTCGACATGGGCCTCGCCTCCGGCGTCGTCGAGTACGTCGCCGTCCGGATCACGCACGTGCGCGACGTCAACGGCACGCTCTGGTACGTCCGCAACGGCGAGGTCACCCGCATCGGCAACATGTCGCAGGGGTGGGCTCGTGTTATCGTCGACATCGGCGTCCCCGTCGACGCCGACGTCGCGGTCGTCGAGGAGGCGCTGCTGGAAGCCGCGCAGGGGCTCGCCAAGGACCCGAAGTGGCGCACCCGTATCATCGAGCGCCCCGAGGTCTGGGGTCTGGAGTCCATGGACGGGGATGCTCTCGTCATCCGCGTCGTCATGAAGACGCGGGCGACCGCGATGGACGACGTCGCGCACGAGCTGCGGATGCGCCTCAAGGACGCCGTCGAGAAGCTCGGCCTCGCCGTCCCCTCTCTGGCATCGGTCGTGCCCGAGGGCTCCGCGGGCGCACGGCGTGTGCGCGGTGCGAACCCGCCCAAGACCCGCCCGAACGCCGTGACCGGTGTGCCTCCGGCTCGGGGCATCTGGCGCAAGAAGAACCCGAAGCAGCAGCCGGAGCCGCCGGAGTCGAAGCCATGACGTTCTACGACGAGGTCGGCGGGCAGGCGACCTTCGAGCGGATCGTCGACGTGTTCTATCGCGAGGTCGCCCTCGATCCCGTCCTGAAGCCGATGTACCCGGAAGAGGATCTCGGCCCCGCCGCCGAGCGGCTGACGATGTTCCTCGTGCAGTACTGGGGCGGACCTGCGACGTACGGCGAGCGGCGGGGGCATCCGCGGCTGCGCATGCGGCACATGCCGTTCCGTGTCGACCCCGACGCCCGGGACCGCTGGCTGCGCTGCATGCGCGTCGCCGTGGACGAGGCCGAGCTCTCGCCGCTGCACGAGGCGACGCTCTGGGACTACCTCGAGCGGGCCGCGTATGCCATGGTGAACACCATGGAGCGGTCCGGGATCGGCCCTGCTCCCGCCGGGCGGCAGACGCTCGAGACACGAAGCAGCAGTCAGGATTCGACGGAGAACGCATGACGACCGCCCCCTGTCCACAGACGTCCTGGTCATCGGATAGGGGTTGTCGGGGCTCGTCGCGGCGGCTGAGGCGACCGCCGGCTGGGCCGAGCGCGGCGGCTACGGCGCGTTGGGGCCCGGCAACTCAGTGCCCCGGTTCCACATCACGTGGGGCACCGGACCCGGCATCGTCGCCCCCTTCGAGGAAGCCGCGCGGCGCGCCGAGCATGCCGGGACGCTGACGATCCTCCCCCGGCACCGCGTCACCGAGCTGGTGATCGCGGACGGCGCCGTGGTGGCCGCTCGCGGCGACGTGCTCGCCGACAGCGAGGCCGAACGAGGCGTGACCTCATCGCGCGATGCCGTCGGCGACTTCGAGATCACGGCGGGCGCGACGATCGTCGCCTCCGGCGGCATCGGCGGCAATCACGAGCTCGTCCGCTCGGCATGGCCGGAGCGGCTGGGCACCCCGCCCGCGCACATGCTGTCGGGCGTGCCCTCGTATGTCGACGGCTCGATGCAGACGGTCTCGGCGGCAGCCGGCCCCGCCTGATCAACGGCGACCGCATGTGGCACTACGTGGAGGGGATCCAGAACTGGAACCCGGTCTGGCCGATGCACGGCATCCGCATCCTGCCCGGCCCCTCGTCGCTGTGGCTGGACGCCACAGGTAGGCGCCTCCCCGTTCCGCTGTTCCCCGGCTTCGACACGCTCGGCACGCTCGAGCACCTGCGTGCGACCGGCCACGACCACTCGTGGTTCGTCACGTCGCGGCAGATCGTCGAGAAGGAGTTCGCTCTCTCAGGCAGCGAGCAGAACCCCGACCTCACCGGCAAGGACGTGAAACTGCTGCTGAAGTCCCGCCTGGCGAAGGGACCGACCGGACCCGTTCAGGCGTTCCTGGACGAGGGGGCGGACTTCGTCGTCGAGAACGACCTCGAGTCGCTGCTCGAGCAGATGCAGCGGTACGACGGCGGCGGCATCCTCGACATCGACCAGGTGTGGCGGGAGATTCTCGCACGCGACCGGGAGATGGACAACGACTTCACGAAAGACGCCCAGATCGGGATGCTGCGGTCCATGCGCGGGTACCGGGGCGACAAGCTCATCCGCACCGCGGCGCCGCACCGTCTGCAGGACCCGGGTGCCGGACCCATGATCGCCGTCAAGCTGCACGTGCTCACCCGCAATTCGCTCGGAGGCATCAACACGGATCTGGCCGGTCGCGCCCTCGGCTCCGACGGCGCGGTCATCCCCGGGCTCTTCGCCGCGGGCGAGGCGAGCGGATTCGGCGGGGGCGGCGTGCACGGCTACCGCGCGCTCGAGGGCACCTTCCTCGGCGGATGCCTGTTCTCGGGGCGTCAGGCCGGCCGCGCCGCGGCGTGCTGAGCCTACTGCCCGGTCGCGGGGCCGGTCGATGCGCCGGTGGGCCGCACAGCGGTCAGACCGCTGGCGACGGGACCGCGTGCCAAAACGTGACCGCGGCGGAATCCGAGCCGGGTCCACCGACCCGACCGCGTCACGGGCACCTGCTCCTCCCCCGAGATGAATCCGAAGGCGTGGGCTGCGAACGCGACGCCGCGCGGCAGTCCGCCGAGGTGCTCATCCGGCTCGCCCCAGATCGCCGCGCGCAGCGCGCGGACGGCCTCTTCACCGGAACCGGGGGCGGCGCCGCGTGCGACGGCGGAGATGCCCCACTGCGCCCGCTCGGCCACCGTGGCGGCGCTGACGGCTGCCGCGCGCTCCCAACCGCCGCGCGGAGGTGAGACTCCGGCCCAGGCCGGTGACCGCCCCGTCTCAGGCAGACGCAGCATCCGCTCGTCGTCGTCACGGGTGAGCTCGTCGACGACGATGTCGCATTCGAGCTCGGGGTCGGCATGCACGATGCGCATCGCGAGGATCGTGGGCGTCTGGTCGAACAGTCCCTGCGGCGCGAGCGCCGCAGCGGTCAGCGCGAGAACACCGCCGCGCGCCTGCAGACGGACGCCATCATCCGAGATCTGAGCTGCACGCCCGACGAAGGTGAGCACATCGCTCGCGGTTCCGGAATCGGCGAGGACGAGGCGTGGCTGCACACGTTCCAAACTACCGGGTTCTCTACACTGGGAGGGTGCGATGGACGTCGCGGGGAGGAGCACCGATGAGCGCAGAGGCACAGGCTCGGGCATCCGTCGATCAACTCCTCGACGTGCTGGATCTGGATGCGAGTCGAGCAAGGACCACGGAGGACATCTTCACCGGCCGCTCGCACAGCATGCCGACCGGTCGCATCTACGGCGGCCAGGTGCTCGGGCAGTCGCTCCTCGCCGCCGAGCGCACGATGCCGCCCGACCGCGCCGCCCATTCGATGCACGGCTACTTCCTGCGCCCCGGCGACTCGGCGCAGGGCGTCACGATCTCCGTCGATCGCATCCACGACGGCCGCTCCTTCTCGACGCGGCGCGCCCAGGCCTATCAGAACGGCGTGCCGATCTTCTCGATGATCGCCTCATTCCAGGACGAGACTCCGGGGCTCGAGCATGCGGCGCCGATGCCGACCGGCATGCCGGATCCTGAGGACCTGTTGCCTGATGAGGAACTCGTCGGCGGAGCAGGAGCGACGGCCCTGCGCATGCTCACCGAAAGGCCGGTCGACACGCGGCACGTCCAGTCGCCGATCTACCTCACCGCCGACGGGGAGCGCGCGGCGCACCAGGCGGTGTGGATGCGGATGCGCGCACCGATGCCCGATGATCAGCGGCTGCACAGGGCCGCTCTCGCGTACCTCAGCGACATGACGATCCAGGAGTCGATCCTGCGTGCACACGGCGTCGCATGGGTCACGCCCGGCCTGAAGGTCGCGAGCCTCGACCACGCCATGTGGTGGCACCGCCCGGTGCGCGTGGACGATTGGATGCTGTTCGTGCAGAAGTCCCCGAACGCACGAGGTGGCCGGGGGCTGGCGACAGGGCGCATCTACTCCCGCGAGGGAGTTCTCGCAGCCAGCGTGACGCAGGAGATCATGATCCGCGTTCCGGAGGCCGGCTGACCGCCGCCGCTATCGGCGGTGGGCGTAGACGATCGGCTCGCCGAGGTAGGGGTCCCACGCCTCGCGCATCTCGTCCGTCAGGCGCGTGGGCCGGGCGGACTGCGCGTCCACGAGGACGACGACAGCCGTCGAGCGGGCGTAGAGGACGCGTTCGTCGTTCGACGGGTCGTTGAACACCTCGTAGCAGACCTCGATGCTCGAGCCGCCGAGCTTGCCGAACCACATCTGCACCTCGAGCGGGTGCCGCTGGTAGGGCACCGGGGCGAAGTACTCGATCTCCTGCCGGGCGATCAGCGTGAGCACACCCTGATCGATACCGGATTCCAGGACCGCCGTCTCCGGAGCCTCCTCCCCAGGGCCCGCCTTCCAGAACGCCCTCACGCGCGCTTCCTCGAGGAGTTTGAGCATCGAGGCGTTGTTGACGTGGTTGAACGCGTCCAGGTCACCCCACCGCAGGTGGATGGGGATGTGCAGGCGGTTTCCTGCGTGCGCGGCGTCAGTCACGAGTCAGCTTGCGGTGCGTGGAGCGGTGCGGGTTCGCGGCGTCCGGTCCGAGGCGCTCGATCTTGTTCTTCTCGTACGCCTCGAAGTTGCCCTCGAACCAGTGCCACTGCGCCGGGTTCTCGTCGGTGCCCTCGTAGGCGAGGATGTGCGTGGCGATGCGGTCGAGGAACCACCGGTCGTGCGTGATGACCACGGCGCAGCCGGGGAACTCGAGCAGCGCGTTCTCGAGCGAGCTCAGGGTCTCGACGTCGAGGTCGTTGGTCGGCTCATCCAGCAGCAGCAGGTTGCCGCCCTCCTTCAGGGTGAGGGCGAGGTTGAGACGGTTGCGCTCACCGCCGGAGAGCACGCCCGCCTTCTTCTGCTGGTCCGGGCCCTTGAAGCCGAATTTCGACACGTACGCGCGCGAGGGGATCTCGGTCTTGCCCACCGTGATGAAGTCGAGGCCGTCGGACACGACCTCCCACAGGGTCTTCTCCGGGTCGATGTTCGCGCGGGACTGGTCGACGTAGCTGATCTTGACGGTCTCGCCGATCTTCAGGTCGCCGCCGTCGAGAGGCTCCAGGCCCACGATCGTCTTGAACAGCGTGGTCTTGCCGACGCCGTTGGCGCCGATGATGCCGACGATGCCGTTCGGCGGAAGGCTGAAGCTCAGCCCGTCGATCAGGACGCGGTCGCCGAAGCCTTTCTTGAGGTTCTTCGCCTCGATGACGACGTTGCCCAGACGGGGCCCCGCCGGAATCTGGATCTCCTCGAAGTCGAGCTTCCTGGTGCGTTCCGCCTCGGCCGCCATCTCCTCGTAGCGGGCCAGACGCGCCTTGGACTTGGTCTGGCGGCCCTTGGCGCTCGAGCGCACCCAGTCGAGCTCATCCTTGAGACGCTTGGCGAGTTTGGCGTCCTTCTTGCCCTGGATGTCGAGTCGCTCGGCCTTCTTCTCGAGGTAGGTCGAGTAGTTGCCCTCGTAGCCGATGAGGCGCCCGCGGTCGACCTCGGCGATCCATTCGGCGACGTTGTCGAGGAAGTACCTGTCGTGCGTGATCGCGATGACAGCGCCCTTGTACGACTTCAGGTGCTGCTCGAGCCAGAGCACGCTCTCGGCATCGAGGTGGTTGGTGGGCTCGTCGAGCAGCAGCAGGTCGGGCTTCTGCAGGAGCAGCTTGGCGAGGGCGACGCGCCGCTTCTCACCACCGGACAGCGGTGCGATCGCGGCATCCCCCGGCGGGGTGCGCAGGGCGTCCATGGCCTGCTCGAGCTGGGAGTCGAGGTCCCATCCGTCCGCGGCGTCGATCTCTTCCTGCAACACGCCCATCTCGGCGAGGAGCGTGTCGAAATCGGCATCAGGATCCGCCATCTGCGTAGAGATCTCGTTGAATCGGTCAAGCTTCGCCTTGATCGCGACGCCGTCCTGGACGTTCTCGAGCACGGTCTTGGTCTCGTCGAGCTCCGGCTCCTGCATGAGGATGCCGACGCTGAATCCGGGCGTGAGCTTCGCCTCGCCGTTGGACGGCGTGTCGAGCCCCGCCATGATCTTGAGGATCGTCGACTTACCGGCTCCGTTCGGGCCGACCATGCCGATCTTCGCCCCGGGGAGGAACGACATCGTCACGTCGTCGAGGATGAGCTTCTCGCCCACCGCCTTGCGCGCACGAACCATCGAGTAGATGTACTCAGCCACCGAGAACCGCTCCTTCTGTCAGCGTCGAGAATCGACTCTCCAGCCTACCGGCTCCGCGTCACCAGTCGATCGAACGGGTTCGCCCCACCAGGCACCGCCCTTCGGCGAGCTGATCCATGACCATCGTGACCGGTTCTCCCGTGGAAGGTCCGACCTGCCCGACCAGGCACTGCCGATCACCCCATCGGACGGAGAACTGGATGCTCTCGGCCGCATTTCCGACGGTCGTGAGGTCTTCGGTGACCTGCATCGCGGACTTGTCGAAGCCGGCGTCGACGAGAGCGTCGATGTACGCGCGTCCGGACGAGCTGGCGGTGTGAGCCCACACGTCTGCCGTGATCTCGGCGAACAACGGCAGGTTCTCCTCGGCCGTGCCGTCCGGCTGCAGGACGGGGGCATCCGGGGTCGCCGTCGGCGCGACCTGCGTCGCCTCCGGCGCGGTCGTCACGGTTCGGGTCGGTGACGCGCTCGGCGTGCACGCTACGAGCCCGCAGGATAATCCCGCAAGAAGCGCGACGACGGCGATGCGCGAGCGGAGGAGGGCGGGTCGACGGGTCACGCTCCGATCCTATGCGCGCCCCGTCGACCGAGCTTGACCGCACGCGCCTGCACCGCGAGTCGTCGACGCCAGCCTTGCGCGCGGCCGGCACATGCACGGAGAGGCAGCGCGCGCATCCGTTCACCTGTCAGACGCGGACGTTCACGAGTTCGACGAGCGGGCGCGGGATACCCGCCGCCCCGGCGGCCTCGCTGGCGGTCTGCGCCATGCGCACGGCGCCGCGATAGACGCCCCGGTGGGCGCGCGGCAGCTCGGGGAGCGATTCGGTAGCCATCGCCCCGAGGGTACCTGGCGCGGCCGAGCGCTGGGCTAGGAGCTGGCGCCGGCCGTCAGCATCGTGAGCAGGAGCACGTTGCGGGCGGGCGCATCGTCAGGGCAGGCCACCTGGTGCACCGTCATGGCCTTGAGGTGCGCGACCCGGCCGGGGACGAGTTCGTAAATCGTGTCATCCACCGTGAGGTTGAGCTGCCCTTCGAGGCACTGGATCGTCACCGGATGCGCCGCCTTGTGTTGCGTCAGCACCTGCCCCGGGGCGTAGGTCATCATGATGAACTCGGCAGCATGGCCGTTGAGGATGCGCTTGACCGCCGGGCCGCGCGCCTCCCGCGCGTCCGGTGCGAGCGACGCATCCAGCAGGACGGCTGCTGCGTCGAACGAGTCGGGGTCGTTGCCGATGGACTCGGGCCGCAACAGAAACGGTTGGGTCTTGTCACCCATGACAACTCCTCGAGGTCGGTTGGCGGTAGCGTATCAAGTCGACCTCGGCGACCTACGAGTCGGGCCCGACGAACGGCACGAGCTCCGCGAAGCGCTCGTAGTATGCGTCCTGCAACGATCGGAGCGTGTCACGGAGGAACCCCGGCTGCGGTGGTGGGCTCGTCCAACCCGTCGAGCACGTCGTCGACGGGAAGCGCATCCCCACTCACCGCGCGGGTCTCGTAGATGAAGAGAGTCTGCTCCTCGTCGATCACGCTGCCCTTGAGCCGCACGGCGCGCTGCTCACGAAGCGCCGCCGCGAAGCGGGATGCGCGAATCGGGTATTCCTCGACCATGCGGAGTAGCCCCCCACGAACAGCAAAGGCCCTCGAATCGCGAGGGCCTTTGCTACCTGAGCAAGGTAGTAGTAGCAGGAGCGGGGCTCGAACCCGCGACCTCGCGGTCGCGAGCCAGCCTCGCACCTGTCATCTCACTCGGCGCGTGGGTGCAGGGAATCACTCGCACTCGCATCCATCATGATCCCGAAGGCTGACCGCACGCGCCTGCACCGCGAGCGCTCAGACCGTGACGTTCCACACCTCGGCGCGCTCTTCGGAGGTCGGCTCGACGATGTCGTCTTCGAGCGGATCGGCGCCCGCGCCCTGTGCTGAGGACGTGGCATCCGGACTCGCCGGCGCCGGCTTGGATGCGCTCGCCGTCGGCGCCTTGGCGAAGGCGGCCGTACCCCAGCGCAGATCGTGTCCGATCGCCTCCGCCTCGATATCGGCGCTCATCCCCTTCTTCCCGCCGCTCTCCCACTCACGCAGCTTGAGGCGCCCCGTCACGATAACCGCATCGCCCGAGCGCAGCGACACCTTCGCGTGCTCGGCCAGCCGCCGGAACGCCGAGACGTTGTACCAGTTCGTTCCGGTCTCGACGAAGGTCTGGTTCTTCGCGTCGTACCAGCCCTGCGGGCTCGCGACGCGGAAGTTCAGGACGGGCACACCGCCCGCCGTCCCGCGGTTGGGGTCGCCGCCGACGCGGCCATGGATCGTCACAGTGTCGTTCATTTCCATCTCCTTCGTGGTCCGGGTGAGCCCGGGTCACCTCAGAGTGCTCCGGGTCGCCGACCTGCATTGCGCCCGATCCCGCTGCCGGTGGAGAAGTTGCGTCGCTACCTCATCGGTGCAGGGCGGGTGAGTGATGCCCGCAGATCGAATGTCCGTGGTCGCTCATATGTTCGAATCGAAGGGAGAAGATGATGACCACCACCCAGAAGCACCCTGTTCCCGAGATCCCCTACGCGGCGCCGCGACTCGCCTCCGATCGCGAACATCTGGTGCGCGCGTCCGACCATCTGTGGCGCGTGCAGAACGAGGCAGGCCGCATCCTCGGCCATCTGCGCATCGTCGCCGATCCGCTGGGCCTGCACTACCGCGCCGAGCGCCTGCACCTCGCGACCGGCGCCTTCCGGCTCGTCGGCGACTTCTGGCGTCCGGACGATGCCGTGCAGGCCCTCCGCAACGGGTGAAGCGCCCCCGGCAGGAATCGAACCTGCGACCAACGGATTAGAAAGCCGATGCTCTTCCTCTGAGCTACGGAGGCGTACCTTCCTACGGTACCAAAGCCGGTGTCGGCGCCCTCACTACAATGAGGGGATGGTATCTGCGTCCGAGAACGACCGACTCGTCTGGATCGACTGCGAGATGACGGGACTCGATCTCTCGGTCGACGAACTCGTCGAGATCGCCGTCGTCGTGACCGACTTCGAGCTCCGCCCCCTCGACCCCGGGTTCCATGTCGTCATCAAGCCGAGCGAGGCCGCGCTGGCGAACATGGGCGAATTCGTCACCGACATGCACACGACGTCCGGGCTCATCGACGAGATCCCGCACGGGGTGTCTCTGACTGACGCCGAAGAGCAGACCCTCGAGTACATCAAGCGGTTCGTCCCGGTCGAGCGCAAGGCTCCCCTGGCCGGCAACACGATCGGCACCGACCGGATGTTCCTCGCCAAGTACATGCCGCAGATCGACCAGTGGCTGCACTACCGCAACGTCGACGTGTCCAGCGTCAAGGAGCTCTCCCGACGCTGGTATCCGCGCGTGTTCTTCCAGGCTCCCGCCAAAGACGGCGGCCACCGGGCGCTCGCCGACATTCTCGAATCCATCCGCGAGCTGCAGTACTACCGCGAGGCCGTGTTCGTCGCGGACCCGGGACCGAACAGCGACGAGGCGCGCGCGATCGCCGAACGCACGGTGTCATCGTTCGCTTCAGAGGTGTAATACACTTGAGGGGTTGTCCACTCGACGGACACATGGTGGCTGTAGCTCAGTTGGTAGAGCACCGCGTTGTGGTCGCGGGGGTCGCGGGTTCAAGCCCCGTCAGCCACCCCATGCACGAAGGCCGGATCGCATGATCCGGCCTTCTCCATCTCCCTAGGATTGTGCTGTGTCACTGACGGTCTGGCTCTCGCTCCTCACCGCATCCGTCGTGATCAGTTTCACGCCCGGAGCCGGAGCGATCAACACGATGTCGAACGCGCTCGCGCACGGGTGGCGCCGATCCGTCTGGGGCGTGATCGGCCAGCAGCTCGCGCTCATCGTGCACGTCATCATCGTGGCCGCCGGCGTCGGCCTGCTCGTCTCCCGCTCCCCGCTCCTGTTCGACATCGTGCGCTACGCCGGTGCCGCCTATCTCGCGTTCCTCGGCATCCGCATGATCCTCGCCCGGGTCCCCGAGCCCGCGGCATCCGACGGCACTCCTCCGCCCCGGGAAGGCCGGTTCGCGATGATCCGCCGCGGCTTCTGGGTCAACGTGCTCAACCCGAAGGCGATCGTCTTCTTCCTCGCGTTCGTCCCGCAGTTCATCCGCCTCGACCAGCCAGCGCTCCCGCAGTATCTGATCCTCATCGGCACGGTCATCGTCGTCGACGTGATCGTCATGTGGGGGTTCTTCGCGACCGCCGCCCGGCCCTTCCGCGCGCTCACCCGGACCCGCCGCGGCGTCCGCACGCTGAACATCATCTTCGGGACGATGTTCCTGTTCGTGTCCGCGCTCCTCCTGTTCGTCCACTGACCCGAAGCGGGCCGTAGGCTGGACGACGATGGAGATGGATGCCGCGACCTTCGAGAAGCTCGTCGTCGACGAGCTCGACCTGCTGCCGGAAGAGATGGTCCAGGACCTCGACAACGTCGTCTTCGTCGTCGAGGATCGGCCCGAGGACGGCAGCCTCGACCTGCTCGGGCTGTACGACGGGCTCGCCCTCACAGAGCGCGGCCACTACGGCATGGGCGAACTGCCCGATCGCATCATCGTCTACCGCGAGCCGCACCTCGCCCAGGCCGAGAACGAGGAGGATCTCCGCCACGAGGTGCACACCACGCTCGTGCATGAGATCGCGCACTTCTTCGGCATCGATGACGACCAGTTGCACGAGCTGGGGTGGGCATGAGCACCCCAGTCGCACTCCCCCATCTCGACGAGACGCTCGACCTTCGGGCCGCGCCTCTCGAGCCGTGGCAGGTCGTCGTCTGGAACGATCCCGTGAACCTCATGAGCTACGTCGTGCGGGTGTTCCGCACCTACTTCGGCTACACGGCGGAGCACGCGACGACGCTGATGCTCGCTGTGCACCACGACGGACACGCGATCGTCGCCACCGGACCGAGGGAGACCATGGAGGTGCATGCGCAGGCCATGCACGACTACGGCCTGTGGGCGACCGTGCGGAAGGCACCGCAGTGACCGCACGCACGATCTCGTTCCGCCTCGCGCCGATCGAGGTTCAGCATCTCGCCGCTCTCATCGACCAGCTCACCGAGGTTATCGCCGCGGCTGACGGGCATCCCGATCCCGCCGTCGACCGTCTCGTCCCGGCACCGTATCCCGACGACCCCGATGCCGCCGAGGCGTTCGCCGCAGCGACCCGCGACGACCTGCTCGACCGCCGCACCGCCGATGCCGCGATCGTTCGCGGAGCGCTCTCACCGTTCCTCGACGGCGACGACGACCCCGACGACGAGCGTGAACACGTCGATGTCGCGATCCGCGTCGTCGACATCGATTCCTGGCTGCGCACGATCACCGCGCTGCGCCTGGTCATCGCCGGACGCCTCGGCATCACGATCGACGACGAGCACGACCTCGACGATCCGCGGTTCGGGGTCTACGACTGGCTCGCTTACCGCCTCGACGGCCTGATCGCGATCGCCGACGGACTGGACGACGCCCGTGACCAGGCCTGAATCGCTCTAGGGGATCGCGACGGTCAGCGTCGCAAGCGCGCGCGGGTCATCACGCTGCAGATGACGCTCCTCTTGGGCCGCCCAGCGGTCCCAATGCGGGCGGAATCCGTCGCCGTCGCGGTCCAGCGCGCGGCGCTTGCGCGACGGCGCCGGCGACTCGACCCATACCCGCACATCCGCCAGGCGGGCGGATGCCGCATTGAGAGCGCCGCACCCCTCGAGGATCACTCCGAGCGCGGGAGTGACGGCGTAGGCCTCCGCCTCCACCTCGTCCTCCCAGTCCCAGCGCCGCCACGTGCTCAGCAGACCGCGTGCGTGCGGGCGCAGGATGTCGTGCAGCGCACGCTCGGCACCCGCGTCGAGACCGTCCCAGCCCGGGTACAGCGAGTCCAGGGCGATCAGCTGAGGCCTCCCGGCGACGGGCCAGTTCGCGGCGACCATGCGCGACAGGGTCGTCTTCCCCGCCCCCGCTCGTCCGTCGATCAGCACGACCGGATTGGATGCCGCAACGGCGACGACGGCTTCGATGACCTCGGCGGCGCCGCGGCGGAGCGCCTGTTCGACGGGGTCGTTACTTCTTGAGGGCACGGATCACGCGCGAGAGAGCCCGCCCGGCGACCCAGACGAACGGAATGCCGACAGCGAGCAACGCGACGATGTTGGGCTCGAATCGCAACCCCTCTTCGCGACGAACGTATACGCCGAGAGGAATGGAGACACCGCCTCCTCCGCCGCCGCCGTTCTGGTCCTGGTCGGCGCCGCCGCCGAACCCGGCCCAGGTCAGGGCGACAGGGGTGATGCTCACGCCGTCGATGTCCTGCGGCTCGCCGTAGGCGGCCTTCACGCCGAAGGCGGAGATCTGCTTTCCGAGGTCCAGTGCGATGTTCGGCATGACTCCACGGTACAGGGCGAAACGCCACACCGGGGAGTTCAATCGACCCCGTGATCCTTGGGATGCCGCGCGGCGCCCCGCCCGTCGCCGCGGCCGATGTGCCGAGCGCGCGTGATCGTGGCGTTGCCGAACCGGGCCCGCGCGTCATCCAGCGCTCCCTCGACCTTGCGCCAGTGCTCGTCGTCGTCCCACAGGGCGAAAGCGGCGCTGCCCGCCGACCGCAGCTTCTCGGCGCGCACCCCGATCAGGCGGATCGGATCCCGCCGGTCGATCGACTCGTAGAGGCTCTGCGCTGCCTCGCCGATGCGCTGCCCGACGGAGGTCGGCTCCGTGAGGGTCTGCGACCGGCTGAGAGTGGTGAAGTCGTCGAAGCGCACCTTGATGGCGACCGTGCCGCACTCCCAGTCTGCTCGGCGCAGCCGCACCGCCACCCGATCGGCGAGTCGCAGGAGCTCGGCGCGAAGGAACTCGCGATCGGTGATGTCGACGTCGAAGGTCTCCTCGTGACCGACGCTCTTCTCCACCCGCTCCGTCTCGACCTCGCGCGCATCCATGCCGCGCGCGAGCTGCGCTATGCGCGCGCCCAGGGCGGGTCCGACGGCACGATCGAGCATGTCCTGCGGGGAGTTCCTGATGTCGCCGATCGTGCGGATGCCGCGGGCCTCCAGCGCCTCGGAGGCCTTCGGCCCCACGCCCCACAGCGCACGGACCGAGCGCGACGTGAGGAAGTCGAGCGTGTCGGCCGCCGCGACGATCAGCAGACCGTCGGGCTTGGAGAGCGTCGAGGCCATCTTCGCGACGTGCTTGGTCGCGGCGACGCCGACGCTGCACGTGATCCCGACCTCGGCGTGCACGCGCTCGCGCACCATGCGCGCGATCCGTCCTGGGCTCCCCCACAGCCGGCGCACCCCCTGGACGTCGAGGAACGCCTCGTCGACGGACAGCGGCTCCACGAGCGGTGTGATCGACTCGAACACCCCCATCACCTGCTTCGAGACGGCCTGGTAGCGCTCGAAATGCGGCATCACGATCTTCGCCGTCGGGCACAGGCGCATGGCCTGACCGACCGGCATCGCGGCGCGCACACCGTAGCGACGAGCCTCGTACGATGCGCTCGAGACGACCGAACGGCCGTCCGGCGCCCCGATGATCAGCGGCAGTCCGCGCAGCGACGGGTCATCGAGCACCTCGACGGCCGCGTAGAACGCATCCATGTCGACGTGCAGGATGCGCGTGCCGCTGTCGTCCGCACCGTCGGGTGAGACGATGCGGCCACGTCCGTCACCGCGCCCCATACGTCCATTCTCGCCGAGGGCACCGACATCCGACGAACAGTCCGGGGGCCGAAACGACGGATGTCGGACCGATCACGTGAATCGGTCCGACATCCGGGCCCGCGGCCCCCGAAGTGTCGGGGCACGAGGCGGCGCTACTGGGCGGCGCGCTCGAGACTTCGCCTAAGCTTCTGGCTCCGCTGCGCGGGCCAGAACGAGCTCGCGCACGCGTGCGGCGTCCGCCTGCCCCTTCATGGCCTTCATCACGGCACCGATGATGGCGCCTGCGGCCTGCACCTTGCCGTCCTTGATCTTGGCCATGACGTCGGGCTGAGCGGCCAGCGCCTCGTCGATCGCCGCGATGAGGGCCCCGTCATCCGAGACGACCGCGAGTCCGCGGCCATCCACGACCTCCTGCGGCGTTCCCTCGCCGGCGATGACGCCCTCGAGGACCTGACGTGCGAGCTTGTCGGTCAGGGTTCCCTCGTCCACGAGCTTCTGCAGGGCTGCGACGTTCTCGGGGCTGACCAGTGTCGCGGCATCCTTCTCCTGCGCGTTCGCGAGACGGGTGATCTCACCCGTCCACCACTTGCGGGCGGCAGCAGGCGTCGAACCCGCGGCGATCGTCGCCTCGACGGCATCGACCAGATCGCTGTTGCGCACGTCCTGGTACTCGAGGTCGGTGAACCCCCATTCGGCCTTCAGCCGGCGACGACGAGCCACCGGCTGCTCGGGCAGGGCTGCGCGCAGCTCCTCGACGAGAGAGGCCGCCGGCTGCACGGGGAGCAGATCCGGCTCCGGGAAGTAGCGGTAGTCGTCCGCATCCGACTTCGGGCGACCGGGCGAGGTCGTGCCGGTGTCCTCGTGCCAGTGACGGGTCTCCTGCGTGATCGAACCGCCGTCATGGAGGATCTGCGCCTGGCGCTGGATCTCGTAGCGGACTGCGCGCTCGACGGACCGCATGGAGTTGACGTTCTTCGTCTCTGTGCGGGTGCCGAGCGGTGCCGGCTCCTCGCCCTCGGCTGTGCGCGGCCGCAGCGACACGTTCGCGTCGCAGCGCAGGTTGCCGCGCTCCAGGCGCGCCTCGGAGATGCCGAGACTGCGCACGATGTCGCGGATCGTCGACACGTAGGCCTTGGCGACCTCCGGCGCTCGGTGATCCGCACCGAAGATCGTCTTCGTCACGATCTCGACGAGCGGGACTCCGGCGCGGTTGTAGTCGACGAGCGAGTACTCCGCCCCCTGGATGCGCCCGGTGGCGCCGCCCATGTGGGTCAGCTTGCCCGCATCCTCCTCCATGTGCGCGCGCTCGATCGGAACGGTCACGAGCGTGCCGTCCTCGAGCTCGACCTCGACGGAGCCCTCGTACGCGATCGGCTCGTCGTACTGGGAGATCTGGTAGTTCTTGCCGAGGTCCGGGTAGAAGTAGTTCTTCCGCGCGAACCGGCTGGACTCGGCGATCGAGCAGTTCAGCGCGAGCCCGAGGCTGATCGATGACCGGATCGCCGTCTCGTTCACGACCGGCATCGCGCCGGGAAGTCCCAGGTCGACCGGTGCGATGAGCGTGTTCGGCTCAGCTGCGTGATACTTCTCGTTGGCCGGGTTGGGCGCGGCCGAGAACATCTTCGTGTTCGTGTTGAGTTCGACGTGCACCTCGAAGCCGAGCACCGGCTCGAACAGTTCGAGCGCCTTGTCGAAATCCATCAGCTTTGCCGCGGCCATCAGCGGTTCCCTCCTGCAAGCTGCGGGGCTCGGGTGAGCAGCGACGCTCCCCACGAGTCGACCAGCAGTGTTTCGAGCGCGGCGCCGACCCGGTACAGACGGGCATCCTCACGCGCAGGCGCGAGGAACTGGATGCCGACGGGCAGACCGTCGTCATCTGCCAGCCCCGAGGGGATCGAGATGCCGGGGACGCCGGCGAGGTTCGCCGGGATCGTCGTGACGTCGTTCAGATACATCTGCAGCGGGTCGTCGATCCGCTCGCCGATCTTGAACGCCGTGGTCGGCGCCGTCGGCGTCGCGATGACGTCGACCTCGGCGAACGCGCGGTCGAAGTCCTGCTGGATGAGCGTGCGCACCTTCTGCGCGCTGCCGTAGTAGGCGTCGTAGTACCCGGCCGACAGCGCGTAGGTGCCGAGGATGATCCGGCGCTTGACCTCGTCGCCGAAACCGGCGTCGCGGGTGGCCGACATGACGTCCTCGACGGTCGGGTTGCCGTCCGGCGTGACGCGGAGGCCGAAGCGCACGGAGTCGAACTTCGCCAGGTTGCTGGATGCCTCGGCGGGGAGGATCAGGTAGTACGCGGCGACACCGTATTCGAAGTGGGGAGTGGAGATCTCGACGATCTCGGCGCCGTTCCGCTCCAGCAGGTCGAGCGAGGCGCGGAAGGATGCCGCGACGCCGGGCTGGAAACCGGAGTCCGGGAGTTCCTTGATGACGCCGACCTTCAGCCCCTTGAGAACGTCCCCGCGTGCGCCCTCGCGTGCGGCATCCGCGAACGACGGCCAGGCGTCGGTGAGGGAGGTCGAATCGTGCGGGTCGTGCCCGGCGATGACGTCGTGCAGGAGGCCCGAGTCGAGCACGGTGCGCGTGACGGGACCGACCTGGTCGAGGCTCGAGGCCAGCGCGATCGCACCGTAGCGGCTGACGCCGCCGTAGGTCGGCTTGACGCCGACCGTGCCTGTGACGTGCGCCGGCTGCCGGATCGACCCTCCGGTGTCAGAGCCCAGGGCGAGAGGTGCTTCGAACGCGGCGACCGCGGCCGCCGAACCGCCGCCGGACCCCCCGGGGATCCGGTCGAGGTCCCAGGGGTTGCGGGTCGGGCCGTAGGCGGAGTGCTCGGTGGAGGAGCCCATCGCGAACTCGTCCATGTTCGTCTTTCCGAGCGGCACGAGACCGGCGGCGCGCGAACGGGCGACGACCGTGGCGTCGTAGGGCGACATGTAGCCCTCGAGGATCTTCGACCCGCTCGTGGTCGGCTGATCGGTGGTCACCAGCACGTCCTTGATCGCCAGCGGGACGCCGGCGAGCGGGTGGAGCTGCTCCCCCGCGGCGCGGGCCGTGTCGATCGCGTCTGCGGCGGCGAGAGCACCGTCGTTGACGTGCAGGAAGGCGTGGACGTCGCCGTCGACAGCGGCGATGCGGTCGAGGTGCGCCTGGGTGGCCTCGCGGCTGGAGACCTCGCCGGCGGAGAGCTTCTCGGCGAGCTCGGCGGCGGTCAGTCGGATGATGTCGCTCACTGCTCCTCCCCGAGGATCGCGGTCACGCGGAAGCGGCCGTCGGCGGCATCCGGCGCGTTCTGCAGCACCTGCTCGTGGGTGAGCGTGTCGCCGACCTCGTCGGGTCGGAACACGTTCGCCAGCGGAATCGGGTGACTCGTGGCCACCACGTCGGGCGTCGCGACCTGCGAGACCTTGGCGATGTTGTCGACGATGGCATCGAGCTGGCCCGTGAGCCGCGTCACCTCGTCGTCGTTCAGCTGGATGCGCGCGAGCACGCCGAGATGGCGCACAAGATCAGGGGTGATTTCAGACACTCCCCAAGTCTAGTTCTAGGCTGAGACCATGACGACGTTCGTTCCCCCTCGTCCCTGGATCGCCAGCTACGCCGAGGGTGTTCCCGCCGAGCTCGCTCCCGTCAGCGGCTCGCTCATCGACATCGTGGCAGCCTCGGCGCGGGACTACCCGGATGCTCCGGCGCTGGAGTTCTTCGGCCGGACGACCTCGTACGGGCAGATGCAGGAGGCGATCGATCGTGCCGCCGCAGGGCTCCATGCGCTCGGCGTGCGCGCCGGCGACCCCGTCGCCATCGTGCTGCCCAACTGCCCGCAGCACATCGTCGCCTTCTACGCCGTGCTGCGGCTGGGCGCGATCGTCGTCGAGCACAACCCGCTGTACACGGCGCGCGAGCTGCGCAAGCAGTTCGAGGACCACGGCGCCAAGCACGCCATCGTGTGGAGCAAGGTCGTGAAGACCGTGCAGGACTTCCCTCAAGATCTTGCGGTGACCTCGCTCATCTCCGTCGATGTGACCACGGCCATGCCGACGCTCACCCGTCTCGCCCTGAAGCTGCCGATCGCGAAGGCCCGCGAGTCGCGTGAAGCGCTCACCGAGAAGGTCCGCGGGGCGATCTCGTGGGAGCAGATCGTGCGCTCCGAGCCGCTGCCGGCATCGCACCCGCGTCCGGCCACCGACGACCTCGCGATCATCCAGTACACGTCCGGCACGACAGGCACGCCCAAGGGCGCCGCGCTCACGCATCGGAACCTGCTCGCCAATGCGGCCCAGGCCCAGTCGTGGGTTCCCTCGATCACCCGCGGCAACGGCTGCGTCGTGTACGCGGTGCTGCCGATGTTCCACGCCTACGGGCTCACGCTCTGTCTGACGTTCGCGATGTCGATGGGTGCGCGGCTCGTGCTCTTCCCCAAGTTCGACCCGGACCTCGTCCTCGACGTCGTGAAGAAGCATCCGCCGACGTTCCTGCCGCTCGTGCCGCCGATCGCCGAGCGCCTGCTGGCCGCTGCCACGGCGAAGGGCATCTCCTTGGCGGGAACCGAGGTCGCGATCTCGGGCGCCATGGCGTTGCCGCATGAGCTGGTCGTGCCGTTCGAAGCCGCCAGCGGCGGCTACCTCGTCGAGGGATACGGGCTCAGCGAATGCTCCCCCGTGCTCATGGCGAATCCCGTGGCCGAGAACCGCGTCGCCGGTACCGTCGGGCTGCCGCTCCCCGGAACCGAGTGCCGGGTCGTCGACCCGGACGAACCGACGAAGGATGTCGAGCCCGGCACCCCCGGCGAGCTCGTCGTCCGCGGGCCGCAGGTGTTCTCCGGGTACTACGGCAAGCCCGAGGCGACGGAAGCGGCGTTCGTCGACGGCTGGTACCGCACGGGCGACATCGTGACGATCGATGACGCCGGCTTCGTGCGGATCGTCGACCGGATCAAGGAGCTCATCATCACCGGCGGCTTCAACGTCTCGCCCACCGAGGTCGAGAACGTGCTTCGTCAGCATCCGTCCATCGAGGACGTCGCCGTCGTGGGACTGCCCAGCGGCCACTCGGGTGAAGAGGTCGTCGCCGCCGTCGTGCTGGATGCCGGCGCAGAGCTCGACGAGGACGCCATCCGCACCTTCGCCCGCAGCATCCTCACCCCGTACAAGGTCCCGCGGCGCCTGTTCGTCGTCGACGAGCTGCCCAAGTCGCTCATCGGCAAGGTGCTGCGCCGCCAGGTCAAGGAGAAGATCACAGCCCTCACCGGCAGTTGACGCGCGTTCTCCCAGACAAGCGCGGGCGCGGGGCGCTACCTTTGATCAGTGACCCCTGAAGACGCACCCAGCACCGAGCCCGCCGACGAGTCGACCACGACACCCGGATTCGAGGAGCTCGGCATCACCGGGCCCGTCCTCAAGGCCGTCCGCGACCTGGGCTACGAGACGCCATCGCCGATCCAGGCGGCGACCATCCCGTTGCTGATCCAGGGCCGTGACGTTCTCGGCACCGCGCAGACCGGAACAGGCAAGACCGCCGCCTTCGCGCTTCCCGTGCTCGAGAACCTCGACCTGTCGCAGAAGACTCCCCAGGCGCTCGTGCTCGCCCCGACCCGCGAGCTCGCGCTGCAGGTGTGCGAGGCGTTCGAGGCGTACGCGTCGCGCATGAAGGACGTCCGCGTGCTGCCGGTCTACGGCGGTCAGGGCTACGGCGTGCAGCTGTCGGCGCTGCGGCGCGGCGTGCACATCGTCGTCGGCACGCCGGGGCGCATCATGGACCACCAGGCCAAGGGCACCCTCGACCTGTCCGAGCTGAAGTACCTCGTGCTCGACGAGGCCGACGAGATGCTCAAGATGGGCTTCGCCGAGGATGTCGAGCAGATCCTCGCCCAGACCCCGTCCGACAAGCAGGTCGCGCTGTTCTCGGCGACGATGCCCGCCGCGATCCGGCGCCTCGCCCAGCAGTACCTGAACGCGCCGGAAGAAGTCGCGATCACGGCGAAGACCACGACCAACCAGAACATCACGCAGCGCTACCTCGTCGTCTCGTACCAGCAGAAGGTCGACGCACTCACCCGCATCCTCGAGGTCGAGAACTTCGACGGGATGATCGTGTTCGTCCGCACCAAGAACGAGACGGAGACGCTGGCCGAGAAGCTGCGTGCCCGCGGATACTCGGCGGCGGCGATCAACGGCGACGTGCCCCAGGTGCAGCGCGAGCGCAGCGTCAATCAGCTCAAGGACGGCAAGCTCGACATCCTCGTCGCCACCGATGTCGCCGCCCGCGGGTTGGACGTGGAGCGCATCAGCCACGTCGTGAACTTCGACATCCCCACCGACACCGAGTCGTACGTGCACCGGATCGGCCGCACCGGCCGTGCGGGCCGCTCGGGAGATGCGATCAGCTTCATCACCCCGCGCGAGCGCTACCTTCTCAAGCACATCGAGAAGGCGACCCGCCAGCAGCCGACGCAGATGCAGCTGCCGACCACCGAGGACGTCAACACCACGCGGCTCGCACGCTTCGACGACGCGATCACCGCTGCCCTGGGCGAAGGCGACCGCATCGAGAAGTTCCGCGACATCATCGCCCACTACGTCCGCAACCACGACGTGCCCGAGGCCGATGTCGCCGCGGCCCTCGCCGTCGTCGCGCAGGGTGAGACTCCTCTGCTGCTCGACCCCGAGAACGATGAGCTGACCGCCGCCGTCGCCCGCGAGAACCGTCCGCCGCGCGAGGGCCGTGACCGCGACCGCCCGGCACGCGAGCCACGCGAGCGCCGCAGCCGCGGTGACTACGCGCCGTACCGGATCGAGGTCGGACGCCGTCACCGCGTCGAGCCCCGCCAGATCGTCGGCGCGCTCGCGAACGAGGGCGGCCTCGGCCGCGACGACTTCGGTGCGATCAACATCCGCCCCGACTTCTCGATCGTGGAGCTTCCGGCGAACATGCCGGCATCCGTGCTCGAGAAGCTGCGCGACACCCGCATCTCGGGACGCGCGATCGAGATCAAGCCCGACCGCGGCCCGCGCGGAGGCGGTGCGCGCCGCCCGCGCGAGGACCGTGACAGCGGCTACGAGCGCGGGGACCGTCCGTCGTACGACGACCGCCCGGCGCGCAAGCCGCGGCACAAGGGCTGAGTTCCTCGACACGGGGTTTGCAGCATGAGACCCGGGCCACCTGCGCCCGTGTCATGCCGCAAACCCCGTTGCGCTTCGGAAATGCGAGCAAGCTGAAGACATGAAGTCGGTGCGGGTCGTGGTGCGCGGACGCGTGCAGGGCGTCGGATTCCGCTGGTTCGTACGGGATGCCGCGGACGCTCAGGGCGTCACCGGCTGGGTGCGCAATCTCCGCGACGGGTCGGTCGAGGCGGAGCTGCACGGTTCGGATGCCGCCGTTCAGGCGGTCCTCGACGCGATGGCCGCGGGACCGATCGGTTCACGCGTTGACGGCGTCGACGTCACGGCAGCCGCAGCACAGCCGGGGGCGGGCTTCAGCATCCGCTCGACCTGACCTCGTCAGGCGAGCGCGTCGGGGCCCTCGGTCACGAGGAGGTGGAACTGCGCGGCATCCAGGATGCGGATGCCGAGTTCCTCCGCCTTCGCGAGCTTGGAGCCGGCCCCGGGGCCTGCGGCGACGAAGTCGGTCTTCTTGGAGACGCTCGATGCAGCCTTGCCGCCGGCCTTGATGATCGCCTCCTGAGCACCGTCGCGCGTGTAACCTTCGAGCGACCCTGTCGCCACCACGGTGAGCCCGTCGAGCACGCCGCCCAGGGCCGCCGCAGCACCCGGCCCCGGGTGCCCCGGCGTCGCCCACTGGACGCCTGCTGCAGCCCACTGCTCGACGATGTCGACGTGCCAGTCGACCTCGAACCAGTCCCGCAGCGAGTCGGCGATGATCCCGCCCACGCCTTCGACGGCGGCGAGCTCTTCACGCGTCGCGGCCCGGATGGCATCGAGCGACCCGAACCACTGCGCCAACGCTCGCGCCGCGACCGGACCGACATGCCGGATGTTGAGCGAAACCAGCAGACGCCACAGCTCCTTGGTCTTGGCCTTCTCGAGCTCGGCGAGCAGCGTCTGTGCCTGCGACGACGGTTGCGGCCCCTCGATCCCCTGCTTCTTCTCGGCCGCGGTGGGATTGCGGCGGAACGGCGCGCGGGTCTTGACGATGCCGTCGTCGTCCTCCTTCGGCAGCCCCGTCTCGGCGTCGCGCACCACGACTTCGATGGGCACGATCTGCTCGAGGGTGAGGGTGAACAGGCCGGCCTCGGTGTCCAGCGGGGCGACGGCGGGCGGCTCGGCCTGCGTCAGCGCCGCAGCGGTCACCTCTCCGAGCGCCTCCACGTCGAGGGCGCCCCGCGAACCGATGTGCTCGACACGGCCGCGGACCTGCGCCGGGCACGAACGCGCGTTCGGGCAGCGCAGGTCGATGTCGCCCTCCTTCATGGGCCGCAGCGGCGTGCCGCACTCGGGGCAGTCCGCGGGCATGACGAACTCGCGCTCGGTGCCGTCTCGACGTTCGACCACGGGCCCGAGCACCTCGGGGATGACATCGCCCGCCTTGCGCAGGACGACGGTGTCGCCGATCAGCACGCCCTTGGCCTTCACGACGTCCTTGTTGTGCAGGGTGGCCTGCCGGACCACGGACCCTGCGACGTGCGCAGGCTCCATCACCGCGAATGGCGTGGCGCGCCCGGTGCGACCGACGGAGACGACGATGTCGAGCAGCTTCGTCTGCACCTCCTCCGGCGGGTACTTGTAGGCGATCGCCCAGCGCGGCGCCCGTGAGGTCGTGCCCAGTTCATCGTGGAGTGCGAGTTCGTCGACCTTGACGACGATGCCGTCGAGCTCGTGCTCGATGTCGTGGCGATGCTCGCCGAAGTACGCCACGAACTCGGCGACCTCGTCGATCGACGTGCAGACCTTCGAGTGCGGACTGACCGGGAGCCCCCACGACGCGAGCAGGTCGTACACCTCGCTCTGGGCGGCGACGGGCGGGTTCGTCCATGCGCCGATGCCGTGCACGTACAGGTCGAGCGACGCGATCCGCAGCAGCCCAGCCTCGAGTTCGAGCCCGTCCTTCTTGTCGATCTGCTGGCGCAGGCCACCGCTGGCGGCGTTGCGCGGATTGGCGAAGGCCGGGAACCGACGAGCCGCAGCGCTGCGCGCCTTCTCCTCCTCGAAGGGACGCTTCGCGCCGCCGCGCCCCTCCCATCGAGCGAGCGCATCGGCGTACGCCCGCTCGCGGAGGTCGGCCTGCGCGGCGTTGAGGCGCTCGAACGCCGCGACCGGGATGAACACCTCGCCGCGGACCTCGACGATCTCGGGGTGTCCTTCGCCGCTCAGGCGCTCCGGGATCATCGGCAGGCGCAGCGCGTTCTCGGTGACGATCTCGCCGACGCGGCCGTCACCGCGCGTGGCCGCCGAGGTGAGCACGCCGTTCTCGTAGCGCAGATTGATCGCGAGGCCGTCGATCTTCAGTTCAGTGAGCCAGGCGACGTCGCGCCCTGCGGCCGAGCGGGTCTTCGCCGCCCACTCACGCAGCTCCTCGATCGAGAAGACGTTGTCGAGGCTCAGCATCCGCTCGGCGTGCTCGATGGTCGCCAGTCCCGTCGCCTGCGCGGCGCCGACCATCTGCGTCGGGGAATCCTGCCCCTGCAGCTCGGGATGCAGTCGCTCGAGTTCTTCGAGGCGGTGCATCCACCCGTCGTACGTCGCGTCATCCACCAGCGAGGTATCGCGCCCGTAGTACGCGTCCTTCGCCTCGAGGATGCGTGTGGTCAGCTCTTCTGCCTCGACGCGGGCGTCTTCCAGCGAGATGTTCTCCGGCACCGTCTCAGTTTAGGAGCGCACACCGACATTCTCAGGCCGAGACGGGAACCGCCGATACGGTCCGGTCGATCGTGAACTGGCCGAGCACGCGGGTGCCGACGTAGAGCACCGCGGTCTGGCCCGGCGCCACGCCGTCCAGCGGCACATCCGGCACGACCGTCACCCCGTCGGCCGAGACCGACGCATGCGCGGGGACGGGTTCGGAGTGCGCACGGATCTGCACCTCGCAGTCGAACTCGTCCGACGTGGGCGCGGCCCCTGCCCACGAGTGCCGCTCCCCCGAGATCTCGCCGATCGCGAGCGCCTCCTTCGGACCGACGACGACCGTGTTCGTCACCGGACGGACCTCGAGAACGAAGCGGGGCTTGCCGTCGGGCGCAGGGATGCCGAGCTTGAGTCCTCGCCGCTGCCCGACGGTGAACGCGTGCGCGCCGTCGTGCGATCCGACGACCTGACCGTCGCGGTCCAGGATCTCGCCCTGCTCGGCCCCGACCTTCTCGGCCAGCCAGCCGCGCGTGTCGCCGTCGGGGATGAAGCAGATGTCGTGACTGTCGGGTTTCTGCGCGACGCTGAGGCCGCGCGAGGCAGCCTCGGCGCGCACGATCGCCTTCGACGGCGTCTCGCCCAGCGGGAAGTACGTGTGCGCGAGCTGCTCGGCGGTCAGCACGCCGAGAACGTACGACTGGTCCTTGGCGTCGTCGGCGGCACGGTGCAGCTCGAGCCCCGTCTCGGTGGAGACGAGGTTGGCATAGTGCCCGGTGCACACCGCGTCGAAGCCGAGTTCCAGCGCACGCTCGAGGAGGGCGGCGAACTTGATCTTCTCGTTGCACCGCATGCACGGGTTGGGGGTGCGGCCGGCCTGATACTCCGAGATGAAGTCGTCGATCACGTCGTCGCGGAAGCGCTCGGAGAAGTCCCAGACGTAGAACGGGATGCCGAGCACATCGGCGGCACGCCGGGCATCCATCGCATCCTCGATCGTGCAGCAGCCGCGACTGCCCGTCCGCAGCGTCCCACCGGCCCTGGAGAGGGCGAGGTGAACGCCGGTGACGTCGTGGCCCGCCTCCACGGCACGCGCGGCAGCGACGGCGGAGTCGACGCCACCGCTCATGGCCGCAAGGATCCGCATGACCCCAGTCTACGAGCGTCCGGCTGAGCGGGCACCGGACGCCCGCGCGTAGGCATCGGCGATGGCACCGAGCACGGCGTCGACATCGGCGTCTGTCGACGTGCGGCCGAGCGTGAAGCGCAGGACGCTCCGGGCGTCCCGCTCGCTGCCGCCCATCGCCATGACGACGTGCGAGGGCTCGGCGACGCCTGCCTGACAGGCGGATCCCGTGGATGCCGCGACACCGGCGACGTCCAGGAGGAAGAGCAGACTCTCCCCCACAGCGCCCGGAAACAGGATGTGCGCATTGCCCGGGAGCCGGTCGACGGGATCGCCGAGCAGACGGGCGGCGGGAACGGCAGTGCGGATGCCGTCGACGAGCCGGTCGCGGAGCCCGGTGAGCCGCGCATTCTCGACGTCGAACTCGGACCTGGCGGCCATGAGTGCGGCCGCCAGCGCCGCCGCCCCCGGTACGTCCTGGGTACCGGGGCGAAGACCGCGCTGCTGCGCGCCGCCGTGCAGCAGCGGAGCCATCCTGGCCGTCCGAGCCACCACGAGCGCCCCGACCCCGACCGGTGCGCCGATCTTGTGCCCGGCGATACTCATGGCCACCAACCCGGTCCCGGCCGCGGCAACCGACCGCAGCTCCCTGAAGGAGAGCGGCACGTGTCCGAGGGCCGCGACGGCGTCGAGATGCAGCGGCACCCCGGCAGCCGCAGCCGCCGCGGACAGAGCGCGCGCGTCGTTGAGCGTTCCGACCTCGTTGTTCGCGACGAGCGCAGTGGCCAGCGCAGCGCCGGGGAGCGCGTCGGCGAACGCCGCCGGTTCGATGCGCCCGAGAGCTGTCAGCGCAACCGGGCGGACCAGCGCGCCGGCGGCTGCCAGCGCCATGACGGTGTCCATGGTCGCGTGATGCTCGCCATCGGGGAGGACGACGGCATCGGCATCCGCTGCGCGCGATGTCCACATGCCGTGCAGCGCCGTGTTGATGGACTCGGTGCCACCCGACGTCAGCACGACCTCGATCGGGTCGCACCCGAGCGCCTCGGCGATGGTCTCGCGCGCATCCTCGAGCAGCCGGCGGGCGTCCTGACCCGCACCGTGCGTCGACGCGGCGTTGCCCACGACCTCGGCGGCCGTGAGCCACGCCTCGCGCGCCTCCGGACGCAGAGGGGTCGTCGCCGCATGGTCGAGATAGAACCGCATCCCTCAACTCTCCCCCATTTCGACCGGTGCGGCATCTGGAACCGGGTCCCGGATCCGGCGAGACCCCAGCGCATCGCCCCTATTCTTTACTCATGCCCGAATTCACAGCCCCAGGCGGTGCTGCCCTCGATCACCTCGGCGTGCGCCTGCACGACGGCGTCGCGACCCTGCGCGTCTGGTCGCAGAACGCCTCGTCCATCGAACTGGTCGTGTTCGACGAGACCGATCTGGACTGGGTCACCGACGAGGCGACCCTCGAGCGCGATCCCGACGGGGTGTGGGAGATCACCACTCCCCTTCTGCAGCCGGGCACCCGGTACGCGCTTCGGGTGGGCGGCCCGCACGGGCCCGGCAACATGTTCAACCCCGAGACGCTCCTGCTCGACCCCTACGGACGCGGACTCGCCGAGGGCACGGGCTACGAGGACTGGCGCTCGGTCGTCATCGAGGACGGCTTCGACTGGGGCGGGATCGCGAAACCCCGCGTCCCCCTGGACCGCACCGTCATCTACGAAGCCCATCTCAAGGGCGTCAGCAAACGGCATCCCGACATGCCGCCGGCGTTGCACGGCACGTACGCGGGCCTCGCGCACCCGGCGATGATCGAGCACTTCCGCTCGCTCGGCGTCACCTCGATCGAGCTGCTGCCCGTGCACGCCTTCGTGTCCGAGCCGCGTCTGCTCGAGCGGGGTCTGACGAACTACTGGGGATACAACACCCTCAACTTCTTCACCCCGCACGCCGCCTACGCCACCGACGAGGCGCGCAAGCAGGGCCCCGAGGCTGTGCTCGCCGAGTTCAAGGGCATGGTGAAGCTGCTGCACGAGGCCGGCCTCGAGGTGATCCTCGACGTGGTGTACAACCACACGTCCGAAGAGGGCATCGGCGGACCGCGGTCGAGCCTGCGCGGCATCGACAACGCGACCTACTACCGCCAGCAACCGGACGGCGCGTACATCGACACCACCGGATGCGGCAACACGCTGAACACCGCGACGGATGCCGGCGCGCGTCTGGTCCTGGACTCGCTCCGCTACTGGGCGAACGAGATGCAGATCGACGGATTCCGCTTCGACCTCGCCGCTGCCCTCGGCCGGGATGCCGCGCACGAGTACTCCCGCGAGCACCCGTTGCTGCTGGCGATCCGGGACGATCCGGCTCTGGCGGGCGCCAAGCTCATCGCTGAGCCCTGGGATGTGGGGCTCGGCGGCTGGCAGACCGGGAACTTCGCGCCGGGCTGGCACGAGTGGAACGACCGCTACCGCGACCGCGTGCGCAACTTCTGGCTCAGCGACATCGACTACGCGCGGCGGGCGTCGGCACCGGTCGGCATCGGCGGTTTCGCGACGCGCCTCGCCGGCTCGTCCAACACGTTCAGCAAGGAGCGCGGGCCTCTCGCCGGAGTCAACTTCATCACCGCGCACGACGGCTTCACGCTGCACGACCTCGTCAGCTACGACATCAAGCACAACGAGGCCAACGGCGAGGAGAACCGCGACGGCGCCGACACCAACAGGGCGTTCAATCACGGCGTCGAGGGCCCGACCGACGATCCCGCGATCGGCGCCGCTCGCCGGAAGGCCATGCGGAACCTCCTCGGCACCCTGCTGCTCTCGGCGGGCATCCCGATGATCACAGCCGGCGACGAGACCGGGCGCACGCAGCGCGGCAACAACAACGCCTATGCGCAGGACTCCCCCATGACCTGGCTGAGCTGGGAGCTCGAGCCCTGGCAGGAGGACCTGCGCGCGCACGTGGCGGCTCTCACGCGCCTGCGGCGCGAGAACCCGGCACTGCGACCGTCGCGATACGCACGGCGCGACGTCCACACCCCCAACGCGTCGGTCATGGACTGGTACAACCAGCGCGGCGAGACGATGGATGAGACGCACTGGACGGATCCGGGAAGCCGAACACTGCAGTACGTGGCCGAGTCCACGCCCGTCGACGAGCCGGTCAACCGCATCCTGCTGATCGTGCACGGCACGGAGTCCCCCACCGACGTCCGGTTGCCGGAGATCGACGGCGCGACGACGTTCGTCTCGCTCTGGTCCAGCGCCGACGAGCGGCCGAGCGACGCGATGGAGAAGTTCGCTCCGGGAGATCTCGTGCCCACCCCCGGCACGTCCATGCGCCTGTTCCGCGTCGAGTAGTCGGCGCGCGCCCGACGACGGGTTCTGCGCGGCACCGCGGCACGGTACATTCGGGGTGTGGCAGCTTCTGGCAAACGTCCCGCGGCGCTTCGTAGCCCCGCTCAGATCCCTCTGCGGCCCCGGGCCGCGACACCGTCGCCGGGCACGCTGACCGGCCGCATCCCCCTCGCGGATGCGCGGCCCGCCGTCCCCGGTGGTTTCGCGGCGAAATCTTTCGCCGGAGAGGTCGTGCCGTTCAGCGTCGTCGCCTTCCGGGAGGGGCATGACCGGATCGGCGTACACGTGCGCCTGACCGCACCGGACGGCGAGAAGTCGCTGCATCGGCTGACGGCGCTGGCCGACGGCACCGACCGCTGGTCGACCGACATCGCGCTCGACGCGCAGGGTCCGTGGCGCTATCGCTTCGAGGCGTTCGCGGACGACTTCGCGACCTGGGCTCACGCCGCGGCCGTGAAGATCGCCGCCGGCGTCGACGCGCCGGTGATGGCGGCGCTCGGACGCGACCTTCTCGCCGACGCCGCGACCGACAGGACCCGCCCGGCGGCCGAACGGTCGACTCTGGCCAGGTTCTCCGCGCTGCTCGACGATGGTGATGCCGAGGCCGCCCTGGCCATCGCCACGGATGCCGATCTGGCGGCCCTCTTCGCCGAACGGCCGCTGATGTCGCTGTCGTCCCAGACGAAGGAGCACCGCCTCCTCGTCGAACGCACGGTCGCCGGGGTCGCCGCCTGGTACGAGTTCTTCCCGCGTTCCGAGGGCGCGAAGCAGGAGAAGGACGGCAGCATCACGAGCGGAACGTTCGGCACAGCCGCAGCCCACCTCCAGCGTGTCGCCGACATGGGGTTCGAAGTGCTGTACCTCCCGCCCATCCACCCGATCGGACGGACGCACCGCAAGGGGCCGAACAACACACTGCACGCCGGACCCGGCGACCCCGGCTCGCCCTGGGCCATCGGCGCCGCGGAGGGCGGTCACGACGCCGTCCACCCCGACCTCGGAACGCTCGCCGACTTCCGGCATTTCGTGGGCGAAGCACGCCGCAGGGGCATCGAGGTCGCCCTGGACCTCGCGCTGCAGGCATCCCCTGATCATCCCTGGGTCGCCGAGCATCCGGATTGGTTCACTGCCCTCCCCGACGGCACGATCGCGTATGCGGAGAACCCGCCGAAGAAGTACCAGGACATCTATCCACTGAACTTCGACGGCGATCCGGAGGGCCTCCGTCAGGAGGTTCTGCGCGTGGTCCAGCACTGGATCGCCCAGGGCGTGCGGGTCTTCCGCGTCGACAACCCGCACACCAAGCCGCTGCAGTTCTGGGAGTGGCTGATCGCCCGCGTCACCGAGATCGATCCGGACGTCGTCTTCCTCGCCGAGGCATTCACCCGGCCCGCGCCGCTGCGGGGGCTGGCCGCAGCCGGATTCCAGCAGAGCTACACGTACTTCACGTGGCGGAACACCAAGCGCGAACTCGAGGAATTCCTCACCGGTCTCGCCGTCGACACCGCCGACTACCTGCGCCCGAACCTCTTCGTGAACACACCCGACATCCTCACGGAGTACCTCCAGTTCGGCGGCCGCGCCGCGTACCGGATCCGCGCGGCGATCGCCGCGACCGCCGCTCCCACGTACGGGGTGTACGCGGGCTACGAGCTGTACGAGAACGTCGCGCGACCCGGCTCCGAGGAGAACATCGACAACGAGAAGTACGAGTACAAGCTGCGGGACTTCGCCGGAGCCGAAGCCGCCGGCGACTCCCTCGCGCCGTATCTGCGTCGGCTGAACGAGATCCGCCGTGCACACCCCGCGCTGCGCCAGCTGCGCAACCTGAACGTGCACTGGAGCGACGACGACGCCGTGCTCGTGTACTCGAAGCACCTGGACGCGGCGTTCACCGGCACCGGAGAGGCCGACACGCTGATCGTCGTCGTCAATGTCGACCCGCATTCCGTCCGCGAGACCACGATCCATCTCGACACGCGGGTGTGGGGGGTCGAACCCGGTGATCCGTTCGAGGTCGAGGACCTCGTCACCGGTGCGACCTGGACCTGGACCGATCACGACTACGTCCGGCTCGACGCGTTCGCCGAGCCCGTGCACATCCTCCACGTGAAGGGCCGCCCATGAGCGCCATGACGAAGCCGCATGTCCCCGCCGACTGGGCGGCCGTCGCCGCCGGCGCCCACCACGCACCGCATGATGTCCTCGGTCCCCACCCGACCATCGATTCCGCCGGGCGCACATCGACCACGATCCGAGCCCTGCGTCCGCTCGCCGAGAGCGTGGTCGCCCTCCTCAAGAACGGCACACGCGTCCCCCTCCAGCATGCCGCTGACGGCATATGGCAGGGCGACCACCTCGGTGCGCCGGTGCCGTATCAACTCGTGACCGTCTACGAGGGCGGAGACGAGCAGACGGCGGGCGATCCCTACCGCCATCTGCCGTCGATCGGCGAGCTCGACCTGCACCTCCTGAACGAGGGCAGGCACGAACGGCTGTGGGAGGTGCTGGGCGCGGGCGCGCACCTCCTCGACGGCGAGATCGGCGTGGCATTCGCCGTGTGGGCCCCGAATGCGCGGGCGGTCCGCGTCGTGGGAGACCACAACGGATGGAACGGCCAGGGCCACAGCATGCGCTCGATGGGCTCGAGCGGCGTCTGGGAGCTGTTCATCCCCGGTGCGTCCCCGGGGATGACGTACAAGTACGAGATCCTCACACCGGACGGGGCGTGGATCCTCAAAGCCGATCCGATGGCGCAGCGCACTCAGGTGCCGCCCGAGACGGCCTCGGTCGTCCCGTTCTCCGCGTACAGCTGGAAGGACGGCGCCTGGATGACGCGCCGCGCGGCGACCCACGCGGTCGCCCAGCCGATGAGCATCTATGAACTCCACCTCGGATCCTGGCGGGAGGGACTCGGCTATCGCGAGATCGCGGATCCGCTCATCGAGCACGTCACCGAGACGGGATTCACCCACGTCGAGTTCATGCCTCTCGCGGAGCATCCGTTCGGGGGGTCGTGGGGTTACCAGGTCACCGGTTATTACGCCCCGACGGCCCGGTTCGGGACGCCCGACGACCTGCGGTATCTCATCGACCGGCTTCATCAGGCTGGGATCGGCGTCATCCTGGACTGGGTGCCCGGCCACTTCCCCAAGGACGACTTCGCGCTGGCGCGGTTCGATGGGCGGCCGCTCTACGAGCATCCGGATCCCCGCCGCGGTGAGCACCAGGACTGGGGCACCCTGATCTTCGACTACGGGCGCCCCGAGGTGCGCGGGTTCCTCGTGGCGAACGCGCTGTACTGGTTCGAGGAGTTCCACATCGACGGACTGCGCGTGGATGCCGTGGCATCCATGCTGTACCTCGACTACTCGCGCCGTGACGGCGAGTGGGAGCCGAACGTGCACGGCGGGCGCGAGAACCTCGAGGCGATCCGGTTCCTGCAGGAGGTCAACGCCACCGCGTACCGCACCCACCCCGGGATCATCATGATCGCCGAGGAGTCGACGAGCTTCCCCGGCGTCACGGCCCGCACCGATCAGGCCGGTCTCGGCTTCGGGTTCAAGTGGAACATGGGCTGGATGAACGACTCGCTCCAGTACATCTCCCGCGATCCGATGTACCGCTCCCACCACGAGGGCGAGATGACGTTCTCGTTCGTGTACGCCTTCGGCGAGAACTACCTCCTGCCGATCAGTCACGACGAGGTCGTGCACGGCAAGGGCAGTCTGCTCTCGAAGATGCCGGGCGACCATGCGCACAAGCTCGCGAACGTTCGCGCCTATCTCGCTTACATGTGGGGCCACCCGGGCAAGAACCTGCTGTTCATGGGGCAGGAGTTCGGGCAGCTGTCCGAATGGTCCGAGAGCCGCCCGCTGGACTGGTGGCTGCTCGATCAGCCGGCGCATGCACAGCTTCAGCGATTCGTCGGCGCCATGAACGCCGTCTACCGCGGCACGGCGCCGCTGTGGGAGCGCGACGGCGACAGCACCCGCTTCCGCAGGCTCGGGGCGCCGAGCTGGGATCCCACGGTGATCGTCTTCGAGCGGCGCGACCTGCACGGCGGGCGCGTCGTCGTGGCCAGCAACTTCGCTGGCGTCGAGCGCGCGAACCTCGAGATCGATCTGCCCGTCGCCGGTGTGTGGGAAGAGATCCTGAACACCGACGCCACCGAGTACGGCGGATCCGGCATCGGCAACTACGGACGCGTCGCCGCGCACGCGTCGGACGACCTCGGCACACCCAGGGCGAAGATCACCCTCCCCCCGCTGTCGACGCTCTGGCTGCGCTACCGGCCGGAGCGCAGCTGAGGACCGGCGTCAGAACAGCAGCGACGAGAGCCTGTTGCGGGCTGCGGTGACGCGCGGGTCGTCCGCGCCGATGAGGCCGAACAGCTCTACCAGCCGCTCGCGCACGGGTGCGCGCTGGTCGGACGGCAGTGCGGCGAACAGGTCGAGGAGCCTGCCGAAGGCGTCTTCGACGTGCCCGCCCGAGATGTCCAGGTCGGCCACGGCGAACTGCGCCTGAACGTCCTGCGGGGCTGCTGCCGCGGCTGCGCGGGCCTCCTGCAGATCCAGTCCCTGCACGCGATCGAGCAGGCGGACCTGTCCGAGCCCTGCACGAGCATCCTCATCGCGCGGGTTCTCAGCCAGCGCCTTCTCGTACGCCGCGATCGCAGCCGCGTAGTCGCCGCGCTCGATCGCGGCGAACGCCTCGGCGTGCAACGGCGGAAGCGGGGCCTCCTGGGGCTCGTCAGCGCCCTGCGCGTCCGCCTCGCCCGTGACGTCGACGCTGCCGGTCACGCCGTTCTGCGCCGCGACCTGCAGGAGCTGGTCGAAGACCTGGCGCACCTGCTCCTCGGGCACGGCTCCCGTGAACATCGGCACGGGCTGTCCGGCGATGAGCGCCACGACCATCGGGATCGACTGCGCGCGGAAGCTCTGGGCCAGCTGCGGATTGGCGTCGACGTCGACCTTGGCGAGCACGACCCGGCCGGAGAGTTCGGTGACGACCTTCTCGAGGATGGGGCTGAGCTGCTTGCACGGCCCGCACCACTCTGCCCACAGATCGACGACGACGGGGACCGTGCGTGAAAGCTCCAGAACCTGTCCGAACGTGGCATCCGTCACATCGACGATGAGCCCGCCCTGCACCGGTGTCTGGTCGCCATCGGGCGCGGAGGCCGGATTCGCCGGGGCCGCCGGCCGATTGCGCAGGGACGAGAGGTCGACGGCGCCACGCAGGGCGGCCGGGGAGATGTCGCTCACTTGATCACTTCCACGTTGAGGATGTCCTGGTGCACGGCGAGCAGGCGGACCTGCTCGGTCGAGCCCTGGCTGGGCACGGAGAAGAACAGCTGCAGACCGTAGGTCGTCACGACGCCATTCGACGCCTCCTCGGCACCTGTCAGCGCCTTCGCCTCGGGGTTCTCGCCGAAACGGATCACCGCATCGGATGTCTTCGGCGTGATCTTCTCCTGATCGACGAGCGAGACAGCGACGATCGCGCCGCTGTCGAGCGTCGCCATCGCGACAGCGGGATCGTCGCTGGGAGCGACGTCGAAGGCCGCCTGCGACGTCTCGGCTGCGCCGCCGTCGGCGAGGGCCTGAGTCACGGCGTTGCGGCTCTGCACGATGGAGTCCGCGAGCGAGAGCGCGACCGGATCGAACGAGCCGTAGTACTCGCTCTTCTCCCCCGAATCCACGACGTCCGCGAAAGCGGTTGCGAGCTCGTCGGGGGCGAGGGTGAGGAAGGCCGCGGCGTTCTCGGTGATCAGGCTCGTCCCGAGCCACGCCGGCGCGAGCTGAGGGATCTCGGTCGATGCCTGCATCTCGGCGATGTTCGTGACCATGTAGTTCGACCACGGGTCTGCCTGGGTCATCGTGAGGATGGTCGGCGCAATCGTGTCGTCGCTCTTGCTCTTGCTGAGTACGAGCACGGTGCGCGGCCACTCGTCGGTGGCCTGCGGAAGCAGTACCTCGATCGCCTCGGTCGGAATGGCCGCGGGCGGCTCACGATCGGCCAGGGTCCCGCGCAGCGTGTAGTCCGTGCTGCGAGCATCGAGCGCCATGCCCGAAAGGCGGGTACCCGCCAGGTCGATGTCGCGATCGGCGTCGGCCTGCTCGATCGTCGCGGAGATGCTCTGCAGGATGCGGGAGGCCTGCGCCTGGGTCACTGCCGGCGGTTTCTGGTTCTCGGGCGTGATGACGGTCTGCGTCGGGGTCGGCGTCGGGGTGGCCGCGTCGAACTGCGGCCAGGAGTCGCTCGAGCAGCCGGCGAACATGAGGCCGGCGAGTCCCAGCGCCGGCAGCACCAGAAGGCGGCGACCCTTCAGCGCCCGTCGCTCAGTGCGCTTCTCCTTCGCATCGGCCGCCGCTTCGGAGTCCGATCCGGATGCGGCGTCCGCGTCCTTCGGCTCCTCGAGCGCCTCACGCACCGGTGCCGGTTCCACCGAGAGGTCGATCGGCTCGGTCACGGGCAGGGGCCCCGGGCCCTTGCGGCGCGGGCCACGACCGCGGCGCTGATGACGGATCGCGAGCACGTAGAGCACGAGACCGACCAGCAGCACGATGCCGCCGGCGGTGATCAGCGGCCCGACCAGCGGGGTCGAGCGGTCTACGGGCCAGGACACCATGATGTCGGACGGCGCGGGCTCTGTGCCGTCCTTCGCGATCAGGATGCTCATGCCCTCGGGCAGCTGCATGTCGGTGATCAGCTGATCGGATTCACTGAACGAGTCCAGCCACAGGTCGGATCCGGCGGGGTTGCGCCCCGTCTGCTCGGTCTCGCCCTCGGCCGGCTCGCCTTCCTCGGGCTGCACCGCGGGCTCGACGACCGTGCTCGTCGGTTCGCCGTCGGTGTCCAGATCGATCGCCGTGTATGTCGCGTCCGAGAGCCACGCCTGCATGTCGGCCGTGCGCCCGTAGGCGGCGAAGAGATCGCCGTCACCGCGGACGAGCAGCGTCTGCTGGCCCGGGTTCGCGCGCAGTACGGCGCCGTCGACCAGCACGAACGGGGTCGAGTCCTCGACGCTCAGCTCGACCTGTTGGGCTGCGGGGCCCATGAAGATCGTTCGCTGAGCGATGCCCGCTCCGATGAGAAGCGTGGCCAGGACGAAGGCCACGACGGCCCAGACGAAACGCACGAAAAAGTCTCCTTACGCAACACGGACTCCCAGTCCGCGTCACCGCTCGACGTTCCAGACTATCGAAACTGCCTGAGTGTTGACTACGAGGGGCGCCTGGGCCTCGGCACGTCGCCGTTCGGGTGGCCGGTCGGCCGACTAGCCTGAGAGCAGTCATCCGGAGGAGAGCAGATGAAACTCCACAATCCGTTCCGCACCGCGCTGGTCGCGACGCTCGGCGTCGGCCTCGGCATCCTGCTGATCGGCAGCATCCAGTCGCTGTCGACCGTGCTCCTGTACGTGGGCACCGCGCTGTTCATCAGCCTGGGCCTTGACCCGGTCATCTCGTTCCTCGAGCGCCGCAGACTCCCCCGCTGGCTAGCCGTCCTCATCACCCTCGTCCTCGTCCTCGGCGTCTTCGCGGGAATCGTCCTCATCGTGCTGCCGGTGCTCGTCTCGCAGGTCATGCAGCTCATCGAGCAGATCACGCAGCTCGTGAGCCGGCCGACCTTCCTCACGGACGTCGAGGACTGGATCACGGGGCTCTTCCCGAATCTCGACATCGAGCGCGTGCTGACCGAGGCCCAGGACTGGCTGATCGCCAATCTCGGCGACATCACCGGCGGCGTCATCAACGCGAGCGTCTCGATCGTCGGCGGACTGTTCGGCGCGTTCATCGTGCTCATCCTGACGATCTACCTGACCGCATCCACGCCGTCGCTCAAGCGCTCCGTCTACCAGCTCGTCCCCGCCTCGAAGCGGCCCCGATTCATCGACCTGGCCGAGCAGATCACGGACTCGGTCGGCTACTACGTCATGGGTCAGGTCACGCTCGGCGTGATCAACGGCATCCTCAGCGCGATCTACCTCAACATCATCGGCGCCCCGTTCGCCGCCGTGCTCGCCGTCATCGCCTTCTTCTTCTCGCTCATCCCGCTCGTGGGAACGCTGACCGGCTCGACGATCATCGTGCTGGTGTGCCTGATCCCCGGCCTGGGCTCCCCCGCGACCGCCCTCGCCGCCGGGATCTACTACCTCATCTACATGCAGATCGAGGCATACGTCATCTCTCCGCGCATCATGAGTCGTGCGGTCTCGGTGCCCGGCGCAGTCGTCGTCGTCGCCGCCCTCGCCGGCGGATCGCTGCTCGGCCTGCTGGGCGCGCTGATCGCGATCCCGGTCGCCGCGAGCATCCTGATCATCTACCGCCAGGTGCTCATCCCGCGGATGAACGAGCGCTGACGCGCTCCGCGCCCGTCAGGCCGGCCACTCTGTCGGCAGAGGGAGCGCGTTCGGGTGGATCGTCGGCGGTCGTCAGCTCGGTGTCCTCTCGATGCGCGGGAAGCTCCAGCGGTCCGCGGATCTGCATCGTCACGCCGCACGCCAGCAGTGGGTGTGCCAGTGACGGCGGGCAGCGAGGTCCGCGGCATCCCCCAGCACGCCGTCGGCGCGCCACACGACCTGGTGCGGCGTTCCCGGCGTGATCGCCCGGTGACAGCCGGGGCAGGTGTACTCCTTCACGGCTTGCCGGCCGGAGACCGGCTGCACGGTCCACTGCCGGCCCCGCCGCACCTCGGTGCGCTTCCACCCGGCCAGAAGCCGTTGGAAGGAGTCGTCAGTATCCTGGCGCTCCGGACGCCGTCGGTTCGAGCGGGGCATGGCCGGACATTACCACCAGTGATTCGCGGTCCAGAACGCGTACGCGTTCGCCCAGCTGCCGTAGCGGCCGGTCGCATATCCGTTGCCCCAGCGGAGGTTGTCGACGGGGTCGTAGCCGTTGCCGGGGACCTTGCTGCAGGGCAGAGCCTGGACGAGGCCGCAGGCACCGGAGGACGCATTCGTCGCGTTCGGGTTCCAGCCGCTCTCCTTGGAGACGATGTAGTCGACATAGCCCCAGTCGCTCGATGCGATACCCGCAGCGGCCATCCACTCGGCCGGGGCGCCGCCGCCGGTGTAGAAGACAGGGCCCGGCGCGTTGGATGACGACTGCGTCGACGTCGACGTCGACGTCGACGCGGCCGCGGGTGCCGGCTTCGGCTGGGGCTTGGGCTTCACGTACACCTCGAAGCTGCCGCGCTCGACGGGGGCGATGGTCGCGCCTTGGACGGTGACGGTCAGATCCTGGGTGTCCTCGACCGCGAGCGAGAACGCCGTCGTGGTGTCGGCCTCGGACTGCTCGGCCAGCGCCATACCGGTCGGTGCGATGACGGCTGCCGCCATGGCGACGACGCCGAATCCAGCGAGGGCGCCGGTGATGCCGCGCCTGCGGATCCAGGAGCGCTTGGTGGTGGCCGGGAGCTTCGGGGCTGCCGACGCGACCTGCGCGGAGGCACCGCTGACGGGGTCGATCTCAGTACCGGGAGTCACAATGGAATCGATTCTAGCGCGAGCTGCCTGAGTTCACCATGAGAGCGCTCACCGGACGGCGAGCATGACCTCGATGGCGGCGTCCAGCAGGGCGTCGACCTGCTCCTCGCGGTAGCCGTGCCGCTGCATGCGGAACGCCGCCGACCGCAGTTGCTCCACGCTCAGCGCGTCACCGTCGCGCAGGAAGCGGACGATGCGGTTCGCCACGTGGTCGACCTCGTCGACGCGGTACCCGAACGACAGGAATCCTGCGCGGGCGAAGCGCTGGCGGCGGGGCCGTGCGAGATGGTCGAGGATGACCTGCGCCTCTGCACGCGCGCGCAGAACCCACTCCTCGGCACGGCCGTCGCGGATCGCCTCCTCGCGTCGGCGCGCGGCGAAGGCGTCCTCGATGCGCCCGAGTGCGGCATCGACATCGCCGATCGCGTACCCGCCCTTGACCAGGGGGAACGATGCGATGCGCACGTCCTCGGCCGAGAGTTCGCCGGAGTCGGACTCGAAGCTCTCCCTGGCCGCGGCCAGGAACGTGTCGACGGCTGCACGATGGTAGCCGCGCTCGCGCCCGGTGGCGATGCGGAAGGACGACGCACCCGCGGTCTGCGTGTCCGTCTGCTTCACGGCATCCGTCGTCATGCGAGCACCGCCCATGGGGAGAAGAGGAAGTACAGGATCACGGCGGGCACCGTCGAGGGCAGGATGCTGTCGACCCGATCGAGGATGCCACCGTGCCCGGGAAGCCAGGAGCTCATGTCCTTGATACCGATATCGCGCTTGATCATCGATTCGCCGAGGTCGCCGACCGTCGCCGAGACGAGGATGGCGACGCCGAAGACGAGACCGGCCCACCAGGGCAGATCGAGCATGAACAACGCGAGGAGCACGCCGGCGGCAGCGGCGGCGATCACTGCACCGCCGAAGCCCTCCCAGGTCTTCTTCGGGCTGATCCGCGGCGCCATCGGGTGGCGGCCGAAGGCGAGGCCGGCCGCATACGCGCCGGTGTCGGACGCGACGGCGACGACGATGAACGCCAGCACCCACCACTGTCCGCCGTCCTGACGCAGCAGCATCAGGGCGAGACTGGTGAGGAACGGCACGTAGATCTGCACGAAACCGCCGACGAGGGCGTCCGTGAGGACGTCGCCGTAGGTGCGGCCGTCCTTGACGATCATCTGCGCGACGAGGCGCCACACGATCACGAACGCCACCGCGAACAGGAGCGTCACCCAGCTGAGCCAGGCGGGCGCGAAGTAGCCGGCCAGCATCAGAAGGACACCCGCCGCGACCTGGGGGACGATGTCGACGCGGCGCTGCGCGTTGCGCAGCGCGCGGGACAGCTCGAAGATCCCGAGGACGGCGACCGCCAGGGCGATGACGAGGAAGAGCTCCTTGACGAACAGCAAAGACCCCAGCAGCACGGCGCCGAAGGCGAGGCCGACGAGGATCGCGAGAACGAGGTCGCGACCCGTGCGCGCCTTGATGCGCTCGTTCGCCTGATCCAGGTGCTCTCTGGCCTGATGCGCACGGATCTCGAAGTCCCCGCGCGCCTGGCGCAGCTGCTCGCGCATCGCCGAGCCGGTTTCCGTCGAGACGTCCCCAGGCTTCGGAAGCGGCGGGCGCGGCGGAATGACCGACTCATGGCTCGGCGCGCTCTGCGGCTGCGGAGCCGCCTCCGGGGTCACATCAGGGGTCGCCGCATCGCGGGCCTCTCGCCGCGTCAGCGGCTGCCCTTCGGCGTCTCCGACCTGATCGTCCATGCGCTCAGACCTCGAGGAGCTCGGTCTCTTTGCGCTTGAGGGCGTCATCGATGAGGTCCACGTGCTGACGCGTGAGAGCGTCGAGCTCCTTCTCACCGCGCGAGACTTCGTCCTCGCCGACCTCGTCCTTCAGCGCATCGAGCTCGTCCTTGGACTTGCGACGGATGCCGCGTACGCGCACCTTCGCATCCTCGCCCTTGGTGCGCACGAGCTTCACGTATTCCTTGCGGCGCTCCTCGGTCAGCTCCGGCATCGTGACGCGCACGATGTTGCCGTCGTTGGTGGGGTTCGCGCCGAGGTTCGGCATGTCGCGGATGGCCTGCTCGATCGCCTTGAGCGCCGACTTGTCGTACGGCGTGATGATGAGCGAGCGCGCCTCGGGGTTCGCGAGCGAGGCGAGCTGAGCGAGCGGCGTGGGCGAGCCGTAGTAGTCGACCATCACCTTCTGGAACAGCTGCGGGTTCGCGCGCCCCGTGCGCACGGTGGCGAAGTCCTCCTTCGCGGCCTCGACGGCGCGCGACATGCGAGTGGTGGTTTCAGCGAGGACGTCCGCGATCACGGTGGCTCCTATCATCAGGGGGTTCGTGCAATTCTATCCGGGTGCGGCCTTCGCACCCTGGCAAGCGGCGTCACGCGGTGACGAGCGTGCCGATCTGCTCGCCGAGCAGGGCGCGGGTGACGTTGCCTGCCGGCTCCATGCCGAACACGCGCATGTCCATGCCGTTGTCCATGCAGAGGCTGAAGGCGGTCGAGTCGACGACCTTGAGGCCCTGCTGCAGCGCATCGCGGTATGTCACGGTGTCGATGCGGGTCGCCGAGGCGTCCTTGTTCGGGTCGGCGGTGTAGATGGCGTCGACGCCGTTCTTGGCCACGAGGACCTCGTGCGCACCGATCTCCAGGGCACGCTGGGCGGCGACGGTGTCCGTGGAGAAGTACGGAAGACCCGCACCCGCACCGAAGATGACGACGCGGCTCTTTTCCATGTGGCGCTCCGCGCGCAGCGGGATGTACGGCTCGGCGACCTGAGTCATCGAGATCGCCGACTGCACACGAGTGGGGGCACCTGCCTGCTCGAGGAAGTCCTGCAGGGCGAGGGCATTCATGACGGTGCCGAGCATGCCCATGTAGTCGGCACGCCCGCGGTCCATGCCGCGCTGGCTGAGCTCTGCGCCACGGAAGAAGTTGCCCCCGCCGACGACGACGGCGATCTCGACCTGGTCGACGGCCGCGGCGATGTCGCGCGCGATCTGACCGACGACGTTGGGGTTCACCCCGAGCTGACCGCCGCCGAAAGCCTCTCCGGAGAGTTTGAGAAGGACGCGGCGGCGTCCGGTGCGTTCAGTCATGGGTGGATGTCCTCTCGTCACGATTCAAGATAGTGCCTTCTGGGCACGAAGAAGGGGTTCGGACCCTGGTGGATCCGAACCCCTTGAGAACTGCTACGCGCCGACCTTGAACCGCGCGAAGTCCGTCACGGTGATCCCGGCGTCCTTCGCCACCTGGGCGACGGAGAGCTTGTTGTCCTTCGCGTAGTCCTGCTCGAGCAGGGCGACCTGCTTGATGAACGCGGACACGCGGCCCTCGACGATCTTCGGCAGGGCGGCCTCGGGCTTGCCCTCGTTGCGCGAGATCTCGGTGACGATCTCGCGCTCCTTCTCGACGGCCTCGGCCGGAACGTCCTCGCGGCTCAGGTACGACGGGTTGGCGAACGAGACGTGCTGCGCGATGCTGCGCGCGGTCGCCGCGTCGTCACCCGTGTAGGCCACGACGACGCCGATCTGCGGGGGCAGGTCCTTGCTCGTGCGGTGCATGTACACCTCGAGAGCGTCACCGGTGACGGTGCGCACCTGGCGCAGCTCGATCTTCTCGCCGATGATCGCCGCCTCGTCCGAGATCAGCTCGCCGACGGTCTGGGCGCCGGCGGAAGCCGCAAGCGCGTCCTCGACCGAGTCCGCCTTCACGGCGGCGACGGCGTCGGCGACCTTGTCGGCGAGGGCGATGAAGCGCTCGTTCTTCGCGACGAAGTCCGTCTCGCAGGCCAGCTCGATGAGCGTGACGCTGCCGTCCTGCTCGCGCGAGACGACCAGGCCCTCGCTGGTGGAACGGTCAGCGCGCTTGGCGTTGCCCTTCGCACCCTTCAGACGCAGGATCTCGGTGGCCTTCTCGACGTCGCCGTCGGCCTCCTCGAGCGCCTTCTTCGTGTCGACCATTCCGGTGCCGAGCTGCTCACGCAGCGCCTTGATGTCGGCGATGGTGAAGTTGGCCATGTGTGGTGGCTCCTTGCCTCGTTAGGTGTGTGTACGCGGATTACTTGGCGTCAGCGGCCTCGGCCGGAGCCTCGGTCTCCGGTGCGGCCTCAGCGGCGGGTGCCTCATCGGCGGCCGGCTCAGCGGCGGCCGGCTCAGCGGCGGCTTCCTCAGCAGCGGCGCCCTCGGCGGGAGCCTCGAGAAGCTCCTTCTCCCACTCGGCCAGCGGCTCGGCGTCGCCCGACTCGGGGTTGTGCTTCTGCTGCAGGCCCTCGGCGGCGGCGTCGGCGATGATGCGCGTCAGCAGCGACACCGAGCGGATCGCGTCGTCGTTGCCGGGGATCGGGTACTGGAAGTCGTCCGGGTCGGCGTTGGTGTCGAGGATGCCGATCACCGGGATGCCGAGCTTCTTGGCCTCGTCGATCGCGAGGTGCTCGCGCTTGGCGTCGACGACCCACAGGGCCGACGGCGTCTTGGTGAGGTTGCGGATGCCGCCGAGCGACTTGTGCAGCTTGTCGAGCTCGCGCTTCTTGAGCAGGAGCTCCTTCTTCGTGAAGCCGGAAGCCGCGGGGTTCTCGTAGTCGAGCTCCTCGAGCTCCTTCATGCGCGCCAGGCGCTTGGCGATCGTCTGGAAGTTCGTGAGGAGGCCGCCGAGCCAGCGCTGGTTGACGTAGGGCTGGCCGACACGGGTCGCCTGCTCGGCGAGGATCTCCTGCGCCTGCTTCTTGGTGCCGACGAAGAGGATCGTGCCACCGCGGGCGACCGTCTCCTTGACGAAGTCGTAGGCGGCGTCGATGTAGCCGAGCGACTGCTGCAGGTCGATGATGTGGATGCCGCTGCGCTCGGTGAGGATGAAGCGCTTGACCTTCGGGTTCCACCGGCGGGTCTGGTGTCCGAAGTGAACGCCGCTGTCGAGCAGCTGGCGAATGGTGACCACAGCCATGGTCTTCTCCTGGTTCTGACGCTTGCGCGTCCTTGAGGTTGTTCTCGCCGGTCAGGCGACCGGTGATCCTGGTGCCCGGCACACGCCCACCCGCTCTGGAGAGCGGGACCTGAGGGAGTGGATGCCGCGACCGGTGTCCGTGAGGACGGTGATCGCTTTGGGCACGCGTAGTCACCCCGAAAATCGAGGTGCGACCTCAAGTGTACAGGATCGGAGCCTTCCCACCGGCGCTGCACAGGCGCCGATTCCCACGGGTTCTTCACGGTTCGCGACCACCCCTCCGGCGGGGCGCGCGCCGACGTCGGATCATGGACGGATGCCGACATCGAATCGCAGCCGACGCCGTCGGAGCCGGACCCGGCGACCCGCTCTCGTCGTGGCACTCGTCGCCGCGCTTCTGACGCTGCCGCCGCCCGCCTTCGCAGCCGACGCACCGTCGCCCGCTCCGGCGTGGTCGTGGCCGACGGCGGGTGCGCGTGAGGTGGTCGAACCGTTCCGCGCGCCCGCTCACGACTACGGGCCAGGACACCGCGGCATCGACATCCGAGCGGGTCAGGGTGCCACGGTCACAGCGCCCGAGGACGGCGTCGTCGCGTTCCGCGGAGTCGTCGTGGATCGTCCCCTGCTGACGATCGATCACGGCGAGGGCTATGTGAGCACGTTCGAGCCGCTCGCGTCCGACCTCGCTCCGGGTGCTGTCGTCCGTGCCGGTGACGAGATCGGCACGGTCGCCGTCGGCGGGCATGCGCCAGCGGGGACGCTGCACGTCGGCGTGCGCCTGAACGACGTGTACATCAATCCGATGCTGCTGTTCGGCGGGGTTCCGCGCGCGGTGCTGCTCCCCTGCTGCGCGTCCCCTCCGCGCTGAGCGTCAGGCGCGCGGGTGCGCCAGGCGATAGGTCGCGGCGAGGCGCTCGGACGAGACGTGCGTGTAGATCTGCGTCGTCCCCAGGCTCGCATGCCCGAGGATCTCCTGCACCGCGCGCAGATCGGCACCGCCGTCGAGCAGGTGGGTGGCAGCGGAGTGGCGCAGCGCGTGCGGCCCGACGGCATCCGAACCGATGATCGGACCCAGGGCGGCCGCGACGAGCGCGTACACGGCGCGCGGCCCGATCCGCCCGCCACGGATGCCGAGGAAGACGGCGGGAGACGTCGTCGCGGCTCGCGCGATCAGCGCCGCACGACCCCGCGTGAGGTACGCGCCGATCGCGGCGGCCGCGGGCGTGCCGAACGGGACGACGCGCTCCTTGGAGCCCTTGCCCCACACGCGTGCCGTGCCACGGTCGAGGTCGAGGTCGTCCACATCGAGCCCGCACAGCTCGGACACCCGCATCCCCGAGCCGTAGAGCAGTTCGAGCATCGCGTGATCGCGCAGAGCGACGGGATCGCCGCCCGCCGCGCTGCGGGCGCGTTCGTCGAGCATGTCGCGCAGGCCTTCCTTCGAGGCCACCGCCGGCAGCGTCCGGCCGCGCTTGGGAGCGATCAGACGCAGCGCCGGATCGACGACGATGAGTTCCTCGTCCTTCGCCCAGGCGAAGAACGAGCGTGCCGCTGCTGCACGACGCGCGAGCGTCGAGCGGGCGTCGCCGCGCTGCGTGGCACGCCAGAGCCAATCCCGGAGCGCTTCGAGGTCGACCTCGCGCAGTGGCACCGCGCCGACGACGCCAGCCAGATCACGCAGATCGGAACGGTACGCGCGCACCGTCGCAGCGGACAGGCGACGCACCTGCTCGAGGTGCGTCGTGAACGCGTCTGCGGCGGACGGAAGATCCATGGATACAGCTTGCCGCGTCCCGCAGGCCCGGCGCAGATGCCCCGCCGACACGCAGCCGCCCGGCGTGGGACCGGGGCGGCTGCGCCTGGGGCTGGGGACGGGGGTGCTGAAGGGAGGAGCCGGCACCGTCGGATGCAGCGCGGGCGACGGATGCCGCGCCCGGGGCGGGACTCGGAGGATCGAGACCGCCCGCGAAGGCGGATATCGCCCGACCTGACCGCCCGCCGCTGATCAGGTGCGCGCACGTCGCCACCCGTTCTCCTCCTGCTTCACGGTGCCTTCGAGGCTGAGCGTCCCGAGCAGCGCGCGGGTGCGTTCGACGGACAGGCCGGACAGACGCGCGAGCTCGACCGGCGGATGGGCCGTACGGGTGCTCAACGCGTCGAGCAGCCGGACCTGCTCCGGGTCCGTCCTGTCGGTGTCGGCAGTCGGCGCAGCGTCGATCCCGAGCATCTCGCGGACCTCGGCGGCATTGGTGACGCACACCGCGTCGTACTCGCGCATGAGCCGGTGGCAGCCGGCCGACGCCGCGCTCGTCACGGGCCCGGGGACGGCCCCGAGGGGCCGGCCGAGCGATGAGGCGTGTCCGGCGGTGTTGAGCGAGCCGCTGCGCCACCCGGCCTCGACGACGACCGTCGCCGCGCCGAGGGCGGCGATGAGCCTGTTGCGAGCCAGAAACCGGAACTTCGTCGGAGCGGCACCGCACGGTAGCTCGCTGAGGACCGCCCCGGACGAGCGGATGCGTTCGAACAGCTGCTGGTGGCCTGCCGGGTATGCGCGATCGACGCCGCCGGCGAGGAACGCCACGGTCGCTCCCCCGGCGCCGAGCGATGCCCGGTGCGCGGATCCGTCGATCCCGTAGGCTCCGCCGGAGACCACCATCGTGCCGCCCGCCGCGAGATCGCCCGCGAGCTCCGCCGCGACCGAGTCGCCGTACGCCGTCGCGGCGCGGGCACCAACGATCGCGACCCGACTCGTGGCGGCCAGATGCGACGCCTCGCCGCGAACCCACAGCATTGTCGGGGCATGGTCGCCGAGATCGTCGACGGCGGACGGCCAATCCGCATCACCCGGAAGCAGAACCTGCGCGCCGACCTCCGCAGCTCCCCGCAGGGCATCGCGGACGGCACGCGGATGCGCCCGCGGCATCCACCGGCGCCTCCCGTCCTGCACCGCCTTCTCCGCCAGTCCGAAGCTCTCGTCGGACAGCCCGAACCGCAGCGCCTCCGCCGCACCCAACTGGGCGATGAGGGCTCCCGCGACACCGTCTCCCGGTTCGGCGATCACGCTCCAGGCGGCCCGCGCCAGCGTCTGGACGGGCTCGTCGCCCGGCCGCGCGCTCTCCGCAGCGCGGCGGATCTCCCGGTCGTTCATCAGCGCATCGATCATGCGATCAGTCCTCTCTTCAGGAACAGCGCCCGCCCGAGCTCGTCGCCGCCCGGGGCATCCACGCCGGCGAGGTCCGCCATGGTCCAGGCGAGACGCAGCACTCGGTCGTAGCCGCGCAGGGTGAGCTGCCCGCGCTCGAGCGCACGATCCAGCGGCGCCCGGACAGCAGGAGCGAGCCTCCGGTCGCCCTGGCGCAGCCATGCGCCGGCGACCTCGGCGTTCAGGCGCCACGGCGTCCCCGCCCATCGCTCGGCCGCTCGGCCACGCGCTGCGGCCACCTGTGCGGCGGCCTGTGCGCTGGTGATGCCCGCTCGATCCACCGAGGTCGCCCTGGATGCCGCGACGCGGGCGACCTGGAGGTCGATGTCGATGCGGTCCCGGAGCGGCCCGGACAGACGTGCCCCGTACCGGCGTATCGCCACAGGCGGGCAGATGCACTCCGCGCCGCGGACGCCGTAGTTGCCGCACGGGCACGGGTTGGTCGCCAGCACGAGCTGGAAGCGCGCGGGGAACCGGGCGCGGAATCCTGCACGATCGATCTCGATCGCCCCGGATTCGAGAGGTTGCCGCAGTGCGTCCAGGGCCACGCGCGAGAACTCGGCCGCCTCATCGAGGAACAGCACGCCGCGATGGGCTCGCACGATGGCGCCGGGACGGACGGCGCGCGATCCGCCGCCCACGAGCGCCGCTACCGACGCCGAATGGTGCGGCGCCTCCAGCGGCGGCAGGTCGTCGAGCGTGCTCACGACCGCTCCGGAGAGGGAACGGACGGCGGCGACCTCGAGCGCCTCCTCCTGCGTGAGCGGCGGCAGGATGCCGGGCAGCCGGCGCGCGAGCATCGTCTTGCCCGCACCGGGCGGGCCGCTCATCAGCAGGTGATGCCCACCGGCCGCGGCGGCGATCAGCGCCTCGACCGCCTCCTCCTGTCCGACGACGTCCGCGAGGTCGAGCGGATCCGCAGCCGGCGCCGGCGAGATCTCGGCTCCGACGGGTTCTACCTCGGCGACCGCGAGATCGGCTCCGTGCCACATCGCGACCTCGGCGAGTGTGGTGGCCGCCTGCACCTGCATACCCGGCACCAGGCGCGCCTCCGCCTCATTGGCGTGCGGCACGATCACCCGGTCGAAGCCCGCCCTCGACGCCGCGAACACAGCCGGCAGGACGCCGGGGACGGGCCTGACCCGCCCGTCGAGACCGAGCTCGCCGATGTGCACGGTCCGCGCGATGGATGCGGCATCCAGCACTCCACCCGTCGCCACCGCTGAGACGGCGATGCCGAGGTCGAATCCACTGCCGTGCTTGGGCAGGCTGGCGGGCGAGAGGTTCACGGTGAGGCGGCGACGAGTGAGCTCGAGCTGCGCGTTCGTGACCGCGTTGTGCACGCGCTGCGCCGCCTCGTCCAGCGCCTTGTCGGGCAGCCCGACGATCTTGAACCCCGGCGTCTGATTCGACACGTCCGCCTCGATCTCGACGAGGTGGCCGTCGACGCCGGTGAGCGCCACGGCCCACGTGCGCGCCGTCTTCATCGCAGATCCATCAGGTGCTCGAGCACCGCGTCCACCGGGTCGGGACCGACGATGCCGATGACCTCGAGCCGCAGCATCCGGTTCCCGGCCAACTCGGGGTGCGTCCGGCACCAGGCGTACCCGAGCCGCCACAGCCGCTCGCGCTTGCGGTCGTCGACGGCATCGAAGGGGTGGCCGAACGCGATGCTGCGCCGAGTCTTGACTTCGACGACGCAGATCGTTCCTGCGGTCTCCGCCACGATGTCGATCTCGCCCTGGGAGCACCGCCAGTTGCGGTCGAGCACGCGATAGCCGTGCGTGCTCAGATGGAGTGCGGCACGGTCCTCACCGGCTCGTCCGAAGTCGTCTTTCGCTGCCATGCCGACAGCTTGCAGTCAGCAGGCCGTGCCGCGGACCCCGGATCGCACGACCGGTGCACACCCGCCCCCTGCGGAGCACATGTGCGCTCGAGTCAGTTGCCGTCGAGCGAGAGCTCCTCCGGCAGCTCGAACTCGCGGCGCTGGAGCTCCTCGACGTTGACGTCCTTGAACGTCAGCACACGGACGGCCTTCACGAACCGGTCGGCACGGTAGATGTCCCACACCCAGACATCGGCCATCGAGATCTCGAAGTAGAAGTCGTGCTCGGTGTCGCGGCGGACGACGTTGACCTCGTTGGCGAGGTAGAACCGCCGCTCGGTCTCGACGACGTACTGGAACTGACCGACAACGTCGCGGTACTCGCGGAACAGCGCGAGTTCGAGTTCGCGGTCGTAGTCGTCGAATGCCTCTTCATCCATGATGAGTCCATCCTATGAGTCAGAACAGGGTCGGGGCATCCGTGATCGCCCACGACGAGCGGTGGAACGGCGACAGCCCTCCTTCGCGGATGGCGGCACGATGCTCGGGACTCGCGTACCCCTTGTTGCGATCCCACTGGTACGCCGGGTGCTCGACGTGCAGATCGCCCATGTGGGCGTCCCTGGAGACCTTGGCGATGACGGACGCCGCCGAGACGGATGCGCAGTCGCGGTCGCCCTTGATGACCGAGCGCACCTGCAGCGGCGTGTGATGAACGCGCGAGACGTAGTCGTGGTTGCCGTCGAGGATCACCAGCGCCCCGTCGAGCGCGGCGCCCTGCGCCGCCACCGCGTCGATCGCCCTGGACGCGGCGAGGCCGAGCGCGCGCATGATGCCGACCTCGTCGACCTCCGCGGCGCTCGCCCAGCCGACCGAGGAAGCCTGCACCCATGCCGCCGCGCGGGCGGCGACCTCCGGCCGGCGCCTCTCGGTCACGAGCTTCGAATCGCGCAGGCCCTCCGGGACGCGGCGGCGGGAGCCTGCGGCATCCATGACTGCGGCTCCGACCGCGACCGGGCCCGCGAGGGCTCCTCGTCCGACCTCGTCGAGCGAGATGATCAGGTCGTATTCGGCCAGGAGCTTGCGCTCCAGGGTGAGGCGCGGTGCGACGACGGTCATTCTTCGGGGTCCGGCACGCCGTTGAAGACGTCGTGGTGACCGTCGATCGTGCCGATCCTGGCGAGCGGCCACGTGGTCAGGAACGCCTTGCCCACCACGTTGTCGAGCGGGACGAAGCCGCCGCTGGGCAGGTCCTGATGCGCGCGGGCGTCCTGCGAGCGGTCGCGGTTGTCGCCGAGCACCCAGATCGAGTTCTCGGGAACGGTGACGTCGAACGGCTCATTCGAGGCCGCCGTGTCGCCGTCGGGCAGGTTCAGGTACGACAGCTCGTCGATCGGCGCGTCGTTGATCGTGATCTGGCCGAGCGAGTTGCAGCACACGACGTGGTCGCCGGGCAGGCCGATCAGCCGCTTGACGAGGTGGTCCTCGCTGTCGGACGAGGAGAGCCCGATGAGCGTGAGCAGGCCGTCGACCCATTCCAGGACGACCGGTCCCCGCGGAGCCTGCGGCTGCACGGGGAGCCACCCGCCGGGATCGGCGAAGACGACGATATCGCCCCGCTCGTAGCCGGTCCAGCGTGGCGTCAGCTCATCGACGAGGATTCGGTCGTCGACGATCAGCGTCTTCTCCATCGACGCGGACGGGATGTAGAACGAGCGGACGACGAAGCTCTTGACGAGGAAGGAGACGAGCGCGGCGATGACGATGATGACGAGAACATCGCGCAGGAAGATCCAGAACCCGCGCCTCGGCTTGTTCGGGGCGTCCGCGGCGGATTCAGTGGTCATCGCATTCCTTCGGTGGGTCTCATCACCGCACGGCGACGGCAGCTTCAAGGTTCGCACACTCCGGATGAAACGAAGCACCCCGGGACGCGGTGTCCCGGGGTGCTTGGTGTGGAAGACGCGATCAGTTGTCGCGCTTCTCCTTGATCTTGGCCTTCTTGCCGCGCAGGTTGCGGAGGTAGTAGAGCTTCGCGCGACGCACGTCACCGCGGGTGACGACCTCGATGTGGTCGATCACCGGGGAGTGCACCGGGAAGGTGCGCTCGACGCCCACCTGGAAGCTGATCTTGCGGACCGTGAAGGTCTCGCGCACGCCGTCGCCCTGGCGGCCGATGACGACGCCCTGGAAGACCTGGATACGAGAGCGGCTGCCCTCGGTGATGTTGACGTGCACCTTGACGGTGTCGCCGGGACGGAACTCGGGAATGTCGGAACGGAGCGAAGCCGCGTCGACGGCGTCCAGGATCTGCATGATCGTCTCTCTCTGCACTCGCCACAGGTCGGGATGCAATGGATGGAAGGAATACGTGAAGTGTGTGCCGAACGGCGCATGATGCGAACGCGGGCTCCCCTGAGGCAGAGCCGGTCACGGCACAAGGAACCATTCTGCCATGGATCCGGCGGTCGGCCAAAACTCGTCAGCGCTCGGAGGCGGGCTTCTCCTGGATGACGAACACGTCGCCGTCGGCCGGCGCGCGGCGCGGGGCGTCCGGCTGCGCATCCTCGGTGACCGAGGAGGGGAAGCCGATGCCGACGCCCGCGATACCCGCCTCGCTCCACAGCTGCCGCAGCATCAGCCAGAACAGCCCGAGGCCGACGACGATCGCAGCCGTCAGCAGCAGCGGGAACCACGTCTGCGGGTAGCATCCGATCGCGATCGTCAACGCGTGCCACACGCCGAAGCCGAGCACGTCCCACCAGGACGCGGCCCCGGTCTCGCGGGCCGAGGGCCGCGCGCGCTGCAGCAGCGTCAGTGCGAGCTGCCCGACGAAGACCGAGGGGATGGCGATGAACAGGACCCACAGGAAAGCCCAGCCGCCCGCGTTGAAGATCCCCCAGCCGAGGAGCAGCCACAGCGGCAGCACGACGACGGCCGGGAACATCCAGCGGTAGAAGGCTCGTCGCAACCACATACTCCGATGGTAGGCGCGCGCGCTTGGTGCAGACGGGATGTTCGCTGTGAGCACTCCTCGGCGATCTCGGGGAGAATGGGAGGGACGAGAGGAACACCATGATCGAACTGCGCACCCCGGCCGAGATCGACGAGATGCGAGCTGCGGGACGTTTCGTCGCCGAGACCCTGGCGACGCTGCGCGACGAGACGAAGGTCGGCACCAACCTGCTCACGATCGACCGCAAGGCGCACGATCTGATCCGCAAGGCCGGTGCCGAGTCCTGCTACATCGATTACGCCCCCTCGTTCGGCAACGGGCCGTTCGGCAAGGTCATCTGCACGTCGATCAACGACGCCGTGCTGCACGGGCTCCCCCACGATTACACCCTGCGCGACGGCGACCTCGTCTCGCTCGATTTCGCCGTCGCCGTCGACGGCTGGGTCGCGGACTCCGCCGTCTCTTTCGTCGTCGGAACCGCTCGCGATGAGGATCTGCGTCTGATCGAGACGACCGAACGGGCATTGGATGCCGCGATCGCCGCCGCCACCGTGGGCAACCGCATCGGCGACATCTCCGCCGCAGTGGCTGCGATCGCGCACGGCGAGGGCTACTCGATCAACACCGATTTCGGCGGCCACGGCGTCGGCCGCACCATGCACGGCGACCCGCACGTCGCCAACGACGGGCGGGCCGGCCGGGGCTTCCCGCTGCGCGACGGCCTCGTGCTGGCGCTCGAGCCCTGGTTCCTGGCGACCACCGACGAGCTGCGCACGGACGAGGACGGCTGGACTCTGCGCAGCGCCGACGGCTCGCGGGGGGCGCACTCCGAGCACACCGTGGCGATCACCGCGGACGGCCCGATCGTCCTGACCGACCGCAGCTTCCTCGGCGTCAAGTAGTTCGGCGCCTCGCTTCTTCCGCGAAACAGGTCTTGCCGTCCGAGACAGGCCCCGACACGGCCTGTTTCAGCGGGCAGGGCCTGTTTCGCGGGGAACCGCGCGCTCCCAGCTCGCCACCGGGCCGGGGGTGACGCGGAACAGCGGATGCGAGTCCGGCGCGGCCAGGTTCTGCCACCGAGCGAGGACCTCAGGGCTGCGGGCGGCGAGTTTGGTGCGCAGGTGGCGCCATTCGAGGGCGAGCTGTCCTTCGGTGACGTCGATCTGCGGGACTTCTGCGCCCGCCACGCGGATGCGGGTTCGGTCGAAGCGATAGCCGCGCGCGTCGGCCTCATCGGCCAGCGCTTCGAGGTACACGCCGACGGATGCGATGGGGTCTGCCTGTGCCTGGAACCGCTCCAGCTGGGGATGACGCGTGTATCCGCGGGTCTCGCCGACGAGCACCTTCTGCGCCAGCAGCGTCTCCCGCCAGCAGGCGATGAGCGCCTGGCGGTCGAGGTGGCGCGGGTGGACCGACCAGATCCTCATGCGGCGCCCGCGCGGTAGATGAACACCTCGGTCACCATCGGCAGGACGAACTCGTCGCGGCCCACAGTCTCGGGATCGGCGTCGAGGATGCGTTCGAGCTCGCCGACCATGCTCGCACGTGTGGCTTCGTCCGCCGCGAGGAAACTGCTGACCGTCAGCCATCGCCGGATGTACGCGTCACGGGTGATCGGCTCGGACCAGGCGAGCTCGGTGCGGTGGTCGAACGTGAAGCCGGGAAGCTCCTCGGCGGCGGATGCCGTGGTCGCATCGGTGTCGTCGGTCACGGCCGGGTGCGCCACCCGCGTGCAGGCGCGATCCCATGTGCATGCCGGATCGGAGTGGTTCCACAGCAGACCGAGCATCCCGCCCGGCACCAGCACCCGCCGGATCTGGGCGCACGCGGCATCCCGATCGAACCAGTGGAACGCCTGCGCGACGGTGACGGCATCCATCGATCCGTCCGGCAGCGGGATCCCCTCCGCACCGCCCTCCAGTGCCTCGACGGCCGGCAGCTTCGTCCGCAGCACGTCGAGCATCGCGACCGACGGCTCGACCGCGATCACGCGTTCGGCACGAGCGACCAGCAGCTCGGTGAACTTGCCCGTCCCTGCGCCGAGGTCGAGGACGGCATCCACGCGCTCCGGCACGATCTCTTCCGCCGCGGCGACGGGGAACCCCGGCCGGTAGCGGTCGTACTCCTCGCCGATGCTTTCGAAGGACTTCGCCAGCTGCTGATGATCCGCCATGCTCCGACGCTACCCCGCCCGAGACATGTCCTACGCGACGAAACAGGCGGTGCCACGCCGTTTTCGGAGGGCAAGGACCGGTTCGGGGAGGGGCGCCTGCGCGCTATGCGAGCTCGATGAGGTCCTGGTACTCCTGGCTCCAGATGTCCTCCACGCCGTCGGGCAGGATGAGCACGCGCTCGGGGTTCAGCGACTGCACGGCACCCGGGTCGTGCGAGACGAGCACCACGGCGCCCTCGTAGTGCGCGAGCGCGCCGAGGATCTCCTCACGGGACGCGGGATCGAGGTTGTTCGTCGGCTCGTCGAGCAGCAGCAGGTTCGCCGACGACACCACGAGCGTCGCCAGCGACAGGCGGGTCTTCTCACCGCCGGAGAGGACGCCTGCGGGCTTGAGCACGTCGTCGCCGGTGAACAGGAACGATCCGAGGACCTTGCGCGCCTCGGTCTCGGTGATGTGGGGCGCTGCCGAGACCATGTTCTCGAGCACCGAGCGGTTCACGTCGAGGTTCTCGTGCTCCTGCGCGTAGTAGCCGACCTTGAGTCCGTGCCCCGGCTCGAGCTGACCGGTGTCGGGCTGGTCGACGCCCGCAAGCATGCGCAGCAGCGTCGTCTTGCCGGCACCGTTGAGGCCCAGCACGACGACCTTGGAGCCGCGGTCGATCGCGAGGTCGACATCCGTGAAGATCTCCAGCGATCCGTACGACTTCGAAAGGCCGGATGCCATCAGCGGCGTCTTGCCGCACGCGGCGGGCTTGGGGAACCGGAGCTTGGCGACGCGGTCGGCCTCGCGGACCTCCTCGAGACCCGACAGCAGCTTCTCGGCGCGCGCGACCATCTGATGCGCCGCTGCCGCCTTGGACGCCTTCGCGCCGAACCGTGCCGCCTGCATCTGCAGCTGCGTCGCCTTCTTCTCGGCGTTCGCGCGCTCCTTCTTGCGGCGCTCCTCGTCGGCGACGCGCTGACGCAGGTAGTTCTTCCAGTTCATGTTGTACGTGTCGATGACCTGACGGTTCGCGTCGAGGTAGAACACCCGATTCACGGTTTCGCCGACGAGCTCGACGTCGTGGCTGATGACGATGAGTCCGCCCTTGTACCCCTTGAGGAACTCGCGCAACCACACGACGCTGTCGGCGTCGAGGTGGTTGGTCGGCTCGTCGAGGATCATGGTCTGCGCGTCCGAGAACAGGATGCGGGCCAGCTCGATGCGCCGGCGCTGACCACCCGAGAGGGTCTTGAGCGGCTGATCGAGGATGCGGTCGGGCAACGAGAGGTTGTTGGCGATGGATGCCGCCTCCGCCTCGGCCGCGTAGCCGCCGAGCGACTCGAACCGCTCGGTGAAGTTCGCGAACTTCCGCATCGCCTTCTCGGCCACCGCTGCGTCGTCGGATGCCATGTCCTCGGCGGCCTTCGCCATGCCGAGCTGGATCGAACCGAGCCCACGCGCGTCGAGGATGCGGGTCCTGGCGAGCATCTCGGGGTCGCCGGAGCGCGGATCCTGCGGCAGATAGCCCAGTTCGCCGGAGCGCGTGACCTTGCCTCCCGAGGGCAGGACGTCGCCCGCGAGCACCTTGGTCAGGGTGGTCTTGCCCGCGCCGTTGCGCCCGACGAGGCCGATCTTGTCGCCGTCGGCGACGCGGAACGACACGTTCTCCATGAGGAGGCGCGCGCCCACGCGAATCTCGAGGTCCTGCACGGCAAGCACAGCGGAAGTCCGTTTCTTCAAGGGGGATGCGGCCGAACGGCCAGCCTCCCAGTATAGGTCGCCCCGCCGGGGCCGACGGCGCACCGAAGACCCCTCTGAAGTATGACGTGGTGATCGGCATCGCCGCCGCCCTCGTCATCGGGCTCGTGATCGATCGGGTGACCGCCTTCCGTCGCCGCGGGCGCACCCGCGCCGCCGAGGATGCGACTCCGCACGACGAGAGCGAGGTCGCCGGGCACGCATCCGCGCGGGTGGCAGGATGACACCCATGCGGATCAAGAAGGCGCGTGAGCCGCGACCGCCGGGACGGCTGAGGCGGTGCGCTCGCGATCCCAGATCGACGGGGTCGTCGCGACGCTCATGCGCCCGGTACATCCAGCGCGGCGATGCGCGTGATCGCCGCGGTGATGATCTCAGGACTCGTCCCGAAATTCAGCCGGACGTGGCATGCGCCCTCGACCCCGAACGCCGGTCCGAAGTGGAGTGCGACCTTCGCCTCGCGCAGGATGCGCTTGGATGGGTTCGTCCCCCAACCGAGATCGGTGAGGTCGATCCAGGCGAGGTAGCCGGCATCCGGTGACCGGTAGCGTGCCGTGGGCAGGTGCGCCGCGAGCAGATCGCCCAGCAGACGCCGGTTATCGTCGAGCGTCGTCAGCAGTCCGTCCAGCCACGGGTCGCTCCGCTCGGAGAAGGCAGCGGTGGCCGCGAGCATCCCGAACTGGCCGGTGCGCCACTCCACCTCGACGGGCAGGCCGCGAACCAGACGCGCGGTCTGGTCGGATGCCGTCACCATCAGCGCGCACTTGAGACCCGCGAGGTTGAACGCCTTGCTCGCGCTGACGACGGCGTAGCCGATCGCGCGAGCGGCGTCGGAGACGTTCAGGAACGGAGTGAAGACCGTCCCCGGCTGGACGAGCGGGGCGTGGATCTCGTCGGAAACCACGGTCGCGCCGTGCGCGAGGGCGATCTCGGCGAGGGACTCGAGGGATGCGGCGGAGTGCACCGTACCGGTCGGATTGTGCGGGTTGCACAGCAGCAGCGCCCGCGCTCCGGTCTCGAACGCGGTGCGGATGCCGTCGAGGTCGAGCTCCCACTCGCTGCCCGTGTCGCGCAGCGGCACCCGCTCGACGACAGCGCCTGCCTCCTCGACGAGGTCGAAGAACGGCGGGTACACCGGCGTGGTGACGATGACGCGGTCGCCGGGCCTCGTCACCCGGCGCAGGATCTCGACGATGCCCATGCTGACGTCGGCAGTCGACCGCATCCGCGCGGAGTCGGGCGACCAGCCGTACCGGCGCTCAGCGAAACCGGCGAACGCCTCGGCCAGCGGGGTGCGCGATGCGACGTACCCGGTGTCGCCGATGCGTACGGCGCGCTCGAGCGCCTCCGTGATCGCCGGCGCGAGTGGGAAGTCCGTCTCGGCGACGAACAGCGGCAGCACGTCGGCCGGGTACTCGCGCCACTTCTCGCTCGTGCGCTCGCGGAGCTGCTCGAGCGGAAGCGCCTCGACCTTCACGGCCGTGTCAGATGGCGAAGCCGAGCGCGCGCATCATGTCGCGCCCGTCGTCGGTGATCCGCTCGGGCCCCCACGGCGGCATCCACACCCAGTTGATGCGGAAGCGGTCGACGACCGAGTCCAGTGCCTGCGCCGTCTGCTCCTCGAGCACGTCGGTCAGCGGGCATCCGGCGCTCGTGAGCGTCATGTGGATCACGAGCGCATCGTTCTCGTCGTCCCAGGCCAGGTCGTAGATGAGGCCGAGGTCGACGACGTTGATCCCGAGCTCGGGGTCCATGACGTCCTTGAGAGCTTCGGTGACCTCGTCGTACTTCTCCGGGGCAAGAGTCGCGGTCATGCGATCAGCCTACGCCTCGATGGGAGCCGAGGGGTCGAGGAAGCGGTCGTAGCCCTCTTCCTCGAGGCGGTCGGCGAGCTCGGGCCCGCCCTCCTCGACGATCTTGCCCGCGACGACGACGTGCACGTAGTCGGGACGGATATAGCGCAGGATGCGGGTGTAGTGCGTGATGAGCAGCACGCCCAGGCCCGTGGCCTCCTTGGCGCGGTTGACACCCTCGGAGACGATCTTCAGCGCGTCGACGTCGAGGCCGGAGTCGGTCTCGTCGAGGATCGCGAACTTGGGCTTCAGCACCTCGAGCTGCAGGATCTCGTGGCGCTTCTTCTCGCCGCCCGAGAAGCCCTCGTTGACGTTGCGCTGCGCGAACTTCGGGTCCATGCGCAGGTTCGACATGGCGGTCTTGACGTCCTTGGTCCAGGAGCGGATCGAGGGCGCTTCGCCGTCGAGCGCGGTCTTGGCGGTGCGCAGGAAGTTCGTCACGGTGACGCCCGGGATCTCCACCGGGTACTGCATCGCGAGGAAGAGTCCCGCGCGTGCGCGCTCGTCGACGGACATCTCGAGCACATCCTCGCCGTCGAACGTGATGGTGCCGCCCGTGACGGTGTACTTCGGGTGACCGGCGATCGTGTATGCCAGCGTCGACTTGCCCGAGCCGTTCGGGCCCATGATCGCGTGGGTCTCACCGGTCTTCATGGTGAGGTCGATGCCGTTGAGGATCGGGGTCGCCCCGGCCTCGGTCTCGACGGAGACATGCAGATCGCGGATCTCGAGAACAGACATTTCAGACTTCCTTCGTGACGGTCGGGTCGATGAGCACGTCGTCGCCGTCGATCTCGACGACGTAGACCGGGACGGGCTCGAAAGCAGGGAGGTTGAGGGGCTTGCCGGTGCACAGCGAGAAGGCCGAGCCATGAGCCCAGCACTCCAGCGTCTTGCCTTCGACGAAGCCCTCGGACAGCGAGATGTCGCCGTGGGTGCAGGTGTCTCCGATGGCGTGGATCTCACCGTCGGAGTCGAGAACGAGCGCCATCGGCACGCCGTCGAGCTCGACGCGCAGCGGGGTGTCCTGCTCGAGGTCGCTCACGCCGCACGCGCGCTGCGCGCTCACGCGTTCACCGCCGCGAGCTCCGTCTCGATCGCGGCCAGTAGCTCCTCCTCGATGGCCGGGATGCCGAGGCGCTGCACGATGTCGCTGAGGAAGCCGAGCACGACCAGTCGACGCGCCTCTTCTTCAGAGATGCCGCGGGCCTGCAGGTAGAACAGCTGCTCGTCGTCGAAGCGACCGGTGGCGCTGGCGTGACCGGCGCCCTGGATGTCACCGGTCTGGATCTCGAGGTTCGGGATCGAATCGGCGCGCGCGCCTTCGGTGAGCACCAGGTTGCGGTTCGCCTGGTACGAGTCCGTGCCCGTGGCATCCGGACCGATCAGTACGTCGCCGATCCACACGCTACGTGCACCGTCGCCCTGGAGCGCGCCCTTGTAGAGGACGTCTCCGGTGGTGTGGGCACCCTTGTGGTGCAGGTACACCTGGCTCTCCAGGTGCTGACCGGCGTCGGCATACGACAGGCCGTACAGGCGGCCCTCGGAGCCGGTGCCTACGAGCTCGACGTTCGGGTTCACGCGCACGACGCCGCCCCCGAAGCTGATGACGAAGTGCTTGAGGAAGGCGTCCTTGTCGACGCGCGCCTGGTGGGATGCCGCGTGCACGGCGTCGTCGTCCCAGCGCTGGACCGTGATGACGGTGAGTCGGGAGCCGGCGCGCGCGATGATCTCGACGTTCTGCGCGTACTGGGCGGATCCTCGGTGGCGCAGGACGACGGTAGCCGAACTGTTCTCCTCGGCCTCGATCACGATGTGAGCGTCGGCGCGCTTATCGGCGCCCTGCCCGGTGATCGTCACGAGGACGGGTTCGGCGACCTCCTCATCGCGGGGGATGCGCACGTGCATGGCGGCGTCGGTACCCTGCCATGCGGCCGCGGCCACGACGTCCTCCGGGACGAAGATCTCGCCGCGCGGCGCATCACCCGCCGCGAGGGGCGCGACGATGAACTGCTCGCCGCTCTCGACGTCGTAGACGACGCCGTCGTTCTCGCCGGCGGGTGCGAACAGCCGCTCGAGCTGTGCGACGGGCGTGTGCTTCCAGTTGACCTCGCGACCGCTCGGGGCGCCGAACTCGTCGGGGTCGAACGAACGCGGCCGCTCAGAACGGGTCTGGACCGGCACGAAGGCAGGCTCGACCTCGGTGTATGCAGTCGTCATGCTCAGCCGACCGATCCTTCCATGCCCATCTCGATGAGCTTGTTCAGCTCCATCGCGTACTCCATCGGCAGCTCGCGTGCAATCGGCTCGATGAAGCCGCGCACGATCATCGCCATCGCCTCGGTCTCTTCGAGGCCCCGCGACATCAGGTAGAACAACTGCTCCTCGCTGACCTTCGAGACCGTGGCCTCGTGGCCGAGCTGGACGTCGTCGACCCGGATGTCGATCGACGGGTAGGTGTCCGAGCGCGACTGGGTGTCGACGAGCAGCGCGTCGCAGACGACGGAGTTGGCGGAGTGGTGGGCCGAGGGGTCGACGCGGACCTCGCCGCGGTAGCCTGCGCGTCCGCCGCCGCGCGCGATCGACTTGGAGACGATCGACGACTGCGTGTACGGCGCCATGTGCACCATCTTCGCGCCGGCGTCCTGGTGCTGACCGGGACCGGCGAAGGCGACCGAGAGCGTCTCGCCCTTGGCGTGCTCGCCCATCAGGTAGATCGACGGGTACTTCATGGTCACCTTGGAGCCGATATTGCCGTCGACCCACTCCATGGTCGCGCCCTCGTGGGCGACGGCGCGCTTCGTGACGAGGTTGTAGACGTTGTTCGACCAGTTCTGGATCGTCGTGTAGCGCACGCGGGCGTTCTTCTTCACGATGATCTCGACCACGGCCGAGTGCAGCGAGTCGGACTTGTAGATCGGCGCGGTGCAGCCCTCGATGTAGTGGACGTAGCTGTCCTCATCGGCGATGATCAGCGTCCGCTCGAACTGTCCCATGTTCTCGGTGTTGATGCGGAAGTACGCCTGCAGCGGGATCTCGACGTGCACGCCCTTGGGCACGTACACGAACGATCCGCCCGACCACACGGCCGTGTTGAGGGCTGCGAACTTGTTGTCTCCGGCGGGGATGACCGTGCCGAAGTACTCCTCGAAGAACTCGGGGTGCTCGCGCAGCGCCGTGTCGGTGTCCATGAAGATCACGCCCTGCTCCTCCAGGTCCTCGCGGATCTGGTGGTAGACGACCTCGGACTCGTACTGCGCGGCGACCCCGGCGACCAGGCGCTGACGCTCGGCCTCGGGGATGCCGAGCTTCTCGTAGGTCTCGCGGATCTCGGCCGGGAGCTCCTCCCAGGACTGCGCCTGCTTCTCGGTGGAGCGCACGAAGTACTTGATGTTGTCGAAGTCGATCTCGCTGAGGTCTGCCCCCCAGGTCGGCATCGGCTTGCGTCCGAACAGCTGCAGGCCCTTCAGACGGGTCTTCAGCATCCATTCCGGTTCGTCCTTGAGCGCGGAGATGCCGCGGACGACATCCTCGGAGAGACCGCGCTTGGCAACGGCTCCCGCGGCGTCCGCATCGTGCCAGCCGAATTCGTACACCCCCAGACCTTCGAGCTCTGGGCGGTCGATCAGCACATCCGACATCACACTCTCCTTGCTGGGCCTCAACGGTGTCATCCGCCCCGGCATGACGGACCTCACTGATGGGAGTGGGGTTCGCTGCCGCTGGTGGGCCTCATTACGGACGCATTCTTCGCGCCTAAACTGTCAGTGATACGCTTCGCGCTCAGCGCGCACATCACCACAATCCGATTCTACAGGTTCCCCCTGGCAACCGGGCCGCGCCCGCATGCACAGGAGCGAGCCGGAGGACGCATGCCCGACACCATCGCACCCCCTGCCTCATCGACGCGATCGGATCGGCTGCAGCCGGTGTTCGGCAGGCCGCTGCGCGTGCTCGCGTGGCTGTCGTTCCTCGCCGAGGTGATCATCATCGGCACCGGCGGCGCCGTGCGTCTGACCGGTTCGGGACTCGGTTGCTCGGAGTGGCCGCTGTGCACCCCGGAGTCGCTCGTGCCGATCTACGAGGTGCAGGGCGTCCACGGCATCATCGAGTTCGCCAATCGCACCATGACCGGCGTCGTCGGCCTGCTCGCCCTCGCCGTCCTGCTCCTGACGCTCGGAGCCGTGGGCGGCCGGGCCCTCGTCATGCGCGCGGTCTGGTTCGCCGTCGGCGGCATCGCGGCAGGGCTCGCCGCCTACTTCATCACCGATCCGTTCGGCCTGCCCGCGTTCGGGTTCCTCTCCGGAGCCCTCCTCGTGTCCGTCCTCGTCGCCGCGGTCGACTCGGTGCGGCGCGCGGAGCGGCGACGCGATCTCGTCGTGCTCGCGTGGATCGTCCTGGCGGGCGTCATGGCGCAGGCCGTCGTCGGGGGCCTGGCCGTCATCACCGACTTGAATGCATTCATCGTCGGCTTCCACTACGCCTCCTCGCTGCTGCTCGTGTGCGTCACCGCCGCCTACCTCGTGCGCATGCACGATCCGGCAGGCCCCCGCGTTCGCGCAGTGCCCCGCTGGTTCGCGATCCTCTCCCACGTCACCGGCCTGGCGCTGGCCGCGACCATCTTCTTCGGAGTCCTCACGACGGGGTCCGGGCCGCACTCGGGCGATGCGAACGTCATCCGCGACGGATTCGACGCCACTGTGCTCGCGCACGTGCACTCGTGGCCGGGGTACATCCTCGCCGCGCTCGTCGCCGCGCTGATGGTCTCCGCGTGGATGCTGCGCCTCGAGCCGCGACGCTGGCTGCTCGTGCTGGCGATCGCGATCGCCGTGCAGATCGCCGTCGGCGTCTGGCAGGCCCGCGAGGGGCTGCCGGAGATCCTCGTCGGCATCCACATGGTGCTCGCCTCGCTGACCGCGGCGGCGTACACCGTCGTCGTGCTCCGGTTGAAGCGGGTCCGCTCAGCCGACGCATAGCCCACACATCGTGCGCGCATCAGAAGAGTGTGGATGCTGGCACGCATGTTCAACAAGTCACTGACCCGAAGCATCCCGTACTGGCTGCTGCTCGCCCTCTCGGTCGCATCGGCGACCGTGGGCGGCTGGCTCGTGTGGGACAACGCGACGACGATGCAGACGACGCTGCTCGACGGAACCGCGACGAACGTCGAGGTCTACGTCGGTCAGGCGTGGATCACGGCCGGTGCGGCGATCCTCGGCGCAGGCGTCCTCGGCGTTCTGCTCGCCCTCGTGCTCGCCGCAGCGAAGAGCCTGATCCCGGCCGCCCCCGTCGTCGTCGAGCCGATCGACTGGACGGCGGACGACGAGGCTCCAGCCTCCGACGACGCCATGGAGCCCGCGCCGGACGCCGCGGAGGCGCCGACGGACGGCGACGATGCGCCCGAGGATGGATCAGAGGATCAGAACGGCAGCAGCGGATCGATCGCGACCGCGAGGAAGATCAGCGTCAAGTAGCTGATCGACGCATGGAAGACGCGCATCGGGCGCGGTTTCGAGCCTCGCACCGCCTGGTCGTACAGGCGGTGCGACTCGTAGATGAACCAGCCGCCGAAGACGAGCGCGGAAGCCGTGTAGACCAGGCCCATGCCGGCGACGGGAATCAGCAGGAGCGAGCAGGCGACCGTCGCCCATGCGTAGAGGATGACCTGCAACCCCACCTGCGACGCGTTGCGCGTGACACCGAGCATCGGCACATCCGCACCCGAGTAGTCGTCGCGGTACTTCATGGACAGCGGCCAGTAGTGCGCAGGCGTCCACAGAAAGACGAGCGCGAACAGCACGATCGCGGGCCACGCCAGATCCTCCGTGACGGCGGACCATCCGATCACGACGGGGAAGCAGCCGGCGATCCCGCCCCAGATGATGTTCTGCTCGGTGCGGCGCTTGAGGATCAGCGTGTAGATCACGACGTAGAAGAAGATCGCGGCGACCGAGAGCGCCGTCGTCAACCAGTTCGTGGTCAGCCACAGCCAGACGGTGGATGCGACGGCGAGCACCCACGAGAAGATCAGCGCGGCGCGGGGCGTGATCTCCCCCGTGACCAGCGGCCGGTTCTCCGTGCGGTGCATCTGCGCGTCCATGTCGCGGTCGATGTACATGTTGAACGACGCGGCAGAGCCAGCGCTCATCGCGCCGCCGATCACGGTCGCGACGACGAGCCAGAGGTCGGGCATGCCGCCCTGAGCCAGGAACATCACCGGAACGGTGGAGACGAGGAGGAGCTCCATCACGCGGGGTTTCGTCAGAGAGACGTACGCCTTGACAGTGCTGCCGATCGTCCGCTTCACCGCCGTCGTCTGCGACATCGTAGAGATATCGATCGCCTCCTCCGCGCACACTCCGACTACCCCACCAGTCTAGTGCAGGGGTGCTGGCTGCGATCGTGCGGCAACGGAATGAAATGTCATCGCCCTGGGTCCGCCGCGGGTCTAAGCTGAAACCACTCGCGCGCCCGGCGCTGCGCACCTGTCCGTGACGATGCGGATGCGCCAGGGAATCGGGCGCCTTCGAATGTCGTTGGAAGGGGCATGACCGTGACCGAACTGCAGTGGGCTGAGATCGATCGACGCGCGGTGGACACCGCACGGGTTCTGGCGGCGGATGCCGTCGAGAAGGTCGGCAACGGTCACCCAGGAACCGCGATGAGCCTGGCTCCGGCCGCGTATCTGCTGTATCAGCGAGTGCTGCGCCACGACCCCAGCGACGTCGACTGGCTGGGCCGCGACCGCTTCATCCTCTCCGCTGGGCACTCGTCGCTCACGCAGTACGTGCAGCTGTACCTGGGCGGCTTCGGTCTCGAGCTCGACGACCTCAAGGCGCTGCGCACGTGGGGTTCGCTCACTCCCGGCCACCCCGAGTACGGCCACACCAAGGGCGTCGAGATCACGACCGGCCCCCTGGGTCAGGGCCTGGCCTCCGCGGTCGGCTTCGCCTATGCCGCCCGGTACGAGCGCGGGCTGTTCGACCCCGAGTCCCCCGCGGGCACCAGCCCGTTCGACCACTTCGTGTACGTGATCGCCAGTGACGGCGACCTGCAGGAGGGCGTCACGAGCGAGGCGAGCTCGCTCGCCGGGCACCAGCAGCTGGGCAACCTGATCGCGATCTACGACTCGAACCAGATCTCGATCGAGGACGACACGAACGTCGCGTTCACCGAGGACGTCGCGAAGCGCTACGAGGCGTACGGCTGGCAGGTGCAGACGGTCGATTGGAAGAAGACCGGCGAGTACGTCGAGGACGTCGCGGAACTGCACGCCGCGCTCGAGGCCGCGAAGGGCGAGACGTCCAAGCCATCGCTGATCATCCTGAAGACGATCATCGGCTGGCCCTCGCCCGGCAAGCAGAACACCGGCAAGATCCACGGCTCCGCCCTCGGCGCCGACGAGCTCGCCGCGACCAAGAAGGTGCTCGGCTTCGACCCGGAGCAGAGCTTCGTCGTCGCCGACGACATCATCGAGCACACCCGTGCACTCGCGGAGCGCGCTGCGGCCGAGCGGGCGGAATGGCAGAAGTCGTTCGACGCGTGGGCCGAGGCGAACCCCGAGCGCAAGGCGCTGCTGGATCGTCTCGAGGAGCACGCGCTGCCCGACGGCATCCAGGCCGCGCTCCCCGCATTCGAGGCCGGCAAGGACGTCTCGACCCGCGCGGCCTCCGGTCAGGTCATCAACGCCCTCGCCGCAGAGCTCCCCGAGCTGTGGGGCGGTTCGGCAGACCTCGCCGAGTCCAACCTCACCACCATCAAGGACGCGCCCTCGTTCATCCCGTCCGAGTGGTCGACCCACGAGTGGTCGGGCAACCCGTACGGCCGGGTGCTGCACTTCGGCATCCGCGAGCACGCGATGGGCGCGATCGTCAACGGCATCGTGCTGCACGGTCCGACCCGCGCGTTCGGCGGCACGTTCCTGATCTTCAGCGACTACATGCGCCCTGCCGTGCGCCTGGCAGCTCTGATGAACATCCCGAGCATCTTCGTCTGGACCCACGACTCCGTCGCCCTCGGCGAGGACGGCCCGACCCACCAGCCGATCGAGCAGCTCGCGACGCTCCGCGCGATCCCGAACTTCACCGTCGTGCGGCCCGCCGACGCGAATGAGACCTCGGTCGTCTGGCTCGAGCTGCTGCGCCGCCACGCCGGACCCGCCGGCATCGCGCTGACCCGTCAGAACATCCCGGTGTTCGGGCGCGGCGACGGCACGGCATCCGGTGACGTGTTCGCCTCCGCCGACAACGCCACCAAGGGCGCCTACGTGCTCGCGGAGGCCCCGAGCGGCACTCCGGATGTCATCCTGATCGCCACCGGTTCCGAGGTCCAGCTCGCCGTCACGGCGCGCGAGACCCTCGCGGCAGAGGGCGTGAACGCCCGCGTCGTGTCCGCTCCGTCGCTGGAGTGGTTCGACGAGCAGGATGCCGCGTACCGCGAATCGGTGCTGCCGGCCGCGGTGAAGGCGCGCGTCTCCGTCGAGGCGGGTTCCGCCCTGACCTGGCGCGGCATCGTCGGAGACACCGGACGCTCGGTCGCCATCGACCACTTCGGCGCCTCCGCCGACTACAAGACCCTGTTCCAGAAGTTCGGCATCACCGCCGAAGCCGTCGTCGAGGCGGCCCGCGAGACCATCAAGGAGAACGCATGAGCACCCCCACCTCTCAGCTTCACGATGCCGGCGTCAGCATCTGGCTCGACGACCTCTCCCGCAGCCGCATCGACTCGGGCAACCTCGCCGAGCTGATCGAGTCGCGCAACGTGACCGGCGTCACCACGAACCCGACGATCTTCGCGAACGCCATCACCGACAAGAACAACACCTCGTACGACGCTCAGGTCACCGAGCTCGCAGCGTCCGGCGCCAGCGCCGAGGAGGCTGTGTTCGCGGCCACCACGCAGGACGTCGCCGCAGCGCTCGACGTCTTCCGCCCCGTGTGGGAGGCCTCGGGGCACGTCGACGGCCGCGTGTCGATCGAGGTCTCCCCCGACCTCGCGCACGACACCGAGGGAACCGTCGCGCAGGCGAAGGAGCTCTGGGCGAAGATCGACCGACCGAACCTCCTCGTGAAGATCCCCGCCACCAAGGCCGGGCTCCCCGCGATCGCGCAGGCCATCGGCGCCGGGATCAGCGTCAACGTCACGCTGATCTTCAGCCTCGAGCGCTACGCCGAGGTCATCGACGCGTACCTGACGGGTCTCGAGTCCGCGAAGGACGCCGGCATCGACCTGTCGACGATCCAGTCCGTGGCCTCCTTCTTCGTGTCGCGCGTCGACACCGAGACCGACAAGCGCCTGACCGCGATCGGCACCGACGAGGCACTCGCTCTCAAGAGCAAGGCCGGGCTCGCCAACGCCCGACTCGCTTACGAGCTCTTCGAGAAGACGTTCGCGGGCGACCGCGCCAAGGCGCTGCTGGATGCCGGCGCGAGCCTGCAGCGCCCGCTGTGGGCGTCCACCGGCGTCAAGGACCCGGCTCTCCCCGACACCCTCTACGTGACCGAGCTCGTCGCCCGGGGCGTCGTGAACACGATGCCCGAGAAGACTCTCGAAGCCACGTTCGACCACGGCGTCGTCACCGGCGACACCATCACCGGCCGCTACGACGAGGCCCGCGAGGTCTTCGCCGGACTCGAGAAGGTCGGCGTCGACTTCGCCGACGTCACCCAGGTGCTCGAGGACGAGGGCGTCGCGAAGTTCATCGACTCCTGGCACGACCTGCTCACCCAGGTCGCCGAGGCGCTCGAGGCCCAGCGATGACCTTCTCGATCCACGCATCCGGGGCGGCGAAGGCCGCGATCGACGCGGTCGTCCCGCAGCTGGTCAGCGACCTCATCGCCTCGCGCATCACCGCGTTCGACTCCACGCTGTGGGGTCCTGCGGCCGAGGAAGAGGCCGCGAAGCGCCTCGGCTGGGTCGAGGCCGTGTCGGTCTCTCGTCCGCTCGTCGACGAGATCGTCGCGCTGCGCGACGACCTGCGCGACAAGGGCGTGACCCGGGTGGTGCTGGCAGGCATGGGCGGATCCTCGCTCGCGCCGGAGGTCATCGCCCAGACGGCCGGCGTGCCGCTGACGATCCTCGACTCGACCGCCCCCGGTCAGGTGCTCGCCGCCCTCGACGACGACCTCGCCGCCACCGTGCTCGTCGTGTCATCGAAGTCCGGCTCGACCGTCGAGACAGACTCGCAGCGCCGCACGTTCGAAGCCGCGTTCCGCGACATCGGCGTCGACCCGGTCGAGCACATCGTCGTCGTGACCGACCCCGGTTCCCCGCTCGATGCGTACGCACGCGAGGCCGGCTACCGCGTCTTCAACGCCGACCCGAACGTCGGCGGCCGCTACTCGGCACTGACGGCGTTCGGGCTCGTCCCGTCGGGCCTCGCCGGGGTCGACATCGCCGAACTCCTCGACGAGGCCGAGGCCACGATGCTGCAGGTCGCCGTCGATCAGGCCGATAACCCGGCACTGCGCCTCGGTGCGGCCATCGCGGCCACGGACCCCCGCCGCGACAAGCTCGGGCTCGTGACCGACGGCACGCACATCGTGGGCCTGCCGGACTGGATCGAGCAGCTCATCGCCGAGTCCACAGGCAAGGACGGCACGGGCATCCTTCCCGTCGTGCTCCTGCCGGTCTCCCCCGAGCTCGACGACGTCCCCGCAGACCTGCAGATCGCGCGGCTCGTCGACGACGCGAACGAGTTCCACCTGCGCGAACGGCACGAGGGCGAGATCCTCGTGAGCGGCTCGCTGGGCGCGAACTTCATCGTCTGGGAGTACGCCACCGCGATCGCCGGCTACCTGCTCGGCATCAACCCGTTCGATCAGCCCGACGTCGAGTCGGCGAAGGTGGCCGCACGCGGCCTTCTGGACGCCCGCCCCGAGCCGACCGAGCCGGCGTTCGTGCAGGATGGCATCGAGGTGCGCGTCTCGGATCCGGCACTGGCCGAATCCGAGAACATCGAGGCCGTCATGGACGCCCTGTGGGCACGCCTTCCCGAGGACGGGTACGTCTCGATCCAGGCGTATGTGAACCGTCTCGAGCTGCCGCAGCTGCAGGGCCTGCGCGAACTGGTCGCGGCTGACTCCGGTCGGCCGACCACGTTCGGATGGGGCCCGCGCTTCCTGCACTCGACCGGCCAGTACCACAAGGGCGGACCGGCACAGGGCGTGTACCTGCAGATCCTGGAGCGCACCGATGTCGACCTCGAGATCCCCGGGCGGCCGTTCACGTTCGGGCAGCTCATCCAGGCACAGGCCGCCGGCGACGCCGGCGTTCTCGCAGAGCACGGCCGCCCGGTCGTGTCGCTGACCATCTCCGACGACTCGGCAGACGTGCTGGCGCTGTTCGAAGCCGCCCAGAAGTAGTCCACGACCAGGAGCATCCCCCCACCGATGACCGTTCCCGTCTCACGCGGCCACAACCCGCTGCGCGATCCCGATGACCGCCGTCTCAACCGAATCGCAGGGCCCAGCGCGCTGGTGATCTTCGGTGTGACCGGCGATCTGTCCCGCAAGAAGCTCATGCCGGCCGTGTACGACCTCGCGAACCGGGGGCTGCTGCCCCCTGGTTTCGCGCTGGTCGGCTTCGCCCGACGCGACTGGGAGGACCAGGACTTCGCCCAGGTCGTCTACGAGGCCGTCAAGGAGCACGCGCGCACCGAGTTCCGCGAGGACACCTGGAAGCAGCTGCTCCAGGGCATCCGTTTCGTCTCAGGCGAGTTCGACAATCCGGAGTCGTTCGCGAAGCTCCGCGAAACCGTCGAGAAGCTCGACGTCGAACGCGGCACGATGGGCAATCACGCGTACTACCTGTCGATCCCGCCGAAGGCGTTCCCGCTCGTCGCGAAGCAGCTGAAGGAATCGGGGCTCGTCGGCGAGGATCGCGGCGAAGACCAGTGGCGCCGCGTCGTCATCGAGAAGCCGTTCGGTCACGACCTGGAGTCGGCCAGGGCCCTGAACGAGGCGCTCGAGGTCGCGTTCCCGGCGGACTCGATCTTCCGCATCGACCACTACCTCGGCAAGGAGACGGTTCAGAACATCCTCGCGCTGCGCTTCGCCAACGCGCTGTACGAGCCGATCTGGAACCGCAACTACGTCGACCACGTGCAGATCACGATGGCCGAGGACATCGGCGTCGGCGGCCGCGCCGGCTACTACGACGGCATCGGCGCCGCCCGCGATGTCATCCAGAACCACCTGCTCCAGCTGCTCGCGCTCACCGCGATGGAGGAGCCCATCAGCCTCTCCGCCGAGAACCTGCGCGCGGAGAAGGAGAAGGTGCTCGCCGCCGTCACGCTGCCCGAGGACCTGTCGACCGCGACGGCTCGCGGACAGTACGCAGGCGGCTGGCAGGGCGGCCAGAAGGTGGTCGGCTTCCTCGAAGAGGACGGGATGAACCCCGAGTCCATCACCGAGACGTACGCCGCGATCAAGCTCGAGATCGCCAATCGCCGCTGGGCCGGCGTGCCGTTCTACCTGCGCAGCGGCAAGCGCCTGGGCCGGCGCGTCACCGAGATCGCCGTGGTGTTCAACCGGGCGCCCGAGCACCTGTTCGGCCGCGGGAACGCCGCTGAGCTCGGCAAGAACGCTCTGGTGATCCGCGTCCAGCCCGATGAGGGCGTGACGATCCGCTTCGGGTCGAAGGTCCCCGGCCCCGGCACCAACGTCCGCGATGTGACGATGGACTTCGGCTACGGCCACGCCTTCACCGAGGCGAGTCCCGAGGCGTACGAGCGGCTGATCCTCGACGTGCTGCTGGGCGACCCGCCGTTGTTCCCCCGCCATGAGGAGGTGGAGCTGAGCTGGAAGATCCTCGACCCGGTGGAGGAGCACTGGGCCGCGCAGGGCGGACCGCTCGAGCAGTACGCCCCCGGCTCCTGGGGCCCGGTATCCGCCGACGCCCTCCTTGCCCGCGACGGACGAGTCTGGAGACGACCGTGATCATCGACCTTCCCGACACGACCGTCAGCCAGGTCGCCAAGCAGCTCGTCAAGGTGCGCGAAGAGGGCGGCGCCGTCGCTCTCGGCCGCGTGCTCACCCTCGTCATCTCGGCGCGCAACGGCGTCGCAGAGGCGGCGATCGACGCTGCCAACGATGCCTCGCGCGAGCATCCGATGCGCGTGATCGTGCTGACCACCGGCGAGGGCGAGGCGCACCTCGACGCGCAGATCCGCATCGGCGGGGACGCGGGTGCGAGCGAGGTCATCGTCCTCCAGGCCTATGGGGATGCCGCGAGCAACGAGGAGAGCCTGATCACCGGGCTTCTCCTGCCCGACGCCCCTGTGGTCGCCTGGTGGCCCGATGAGGCGCCGTCCGACCCCGCTTCGTCGCCGCTGGGGCGCATCGCCCAGCGTCGCATCACGGATGCTGCGACGACGCCCGATGTCCGCGACCGGCTGGCCCTGCGCGGCCGGACGCACGCGCCCGGCGACACGGATCTCGCATGGACGCGGCTCACGCGCTGGCGAGAGCAACTGGCCGCGGTGCTCGACCAGCCGCCGTTCGAGTCCGTCACGGCGGTCGAGGTGCGCGGCGCGGCGGACTCCCCGTCGACCGCGCTGCTCGCGGCCTGGCTGAAGCTCGCGCTCCAGGTGCCCGTGCACTGGGTGTACGAGTCGCCGTCGGCCTGGTCGGACGGCATCAAGTCGGTGCGACTCACGCGTGCCTCCGGCGACATCCTCCTCGAGCGTCCTGTGCCCGGTGTCGCTGTGCTGACGCAGCCGGGTCAGCCCGACCACGACCTCGTGCTTCCCCGGCGCACGCTGCGGGAGTGCCTGGCCGAGGAGTTGCGGCGTCTGGACCCCGACGTGCTCTACGGCCGGGTCATCACCGAGGGTTGGGAGCAGCTCGAGCCGCCCGAGACGGTAGCGTAAGGTGCATGGAAGCATCGTCCGCCGACAAGGTCGTCGTCATCGAGCAGACCTCGGCAGCCGTGGTCGCGCGGGTCGCCGATCGTTTCCTCACACGGGTGAAGACGCGCACCCGCAACGGTAGGATCGCCCACGTCGCGCTCAGCGGCGGCACCACGGGCGCCGCCGTGCTGCAGGCCGTCGCCGAGCACCCGAAGACCCCGCAGATCGACTGGTCGCTGGTGCACTTCTGGTGGGGCGACGAGAGGTTCGTCGCGCACGACGACGATGACCGCAACGCCGTGCAGTCCCGCCGGGCGCTGCTCGATCACATCGAGGTGCCCGCCGGGAACGTGCACGAGGTCGCTGCATCCGACAGCGGGCTCACGCTCGACGAGGCGGCGGCCGCGTACGCGGCCGAGCTCGCCCGCTTCGGCGGGGAGGGCGAGGCGTGGCCGTCGTTCGCCGTGTGCTTCCTCGGAGTCGGTGCGGACGGTCACATCGCCTCCCTGTTCCCCGACCGCGCGGAGGTGACGGCGACGGATGCCGCGGTGCTCCCCGTCCGCGACTCCCCCAAGTCGCCCGCCGAGCGCGTCACCCTCACGCGCCCCGTGCTGAACGCGTCCAAGCGCGTGTGGCTGGTGCTGACGGGAGCCGACAAGGCATCGGCGCTGGGCCTGGCGCTGGCCGGCGCGAGCTACACGAACGTGCCCGTGGCAGGGGCGAAGGGCCGCAAGCGCACGGTGTTCTTCGTGGACGAGGCCGCGGCCGCCGAGGTCCCGGAGGACCTCATCGATCAGGCCTACTGAGCGTCAGCGCCCGATCCCTGGGCCCGTCGAGGGGTCGCCCGCTTCGCCGTCGCTGCCGCGCGTGATGCCGAGCTCCTGACTCTCGCTGAGCACCTGCGGGTGGTAGCGCGCGAGTCCGACGACGCCCCACACCGCGACCGCGCCTATGGCGACGAAGGCGATGAGCGCCCACACCGGTGCCGCAGCGGCCTCGCCCAGAACGAGGATGCCGATGACGACGGCGACGATCGGGTCGACGACGGTGAGGCCGGCGATCACCAGGTCGGGCGGGCCGGAGCTGTACGCCGTCTGCACGAAGTAGGCGCCGACAGCGGCTGCCGCGACCAGCGCTATCACGCAGACGAGCGTGAGCCAGTCGAAGTTCTCCGCCTGCAGGCGCTTGATGATGACCTTGGCGAGCGTGGCGACGAAGCCGTACAGAACGCCCGCTCCGATCACGTAGAACAGCGCGCGCATGCGGTGGCGCAGGATCAGCCAGCACGCGCCGAGGACGATGATCACGACGAGCAGCGTCGTGAGGATCACGAACAGGTTCTCGGTCGTGACGTCCTTCTCCGTGGCGAAGATCGCGGCGAGGAAGACGAACAGGAAGATCCCGCCGACGCAGGCAAAGATCGAGGTCAACGAGCGCCTGGTCGGCGTGTGTCCGGAGACGCGGGCGTTGAGGAGCGTCGTGATCACGAGGGCGATCGCGCCGAGCGGCTGCACGACGATGAGGGGCGCGATCGCGAGCGCGGACAACTGGCAGACGATCGCGAGCCCGAGCATGAGCGTGCCGAGGATCCAGGACGGGCGGGTGAGCAGCCCCTTGATCTGATCGAAGCTGAGCCCGCTCGTGCCGGCAGAGCCGCTCAGGCGCTCCACCTTGGTGACGCCGCGGTGCTGGTACTGCGCTCCGAGAGACATGAAGACGGCACCGGCGAGAGCCAGCGGGATGCCGAGCAGCAGTGCCGGGTTCTGGAACGCCCCGACCAGCTGATCGCTGACCTCCTCCACCGACATCCACACCCCCGCGCTCACAGTAGAACCTTACCCGGCGATGCGAGGCCAGTAGGGTTGTGGCGTGGCTGTTCTACCGATTCGCATCATGGGCGATCCTGTCCTGCACTCCCCTGCATCCGAGGTCGAGGAGATCACCGACGAGATCCGCACGCTCGTCGCCGACATGTTCGAGACGATGGATGCCGCTCCGGGCGTCGGCCTCGCGGCCCCGCAGGTCGGTCAGCCGCTCCGCATCTACACCTACTCGTACGTCGACGACGAGGACAACCCGTGGCGCGGTGCGATCATCAACCCCGTGCTGTGGATGTCGCCTCCGGAGCCCGGCGCTCCGGACCCCGACGAGGAGTCCGAGGGCTGCCTGTCGTTCCCCGGTGAGCGCTTCGCGCTGCGACGCGCCGACCGCGTACTGGTCACCGGCATCGACCTGGACGGTGCGGACGTGCGCATCGAGGTCGACGGCTGGAGGGCGCGCATCATGCAGCACGAGTTCGACCACCTCGACGGCATCCTGTACGTCGATCGGCTGTCCGACGGCGACTGGAAGATCGTGCAGAAGATCGCCCGCAAGCGCGGCTGGGGGCGTCCGGGCGCCAGCTGGACGCCCGGAATCGACGACCTCGAGGGGTAGGCTGTGCACGGGCGATTCACAGCTTCGTCCGTCACACACTCCGGAGGGGATCGATCATGAAGATGCGCACCAAGCGCTCACTGGCGCTCGCAGGCTCTGCCATGGCGCTGAGCCTCGCGCTCACCGGCTGCAGCGCACTCAGCGGAATCCTGGGCGGCGGCGACGCACAGCGCGATGATGACGGCAACGTCACCGAGGGGGCGAACATCGACGTCTTCTCCCTCAAGGTCGGCGACTGCATGCCCGCCACCGACACCACCGGCGAGATCACCGATCTCGACGTCGTGCCCTGCTCGGAGCCGCACACCGACGAGGTGTTCTACGAGTTCGAGCTGGAGGATGGCGACCTGCCGAGCGACGACGAGATCATGGCCGCGGTCGAGGCCGAGTGCGTTCCGGCGTTCGCGGACTTCGTCGGCGTGGAGTGGGCGGATTCGACCCTCGACTTCTGGTGGATCACCCCGACCGAGGAGACCTGGACGCAGGCCAACGACCGGATCGTCCAGTGCGTCATCTACAAGCCCGACCCCGAGGACGCCACGGGCCAGACCCAGCTCGAGGTCACCGGGTCGCTGAAGGATGCCGCGGTCTGATCCGACCCGAGGAATGCAGAAGGCCCCGTCATGGTGACGGGGCCTTCTGCATTGGCTCCCCGGCTTGGACTCGAACCAAGAACCTGCCGGTTAACAGCCGGCTGCTCTGCCAATTGAGCTACCGAGGAATGTGCTCCGCTGCGCGGGGCAACTCCACTAGCTTAGCAAACTCCGAACCGTGCTCGTGACATCGGCGGCCCCGGTCGGGCGTGTCCGCTCGCGCTCACCCGGCACGCGAATCCGCCTCCGCGTTCGGCACCCACAGGAGGTCCTTGCCGACGCCTCTGGCGACGACGTGACCGCCCTTGAGCCTGAGCGTCTCGGCATCGAGTTCACGGATGAACGCCGCGTCGTTGGTGACGAGCAGAGCACCCATCCCGTGCTCCTTGCGTCGCCGGGTGATCGCGTCGAAGACGACAGGGCGCACCTCGAGGTCGAGGTTCGCCAGAGGCTCGTCGGCGATGAGCACCCGCGGCTCGAGCACGAACGCCCGGGCGATCGCGACGCGCTGGCGCATCCCGGCGCTGAGCTCGTAGGGGAATTTCGCCGCCACGCCCAGCGGCAGGTGCAGCTCGTCGAGCAGGGTCGCGATGCGGATCGACAGCGCCCTGCTGTTCACGCGCTTCTCGCGGATGAGGATGGGCTCGGCGATCACATCGCTGACGGTGAGCGTCGGAGGCAGGTTCGCACCGGCGCCCTGCGGGATGTATCCGGTGAGGTAGGTGAGCTCACGGTGCCTGCGGCCGGGCTTGCGGACGTTCACGCCGCAGACCTCGGCGCTGCCGCCGGCGATCCGCACCGATGGGTCGGTGGATCCGGCGAGTGCCGCCACCAGAGTGGACTTGCCCGAGCCCGTCGGGCCGGCGACGCAGATGAGCTCTCCTGGAGGGAGCGCGAAGGTGACACCGTCGACGGCGCGCGTGGGTGCGCTGTGCCCGATCCTGTCGATGACGAGATCTGAGCAGTCGATCAGATGGTCCGGGGCGGGATGGCGAGCCATCCCCCCATCCTCCCCTACGACTCGGCGAAGCGCTGACGTTCGGCGTCGATGTCGCGCAACCGCATGCGCAGCGCACGCCCGCCGTCGGAGTCCGCCGGCACCCGCTGGATCGCACCGAGCAGCTCGTGCTTCTCGCGCTCCAGCCCACGCACGATCATGCGGCGCGACAGATCCGCTGTCGATGCGACGGCGCCCGCCTCATCCTTCGCGGGGAACGGACTCATCAAGAGCTCCCCCGCCAGGGCGCGATACGGTTCGCGGACGCTGTTGACCGCATCCATGGCCCAGCCGACCCGCGTGCGGTCGGGCACGGCGGCGATCGTCTCGCGAATCGCCTCGAGCGCCGGATGCCGGAAGGGCGCCTCCAGCGCTCGCGCCAGCATCGACTGATCCACCTGATGGCCGTACTGCAGCGCACCCATGATCATGCCGCGCTCGACGGCGACGTCAGCGGTCCGCGGCAGGCTCACCAGCGTCACCGTCGGCACCGCCGGTGCGTCCGTCTGCTCGCGCGGAGACTCCTGCTTGGCCTTCGCCGCGCCGGCGCCGCGCGCGGCGCGTTCGACCTCGGCGTGCACCTCGGTGGGGTCCATGCCCAGCCGGCGCGCGAGCACGCGCTCGTAGCCGGGCCGCAGGAGCCGATCCCGGATCTCCGCCACGATCGGGGCCGCTGCGCGCAGCGCTCCGACCTGCCCCTCGACGGTCGCGAGGTCGAAGCCCTGGAGTTTGCGATCGATCGCGAACTCGAACATCGGCACCTTCGCGTCCATGAGGCCTCGGACGGCGGCATCCCCGCGCTGCAGGCGCAGGTCGCACGGGTCAAGACCGTCCGGCGCGACGGCGACGAAGGTCTGGGCGTTGAAGCGGTCGTCCTCGCTGAAGGCCCGCAGCGCGGCCTTCTGACCGGCCTCGTCGCCGTCGAACGTGAAGACGACCTCACCCGAGCTGGAGTCATCGCCCATCACACGGCGCAGCACCTTGATGTGCTCGGCGCCGAATGCCGTGCCGCACGTCGCGATCGCCGTGGTGACCCCGGCGAGGTGGCAGGCCATGACGTCGGTGTACCCCTCGACCACGACCGCGCGACGGGGTTCGCCGCGCGAGATATCGCGCTTGGCGAGGTCGAGTCCGTAGAGCACCTGCGCCTTCTTGTAGATGATCGTCTCGGGTGTGTTCAGGTACTTCGGGCCCTGGTCGTCGTCGTAGAGCTTGCGGGCACCGAACCCGATCGTCTGCCCCGTGACGTCGCGGATCGGCCAGACGAGCCGGCCGCGGAACCGGTCGTACACCCCGCGTTGGCCCTGCGAGACGACGCCCGCGCCGAGCAGCTCATCGCGGCTGAATCCCTGCGCGGTGAGGGCCTTCAGCATCCCATCCCAGCCGCGCGGGGCGTACCCGACGCCGAAGTGGGCTGCGGCCCCGGCGTCGAAGCCACGCTCCCCGAGAAAGCGCCGAGCGGTCTCGGCCTCGGCAGTGAGCAACTGGCCGCGGAAGAATTCCGCAGCCGCCGTGTTCGCGGCATACAGCCGGCTGCGGCCGCTCGTCTCGGGCGCCGCACCGCCGTCTTCGTAGTGCAGCGTGTAGCCCAGGCGCCCGGCGAGGCGCTCGACGGCCTCGGTGAAGCTCACGTGGTCCATGGCGCGCAGGAACGAGTAGACATCGCCCGACTCGCCGCATCCGAAGCAGTGGTAGTACCCCACCTGCGGGCGCACGTGGAAGCTCGGGCTCTTCTCGTCGTGGAACGGGCACAGGCCCTTCATCGATCCGACGCCGGCCGACTTCAGGGCGACGCGTTCTCCGACGATATCGGCGATGTTCGTGCGCGACTTGACCTCGTCGACGTCGGCTTGACGGATGCGGGGCATCAGTGCGCCCCTTCGACCAGCCGAACCGGCGCGTGCGGGTGCGGGCGGGATCCCGAGCGCGCCGTGCGCGGCGTCCAGATCCCGACCTCGGCCGGATCGATGTCACCGACGAGTCTGCTGTGCCAGTCCAGCGCCGTCTGATCCGTGAGGCTCGCGATCTGGTCGACGACCACCCTGGCGCGTTCGGCATCCGTCTCGGCGGCGACGAAATCGGCCGCGAAGGCCGGTTCGAGCACATCGGCGCCCGCGTTCCACAGGGCGTCCGTCGACCAGAGGGCGTCCGCGAGGCGCCGCAGCACCCGGCGCTGCTCCTTGTACACGCCCTTGCGGGCATCGATCGTGACGATCGCCTGTCCCATGATGCCCTTGAGCACCGCGATCTCGGCCTCGACGACGCGCGGCACGACGACGTGCGCGTTGTAGCGGACCAGCGACGGCCCGGGGTACGCCTCGCGGGTCGCGGTCACCGCGGCCCGCGCGAAGCGGCCGATCAGGTCGCTCGTGAGGTTCTTCAGCCGGGCGAGATCCTGCCGGGAGCGGTCGAACGACTTCAGCCACATCGGCTGCCGGGTGAGGCGGTACAGGCTGTCCTCGAGCTCTTCGCGGGTGAAGTCGTAGCCGACCCACTGCTGGATGCGGCTGACCAGCGCGTGGTGCTCGCCGGGGTCGGAGAGCTGGGCGACGTCGAGGTAGCCGTTGACGATGGCGTCCTCGAAGTCGTGCACCGAGTAGCCGATGTCGTCGGAGAGATCCATGATCTCGGCCTCGATGCAGCGCAGACGCCCCGGGGCGCCATCGCGCATCCAGCGGAACACCGCCTCGTCCTCCGGATAGACGCCGAACTTGAGCCTGCCGCCGGGGTCGGGCACCGGGCTGTCGACGGTCCACGGATACTTGCAGGTGGCGTCGAGGCTCGCCCTGGTGAGGTTCAGGCCGACGGAATGGCCGTCGTCGTCGAGGACCTTCGCCTCGAGCCGGGTGAGGATGCGCAGCGACTGCGCATTGCCCTCGAACCCGCCGATGGGCTCGGCCCACTCGTTGAGCGCCCGCTCGCCATTGTGGCCGAACGGCGGGTGACCGAGGTCGTGGCTGAGGCACGCGGTGTCGACGACGTCCGCCGAGACGCCGAGGGCGGCGGCGAGTTCGCGGCCGACCTGTGCGACTTCGAGCGAATGGGTCAGCCTGTTGCGGGCGAAGTCCGCGGTGCTGGCGGGGCTCAGCACCTGAGTCTTCGCCGCGAGGCGCCGAAGAGCCGCGGAGTGCAGCACCCGTGCGCGGTCGCGCGCGAAGTCGTCGCGCTCGGATCGGTGGGTCTGGGTGAAGAATCGCTCGGCGTCGTGCGCGCTGTAGCCCTCAACCGCCACTGTTCTCGATCTCCGCACCTCGCAGCATCTCACCGGTCTCGGCCGCGACCTCGCGCGACTCCAGCCACCGCTCCGGCAGCGCCGGACGCTTGGGCCTGCCGGCACGTCCTCGCTGTCCCTCGGCATCCGCTCCCGGGTAGGGGGCGTTCCGGTCGAGCTGGCCGAGCAGTTCGTCGATGTGCGCGAGGCTCTGCGCCGTGGCTAGGCCCGTGCGGATGTCGCTGCCGACCGGGTAGCCCTTGAAGTACCACGCCACGTGCTTGCGGATGTCGCGGCATCCGTGGTCCTCGTCGTCGAAGAAGTCGACGAGGAGCTCTGCGTGCCGGCGGAACGCGTCGGCGACGAATCCGAGGGTGGCATCGACCGGGTGCGCCTCGGCGCCGAAGGCCGTCGCGAGATCTCCGAACAGCCAGGGCCGACCGAGGCATCCGCGTCCGACGACGACGCCGTCGCAGTCGGTCTCGGCCATCATGCGCACCGCATCGTCGGCCGACCAGATGTCGCCGTTGCCGAGCACCGGGATGCTGGTGACCGCCTGCTTGAGCTCGCCGATGGCGCTCCAGTCGGCGTGCCCCGAGTAGAACTCGCTCGCCGTCCTGGCGTGCAGCGCGACGGCTGCGGCCCCGGCGTCCTCGGCCGCGCGGCCGGCGTCGAGGAACGTGAGGTGATCAGGGTCGATGCCCTTGCGCATCTTCACGGTGAGCGGCAGGGGACCCGCGGCCTTCACAGCCTGGTCGACGATGTCGGCGAACAGATTCGTCTTCCACGGCAGCGCCGCTCCCCCGCCCTTGCGGGTGACCTTGGGGACGGGGCATCCGAAGTTCAGGTCGATGTGGTCTGCGTGGTCCTCGGCGACGATGATGCGGACTGCTTCGGCGATCGTCGCAGGATCCACGCCGTACAGCTGGATCGACCGCGGGGTCTCGGACTCGTGGTGGCGGATGAGACGCATCGTCGTGTCGTTGCGCTCGACGAGGGCCCGCGAGGTGATCATCTCGCTGACATAGAGGCCGGCGCCGTACTCGCGGCAGAGGCGCCGGAACGCCGTGTTCGTGATGCCCGCCATGGGTGCGAGGACGACCGGCACGTCGAGTTCGATCGGGCCGATCTTCAGGGCGCGGGCGGGGGCTGCGGCAATAGTCATTTCCAGACCATTCTCCCATCCTCGCGGCGCCCGGCGCCGCATGGCGGACGTAGTCTGTGGATATGACGGAATCCTCTGCTCCCGACACCGCTGTTCCTGAAGTCAACGTGCGCCAGATCCCGTTCACGGATGCTGACGGATCCGAGAAGACTCTCGACGACCTCGGCGCCGACGTCGTGCTCGTCGTCAACGTCGCATCCAGGTGCGGTCTGACGCCGCAGTACGAGCAGCTCGAGCAGCTGCAGCGGACGTACGGCGAACGCGGATTCAGCGTCGTCGGCTTCCCGTGCAACCAGTTCATGGGCCAGGAGCCGGGATCGATGGAGCAGATCCAGGAGTTCTGCTCGACGACCTACGGGGTGACGTTCCCGCTGGGCGACAAGGTGAAGGTGAACGGGCGGGGCGCCGTCGACCTGTACAAGACGCTCAAGCAGACACCCGACGCCGGCGGCAAGGCCGGACGTGTGGAGTGGAACTTCGAGAAGTTCCTCGTGCTGCCCGACGGCCAGGTCAAGCGCTTCCGCCCGAAGCAGAAGCCGGACGCCCCCGAGATCGTCTCGGCGATCGAGGGCGCCCTGGCTCGCTGACGCTCGTCAGCCCGCCGGCTGCTCCTCGGCGGGCGCGCCGCGCTTGGACCACAGGTCGCGGAGGACGTTCGCGAACGCCTCCGGCGGCTGGGCGCCGGAGATGCCGTACTGCCCGTCGATGACGAAGAACGGCACACCCTGGATGCCGTAGGCGCGGGCCTGCGCCTGATCCTGACGCACAGCGGGCAGATGCTTGTCGTTCTCGAGCGCATCGCGGGTGGCGTCGGCATCGAGCCCCACCTCGGCCGCGAGCTCGACGAGGTCGTCGATGCGGCCGACGTGCTTGCCCTCGGTGAAGTATGCGGACATCAGCCGCTCCTCCATCTCGTGCTGCAGCCCCTCGGCCTTGGCGTGGTGGAGCAGTTCGTGCGCCTTCACCGTGTTCGTGTGCTTGAGCAGGTCGAAGCGGTACTCGAGGCCGGCGTTCTTGGCGACGTTCGTGACGTTGTCGAGCATCTGCGCGACCTGCTCGCGCGGCATGCCCTTGTGCCCGGCGAGGAAGTCGAGTTCGTCGCCGTCGAAGTCGACGGGGGTGTCGGGCGAGAGCTCGAAGGAGTGGAAGGTGATGTCGACTTGCGGGGCGTCGTCGTCGGATGCTGTGGACGCGAGTCCCGCTTCGAGATTGCGCTTGCCGATGTAGCACCACGGGCAGGCGATGTCGGACCAGATGTCGATGGAGATGGGTTCGCTCACAACAGATGCAACGCTCGCGCAGGTGCGACGTATTCCGTTGATAGCATCTTCGGATGCTCACCGCCGATGATCCGCTGCCGTTCCGGCCCGAGCGGGTGCTGATCGCCGGCGTCACCGGATCGGGCAAGACCACCCTCGCCCGCCGCGTCGCCGCGCAGTGGGACCTCGCCCATCACGAGATCGATGCGCTGCACCACGGACCAAACTGGACACCGCGACCCTCTTTTCTGGACGACGTGCGGGCCTTCGCCGCCACCGACCGCTGGGTCACCGAGTGGCAGTACACGTCCAAGGGCACCGATGAGATCATGACACCGCGGGCGCAGCTCGGGATCTGGCTGGACTATCCGTGGCGGATCGTGCGGACGCGGCTGCTGCGCCGTACGTTCAGCCGCAGCATCCTGCGCACCGAGATGTACAACGGCAACGTCGAGAAGCCGATCTGGGACTGGTTCAAGAAAGACCAGGACGAGACGATCCTCCAGTGGCAGACCAAGACCCGCCACAAGTGGGATGAGCGGATGCCGCAGGTCGAGAACGAGTTCCCGCACCTGACGATCGTGCGCCTGCGGCACCCGCGTGAGACGGAGCGCTGGCTGAAAGCCCTTCGACGGGCTCAGGGAGCGGAAGCGGGGTCCGGGGCGTCCACCGCGCCGCCGAAACGGCGGTCGCGCGACAGGTAGATCTCGATCGCCCGCCACAGCTCCTCGCGCGAGAAGTCCGGCCACAGCGTGTCGAGGAACACCATCTCGGCGTACGCCGACTGCCAGAGCAGGAAGTTCGAGGTGCGCTGCTCACCCGACGACCGCAGGAACAGATCGACGTCCGGCATCTCGGGGACGTACAGGTTGCGGCGGATCATCTTCTCGCTGATGGCGTTCGGCTTCAGGCGCCCCGCGGCAACCTCACCCGCCAGAGAGCGCATGGCGTCGACGAGCTCGACCCGCCCGCCGTAGTTCACGCACATGGTCAGCGTCAGCACGTCGTTGCCCGCGGTGAGCTTCTCGGCGTGCTGCAGCTCCTTGATGACCGATCCCCACAGCCGCGGCTTGCGTCCCGCCCAGCGCACGCGCACGCCCCACTCGTTGAGCTGATCGCGGCGGCGATGCAGCACGTCGCGGTTGTATCCCATGAGGAAGCGGACCTCCTCCGGGGAGCGCGCCCAGTTCTCGGTCGAGAAGGCGTAGACGGACAGATGCTTGACGCCCGCCTGGATGGCGCCGGCGACGACATCGAGCAGCACCTCCTCGCCCGCCTTGTGCCCCTGAATGCGCGTGAGTCCACGCCTGTTCGCCCAGCGCCCGTTCCCGTCCATCACGATCGCGACGTGCTCCGGCACCTTCGGGAACTTCGGCGGGTACACGCCCGTCCAGTCCAGCGGGCGGTATGCCACCGCATCCTTGTGCGTGTACGGCTTCGGGCTCAACGGGTTCCCTCCCGGTCGGATCCGACGTGCGCGAGCGAGCGGATGCCGCGCTCGAGGTGGAACTGCGTGTACGCCGACACGAGGCCGGATGCGGCCGCCGTGTCGGCTGCGGGCGCAGCATCCACGGCATCCCAGTCGCCGCGGATCAGCGCGCGCAGCAGCGCCAGTGTCGACTCGGCGACCCGCGGCGCACCGGCGGCCGCGCAGTCGCCGCACACCAGTCCCCCCAGCTGCACGACGAAGTTCCGGTGGGGTCCGGGGGCTGCGCACCGGGCGCAGTCCTCCAAAGCCGGCGCCCAGCCCGACAGCGCCATCACGCGCAGCAGGTAGGAGTCCAGGATGCTGCGCGCGTCGTGCTCGCCGCGCGACAGAGCCCTCAGCCCTCCGACGAGCAGCAGGTACTGCTCCGGTGTCGCCTCGGCATCGCTCAGACGGTCTGCGGTCTCCACCATCGCGCTGGCCGAGGTAAACCGCTCGTAATGCGCGGCGATCTCGCTGCCGTAGGCGCCGAGCGACTCGGCCTGCTGGACGATGTCGAGCGAGCGCCCCTGGTACAGCTGCACGTCCGCCACCATGAACGGCTCGAGCCGCGAGCCGAACTTCGACGACGTGCGCCGCACGCCCTTCGCGACCGCACGGATCTTGCCGTTGCGGCGCGAGAGCATGGTGACGATGCGATCCGCCTCACCGAGCTTGTGGGTGCGCAGGATCACCGCTTCGTCTCGATAGGTGGGCACCCCTCGATTATCCTCCGCCTGGCGGACACCCGGGGCTCACACGGCGGCGAGCTGCTGCTCCCGGGTGCGGATCGCACGGTTCACGCCCGACACGATCGCCTTGAGCGACGCGGTCGAGATGTCGCCGTCGATGCCGACGCCCCAGAGGCGCTGGTCGTCGACCTGCAGCTCGACGTAGGCTGCCGCCTGCGCGTCGCCGCCGGCGCTGAGAGCATGCTCGACGTAGTCGTACAGGGTGATGTCGAAGCCCTGGCCGCGGAGCACCTCGATGAACGCGGCGATCGGGCCGTTGCCCTGGGCCGTGACGCTGTGCTGGTCGTCGCCGTCGCGGACGACCACGTCGAGTGCGACGTCGCCGGACATGTCGCTGCGCGTCTGCGTGGCCAGCAGCTCGAACCGGCCCCACTTGGCGTCGACGTCCTCGGCGGGGAGGTACTCGTCGTGGAAGATCGACCAGATCTGGTCGCTCGTGACCTCGCCGCCCTCACTGTCGGTCTTGGACTGCACGACGCCCGAGAACTCGATCTGGAGCTTCCGGGGCAGGTCGATCGCGTGGTCGGTCTTGAGCAGGTACGCGACACCGCCCTTGCCGGACTGCGAGTTCACGCGGATGACCGCCTCATACGAGCGGCCCAGGTCCTTCGGGTCGACGGGCAGGTACGGCACGGCCCATTCGATCTCGTCGACGGTCGTCCCCTCGACGGCCGCGCGAGCCTCCATGGCCTCGAAGCCCTTCTTGATGGCGTCCTGGTGTGATCCGCTGAAGGCCGTGAACACGAGGTCGCCCGCCCAGGGGCTGCGCTCGGGAACGGGCAGCTGGTTGCAGTACTCGACCGTGCGCTTGACCTGGTCGATGTCGCTGAAGTCGATCTGCGGGTCGATGCCCTGCGTGAACAGGTTGACGCCCAGGGCGACCAGGTCGACGTTGCCGGTGCGCTCGCCGTTGCCGAACAGGCATCCCTCGATGCGGTCCGCGCCTGCCATGTACCCGAGCTCGGCGGCGGCCACGGCTGTGCCGCGGTCGTTGTGCGGGTGCAGCGACAGGATGATGTTCTCGCGGTGGTTCAGGTGGCGACCCATCCACTCGATCGAGTCGGCGTAGACGTTCGGCGTCGCCATCTCGACGGTCGCCGGCAGGTTGATGATCACCTTGCGGTCGGGCGTCGGCTCGAAGATCTCGATCACCTGGTTGCAGATGTCGACGGCGAACTCCAGCTCGGTGCCGGTGTACGACTCGGGCGAGTACTCGTAGTACACCTCGGTGCCCGGCACCGTCTTCTCGTACTTCCTGCACAGCCGCGCGCCTTCGAGGGCGATGTCGATGATGCCCTGCTTGTCGGTGCGGAACACGACGTCGCGCTGCAGGATGCTCGTCGAGTTGTACAGGTGCACGATGGCCTGCTTGGCCCCGGCGATCGCCTCGTAGGTGCGCTCGATCAGGTGCTCGCGCGCCTGCGTCAGCACCTGGATGGTCACGTCGTCGGGGATGAGGTCGTCTTCGATCAGCTGGCGCACGAAGTCGAAGTCGGTCTGGCTCGCCGACGGGAAGCCGACCTCGATCTCCTTGTAACCCATGCCGACGAGCAGTTCGAACATGACCCGCTTGCGCTCGGGGGACATCGGGTCGATGAGGGCCTGGTTGCCGTCGCGCAGGTCGACCGCGCACCAGCGAGGCGCTTCGGTGATGCGCTGGGCGGGCCACGTGCGGTCGGGCAGGTCGACGGCGATCTGCTCATGGAACGGCCGGTACTTGTGAATCGGCATCGCGGACGGGCGCTGGTGGTTCTTCATGATGGGCTTCTTCTCTACATCTCGGATCTGAATGATCGGGCCAGCACAAGCGCCGCGACGAGGGAGGCCCTAGTTTGAGGACTCGTCGCGGCAGCTAAGAAGAAGCAGACCGCCGAAGCGCATGGACTGATCGTAACAGGGTCGAATGCCGTCGCGCACACCGGTCCGAAAGCGTATCCGCGACGCAGCTCACGGAATCAGGGCGATCTTGCCGCCCGGGTGCCCCGCCGCGACGACGCGCAGCGCCTCGCGCGCATCGGCGAGTGGATATGTGCCCGCCATGGGCACGACGAGGTCTCCTCTCGCGGCGAGTCCGACGAGCTCCGCACGCACCTCGTCGCGGAATCGGGTGCTCTCCGGCTGCGAACCGACGATCCACGAGAACCCCTCCGCCTGGGCACGCCCTGCCGCCGCGATCGTCACGATGCGCGAGCGGTCGTGCACGAGGTCGAGCGAAACATCCACCGCCTCGTCGGTGCCGACCGCGTCGAGCGCCGCGGCAATCGGTCCTTCCGCGATTGCGCGCACGCGGTCCGCTAAGCTGTCGCCGTAGACGACGGGGATGCCGCCGAATCGACTGACCTCGCCTGATCGGGCCTCGCTCGCAGTGCCGACGACGCGGATGCCGCGCAGCGCCGCCTGCTGCAGCACGCTGACCCCGACGGCCCCGGACGCGCCGTGCAGGAGGATCGTCTCACCTTCGGCTGCTCGCGTCACGGCCAGCATCTGCGCGGCTGTGGTTCCGGCGAGCAGGAGGTTCGCCGCCTCAGGATGCGTCAGACGCGCCGGCTTGCGGAAGGCCTTCTCGGCAGGGATCGTGACCTCATCGGCGTATCCGCCCCGCACGCGGAACGCCAGCACCTCGTCGCCGATCGCGACGGCGCCCGAGCCGATGCGCGTGCCGGGTCCGACCGCCGTGACGACGCCGGAGATCTCGTAGCCGATCGGCACGGGCAGCTGCATCCCCGCGCGCGGAGCGGCAACGTGCTTGGCATCCGCCGGGTTCACCCCGGCCGCGTGCACGCGGACCGTGATCTCTCCGGCATCCGGTACCGGTGGTTCGTACTCGAGGAGCTCCCACTGCTCGGGGCTCCCCCACTGCGTCGCGACCCAGTGCACCGCCATGTCAGAAGCCCAGGCGACCCAGCTGCTTCGGGTCGCGCTGCCATTCCTTGGCGACCTTGACGTGGAGCCCCAGGAACACCCGGGTGCCGAGCAGCTCCTCGATCCCGACGCGGGCGCGCTTGCCGACATCGGCGAGCCGCGAGCCCTTGCGACCGATGATGATCGCCTTCTGGCTGTCCCGCTCGACGATGATCGAGGCGTGCACGTCGGTCAGGTCGCTGTCCTCGCGGGGCGCGACATCGTCGACGACGACCGCGATCGAGTGCGGCAGCTCGTCGCGCACGCCGTCGAGGGCTGCCTCGCGGATCATCTCGGCGATGCGGTCCTCGACGGACTCGTCCGTGACGACGCCATCCGGGTAGAGCGCGGGGCCCTCGGGCATGAGGGCGAGCATCTCGTCGGTGAGGATGTCGAGCTGGTCGCGGGTGAGCGCCGAGAGCGGGATGACGGCGGCCCAGTCCTCGCGCAGAGCGTCGACCTCGATGAGGCGCTCGGTGATCTGGTCACGCTCGGCGACGTCCGTCTTCGTGACGATCGCGATCTTCTTCGCACGGGGGTAGCCGTCGAGGGACGCCGCGATCCGCCGGTCGCCCGGGCCGATCTTCTCGGTCGCGGGCACGCAGAATCCGATCACGTCGACGTCTCCGAGCACCTGCTCGACGAGGTCGTTGAGCCGCTCACCCAGTAGCGTTCGCGGCTTGTGGATGCCGGGTGTGTCGACGATGACCAGCTGACCGGTGGGCCGGTTCAGAATGCCGCGGATCGCGCGCCGGGTCGTCTGCGGCTTCTCGCTCGTGATGGCGATCTTCTCGCCGACGAGAGCGTTCGTGAGCGTCGACTTGCCGACGTTGGGGCGCCCGACGAAGGTCGCGAACCCGCTGCGGAACGATTCAGTCATCCTGGGTCTCCTCTGGTGCCGCGGCCCGCTCGACGAACACGGTGGCGATGCCGCGCCCGCGACCGCGCGAGGCGCCGCCGGTGAGCACGAGACCGTCGATCGTCGCGGTGTCGCCCGGTTGCGGGATTCGATCGACGGCCTTGCCGAGCAGTCCGCCGATCGAATCGACGTCCTCGTCGTCGAGCTCGATGCCGAACAGGTCGCCGACGTCGTCGAGCGAGAGCCCGGCGCTCACGCGGTAGCGCCCGCCTCCCAGGTCGACGACCTCGGCGGCGGCGTGGTCGTACTCGTCGGAGATCTCCCCGACGAGCTCCTCGATGAGGTCCTCGAGCGTCACCAGACCAGAGATCCCGCCGTGCTCGTCGACCACGAGGCACACGTGCACGGCATCCCGCTTCATCTGCTGAAGCAGGGTCTCGGCTCGCATGGACTCGGGCACGAAGGTCGCCGGCCGAGCGATCGGGCGGATGGGTGCGGCACGCCACGCCTGCTCGTCGCGGTAGGCGAATTGCACGAGATCCTTCAGGTACAGCATGCCGACGACGTCGTCGGCGTCGTCGTCCACCACCGGCGCGCGCGAGATTCCGCGCTGGAGGAACAGCGACATGGCCTCGTCGGTCGTCGCCTCGGCGTCAACCGTCACCATTTCGGTGCGCGGCACCATGATGGCGCGCACGAACTGGTCGGTGAAGTCGAACACGGAGTGGATGAGGTCGCGGTCGTCCTCTTCGATGAGGTCGTTGGATGCCGCCTCATCGACCATGCTCAGCAGCTGGTCCTCGCTCGTGAACGAGCTGCGGCCGGTGCCGGGTGTCACCTTGTCACCGAGGACGACCAGGCCCTGGGCGAGCGGCCCGAGGATGATGCGCACGCCGCGGACGATCGACGCCGTCCCCCGGATCATGCTCTCGGAGCGCTGTCGGCCGAATGCGCGGGGACTCGCGCCGACGAGCACGAACGTGATCCCTGTCATGAGGACTGCTGCGGCGAGCATCGCCCACCAGATGTTGTCGAAGAGCAAGGTGAAGGCGACCGTCACGAGCACGGCTGCGGTCACTTCGACGATGACGCGGATGAACGAGACCGCGTTGACGTGCGCGTCAAGGTCGTCGCCGATACGGCCCAGCGCCGTCGCGTTGCGACCGTTCGACGCCATGTCGGCGAGGTCGGCGCGCGAGGTCACACTGTATGCGGCTTCGATGGCGGCCATGAGGCCGCCGAACGCCACCAGGAGGACCGCGGCGATCAGCAGGAGGATCTCGGTCATCGGCTGCGTTCAGCGCGCGCGAAGCCGCTGATCAGCTCCTTCTGCAACCCGAACATCTCACGCTCCTCGTCGGGCTCTGCGTGGTCGAAGCCGAGCAGGTGCAGCAGCCCGTGCGTGGTGAGCAGGATCAGCTCGTCCATCAGGGAGTGTCCGGCTGCCTGCGCCTGCGTCTCGGCGACCTGCGGGCACAGGACGATGTCTCCGAGCAGACCCGGAGCGGTCGGACGGTCCTCGGTGCCGGGGCGCAGCTCGTCCATGGGGAAGCTCAGCACGTCGGTCGGGCCCGGCTCGTCCATCCACTGGACGTGCAGCGCCTCCATCGCGCCCTCGTCGACGAGGACGATCGCAACCTCGGCATCCGCGCTGACGTGCAATTGCGCGAGGTTGAAGTCGGTCAGCCGCTGCAGCACCGTCTCATCGACGGCGATCGCGGACTCGTTGTTGATCTCGATCATGATGAGTGTCCTCGTCTGGGCATGCGATCGCGGGGTCCGGGGCGCTGACCGGAGCGGCGTTCGGCCCGATTGGCGAACTCCGAAGCCTGTTCGCGTTCATGGCGGGCAGCGGTGCGCTGCTCGTCGTACTCGCTGTACGCGTCGACGATGCGGCCGACGAGTGAGTGGCGGACGACGTCCTCGCTCGTGAGGCGGGCGAAGTGGATGTCGTCGATGTCCTTGAGGACGCGAGTCACCAGACGCAGGCCCGACGCGCCCTGGGGCAGGTCGACCTGGGTGATGTCGCCGGTGACGACCATCTTCGTGCCGAATCCGAGGCGCGTGAGGAACATCTTCATCTGCTCGGGCGTGGTGTTCTGCGCCTCGTCGAGCACGACGAAGGAGTCGTTGAGCGTTCGCCCGCGCATGTACGCCAGCGGGGCGACCTCGATGGTCCCCGTCGCCATCAGGCGCGGGACGATCTCGGGGTCCATCATCTCGTTGAGCGCGTCGTAGAGCGGTCGCAGATACGGGTCGATCTTGTCGGTCAGCGTGCCGGGCAGAAAGCCCAGCCGCTCCCCCGCCTCGACGGCAGGGCGCGTGAGGATGATGCGCTCGACCTCTTTACGCTGCAGGGCCTGGACGGCCTTTGCCATCGCCAGGTAGGTCTTTCCTGTTCCCGCCGGGCCGATGCCGAACACGATCGTGCTCTCGTCGATCGCGTCGACGTACTCCTTCTGACCGGGTGTCTTCGGGCGGATGACCTTGCCCCTGGTCGACAGGATCGCCTCGCCGAGCACCTCGCTCGGGCGCGGACCGCCCTCATGGCGGAGCATCCGCGCCGAGGTCTCGACGTCGGACGGCGCGAGATCCGCACCCTCGCGCGTGATCGTGATGAGTTCATCGACCAGCGCCTTCGCGTCGGCGACGAGGACGGGCTCGCCGGTCAGCGTGATCTCGTTTCCGCGGACGAGCACCTCGACGTGCGGATGCTGCTTCTCGAGCATGCGCAGCAGACGGTCCTGCGGACCGAGCAGCTGCACCATGGCGACGCCGTCCGCGTAGATGCGCTCTGTCACGGACGGGGTGGTCGAATCGTCAGAAGCCAACGAGCTTGTTCTCCTCGAGATTGCCGAGCACATGGGCGTGCACGTGGAAGACGGACTGAGCGACGCTGGGTCCGTTGTTGAAGATCAGACGATACTCGCCGTTCGCGTGCTCGGCGGCGATCTGCTTCGCGACAGCCACCATGTCCGCCAGCAGCCCAGGGTCTCCGGCGGCGAGCTCGGTGACGTCGCGGTACTGCTCGGTCTTCGGGATGACGAGCATGTGCAACGGAGCCTGCGGATTGATGTCGCGGATCGCGAAGACCGTGCCGGTGTCGACCACGATCTCACCGGGGATCTCGCCGGTGCGGATGCGAGTGAAGATCGACGGTTCGGTCATGCTCTCAGTCTACGTGGACGAATGTCTCCCGGGCCGGCGGCCTTCAGGCGCGCGCCGCGCCGCGGCATCCACAGACCTCTCCTCAGCCTCCACAGACCTCTCCTCAGCATCCACAGACCTCTCGGCAGCGACGAAACCCCCTCGCAACGACGTGAATCAGGTGAGGTCTCGTAGGCAACGAGAGGTCTCTGGATGCGGGAACCGGGATGCGGGAACCGGGATGCGGGAACCGGGATGCGGGAACCGGGATGCGGGAACCGGGATGCGGGAACCGGGATGCGGGAACCGGGATGCTGGAACCGGGATGCTGGGCCCGGCAGCCGCGCCGAACCGGACTACCAGCGGCCGAGGGCGACGGAGAGGACGGCGATGGCTGCCGGGCCGGCCGTCGACGTGCGCAGCACCGTCTCGCCCAGACGCACGCGTTCTGCCCCTGCCGCCTCGAAGGCGGCCAGCTCCTCGGGCGAGATCCCGCCCTCGGGACCGACGACGAGCACCAGGTCGCGATCGTCTGCGGCGAGGTGCGACAGCGGAGTCGTCGCCGCCGGATCGAGCACCAGCATCCGCGCGCCCTCGGAGCGGGCGATCAGCTGAGCGGTCGACGCGGGCTCGGCGACGGCGGGCACCCACGGCCGGTGCGCCTGCTTGGCCGCCTCGCGGACGATCGTCGCCCAGCGCTCGCGGCCCTTCACAGCCTTCGGGCCCTCCCAACGCGAGACGCTGCGGGATGCCTGCCAGGGCATGACCTCGTCGACGCCGAGTTCGCACGCGGCCTGCACCGCGAGCTCGTCGCGATCGCCCTTCGCGAGCGCCTGCGCGAGGATCAGTCTCACTGGCGGCGCCTCCGTCGCCGAACGCCCGGTGATCAGGACGTCGACGCGGGAGGGCGACGCATTCCGCACCTCGCCCTCGAGCCAAACGCCGCGTCCGTCGCCGAGCGTGACCGACTCCCCCACGCGCACTCGCCGGACGACGGCCGCGTGCTTCGCCTCGGCACCCATCAGCTCCACGATGTCGCCGACGGCGGCGCCGGCGCAACTCTCGACGAGGAAGTGCAGGGCCATGGGTTCTCCGATCGGTCCAGAGACGGTCAGTACGGGATGTTCAGTGCTTGAAGCGGTCGCGGAGCTTCGAGAACAGCCCCTGCTGGAACTGCGCCAACTGAGGACCGGGCGCCTTCTGCTTCTTCGCGAAGTCCTCGATGAGGGCGCGCTGCGCCGAGTCGAGCTTGGTGGGAGTCACCACCTGCACGCCGACCCGCAGATCGCCACGCTGGTTGCCGCGCAGTGGCGTGATGCCCCGGCCCTTGATCGTGAGCACGTCACCGGACTGCACGCCCGGCCGGATCTCGAGATCGACATTGCCGTCGAGGCCGTCGATCGAGGTCTCCGTCCCGAGGATGGCGTCGGCCATCGAGACCTCCAGCGTCGCGAGGAGGTCGTCGCCGTCGCGGCTGAACGCGGCGTGCGGCGAGACGGTCACCTCGACGTACAGGTCGCCGTTCGGTCCGCCGGCCTGTCCGACCTCGCCGGAGCCTGGCAGCTGCAGCCGCAGCCCGGTCTCGACACCGGCGGGGATGTCGAGCGACACCGTGCGGCGCGAGCGCACGCGTCCCTGGCCGTTGCACGTCGCGCACGGATGCGGGATGACGGTGCCGTAGCCCTGGCAGCTGCCACACGGCTGCGAGGTGACGACGTTGCCGAGCAGGCTGCGCACCTGGCGCTGGACGTGGCCCGTACCGTGGCAGATATCGCAGGTGACGGGTGACGTGCCCGGCTGCGTGCACGATCCCTGGCACGTCTCGCACAGCACGGCGGTGTCGACCTCGATCTCGCGGTGGGCGCCGAAGACGACGTCGCCGAGGTCGAGGGTCACGCGCACCAGGGCGTCCTGGCCCCGCTCCCTGCGCGACCGGGGCCGCCCGCCGCGTCCGCCGCCCTGAGCCGCTCCGAAGAACGTCTCGAAGATGTCGCCGAAGCCGCCGAAGCCACCGAAGTCTCCTCCGGCACCGTCCCCGCCGCCCATGTCGTAGCGGCGACGGGAGTCCTCGTCGCCGAGCACGTCGTACGCGTGCGTGACGAGCTTGAACCGCTCCGCAGCATCCTCACCCGGGTTCACATCCGGGTGCAGCTGACGCGCCAGCTTCCGGTAGGCCTTCTTGATCTCATCCGTCGACGCGTCTCGCGACACCCCGAGGACCTCGTAGTGGTCCGCCACAATCACCTTCCTGCGTGTGCGTGCTTCCGGCCGAGCCGCTCAGCGGCCGGCCTCGTCCTCATCGAGCAGCCTGGACAGGTAGCGGGCCACGGCCCGCGCCGCCGCGAGGTTACTCGGATAGTCCATGCGGGTCGGGCCCATCACGCCGACGCGCGCCGTCCCGCCCGGCGTCAGGTAGTTGCTCGCGACGATCGACGCCTCCGGCAGCCCGAACGCCTCGTTCTCGGTGCCGATGCTCGCCGCGAGGCCCTGCTCGTCCGTGATCATCTCGCTCATCAGCCGCAGCAGCGTCACCTGCTCCTCGATCGCTTCGAGCAGAGGATGGATGCTGCCGCGGAAGTCCTGTTCGCGCCGGGCGAGTGTCGCCGCCCCCGCCATCACGAGCCGCTCCTGGCGGAACTCCGCGATCTCCTCGCCGATGATCCCGGCGAGCAGCCTGATCGCCTGATCCACGCGTGTTCCCTCGGATCCCTCGCCGAGCGTCTGGACGCGGTCGGTCGCCTCCCGCACGGTCTGCCCCATCAACTGAGCCGAAAGCCGCGCCCGCAGCACGGCGACGTCGGACTCGTCGAGATCGGCGGGCAGCACGGCGATGCGCTGCGAGACCCCGCCCGCGTCCGTCACGAGCACGACGAGCAGCCTGTTGGGAGCGAGCGAGACGAGTTCGATGTGCGTCAGATGCGCACGGGCGAACGACGGGTACTGCGCGAGGGCGACCTGGCCGGTCAGCTGCGTCAGCACGCGCACGGTCCGCGCCATGAGGTCGTCGAGGTCTGCCGGGTCCGTGAGGAACGACTCGATCGCGGTGCGCTGCGCGCCCGAGAGCGGACGCAGCTGCGCGAGATGGTTGACGAAGACCCGGTAGCCCTTGTCCGTCGGCACCCGGCCCGATGAGGTGTGCGGCGCCGTGATGAGCTCCTCGTCCTCGAGGAGCGCCATGTCGTTGCGGATCGTCGCGGCTGAGACGCCGAAGGAGTGTCGGTCTACGATCGACTTGCTGCCGACGGGCTCGTGCGTCTCGACGTAGTCCTGCACGATCGCGCGGAGCACTTGAAGTCCACGTTCTGAGACCATCATGCGCTCCTCTCTGGCACTCGAATACTCAGAGTGCCAATTCTACTCGCTGAGCTAATCGGTCAGCTCGCGCACCACCGCGTCGGCCAGAAGACGCCCCTTCAGGGTCAGTCTGACGCGGCCGCGGATCGCGGCTCCAGCATCCACCAGGCCGTCAGCGATCAGACCTGCGACCCTCGGGCGCGTCGCCTCAGGAAGATCGACGATCGCCATGCCGTCCGCCAGGCGCGTCTCCAGCAGCACCCGCTCGAGCAGGTGTGCCTCACGGTCGGGACGCTCGGTGCCCGCCGCGGGCGATTCGGATGCCGCGAGCCGCTGCGCGTACGCCGCCGGGTGCTTCACATTCCACCAGCGGAGCCCCGCGACGTGGCTGTGCGCACCCGGCCCGAAGCCCCACCAGTCGCTGCCCCGCCAGTACGCGAGATTGTGGCGCGAGCGCTGGTCGTCGCCCCTGGCCCAGTTGCTCACCTCGTACCAGTCGAAACCTGCTGCCGCGAGACGCTCATCGGCGAGCTCGTACATGTCTGCCTGAACGTCGTCGTCCGGGGCCGGCACCTCGCCGCGACGGATCTGCCTGGCGAGCTTGGTGCCGTCCTCGATGATCAGCGCGTAGGCCGAGACATGATCGGACTCGAGTGCGGTCGCGGCGTCCAGAGAGGCCTCCCAGTCGGCGAGCGATTCGCCGGGGGCACCGTAGATGAGGTCGACGCTCACGGCGAGGCCCGCCTCCCGCGCGGCGTCGACCGCCGTCCGCACGTTCTCCGGGCGGTGCGTGCGATCGAGCGCTGCGAGCACGTGCGGCACGGCCGACTGCATGCCGACCGAGAGCCGTGTCACGCCAGCATCCGCAAGGGTGCGGGCGACCTCGGGCGTCACCGTGTCCGGATTCGCCTCGACCGTGACCTCGGCGCCGTCAGTGATGCCGAATGCCGATACGGCGGCATCCAGCATCCGCGCCAGGTCGCCCGGCGGCAGGAGCGTCGGCGTACCGCCGCCGAAGAACACCGTGTCCATCGGGCGCAGGGCGCCGGCGTCGCCGAGCACCCGCCCGGCCAGCGCGATCTCCCTGATCAGTGTGTTGGCGTACTCGTCCTGACGTGCTCCGCGCAGTTCCCCCGACGTGTAGGTGTTGAAGTCGCAGTAGCCGCAGCGCACGCGGCAGAACGGAACGTGGAGGTATGCCGAGAACGGCGTATCCCGATCGATGGGGAGATCTGCGGGGAGCGCACCGTCGCGGGGGGCTGGATCGCCGATCGGCAGTGGTCCCGCCATCACAGAGGCGTGGTGTACAGCGGTGAGATCGCCCGCAGGTACCGGGCGAACAGCTCCTTGCGACGCCGCCTGAGCAGGCCGGGAACCATCCGGTACAGCACGGAGTTGGGCGCATCGAACGCACGCACGGTGAACCAGACCGAGTCGTCGTCGCGCCACTCGATGTCGAAGAGTTCCTCGCCGCTGACGACGGAGCCGCCCATGGTGCCGAGCACGAGGCCGATCCGGCGCGCCTCCTCGGTGACCGAGATCACGCGCAGTTCGGCATCCGCACGCATGCGGGCCACGCGTCCGCGCAGCCGCAGCGTCATGCCGGGTCCGGCGAAGGGCGTGCCCTCCGCGTCGAAGCGCTGCTCGACCTCGCGCTTGCTCGGCGCGACCGGATTGCCGTCGGCGTCGAAGCTCACTCCTGCGTACGCGGGGCCGGATGCCGGGCGCACGTCCTCGACGCTCAGACCTGCGGCGCGCTGCGCCGTCCACGACAGCAGGGCGTCTCCGGCTGTGCGGAACCGCTCCTCGCCGCTGCCCAGCCGCCAGGTCTCCTCGGCGGGGACGCTGCGCTCCGGCGGATACTGCATGAGATCGGGCGCGTGCGTCGCCCCGACCGCCGCATAGTCGACCGTGTCGTCTCGGAAAGTTCCGCGCCGCATGAGATCCAGATTACTTCCGTTACCTGAACGATGCCCCGGACGGGGCACGTCCTGCTACTTCTTGTCCTTGCCGTCGACGTCGCCGGAGAGCGCCGCGATGAACGCTTCCTGAGGGACCTCGACGCGGCCGACCATCTTCATGCGCTTCTTGCCCTCCTTCTGCTTCTCGAGCAGCTTGCGCTTGCGGCTGATGTCACCGCCGTAGCACTTGGCGAGCACGTCCTTGCGCAGTGCGCGGATGGTCTCGCGGGCGATGATCCGCGCGCCGATGGCGGCCTGGATGGGGACCTCGAAGTTCTGCCTGGGGATGAGCTTGCGCAGGCGCTCCGTCATGAGCGTCCCGTAGGAGTAGGCCTTGTCGCGGTGCACGATCGCGCTGAACGCATCGACCTTGTCGCCCTGCAGCAGGATGTCGACCTTGACGAGGTCGGCGGTCTGCTGCCCGGCGGGCTCGTAGTCGAGGCTCGCATACCCCTGCGTCTTGGACTTCAGGTGATCGAAGAAGTCGAACACGATCTCGCCGAGCGGCATCATGTACCGCAGCTCGACGCGCTCCTCCGAGAAGTACTCCATGCCCAGCAGCGATCCGCGGCGCGACTGGCACAGCTCCATCACGGTGCCCACGTAGTCCTTGGGCAGCAGGATCGCCGTCTTCACCATGGGCTCGGCGACCGATGCCACACGCCCGTCCGGGTACTCGCTCGGGTTCGTGACCATGACCGTGTCGCCGGTGTCGGTGGTCACCTCGTAGATCACGCTCGGAGCCGTCGTGATGAGGTCGAGCCCGAACTCGCGGCTGAGCCGCTCGGTGATGATCTCGAGGTGCAGGAGCCCCAGGAACCCGCATCGGAAGCCGAAGCCGAGGGCGACGGAGGTCTCCGGCTCGTACTGCAGGGAAGCATCGGACAGCTTCAGCTTGTCGAGCGCCTCGCGCAGCTCGGCGTAGTCGCTGCCGTCGATCGGGTAGATGCCGGAGAAGACCATGGGCTTGGGATCGGTGTAGCCCGCCAGCGCCTGCGTCGCGCCGTCCCGGCTCGTCGTGACAGTGTCGCCGACCTTCGACTGGCGCACGTCCTTCACACCGGTGATGAGGTAGCCCACCTCACCGACGCCGAGCCCCTTCGACGGGATCGGCTCCGGGCTCGACACGCCGATCTCGAGGAGCTCGTGGTTGGCGTGGGTCGACATCATCTGGATGCGCTCGCGCGGCTCGAGCTTCCCATCAACCATGCGCACGTAGGTGACGACGCCGCGGTACGCGTCGTACACCGAGTCGAAGATCATCGCCCGGGCCGGCGCTTCGGCATCCCCGACGGGAGCCGGGACGTCGGCGACGATGCGGTCGAGGAGCTCCTCGACGCCGACACCGGTCTTACCGGATACGCGCAGCACGTCGTCGGGGTCGCCGCCGATGAGGTCGGCGAGCTCCTTCGCGAAGCGGTCGGGGTCGGCTGCAGGCAGATCGATCTTGTTGAGCACGGGGATGATGTGCAGATCGTTCTCGAGCGCCAGATAGAGGTTCGCCAGGGTCTGGGCCTCGATGCCCTGAGCGGCGTCGACGAGCAGGATCGCGCCCTCGCACGCCGCGAGCGAGCGCGACACCTCGTACGTGAAGTCGACGTGTCCCGGGGTGTCGATCATGTTCAGGGCGTAGGTCCCGCCGTCGACGTCCCACGGCATCCGGACGGCCTGGCTCTTGATCGTGATGCCCCGCTCGCGCTCGATGTCCATGCGGTCGAGGTACTGCGCCCGCATGTCGCGGTCGGAGACGACACCGGTGATCTGCAGCATGCGGTCGGCGAGAGTCGACTTGCCGTGGTCGATGTGGGCGATGATGCAGAAGTTCCGGATCTGCGCCGGCGGCGTTGCGGCAGGCGAGAGCGGGGTGAGGGCGCGTGGTGACATGTCTCCAGCAGTCTACGGTCAGGCGCACCTAATGCTCGATTCGCTATGACCGGTGATAGTCTCGCGAGGTTGCCCTGTACAGATCGGCGACACCGAGTGTCAGTTGCAACCCGACTCCGTACCAGACGCTGTCCGGATCGGTCGCACATGAGAGCCAGAGATGTTTGAATACATCCGACTCTGCGTTGCGTCGGCCGATCCCGAGCGCGCCTGCAAAGAGAAAGACAACACCTTGATCAAGTATCTCCTGCGCCGTTTCCTCGGCTGGCTGCTGATGATCGTGGTGGCGACCAACATCACGTTCTTCCTTGCGTGGGGCTTTCTGAACCCCCGGAACAACTTCGTCGGTCGACGCCCTCCGCTCAGTGAAGAGCAGATCGTCAACCTCCTCGAGCCGCGCAACCTCAGCGACACCGTGCCGATCTGGGAGCGGTGGTGGAACTGGTTCAGCTCCATCCTGTTCCGCTGGGACTGGGGTGTCAGCCCGACAGGCGGATCGGTCAACGAGCAGATCGCCTACCGCATGTGGGTGAGCGCGGAGCTGGTTCTCGGCGCAACGGTGATCATGACCGTGCTGGGCATCGCGCTCGGCGTGTACACCGCATCGCGTCAGTACAAACTCGCCGACCGCATCGGCCAGGCGACCTCGATCATCACGATGAACATCAACGTCATCGTCGCAGCCCTCGGCCTGGTCCTTCTCGCCATCGCGATCAACGACCTGTTCGGCGCCCGGATCTTCTTCGTCACCGGGGCGGCGAGCAAGGGTGTCGAAGGGTTCTTCCCCGTCCTCATCGACAAACTGCAGCACGTGACCCTGCCCACGATCGCCCTGGTCATCACGGGCTACGCGGGAACCCACTTCCTCCAGCGCACGCTGCTCCTGGACAACATCAACGCCGATTACGTCCGCACGGCACGCGCCAAGGGCCTGACCAAGCAGCAGGCGATCCGCAAGCACGCGCTGCGCACCTCGCTCATCCCGGTCGCGACGCAGGTCGCCTTCAGCATCCCCGGCATCTTCACCGGCGCGATCCTGACCGAGACGATCTTCGCCTGGAACGGAATGGGCAAGTACTTCATCGAGACCATCGTCAAAAGCGACATCAACGGTGTCGTCGCGGTCGCGGCCTTCAGCGCCGTCATGGTGGCGATCGGCGCGATCCTGTCCGACATCATCGTCGTGGTCCTCGACCCGCGAGTGAGGGTGAGCTGAGCATGACTGAAATGATCGACCCCACCGTCACCTCCCCCGCCGAACCTGTCGCCGACAAGGGCTCCGGCCGGAAGCCGATGTCGAAGTGGACCCTCTACACCCGCCGCTTCATGCGCAACAAGCCGGCCGTCGGCGGCATCATCATCTTCGTGCTGCTCGTGCTGTTCGCCATCGTCGGACCGCTGATCGCCCGATACGACCACATCGAGCTCGACTTCCTGAACCTTGGCACCGGCCCCTCCGCCGACCACTGGTTCGGCACGACGGCATCCGGCAACGACACCTTCGCCCAGGTAGCCATCGGCCTGCAGCGCTCGCTCATGATCGCCGTGTCCGTGTCGCTGGGAACGACGATCCTGTCGGCCATCATCGGAACCGCCGCCGCCTACTTCGGCGGGCGCACCGAGAAGCTCACGCTGCTGGTGATCCACTTCATGATGGTCGTCCCCAGCTTCCTGATCCTGTCGCTGCTGTCGAACCGCTCCGGCGGCGACTGGCGCGTGATCGCACTGATCATGATCTTCGTGACGGGCTGGTACTTCCCCGCCCGCGTCGTCTGGACCACCGCCCTGTCGCTGCGCGAGCGCGAGTACGTGCACGCCTCGCGCTACATGGGCGTCGGCGGCTTCCGGATCGTGCTGCGCCACCTCATCCCGAACATCGGTTCGCTGCTCGTGATCAACTTCACGCTCGGCATCGTCGGAGCCGTGATGGCCGAGACCGGCCTGTCGTTCATCGGCTTCGGCGTGAAGATCCCCGACGTGTCGCTGGGATCGCTCATCGGCTCCGGCGCGAACACGATCACCAGCGCGCCGTGGCTGTTCTACTTCCCCGCCGCGGCGCTCACGCTGCTGACCGTCTCGATGGCACTCGTCTCGGACGGTCTGCGCGACGCCCTCGATCCCACCTCTGCTGCAGGAGGCCGCGCATGAGCGCCATCATCTCCGTTCGCGACCTCAAGGTCAGTTTCGCCTCCGAGGCCGGGCGCGTGGATGCCGTGCGCGGCGTCTCGTTCGACCTGGATGAGGGCAAGACCCTCGGCATCGTCGGCGAGTCCGGCTCCGGCAAGTCCGTCACGTCGCTGGCGATCATGGGCCTGCTCGACGAGAACGCCAAGGTCACCGGTTCGATCATCTACGACGGCCAGGAGCTTCTGGGCAAGTCCGACAAGCAGATGTCGGTGATCCGCGGCAATGGTCTCGCGATGATCTTCCAGGACCCGCTGACCTCGCTGACCCCGGTGTTCACGATCGGCGACCAGCTGATCGAGGCGCTCACGGTGCACCGCGGCCTCACCAAGAAGCAGGCGTGGGACCGCGCGATCGAGCTGCTGACACTCGTCGGGATCTCGCAGCCGGAGAAGCGCATGAAGGGCTTCCCGCACGAGTTCTCCGGCGGCATGCGTCAGCGCGTCGTCATCGCCATCGCGATGGCGAACAACCCGAAGCTGATCATCGCCGACGAGCCGACCACCGCGCTCGACGTCACGATCCAGGCGCAGATCCTCGACCTGATCGAGAAGGCGCAGCAGGAGACGGGCGCCGCGACCATCATGATCACCCACGACATGGGCGTCGTCGCGCGCATGGCCGACGACGTCATGGTCATGTACGCGGGAAAGCCCATCGAGCACGCGCCCGTGGGCGAGCTGTTCCACCACACGCGGATGCCGTATTCCATCGGCCTCCTCGGAGCGATCCCGCGCGTCGACAAGGCCGAGAAGGAGCCGCTGGTCCCCATCAAGGGCAACCCGCCGCTGCTGATCGATCTGCCCGACGCCTGCCCGTTCGCCGACCGCTGCCCGATCGCGATCGACGCGTGTCGCACGCGCGAACCCGACCTCGTCGACGTCGCCACCGGCACCGGCGCACCGCACCGGGCCGCCTGCATCCGCGCGGATGAGATCTCGGACGGCGGGATGATCGGCGGACTCCCGGTCTATCCCGTGCACGAGGCACCGGAGAGCGACCTGACGCGCACGCCCCGCGAGCAGCGCCCTGTGACCCTCGACGTCCGGAACCTCAACAAGACCTTCCCGCTTCTGAAGGGCGCGTTCCTCAAGCGCAAGGTCGGCGAGGTGCACGCGGTCAAGAACGTCACCTTCGACGTGCGCGAGGGCGAGACGATGGCGATCGTCGGCGAATCCGGCTCGGGCAAGACGACGACGCTGCTGCAGATCATGGATCTTGTCAAGCAGGACGGCGGCGACATCATCATCAACGGCACGAGCGTCAACGACATCACCAGCCGCAAGGTGGAGCGCCAGGTCCGCCGCGACATCCAGATCGTCTTCCAGGACCCGATGGGCGCTCTCGATCCGCGCATGACCGTCGCCGATGTCATCGCCGAGCCGCTGCACGCCATCGGCACGCCCAAGGACGAGGTGCACCGGCGCGTCCGGGAGCTCATGGATCTCGTCGGTCTCAACCCCGCCCACATCGACCGGTTCCCCGGGGCGTTCTCCGGCGGTCAGCGCCAGCGCATCGGCATCGCCCGCGCCCTGTCCACGAACCCGAAGATCATCGTGCTCGATGAGCCCGTCTCGGCGCTGGACGTGTCGATCCAGGCCGGCGTCATCAACCTGCTCGACGAGCTGAAGGTGAAGCTGGGCCTGTCGTACCTGTTCGTCGCGCACGACCTGTCCGTGATCAGGCACATCGCCGATCGCGTCGCGGTGATGTACCTCGGCGATTTCGTCGAGCACGGCGACGTGGACGAGATCTTCGAGAACCCGAAGCATCCCTACACGAAGGCGCTGCTCTCGGCCATCCCGGTGCCCGATCCCGACATCGAGCGCGGGCGCGAACGACTGATCTTCAACCCGGAGACGATGCAGGCCGAACCCGTCGGCCGGTGACGCTCTGTTAACGGCCGGTAACAGAGGGTCACCGTCCGATAACAGTTAGGCGCCATTCACTCCGAGCAGGCGAATTCCGCCACGGTGCGAACTATTCTCGCAATATGACACGCCGAAAGGCGAAAGGAGCACCATGAAGCAGCACAAGCTGATGGGGGCGATCGCATTCAGCGGAGCCCTCGCACTTGCCCTCGCGGGCTGTGCGTCGTCCGGTAACGACGGCGGCAGCGGCGACGGCGGCAACGAGCCGACCGAGACCGCATTCGCCGACTACAACCCGCAGCCCCGCGAGAACCTGCAGACGGGCGGAGAAGTCCGCTTCCCGATCAACGAGATCCCGGAGCAGCTGAACGCGTTCAACGGAGACGCTTCCGCTGACACGGCCCGCGTCGCCGCGTGGTACATGCCGCAGATCCTCCTGCAGGAGGACGACGGCACGCCGTACAAGAACGACGCGTACCTCGACGAGTGGAAGATCGACACGGTCGACGGCAACACCCAGATCACGTTCACCTTCACGGATGACGCGCACTGGAACGACGGCACCGACATGGACTGGACCGCCATCGAGGCGACCTGGAAGGCCAACAACGGCACGAACGAGGAGTTCAACCCGAACGCGACCGACGGCTACAAGGCCATCACCTCGGTCGAGCAGGGCGACAGCGCCAAGACCGCGATCGTGAAGTTCGACGGCGAGTTCGCCTGGCCGGAGATGCCGTTCCTCACGGGCATCATCCACCCGGCACTGGCCGACCCCGAGACCTTCAACACGGCCATGATCGACAACCCGCACCCCGAGTGGGGCGCCGGCCCGTACAAGGTCGACGAGTTCGACGCCAACTCCGAGTACATCTCGTTCGTCCCGAACGAGGAGTGGTGGGGCAACGAGCCGCTGCTCGACAAGGTCTCCTTCCAGGGCATGGAGGCCTCGGCCTCGATCAACGCCTTCAAGGCCGACGAGATCGACATGGTCGGTGTGAGCACCAAGGACCGCCTCGAGCAGGTCAAGGACATGGAGGACATCACCATCTACCGCTCGACCCAGACGGCGAACACGCTGATCCAGGTCGACGCGGAGAAGCCGCAGTTCTCGGACGTCAAGGTCCGCGAGGCGTTCTTCAAGGCCATCAACATCGACCAGCAGAAGCAGATCGCCTGGAACGGCCTGGACTACGAGGAGGAGCCGGCAGGATCCCTGACGCTGTTCCCGTTCCAGCCCGGCTACTCCAACGCACTGGCTGAGGCCGGCTGGGAGTACAACCCGGACGACGCGAAGGCTCTCCTCGACGAGGCCGGCTGGACCGAGGGCGAAGACGGCATCCGCGAGAAGGACGGCGAGAAGCTCTCGGTCGTCTACCCCGTCTGGAGCGATGACGCGACCGCTGAGGCTCTTGCCAAGGCGCTGCAGCAGCAGATGAAGGAGGTCGGCATCGACTTCCAGATCGACGTCCGTCCGTCGACCGACTTCTCGGCTGACTACACCTCGAAGAACTGGGACGTCTCGTCGCTGCGCTTCACCTCCTCCGACCCGTTCGGTGCGGCCTGGTTCTGCCAGCTGTACTGCATGGACATGGGCCTGAACCTCTCGGGCGTCCAGAACGAGGAGACCGATCAGCGCATCCACGACGAGGTCGAGTCCCTGCCGACCGCTGAGGAGCAGACGGCTGCGGCCATGAAGCTCGAGGCCGAGATCTTCCAGGAGTGGGGCCTCATCCCGCTCTACAACGGTCCGTCGATCTCGGCTGTCAAGACCGGTCTTGCGAACCTCACCCCTGAGCCCTACGTGGGCCTGGACGGCTTCGGCGTCCAGCCGGTGGAGAACGTGGGCTGGGAGAAGTGATTCTCTGACGGGACATTGAGCCTGTCGAAATGAGCGGGGTCGGTGGTTCATCCACCGGCCCCGCTTCTTCGTATGCTGTGACCATGAACGTCCAGGTCGTCCTCGTTCACGGCATCCGCACCTCGCGCACGATGTGGCGCGCGCAGATGGAGCACCTCGCCGGGCGCGACGTGCCCGCCGTCGCCGTCGATCTGCCCGGGCACGGGTCGCGCATGGATGAGACGTTCACCCTCGAGGCCGCGTTCGCGACGATCGACGAGGCCGTGCAAGAAGCCGCGAGCCGCGGGCCGGTGCTGCTGGCCGGGCACTCCATGGGCGGCCTGGTGTCCGTCGCGTACGCCGGCTCGGAGGCCGCTCCCCCGGTGTCCGCGTTCATCGGCGCGTCGTGCACGGCGTTCCCCCGCGGTGCAGGGCTCGCCACGTACCGGACGCTCGCGCGAGCCTTCGACGCCCTGCCCGACCGGGGCATGTGGCTGACCGAACGCGTGCTCGCAGCGACGATTCCCGAGGAGACGCGACCGGACTTCGCCGCCGGTGGTTACGCGCTCGACACGCAGGACGCAGCCCTCGCGAGCCTGGGGGCCCTGGACCTCGCCGCTGACCTCACCCGGCTCACGATGCCGGTGTGGTGGATCAACGGCCAGTTCGATCAGCTGCGGATGCAGGAGCGCCTGTTCCGCAGGCTCACCCCGCACTCCGAACTCATCGTGGTGCCGCGCACCTCGCACCTGGTCACCGCCATGCGGCCGCGCGTCTTCAACGCCCTGCTGGACGTGGCGATCGCGACGCTGCATCGGAGCGAGGCATCACAGGAGCCCGCACGGCGATCGTCATGACCGCCCCCGAGCACCGAGAGGATGCCGGCGACCAGGAACAGCAGCCAGAATCCACCGACCAGGGCCACCAGACCCGCCCCGAGGAGCGGCCCGAGCAGCTGACCGAGGTTCGCTGCGACGTTCACGACCCCGAGGTCGCGGGCGTGGTGCTCCGGACGCGGAAGCAGATCCGTCGCTAGCGCCATCCTGACCGCCATGTACGCGCCGTATCCGACGCCCATGACCGCCGCGGCGATGGCCGTCCCGACGAAGGTGGGCGACATGAGGATCAGCACAGCCGACAGCGCCTGGACGAGCGCCGCGATGATGACGATCGGCTTGCGCCTGCCGGTGCGATCCGAGATCGACCCGGCGATGAGGGATGCCGCGACCACGAAGACCGTGTAGCTCACGATGAGCACGTGCAGGTCGTCCTCGGCGCATCCGCACCCCCGCGCGGGAGCGACGCGCAATGGATTCCTGCCAGACCTGGTAGACTCGATTCTTGGCTTGCGTGTGGGTTCGTCCCTCACGACCGCCGGAGGCAGCCCTCTTCCTGCTCACGGCACTTCCCATCAATCACTGAACGAAAGCGTCACGCGTGGCAAACATCAAGTCGCAGATCAAGCGCAACAAGACCAACGAGAAGGCTCGCATCCGCAACAAGGCTGTGAAGTCCGAGCTCAAGACCCTCGTCCGCAGCACCCGCGAGGCCATCGCCAAGGGCGACAAGGCCGCTGCCGAAGCTTCGCTGAAGGTCACCTCGAAGAAGCTCGACAAGGCCGTCAGCAAGGGCGTCATCCACGAGAACCAGGCTGCGAACCGCAAGTCGTCGATCGCCAAGCAGGTCGCCGCTCTCTGAGCCGCTCGGTTTCACGAAGGCCCGTCCCGTTCGCGGGGCGGGCCTTCGTCGTATCGTGTCAGCGCCCCTCGGCGATCACCTCTTCGGCGTCCTCGGGCTCCCCGGTGACATCGTGCGCGAGCCTGTCCTCCAGGTCCGTGCCCCCGAGGGGCTCCTCGCGCCAGTCCTCGAGCAGCCAGCCGCCCTCGGGGTCGCCTTCGAGCACGCACATGCCGGTGTTCTGCAGGCGGCGTCGTGCGGCCTCGGCCGACGGGATGTTCACCGAGCGGGTCGCGGCCCACACGCGGATCGCCGCGCCGTGGCTCACGACGACGGCGGATTCGTGCCACCGTGCGATCTCGGCGATCGCCGCGTCGTATCGGTCGAAGAAGTCGTGACCGCTCTCGCCGCCGGCGATGGCGTGATCGAGGTCGCCGTTCACCCAGCGCCATCCGGCCTCGACGTACGCCTGGACGGCGTCCGCGTCCGTGTGCATCTCGTAGTCTCCGGCCGAGATCTCCTCCAGCCCCTCCCGGACGACGATGTCGAGTTCGCGGACGTCGGCGAGCGGGCGACCCGTGAGCTGGGTGCGGATCAGCGGCGACGCGTAGACCGCGTCGAGCGACTCCGCCGCGAGCACGGTGGGGATCGCGGCGGCCTGCGCACGACCGAGCGCGGTCAGCGGGGCGCCGGGCCGCGCCGTGTCGAGCGCGCCGGCGACGTTGCTGGGGGTCTGGCCATGACGGATGAGCAGGAGTCTCATGCTCCCAGCCTACGAGCGGAGCCTATGCCTGTTCGCCGAACGGCGCCCGGGTCGCGATGACGGTGACCATGCGCTCGAGTGCGAAGATCGGGTCGCGGGCGGCACCCTTGACCTCGGCATCGGCTCGTGCGGTCGCCTGGATCGCCAGTCCCAGGGATCGCTCGTTCCAGCCGCTGAGGTCGCGCCGGGCGCGATCGACCTGCCAGTCCTTCATACCGAGGCGCTGCGCAAGGCTGCGACTGGGCTCGCGGTGGCCGGCGACCCTGGCCATGGTGCGCAGCTTCATCGCGAAGGCCGCCACCATGGGCACGGGATCGGCGCCGGAGTCGAGCGCATGCCGCAGCGCGATCAGCGCCTCCCCGTACCGCCCCGCGATCGCGGTGTCGGCGACGACGAAGGCGGAGACCTCGACGCGCCCGCCGTAGTAGCGGGTGACCGTCTCTTCGGAGATGTCGCCGTCGACGTCTCGGATGAGCTGCTGGCAGGCCGAGGCGAGCTCGGTGAGGTCGTCGGCGAAAGCCGAGACCAGGGCGCGCAGCGCGTTGGGCGCGATCCGGCGCCGCGCCGCGGCGAACTCCCCTGAAGCGAAGTCGACTCGGTCGCTGTCGCGCTTGATCGTCGGGCAGGCGATCTCGATGCCGTCGCCCGATCCGGCACGGAGTGCGTCGAGCAGCTTCTTGCCGCGCACACTCGCCCCGGTGTGGCGGAGGATGACGGTCGCCCCCTCCTGCGGATGATCGAGGTAGGCCACGGCCTCCTGGATGAACGCGTCGTTGCATTTCTCGACACCGGACACGCGGACCAGGCGCGGCTCGCCGAACAGCGACGGAGACGTCAGCGAGAGGAGCGTGCCGGGCGCGTAGTCGTCGGCGCGGACGTCGCTCACCTCGAGCGCCGGATCCTCGGCGCGCAGGTAGTCGCGGATGCCGGCGATCGCCCGTTCGGCGCAGACCTCTTCAGGACCCGAGACGAGCGCGACCGGTGCCGGACGCGGTTCGCGCCAGGAGATCTGCGGAATCCTGGTCGCCTTCGCTCCGCCGCGGGCTGTGCCACCACGGGCTGAAGAACGAGGAGCGGCCATGATCCGAGCCTACTCGGGGTGATCGACATCGGCGGTCTCGGCGGGGCTGTCTTCGCGCTCGGTCCAGACGGCGAGCTGGTCGCCGTCGAGTCCGATGAGGATGCGCCCCTGACGGTCGGTGCGAAGAGTGACTGCGCCAGTGCCCTCCGTGATCGCGATGGTCTCATCGCGCGGATGCCCGTAGTCGTTGTCGGCGCCCGCGCTGAAGATCGCGACGGCGGGGCTGATGCGCGCGTACAGCGCAGGGTCCTGATCGGCGCTCCCGTGATGGGCGACCTTCACGACCGCGTAGGTGGTGCGCAGCCGGGTGGAGAGCATGCGCTGCGGCGTCTCGGACAGGTCGCCGAGGAGGAGCGAGCGCGGAACACCGCCGCCCTCGAAGTCCAGGACGAGGCTGGCGTCGTTGCCGGCCGGGAACGCCGCCGAGTCCTTCTGCGGCCACAGCACCCGCCATCGCGCCGAGCCCAGCGACCCGTGCATGCCGGCAGATGCCTCGACGACCTCCGCACCGGCCTCCCGGAACTGCGCGAGCAGACGTTGCTCGCCGACTTCCTGCACCGGGCCGTGCAGGACGATGCCGGCGCGGCCCACGATCGCCCCGGCCGCACCGACGTGATCCGCGTCGAAATGGGTGAGGACGAGCAGGTCGATCCGGTCCACTCCCAGAGCCGCCAGACAGCTCAGGAGCGGCTCGGGCTCCATGCCGGTGTCGATCAGCGCGATGCGGCCCTCCGAGCGCACGACCAGCGCGTCGCCCTGCCCGACATCGCACGCCGCGATCGTCCAGTCCTCGGGCACCGTTGCCGTGACGAGCGGTCCGGTCACCAGCATCCGCGCACCGAGCAGACCGCCGGCGAACACGAGGACCGCCGTGGCGGCCACGCGCGACCACCGATCGAGACCGCCTGCGAACGGCGTCGTCCCTGCGAGTGCGATCCCGATCGCTGCGCTGAGCACGGCCACCACGACAGCCGAGCCGATCCCCGGGACGATCAGCGCCGTGCCGCCCGGTACGGCCGCCGAGACGGTCGCCGTCGTCGCGATCCATGCGGCGGGGAGCCAGGCTGAGGCCGCGAAGAGGTCGGCGATCGGCGGAATCGGCGCGGCGAGGCACGCCAGCAGCCCGACGACCGTGGCGATGGGTGCGGCGGGGTCGGCCAGCAGGTTCGCGGGGATGCCGATGATGGACTGCTGCTCCGCGAACAGCGCGATGATCGGCCCGCACGTCAACTGGGCTGCGACGGGGATGCCGATCGCCAGGGCAAGCGGTTGCGGCATCCATCGCGACATCCCTCGCGCGAGCGGCGGGGCGAGGACGATCAGAGCGGCCGTCGCCGCCGCGGACAGCGCGAAGCCGGGCGTCGTCGCGAGCCATGGATCGGAGATGAGGATGCCCGTCACGGCCAGGCACAGCACGCCGACGCCCGCGCTCGGTCTGCCGCACAGGAGCGTCAGCATCGCCAGTGCCGCCATCACCGAGGCGCGGACCACTCTCGGCTCGGGAGTGACGAGCACGACGAAAGCGGCCAGCGCGGTCAGCGCGAGAACGACCCGCAACCGCCGACCGCCGCCGCACAGGCCGACGAGCCAGAAGACCGCTCCCACCACGATCGCGCAGTTCGCCCCGCTCACCGCGGTGAGATGACTGAGCCCGCTCGTGAGCATCGCGGCGTTGAGCTCCTCGCTCACGGCCCTCGTGTCGCCCACGGCGAGACCCGGCAGCAGACCTGCGCCGGGTTCGGGAAGCCGCTTCGCCCGCTCGACGAAGTCCTCGCGGACCTGCGCCGCGATGCCGAAGGCACCTTCCGCCGGGCGGAGGATCTCGACCCGCATGCCGAACACGACGACGGCGGCCCGCTCCCCCGGATCGGTCGCCATGGCGTCGCCGGTCACGCGGATCAGAGCGCCGAGATCGAGACCGGCAGCCGGATCGACGCCCACCCGCATCGGCACGACGAGGGGCTCCGGCGCACCGAGCGTTCCAGCGCGCACGCTCTGCACGTCGAACCACATCCGCCCGTCGCTGCCGACGGACGACGAGGACGAGACCTCGGCGATCACCTCGACCACGCGGCCGTCGAGATCGGATGCGGCGGCCCGCTGGGGCACCGCGAGGCCCGTGGTCACCGACGCCGCGGCCGCCCCGAACAGCACGACGACGGCGAGCCCGCCTCGCGCACGGTCACGGCGCGCCGGGCCCGGTAGCGCCGGGCCGGCCTCCCCGCGACGGCTCCGGCGGAGCATGAGGAGGAGCACCCCGATTCCCGCTGCCGTCGCAAGACCGGCCAACCACCAGGAGAGCTCCGGCACGAAGACGCACGCGAGCGCCGTGCCCCACACGAGCAGCGCGAACGGGACCAGACGCAGGTCGCGCACTCCGGTCACGGCGTTCACGACTCCACCCGTCACACCCGCACCAGGTCGCGCAGCCCCGCCAGCAGCTTCTCGCCGATGCCGGGAACGGCGAGCAGGTCATCGACGGAGGCGAAGCGTCCGTTCGTCTCGCGCCAGTCGATGATCCGCTGCGCGAGCGCCGGGCCGATCCTCGGCAGCGTCTCCAGCGCCGCCTGATCCGCGTTGTTCAGATCGACGAGGCCGTCGCCGACCGGGGTGCCCTCGCCTCCTTCCGGGGCGGCGCCCACCGCCGGGACGATGAGCTGCTCGCCGTCGCTGAGGGGTCGCGCGAGGTTGACCGCCTGGAGATCGGCGTCGTCGAGCGTTCCGCCGGCAGCGGCGATGGCGTCGACGACCCTGGCATCGGGCTCGAGGACGTAGAGGCCGGGACGTGCGACCTCGCCCAGCACGTGCACGTACAGCTCTCCGCCGGCCACGACTCCCTCGTCGGAGGCGTCGACCTGAACGGTCTGCGTCGGCTGCGCCTGCCCGCGCATGATGCCGAGTCCGACCGCACCCGAGAGCACCACGAGGCCGAGCACGACGGCTGCGCCGATGCTCAACCGCAGACGCGCGCGGGGCGCAGGCGCGGGTTCAGTCGCTGGCACCCCGCCACGCTAGACGCGCGTGCGCATCATCGGATGCCGGATGCACCCGTTCCGTGGATACCCGAGCGTCCGAGCCGGATGTGCAGGATGAACGGCTGCGATTCGCCCCGGGCTCGCTCAGCCCTTCACGGCGAAGTTCACAAGCTTCGGCGCTCGGACGATCACCTTCACGATCTCCTTGTCGCCGATCGCCCGGATCACGCGCTCATCGGAGCGTGCCAGCGCCTCGAGCTCGTCGGCGGTGATCTTCGCCGAGACCTCGAGCTGCGCGCGCACCTTGCCGTTCACCTGCGCGACCGCGGTGATCGTGTCCTCCACGAGCAGAGCGGGGTCTGCCTGGCGCCAGGTCACGAGACCCACGGACGGCTCGTGACCGAGCGCCTCCCACATCTCCTCCGCCGTGTGCGGAGCGATCAGATCCAGCATCACGGCGACCGTCTCGACGGCCTCGCGCACGGCGGGGTCGCCCGCGCCGGCACCGGTGTCGACGGTCTTGCGGGTGAGGTTGACGAGCTCCATCAGGCGCGCGACGAGAACGTTGAACTTCGTCTGCTCGACCAGGCCCGGCGCATCCGCCAGCAGCCGGTGCGTGCCGCGGCGCAGCGCCGCATCGCCGTCCTTGAAGACGACGTCGACGGGGCTCGCGACCTCGTGGCTGAGCCGCAGGGCACGCGACAGGAACTTCTGCGCCCCCGTGGTCGACACGTCGGCCCAGTCCTTGTCGTCCTCGACGGGACCGGCGAAGGCCAGGCCCGTGCGCAGCGCATCGGCGCCGTACTTGTCGAGCTCTTCCTGGAAGAGCACGAGGTTGCCCTTGCTCTTGGACATCTTCGCGCCGTTCAGGATCACCATGCCCTGGTTGATGAGGCTGGAGAACGGCTCGGTGAAGTCGATCAGCCCCATGTCGAAGAGGACCTTGGTGATGAAGCGCGCGTACAGCAGGTGGAGGATCGCGTGCTCGACACCGCCGATGTACGTGTCGACGGGCGCCCAGCGCGCCGCCTCGGCCGGATCGAACGCGAACTGGTCGCTGTTCGGCGAGAGGAAGCGCAGGAAGTACCACGAGCTGTCGACGAACGTGTCCATCGTGTCGGGGTCGCGCAGCACCGGCTCACCGGAGACGGGATCGACCGTGCGAACCCATGACTCGGCGGCGCCCAACGGCGACGATCCCTTCGGCGAGAGGTCGAGGCCGGCGGCACCCGGCAACGTGACCGGAAGCTGCTCGACGGGCACCGGCGTGACGGTGCCGTCATCGTGGTGCAGCATCGGGATCGGCGTGCCCCAGAAGCGCTGACGCGAGATCAGCCAGTCCCGCAGCCGGTAGTTCTTCGCCGCACGACCGGTCCCTGCCGCGGTCAGCTGCTCGATCGCCCTGGCGATCGCGTTGCGCTTGGACAGACCGTTCAGGTCGCCGGAGTTGATCATGCGTCCCTCGCCGGACAGCGCGATGCCCGTGGATGCGGGGTGCTGCGCGTCGAGCGCCTCGACGGGCTCGATCGGAACGCCGTCCTCGTCGACGTCGATGACCGGGATGACGCCGGTGACCGGGGCCGTCGTGTCGACGACGACCTTGACGGGCAGGTCGAACGCACGGGCGAAGTCGAGGTCGCGCTGGTCGTGCGCGGGGACGGCCATGACGGCGCCGTGCCCGTAGTCGGCCAGCACGTAGTCGGCGGCCCAGATCGGCAGCCGCTCGCCGCTCACAGGGTTGACCGCGTAGCGCTCCAGGAACACACCCGTCTTCGGGCGGTCGGTGGACTGCCGGTCGATGTCGGTGGTCTTCTGCACGGTCGCCAGGTACTCGCCGAAAGCGGCCTGCACCTCGGCGGGGGCATCCGCCGCGATCTCGGCGGCGAGATCGGAGTCGGGGGCGACGACGAAGAAGGTCGCGCCGTGCAGCGTGTCAGGGCGCGTCGTGAACACGGTCACGGGCTCGTCGCGACCCTCGATGCGGAAGTCCACGTCGGCGCCGATGGAGCGGCCGATCCAGTTGCGCTGCATCTGCAGCACCTTGTGCGGCCAGCGGCCCTCGAGCTGGTTCAGGTCGTCGAGCAGCCGGTCGGCGTAGTCGGTGATCCTGAAGTACCACTGGGTCAGCTTCTTCTTGACGACCTCGGCGCCGCAGCGCTCGCAGCGGCCGTCGACGACCTGCTCGTTCGCGAGCACGGTCTGATCGTTCGGGCACCAGTTGACGGGGCTCTTCTTGCGGTAGGCGAGGCCGCGTTCGTGCAGCTGCAGGAACAGCCACTGGTTCCAGTGGTAGTACTCGGGGTCGGAGGTGTGCAGCTCACGGGTCCAGTCGAACGAGACGCCGTACGCCTTGAACCCGGTCTTCTGCTGCTCGATGTTCTGGTAGGTCCACTCGCGCGGGTCGGCGCCGCGGCGGATCGCGGCGTTCTCGGCGGGCAGGCCGAACGAGTCCCACCCGATCGGGTTCAGCACGTTGTGGCCCCGGTGGCGCCAGAAGCGCGCCACGATGTCGGAGTACAGGTAGTTCTCCGCGTGCCCCATGTGCAGGTCGCCCGAGGGGTACGGGAACATGGCGAGCACGAACTTGCGGGGACGGCGGTCGTCCTCGCCTCCGGTGAGGAAGGTCTCGTTCTCCGCCCAGTACTTCTGCCACTTGGCTTGGATGGCGTGCGCAGACGTGGACTCGTCGGCGGGCTCGGCGGAGGAGGCGGAGAATTCAGACAACGAACGACCAATCTCAGGAAAAGTCAGGAATTTCCAGGATATCGGATCACCCGCGCCGCCAGGCCGCGGGAAGACTCGCCCCCAGCGCAGCCAGCGGCGCCCTCGCCTTGGTCGCTACCTCGTCCACCTCGTCGTCCGCGACGGAGCCCCAGGTGATGCCGCCGCCGGCACCGACGACCGCACGATCGGCGGTGAGGAGGATGGTGCGGATCACCATCGCGAGATCGATCGCGCCGTCCGCGCCGACGTAGCCGAAGCACCCGCTGTAGACGCCGCGCGGTCGTGCCTCCTCGAGCCCGTGCAGCAGGGTCATCGCCGAGAGCTTCGGCGCACCGGTCATGCTGCCGGCCGGGAAGGCGGCATCCCACAGGGTCTGCACGTCGAGACCGCTGATCGCACGCCCACTGACGGTGCTGACAAGCTGGTGCACGGCCGGGTACGACTCGATCGCCCACAGCCCGTCCACGCGGATCGACCCCGGCTCGCAGACCTGCGAGAGATCGTTGCGCATGAGATCGACGATCATGACGTTCTCCGCGCGCTCCTTCGGGCTCGCGACGAGTTCGGCGGCGAGCGCCGCATCGGATGCCGCATCCGCTCCGCGAGGTCGCGTGCCCTTGATGGGTCGCGTGCGGATGCTGCCCCCCGATGCATGCAGGAACGTCTCCGGGCTCGCGCTGAGAAGCGCACGGCCGCCGATCCGGACGAAGCCGCCGTGATGGGCGGGGCTCGCCGACCTCAGGCGCAGATACGTCTCGACCGCGTCGTGCGCGCCGGGGACTGTGAAGCGGGTCGTGAGGCACAGCTGGTACGCGTCGCCGGCGCGGATCGCGTCGCGGCACCGCTCGACGAGTGCGGCGTACTCCGCAGGGGTGTGCCGGGCGGATGCCTCGAAAACGGACGCTTCGACAGGCTCAGCGATCGAGTGGACGGCCCCTGAGTCTGTCGAAGGGTCCGACCATCCGCGGAGGGTCTCGCTCTCCCCCAGCTCCCACACCGAACTCGTCGCGTGGTCGACCGCCACCGCGGCGGTGACCCGCAGCCAGGCCGGGCCCCCTTCCGACGGTGCGGCCGGCGCGCCGAATCGCTCTGCGCCGCTCTCGTAGTCCAGCCATCCGACCCATCCGCCCCGGAACGGCGGCATCCCGGCATCGGCGTCGGCATGGGCATCCTCTGCGGCGTCGAGCCGCGCATCCCCCGGTCCTGCGGGGTCCGGCTCTCCGATGCCGAGGATGCTCCAGCCGTCTTCGGCTCCTGCACCGGCATCCAGCCAGAACACGTCCTCGTGCGCGGCGGCGAGCGCGCGGAACAGGGCCGGCAGATCGATGGTCTCTTCACCTCGGCGGGCGGGCAGCAGGTCTCGGGGCACGGTCTCAGCGTAGGGTGCGTATTCTCGACTGCGTGGACGACTTCCTGCTGTGGATCCTGGATGCCGTGCAGGCGGTCGACCCGGTCGCCCGCACCCTCATCGCGGGTCTCGCCGTCATGCTCGAGACGAGCATCCTCATCGGCCTGATCGTCCCCGGCGACACGATCGTCATCATCGCGTCGATGGGTGTCGACGGCCCCGTCGAGATCGTCGCGATGGTCGTCGCCGTCGTGGTGGGCGCCCTGATCGGCGAGAGCATCGGCTTCTGGCTGGGGCGCTGGCTCGGTCCGCGCATCCGCCGCTCCTGGGTGGGCAGACGGATCGGAGAGGCCCACTGGGCCCGCGCCGAACGGTACCTGCAGCGTCGCGGCGGCCTGGCGATCTTCCTCTCGCGCTTCCTTCCGGTGCTGCATTCCCTCGTGCCCCTCACCGTCGGCATGAGCAGTTACTCGTACCGGCGCTTCCTCGCGTGGACGGCCCCTGCCTGTCTGCTGTGGGCGGCGGCGTACGTCAGCGTCACCTCGCTCGCCGCCGGCGGGTTCCGCGAACTCGTCGACCAGGTGCACTTCGCCGGATACGTGTTCGTCGGCGTGATCGTCGTCTTCGTGCTGCTCGTCTACGTCGGCAAGAAGCTTCTCGAGAGGTGGGAGGCCCGGCACATGCGCGTCACGGATGCCGCCGGTGACGAGGGCGCCCAGCCGGGCATGAAAGACTGAGATCGATGTCCGAAGACACCGCCAAGAAGCCCAGGATCCACTGGTTCGCACGCCTCGAGCACCGCCTGCACGTGTGGCGCGAGAGCCGGGCCCGCCGCCGCGGTCGGACCGCGACGGTTCTGCCGTTCGCCGGCTACGGCGGCACCGGCTGGGTGCGTCTGGTCGGGCGTGTGCTGATCGTGCCCCCGCGCCGCCGCGGTGGCGACGGCGAGCCGGAGTCCGTGCGCGGCTGGCGCAGCTTCGTGGGCATCCCGGTCGGCTTCGCGAAGGTGAGCGTCGTGATCGCCGGTCGCACCCACGAGGTGGTCGCCGACCGCGGCGGCGTGATCGACGCCGTCATCGATGCCGAGCTCGATGCCGGGTGGCAGAACTTCACCATGTCGGTCGAGGGCACGGCGCCCGTCGAGGGCACGGCGTTCATCGTGGGCGACGACGTGCGCTTCGGCGTGGTCTCCGATGTCGACGATACCGTGATGGTCACCGCCCTCCCCCGGCCGTTCATCGCGGCGTGGAACTCGTTCGTCGTCGACGAGCACGCCAGGATCCCCGTCCCTGGCATGGCGGTGCTGATCGAGCAGCTGATGCGACAGCATCCGGGCGCCCCGATGGTGTACCTGTCGACCGGGGCGTGGAACGTCGCCCCGACGCTCAGCCGCTTCATGAGCAGGCATCTGTTCCCCAAGGGCTCGATGCTGCTCACCGACTGGGGCCCGACTCATGACCGCTGGTTCCGCAGCGGGCGCGAGCACAAGCTGCGCAATCTGCGGCGCCTCGCGGAGGAGTTCCCGAACGTGAAATGGCTGCTCATCGGCGACGACGGCCAGCACGACGAAGCGATCTACACCGAGTTCATGACCGACCACCCCGATTCGGTCGCCGGCGTCGCGATCCGGCAGCTCTCGACCGCCGAGGCGATGCTCGCCGGTGGTCGCGCGACCTCGGACGACCACTCCGACGACACGGCACCCTGGGTCGCCGCCTCCGACGGCGCGGGGCTGCGCGAACGGCTCACCGACGTCGGCATCCTGCACTGACGAGCCCGCCATGACGACCCTCGACCGCAGCGTCTGGTCCGAGCGAGAGCGCGCCCATCACGCGCGCGCGGACGCCCTGACAGCCGCGCATCGCGAGCGCGCGAGCAGGGGCGAGAAGCATCCGGTGTGGGACTTCCTGTTCACGTACTACTCGTATTCGCCGTCGCAGCTGCGGCGCTGGCATCCGGGCGCAGGCGTCGAGCTCACGGACGCTCCGGAGCGCGCCGCGTGGCGCTGGTACGCGGCGGGGTCGGCGCCGGGGTCGGTCGTGCCGGATGCCGCGGGCTTCGCCCGCGAGAAGGCGCCGCTCGCCGGCCTCATCGAGAGGATCCTGTGCCGCACCGCCGCACGCCCCGGCCAGTTCGGCTGCTTCGGGCTGCACGAGTGGGCGATGGTCTATCGCGAGGCCGAGCACCGCCATCCCGCTCCCCTCCGCCTGGGACAGGCGGAAACGGATGCCGTCGTGGAGGCGCACGACCTGCGCTGCACGCACTTCGACGCGTTCCGGTTCTTCACGCCCGAGGCCGTTCCGCGCAATCGCACGGCCCTCACCCGCGACGATCAGCCCGTCCTCGAGCAGCCGGGCTGCCTGCACGCCGGCATGGACCTCTACAAGTGGGCGATGAAGCTCGGACCGCTCGTACCGGGCGAACTGCTGCTGGACGCATTCGAACTCGCCCGCGACATCCGTCTGCTCGACATGGAGGCGGCCCCGTACGACCTCTCCGACTGGGGCATCGTCCCCGTGCGCATCGAGACGGCGGACGGCAAGGCGGAGTACGTGCGCCGGCAGCGGGAGTTCGCGGAGCGAGGCAATACGCTGCGCTCCCGGATGCTCGACGCCTGGCTCGGTCAGGACGCCGGTTCGCACTCCGCGCAGGGCGCCCAGCCCGACCCAGCTGCCGCGAGCTCCAGGCGCAGGGTCATGACGCGCTCCGCCGCCTCCTGAAGACGGTCCGCCGGCAGCGTCCCCTCGTCGACCGCCTCGGCGATGCCCGTCGCCATCTGCCCGGCCGTGCTCGGTGTCGAGTGCACGACCATGAGCACGAGGTCGGTTCCAGCGGCGACCGCCGAGACGGCGTTGTCGACGGGGTCCGCGTACTGCGGCAAGCCGGTGGAGATCAGCATCCCCAGGTCGTCGGTGACGATGACCCCACCGAATCCCAGTTCGTCGCGGGCGATCTCGTGCCAGCGCGACGAGAGCGACGCCGGCTCCTCGTCGACGGCCGTGTACGCGAGGTGCCCGAACATGAGCAGGGATGCTCCCGCCTCCACACCCGCCTCGAAGGGCAGGGCGTCGGTGCGGCGCCACTCAGCCAGCGACTCGTCGGTGCTCGGGATGAGCTGATGCGAGTCACCGGGCGCCGCCCCGTGACCGGGGAAGTGCTTCACCGTCGAGGCGACAAGCGGCTCCTCCGCGGTGACGGCCGCGGCGACCCGTTCGGCGGCGCTCGCAGGGTCGGCGCCCAGGGAGCGCCGGTAGATGAACGAGGACGCGTCGCCGGTGGTGTCGGCGATGACGCCGAAGTTCACGTTCGCCCCCGCGCGGGCCACGAGTGACGCGCGCGCGGCGAACGCTGCGGCCGTCTGCGCGACGGGACGCTCCTTCAGAGCGATCGATGAGGCGAAGTCGTCCCACGGCAGCCGGGAGACGTCGCCGCCCTCCTGGTCGATGGCGATCAGCGGCGGCACATCGGCGCTGGACGCGAGTGCGGCTGTGACCGCGCGCAGCTCCGCCTCGCTGTTCGGGACGTTCGCCCCCATGAGGATGAAGCCGCCGAGGTCTGTCGTGCCCATGTAGTCGGCGAGCTTCGCCGGGTCCGCCGTCGGGATGTGTCCCATGACGATGCTCGACGCCTGTTCGGCCGGCGTCATCTGCTCGACCAGCCGGGCCGCTTCCGCTGACGGGCCGACCGGCGCAGGCTCCGCGGGCGTCTGCACCGGGACGTCACGGCCGCCCGCCGACGCGGTGTGCGCCGGCATCGAACTGCCGGATGCCACGGCGCACAGCAGCATCGCCGCGGTCAGCAGCACCCACCGGCGCACGGCGGTCAGCGCGCGAGCGCGGCGGCGATCGGCTCGGCGGTTTCCTGCGTGCCGTTGCCGAAGCGGATCGTGCGTCCGATCGTCAGCGGCTCGACCAGCGTGGCGGCGATGACCGCGGCGACGTCGGCTCGTGCGACCCGTGCGGGGGCAGGAGCGTCGAGTTCGATGAGTCCGGTCGGCTCGTCGAAGGTGAGTGTGCCGGGGCCCAGGATCGTGCCCTCGAGGTCCGTGCTGCGCAGGTGCTCGTCGGCTGCCCACTTCGCGTCGGCGTAGGGGAAGAACGAGTCATCCTCCGGCACACCATGGTCGGCCTTCGAGCCGAGCCACGACACCATGACGTAGCGCTTCACGTCGGCGGCGGCTGCGGCATCCATCGACCGGATCGCGGCGTCGCGATCGACGGCGTAGGTGCGTTCCGGGGATCCTCCGCCGGCCCCGGCCGACCACACGACGGCATCATGTCCGCGGATGAGGTCGGCGATCCCGGCGGTGTCGAGGCTCTCGATGTCGGCGACGAGAGCCGTGGCGCCGGTCTGCTCGACATCGGCGACGTGATCGGGGTTGCGGATCACCGAGGTGACCTCGTCGCCGCGGGCGACGAGGATCGGGGCGAGCAGAAGCGCAATGCGGCCGTGGCCGCCGAAGACGATGACACGGGACATGACTCCAGGGTAACCCGCACTGCGCATCACGTCACGGACGTCGGGATGCCGCGCAGTGCGCGCTGCACGCCCAGCGCAGCCGTGCGACCTGCGCGATTGGCGCCGATTGTGCTCGCCGACGGGCCGTACCCGACGAGCTGGATGCGCGGGTCTTTCACGGCCGTCGTGCCGCGCCCGTTGCGGTCGAGCTGGATGCCGCCCGCTGCGCTGCGCAGATGCAGCGCAGCCAGATGCGCGATGGCGGGCCGGAACCCGGTCGCCCAGAGGATGACGTCGACGGCCTCGAAGGATCCGTCGGCCCAGCGGACGCCGTCGGGTTCGATCCGCTGGAACATCCCTCGGCGGTGGGCGTATGCGCCCAGGCGCTCGGCCTCGTGCTCCTGCGGCCGCAGCATGAGGCCGGTGACGCCGACGACGCTCTGCGGCGGAAGGCCCTGCGCGACCCGCTGCTCGACGAGCGCGACCGCCGCCGCTCCCGCTTCGGGGGTGAATTCGTCGTCGCGCCAGACCGGCTCGCGACGGGTCACCCAGATCGTCTCGGTGATCGGAGCGAGCGCTCCGAGGAACTGCACGGCGGATGCGCCGCCGCCGACGACGAGCACGCGCTTGCCGCGCAAGTGCTCCGGCCCTGGGTAGTCGACGGTGTGGAGCTGCTCTCCGATGAACGTCTCCATGCCCGGGTAGTGCGGCAGGAACGGATGCGTCCACGTTCCCGTCGCGTTCACGAGAGCCCTGGTGCGCCATGCGCGCTCCCCCGCCTGAACGACGAGGATGCCGTCCTCGTCGGTGACCGCATCAACGCGCACGGGACGGAGGACCGGCAGCCCGTGACGCTGCTCGTAGTCCGTGAAGGATGCCGGGACGACGATGTTCGCACGCTGCGCATCGCGGGCCGGCGCCTCGGCTCCGGGGAGCTCGGCGACGCCGTGCACGTCGTCCATCGTCAGCGCGTCCCAGCGGTGCTGCCATGCGCCCCCGGGTGCGCTGTTCGCGTCGAGGACCAGATGGTCGATGCCGAGTCGCTTCAGATGGAATGAGGTCGAGAGCCCGGCCTGTCCCGCGCCGATGACGATGCTCTCCCGGATCTGCATGTTCATGACAACTAATGGATCTGCGGGGGTGTTCCCGCTGAACCGCCCGGCCGTTCTCCGATTCGCGCGGACGCCGGAACGTGTTGTATTCTTTTCGAGTTGCCCCGGTCACCTGGGGAAGCGAGATGGGCCTGTGGCGCAGCTGGTAGCGCACCTGCATGGCATGCAGGGGGTCAGGGGTTCGAGTCCCCTCAGGTCCACCAGAAGGTCGTTGTTCAAACCGTCGACATCACCGGTTTGAGTTCCAGACTCCGCCTTCCGTCCTTGGTGGCGGAGGGCGAGAGTCTGGACGTCCGGGTTGAGGACCACGTTAAACGGCACGCCGGGTTCGCCGTGGATGGTGTCGTCGTCGGTGACGATGAGCTTGTCGAAGAAGGCTTGGTTGGCGATCCGGCGTAGCGAGTCGTCGATGCTCAGGTAGATGGCGTGCATGTCGCCGGCGAGGGCGAGGCAGTCATCCAGGTGCGCTTTGGCCTGCTCGTACTCGATGTCTCCGGGGGACTTAGGCCCAGTCCTTGTGCGGCGACGTGCCGCCGATACCGGCGTTGAACGTATTCGTCGGATCGAGCTCCTTGAAGTGCTCTTCCATGGACTCCGGCAGCTTGTAGATGCGACCGTAGTTGTGCTCGGCGGGCAGCTTCGCGCCGCGCTCCTCCAGCAGGTGCTGGATGCGGTCGTGCAGCGCCTCGGGATCCACGCCCTGCTTGGCGACATAGTCCTGGTGCATCACATGGCAGAAGAAGTGCCCGTAATACGCCTTGACCTCAAGCTGGTCGTCGATCTCCTCCGGCAGCACCTCGAGCCAGTTCCAATCGTCGCGACGCAGGGCCACATCGATGGGGATGAGCCCTGCGATGTGCCGGCGCTTCAACGCGGCGTAGCGAGTGGCGGCACTGGCCGCGCCGAACCGGTTGAGCGACGCGCTCTTTTCTTCATCAGACGTGCAGATGAAGAACTCACCAGTGTGCTCGGGCTCTGCGAAGAACTCCTTGAGCATCTTCTCGCTCGCGGCCTTCTGCGACTCGCTGACGGTGAGCAGCAGGTGATGCTCGAAACGGTTGCGGTACTCCATCATGCGCTTGGGCAGCTGGTTGGGCAGCACGCTGAACATGGCTTGCGATACCGTGTCGGCGAAGGTCGGACCAATGCCGGGAATCTTCGAGAACAAGCCGTTGGCCCACGTCTTGAACGAGAACATGCGCGTCTGCAGCGCTGGACTCATGAACTTCAGGAAGACGAAGGTGTCTTTGCCGTACTTCTCGGCCAAGTCGAAGGCACTGCGGCCCATGTACTCACCAGAGATAGGCAGCGGCATGTCGGCTTCGAGGAACAACCGACGGATCTCTTCGAGCTCGTGCGTGTTGTTCGTGCCGATGTAAAACACGGTCGGGTGCACTTCGCGAGGGAAGGTGCGGGTGCGCACCGCGAACACCATCAGCTTGCCGGCCGAGCCGGAAGCCTCGAACAGGTACTCGGGGTTCGCATTGTAGCGAGCAGGCGAAGGCACGATCTTGCGCAAGTGCTCGGCGTACTCGGTCTCGTTCGAGTCTTCGGGAGCTGGGGTGACATCCTCGGGAGACCACTCGCCGCGCTGTAGACGGTCGAGTGCGACCTCAGGGTCGTCTCCGAGCGAGATGCCCAGGTGATTGACCAGCTCGACCTTGCCGTCGTCGTTGACGCGGGCGAAGATCGCTTCGCGCGTGAATGCCGGACCCTTGCGAATCTGGCTGCCGCCCGAGTTGTTCGCGATGCCGCCGATGACCGAGGCGCCGATTGATGTCGACCCGATCACCGAGTGCGGCTCGCGCTGGTGCTTGGCGAGCGCGTCGGTCAGGTGTGTCAGCGGGGTGCCCGCGAGCGAGATCGCCTCGCGCGCGTCGTTGATGAGGTGCACCTCATCGATGCGGTGAGTCGAGATGATCACAATGGGGCGATCGTAGTCTTGGAAGCCGGGGCCGGATCCACCAGTCAGGCCCGTGTTCGATGCCTGCGGGATGACGATGAGGTTGTTGTCGACGGATACCTGCAGCGCCCGCCACATCTCGACCAGCGTGCCGGGGCGCACCACGGCGAAGACTGGTCCTCCGCCGAATCGATAGCCTTTGCTGAATGGCATCGTGGCACGCTCAGAGGTCAGTACATGTTCGTCGCCGACGATTCTCTTGAACGCATCGATCGCTTCGTGCGAAGTCGTGGTGGTCTGTCCTGGTTGCGTCATCTCTAAGCTTCCTATATTCAGTTGCATCACAAGCGCGTCATGATGCTGAGGGGATGTCGCCTTGATCCGAGCTAGTCCGCGGTCGTTCATTTTTTGATGGGCGGGGAAACGAGCCAGGGGGACGACGTCTGCGACCGTCTGCCCGGAAGCTCGCTACGGCGTCCAAGAAGTGTGCGTGTGCGTATGCATGTGCATACGCACATCCTCATTGTAGAAGGTGGGGACTGCCGCACGTTCAGGTGACAGGTTGACCTGCCCCACGGAAGTGGTTCCAGTTTCGGTGGCTAACTGGTGGCCTGATCCGGAAGGCTCATCCTCATGCCCCGTCCTTATCCGCCGGAGTTTCGTGCGCGCGCTGTCGCGCTCGTGCGTGCCGGCAAACAGGCTAAACAGACCGCCGTGGAACTCGGCATCCACCCCGTCACGCTGTCGAACTGGATCCGCCAGGACGACATCGACAACGGCCACCGGCCCGGCGTCCCCTCGTCGGAGTCCTCGGAGCTGCGAGCGGCGAAGCGTCGCATTCGAGAGCTTGAGACCGAGCTGCTGATTGTCCGGCAGGCGGCGAAGTTCCTCGACGAGGAGCGCCCCCGCCCAAAAGGCTCTTCCCGGTGATCGACCGCCTCGCCGACGCCGGGATCCCGATCGACCGCTGCTGCCGCGTCCTCGGTGTCGCGAGGCAGCACTACTACCGCGTCAAGCGGAAACCCCTGACCCAGTCCGAGTTGCGCCGGCAGTGGTTGACCGGGCTGATCCGGGAAGTGCACGTCACCTCCCGCGGCACCTACGGATACAGGCGAGTCCACGCCGAACTGACCATGGCGATGGGCGTCGCCGTCAGCGAGCGGACGGTGCACAAGCTGATGCGCCTGGCCGGGATCTATGGGCTCCCCGGGCCTATCCGCACCAAGCGGCTCCGCGGCGTCGTCACGTCCGATGACCTCGTGAACCGGAAGTTCGCCAGGCCGCGCCCGAATGAGCTCTGGGTGACGGACATCACGCAACATCGCACGCGGGAAGGCTGGGTCTACTGCGCGGCGGTGCTCGACGCCTACAGTCGCCGCATCATCGGTTGGTCGATCGACTCCAAGCAGGACACCACGCTCGTCATCAACGCGCTCGACATGGCCATCCGGAATCGCCGCCCCGCACCGGGCGGGATCGTGCATGCGGACCACGGGACGCAATTCACCTCGTGGCTCTTCGGAGAGAAGATCCGCTCCGCCGGGCTCCTGCCCTCGTTCGGATCCGTCGGCGACGGCCTGGACAACGCGATGATGGAAAGCTTCTGGTCATCGATGCAGATCGAACTGCTGAACCGGAAGAAGTGGAAGACCCGAGTCGAACTCGCCAACGCGATCTTCGAGTACATCGAGATCTTCGACAACCGACAACGCCGACATTCCGCCCTCGGCTACCGCACCCCGATCGAATACGAGACACTCGAAATCAACAACATCCCCGCCGTGAGTTAGCCACCACGACTGGAACCAAAATCGTGGGGCAGGTCAAGATGTCACCCATCCGTGCGGCAGTCCCGGTGACGCTGCAGCGCGTCGCGGAGACCATGGAGGAGCAGTCTCACCCCGTCTCGGCGACGGAGGTCGCCGAGGTCCTCGGCATGTCGCGCGTCAGCGCGCGGCGCTACCTGGAGCGCCTCGTGGAGTCCGGGCTGGCGGCGAGCACGCCCACGTACGGCGGCGTGGGCCGCCCGGAGCTGCGCTACCAGCTCCGCGGGTGACGGGCCTCAGACTCCGGGCCGCACAGACAGGTCGGTGATCTGCGCGTCACGAGGCAGATCGAGGGCGGTGAGGATGCTCGTCGCGACGGACTCCGGATCGATGAAGCGCTCGGGCACGTAATCGGCGCCCTCCTGCTGGTGCACCCGCTCCTGCATGGGGGTCGCGGTGCGTCCGGGGAAGACCGAAGTGACCCGGACCCCGTTCGCGGCCTCTTCGGCCCGCAGCGCGTCCGCCAGGGCCTTCAGGCCGTGCTTGGACGCCGCGTACGCGCCCCAATCGGCATGGGCGCGCAGCCCCGCTCCGGAGTTCACGAACAGCACCTGCCCGCGCGACACCCGGAGCACCGGGAGGAGCAGCCGGGTCAGCTCGGCCGGAGCGACGAGGTTCACGGCCAGCTGCTGCTCCCACAGCGTCGGCGGAAGATCGGCGACGGAACCGAGGTCGACGATGCCGGCCACGTGCACGAGCGAATCGATGCGCTCGGGCAGCTGCTGCTTCGAGAACGCCCAGGACAGGCGCCCCGGCTGCGCCAGATCCCCCACCAGCGTGGAAGCGCCGGGGAACCGCGTCGAGAGTTCACGTGCCCTGCCCGCGTCGCGCGCGAGCAGCATCAGGTCGTCCCCGCGTTCGTGCAGCCGTCGGGCGACCGCCGCGCCGATGCCGGAGCCGGCGCCGGTGATCAGGTGCAGCGCCATCTCAGGATCGCTCTGCGGCCTCGGTGAGCTCGATCGGCACGACGGGGCAGTCCTTCCACAGCCTCTCGAGGCCGTAGTACACGCGCTCCTCGCCGTGGAAGACATGCACGATGAGATCGCCGAAGTCCATCAGCACCCAGCGGGCCTCTGCACGGCCCTCGCGGCGGACCCGCTTGTGGCCGGCTTCGACCAGGCGGTCCTCGATCTCGTCGGCGATCGCGGCGACGTTGCGCTCGCTGTTCCCGGTCACGAGCAGGAAGATGTCGACGAGCGGCAGCGGCTCCGAGACGTTGAGGGCGACGAGGTCCTCGCCGCCCTTGGAAACGGCGGCATCCGCCGCGATCTGCAGCATGGCCTCGGCGTTCTCAGGTGATTGCATCATCCCAATACATTCGTGGTGAATGCGACGACGAGCGCCGCGGCGACGAGAAGGGCGAGACCGCCGGCGGTGATCGCCAGCGTCAGCATCAGCTTGTTGCCCTTCTCGGGGGCAGGGGGGCGGATAACCTCGCCGGCGGGGCGGATCGTGCTCACGGCGGAGCTCGCAGCGATCGGCGTCGGCGAGGATGCCGGGGGCAGCTCGCCGTCGATGAGGACGGCGTCGATGTCCTTGCCGTCGGTCGTGCCGTGCGCGTGGCCCTGGGATCCGAGCCCTTCCGGCAGGTCGTAGCTCCCGGTGATGAGGATCTCACCGGTCGAGGCCACGGGGCCCGACAGCGAGCCCTCTCCAGGGTGCGTGAAGACCAGGGTGTTCGGCGCGCGGTTCGAGCCGCCGGAATCCGACGTGATGAGATCGTCGAAGGAGGGCGCGAACGCGGGGACGTCGGCCTGCTCGCCGAGCACCTGCCTACCGAACGCGGGGCTGACGATCGGACGCTCCTCGACGACCTCGTCGTCTGCGTCGTCGTCGACAGGCGCCTCGTCCTCGCTTGTCTCCGTCGCCGTCGCGGGCGTCGTCTCGGCGCCGGTGTCCGATTCGGATTCAGCATCCGTCTCGACGTCGGCGTCAGCCTCGTCTGCAGCGGCCTCAGCCTCGTCTGCAGCGTCGTCAGCCTCTGCGGCGTCCTCGGTGCGATCCCCGGCGTCCTCGGTGCGATCCCCGGCGTCCACGGCGACGGCACCGACCGGGGCGAACGCCGGCACGGCCGAGACGAGCTCGGAATCCTCGGTCTCCTCGGCCGCGGTCGCCTCGGCGGGCTCGGTCTCCTCGGACTCGGGCTCAGCGGTCTTCTCCGGCTCGATCACGGGGACCGACGCCGTGCGCAGCCGCTCGAGCGTGCGGGCCTGGCGGCGCGTCAGCGGAGCGGCATCCGGATCGGTGATGACCTCGGCGAGCGCTGGCGCGACCTCCGCCGGCTCGGCGGCGCGCGGGAGGGGCGCGACCGGGGTCGGGGGCGTCTTCTTCGCGGCGGCCGCGGCTTCGTCTTCTCCGATCACCGGCGTCGCGCCGGTGAGGCGGATCTCCCGCAGCTGCTTGCGGGTCAGCGGCTGATTGCCCTGCTGATCCGATGTGCTCATGCCTTGCTCCGATACAGATGATGCTTCGCGATGTACTGAACGACTCCGTCGGGAACCAGGTACCACACGGGCTGGTCCTCCTCGACGCGCTCTCGACACGCTGTGGACGAGATCGACAGCGCGGGGACCTCGAGCTGGCTGACGTTGTCGCTCGGGAGGCCGTCGGTGCTCAGAACATGTCCTGGGCGGGAGACCGCGACGAAGTGGGCCAGTTCCCACAGTTCATCATGGTCCCTCCAACTGAGAATTTGCGCTACGGCGTCCGCACCCGTGATGAAGAACAGCTCGGCGTCTGGACGCTGCGTCTTCAGATCGCGGAGCGTGTCGATCGTGTACGTCGGGCCCTCGCGGTCGACATCGACGCGGCTGACCGTGAATCGCGGGTTGGATGCCGTGGCGATCACCGTCATCAGGTAGCGGTGCTCACTGGGTGAGACGTTCGACTTCTGCCATGGACGCCCCGTCGGAACGAATACGACCTCGTCGAGGTCGAACTCGTGCGCGACCTCGCTGGCCGCGACCAGGTGCCCGTGGTGGATCGGGTCGAACGTCCCGCCCATCACTCCGATGCGTGGGGCACGCGTGGCCGTCGTCTCCATGCGCCCTAGTGGCCGTGTCCTGCCCCGTGAGCGTCAGCGCCGTGCTTCTGCGCCCAGGCCTCGGCCTTGGCGGAGTGGCGGTTGGCGACGTGGCGGTACGAGAACGTGACGAGCCCGAGAACGGCGAACAGCGCGGCGGCGATGACCCCGAAGATCAGGGTCTCGAGCGCCACGTTGCCGTGATGCTCCGTTTCAGCGGCTGCCATCGCGATCTGTGCGACGAGGTTCATCCTGACTCCGTTTCGTGGCGGGTGCGAGAAGAGGCTCACCCATCCTATCGCTCAGGCGCGGGTCTGACCCGACCCACGCGCGAGCCATTTGGTGCTGGTCAGCTCGGAAAGCCCCATGGGCCCGCGGGCATGCAGCTTCTGCGTGGAGATCCCGACCTCCGCCCCGAATCCGAACTCGCTCCCGTCGGTGAAGCGGGTGGAGGCGTTGGCCATCACGACGGCGGAGTCCACCTCGGCGAGGAACCTCTCGGCGTTCAGCGCGTCGGCCGTGACGATGGATTCGGTGTGACCCGTGCTGTAGCGGCGGATGTGGGCGAGCGCATCATCGAGGGTGTCGACGACTTTCATGGCCACGTCGAGGCTGAGGTACTCGGTCGCCCAGTCCTCCTCCGTCGCGGGGATGACGTCGCTCACGAGCCCGCGGACCATGTCGTCGCCGTGGACGGCGACGCCCTCGCTCTGCAGGGCGCTGGCCACGAGGGGAACAAGGCGGGGTGCGGCCTGGCGCAGCACGAGAACGGTCTCGACTGCGTTGCAGACGCTCGGACGCTGAACCTTGGCGTTGACGACGATCTCGCGCGCCCAGTCGTCGGGCGCGGTCTCGTCCAGGACGATGTGCACGTTGCCGGCGCCGGTCTCGATCACGGGCACGGTCGATTCGGTGACGACGGTCTCGATGAGCGCGGCGCTGCCGCGCGGCACGAGCACGTCGACGTACCCGCGACCGTGCATGAGGGCCTTCGCGCCGTCGCGGCCGAAGTCGTCGACGGTCTGGATGGCCTCGGGCGTGACGCCGGCGCTCTCCAGCGCGTCGCGCATGACCCGGACGAGGACGGTGTTCGACGCGCGTGCGGCACTTCCCCCGCGCAGAACGTTCGCGTTGCCGGATCGCAGGGCGAGGGCTGCGATGTCGACGGTCACGTTGGGGCGCGCCTCGTAGATGGCCCCGACGACGCCGAAGGGCACCCGGACCTGCTGCAGGTTCACGCCGTTCGGCATCCGGTGCCCGCCGACGACCTGGCCGACGGGGTCGGGCAGTGCGGCGATCGCGCGCACGGCCGATGCGAGTGCGGCGACGCGCTTGCGGTCGAGGCGCAGCCGGTCGATCAGCGCGTCGCCGATCCCGTTCTCCCGCCCGGCTTCGATGTCCTGCGCGTTCGCGGCGATGATGTCCGCGGCGTTCGACTCGAGCGCACCGGCGACGGCTTCGAGGGCGCGGACCTTCTCATCGCTGGTCAGCCGCGCGGTGGCTCGGGAGGCCTCCTTGGCGCGCGCGAGACGGTCCTGAACGGTGTCGGTGGTCATCCGGTCAGCTTACGAGACCCGGTGGGGTCACCGGGCCTGGATGACGGGCTCGAACCAGGTGCCGATCTCGTCGCCGTGGAGCGCACGGTCGATGAGGTCGGCGCTCGTGACGAGAACGCCGATGCCGGATGCCGCAGCCAGCCGCGCCGCGGACACCTTGGTCGCCGCTCCCCCGGTGCCGACGCTGTTGACGACGGTCGCCCCGAACTCGAGGCCTTCGAGGTCCGCGTCGGCGGCGATGGTGTCGATCGGCTCCGCCGCGGGATCCGTCGGCGGTTTCGTGTAGAGGCTCTCGACGTCGCTGAGCAGCACGAGAGCGTCCGCCCCGATGAGCTGGGCGACGAGGGCTGCGAGCCGGTCGTTGTCGCCGAAGCGGATCTCCTGCGTGGCGACGGTGTCGTTCTCGTTCACGATGGGCAGGATGCGCAGGCCCAGCAGCCGCTCCATGGCGCGGCGGGCGTTGCTGCGCGAGGTCGCGGTCTCGAGGTCGCCCGTCGTCAGCAGGACCTGCCCCGCCGTGATGCGGAACGGGCGCAGCGCCTCCTGATAGCGGTACACGAGCACGTTCTGGCCGACGGCCGCCGCGGCCTGCTGCGTGGCGAGGTCGGTGGGTCTGGCATCCAGATCGAGGAACGGGATGCCGGTGGCGATCGCCCCCGACGAGACCAGCACGATCTCGCAGCCGCGCGCGTGAGCGCCGGCGAGGGCGTGCACGATCATCGGAATCCGCCAGGACGACTCGCCGCTGATCGAGGAGGAACCGACCTTGACGACGATGCGCGGAGCGGTTGCGAGCTCGGCACGCGTCATCGCGGTCATGCGTCGTCTCCGTCGAAGTCCTGCCCCGCCGTGGCACGGCGCTTCTCGTCCTGCTCCGCGCGGTAGGCGGCTCTGGCGTCCATCCGCTCGTAGTACTGCTCGCGGCGCTCGCCCGTGGTGCGTCGCGAGTTCGGCGCGAGACGCGGATCCGTGCCGCGCGGCGCGGTCGCGAGCTCCGCGGCCGAACGCATCGAGGGCTCCCAGTCGAAGATGAGACCCTCGCCTTCGCCGATCACGACGGTCGCGCCGGGCGTCGCACCGAGACGGAACAGCTCGTCCTCGACGCCGAGACGCTCCAGGCGGTCCGCCAGGTAGCCGACGGCCTCCTCGTTCTGGAAATCGGTCTGCTGCACCCAGCGGACCGGCTTCTCGCCCAGGATGCGGTAGTAGGTGCCGTAGGAGCCGCCCTCGACGCGGATCGTGAAGGGCTGCTCCGCGCCCTTGGGACGGATGACGACGCGCGGCGCCTCGACCTCGACGGCCGTCTCGGCTCGGTGCTTCTCGACGATCTCGCCGAGCGCGAACGTCAGCGGGCGGAGGCCCTCGTGCGAGACGGTGGAGATGTCGAACACCCGGAAGCCGCGCTCCTCGAGCTCGGGGCGGACGAGGTCGGCGAGGTCGCGGGCCTCGGGAACATCGATCTTGTTGAGCGCGACCAGCTGCGGGCGCTCCAGCAGCGGCGTCTGCCCCTCGGGGACCTCGTAGGCGCCGAGCTCGGCGAGGATGACGTCGAGGTCGGAGATCGGGTCGCGGCCGGGCTCGAGCGTCGCGCAGTCGAGGACGTGCAGCAGCGCCGAGCAGCGCTCGACGTGACGGAGGAACTCCAGCCCGAGACCGCGTCCCTCGCTCGCTCCTTCGATGAGGCCCGGCACGTCGGCGACGGTGTAGCGGAAGTCGCCCTGCTGGACGACGCCGAGGTTCGGATGCAGGGTGGTGAACGGGTAATCGGCGATCTTCGGCCGTGCGGCCGAGACCGCGGCGATCAGGCTCGACTTGCCCGCCGAGGGGTAGCCCACCAGGGCCACGTCGGCGACGGTCTTGAGCTCGAGGACCACGTCGCCCTCGAAGCCGGGGGTGCCGAGCAGGGCGAAGCCGGGAGCCTTGCGCTTGGGACTCGCGAGCGCGGCGTTGCCGAGGCCTCCTCGGCCGCCCTGGGCCACGACGAAGCGCTCACCAGGCGTGACCATGTCGAGCAGCACATCGCCGTCGGCGTTCTTGACGACCGTGCCGACCGGGACGGGCAGCTCGAGCGTCTCGCCCGCGTAACCGGATCGGTGGTCGCCCATGCCGAATCCGCCGTTACCGGACGAGCGGTGCGGAGAGTGGTGGTACGACAGGAGCGTCCCGGTCTGCGTGTCGGCGACGAGGACGATGTCGCCGCCGTCACCGCCGTTGCCGCCATCGGGACCGCCGAGCGGCTTGAACTTCTCGCGGTGCACGGAGACACAGCCATTGCCGCCCTTGCCGGCGCGCAGATGCAGCGTCACCGTGTCGACGAACGTGACCATGTCGTACTACTCCCTGGATACGCGGACGGGGCGAGCCGAAGCCCGCCCCGAACCGGATGTCTTGTCTGCTGCGATTACTGAGCAGCGGCGACGATGTTGACGACCTTGCGGCCGCCCTTCGCGCCGAACTCGACAGCGCCCGCCTCGAGGGCGAACAGCGTGTCGTCGCCGCCACGGCCGACGTTCACGCCGGGGTGGAAGTGCGTGCCGCGCTGACGGACGAGGATCTCGCCCGCGTTGACCTGCTGGCCGCCGAAGCGCTTCACGCCGAGTCGCTGAGCGTTGGAGTCACGACCGTTGCGAGTGGAGCTCGCGCCCTTTTTGTGTGCCATGTCCTGTGCCTCTTCTGCTTACTTGATGCCGGTGATCTTGACGCGCGTGAGCTCCTGGCGGTGGCCCTGGCGCTTCTTGTAGCCGGTCTTGTTCTTGTACTTCTGGATGACGATCTTCGGGCCGCGGAGGTTGCCGATGACCTCGGCGGTCACCGTGACCTTGGCCAGCTTGTCGGCGTCGGTGGTCACCGTGGAGCCGTCGACGAGGAGCACTGCGGGCAGCTCGATCTTCTCGCCCTGAGCAGCCTGAACACGGTCGAGCTGAACGATCGTGCCGACCTCGACCTTCTCCTGCCGCCCACCGGCGCGCACTACTGCGTAAACCACTTGATACCTGTTTCGTTGGGGAGCGGGAGCTCCGGAAATCTCACGGGAAGACTGTGCCTGCGTTCGTCGCAGGTCTGACGGGTGTGAGCACAGGACTTCAGCCCGTCGCCCTCTGGGGACGACTCAGCTCACGCACCAAGGGACTACTTTACCGGATCAGCCACACTCTCGCAAAGCGAGACCAGCCCGTGTCGTGCGGTCGTAGGATCGCGGAGTGACCGTACTGATCGACGACCCCATCTGGCCCGCCCACGGGCGCCTCTGGGCCCATCTGGTCAGCGATCGGAGCCTCGACGAGCTGCACGCGTTCGCGCGAGCCCACGATCTGCCGGCGCGGTCGTTCGACCGCGACCACTATGACGTGCCGGAGGACGCACTCCCCCGGCTCATCGCCGCCGGCGCGGAGCACGTCGGCGGCAAGGAGCTGGTGCGGCGACTGATCGCCTCAGGACTCCGCATCCCCGCCCGCGACCGGCGCGGGTGAGGAGTTCACGGCGACGGGCGTTCCGGTGAGGGCAGCCGTCGTCACGCGCCGGCGGTTGCGCCCCTGACCGGGAGCCTTCGGCTCGGGCAGCGCGTCGAGGACCGAGTCGAGCAGCTGTTCGGCCTCGGTCTTGGGCGCGGCGTTCCGATCCCCGCCGCGCTTGCGACGCGGCTTCTTGGGACGCTCCTGCTCGGCCGCCGGCGCCGTCTCGACGACGGGGGCCGTCTCGATGACCGGCCCGACGGTCGGGGCGAGCGTGGACGCGGCGATCTGCGCGAGCGCCGACTTCGCACCCTCGGGGATGCCGTGGGCGACGGAGCTGTTCTGCTGGGCGCTCTGGTTCTGCTGACCATTGCCTCCGCGCTGGCGCCGATTGCCGCCCGACTGACCGCCACCCGAGTTCGACCGGTGCTTGACCACCGGGTCGTGGTGCACGATGACGCCACGGCCGGCGCACACCTCGCACGCCTCGCTGAAGGTCTCGAGCAGACCCAGGCCGAGCTTCTTGCGGGTCATCTGGACCAGGCCGAGAGAGGTGACCTCGGCCACCTGGTGCTTGGTGCGGTCGCGGCTCAGGCACTCGACGAGTCGGCGCAGCACGAGGTCGCGGTTGGACTCGAGCACCATGTCGATGAAGTCGACGACGATGATGCCGCCGATGTCGCGCAGCCGCAGCTGGCGGACGATCTCCTCGGCGGCCTCGAGGTTGTTCTTCGTGACGGTCTCTTCGAGATTGCCGCCCGAGCCGACGAACTTGCCGGTGTTGACGTCGACGACCGTCATGGCCTCGGTGCGGTCGATCACGAGAGAACCGCCCGAGGGCAGCCAGACCTTGCGGTCCAGGGCCTTCTCGATCTGCTCCGTGATGCGGAACGCGTCGAACGGGTCGGTGTCGTCCTCGTAGGACTCCACGCGCTCGAGCAGGTCGGGGGCGACGCTCTCGAGGTAGGCGCGGATGGTCCGCTGCGACTCCTCGCCCTGGATGAGCATCTTCGTGAAGTCCTCGTTGAAGACGTCGCGGACGATCTTCACGAGCAGGTCGGGTTCGGCGTGCAGCAGCGCCGGAGCCTGCTGGTTCTCGACCTGCTTCTGGATGTGCTCCCACTGCGACGTGAGGCGCTGGACGTCGCGCGTCAGCTGCTCCTCGGTGGCGCCTTCCGCGGCCGTGCGGACGATGACGCCGCTGGACTCGGGCAGCACCTCCTTGAGGATGCGCTTGAGGCGGGCGCGCTCGTTGTCGGGGAGCTTGCGGCTGATGCCGTTCATCGATCCGCCTGGGACGTACACGAGGTAGCGACCGGGCAGCGAGATCTGGCTGGTGAGGCGCGCGCCCTTGTGTCCGACCGGGTCTTTCGTCACCTGCACGAGCACGCGATCGCCGGGCTTGAGCGCCAGCTCGATGCGGCGGGGCTGATTGCCGGTCTCGACGCCGTCCCAGTCGACCTCGCCCGAGTACAGCACGGCGTTGCGGCCGCGGCCGATGTCGACGAACGCGGCCTCCATGCTCGGCAGCACGTTCTGCACGCGGCCGAGGTAGACGTTGCCGATCAGAGATGCGTCCTGGTTGCGCGCGACGTAGTGCTCGACGAGCACGGCGTCCTCGAGCACGCCGATCTGGGTGCGTCCGTTCTTCGAGCGGACGATCATCTTGCGGTCGACGGACTCGCGCCGGGCGAGGAACTCGGCCTCGGTCACGACCGGGCGGCGGCGTCCGGCATCGCGTCCGTCGCGGCGGCGCTGCTTCTTGGCCTCGAGACGCGTGGACCCCTTGATGGCCTTCGGCTCGGTGATGTACTCGACGGCGCGCTGGCGCTGACGCGGCTCGGTCTGCTGGTCGTCGCCGTCTCCTCCGCGACGGCGGCGTCCGCGTCGTCCGCCGGACGTCTCGTCCTGGTCGCTGTCGCGCACGTTGTCGCGATCGCGCCCCGGCCGCGCCGGAAGCGGCGTGATCTCGGGAGCGTAGAAGTGCAGCTGGGTCGACACCCGCGAGACGAAGACCTCGGGGATGAGCCCGAGGCTGACCGCGGTGAGCGGCTCGGGCTTCGCCGGCTCGGCAGGCTTCTCGGACTCGGCAGGCGTCTCGGGCTCTGCGGCCTTCTCGGACTCGGCAGGCTTCTCGGGCTCGGCCGCGTTCTCCGGCTCTGCGGCCGTCTCCGCTTCTGCGGACTCCTCGACGGGAGCATCGCCACCTGCGTCTGTCGCAGACTCGACCGCAGCGTCCGCAGACTCGTCGACCGGCTGCGCCTCAGCATCCGTCTGGGGCTCCTCGGCCGGCTGAGACTCCGCTTCGACCGCCGCGCCCGGTGTTACCGGAAGCACGTCATTCGCGTCGAGGGTAGGGGTGTTGTTGTCATTCGTCTCATCGGCCATCTCTGGCGTACTCCCTGCGCGAGCACTGCGTGCCGCGAAATCTCGTGCGGCACCCGCGGGTGCCGCGAACTCACTCGGTGTGCGACCGGCTCATGGCTCTGATCGCGAGGGGCATGGGGCCCCGAAGTCTGCGTCGATGCCTTCCGCGGCCGAACCGCCTGGTGCATCACAGGCCATTATCGCACCATGTGCGCCACTTCGTGGCATCCCGCCGTCGAACCGCGGTTTTCCCGGTCCGCCTCACGCCCCATCCATAGCCGTCACTGGGATAATCCATATATGAGCGAGCAGCGCACCCGCCCCGTGTTCTACGCCGTCTGGCTGATCATCGCCGGTGTCATCGGCTGGTGGGCGGCGTTCCAGCTCACGGTCGAGAAGTTCGTGCTGCTCGCCGATCCGGATGCCACACTCAGCTGCGACCTGAGCAGTTTCATCCAGTGCGGCAAGAACCTCGAATCCTGGCAGGGCTCGGTGTTCGGGTTCCCGAACCCGATTCTCGGCCTGACCGGATGGATGGCGCCGATCGTCGTCGGCGTCGCGGTGCTCGCCGGTGCGCGCTTCCCCCGCTGGTTCTGGGCGACGTTCGGCGCCGGCATCCTGTTCGCCTTCGGGTTCGTGTGCTGGCTGATCGGTCAGAGCATCTACGACCTCGTCGTACTGTGCCCGTGGTGCATGGTCACGTGGGCCGTGACGATCCCCACGTTCTTCGCCACCGTCGTGCATCTGTTCCGCAACGGCACCTTCTCATCGTCGGAGAAGGTGCAAGAGCGCGCAGGGCGCCTGATGGCGTGGGTGCCGCTGGCGACCATCGTCGCCTACGCGATCATCGTCGTGATGGCCCAGCTGAAGGGCATCGACTTCCTCGGCGAGATCGCGCGCCTGCTGTTCTGAGGACGACGAAACCCGCCGGTCGCATGACGCACCGGCGGGTTTGTCGTTGTTCGGGTCAGCTGAACCAGATGCCGAGCTCGCGCGCGGCGGACTCCGGCGAGTCCGAGCCGTGCACGAGGTTCTGCTGCACGGCGAGACCCCAGTCGCGACCGAAGTCGCCGCGGATCGTTCCGGGAGCGGCGGTGGTGGGATCGGTGGTGCCGGCGAGCGAGCGGAACCCCTCGATCACGCGGTTGCCGGCGAGGCGGATCGCCACCGACGGGCCCGACATCATGAACTCGAGCAGCGGCTCGTAGAACGGCTTGCCCTCGTGCTCGGCGTAGTGCTCGGCGAGCACGTCGCGGTCGGGCTCGACGAGGCGGATGTCGACGAGCGCGTAGCCCTTCGCCTCGATGCGGGCGAGGATGCTGCCGGTCAGGCCGCGGGCGACGCCGTCGGGCTTGACGAGGACGAGGGTTTCTTCGGTGGCCATGTCAGTCGCTCTCTGTGTGAGGGTCGGTGGTCGTCGGGGCCCCTGAGGGAGGTCGTGCATCCATTCGGGCCCCCATGATCGTCGCATATGCCCACATCCCTCCGAAAACGAGGGTGACGAGCAGGATCGCCGGAACGAAGATCGCGGACAGGGCGACGATCGCCTGCAGAACCCATCCGACCGGAATCGCCCAGGAACGGGTGATCATGCCGGCGACGGCGATCATGGCGACGGCCACGATCGCCGCACCGACGATCGCCCACCACTGCGGGACGGCCGGTGGCAGCGCCCTCAATCCGAAGATCGTGAGGCCTGCGAGCAGCACGACGATCGCCTCGAAGCCGAGGACGATCGGGGCGAGCTTCTGCACGAGCGTGCGCTGGGGCCGGGCGGGCCGGGGTGCGGATGCTTCGCTCACGCGCGCCACCCCGATTTCCAGTCCTCCTCCTCGGACAGCGCGATCGCCTCACCGGCGAGCACGACGGATCCGGCGATCACGACCGCGCGGCGGTCGGATGAGGCGGCCCACTCGCGGGCGGCGTCGGCGGCATCCGCGAGAGACGGATGCACCGTCGCGCGGAAGCCCGCGTTCTCGACGAGGTCGGCGATGGCGTCCGCGTCGCTCGCGCGGTCCGATTCGGGGGCCGTGGTGAACACGTGCGCAGCCGCTGGGGCGAGTTTCGCGACGATTCCGTCGGCGTCCTTGTCGGCGAGCACGCCGAGGACGAGTCCCCACTCGTCGAAGTCGAAGCTGTCATCGAGCGACTGGGCGAGCGCCGCTGCGCCGTGCGGGTTGTGGGCGGCGTCGACGACGACGGTCGGTGCGATGCCGATCAGCTGCAGCCGGCCAGGGGACGTCGCGCCCTGCAGACCCTCGGTGATGATGTCGCCGGCGATCGGCTGCGTGCCGCCACCGATCAGCGACTCCACGGCGGCGATCGCCAGTGCGGCGTTGTGCCCCTGATGCGCGCCGTACAGAGGCAGATACTCCTCGATGTAGGGCCCGGCGAGGCCCTTGACCGTCAGCAGCTGTCCGCCGACCGCGAGCTTCTGCTCCGCGAGACCGAACTCGTCGCCCTCGAACGCGATCGTCGCGTTGCGCTCGGCGGCGACCCGCCGCAGCACCTCGGCGGCCTCAGCGGGCTGCTGCGCCGAGACGACGGCGGCGCCCTCCTTGATGATCCCGGCCTTGACACCCGCGATCTTCTCGATCGTGTCGCCGAGGCGATCGGCGTGGTCGATCGCTATGGGCGCGAACACCGCGACGTCGCCGTCGGCCGTGTTCGTGGAATCCCATTCGCCGCCCATGCCGACCTCCAGCACGAGCACGTCGACCGGAGCATCCGAGGCCGCGACGAACGCGAGCACCGTGAGCAGCTCGAAGAAGGTCAGCGGCGCGTCGCCTGCGGCCTCGAGCTCGGCATCCACGATCCCGATGAACGGTTCGATCTCGTCCCAGGCCTCGGCGATCGCGGCATCCGCGATGGGCTCGCCGTCGATCATGATCCGTTCGGTGAACCGCTCAAGATGCGGGCTGGTGAACAGACCCGTGCGCAGCCCGTGGGCGCGCAGCAGGCTCTCGATGACGCGGGCGGTCGACGTCTTGCCGTTCGTGCCGGTGATGTGCACGACGCGGTACGTCTTCTGCGGGTCGTCGAGGAGCTCGAGAATGCGCTCGGTGCGCTCCTTGCGCGGCTGCACCCAGCGCTCCCCTGCCCTTGTCATCAGCGCCTCGTAGACGGCGTCTGCACGGTCGCGGTCAGACATTCGCGGCTCCTTCGAGGTTCGTGTCGATCGTGACGACGATCGGGGCCTTGTCGGACCCCAGGGCAGTGGAGCCGCTGCAGAACACGCCGTCACCGGGGCTGGTGACGCTCGCGACGAGCTCCTCCATGTCGTCCGTCGCCTGGATCGCGATGGCCACGGCGAGTGTCTCCGCCGCGATGAGCTCCGCGTGCGCCTGCAGCGCCTGCGCCGCATCCGGTGCGACGTTCAGAGCCAGGACGATGCGGTCGCTGACGTCGAGGTCGGCGTTCTTGCGTGCCTCCTGCACGACGCGAATGGCGTCTCGGGCCATGCCCTCCGCCTCGAGCTCGGCCGTGGTCCGGGTGTCGAGCAGCACGAATCCGCCACCGGGCACGAGAGCCAGGGCCTCGCCTTCCGGGCGACCTGCCGTCTCGAGCACGAGCTCGTACTCCTGCGGCTCGAGCGCGATGCCGTCGACGACCACCACGCCGTCCTGCTCCTCCCAGACGCCGGCACGCGCACCGGCGATCACGTGCTGCACCTGCTTGCCCAGACGCGGACCCGCGGCGCGGGCGTTGACGCTCAAGCGGTGGCTGATGCCGTACTCGGCGGCCGTCGTGTCGGTGAGCTGCACGAGCTCGACGGACTTCACGTTGAGCTCATCGCGCAGGATGTCCTCGAACTGGGCCAGCTGGTCCGCGACCGGCGACACCACGGTGAATCGCGCGAGCGGCAGGCGAACGCGCAGCTTCTCCTTCTTGCGCAGCGCGTTGCCGACGCTGGACAGCTCGCGCACGGCATCCATCGCATCGCGGATGTCGTCCGCTGCCGGGAACGCGTCGGCATCCGGCCAATCGGTCAGGTGCACGCTGCGCCCGCCGGTGAGTCCCTGCCAGATGCGCTCGCTGATCAGCGGCACGAGAGGCGCTGCGACCCGGGTGAGCGTCTCGAGCACGGTGTAGAGCGTGTCGAACGCGTCGGTTCCGCCCTCGGCGCCGACCCAGAAGCGGTCGCGCGACCGGCGGATGTACCAGTTCGTCAGCACCTCGGCGAAGTCGCGCAGGCGTGCGGATGCCGTGGTCGAGTCGAGTCCGTCGAGGTCCGTCGCGACGTCGCGGACGAGCTCTCCCAGGCGCGACAGGATGTAGCGGTCGAGCACGTCCGTGGAGTCGGTGCGCCACGTGGCTTCGTACCCTTCGTCGCCGGAGGCGTTCGCGTAGGTCGCGAAGAAGTACCACGAGCTCCACAACGGCAGGAGGAATTCGCGGACGCCGGCGCGGATGCCCTCCTCGGTGACCGAGAGGTTGCCGCCGCGCAGCACCGAGCTCGACATGAGGAACCAGCGCATGGCGTCGGAGCCGTCGCGGTCGAAGACCTCGGAGACGTCCGGGTAGTTGCGCAGCGACTTCGACATCTTGTAGCCGTCGTTGCCGAGCACGATGCCGTGGCAGCTGACGCCGGTGAACGCCGGGCGGTCGAACAGCGCGGTCGAGAGCACGTGCATGACGTAGAACCAGCCGCGGGTCTGCCCGATGTACTCGACGATGAAGTCCGCCGGTGAGTGCGAGTCGAACCACTCCTGGTTCTCGAACGGGTAGTGCACCTGCGCGTACGGCATCGACCCGGAGTCGAACCAGACGTCGAAGACGTCCTCGATGCGGCGCATGGTGCTCTTGCCCGTGGGGTCATCGGGGTTGGGGCGGGTCAGGTCGTCGATGTACGGCCGATGCAGGTCGACCTCGCCCTCGGGGTTGCGGGGCAACGCGCCGAAGTCGCGCTCGAGCTCCTCGAGCGACCCGTACGCGTCGATCCGCGGGTAGTCGGGGTCGTCGCTCTTCCAGATCGGGATGGGCGAGCCCCAGTACCGGTTGCGGCTGATCGACCAGTCGCGCGATCCCTCGACCCACTTGCCGAACTGGCCGTGCTTGACGTTCTCGGGCACCCAGGTGATCTGCTCGTTGTTCGCGAGCATCTTGTCCTTGATGTCGGTGACGCGGATGAACCAGCTCGAGACCGCCTTGTAGATCAGGGGGTTCCGGCAGCGCCAGCAGTGCGGGTAGGAGTGGACGTAGCTCTGCTCGCGCAGCATCCGCCCGTTCTCCTTGAGGAGGCGGATGAGCGGACGGTTCGCGTCCATCCACAGCATCCCCGCGACGTCCGGGACGCTGTAGAGGAACTTGCCACCGTCGTCGAGGGAGAGGATCGTGGGCATGCCGGCGGCGGTCGTCACGCGCTGGTCGTCCTCACCGTATGCCGGGGCCTGGTGGACGATCCCGGTGCCGTCGGTGGTGGTGACGTAGTCGTCGACGAGGATGCGCCAGGCGTTCTCGGTGCCCCAGGTCTCGGCATCCGCGTAGTAGTCGAACAGACGGTCGTAGTGGACGTCTGCGAGGTCGGCACCGCGATGGGATGCCTCGACGGCGGCCAGTGCGTCGTCAGCCGACTCGTAGCCGAGGTCCTTGGCGTAGCCGCCGAGGAGGTCGCGGGCGATCAGGTAGCGGTGCGCATCGCTCTCGGCGGGGTCGTCGCCGGGGACGATGTCCGCCGCGCCGTTCGGGCCGGCGGGCAGCACGACGTACTCGATGTCGGGGCCGACGACGAGGGCGAGGTTGGTGGGCAGGGTCCACGGCGTGGTGGTCCAGGCGAGCGCGCGGACGGCGGTGAGGCCGAGCGACTCCGCCTTGGCGCCGGTGAGCGGGAAGGTGACGGTGACAGACGGATCCTGACGGTCCTGGTAGACGTCGTCGTCCATGCGCAATTCGTGATTGGACAGCGGCGTCTCGTCGCGCCAGCAGTAAGGCAGCACGCGGTAGCCCTCGTACGCCAGGCCCTTGTCGTAGAGCTGCTTGAACGCCCACAGGACGCTCTCCATGTAGCCGAGGTCCAGCGTCTTGTAGCCGCGGTCGAAGTCCACCCAGCGCGCCTGGCGGGTGACGTACTCCTTCCACTCCTCGGTGTACGCGAGCACCGAGTCACGGGCTTTGGCGTTGAAGACGCCGATGCCCATCTCCTCGATCTCGCTCTTCTCGGTGAGGCCGAGCTGCTTCATCGCCTCGAGTTCGGCAGGAAGACCGTGCGTGTCCCATCCGAAGACGCGGTCGACCTTCTTGCCGCGCATGGTCTGGAAGCGCGGGAAGAGGTCCTTGGCGTAGCCGGTGAGCAGGTGGCCGTAGTGAGGGAGGCCGTTGGCGAAGGGCGGGCCGTCGTAGAAGACCCACTCGTCCGCGCCGTCGCGCTGCGCGATGGATGCCCGGAACGTGTCGTCCTGCTTCCAGAACTCCAGGACGTCCTTCTCGATCTCGGGGAAGCGCGGGGATGCGGCGACGGCGGCGGGGCCGAAGGCTGAGGTGCGGGGGTAGGTCATATCTGGCTCGCAGTGTCGTGGGCGGATGCTGCTTGCGAGGACGATCCTGTTCTCACACGGACCGCGGTACCACCTCGCGTGCCGCGCCTCACGGCGCTGCCACTCTCACTGCGGCGATGACGGGCCTGCCCCGCTCGGTTCTACTGGGCCATGCGGCTGTTCTTCCGAGAGCTCCCCGGTGATGGCCGGATCAAAGCTGATGCGTCCATTGTACGCGGCATCCGCCGCCGCAGGAACTTCGCAGAAAACCACTCATCTCGCAGGAATTCTCGGATTCTCTGCGAAGGAAGTGCTGTTCTGCGAGCACTGGCACGCTCGATCAGGCACGACGATTCGCGAGATGCAGCCCGCACGCTACCGCGCGCATGATCAGGTCCTGCACCTGAGGCCACTCGAACATCATCTGCTGATAACTGATGCGAATGACGTGGTACCCCATGAGCCGGATTTCGGCGTCGTGGCGGATGTCCTCGCTGCGTTGCGCCCCGACATGGTGTTTGCCGTCGATCTGCAGCACGAGCCGGTCGCCCAGGAGGGCGTCGACCCGGTGACCGGCGATCCAGGTCTGGATGACCAGCCGAATGCGGAGCCACCGGAGCCGGGGCCGCAGATAGGTTTCCAGACCGGCGTCCGCGAACGGCTGAGCCTCGGCGAGGAGATTCCGTGCGGCGGGTCGCAGCGGCAGGTTACTCAGCGCGTCGAGCGTGACCAGCTCCTTGTTCAGTGCTGACTCCCACGTCCCCAGCGCCTGCTCGAACGGTGTGCACTCGGCCACGATGGCCAGCACGTTCTCGATGGGGTCGACCAGCGCATCGGGATGCCTCGGAACGAGCGGCTTCGCCCAGTACACACGCAGACTCTGGGGTTTTCCCCCGGCACTTCCCGGCGTTGCGCCGACGTGCACGCCGGGGTCCTGCTCATGCACCCAGATGCCGAGCCGCCGAGCCGCGGTGACACAGGTGAGCACGACGCCGCGCTTGGCCGCAGAAACTAGCTGAGGCGATGCATCCGGAATCGCTACCCACCCCTGCCGGATCCGCACGAGGGTCCCGTCGCGCAGCGCCTTCTCGAGCTCCGCACGTCGATAACCCCGTTCGTGCAATGAAGCAACCCGCGCGATGCCGCCGAGATCCGCGACGCACAGGCTGACGGGCTCATCTGACCTCGAGTGCATGCTCCGAGCGTGACATCGACCGCGGGTCCATCTGGCCGCCGCGTACACGTTCCGTGCACAGCGGCGCATATTCCGATGCGGTGCAGAACAAGGCCCCGGTCGGCGCACCTTCGCAGAACGACGGGAATCTCGTAGCCCTCGGCCTGATTCGTGCGAGATTCCTGTCGTTCTGCGAGATTCCGGCGCGGGTCAGGACTCCCGGTGGTAGCCGTGCAGATCGTCCAGGACTCCGTTGATCCAGATCTCCTCGCCGCCGTCGGGGTCGGGGATGCGGATCGTGCGCGCGAACGCCTCGTCGACGACGGATGCTCCGAATCCGGCATCCCGCAGCCGCGAGGCCAGTGCATCGAGGTCTCCGCGCGCCTCGAACGACAGCCCGATCCGCGGCTCTCCCGCGTGCAGTCCCACAGAACCGCCGGCACCGATCATCTCGACCCATCCCGCGCGGTCCGACGCGATCCCCGCGCGGAAGCCGAGCGCTTCGAGGATCACCCGCGACTCGTCGAGGTCCTCTTGAAACCAGATCGGCTGCACGGCGATGCTCCCGGCTCCGCTCTGTGCGGCGCCCTCGGACACTGAGATCCGGACGCCGGAGGCGGCACGCACCACGAGCATCTTCCCGACGCCCTCCATGACGGTCTGCTCGACGTCGAAGGAGGAGAGGGCAGTCGCCGCGGCATCCAGACTCTCGACGATGAGGTGGATGTCGACCGTGCCGGGCCGGTGGTCATCTGTCGCACCATGCACGGCCAGGATGCCGTCGGCGTGGAACTCACCCCATTCCGGCGCAGGCGGATACGGCGCGACGAATCCGAGCGCCTCGGCGAGCGCCCACCACCGCTGCGGCTGCTCGGTGTACAGGATCTGCTGAACCACGGTCATCATTTCTCCCTCAGGTATGCGCGCAATGCCGCCTCGACGAGTGCGGACAGGCTCGTACCCTCGTCGATCGCCTGGTGCTTCACCTCGCGTATGAGATCGGCGGGCAGATACACGTTGAACTGCGCCTTCTTCGGTTCACTTGCTTGCATGCTAGCAATATAGCAACGACGGCACGATAACCTCAAGACATGGCCCGCACCACGGACTCCCCTGTCGCCCCACGCGTCTCGCCGCCCGATCTGCCGGACGACCTCGACGACGCCGAGCCTCGCCGCGGGGCGGAGCTCATCGCGGCGCGGCTCGACCTCGCAGGCAGCGCAGATCTCGCCCACTCCTCGCTCGAGCAGTGCGTGCTCACCGGCGACGTCGAAACCCTCGACCTCACCGGTGCCACACTCCTCGACGTCGACATGCGCGACGTGCGCGCGGCATCCGCTCCCTTGCGCAACGCGAGCGTCCGCCGGCTGCGCATCACCGGCGGGCGCATCGGCACCCTCGATCTCAGCGGCGCGCGCATCGACGAGCTCGAGCTCCGGGACGTCCGCATCGACTACCTGAATCTCGGCGGGGCGAAGGCCGCGGACGTTCTGATCTCCGCCAGCATGATCCGCACACTCGACATGCCCCAGGCCGAACTCACCCGCGTGGCGTTCGACGACTGCCGCAGTGACGAGGTCGACCCGCGCGGCCTGCGCGCGACGGATGTGGACCTCCGCGGACTCGACGCCATCGCCTTCACGGACGCGAACAGCCTGCGCGGCACGACGCTCACGACGTTCCAGGTTCAGCAGCTCGCCCCCGTGTTCGCCGCAGGGGTCGGGATTCAGGTGCGGGACTAGGCAAGGCTTCGGCTCTCTCCGCTCGCTCAACCCGTTTCGTGGCTCCGCCCTCCGCTCAACGACCCGAAACGCTGCAGCGACTGCTCCTACCTGCCGGCCGCGATCAGCTCCTGGGTGAACGGATGCTGGGGAGCGGCGAACACCGCAGCCACCGGCCCCTGCTCGACGATCGCCCCGTGCTGCATCACGAGCACGTCGTCCGACACGGCGGCGACGACATCCAGATCGTGCGAGACGAAGATCATGGTCAGTCCCCGGTCTCGCTGCAGTCGCGCCAGAAGCTGCAGCACCTTCTCGCGCACGGAGGGGTCGAGCGCCGAGACGGGTTCGTCGAGCACGAGCACGTCCGGTTCCGCAGCGAGCGCCCGAGCGATCGCCGCCCGCTGCCGCTGCCCGCCCGACAACCGGGCAGGGCGCCGCTTCGCGAGCTCCGGCGCGAGATCGACCTCCGCCATGAGCTCGACCACCCGCGCGGAACGCTGGGATCGGTGAACCCCTCCCGCGGCGAGCGCCTCACGCAGTGATCGCCCGATCGTCCACCGGGGATCGAACGCCCCCAGCGGGTTCTGGTGCACGAGCTGGACGCGGTGCTCCCCGCTCCAGCGCAGGTCGCCCGCGTCCGGTCTCTCCACACCGACGATCATGCGCGCGAGCGTCGTCTTCCCCGACCCCGACTCCCCCACGATCCCGAGCGTCTGACCCTCGAGCAGCGTGAAGGACGCATCCGCGACGGCCGGCACACCCGCGAACGACCTGGACACGCCGATGGCCGTGAGCACGGCATCTCGGTCCCTGAGCCTGTCGAAGGGCCCGAAGCGGTCCGAGCGCGGCGCATGATCCGTGGCAGCGATGAGCGATCGCGTGTACTCCTCGGCCGGGGCATCCAGGACCTCCGCCACCGCGCCCTGCTCGATCACGCGCCCGCCGCGCATCACGAGCACCCGGTCGGCGACCCGGCGGACGGCCGCGAAGTCATGACTGATGAGGACGACCGCGGTGCCGGCATCTGCGATCTCACGCAGCAGAGCGAGCACACGCGCCTGCACGGTGGCATCCAGTGCCGTCGTCGGCTCGTCCGCGACGAGGACGGCCGGGTCCCCGGCGAGCGCCGACGCGATCAGCGCCCGCTGACGCAGGCCGCCGGAGAGCTCGTGCGGGTACTGCCGCGCGCGCTGCTCCGGTGCAGGCATCGCGACGGACTCGAGCAGGTCGATCACCCGCTCCCGCCGCTCGGCGCGCGACAGACGCGTGTGGATCGCGAGGGGCTCGGCGACCTCCGCACCGATCCGCCGGAGCGGATCGAGCGAGACGAGCGCGTCCTGCGAGACGAGGGCGATCCGCGCGCCGCGCACCTCCCGCCACTGCGATTCCGACAGCCGCCGCACATCGACCCCGTCGACGTCGAGGACGGATGCCGTCACGCGGCCCGGCGCGAGCCCGAGGAGCGCCGAAGCCGTGAGAGATTTCCCCGCACCGGACTCGCCGACGATCGCCACGCACTCCCCCGGCGACACCGAGAACGAGACGCCGTCGACGAGCACGCGCCGCCCGATCGCGACCGACAGGTCCTGGACCACCAGCGCGTTCACGCGACCCTCCCCTCGAGACGTGCCCGCAGCGTGCGGCCGACGACGGTCGCCGAGACGACCGTGAGCGTGATGGCGAGCCCGGGGAACACCGCGATCCACCACGCCGTGCCGAGCGTGTTCCGCCCGCCGGCGAGCATGAGACCCCACTCCGGCACGGGCTCGGTCGGTCCGAGGCCCAGGAAGCTGAGCCCGGCGACGGCGAGGATGCTCGAACCGATGCCGATGGTCGCGAGCACGCTGAGGGTGCCGAGCACCCCGGGCGCCACATGCCGGGTGAACGCCCGTGCCCTGGGCACGCCGAGGATGCGCGCCGCCTCGACGTGCTCCGCGAGCACCAGCGTCCGCGTCTGCACGCGCGCGAGGCGGACGTACACGGGCACGGCGGCGAGCGTGACCGCGATCGCGACGTTGACGGGTCCGGGGCCGAGCACGGCGACGACGACGAGCGCGACGAGGAATTCGGGGAACGCCATGAGCACGTCGTTGACGCGCATGGCCGCGGCATCCACCCCGCGCGGCGCAATGCCGGACAGCGCGCCGAGCACGAGACCCGCGACGAGCGCGAGAGCCGTCGCGAGCAGGCCGATGCCGACCGACCGGCCGGCCCCGTGCACGACGCGCGAGAACACGTCGCGCCCGCTCTGGTCGGTCCCGAACCAGTGCGCGGCACTCGGCGCCTCGAGTGCGGCCCGCACGTCGGTCTGCAGTGGGTCGGCCGGTGCGATGAGGCCGGGGACAAGCGCCATCGCGGCGATGATCGCGAGCACAGCCAGGGCCGCCCCGAGCAGCACGCGGCGCGCGGCGCTCATCGGCGCACCTGACCGACCGCGCCCTGACCGACCGCGCCCTGGCCGGCGATACCCTGCCCGGCAGCGCCGTGCCCGGCCGCGCCGCGAGACGCCTGCCGTTGACGCGGGTCGAGCAGCGGATGCAGCAGCTCGACGACGACGTTCACGACGACGAAGACGAGCGCGCTGAACAGGATGATGCCGCTGATCACCGGCAGATCCCGGTCGGTGATCGCGGCCAGCGTCACGCGTCCGAGTCCCGGCCGGGCGAACACCGTCTCGACGAGCACGGCTCCACCGAGCAGAGACCCGACGAGGTACGCCGTGAGCGTGAGGGCGCCGGCCGCACCGTGCCGCAGCGTGTGGTGCGCGGTCAGCCGGACGTGACCTGCGCCTCTGGCGCGCACGGTCGTTGCGAAGGGCTGCCGCTCGGCGGCCTCGATCCCGTCGCGCAGCACCTGCCCGAGCAGCGCTGAGACCGGCAGGGCGAGCGTGACTGCGGGCAGCACGATCGTCGCGGGGTTGCGGGTGCCGGAAACCGGGAACCAGCCCAGCCCGAACGCGAAGACCGTCAGCAGCAGGATGCCGATCCAGAACACCGGCGACGAGAGCACGACGAGCTCGATCCCCGCGACCACCCCGCGTGCGGCTCTGCCACGCACGAAGAGCGCGCCGGCGAGCGCGAGCACGACGGCTATCACCAGCGCGAGCGCGGTCAGCTGGAGGGTCGCCCCGAGCTGCCGGCCGATGACCTCGGCAACCGGCATCCGCAGCTGGTAGGACTCGCCGAGGTCACCGCGAACGAGCTGCCCGAGGTACGCGACGTACTGCTCGAGCGGCGGCCGGTCGAGCCCGAGCTCGGCGCGGATGCCGTCCTTGACCGCCTCGCTCACCTGCGCCTGCGGCCCGAGCATGACCGAGACCGGGTCGCCGGGGATCACCCGGAACGCGAGGAACGCCAGCGTCGCCGCGCCCCACAGGACGACGATGACGGATGCCGCGATCTGCGCGATCCGGACGAGGAGCGGTTTCACGACCGGATCAGCCGACCGTGACCCCGTAGAACAGGGGGCGGCCGTACAGGTCGTACTGGAGGCCGTCGACGGTGTCGTTGTACGCCGTGATCAGCGACGGGCTGTACAGCGGCACGATCGCGGTGTACTCGGCGTTCCACTGCTGCAGCTGCGCGTAGATGTCCGCGCGGGCGTCGACGTCGCTCGTGGCGATGCCCTGCTCGAGCAGCTCGTCGATCTCGGGGTCGGACACCTGCGATGCATTCTGGAAGCCGTCGGTGTGCAGGTGGCTGCGCAGGAGGTCGCCGTCGACGCCCGAGAAGCCCCAGTCGGTCAGGTCGAACGTCTTCGGACCGTACTGCTCGTTGTAGGCGCCGGGCTCGAGCACCTCGCGCTTGACCTCGAAGCCTATCTGCGCGAGGTCCGACTGGATCGCGTTGCCCAGTGCCGCCTTGTCGTCGGGCACAGGGGTCCAGGCGATCCACCGCGCCGAGAGACGCTTGCCGTCCTTCATGCGGATGCCGTCGCTGTCGCGGTCGGTCCAGCCTGCCTCGTCGAGCAGAGAGTTCGCGGCATCCTGATCGAACGGCCAGGTGCCCTCGAGCGACGCGTCGTAGCCGGGCGTGGTCGATCCGAGGATGCTCCACGCACGCGGGAACTGGCCGAAGTAGATCTCTTCGACGGCGGCGTCGATGTCGATGCCGCGGGCGAACGCCTGCCGCACCTTCTCGTCGGCGAACACGCCGTACTTCTCGTTCAGGTACAGCGAGTACGGCAGGCCCGGGTACTCGACCGAGTCGACCGTGAGCGTGTCCGGCAGATCGACCGCGAGGTTCGGCGGGATGTTGCTGGCGAGATCGGCCTCGCCGCTGGAGACTACGCCGGCCCGAACGGAGGCCTCGGGCAGGATCTCGACCCGCAGCGTCTCGAACTTCGCCGGCCCGGCACCGTCAGGACCCCAGGCGTAGTCGGGGTTGCGGGTGTAGACGATCTCCTGGTCGGGCGTGTACTCGGTGAGCTCGAACGGTCCGGTGCCGACCGTGACGCCGGGCCCGCCGGCCTTCAGCTGATCGGCCGACTCGGCGAGCACCTTGGGCGAGTAGAAGCCGAGGAGCGCCGTGCTCGCGGCCTGCAGGAAGGGCGAGTACGGCTGGCTGAACTTCACCTCGACGGTGTAGTCGTCCTTGACGGTCGTGCCCTCGTAGAAGTCGGCGCCGAGCATGCTGGAGGCCTGCGCCGAGGCGGTCTTGGGGTCGACGATGCGATCGAAGTTCGCCTTGACGGCCGCAGCGTCGAAGGGCTCGCCGTCGTGGAAGGTGACATCGTCGCGCAGCTCGAACGTGTAGGTCGTGCTGTCGTCGGAGACCTGCCAGTCCTCCGCGAGCCACGGCGAGAACGATCCGTCGGCCTCCTGGTAGACCAGTGAGTCGAGGACGGCGCGCTGCACCATTCCCGAGACGTCGAGCTGGCTGGTCTGCGGGTCCATGTGACCGGCAGCGAGGTTCGCGCCCTCGATGGCCCAGACGACCTCGCCGTTCACGTCGCCCGCGCTCGTGTCGCCGGAACCGCCCGACGTTCCGGCGCAGGCGCTGAGCAGCAGAGCGGATGCCGCCACGAGGGCGGTGACGGGCAGAATGCGACGCACGAGCGAAGTGGGCATGCGAGTCCTCAGGAAGGGTGAAGGGGGTGGGTCCAGTCTATCGGTGGTTTTTGGACGGGGTCGATCTACCGGGAGTCTCCTCCACGCGCCCGCTTCGTTAGACTGGTCCCCACAACCCACACACTCAGGCACGTACACACCGTGCCGCATACATCGCTCAAGGAGACCCTCATGTCATCGATCCCCGACAAGCCCGCACTCGAAGGTCTCGAAACGAAGTGGGACGGCGTCTGGGCCGAGCAGGGCACCTACCTGTTCGATCGCCTGCGCGCCGCCGAGCTGGGCCGCGAAGGGGTCTACTCGATCGACACGCCTCCGCCCACGGCATCCGGGTCTCTGCACATCGGCCATGTGTTCTCGTACACGCACACCGACATCAAGGCCCGCTACGAGCGCATGCGCGGAAAGAGCGTCTTCTACCCGATCGGCTGGGACGACAACGGCCTTCCCACCGAGCGCCGCGTGCAGAACTACTACGGCGTGCGGGTCGATGTGACCCTCCCCTACGAGCCGGACTTCACCCCGCCGTTCGAGGGCAATGCGAAGAGCCTGAAGGCCGCCGACCAGCAGCCGGTGAGCCGCCGCAACTTCATCGAGCTGTGCGAGAAGCTCACGGTCGAGGACGAGAAGCAGTTCGAGGACGTGTTCCGTCAGCTCGGCCTGAGCGTCGACTGGACGCAGACGTACCGCACCATCTCGGATGAGACGATCCGCCAGAGCCAGCTCGGATTCATCCGCAACCATGAGCGCGGCGAGGCGTACCAGGCGCTCGCTCCCACCCTGTGGGACGTCGACTTCCGCTCCGCGATCGCCCAGGCCGAACTCGAGGATCGCGACCAGCAGGCCGCGTACCACCGCCTCGCCTTCCACAAGACCGACGGATCGGGCGACATCCACATCGAGACCACCCGCCCCGAACTGCTCGCGGCCTGCGTGGCCCTCGTCGCGCACCCCGATGACGAGCGCTACCAGCCGTACTTCGGATCCACCGTGCGCACGCCGCTGTTCGACGTCGAGGTTCCCGTGCTCGCGCATCACCTGGCGCAGCAGGACAAGGGGTCCGGCATCGCCATGGTCTGCACCTTCGGCGATGTGACCGACATGGTGTGGTGGCGCGAGCTCGACCTGCCGATCCGCACGATCCTGGGTCTCGACGGCCGCGTGGTGGCCGATGCGCCCGACGCCATCGAGTCGGATGCCGGAAAGGCCGCATACGCGGAGCTCGCCGGCAAGACCGTCTTCAGCGCCAAGAAGCGCGTGGTGGAGCTGCTGGAGGAGACCGGCGAGCTGCTGGAGGTGTCCAAGCCCTTCAACCACGCCGTGAAGTTCTTCGAGAAGGGCGACCGCCCGCTCGAGATCGTGTCCACGCGCCAGTGGTACATCCGCAACGGCGCCCGCGACGGCGAGCTGCGCGAGCAGCTGCTCGCCCACGGCAAGCAGCTGGAGTGGCACCCCGACTTCATGCGCGTCCGCTACGAGAACTGGGTCGGCGGCCTCACCGGCGACTGGCTCGTGTCGCGTCAGCGCTTCTTCGGCGTACCCATCCCGGTCTGGTACGGCCTCGACGAGAACGGCGAGCGCGACTACGGCCGCGTGCTCGTCGCATCCGCTGAGCAGCTGCCCATCGACCCGACCGTCGACGTTCCCACCGGCTACACCGAGGACCAGCGCGGCGTCGCGGGCGGCTTCGAGGCCGAGATCGACATCCTCGATACCTGGGCGACGTCGTCGCTGACCCCGCAGCTGGCCGGCGGCTGGCAGCGGGATGAGGAGCTGTGGAACCTCGTGGCGCCGTTCGATGTGCGCCCGCAGGGGCAGGACATCATCCGCACCTGGCTGTTCTCGACCATGCTGCGCTCGACGCTCGAAGACCGGCGTTCGCCGTGGAAGCACGCCTCGATCTCGGGCTTCATCGTCGACCCCGACCGCAAGAAGATGTCGAAGTCCAAGGGCAACGTCGTCACCCCGGCCGACATCCTCGAGAAGCACGGCTCGGATGCCGTGCGCTACTGGGCCGCATCCAGCCGCCTCGGCGTGGATGCTGCGTTCGACCCGCAGAACCCGACACAGATGAAGATCGGACGCCGCCTGGCGATCAAGATCCTCAACGCGGCCAAGTTCGTGCTGTCGTTCCCCGTGCCCGCCGGCGCCCAGGTGACGCACGCCCTGGACGCCTCGATGCTCGCCGCCCTGGACGAGGTCGTGGCCGAGGCGACGAAGGCGTTCGACGCTTTCGATCACGCGCGGGCGCTCGAGGTCACCGAGTCGTTCTTCTGGACGTTCTGCGACGACTACCTCGAGCTTGTCAAGGAACGCGCGTACGACCAGACGGATGTCGGTCAGCCCTCTGCGGCACTCGCGCTGCGGATTGCCCTCTCGACGCTGCTGCGCCTGCTGGCCCCTGTCGTGTCGTTCGCGACCGAGGAGGCATGGAGCTGGTTCGAGGAGGGCTCGGTGCACACCGCCGCCTGGCCGACCGCAGGCGAACTCGCCGGCGGCGATGCGTCGGTGCTCTCGTCCGCCAGCGCCGCACTCATCGGCATCCGCCGCGCCAAGACCGAGGCGAAGGCATCGCAGAAGACGCCGGTCTCGCGCGCCGTCATCACGGCTCCTGCCGATTCGCTCGAGGCCCTGCGGGCCGCCGCAGGCGACCTCAGCGCCGTCGGCCGCATCGTCGAGCTCGAGATCGTGGAGGGCTCCGAGCTCGCCGTCACCGAGATCGTGCTGGCCCCCGTGGAGCAGAGCTGATGCAGCTCGGCACGCGGTGGGCGGCGGGAGCGGATGCTCCGGCATCCGTCCCCGCCGCGCTGCTGCCCGCGATCGCCGAGGTCGAGGCGCAGGGCCTTCGACAGGCTCAGGGACCGACCCCCTGGTGGACGCTGACCTGGCTCGAGGGGCGTCCGATCGCCGAGCTGGACGCCGGGTGGGAAGTCCTGCTCACGGCATCCGGCGAGGTCATCGCCCGACCGTTCCAGGACTGAGGACGCTCAGCGGCCCGACAGGCCCATCTGCGCCAGCATCCGGTCGGCGGCACGCGGGTCCGCCTTGGTGGTCTGCTCGGCCTGGATCGCGGCGAGCATCGCCTCGTGGCGCTCCTGTCGGCGCTCCGCGCGAGCGGTCGCCCAGCGCGTGACGGCGTCGGCGACGCGGATCGTTCCTCGTTCGAGAGCGGACGCGCCGCGCGGCAGTGCGACGGTTCGGGTGATGGCGACTGCGCTCATGATGCCGACTCCTCGGTGTTGGTGCGATCGGTGTTGGTGCGATCGGTGAGCGGGAAGACATCGGCGCGCACGCTCACGCGCCGGACGCCCTCGCCCTTCTGCCCGCGGTACGTCGCGGATGCTTGGTCGATGATGGCCTCGAGCTTCTTCACGAGCTCGGTCGTCTGAGCCGCCGTCATCGGGATGCCGCTCGTCATCGACGAGCTCGCATCGACCCATTCCGGCGTCTCCTTGTTGATGCCGCGGCCGAGGTAGTCCATGAGCTCGTCGTTGCGACGCCGCATCGTCTCGGTCATGACGACCTGGAGCGCGGCTTCGCCCGCGGGAGATCCCTCCACGGCGCGGGAGTCGTAGACGACCCCGCCCTCAGGCCGTTCCCACCACCGCTCGCGCCCGGAGCGCTCCCCCTCGACCTCGCGGATGAGATCGTGACGCGCGAGTGCTCGGAGGTGGTAGCTGGTGGCACCGGAGGACTCGCCGAGGATGTCAGCGAGCGTGCTGGCCGTCTGCGGCCCCTCGCTGGCGAGAAGATCGAAGATCCGCACGCGCAGGGGGTGCGACAGGGCGCGGAGTGCTCCGGCATCCAGAACACGGCGTTCCTTCGCGGCGGGAGCCTTCTCGTTCTCGATCATAATGCAAAGATATCATTGCAAATGTTTCTTTGCAACCACTTCTTTGCGGACGGCGGCGTCATGGACATAGGCTCGTCGGATGACCGACGCAGCGAACCCGCTCCTGACGCCTTCTGCCCTCCCCTACGCGCTTCCCGACTACGCCGCGATACGCCCCGAGCACTACCTTCCGGCATTCCGTGCCGCCTTCGATGAGCACCGGGCGGAGATCGCCGCGATCACGCGCGTGCGCTCGATGCCGACCTTCGGGAACACGATGGTTCCGCTCGAGCAGGCCGGGGCGATGCTCGAACGCGTCGCGCACGCGTTCTACACGGTCAGCTCGGCGGATGCCACGACCGAGATCCAGGAGATCGACGAGCAGCTCGCACCTCTCATGGCCGCGCACGAGGATGCGATCCGGCTGGATGCCCAGCTGTACTGGCGCGTCAAGACACTGCATGACCAGCTCGACGCCCTCGGCCTCGACGCCGAGAGCCGGTATCTCGTCGAGCGGCACTTCCGTGAGATGACGCACGCCGGCGCCGGGCTCGACGACGACGCCAAGGCTCGCCTGACTGCCCTGAACCAGAAGATCTCCACGCTGACGACCACGTTCGAGAAGAACCTGCTGGCAGACACGAACGACCTCGCGGTCCACTTCGAGACCGCGGACGAGCTCGATGGACTCGCGGCGGGCGAACTGTCGGCCGCAGCACGCGCGGCGACCGATCGCGGCCATGACAGCGGCTTCCTCATCACGCTGCCGCTGTTCACCGGGCATCCGTACCTGGCGTCGCTCACCAACCGCGAGAGCCGCCGGCGGATCATGGAGGCGTCGCGTTCGCGCGCCGCACGCGGCACCGCGAACGACAATCGCACCGTCCTCACCGAGATCGCGGCGCTCCGTGCGGAGCGGGCGGCGCTGCTCGGTTACGACTCCCACGCCGCGTACGTGACGGCCGATGAGACGGCAGGGAGCCCGGATGCCGTCGCCGACCTCCTGAAGCGGCTCGCGCCAGCCGCAGCATCCAATGCCCGTGCCGAGCAGGCGGCCCTGCAGGCGATCATCGACGAGACCGAGGCCGAGCGGTTCGCCATCGAGGCGCACGACTGGGCGTTCTACACCGAGAAGGTGCGGGCGGCGCAGTACGACATCGACACAGCGGCGCTGCGCCCGTGGTTCGAGGCCGAGCGCGTGCTGCAGCACGGCGTGTTCTTCGCCGCGACGCAGCTGTACGGCGTGACGTTCGCCGAGCGTTCGGATCTGGTGGCCTATCACCCCGGCGCGCGCGTCTTCGAGGTGTTCAACCCGGGCGGTTCGGCGCTCGGCCTGTACGTCCTCGACCTCTACACGCGCGACGCCAAGCGGGGCGGCGCGTGGATGAACCCGATCGTCAGCCAGTCCGCGCTGAGGGGAACGGCACCGGTCGTCGTGAACAACCTCAACGTGGCTCAGCCCGGCGACGGCGAGCCGACCCTCCTGACGCTGGACGAGGTCACGACCCTGTTCCACGAGTTCGGGCACGCCCTTCACGGGCTGTTCGCGACCGTGAACTACCCGCACTTCGCCGGGACGAACGTGTTCCGCGACTTCGTGGAGTTCCCCAGCCAGGTCAACGAGATGTGGATCCTCTGGGCCGAGGTTCTCGACAACTACGCCCGCCACTTCGAGACCGGCGAGCCCCTGGATGCCGCGATCGTGGAACGCCTGCGCGCCACGGAGACCTTCAACCAGGGCCACGACACGAGCGAATACCTCGCGGCCGCGTGGCTGGATCAGGCCTGGCACCGGCTGGGAGCCTCGGACACCGTGACCGACGTCGCCGCGTTCGAAGCCGAGGCGCTCGCCGAGATCGGGCTGGACAACCCCGCCGTGCCGACCCGTTACTCGTCGACGTATTTCGCGCATGTGTTCTCGGGCGGGTACAGCGCCGGCTATTACTCGTACATCTGGAGCGAGGTGCTCGACGCCGACACGGTGGAGTGGTTCCGCGAGAACGGCGGACTGACACGCGAGAACGGCGACCGCTTCCGCGCACGGCTGCTGGGCGTCGGCGGCTCGAAGGACCCCCTCGAGGCGTACCGCGACTTCCGCGGCCGGGACGCCGAGATCGCCCCGCTGCTGAAGCGCCGCGGCCTCGGCTGAGCCGCCGCACGAACTTCGCAGAAACGCACGAATCTCGCAGCGATTCCACGAGTCTCTGCGAGATTCGTGTCTTTCTGCGAAGTGTGGGCGCGACGCGCACGCAGTCCCGTGCGAGGAAGTGGTGCACGCGGTTGGTGTGGTTTCCGAAGTTCGCCCAGGTCGCACCGAGGTCGACGAGCTCGCGCGCCTCGTACCCTGTCTCCTCGCGGAACTCCCTCGCCGCGGCATCCAGGGGGCTCTCTCCGGATTCGACGGCTCCGCCGATCGTCCCGAGCGCGACGATGCCCGCGCCGTGGCGGTACTCCTCGACGACGATCGCCTCGCCCTCGGGATTCAGTGCGAGGACGGAGATCCACTCCGCAGGTTCCAGCACGTAGTAGGGCGCGATCGTCTGCCCTGAAGCATCCACGCAGGTGTCAGCCCGAAGCCGGATCCAGCGGTCCGCGACGACGGTGTCGGAGTCCACGACCCGCCAGGGGCGGACCTCCGACATCAGGCGCTCTTGCGCTTGCGCTCCATCACAACCGTCGGCGGTTCTCCCTCTTCGACTGAAGCGCGCGTGACGACAACCTTCTTGACGTCGTCCGCCGACGGGATCTCGAACATGATCGGGCCGAGCACGTCCTCAAGGATCGCGCGGAGGCCGCGAGCACCCGTCTTGCGCTCGACGGCGAGGTCGGCGATCGACCGAAGCGCGTCTTCGTCGAAGTCGAGTTCGACACCGTCGAGCTCGAACATGCGCTGATACTGCTTGACGAGCGCGTTGCGCGGACCCGTGAGGATATCGATCAGCGCATCCTGGTCGAGCGGCGTGACGGATGCCACAACCGGCAGGCGCCCGATGAACTCGGGGATCAGGCCGAACTTGTGCAGGTCTTCGGGCAGCACCTCGCTGAACAGATCGAGGTCCTTCGACCTGTCGTGCAGCGGCGCGCCGAAGCCGACGCCGTGCTTGCCGACGCGCGAGGACACGATGTCTTCGAGGCCGGCGAAGGCGCCCGCGACGATGAACAGCACGTTCGACGTGTCGATCTGCAGGAACTCCTGGTGCGGATGCTTGCGACCCCCCTGCGGCGGAACCGAGGCGACCGTGCCCTCGATGATCTTCAGCAGCGCCTGCTGCACGCCCTCGCCCGAGACGTCGCGGGTAATCGACGGGTTCTCGGACTTGCGGGCGATCTTGTCGATCTCGTCGATGTAGATGATGCCCTGCTCGGCGCGCTTGACGTCGTAGTCGGCGGCCTGGATGAGCTTGAGGAGGATGTTCTCGACGTCCTCGCCCACGTAGCCGGCCTCGGTCAGGGCCGTGGCGTCGGCGACGGCGAACGGCACGTTCAGGCGCTTGGCCAGCGTCTGGGCGAGGTAGGTCTTGCCGCAGCCGGTAGGACCGATCATCAAGATGTTGCTCTTGGCGATCTCGACCTCTTCAGCCTTCTGCTCGGCCAGCTGCAGCGTGCCGTGCGCGCGGACACGCTTGTAGTGGTTGTAGACGGCGACAGACAGCGAGCGCTTGGCCTGCTCCTGACCGACCACGTATTCCTCGAGGAACGCGTAGATCTCCCGTGGCTTGGGCAGCTCGAAGTCGGCGACGCCCTCGGCGGAGGACTCCGCCATGCGCTCCTCGATGATCTCGTTGCACAGCTCCACGCACTCATCGCAGATGTACACACCCGGGCCGGCGATCAGCTGCTGCACCTGCTTCTGGCTCTTGCCGCAGAAAGAGCACTTGAACAGGTCCGCGCTTTCACCGATTCTGGCCATGCGCATCCTCCTTGGAGTGTCTGAGAGACAACTTCGAGCCTAACCTCTCCCTACGACACTGCGGTGGATCGACGCGATACCACCGTCGCGACGCGTCAGTAGTCGCCTGCCGTCTCGGCGTCCTCGACGACAGCCCGGGTGCTCGACACGCCCAAGCGCGTCGCCCCAGCCGCGATCATCGCCTCCGCTGCGGCTCGCGTGCGGATGCCTCCCGAAGCCTTCACCTCGAGCCTGTCGCCCACTGTCGCCCTCATCAGCTCGACGGCCGACACCGTGGCGCCCCCAGCGGGATGGAACCCGGTGGACGTCTTGACGAAGTCGGCACCGGCGGCTTCTGCGGCGCGGCACACGGCGACGATCGCCTCATCGCTCAGCGCTGCGGACTCGATGATGACCTTGAGCACGGTCGGAGCGGGAGCGGCGTCGCGTACGGCACGGATGTCGGCCTCGACGCGGTCGTATTCGCCCGCCGTCGCGGCACCGATGTCGATGACCATGTCCAACTCGTCGGCGCCCTGCGAGACCGCCAGTGCCGCCTCGGCCGCCTTGATCTGCGAGTGATGCTTACCGCTGGGGAAGCCCACAACGACAGCGAGCTTGAGCGTGTTCGGCACTGTCACCGGCAACGTCGATGGGGGCAGGCACACGCTGTACGCGCCCAGCTGCGCGGCTTCGGCTATCGCCGCCTGGACATCGGCGTCGGTGGCCTCGGGCTTGAGCAGCGTGTGGTCGCAGTAGCGCGCGAGATCGGCGGTCATGGATTCTCCTTCGAGATCGGACGATACAACGCAGCGGGCCGCCGGCCCGAAGACCGGCGGCCCGCTGCACTCCCAGACTACGCGCGCTTGCGCGTGGTCAGCACCTGGTCGACGACTCCGTACTCGAGCGCTTCCTGCGCCGAGAGGATCTTGTCGCGGTCGATGTCCTTGTTGATCTGCTCGACCGGCTTTCCGGTGTGCTTGGCCATGGTCTCCTCGAGCCAGGTGCGCATGCGCAGGATCTCGGCGGCCTGGATCTCGATGTCGGATGCCTGGCCGTGACCTGCCTCGCCCATCGCCGGCTGGTGCATGAGCACGCGGGCGTTGGGGAGCGCGAGGCGCTTGCCTGGTGCGCCGGCGGCGAGCAGCACGGATGCCGCGGATGCCGCCTGACCGAGCACGACGGTCTGGATCTGCGGCGCGACGTACTGCATCGTGTCGTAGATCGCCGTCATGGCCGTGAACGAGCCACCGGGCGAGTTGATGTACATCGTGATGTCGCGCTCGGCGTCCTGGCTCTCGAGGACGAGCAGCTGCGCCATGACGTCATCGGCCGACGCGTCGTCGACCTGCACGCCGAGGAAGATCACACGGTCCTCGAACAGCTTGTTGTACGGGTCCTGACGCTTGAAACCGTATGCGGTGCGCTCCTCGAACTGGGGAAGCACGTAGCGGCTGGAGGGCAGGTTGCCTGCGGACTGGAAAGTGGGGGTGTACATGGGTGTCCTCTCGAATCCGTTACTCAGCCGAGTCCGCCGTGCCGCCGCCGCCGATGACATCGGTGGCCGACTCGCGGATGTGGTCGACGAAGCCGTACTCGAGGGCCTCCTCGGCGGTGAACCAGCGGTCGCGGTCGCCGTCCTCGTTGATCTGCTCGACGGACTTGCCGGTCTGCGCCGCCGTGATCTCGGCGAGGCGGTTCTTCATCGACACGATCAGCTGCGCCTGTGTCTGGATGTCGCTCGAGGTTCCGCCGAAGCCGCCGTGCGGCTGGTGCAGCAGCACGCGGGCGTTCGGTGTGATGTACCGCTTGCCCTTCGTGCCGGCGGTCAGCAGCAGCTGACCCATGGATGCCGCCATGCCGATGCCGACGGTGACGATGTCGTTCGGCACGAACTGCATGGTGTCGTAGATCGCCATACCCGCGGTGATCGAGCCACCGGGTGAGTTGACGTAAAGGTAGATGTCCTTCTCTGAGTCCTCTGCGGCGAGAAGAAGGATCTTCGCGCAGATCTCATTGGCGTTCTCGTCCCGCACCTCTGAGCCCAGCCAGATGATGCGATCCTTCAGCAGCCTGTCGAAGACACTTGTCGCGACCAGGGGTTCTGCAGCCATTTCACGCTCCTGTTTTCCGTATTCGGTGATTCGAATCTACCGGCGGCGACGCGGCGCCCAGGCCGTGTTCGCCGTCGGCATATCAGGTGTCGCGCTCGGCGATCTCGTGCGCGTACGCCGTCAGGGAGCGGTGGTAGCGCGGCAGGTGCGGCACGAGCGCGAGCAGGGCCACGGAGAGCGCACGGTAGGGCGCACCGGAACTCGCCAGTGCGAGCGCATGGAATGCGGCGACGGCGTCGCGGTAGGGCGACTCCGGCGCGTCGGCGTTCGCGCGCTCGAGGAGGGCGAGCGCCTCATCGGTCTCGCCGACATTGCGCAGCGAGCTCGCGAGCTGGATGATCGCCTGCGGCTCGTGCTCGGCATCCAGTCCGAGCTTCAGCGCCCGGCGGTACAGCGGTATCGCCTCGAGCGGCCGACCGGCCGAGTCCCGCGCACCCGCGCGCTCGAATTCGGCGCGCGCATCGCCCTGGCCGCGTTCCGCGGCGAGGGCATCGATGCGGGCGATGACCTCGTCGTCGACCAACTCGTTCGCCGCGGCCGCCCACACCTCGTCGATGCGCTCTTCCCAGGTCGTCATGGTCCTCCTCGTATGCGAAAGGGCGGATGCCGCAGCATCCGCCCTTTCGTCATGATCAGTGTGCGATCACTCGGCCTTGTCGGCAGCCTTCTTGGCGGGTGCCTTCTTGGCCGCAGGCTTCTTGGCCGGAGCCTTCTTCGCGGCCGGCTTCTCGTCAGCGGCGGCGTCGTCGGCCTTCTCGGCCTTCTTCGCCGGAGCCTTCTTCGCGGCGGGCTTCTTGGCCGGAGCCTTCTTCGCGGACTTCTCCTCGGCCGGTGCCTCGGCGGCCTCGTCCTCGTCATCGACGGCGACCAGGCTCGACAGGTCGACCTTGGCACCCTTCGAGTCGACGACGTTGACCTTGCCGAGTGCGATGGCGAGAGCCTTGTTGCGGGCGACCTCGCCGACGAGCGCCGGCAGCTGGTTCGAGGACTGCAGCGCCTCGACGAACTCCTGCGGAGCCATGCCGTACTGCGCGGCGGACTGGATCAGGTACGAGCTGAGCTCCTCCTGCGACACCTGCACGTCGGCCTGCTCGGCGATCGTGTCGAGCAGCACCTGCGTGCGGAACTGCTTCTCGCTGGCCTCGGTGACCTCGGCGCGGTGCTCGTCGTCCTCGAGACGGTTCTCGGACTCGAGATGGTTGTGCACCTCGTCCTCGATGAGCTGCGGCGGGACGGGGATCTCGATCTTCTCGAGCAGCGTCTCGATGAGCTGGTCGCGAGCTGCCGAGCCCTGGGTGAACACGCCCTGCTCGTTCACGCGCTCGGCGAGGCTGTCGCGCAGCTCGGGGATGGTGTCGAACTCGCTGGCGATCTGAGCGAAGTCGTCGTCGGCCTCGGGGAGCTCGCGCTCCTTGACGGACTTGATACTGACGGAGACCTCAGCCTCTTCGCCGGCGTGGTCGCCGCCGACGAGCTTGGAGCGGAACGTGGTTTCCTCACCGGCGGTGAGCGACTCGATGGCGTCGTCGATGCCCTCGAGGAGCTCGCCGGAGCCGACCTCGTACGAGACGCCCTCGGCACGGTCGATCTCGGCGCCGTCGATCGTGGCGACGAGGTCGAGCTCGACGAAGTCGCCCTTCGCCGCGGGGCGCGCGACGGGGATCAGCGTGCCGAAGCGAGCGCGCAGCTTGTCGAGCTCCTCGGTCAGCGCGGCCTCGTCGGCCTCGATGGCGTCGACGGTGAGGGTGATGTCGGAGAGCTCGGGCACCTCGATCTCGGGGCGCACGTCGACCTCGATCTCGACGATCAGGTCGCCGGAGAAGTCCTTCTCATTCGGCCACTGGGTGATGTCGGCCGACGGACGGCCGACGATGCGCAGGCTCTGCTCAGCCGCTGCCTCGCGGAAGAACTTGTCGAGGCCCTCGTTGACGGCGTGCTCGATGACGGCGCCGCGACCGATGCGCTGGTCGATGATGGGAGCGGGGACCTTGCCCTTGCGGAAACCGGGAATCTGGACGTCCTGAGCGATGTGCTCGTACGCGTGCGCGATCGAGGGCTTGAGGTCGTCCGGGGTGACCGTGATGGTGAGCTTGGCCCGGGTCGGGTTCAGCTTCTCGACGGTGCTGTTCGCCATGCTGGTGTGTTCTCCTTTGGATTTCCGCGCGACAGGCGCGGCCTGAGGTTCGTGAGGGCCGTGGTCGGGGCGACAGGATTTGAACCTGCGACTTCCCGCTCCCAAAGCGGGCGCTCTACCAAGCTGAGCTACGCCCCGGTTGAACCCGCGCGGGGAAACGGCCTTGTCGAGTCTAACGGACAGGAGGGCTTCCAACGTCCGCTATGCTTTACGAGGCGCTCTGCTCGGCGGTGCGCCGAAATGGGGATGTAGCTTAATGGTAAAGCCTTAGTCTTCCAAACTAATGACGCGGGTTCGATTCCCGTCATCCCCTCCACTTCCCCGTCGGGAGGAGAACTCGTGGCAGAGTCACCGGTTCCCTCCGCGCCGGGCGGACACGATTTCGGTCCGGTCGTCGGCGGCACGGCAGAGCATGCCATGCTCGCTCCCCGCTCGCCGCGCGGCTCCCGCCGGTGGTGGTGGGTCGCTCTCGGCGTCGTGGTCGTGGGCGTCGCATGCGCCGGCATCCAGTGGGGCGCGAACGTCGGCTACGACGAGGCTCTCGTCGCCTTCGACGATGCGGTCGATCAGGCCGAGGCCGGTCAGGCCGGTCTCGCGGATGCGGCGTCCTCGCTCACCGAGACGATGGATTCCGCGGCGGAGGTCATCGCCGTGAGGACCGACCGGTTGATGGATGGCGAGAGCGCTGCCGTGCTCGACGACGCATCCGCCGCGGCCGAGCAGGCAGCCGTCGATGCTGCCGCGCTGGCGGATGACGCCCTCCCCCGCGCGCAGGAAAAGCCGGCGTGGGCGTGGGAGCTGTTCGGCGCGGCGTCGCAGCTGGACGAGGAGAGCGCGGACGCCCGCGCGCAGACGGGCGCCTTCGATGAGGCGCGCGACGGCGCGCAGACGGCCGCTGCGGCCCTGGACGAGGCGGGCGTGACCGCTGTGCTGTCGGCGGCCGGATCCGCGAGCGACTTCGAGGCGAAGCACATCTCGGCGCGCAATCCCGACATCATCGCGCTGCGCCGTGCAGCCGGTGCCCTCGAGGGTGCCGTGATCATGGATGCGACGACCGTCGCCGCGTACACCGACCTCGAGTCCGCTGCTGCGGCGATGCTGTCCTCGGAGACGGCCGAGCTCGCCGAGAAGCAGGGCCCGCTGCTCCAGGCCCGCACCGAGATCGAGGCGTTCGCACGGGAGCTCGCCCCCGGGGTGCTGCTGGATTTCGACTGGTCGCCGCTCGTGAACGGCTACGGGTATGGAGACAGCATGGGCGGCTACGCCACCTGGTGGTACGGCGACCCCGGGTACTCGACGATCAAGCTGTCGGACTCCGTCGCGGCGTACTGGCCCGGAGACCGCAGCCGCGCGCTCGTCGCGCACGAGGTCGGGCATGCGATCAGCGTCAGGTGCGAGGGCATGTACGACGACTCGGACCCCGACACGATCGAGGCATGGGCGACCGCCTGGGCGATCAGCAAGGGTTTCACCGACGACGCGAACGGCACGTCGGCCTACGGCGCTCCGTCGCAGTCGCTCATCGATGCTGCGGCGGGCTGTCGCTGACGACGCACGAGAACGACGAAGCCGCCACGATCCGGAGATCGTGACGGCTTCGCTGCGAGTGGCTCAGGCCTGGCCGCGGCGCTCGCGCAGCTGCGTCAGGGCCTCGTCGAGGAGCTGTGCCGCCTCGTCGTCGGTGCGGCGCTCCTTCACGTAGGCGAGGTGCGTCTTGTAGGGCTCGTTCTTGGCGAGCTCGGGCGGGTTGTTCTTGTCGCGCCCGGCCGGGAGGCCCGACTGCGGGTGATCGATCGTCTCGGGGATCTCCTCGTCGGGGAGCCCGGCCGCGAAGTAGCGGACGGTCTCGTTGCCGAGCCCGTCCCAGTACGACACGGCGATCCGGTCCGCGTGGTAGCCGTGGTCCTGCTCCCCCATCGGGCCGGAACCCACGCGGGTTCCGCGGATGGCGTTGCCTCCTGTGGCCATGTCAGATCACCTCGAGCTTCGTGATGAGGCCCAGCCCGACGATGGAGACGAACCACACGAGTGCCAGGACGATGGTGAATCGGTTGAGGTTTCGCTCGGCGAGGCCCGAGGAGCCGACCGCCGTCGTCATTCCACCGCCGAACATGTCCGACAGACCGCCGCCGCGGCCCTTGTGGAGAAGGATGAGGAGTGTCAGCAGGACGCTGGTGATACCCAGCAGGACCTGCAGGACGAACTCAAGAATTGCCACGAGGGAGAGCCTTTCGAAGGGACAGGTGTTTGCCCGTAAGTGCCAAGTATACGTGGGTGACGGGGCCGAGCCCCGTCACCGCTCAGACGCCGACGTGCTTCTCGAACCGGATGATCGCGGCGAAATCGTCGACCACGAGGCTCGCGCCGCCGACCAGTGCACCGTCCACATCGGGCTCGCGCATGAAACTGGCGATGTTCGCCGCCTTGACCGAACCGCCGTACAGGATGCGGGTGCGCGCAGCGGCATCCTCGTCCAGGGCCTTCGCGAGCACGCCGCGCAGAGCCGCGCAGACGTCCTGAGCTTGCTGCGGCGTCGCGGCCTGACCGGATCCGATCGCCCAGACCGGCTCGTACGCGACGACGATGTCCGCGGACGCGGGCACGCCCTTCAACGCAGCCTCCAACTGGCCGGCGGGAACCGCACTCGCCCCGAACTTCTCGAGGTCCTCCGCGGTCTCGCCCACGCAGATCACCGGCACGAGGCCGTGCCTGAGCGCAGCCTGGACCTTGGCGGCGACGACCTCGTCGGACTCGGCGTGGTATTCACGACGCTCCGAGTGGCCGATGATGACGTACTTCGCATCGAGCTTGGCGAGGAATGCGCCCGAGACCTCACCCGTGTATGCGCCCGAGTCGTGCGACGACAGGTCCTGCGCGCCGAGCGCGAACGGGATCTTGTCGGCGTCGATCAGCGTCTGCACGCTGCGGATGGCGGTGAACGGCGGGAACACCGCCACCTCGACCGATCCGTCCTCGTGCTTGGCGTCCTTGAGCGCCCAGTGCAGTTTCTGCACGAACGCGACCGCCTGCAAGTGATCCAGGTTCATCTTCCAGTTGCCCGCGATCAGCGGGGTACGGGCGTTCATGCCCATCCGAGCACCTCCAGGCCGGGTAGTTTCTTGCCCTCGAGGAACTCGAGGCTCGCGCCTCCGCCCGTCGAGATGTGACCGAACTGGTCATCATCGAAGCCGAGCTGACGAACGGCAGCGGCCGAATCGCCGCCGCCGACGACGCCGAGGCCGTCGACTTCGGTGAGGGCCTGCGCGACGGCCTTGGTCCCTGCGGCGAACGCGGGGAACTCGAACACACCCATGGGGCCGTTCCAGAACACCGTCTTCGAGCTGCGGATCGCGTCGGCGAACGCCGCGGCCGTGTCGGGTCCGATGTCGAGGCCGATGCCGGATGCGCCGAACGAGCTCTCCTCGATGGCATCCGCTGCAACGGTCTCATGGTCGGCGTCCGCCGCGAACGACGCGGCGACGACCACGTCCGTCGGCAGGACGATCTCGACGCCGCGGTCGGCGGCCTCGGCGAGGTAGCCGCGGACCGTGTCGAGCTGGTCCTTCTCGAGCAGGCTCGAGGCGACGGCATGACCCTGCGCGGCGAGGAACGTGAACAGCATCCCTCCGCCGACGAGCAGACGGTCGACGCGCGGCAGCAGGTGCGAGATGACCCCGAGCTTGTCGCTGACCTTGGAACCGCCGAGGACGACCGTGTACGGGCGCTCGGGGTTCTCGGTGAGGCGGTCGAGGACGTCCAATTCGGTCGCGATGAGCAGACCGGCTGCGGACGGCAGGATCTCGGCCAGGTCGTAGACGCTGGCCTGCTTGCGGTGCACGACGCCGAAGCCGTCCGAGACGAGCACGTCACCGAGCTGTGCGAGCTCACCGGCGAACGCCTGGCGGGTGGCATCGTCCTTCGCGGTCTCCCCTGCGTTGAACCGCAGGTTCTCGATGACTGCGACCTCGCCGTTCTCGAGCGCCGACACGGTCTCGCGGGCCGACTCGCCGACGGTGTCCGACGCGAAGGCGACCGGCTGCTCGAGCAGCTCGGACAGCCGCTTCGCGACCGGCGCGAGGCTGTACTTCGGGTCGGGGGCGCCGTCGGGGCGACCCAGGTGCGAGCACACGACAACGCGTGCGCCGGCCTCAATGAGCGTCTTCAGAGTCGGCAACGAGGCGCGAACGCGGCCATCGTCCGTGATGACGCCGTCCTTCAGGGGGACGTTCAGGTCACAACGGACGATGACGCGCTTGCCCTCGAGCGAACCCAGTGATTCCAGGGTGCGCAGGGTCATGAGAGTCTCAGACGCGCTCGGCGACGTACTCGGTCAGGTCGACGAGACGGTTGGAGTAGCCCCACTCGTTGTCGTACCAGCTGGAGACCTTGACGAGGTTGCCGCTGACGTTGGTCAGGGTCGAGTCGAAGATCGACGAGTGCGGGTTGCCCTGGATGTCGCTCGAGACGATCGGGTCCTCGTTGTACTGGAGGAAGCCGGCCAGGCGTCCGTCGGCGGCGGCCTTCTTGTACGCGGCGTTGACCTCGTCGGCCGTCAGGTCGTCGCGGTTCGCGATGAGCGTGAGGTCGACGATCGAGCCGGTGGGAACCGGAACGCGGTACGACGAGCCGCTGAGCTTGCCGTTGAGCTCCGGCAGGACCTCGCCGATCGCCTTGGCTGCACCCGTGGAGGCCGGGACGATGTTGATCGCGGCACCGCGTGCGCGGCGCAGGTCGCCGTGCGGGCCGTCCTGCAGGTTCTGGTCGGCGGTGTAGGCGTGCGCGGTCATCATGAAGCCGCGCTCGATGCCGAACTCATCGTTGAACACCTTCGCGAGAGGAGCGAGGCAGTTCGTCGTGCACGACGCGTTCGAGATGATGTTGTGCGCGGCCGGGTCGTACGAGTCCTCGTTGACGCCCATGACGAAGGTGGCGTCGACGCCCGTGCCGGGTGCCGAGATGATGACCTTCTTGGCACCTGCATCGATGTGCTTCTTGGCGGCCTCGGCCTTAGTGAAGAAGCCGGTCGACTCGATGACGATGTCGACGCCGAGCTCGCCCCACGGAAGGTTCGCGGGGTCGCGGTCGGCGAAGGCCCGGATCTGCTTGCCGTTGACCGTGATGCTGTCGTCGTCGTAGCTGATCTCCGCGTCGAGGACGCCGCCGACCGAGTCGTACTTGAGCAGGTGCGCGAGCGTCTTGTTGTCGGTGAGGTCGTTCACTGCGACGATCTCGAGGTCCGCACCCTGCGCGAGAGCCGCGCGGAAGAAGTTGCGTCCGATACGGCCGAAGCCGTTGATGCCGATCTTGACAGACAAAGGAATCTCCTGATTGTCATGCGCGGAGAGCGCGTTTTCGGGGGTATGGACAACGGCGTCCCGACGGGCGAACCGTCGGGACGCCCGTCTTGATTACGACAGTACCAGCAGCCCGTTCGTCTGCTTGCGGGCGACGTCGAGACGCTGCGCGACGTTCTCCCAGTTGGCGATGTTCCATGCGGCCTTGACGTAGTCGGCCTTCACGTTGAGGTAGTCGAGGTAGAACGCGTGCTCCCACATGTCGAGCTGGAACAGCGGGATCGTGCCCTGGGCGGTGTTGGCCTGCTGGTCGAACAGCTGCTGGATGATCAGGCGCTGACCGATCGCGTCCCAGCTGAGGACGGCCCAGCCGGAGCCCTGGATGCCGGTGGCCGCAGCCGTGAAGTGGGCCTGGAACTTCTCGAACGAGCCGAAGAACTCGTCGATGGCCGCCTTCAACTCGCCCTCGGGCTGGCCGCCGCCGTTCGGCGACAGGTTGGTCCAGAAGATCGAGTGGTTGACGTGACCGCCGAGGTTGAACGCGAGGTCCTTCTCGAGCTTGTTGACGTTCGTGAGGTTTCCGCTGTCACGAGCCTCGGCGAGGGCGTCGAGCGCCGCGTTTGCACCGCTCACGTACGTCGCGTGGTGCTTGTCGTGGTGCAGCTCCATGATCTTGCCGCTGATGTGCGGTTCCAGCGCCGCGAAGTCGTAGGGGAGGTCGGGGAGCGTGTACGTAGCCATGTCGCTTTTCATCCAATCCGCGCCGCGCCGCGGCGCTTGTCGGTTCCTCCGCGCCACCCGAATGCGGCACGGAGCAGACTTCTTCATCCTAGCGACGACAACACGGACGCGGCCAGGATGCTTCCGCGGATGACGGCCGGTTTCTCCCGACCCGCCGGCGACGGCTATACGTCGAGACCGGCTGGCACGGCCGATTCAGTGCCGGGGATGCCGTCGTGCTGGGCGCGCTTGTCGGCCATGGCGAGCAGGCGCCGGATGCGGCCGGCGACCGCGTCCTTGGTCAGCGGTGGATCCGCGTGGTGGCCGAGCTCGTCCAGGCTCGCGTCGCGGTGCGCAAGGCGCAGCTCGCCCGCCATGCGCAGGTGGTCGGGCACGGTGTCGCCGAGGATCTCGAGAGCCCGCTCGACGCGCGCGCACGCGGCCACCGCGGCCTGTGCCGAGCGGCGCAGATTCGCATCGTCGAAGTTGACGAGGCGGTTGACGCCCGCGCGGACCTCTCGACGCTGGCGCATCTCCTCCCACGCCGCCGCGGTCTTGACGGCGCCCATCTGGGCGAGGATCGAGCGGATGGCCTCGCCGTCGCGGACGACGACGCGCGGCATGCCGCGCACTTCGCGGGCCTTGGCGGCGACGCCGAGGCGATGAGCGGCGCCGACGAGTGCCATCGCCGCCTCGGAACTCGGGCACGACACCTCGAGCATGGCCGAGCGACCGGGGTCGGAGAGGGTTCCTGCTGCGAGGAACGCTCCGCGCCACAGCCCGGCGATCTCTTCGCGGGATCCGGTCGTCAGGCGGTTGGGCAGCCCGCGGACGGGCCGGCGACGCTGATCGAGCAGTCCGGTCTGCCGGGCGAGGGTCTCCCCCGCGCCGATCACTCGGACCGCGTACCGCGCACCGTCCTGCGCGCTCGCGGACTGCACCTGGGCGATCTCGGGACGGACTCCGTAGATCTCGGCGAGGTCGCGGGCGACCCGGCGCGCCAGCAGATCGGCATCCACCTCAGCCTCGACCGCGACACGGCCGGCGATCGAGTGCAGGCCTCCGGCGAACCGGAGGATCGCGGTGACCTCGGCGACGCGCACCGTGGGAGGTGCGTTGCGGATGCTGACGAGCTCAGCCTTGACATCGGTGGTAAGTGCCACGGGACTCCTTGGAAAGCTTCGCGCGTCGGATCGCGACGCAAACCATCAGTTTACCGTCCGCCGCCTGCGCGCCTCACTCGCGCCCGAGATCCCGGTGCCGCACGCTGACCGCGATGCCGGGGATCTCGGACAGGCGCTTCGCAAGCTCCGCGGCCATCGCCACGGAGCGGTGCTTGCCGCCCGTGCAGCCGATCGCGACCGTCGAGTGCCCCTTGTTCTCGCGCTGGTAGCCCTCGAGGACGGGGACGAGCGCGGCGGCGTACGCTTCCAGGAATTCCGTGGCGCCCTCCTGCGCGAGCACGTAGTCGCGCACCGGCTCGTCCTGGCCGGTAAGACCGCGCAGGTCGTCGTTCCAATAGGGGTTGGGCAGGAATCGCATGTCGGCGACGAGATCCACGTCCGTGGGCAGCCCGTACTTGAAGCCGAAGCTGAGGATGGTCAGCCGGTGCCTCGCCGCTCCCTCCTCCGAGAAGGTCTCGGACACCTGGGTCGCGAGCTGATGGATGTTCAACGAGGACGTGTCGATGACGATGTCGGCCGCTTCGCGGACGAGCGTGAGGCGGGAGCGCTCCAGACGGATGCCATCGAGCAGTGTGCCGTCCTCCTGCAGCGGATGCGGCCGGCGCACGGACTCGAACCGGCGCACGAGCACGTCATCGGACGCGTCCAGGAACACCACGCGCACACTGCCGCGGGAACGGAGCGCACGGGCGACTTCGGGGAAGTCGTTGAACAGATTGCGTCCGCGCACGTCGACGACCGCGGCGACCTTCGGAAGGGCTCCCCCGCCGAGGTCGGTCAGATCGAGCAGCGGGCGGAGCATCTGCGGCGGAAGGTTGTCGACCACGTACCAGCCGAGGTCCTCGAGCGCATTGGCGACGGTCGATCGTCCCGCACCGGACATACCGGTGACGATGAGGAATTCGTTCTTCTCCTCGGCGGATATCACGGGGCTCCTTCTCGCTGTGGAGACCAGCCTATCCGCTCCGCAGGCGTGTGTGGATGCTCTGCGCCAGCGTCGGGCCGATACCCGGCACCTCCTGGATCGCATCGGGGGCCGCGGCCTTGAGCGCGGCGACCGAGCCGAAGTGCTTCAGGAGCGTCTTGATGCGCGCGGCGCCGAGGCCGGGGATCTCCTCGAGAACCGTGGAGATGTCGCGCCGACGGCGCTTGCGCTGATGGGTGATCGCGAATCGGTGGGCCTCGTCGCGCAGACGCTGCAGCAGGTACAGGGCCTCGCTCGTGCGGGGCAGGATCACCGGGAAGTCCTCGCCGGGCAGCCACACCTCCTCCAGCCGCTTGGCGATGCCGCACAGGCCGATCTCGGTGTGCCCGGAGTCGCGCAGCGCGCGGGCGGCCGCCTCGACCTGGGGCTTGCCGCCGTCGACGAGAAGCAGCTGCGGCGGGTACGAGAAGCGGGGCCGCTTGCGGGTCGTCACGACCTCCGCATCGGTGGCGAGCGGGTCCGTCACGACGGCTGAATCGGCCTGGTCCTCGGGCTCAGGCCTGTCGAGGTACGCCAGACGGCGCATCAGCACCTGGTACATCGAGTCGGTGTCGTCGGTGGTCTCGGCGATGTTGAACGAGCGGTACTGGTCCTTGCGCGGCAGGCCGTCCTCGAACACCACCATCGAGGCGACGACGTTCGTCCCGCCGAGGTGCGAGATGTCGAAGCACTCGATGCGCAGCGGCGCGGTGTCCAGATCGAGAGCCTCCTGCAGATCGGTCAGGGCCTGGGTGCGCGCCACGTAGTCGCTGGTGCGGCGGGTCTTGTGCCGGATCAGCGCCTGCTGGGCGTTGAGCGTCGCCGTGCGCATGAGCTCGGCCCGCTGACCGCGCTGAGCGACCGCGATCTCGACGCGGCGGCCGCGGCGCTCCTGCAACCACACCTCGAGCTCAGCCGCGTCATCGGGCAGCGAGGGCACCAGGACACGACGGGGGATGTCGACCCCCTCCCCGTAGGCCCGCTGCAGCACCTGGTCGACCAGATCGGCGCCGGAGATGTCGATCTCCTTCTCGATCGTCGTCGCCCGGACACCACGCACTCGACCGCCGCGGATCGTGAAGTGCTGCACGGTCGCGGCGAGCTCGTCCTCCGCGATGCCGAACAGGTCGGCGTCCTCGTCGGCCGGCAGCACCAGGGCGCTCTTGCCCAGCACGGCCTCGATCGAGGCGAGCTGATCGCGGTACTTCGCAGCGGCCTCGTAGTCCATCGCAGCCGAGGCCGCCAGCATCCGCTTCGTGAGCTCCTTGGTGAAGCGTTCATCGCCGCCCGCCATGAACGCCACGAAGTCGTCGACGATCGCCCGGTGCTCCTCGATGGTCACCGTCATCGAGCACGGCCCGCCGCACTTGCCGATCTGGCCGGGGAAGCACGGGCGCCCGGTGGACATGGCGCGCTTGTAGCTCGCATCCGAGCAGGTGCGGATCGGGAAGACCTTGATCATCAGGTCGATCGTGTCGTGCACCGCCCATACCTTCGGATAGGGGCCGAAGTAGCGAGCGCCGGGGATCTTGCGGTTGCGCGTGACCATCACGCGCGGAGCCTCGTCGCCGAGCGTGATCGCCATGAACGGGTACGACTTGTCGTCCTTGTAGCGCACGTTGAACGGCGGATCGAACTCCTTGATCCACATGTACTCGAGCTGCAGGGAATCGACATCGGTCGGCACGACCGTCCACTCCACGGATGCGGCCGTCGTCACCATGCGGCGCGTCCGCTCGTGCAGCGTGCGCAGCGGAGCGAAGTAGTTCGACAATCGCTGACGCAGGTTCTTCGCCTTGCCGACGTACAGCACCCGGCCCTGCGCATCGCGGAAGCGGTAGACGCCGGGCTCGGTCGGGATCTCGCCCTGCTTCGGCTTGTACGGGAGGACGTCGGCCATCAGCTGGCCTTGCGGGCTCCGCGCCCCTCGCCGAGGATCTCCGCGAGGAACAGGCCGGTGTGGCTCTCTTCGACGCGCGCGATCTGCTCCGGCGTACCGGTGGCGAGGATCTCGCCGCCGCCTGCGCCGCCCTCCGGACCGAGGTCGATCACCCAGTCGGCCGACTTGATGACGTCGAGGTTGTGCTCGATGACGATCACGGTGTTGCCCTTGTCGACGAGGCCGTTCAGCACCTCGAGGAGCTTGCGGACGTCTTCGAAGTGCAGGCCGGTGGTCGGCTCGTCGAGCACGTAGACGCTGCGTCCGTTGCTGCGGCGCTGAAGCTCGGTAGCGAGCTTGACGCGCTGCGCCTCGCCGCCGGAGAGCGTTGTGGCCGACTGACCGAGACGGACGTAGCCGAGGCCGACGTCCACCAGCGTCTTCATGTAGCGGTGGATCGCCTGGATGGGCTCGAAGAACTCGGCTGCCTCTTCGATGGGCATCTCGAGCACCTCGGCGATGTTCTTGCCCTTGTAGTGCACAGCCAGGGTGTCGCGGTTGTACCGCTTGCCGTGGCAGACCTCGCAGTCGACGTACACGTCGGGAAGGAAGTTCATCTCGATCTTGATCGTGCCGTCACCCGCGCACGCCTCGCAGCGGCCGCCCTTGACGTTGAAGCTGAAGCGGCCGGGCTGGTAGCCGCGGACCTTCGCCTCGGGCGTCTCGGCGAACAGCGACCTGATGCGATCGAACACGCCCGTGTAGGTGGCGGGGTTCGACCGCGGCGTGCGGCCGATCGGCGCCTGATCGACATGGATGACCTTGTCGAGGTTGTCGAGGCCGGTGACGCGGGTGTGCTTGCCGGCGAGGGTACGGGCGCCGTTGAGCTTGGATGCGAGCACCCGGTACAGGATGTCGTTGACGAGCGACGACTTGCCCGATCCGCTCACCCCGGTGACCGCAGTGAGCACGCCGAGCGGGAAGTCGGCCGTGACGTTCTTGAGGTTGTTCTCGCGTGCCCCGACGACAGTGAGCTGACGCTTCTTGTCGATCTTGCGGCGCTTCTTCGGCGTGGGGATCTCACGGCGGCCGGAGAGGTAGTCGCCGGTCATCGACTCGGTGTCTCCGAGCAACGCGCTGTACGGGCCCGAGTGCACGATGCCGCCGCCGTTCACGCCGGCGCCCGGCCCCACGTCGACGACCCAGTCGGCTGCTTCGATCGTCTCTTCGTCGTGCTCGACGACGATGAGCGTGTTGCCGAGGTCGCGCAGCTTCTGCAGCGTCTGGATGAGCCGCCGGTTGTCGCGCTGATGCAGACCGATCGACGGCTCGTCGAGCACATACAGCACGCCCGTGAGACCCGAGCCGATCTGCGTGGCCAGGCGGATGCGCTGCGCCTCGCCGCCGGACAGAGACCCGGCCGAACGGCTGAGGTTGAGGTAGTTGAGGCCGACCTGCAGCAGGAAGTCGAGGCGCAGGCGGATCTCGCGGAGCACCTGGGCGGCGATCTTCGCCTCGCGCTCGGTGAGGGTCAGCTTCTCCATGAACTCGCGGGCATCGGCGAGGCTCAGGTGCGAGACCTCGGCGATGGAGTGCCCGTGCACCTGCACCGCGAGGACCTCGGGCTTCAGGCGGTCGCCACCGCAGACCGGACACGGCACCTCGCGCAGGTACTCGCCCCAGCGTGCACGCTGGTTGTCGCTCTCGGCCTGGGCGTACTGCCGCTCGATGTACGGCACGACGCCCTCGAAACCGGATGCGTAGCGCATCTCGCGGCCGTAGCGGTTCTTCCACTTGACGGTGACCTTGTAGTCGTCGCCGCGGAGCACGGCATCCTGCACGTCGACGCGCAGGTCTTTCCACGGAGTGTCGAGCGAGAACTTCAGATCGCGCGCAAGACCTTCGAGCAGTCGCTCGTAGTACTGGAACAGGCCCTTGCCCTGCGTGGTCCACGGGATGATCGCACCCTCGCGGATCGAGAGCTCCTCATCGCCGAGCATGAGGTCGACGTCGACGGACATGCGCGTGCCCAGCCCCGAGCACGCCGGGCACGCACCGAAGGGCGCGTTGAACGAGAACGTGCGCGGCTCGATCTCGGTGAGCGTGATCGGGTGTCCGTTCGGGCAGGCCAGCTTCTCGGAGAACGACTGCCACGCGGCGTCCCCGTCTTCGTCGACGTAGTTGACCTGCACGACGCCGCCGGCGAGTCCGAGCGCGGTCTCGACCGAATCGGTCACGCGGCCCAGGATGTCGTCGGATGCCACGAGACGGTCGACGACCACCGCGATGTCGTGCTTGTAGCTCTTCTTGAGCGTCGGGGGCTCTGCGAGCTGGATGAGATCGCCGTCGACGATCGCACGCGAGTATCCCTTGGCGCCGAGCTCGCGGAACAGATCGACGAACTCGCCCTTCTTCTGCGAGACGACGGGAGCGACGATCTGGTACCTGGTGCGCTCGGGCAGCTGCATGAGCTGATCGGCGATCTGCTGCACCGTCTGCCGCTGGATGCGCTCACCGCACTGCGGGCAGTGCGGGATGCCGATGCGCGCCCACAGCAGTCGCATGTAGTCGTAGATCTCGGTGATCGTGCCGACCGTCGATCGCGGGTTGCGGTTGGTCGACTTCTGGTCGATCGACACCGCGGGGCTCAGGCCCTCGATGAAGTCGACGTCCGGCCGATCCACCTGCCCCAGGAACTGCCGGGCGTACGCGCTCAGCGATTCGACGTAGCGGCGCTGCCCTTCGGCGAAGATCGTGTCGAACGCGAGGCTCGACTTCCCCGACCCGGACAGGCCGGTGAAGACGACGAGCGAATCCCGGGGGATGTCGATGTCGACGTTCTTGAGGTTGTGGACGCGGGCACCGCGGACACTGAGCTTTCCGGAGCTGGCGACGGGGACAATAGGCACCGGACAAGTCTACGAGCGGCCACGGACACTGGGCGCGAACAGGGCGACGATGCCCACGACGGCCGCCGCTCCCAGCAGCACCGCACCGCCGATCACCGTCCCGTCGGCCTGCTGCACGAGCACGACCCCGAGCGTGACCGGCTGGATGATCAGCTGTCCGAGCAGCAGTCGCCTCACCGTCGGCCGAAGCGCGGAGAGGACGACCCTCCCCCGCCACGGGACGACCGGCAGCAGCGCCGAGAGCACGTGCATGAGGTGCACGAACAGCACCATGAGCATCGTGACGGCGACGTCGGGCTCACCCAGCAGCATCCCGACGGCCAGGCACCCTATCGACAGCCACCCGCCCAGGGTCTGCGGGAACAGCATCCCCAGAACCGCGAAGACGAGGACCGCGATCCGCCAGCCGATGATGTCGACGCCCGTCTGCGCGGCGGCCGCCGCCACGACCGGCAGCAGGACGTGCAGGACGGCGCCGGGAACCGCCGGGGGCATGCTGATCCCGTCGAGCTCTCTTCCGCGCGCGCTCATCGTCTCGCCCTCGCCGCAGCCACCAGTGCTCCTGCCGGGTTCTCCCGCCACGGCACGACGTCGACGCCTGACAAGCGCAGGTCGTGCAGAACGTCGTCGCGCTCGGCGAGCACGACCTGCAGCGCGATCCGCTGCTCGCGACCCAGCCCCGCCACGTCCAGGTCCGGGAGGACGTCCACGGCGACGACGCGATGTCCGGACGCGCGCCACATGAGCGACACGTCGGACGCCGCCCCGTCGAAGAACGTCGAGAGCACGAAGATCACCGATCCGTGCGGCACGGGAGGCGTACGCCGGAAGCGCGCGTCCTCGCCCGCCGGCCCGGTCGCCGCGATCGCCGCCACCACCCGGGCGAGGTGCCGCGCACCGGCACCGCTGCGCACCGAACGGCCGCCGTGGGTCAGGACGTGGAGCGCCACGCGGTCCCCTGAGCCGACCGCGGCCGCGGCGATGGAGCAGGCCGCCTGGCGCGACAGATCCAGCGACGTCGGACCGCTGCGCACGAGGTCGCCGCTCCCCCACGTCGCCACCACGGTGCCGAGGTCGTCCGCCGTGTCCATCGCGATGACGTTGGTGGCGTCGCTGAGCGTGTTGGTGCGTCGCACGAGCAGGTCGCCGGGGCGACGCGCCATCCGCGCCGTGGCGCGCCAGTCGACCCGGCGCAGCTCGTCGCCCGGCACGAACGGGTGGATATCGCGGAAGTCGCCACCCTGGCCGAGCCGCCGGCCCTCATGATTGCCGTGCATGCCGGTCAGCCGCGGCGACAGCTGAAGCCCCTGCAGCGTCGTCGAACGGGGTGCGACGTTGCGGGTCTGCGTCACGACGGCGGTCGCCGGCTCGAGGAGCTGCCCGTCGCCCGAGACTCCGCGCGCGGCCACCGCGACCGCCGTGACCGGCCCCGAGTGCAGGGCACGGCTGCACGCGACGACGGCGGTGCCGTCGGCGGGCACGACCAGACGCCGACGCCGGCGCTCCGCCTGCACGAGCACGACCTCGGCGAGTTCCGCTCCCCCGGTCGCGCGCAGCTCGGTGCGGAGCAGGTCGTCGTCGGAACCGGCCACGGCGTCGAGCCGGATCTCGAGCGGATCGGCATCCTGCCTGCGGAACGCCGCGGCGACGCTCGCGAGGATGAGCGGGAGTCCGAGCGCTGCGACGTCGGGGCGCGAGAACACCAGTCCGGCGACCGCCAGCGCGATCGCGCCCAAGAACCCGATCACGACCGACGGCGCCCAGCGGACGCCGCGGGGCGGAACGGTTCGGGGTCCGCTCATGCAGGCGCGCCGACTGTCGGCGGGACGGGCACCTGACCGACGACGTTCTCGACGATCTGCTCGGCGCTCACGCCCTGCGCCCAGGCCTGAGGCGTGAGCGTGAGCCGATGCGCGAGCACGGGGACGGCGATCCGCTTGATGTCGTCGGGGCGGACGAACTCCCTGCCGTCGAGGGCGGCGAGCGCGCGCCCCAGGAGCAGGAGCCCGAGCGAGCCGCGTGGCGAGGCGCCCACCGCGACGTTCTGCGCGTGACGGGTGGCGCGCGTGAGGTCGACGCAGTACTGGGCGATGTCGGGATGCACATGGATCGCCTCGACCGTCTGCTGCACCGCAGCCAGGCGCGCGGAGTCGATCACGGCCCCGACGTGCGTGGCCTCCTGCTGACGCGCGACGCGGTTCAGGAGGATCTGCGTCTCGCCGGCCGGCTCCGGATATCCCACCGTCAAACGCACCATGAACCGGTCCAGCTGGGCCTCCGGCAGCGCGTACGTGCCCTCGTACTCGATCGGGTTGGAGGTCGCGATGACATGGAATGGCGCAGGGAGCGGGAAGCTGTTGCCCTCGACCGTCACCTGGCGCTCAGCCATCGCCTCGAGCATCGCGGACTGCGTCTTCGGCGTCGTGCGGTTGATCTCGTCGGCGAGGAGGAGCCCGGTGAAGACGGGCCCTGGTCGGAAGACGAACTCGCCGCTGTCGGGCGCGTAGACGTACGATCCGGTGACGTCGCCGGGGAGCATGTCGGGCGTGCACTGGAGCCTGCGGAAGTCGAGCCCGAGGGCCGACGCCAGGCTGCGCGCCGCGAGAGTCTTCCCCAACCCGGGCACGTCCTCGAAGAGCACGTGCCCGCCGGCGAGGATCGTCGCGAGGGCGATCTCGAGCGGATCGTCCATTCCGACGACGACCGATCGCACGGCGGCGAGGATCCGTTCTCCGGTTTCTGCGATCGAGATGCTGTCGGTCATTCCTTCTCCTTGCTCGGCGAGAGCCGGTCGATGGCGTCGAGCGCGCGCTCGATGTCCTGGCGGTTCGTGCCCTGTCCTGTGAGCCGGGACCACAGACCGGGGCCGATGCGCGTCTCGATGCGCTCACGATCCGCCTGGTCGTCGATGTCCAGCCCCTCGCGCTGAAGCCGATGGCGCAGGATGCCGCGCACACGGCGCGTGATCAGTTCACCCGCCTCACCGGTTCTGGTGTTGAGCGACCAGGCCATGCGGGCGATCGCCGTGCCCCGGCGCTCGGGCTCTGCGGGGATGTCGGGGGCATCGGCGCGCGGATCCTGCGGAATGACGACCCCGGCGCAGAGCCAGAGCACGCCGACGAGGGCGGCCCAGGCGACGGCGAACGCGGGCTCGACCCGGATCGCGAACAGGAGCACGAGCGCCGCCACGACTGCCGCGCAGATCGACGGGATGATGCGTCGGCGGGTCATCGCCAGCCCTCCTCGATCGTGGTCAGGGCTGCGTGAGCGGCGGCGCGGTCCTGCTCGTCGGCCTCGTGGCCGCCGAAGCGGACGCGTTCGTACAGCGCCAGCAGCGACGTCGCCGCCTCGGTGATCCCGGCGCGGCGGGTGATGATGCGCATCGCGAATTCCGACGGCGTCTCGCTGCGGCCACGGGTGATCCCGGCGTCGCTGGCGCTCTCCTCCAGACCCACCCACGCGGCGACGATCGCATCCGTGGGCGTAGCGCCCTCGGCGATGGATCGGAGCGCGCCGGCGACACCGCGGCGGATCGCCGGGGCGACCGCATCGGGCTCCTGCAGGATCGCCTCGCCCGTCGACTCGGTGTCGACCTCGCCGCCGTCGCGGCGGCGCAGTGGCCGGTCGCGCCACGCGCGCATGAGCGCACGGACGATGAGGATCACGAGGAGGACGCCGACGGCGACCGCGATGAGCAGGAAGACGACGCCGATGATCGTGTTGAGCAGGTCGGATTCCGGCTCCGGCAGTGGCCCGGCGGTCGGCGAACCGCTGGGTTGTGGAAGCTCCTGCGGCGGCGTATCCGGCCGGGCGAAGTCCGGCGGCGTGATCCGCGGGATGCCCTGAACGGATGACGCGAGCATGACGATCACGAACAGCCCAACGAGCCCGATCGCGGTCGCCGCCCGCCTCACCTGCTGCTCCCTGGCGCGTCCGGGAGCTGCGGCATCATGCCTGCCAGCCTACGGGCCGGCGGTGATCACAGTGCCGTGCGGCCGGCGAATGGGGATAATCCGTCGCGCAGAGCGGTGATCTGGTCGATGTCCATCTGCACCGCGGCCATCACCTGGCGCGGTACATCGAGCGCGCGCTCACGGAGCCGGGCGCCCTCCTCCGTCAGCCCGATGTCGAGACGGCGCTCATCGGCGCTGCTGCGCTGGCGGGCGATGAGGCCTTCCTTCTCGAGGCGCTTGACGAGCGGTGACACCGTTGCGGGGTCGAGGGCCAGATCGGCGGCGAGGTCGGCGAGCGACCGGGGCGACCTCTCCCACAGCGCGAGCATGACGAGGTACTGCGGATGCGTCAGCCCGATCGGCTCGAGGATCGGGCGGTAGATCGCGACCACATTGCGCGCGGCGGTGACCAGCGCGAAGCACAGCTGGTTCTCGAGTTTGAGCATGTCGTCGACGGCGTTCACGATTCGATTATACATAGACCCCTAATCCTTAGTACACTAAGAGATATGGAGAACAGCTCAGACCGAGTGCCCCTGCGTACACGCATCCGTGAGGCGGGCGGGCTGTACAAGTGGCTCAACACGAACCTCATCAAGCTGGCCGGACCCGCCGCCGTCGGCCCGTACGAAGCCACCCCACCGCCGACCGCGACGCAGCGCGCTGAGCGCGCCTGCCCGCTGTGCGGTCATCCGATGACCGAGCACGAGTTCGATCGCAGCGGTCCGAAACCGCTCATGCACTGCCCGGTCTGAGCGACCGCTCTCAGGCCGCGGCGCTCTCGCGGGCTGCGTCGATCCAGAACATGAGGTCCTCATCGGTCGCGATCGCGGTCGGCGCCACGTCGAGCCAACTCGGCCCCATCGTCTTCGCGCCCATGACGGCGATGGCGACTCCCGTCTCGGCGCGCAGTGCCGAGCCCTTCTCCTCCGTCACGCGGACGAGCAGCACCCCTTGCTTGCGCGCTCCGACGAGGATGCGGCCGTCGAGGAGGAAGGCACGGGTGCCGAACATGCGCTTCTCCTCGAGCCCGGGTTCGGACATCAGCAACGCGCGAACGCGGTCGGCGAGCTCGGTTCCGGCATCATCCATGGTCGGGAATCCCACGCTCAAGCATGACCGGCGCGCTCCATGGCCCGCAGCTCTTTCTTGAGGTCCTGAACCTCGTCGCGCAGGCGCCCGGCGAGCTCGAACTTCAACTCGGCCGCCGCTGCCAGCATCTGCGTGGACAGGTCTTCGATCATCGACTCGAGCTGCTGCGCGCCCTCGGCCGCCAGGCCCTCGCGGCGCAACTGCGGCGTCGGACTCTTGCCCTTGCCGGACTTGTTCCTGCCCTTGCCGCGCAGCATGTCCTGCGTGTCGGAGGCTTCGCGGGCGAGCACGTCGGTGATGTCGGCGATCCGCTTGCGCAGCGGCTGCGGATCGATGCCGTGCTCCGTGTTGTACGCGATCTGCTTCTCACGCCGGCGATCGGTCTCCTCGATCGCCTTCGCCATCGAGTCGGTCATGTTGTCGGCGTACATGTGCACCTGCCCCGACACATTTCGGGCCGCCCGCCCGATCGTCTGGATGAGCGAGGTTCCGGAGCGCAGGAAGCCCTCCTTGTCGGCATCCAGGATCGCGACCAGCGACACCTCGGGCAGGTCGAGGCCTTCACGGAGGAGGTTGATGCCGACAAGGACGTCGTACACACCCTGCCGCAGCTCACTGAGCAGCTCGACGCGGCGCAGCGTGTCGACGTCGGAGTGCAGGTACCGCACGCGCACGCCGTGCTCTCCGAGGAAGTCGGTGAGCTCCTCGGCCATCTTCTTCGTCAGCGTCGTGACGAGCACGCGCTCGTCCTTCTCGACGCGCACCCGGATCTCTTCGAGCAGGTCGTCGATCTGCCCCTTCGACGGCTTGACGATGATCTCGGGATCGACGAGTCCGGTCGGACGGATGATCTGCTCGACCACGCCGTCGGCGATCCCCATCTCGTACTTGCCCGGGGTCGCCGACAGGTAGACGGTCTGGCCGATCCGGTTCTTGAACTCGTCGAATCGGAGCGGCCGGTTGTCCATCGCACTCGGCAGCCGGAAGCCGTGGTCGACGAGCGTGCGCTTGCGCGAGGCGTCGCCCTCATACATCGCGCCGATCTGCGGCACGGTCACGTGCGACTCGTCGATCACGAGCAGGAAATCGTCGGGGAAGAAGTCGAGCAGCGTGTGCGGCGGCTGACCCGGCTCACGGCCGTCCAGGTGCCGCGAGTAGTTCTCGATGCCGGAGCAGAATCCGAGCTGCTGCAGCATCTCGAGGTCGAAGGTCGTGCGCATGCGCAGGCGCTGAGCCTCGAGCAGCTTGCCCTGACGCTCGAACTCGGCCAGGCGCTCCGCGAGTTCGACCTCGATGGTGCCGATCGCTCGCTGGACGACGTCGGTTCCCGCCACGTAATGCGAGGCGGGGAAGATGGGAACGGCATCGAGCCGCTCGATGACCTCGCCGGTGAGCGGATGCAGAGAGTACAGACCCTCGATCTCGTCGCCGAACAGCTCGATGCGGATCGCGTGCTCCTCGTACACGGGGATGATCTCGATCGTGTCGCCGCGCACCCGGAAGTTGCCGCGCGAGAAGTCGACGTCATTGCGGTTGTACTGCATCGCGATGAACTGGCGGATGAGGGCATCGCGGTCGTAGCGCTCCCCCACCTGCAGCGCGACCATCGCCCGCAGATACTCCTCGGGCGCGCCGAGCCCGTAGATGCACGACACCGTCGAGACGACCACGACGTCGCGGCGGCTCAGGAGCGAGTTCGTCGTGGAGTGCCGGAGGCGCTCGACCTCGGCGTTGATCGACGAGTCCTTCTCGATGAAGGTGTCCGTCTGAGGGACGTAGGCCTCGGGCTGGTAGTAGTCGTAGTACGAGACGAAGTACTCCACCGCGTTGTTCGGCATGAGCTCGCGGAACTCGTTCGCGAGCTGGGCCGCGAGGGTCTTGTTGTGCGCCATGACGAGGGTCGGGCGCTGCACCTGCTCGATCAGCCAAGCCGTCGTCGCCGACTTGCCGGTACCGGTGGCGCCGAGCAGCACGACGTCGGTCTCGCCGGCGTTGATGCGCGCTGCGAGTTCGGCGATCGCCTGCGGCTGATCGCCCGCGGGCATGTACTCGCTGACCACCTCGAAGGGACGGACGCTGCGCGTGGTTTGCATTCCTCCAGCGTATGCGCCCCCACTGACACTGCGGCCGGATCTAGAGTGGCGGCATGATCGAGTTCCTGATCGGCACCAGCCTCGCGGCATCCGCCGGGCTCAACGCCTGGATGCCTCTGTTCCTGCTGGGCCTGGCCGACAGGTTCCTGCCCGCCGTGAACCTGCCGGCCGGCTGGTCGTGGATCGGGAGCGACATCGCGCTGTGGATCCTGGGGGCTCTCCTCGCGCTGGAGATCGTCGCCGACAAGATCCCGGCGCTCGACTCGATCAACGACGTCATCCAGAGCGTTCTGCGCCCGGCATCCGGCGGCATCGTGTTCGGCGCCGGCGCGAGCGCCGAGACCGTGGCTGTCGACAATCCATCGACGTTCTTCTCGCAGAACACCTGGGTGCCGATCGTGACCGGAATCGTCATCGCGCTCGTCGTGCATGTCACGAAGGCCACCGGGCGCCTAGCCGCGAACACCGTCACGGCTGGCCTGGCCGCACCGGTTCTGAGCACCGCCGAAGACGGCGCGTCGTTCCTGCTCGCAGCACTCGCGATCATCGTCCCCGTGCTGGCGGGACTCCTCCTGATCGGACTGATCGTCGCTGTGATCATGCTGTTCCGGCGGCGCCGGAGAACGCGCGGCGATGTGGTCGTCAGCGAGATCCCGCGGCACGAGCCTCCGGGCGCAGCGTCGTCGTAGCGATGACCGCCGACGACGCGGCCATGGCGAGTACGGCGAGGATGAACACGTTCCACCCGACGCCGCCGAACACGATGCCGAGCGCCCATCCGAACAGGCTCGACCCGGCGTAGTACGCGAAGTAGTACAGCGACGGCGCCTGTGCCCGGCTGTCGACGTCAGCGAGCGCAGGCGCCCAGCTCGATGCGATCGCGTGCGCACCGAAGAAACCGCCCGTGAAGATCACGAGTCCGACCAGGATCACGATCGGCTGCGGCACCAGCATCAGGCCTGCACCGGCGCCGAAGACGCCGATCGCGGCGAGCAGCACGCGGCGGCGGCCGAATCGGGATGCCAGCGACCCCGCCCACGACGAGGACACGGTGCCGGCGAGATAGGCGAGGAAGAGCAGCGTCACCAACCACGCCGGCAGGAGGAAGGGCGGCGAGATCAGGTGGAAGCCGAGGTAGTTGTACACGGCGACGAAGGCGCCCATGAGCAGGAATCCCTGCGCGTAGAGCGCCAGCAGCTGCGGTGCGCGCAGCGCTCGGGCCAGGCGCGTCAGCATCCCGGGTCCTGCGTCTGCGCGACGTCTTCCCGGGATGAAGCGACGCGCGCGTGGAACCAGCCACAGGAACGCCGCTGCGGCGATCGCACAGAGCACCGTGACGGTTCCCGCGCCGATCCGCCAGTCGAGCGCCTCGCCGAGCGGACCGGCGATCAGGCGGCCTGAGAGTCCGCCGACGGTGGTACCGGCGGTGTAACTGCCGGCTGCGGCGGCGACGTATCAGATGTGCACCTCTTCGCTGAGGTAGGCGAGCGCGACGGCTGGAACGGCGCCGAGCGCGAGTCCCTCCGCGAGGCGGAGCGCCAGCACCATCTCGATCCCGCCGCTGAACGGCGCCGCAATGCCGAACGCGGTCGCCGTGATGATCCCGATCGCCATCGCCGGGATCCGGCCGATCCGATCCGCGACCATCGACCAGGGCACCACCGCGACGGCGATGCCGAAGGTGGCCGCCGACACACTCAGCGCCGCGGTCGCCGGCGGGACGCCGAGATCCGTGCTCATTTCGGGCAGCAGGGCTTGCAGCGAGTACAGCTGCGCGAACGTCGCGACGCCGGCGAAGAACAGCCCGGCGATGAGTCGTCGGTACGAACGTGTTCCCGGGACGAGGCCCGAGAATTCCGGCGCACTCACTCGCCCGTGAGCTGCTTCCAGATGGCATCCGTCTGCGCGACGGTCTCCTCGAGGGTTCCGGACGTGTCGATCACGATGTCCGCGATCTCGAGACGCTCGTGGTCAGGGACCTGAGCGTCGATCCGGTCCTGCGCGGCCCCGGGCTCCATTCCGCGGATCTCGATGAGACGGCGCAGTCGCTCGTCCGCGGGCGCGTGGGCGACAACGATGCGATCCCACGGGTCGTCGACTCTGGCCTCGACGAGCAGCGGTACGTCGTAGACCACGACGGCGTCGGCATCCGCCGCGAAGGCCGCGGTGAACCGGCGTGCCGACTCGGCCCGTACGGCGGGGTGGACGATCGCGTTCAGCCGCTTCAGCGCCTCGGCATCGCCGAACACGCGCGCGCCGAGCGCGGCTCGATCGAGCGAGCCGTCCGAGGCGATCACGTCATCCCCGAAAGCGGTGGCAATCGCGTCGAGGACGGGCGACCCCGGGGCCTGCACATCGCGGACGATCTGATCCGCGTCGACGACCACTGCCCCGTGCTCCGCCAGCCGACGGGCGATCGTGGACTTTCCGGAGGCGATGCCGCCGGTCAGGGCGATGAGAGGCATGCGTCCATCCTGGCACGCGACCCGCTCGGCTCAACGCGCGAGCAGCTGCCGCTTCGAGCTGATCACCCCGGTGTCGAAGCCGGCCAGGTGCAATCCGCCGTGGAAGCGAGCGTGCTCGATCTTGATGCACCGGTCCATGACGACCGAGAGACCTGCGCCCTCGGCGATGGCGGCGGCCTCCTCGTTCCACGATCCGAGCTGCAGCCACAACGCCTTCGCACCGGCATCCACCGCTTCCTGCGCGACGCCGGGCAGATCGGCGTCCTTGCGGAAGACGTCCACGATGTCGGGCACGACCGGCAGGTCGGCGATGGATTTGTAGGCGGGCTGGCCGAGGATCTCATCGGCCATCGGATTCACGAAGTACACGTCGTACGGCGAGCTGGACTGCAGATAGGTGCCGACGAAGTACGACGCGCGGGCCGGGTTGCTCGACGCGCCGACGATCGCGACGGAGCGCGAGCGCCGCAGCAGGGCGAACCGCTCCTGCTGGCTGGGGCTCGCCCAGCGCCGTTCCCCGCCGGCGACCGGTGCGGGGGGCAGTTCGCAGGATGCCGCAACCGGCGGTGTGAACTCGCAGGTGTCGCCAGTCATCGGTTCGCTCCCGTCGCTGCGGTGAGGGCCTGGTCGAGGTCCCAGATGATGTCGTCGGGGTCTTCGAGTCCGACCGAGATGCGGATGAGGTCGGCAGGCGCGCCGGCCGCCACGAGCTGATCGGCGGTCAGCTGGCGGTGCGTCGTGGATGCCGGATGGATGACGAGCGTGCGGGCGTCGCCGATGTTCGCCAGATGCGAAGCGAGCTGCAGGTTCTCGATCAGGGTCTCGCCCGCGGCACGGCCGTCCTCAGCGGCGACCCCGAACGCGAAGACGGATCCCGGCCCGAGCGGCAGATACTTCGCCGCGCGCTCGTGATGCGGGTGCGATTCGAGTCCCGACCAGGTCACGTACGAGATGCGGGGGTCGGAGTCGAGCCACTCGGCGACGATGCGGGCGTTCGCGAGGTGCGCGTCGATCCGCTGCGGCAGCGTCTCGATGCCCTGCAGCAGGTTGAATGCCGACTGCGGGCTGAGCGCCGGGCCGATGTCGCGCAGCTGTTCGGAACGGAGCTTGGTGAGGAACCCGTACTCGCCGAAGTTGTCCCACCACTTGATGCCGCCGTACGACTCGACCGGCTCGGTCATCTGCGGGAACTTGCCGTTGCCCCAGTCGAACGTGCCCTTCTCGATCACGATGCCGCCGAGCGTCGTGCCGTGCCCGCCGAGGAACTTCGTGACGGAGTGGATGACGATGTCGGCGCCGTGCTCGAGCGGGCGCGCGAGGTACGGAGTCGCGAGGGTCGCGTCGACGACGAGCGGCACACCGGCCGCATGCGCGACCTCGGCGAGGCCTTCGATGTCGGCGATCTCGCCCGAGGGGTTGCCGATCATCTCGACGTAGACGACCTTGGTCGAGGGTTTGATCGCCGCCGCGTAGTCGGCTGGGTCCGTCGACGGCACGAAGGTGGTCTCGACGCCGAAGCGGCGGAGCGTGACATCCAGCTGTGTGACGGTGCCGCCGTAGAGCTGAGCGGATGCCACGACGTGATCGCCGGCGCCCACGAGGGCCGCGAATGTGATGAACTCCGCGCTCATGCCGGATGCCGTCGCCACGGCGCCGATGCCGCCCTCGAGCGATGCGAGCCGCTCCTCGAGGGCTGCGACGGTCGGGTTGCCGATGCGGGAGTAGATGTTGCCGTACTTCTGCAGGGCGAACAGGTTGCCGGCATCCTTCGCGTCGTCGAAGACGAACGACGTGGTCTGGTAGATCGGCACGGCGCGCGCGCCGGTCGCGGCATCCGGTGTTCCCCCGGCGTGGAGCGCGCGGGTGCGGAACCCGAAGCGGTGTTCTTCCGTCATGACTTCCTCAACCGTGATTCTCGTAGGCTCTCAGCGCCGCGGCGACGCCGCTGACGGCATCCGGGTTCTGCAGGGAGGTGGTGTCGCCCAGGGCTTCCGGTTCGCGTCCGGCGCGGCGATCCTGTTCAGCCTCCCACAGCTGGGCGAGGAGGCGGCGCATGATCTTGCCCGAACGGGTCTTGGGCAGATCGGGGACGACGACGATGTGGCGCGGCTTGGCGACCGGGCCGATCTCGCGCGCGACGCGGTCGCGCAGCGCGGATGCCGTCACCTCCGCGTTGCCGGAAGGCATCACGAAGGCGACCAGCGCCTGGCCGGTCACGGCGTCCGTGACGCCGGCAGTCCCCGCCTCCCCCACGGACGGATCGGCGACCAGGGCGGATTCGATCTCGATCGTCGACAGCCGGTGCCCGGAGACGTTCACGACGTCGTCGAGTCGGCCGAGGATCCGGATGTATCCGTCCTCGTCGCGGGTGGCGCCGTCACCGGCGACGTAGTACCCGCCGTAGGCGCCGTGCCCCGCATAGTCCGACCAGTACGAGTCGCGGTACCGCTCGGGGTTGCCCCACACGGTGCGCGCCATGCCCGGCCACGGGCGGCGCACGACGAGGATTCCTGAGCGGCCGGCTGCGACCTCGTCGCCGTTCTCGTCGACCACGGCGGCGTCGATCCCCGGCAGAGGCACGGATGCCGAGCCCGGTTTCAGGGTCGTGACACCCGGAAGGGGAACGATCATGGCCGCTCCCGTCTCGGACTGCCACCATGTGTCGACGATCGGCAGCTCGTCGCGGCCGAACGTGCGGCGGAACCACACCCACGCCTCGGGGTTGATCGCCTCGCCGACGGTGCCGAGCAGGCGGATGCTGGAGAGGTCGTGCCCCGCCGGCAGCTCATCGCCGAACCAGGTCATGAACGTGCGGATGAGAGTGGGCGCCGTGTAGTAGACCGTCACGCCGTAGCGCTCGATGATCTCGAGGTGCCGCTCGCGGTGCGGGCTGTCGGGCGTGCCCTCGTAGATGACCTGGGTGAGGCCGTTCGAGAGCGGACCGTAGATCTCATAGGTGTGCGCCGTGACCCAGGCGAGGTCGGCCGTGCACCAGTGCACGTCGTCGGGCTTGGCGTCGAAGTGCGCCCAGTGCGCCCAGCTCGCGTGCGCGAGATAGCCGCCGGAGGTGTGCACGAGACCCTTCGGCTTCCCCGTGGTTCCGGACGTGTAGATGATGAAGAGCGGATGCTCCGCATCGAACGGCTGCGCCTCGTGCGTCTCGGGGGCTGTGTCGACGACATCGTGCCACCACACGTCGCGGCCCTCGGTCCAGGGCACGTCCTGACCGGTGCGGCGGACGACGAGCACGTGCTCGAGGTCGGGCAGGTCTGCGGCGGCGGCGTCGGCGGCGGTCTTGACCTCGACGGCCGTGCCCCGGCGGTGCTGTCCGTCGCTCGTGACGAGGAGCTTCGCGCCGGTGTCGGCGAGCCGGAATCTGACGGCCTCGGCCGAGAATCCGCCGAACACGAGCGAGTGCACGGCGCCGATGCGCGCGCACGCGAGCGCGATGACGACGGTCTCGATGAGCACCGGCAGGTAGACGACGACGCGGTCGCCGGGGACGATCCCGAGGGCGGTCAAGGCGTTCGCGGCCTGCGAGACGCGCCGTTGCAGGTCGGCGTAGGTGACCGCGGTGCGGTCGCCGGGCTCCCCCTCGAAGTGCAGCGCCACATTGTCGCCGCGGCCGGCCTCGACGTGCCGGTCGACGCAGTTGTAGGCGACGTTCAGCGTGCCGCCGTCGAACCAGCGTGCCGCCGGGATCGCGCCGTCGATCGGCGGCTCCCAGGCGAGCGCGGTGCGCCAGGGCGTCGCCCAATCCAGGCGCCGAGCTGCATCCTCCCAGAAGGCGATCGGGTCGGCATCCGCCTGGGCGTAGATCTCCTCTGTGACGTTCGCCTGCGCACGGAATGCGGGCGACGGCGGGTAGACGCGGTTCTCGATCAGGCGGACTTCGGCGGCCGGTGTCGTCGTCTGGTCGATCAGGTCCATCGCTTGAGCAGGTGCCTTTCCACGAAGCCGAGGATCGCGTTGGTGATCGTGCCGAGCAGCGCGAGCAGCACGATCGCAAGCAGGATGCGGTCGACCCGGCCGTTGTTCTGCGAGTCGTCGAGCAGGAACCCGAGGCCCATCGAGGACGCGATGAGCTCGGCGGCGACGAGGAACAGCCACGACTGTGCGAGCGCGAGCCGCAGGCCCGACATGACCGAGGGAACGACGGCGGGCAGCTGGACCGTGCGGAACAGTGACCAGCCGCGCAGGCTGAACGAGCGTCCGGCCTCGACGAGGTGCGGATCGACGTGCCGCAGCGCGTCGGCGACCGTCGTGTACACGGGGAAGAACGCACCGATCGCGATCAGCGTGACCTTCGACTCCTCGCCGATCTGCATCCACAGGATCAGCAGCGGCACCCAGGCGAGCGATGGGACGGCGCGCAGGGCTGCGAGCGTCGGGCTCAGCAGCACGTCGCCGAGCCTCGACAGCCCGACGACCGCGGCGACGGCGAGTCCGATCAGCGAGCCGATCGCGAACCCGAGCAGGACGCGCTGCACCGAGATGGCGATGTGCGTCCAGAGCTGTCCGCGTTCGGCGAGTTCGACGCCGGCGGTGAAGACGGATGCCGGGGTCGGCAGCCGGTACGTCGGGACGAGCCCCGACGTCGTCGCGATCTGCCATGCGGCGAGGATGACGACCGGGAGCAGGAGACCGCCGAGGAGACGGGCACCAGGGCGGTTCCAGAGATTCCGCCCTGCGCTGCGTCCGGAACCGGCCGACTGCTCGAGGGCCCGCCGGGAGCCCTCGAGCGCCACGGCTTCGGCGATGTCGCTCATCAGCCTTCGACGGCCTTCTGAGCGAAGTCGGGGTGGATGATCTCGGAGAGCGCCTTGTCGACGGCATCCTGACCGCCCTGGACGTCGCCGGAGTCGGCGAGCACGGGGGCGATCTTCTCCAGGACGGCGAGCTGGTCGTCGCCGGGGACGCCACTGACGTCGAGGTTGGAGCGCTCCTCGATCACCGTGGTGGCCACGTCGAGGTCGATTCCGGCGGCGTCGGCGAGCAGCTGCGCCGTCTCCTCGGGGTTCTCGAGCGCCCACTCGCGGGCCTGCTCGTAGGCGTCGACGACGGCCTGTGCCAGGTCGGCGTGGTTGTCGATGAAGTCCTCGGTGGCGTTGAGGAAGCCGTAGGTGTTGAAGTCGACGTTGCGGTAGATGAGCTTGTCACCGGACTCGACCTCGGCGGCCGCCATGATCGGGTCCAGGCCCGCCCACGCGTCGACGGAACCGCCGTCGAGGGCCGCGCGTCCGTCGGCGTGCTGGAGGTTCTGCACCTCGATGTCGTCGACGCTCAGGCCCGCGGTCTCGAGCGCCTGCAGCAGGAAGAAGTACGGGTCGGTGCCCTTGGTGGCGGCGACCGATGTGCCGGCGAGGTCCTCGACGGACGTGATGTCGCTGTCCGGTCCTGTGACGATCGCCGACCACTCCGGCTGCGAGTAGATGTCGATGACCTTGATGGGCGAGCCGTTGGCGCGGGCGAGGAGCGCCGCGGAGCCGGCGGTCGATCCGACGTCGACGGAACCAGAGCGCAGCAGCTCGTTGGCCTTGTTGGAGCCGGCGGACTGCACCCATTCGACGGTGACATCGTCGCCGAGGATGTCCTCGAGGATGCCCTGGTCCTTGATGACAAGGCTCAGCGGGTTGTACGTGGCCCAGTCGACCGTGACGGTGCTCGCGGACCAGTCGGAGCCCTCGACGGGAGCGGCGTCGGCGTTCTCACCGGCGACGCAGCCGGCTGCCATGAGCATCATCGCACCGGCGATCGCGGTCGCAGGGACGATTCGGCGCGAGATGATGCTCATCGGGGCTCCAGATTGGTGTTGTGGTGGTGGGTGTCGACGCCGAGCCCCTCGAGGAGTTCGGCGCGCAGGTCCGCGAGGCCGCGATCGGCGCGGTCCCGCGGGCGGATGCCAGGCACATCGATTGTTCTGGCGATCGAGGCGGCATCCGGGTCGGGGTCTGCGGTCAGCGCGCGCAGCAGCAGCACGCGGTCCGCGAGGTAGAGGGCCTCTTCGACGTCGTGGGTGACGAGGAGGATGGTCGTCGGCTCGGCGGCGTGGATGTCGAGCAGGAGGTCCTGCATCCGTAGCCGGGTCAGGGCGTCGAGCGCGCCGAAGGGCTCGTCGAGCAGCAGGACGCTGGGATTGCGGGCGAGGGCCCGGGCGAGGGACGCCCGCTGCGCCATGCCGCCGGACACCTCGCGGGGTCGCTGGTCCGCGGCGTGCTCGAGCCCGACGAGGCGGAGGAGCTCGGCGACGCGCTCCTTGCGCGCGGAGCGGCCCTTCAGCGAGCGGGGAAGCCCGAGCTCGACGTTCTGCGCGAGGGTGCGCCACGGCAGCAGCCGCGGTTCCTGGAAGGCGACGGCCGTGCGCTCGTCGGTGTCGGCGACGCCGGTTCCATCGATCGAGATGATGCCGCCGGTCGGGGTGTCGAGGCCGGCGATCAGGCGCAGGAGCGTCGACTTGCCGCATCCGGACGGGCCGACGACCGCGACGATCTCACCGGCACCGAGCTCGATGTCGAGGTCGCGCAGAACGGGGCGCTGCCCCTCGGCGACGACGAAGCTGCGTCGCACGCCGTCCAGACGCACGGCGGTCGCGGCGCCCGAGGGGGCGGCGTTCTCCGTGCGCGGAGGAAGGAGTGCGGAGCTCATTCCCCCATCGTCGCGAACCCTCCGCCATGTTACGAGTCGGCGCGTAACGTTGCGTCACAACCGAGACTGGGGAGCGCTGCCGCGCAGACGCGGAACGGGCCGCCACCCCGAAGGGTGACGGCCCGTTCCAGTGGGACGTGCTTACGCGTTGCCGCCCGAGAGCTTCTCGCGGAGAGCCGCGAGAGCCTCGTCATCGGCGAGCGTGCCGGCGCCGGCGGAGTCGCTCGTGAACGACTGACCCGCGGCTGCGCCGAAGTCGTCGCCCGCGGCAGCCTCGGCCTCGGCGGCCTTGACGACGGCTGCCTTGTGAGCCTCCCAGCGAGCCTGGGCCGCAGCGTACTCCTGCTCCCATGCCTCGCGCTGAGCGTCGAAGCCTTCCTTCCAGGCACCCGTCTCGGGGTCGAAGCCCTCGGGGTACTTGTACTCGCCGTTCTCGTCGTACTCGGCGAGCATGCCGTACAGGGCCGGGTCGAACTCGGTGCCGTTGGGGTCGACCGACTCGTTGGCCTGCTTGAGCGACAGCGAGATGCGGCGACGCTCGAGGTCGATGTCGATGACCTTGACGAAGACCTCTTCGGCGACGGAGACGACCTGCTCAGCCAGCTCGACGTGCTTGCTGGAGAGCTCGGAGATGTGCACGAGGCCCTCGATGCCGTCTGCGACGCGGACGAACGCACCGAACGGAACGAGCTTGGTGACCTTGCCCGCAGCGATCTGGCCGATCGCGTGGGTGCGGGCGAAGACCTGCCACGGGTCCTCCTGCGTCGCCTTGAGCGACAGCGAGACGCGCTCGCGGTCGAGGTCGACCTCCAGGATCTCGACGGTGACCTCCTGGCCCACCTCGACGACCTCGGAGGCGTGCTCGATGTGCTTCCAGGACAGCTCGGAGACGTGGACGAGACCGTCGACGCCGCCGAGGTCGACGAACGCACCGAAGTTGACGATCGACGAGACGACGCCCTTGCGGACCTGGCCCTTGTGCAGGTTGTTGAGGAACGTCGTGCGCGACTCGGACTGCGTCTGCTCGAGCAGAGCGCGGCGGCTGAGGACGACGTTGTTGCGGTTCTTGTCCAGCTCGAGGATCTTCGCCTCGATCTCCTGGCCCAGGTAGGGGGTCAGGTCGCGGACGCGACGCAGCTCGATGAGCGACGCGGGCAGGAAGCCACGGAGGCCGATGTCGACGATGAGACCGCCCTTGACGACCTCGATGACGGTGCCGGTGACGACGCCGTCGTTCTCCTTGATCTTCTCGACGTCGCCCCAGGCGCGCTCGTACTGCGCACGCTTCTTGGAGAGGATCAGACGGCCTTCCTTGTCCTCCTTCTGGAGAACCAGGGCCTCGACCTCGTCGCCGACCTTGACGACCTCGTTGGGGTCGACGTCGTGCTTGATGGAAAGTTCGCGGGAGGGGATGACACCCTCGGTCTTGTAGCCGACGTCGAGCAGAACCTCATCGCGGTCGATCTTGACGATCGTGCCTTCGATGATGTCGCCGTCGTTGAAGAACTTCAGAGTCTTCTCGACCGCGGCCAGGAAGTCCTCAGCAGATCCGATGTCGTTGATGGCGACCTGCTTGGTGGCCGGGGCGGTCGTTGCGGTAGTCATGTAGTGGGTTGTCCTTGTTGGGTGGATACTCAGGCCTGTTCAGCACTCACGCACGCGTGATCAGCGCTGGAAAGGCAGTTGGATTTGATTTGTGACACCCGGGCGCGCGTGTACGCGCCACGAGTGACACTTCAGAGTATCAGAGATGGCGCCATCGGTGTGCTGTGGATAAGTACGGCGGGATGCGGCGGGTTCGGGCTACCGTGATCGGGTGATGGTGCTCCGATCGACGACGAACCGGTTCCGGATGCTGGCGCTGCTGATGCTGGCCGGAGCGACGCTGAGCGCGTGCACGCCTGCGCCCGAGCCGACGCCCACGCCGACCGCCGCGTTCGCCAGCGAAGAGGAGGCGTTCGCAGCCGCCGAGGAGGTGTATGACGCTTACCTGGCCGCGGCCGCCCTGCGCTCGGACGGAGATATCAACGCGGATCCAGACAAGTTTCTGGCTGGCGCTGCGCTCGAGGCAGACATGGAAGCACAGCGTGGGCTCAAGGAACAGGGGCTTCGCATCGTCGGCCCCAGTACGATCGCCGAGTTTAATGAACGTGAGGCACAAGTGTCTGGGCCAATTGGGACGATAGTCGCAGATGTATGCGTGGACATTTCAGGTTCACGTGTTTACGACGACAGCGGCGTCGATGTAACTCCCGCTCAGAGGCCAGACCGAGGACAGGTCCGCGTTGAGTTTCAAGGCGACTCCGAACAATTGCTGATCGCTCAATCAACACCAAGCGAGGACTCAGTGTGTTAGCACTCGTGATCTTGGCCGGCATCCTCACGGGGTCGGCGAACGCGGGGCTCCCCGCGTGCGACCTCGCAACTCTGCAGGCACTCGGCTACTGCCCTGAAGTCGCAAATCCCGGTGACAGCATCATCCTTGACGGAACCCAGACCACCTCCCCCGACCCGGGCATCTTCCCCATCTCCCGGGACGACTGGCAGCAGATCATCATCGACTGGTCCCCTGCCCCACCCGTCCCCGACGAGTTCACGCTGTGCCTGGACGCGTGGGACTCCGGCCGCCCCTGCTTCCTCCCCGGCGAAGACGGCGAGGAACCCGATGAGGAGCAGGACGAGGAAGCCGGCATCCCGCCGATCACGATCACCGACCTCGCCCGCTTCGCTCCGGACGGCTCCGTCATCACCGGCGAGCCCGACAACGTCGGCGTCGCCGGCCTTCCGACGAACTTCGTCGCCGACGCATCCGTGCACACCGTCGACGGCGAACTCTTCGGATTCCCCCTCGCTGTCCGCTTCACCCCTTCCGCGTTCGACTTCGCGTTCGGCGACGGGTCCACAGCGACCACGACCACGGGCGGCGAGACATGGGAGGCCCTCGGCCAGGCGCAGTTCACCCCGACCGACACGAGCCACACCTATGCCGAACGCGGCACATACACCGCGCAGGTCGACGTCCGCTACACCGCCAAGATCGATCTGGGCGTCGGCTGGTTCCCGATCGCCGGCGAGGTCACCTCGGCAGGCGCTCCGCAGGAGATCCGCATCTTCGAGGCGCACACCGCGCTCGTCGCTTACACCTGCGAACAGGCGCCGAGCTCCCCCGGATGCTGACCGTTCCCCTGTGACATGCTGAACGCATGAGCGACAAGCTGATGCTGCTGGACACCGCATCCCTGTACTTCCGCGCGTTCTACGGTGTACCGGACAAGGTGAAAGCACCGGACGGCACATCGGTGAACGCGGCGCGTGGTCTGCTCGACATCATCGCGAAGCTCGTCACGCTCTACGAGCCCACGCACATCGTCGCCTGCTGGGACGACGACTGGCGTCCGCACTGGCGCGTCGACCTCATCCCCAGCTACAAGACGCACCGCGTCGTCGAAGTCGGCGCCGCAGGACCGGACGTCGAAGAGGTGCCCGATCCGCTCGAGGCCCAGATCCCTCTGATCCGCCAGACGCTCACCGCCCTCGGCATCCCGATCATCGGAGTCGCCGCCCACGAGGCCGATGATGTCATCGGTACACTCGCGACGCGATCCACCATCCCCGTCGACATCGTCACCGGCGACCGCGACCTGTTCCAGCTCGTCGACGACGACCGCGGCATCCGCGTCGTCTACACCGCGCGCGGCATGAGCAACCTCGAGATCGTCACCGACGCCACCGTCGTCGCGAAGTACGGCGTCCTCCCCTCGCAGTACGCGGACTTCGCGACCATGCGCGGCGACGCCTCGGACGGCCTGCCCGGAGTCGCCGGCGTCGGCGAGAAGACAGCAGCAGCGCTCCTCAAGGACCACGGCGATCTCGCCGGCATCCGTGCCGCCGCGGTCGCCGGCGAAGGCATGAGCGCAGGTGTGCAGGCGAAGGTCATCGCGGCATCCGACTACCTCGATGTCGCACCGACCGTCGTCGAGGTCGCGCGGGGCCTCGACATCGCGGTTCCCGCAACCCCGGTCCGCGCCCTCGACGCCCCCCAGACCGCGTCGGCCGAGGAGCTCGCCGCTCAGTGGAACCTCGGCAGCTCCATGCAGCGCGCGATCGCGGCGCTCGACCGCCCCGTCGGATAGGTGCTCAGCGCCGACGGAACACCGTGAGCATCGCCGACACGAGCGAGGCGGTGTAGACGAGCACGATGCCCACGACCACGAGCAGCGGCAGCTGCCATCCTCCGCTCGTCTCCCGCAGCGCACCCATCATCGGCGCGCCGAGGGCGGCGAACAGGTATCCGCCACCCTGCACCACGGCCGACATCGTCGCGGCCTCGGCATCAGACCGCGAGACCCGCACGAGGCCGGTGAGGATCAGCACGAATCCGCTCGAGTGCGTGATCGCGCCGAATGAGGCCCAGACGCCGGCGAATTCCGGGGCGATCAGCATCCCGACGACCATGGTTGTCGACGAAGATCGGCAGCGGCCCGGTGATGCTCGCCCCTTCGGATCGTGTCGCGCGGATCTCCGAGGCCTCCCCCGATGAGCGCTCGGCGGAACGCCAGGAACGTGTCCGGGCGATGTGCACGATCCACAGCGCGAGACCGATCACGGTGAACGCACCCCAGATCAGCAGCGCCGCCGACCAGCCCGTCGCCTCCGCCAGAGGAACGGTCGCCAGAGCGGTCAGGAGCGAGCCGACGTTCAGCGTCGCCGTGTACGCGGCGGTCGCCACGGCTGTGCGCTCGGGCGGGAGGTCGCGACGGATGATCACCGGGATCACGACGTTTCCGACCGTGATCGTCGCGCCCATGATGACCATTCCGGTGAGCATGGATCCGAATCCGGGGAGCGCGCGCACCAGCGTGCCGATCATGACGCCGCCGAGCGCGATCAGCAGCGCGAGCTCGGGGCCGGCGCGGCGGATCACGAGCGCCGCGAGCGGCGTCATCAGTGCGAACATCACCACCGGCGCGGTGGTCAGCAGTCCCGCCGACGCGGAGCCGATGCCGAGGTCGGCCATGATCTCGGGCAGGACCGGCGTGAGCGCGATGATCGGCGCGCGAAGGCTGAGAGCCGCGACGAGGATGCCGACGAGCACCAGCCACGGAGCGGATCGTCTGATCATTCCGCCCAGGCCATCAGCCGGTCCAGGCCCCAGGTCGTGACGATGCGCTCTGCGGGAACGCCCGCCTTTTCTGCTCGTTCGGCGCCGTGATCGAGCAGAGAGAGCTGGCCGGGCGCGTGCGCATCCGAGTCGATGGAGAACAGGCATCCCGCATCCATCGCGATCGCGATCAGATCGTCCGGCGGATCCTGCCGTTCGGGTCGCGAGTTGATCTCGACCGCGACACCGTTCTCGGCGCACGCGTCGAACACCGCTCGCGCGTCGAAGACGGACTGCGGCCGGGTCCCCCGCTCGCCCTGCACGAGCCTGCCGGTGCAGTGCCCCAGCACGTTCACGTGCGGGTGCGCGACAGCCGTGAGCATCCGCCGGGTCATCTCGCGCGATTCCATGCGGAGTCTGGAGTGCACGGATGCCACGACGATGTCGACCTCGTCGAGGAGTTCCCGCTCCTGGTCCAGTGCGCCGTCCTCGAGGATGTCGACCTCGATGCCGGTCAGCATTCTGAACGCATCCGTCGACTCCGCGCGCACCAGCGGCATCTGCTCGCGCAGACGCTCGGCCGACAGCCCTCGGGCGACGCGGAGCCGCGGCGAGTGGTCGGTGATCGCCAGGTACTCGTGGCCGAGGGCGCGGGCGGCGTCCGCCATGACGGCGATCGGCGTCGTGCCGTCCGACCAGTCGGTGTGTGCGTGCAGATCGCCGCGCAGCTTCGTGCGCAGCACCGTCGTCTTCTCCGGCGCCACCTGGCCCCGAAGATCCGCGAGGTAATCGGGCACCTCCCCCACTTGGGCCTGGCGGATCACGGCGAACGTCGACTCGCCGATGCCCTTCGCCGCGCGCAGGCGTGTCGGGTCCTCGATGATCTCGGCCGGGAGCTCGCGCAGGGTCGCAGCCGCCTGGCGGAACGCCTTCGCGCGGTACCGTGACGCCCGCTCGCGCTCGAGGAGGGAGGCGATCTCGAGCAGCGCGTCGACGGGATCCATCTCAGCCCTGGGCGAGTTCGCGTGTGGCTGCGACCCACGCGTCGAGCTTCGCCGTCGCGCTGCCGTCGTCGATGGCCGCTTCGGCACGCGCATAGGCCTCGCGCAGGCGCTCGACGATCGGCAGCGTCGCCTGCGTCGCATCCTGCGAGAGCTCGAACGCGACGATGCCGGCCGCGGCGTTGAGGAGCACGATGTCGCGGACCGGACCCTTGGTGCCGGCCAGCGTGTCGCGCAGGATGCCGGCGTTGTGCGCCGGCGACCCGCCGATGAGGTCGGCGATGTCCGCCGTCGGGATGCCGAGATCACGAGGATCGAGGTCGTGCTCGTGGATGTCTCCGCGGGAGACCTCCCAGATGCGGCTGTGACCTGTCGTGGTCAGCTCGTCGAGCCCGTCGTCACCGCGGAAGACGAGCGCGGTCGCACCGCGGGTGCGGAACACGCCCGTGATCAGGGGAACCCGCTCCATCTGGGCGACGCCGACCGCGTTGGCCTCCGCGCGAGCGGGGTTGCACAACGGGCCGAGCATGTTGAACACGGTGGGCACGCCGAGTTCGCTGCGCGCGGCGCCTGCGTTCTTGAATCCTGGGTGGAACGCGGCGGCCCAGGCGAACGTGATGCCGGTGCGGTCCAGCACGGCGGCGACGTCGTCGGGCGAGATCGAGAGCTGGAGTCCGAGAGCGCCGAGCACGTCGGACGAGCCGGATGCGGAGCTCGCGGCACGGTTGCCGTGCTTGACGACGGGGATTCCGGTCGCGCCGATGATGATGGCGGCGGTGGTCGAGACGTTGACCGTCCCGAATCGATCGCCGCCCGTCCCGACGATGTCGAGGACGTTCGGCGTGACGGGAAGCGGGACGGCCGCCTCCAGGATCGCGTCGCGGAATCCCACGATCTCGTCGATCGTCTCCCCCTTGGCGCGCAGCGCGACGAGGAACCCGGCCAACTGGGCGTCCGAGACCTTGCCCTGCATCACCTGACGCATCGCCCACGTCGACTCCCAGACACTCAGATCGCGACGCTCCAGGAGCGTCGTGAGGACATCGGGCCAGGTCAGGGAATCAGCCATGTGTGCGATCCTATCGGCGCGAATGAATTCCTCATCCGCGTCCCGTCGTTGCGCCATCGGCGGATTCCGTTGAATTCACCGCGGATTCGCAGTGTTCTCTTAGGGTCCCCTAAGTCCCTGAACATGGAAACGAGGACCGGGGATGCAAGAATCACGCTCGCGGATCGGCCATAATGGAGAGGTGACCACCTCAGCGACCTATGCCCCGGCGGCAAGAACGATCAAGCGCCCGAATCCGGTAGCTGTCGGCACCATCGTGTGGCTCGGCAGCGAGGTGATGTTCTTCGCGGGTCTGTTCGCGATCTACTTCACCCTGCGCAGCACCTCGCCCGAACTGTGGGCGCATCGCACGGAGCTGCTGAACGTTCCGTTCGCCGCCGTCAACACCGCGATCCTGGTGTTCTCGTCTGTGACGTGCCAGATGGGCGTCTTCGCGGCCGAGGACCTGCAGGCCTACCGCATCAAGAAGGGGCAGCTCAACGGCGCAGGACGCCGTCGCCTCTTCGGCTGGGGAATGGTCGAGTGGTTCTGGGTCACCTTCGCGCTCGGCGCGATCTTCGTCTCCGGCCAGGTCTGGGAGTACGCCCAGCTGGTCGCCGAGGGCATGCCGATCCAGGCTGACGCCTACGCCTCGGCCTTCTACCTGACCACGGGCTTCCACGCCCTCCACGTCACCGGCGGACTCATCGCGTTCCTGCTCGTCATCGGGCGCGCGTTCGCGGTCAAGAACTTCGCACACAAGGAGGCGACCTCCTCGATCGTCGTGTCGTACTACTGGCACTTCGTCGATGTCGTCTGGATCGTGCTGTTCTTCGTCATCTACTTCCTGAAATAAGAGCGGAGCTGACCTGCGAAATGGCACGAGAGAAGAAGCGTCGCTCGAACGGACGCCGTAGCCCCCTGGCCGCTGCGGCGCTCATCGGTGCGGGACTCCTGATCACCGGAGGCATCTACGCCGGTGCGTCGGCGGCGATGGCAGCCAGCGAGACCCCGACGTCGGCGAGCACCCAGCTGACGGTCGACGACGGCGAGAAGCTGTTCCAGGCCAACTGCGCCACCTGCCACGGCCTCGACCTGCAGGGCACCGAGAGCGGCCCGAGCCTGTACGGCGTCGGCGAGCTGGCTGTCGAGTTCCAGGTCGCGACCGGACGCATGCCGCTGCAGATGCAGGGTCCGCAGGCCCCGCAGAAGCCGGTGCAGTTCACCCAGGACCAGATCGAGGCCATGGCCTCGTACGTGCAGTCCGTCGCGCCCGGCCCCACGTACCCCGAGGACTGGGTGCTCGACGGCAAGGATGCGGATATCGCCCACGGCGCCGAGCTGTTCCGCATCAACTGCGCGATGTGCCACAACGTCGCCGCCGCCGGTGGTGCGCTCACCGAGGGCAAGTACGCCCCGCCGCTCACGAGCACCAGCCCCCTGCACATCTACGCGGCCATGGTCACCGGCCCGCAGAACATGCCCGTCTTCGGCGACATGAACCTGTCGGACGAGGACAAGCGCGACATCATCGCCGCTCTGATCTTCCAGCAGCAGGAAGTCCAGGTCGGCGGGTTCACGCTGGGCTCGCTCGGACCGGTCTCCGAGGGCCTGTTCGTCTGGATCTTCGGCATCGGCGCCCTCGTCGGCGCGACGGTGTGGATCACGGCGAAGTCCAACTGACGCATATTCAACGAAGAGGAACGTACGAGGAGCACCATGGCACACGACGACGACTCGCAGGCCCTTGACAGGGCCTACCAGCCCTCCCCCGGGCTGGGTGTCGCAGTCAGCGATCCCGTGCAGAACCCCGGGCTGCCGCCGCACCGCGAGCGGATGACCGACCTGGACCCGAAGGCTGAGAAGCGGGCCGCACGAACCGTCTACACGCTGTTCTACCTGTCGCTCGCCGGCAGCATCTGGGCCGTCGCGGCTTACATGCTGTTCCCGATCGAAGACGGCTCGATGGCGTCGATCCGCAACAACAACCTCTTCATCGGTCTCGGTATTGCACTCGCGCTGCTGTCGATCGGCATCGGCGCGATCCACTGGTCCAAGGCGCTGATGAGCGACAAGGAGCACATCGAGCACCGCCACCCCACCCGAGGCAAGGACTCGACGCGCGAGGCCGCCATCCAGGCGTTCGCCGACGCGAACGAGGAGTCGGGCTTCGGCCGCCGCACGATGATCCGCAACTCGCTGATCGCCGCCGTGGTCGCCTCGATCGTCCCGGGAGTCGCGCTGTTCCGCGGCCTTGCGCCGCACAGCACGCCCGACGACCCCACCAAGGGCGACCCGGTCGCTCTGCTCAAGCACACGATGTGGGCCGAGGGCCAGCGTCTCGTGCGCGACCCCGACGGCACGCCGATCCGCGCTGCCGACGTCACGCTGGGGTCCGCCTTCCACGTCATCCCCGAGGAACTCGCGACTCTGTCGCACCACGACGGCTACCTGGAGGAGAAGGCCAAGGCCATCGTCCTCATGATGCGTCTGCGCCCCGAGCAGCTCATCGAGTCCGAGGAGCGCAAGGACTGGTCGTACGACGGCATCGTCGCGTACTCCAAGGTCTGCACCCACGTCGGCTGCCCCGTTGCCCTGTACGAGCAGCAGACGCACCATCTGCTGTGCCCGTGCCACCAGTCGCAGTTCGATGTCACCGACCACGCCAAGGTGATCTTCGGCCCGGCCGCACGCCCGCTGCCGCAGCTCCCGATCACCGTCGATGACGAGGGCTACCTCGTCGCCCGCCGCGACTTCACCGAGCCTGTCGGCCCGAGCTTCTGGGAGCGCCATTGAGCACCGCAACGCTGTCCAAAGAGGACAAGGACAACAAGGCCCCTCTCGGCGGTCGTTTCGTCGGCGCAGCGTCGAACTACATCGATGAGCGCACGAGCCTCTCCGGCTTCGTCAAGGAGCTCGGACGCAAGATCTTCCCCGACCACTGGTCGTTCATGCTCGGCGAGATCGCGCTGTGGAGCTTCGTCGTCGTGTTCCTCTCCGGAACCTTCCTGACCTTCTTCTTCCAGGCGTCCATGGTCGAGACGCACTACACCGGCGCCTACGCCCCGATGCGCGGCATCGAGATGTCGGCGGCTCTCGAGTCGACCCTGAACATCTCGTTCGACGTGCGCGGCGGCCTGCTGGTCCGCCAGATCCACCACTGGGCCGCGCTCGTGTTCGTCGCGGGAATCGGCGTGCACATGCTGCGCATCTTCTTCACCGGTGCGTTCCGCAAGCCGCGCGAGCTGAACTGGGTGATCGGCTTCGTGCTGTTCATCCTCGCGATGGCCGAGGGCTTCACCGGCTACTCGCTGCCCGACGACCTGCTCTCGGGCAACGGCCTGCGCATCATCGACGGCATGGTCAAGGGTCTCCCCCTGATCGGCACGTGGACCTCGTTCCTGCTCTTCGGCGGCGAATTCCCCGGCGTCGACATCGTCGGACGCCTGTACACGCTGCACATCCTGCTGCTGCCGCTGCTGGTGATCGGCCTGATCGTCGTCCACCTAATGCTGATGATCGTCAACAAGCACACCCAGTTCGCCGGCCCCGGCCGCACGAACGACAACGTCGTCGGCTACCCGATGATGCCGGTGTACATGTCGAAGATGGGCGGCTTCCTGTTCATCGTCTTCGGCACGATCGTGCTCATCGCGACGTTCTTCCAGATCAACCCGATCTGGAATTACGGTCCGTACGACCCGTCCCCGGTTTCCGCCGGCACCCAGCCCGACTGGTACATCGGCTTCGCCGACGGCGCGCTGCGGCTTGCACCGTCGAACTGGGACATCGTGTTCCTGAACCACACGTGGTCGTTCGGCATCCTCGTGCCGGTCGCGGTGCTCGGACTGTTCATCGTGCTCGTCGCGATCTACCCATTCATTGAGGCCTGGGTCACCGGAGACAAGCGCGAGCACCACATCGCCCAGCGCCCGCGCAACGCCGCGACGCGCACCGCGATCGGAGTCGCCGGGGTAATCTTCTACGCCGTGATGTGGGCGGCGGCATCGTCCGACCTCATGGCCACGCACTTCCACCTCACCATGGAAGGCGTCATCCACACGCTGCAGGCACTGCTGTTCCTCGGACCGATCATCGGATACTTCGTCACCAAGCGCATCTGCATCGCGCTGCAGAAGAAGGACCGCGAGATCGTGCTGCACGGCTACGAGTCGGGTCGCATCGTCCGCCTCCCCGGTGGCGAGTACATCGAGGTGCATCAGCCGGTCGACAAGTACGACCGCTGGAAGCTCATCGACGTGGACAGCTACGAGCCCCTTGTGGTGCGCCCGAACGCGAAGGGACGCATCTCCTGGACGCAGAACCTCCGCTCGAGCCTCTCGCGCTGGTTCTACGAGGACCGGCTCGCGCCGCTCACCCAGGCAGAGGTGGATGCCGCGGATGCCCACCAGCACCACGTCACCGCCGATACGGACGCGACCGAGGCCGCTGAGATCCAGGGTGCACACGAGCGCGCCGGTTTCCCGGATGCGCCCGCGCAGCCCGGGCGTGAGACCCACGTCGACGAGACGCCGAACACGCCCAGCTCGGTGATCGCCACCGACCAGGGCAAGAAGAACAAGGAGAAGGACGGCGGCCAGTAGGTCCCTCCCCTCTCCCCTGGCCCCGGTGCGCTCTGCGCATCGGGGCCTTTCTCGTCGCTCCGACAAGGTCGTCATACTCGATCGTCGAGGGCGAGCGCGGCTCTAGGCTGGGGCCATGATCGATCGAGCCGACTACTTCGCCGCCAAGCTGGCCTTCGAGACCGATGCCAGTGACCTCTACGCCCGCCAGACGGCCGGAGACGGCGTCGTGGTGGTCGATGTCCGTTCGGGTGAAGCCTGGGCACAGGGACGGGTCGCAGGCGCCGTGCACATGCCCTACCGGGAGATCGCGGAACGCGCCCCGCAGGAGATCCCCGCCGGCACCGAGGTGGTCGTGTACTGCTGGAGCCCCGGGTGCAACGCCGGCGCGAAGGGAGCGCTCGAGTTCGCGAAGCTCGGGTACGACGTGCGCGAGATGATCGGCGGCTACGAGTACTGGGTCCGAGAGGGCTACCCGGTCGAAGACCATGACGGCATCCACCGGCGCCCGATCGATCCCCTCACGGGTGTTCCCCGCATCCGCGCACGCTCCTGACCTCGTCGAGACGGGGTTATTCACAGCCCGCGAGCGGGCCTCCGAGCCTCCGAGCCTCCGGTCTACATTCGTGGTGTGAACACCGCTCTCAACACAAAGTCGCGCATCGCAGCGCTTCTCGCACTCATCGTGGCACTCGCCGGATGCGCGCCGACACCTGTGGCGGACCAATGGAGCACCGTCGCTGAAGCGGACTGGAGCGTGTACGGCACGCTGCTGAGTTCGCCGATGGTCGTCGAGGACGTCGTACTCGTCTACGAGGAGTCGTCGCGCACGGGCAGCAGCAGCAGTATGACCGCCAGCAAGGAGCGACTGGTCGCCTACGACGTGAGCAGCGGTACGGAACTGTGGTCCCGCCGGACCGTTCCCGGCAGGACGTCGACGGGGTCGTCCCACCAGCCCGCAGTCGCGAAGGTCGATGACGAGTGGCAGGTGGCGGCGCTGGTTCCCGAGCAGGAGGCTGCCGGAGCATGGTCCTGGTCCCGGTTCCTCATCCTCGATGTGCGCACGGGCGAGGTGATCGACCCGGGGCTGGAGAAGACGCAGGTGTGGGCATACCGCCCCTTCGTGTGCGGAGAGAGTGAATTCTGCATCGTCGGCAACTATCCGGGCAGCCGGACAGCCTCGGACCGAGTCTTGCAGTACTCGCCCGCCGACCAGAAGCTCGCTCCCGCAACGGCGGCCGGTGCGCCCTTCATCGGCGAAGGCGAACCTCTCATCGGCGATCTGTCGATCCTGGAGACACGAGGCGTGCAGTACGGGAATGACGGGGAGATCTTGTGGACACGGCCGTTCGCCGAGGTCTTCGGTCCCCGATCGTCACCGGATGCGACACTCAGCTGGAGGGACATCGGCGACGGGTCTCTCCTGATCGCCGGATTTCCGGCCCCGAGCAGCGTCGAGTCTCACGACGGTGCGACGACCGAATCCTTGGTCAGCGGCACCGTCTCATCGATCGACAACGAAACCGGGGAAACGGTGTGGCGCCTGGAGGGCGCTCGCCCCTGCGCCGTCGCAGACCATCACATCCGGGTCGAGGCAGACGTGATCGTGCTGTGCAGGTACGACGAAGGCACCGTCACGAGCACCCGGAACGGCACCACCGCGGGCGAGTTCGCATACGAAGACGTCGCGCAGACCATGTTCGGTATCGACGTCGGGTCAGGCGAGGAGGTCTGGTCGCTCGATCTGGGCGCCGATGCCATGAACGTCGGCGTGCCCCACGACCGGTCTGCTGGGTGGATGCCGGGGAGCCAGTGGGTGCTGGTGAGCCTCGACGGCCGTGCGCACCTGGTGGATCCTGCGACCGGCGCGACATCCAGATTGCCCGACGACGCTGTCCTGCTCTGCCGCGCGGCACAGAAGAAGATCACGCTGGAGTCGATCTGGAGCGAGCCCCTCTACTTCGAGGCGAACAAGTTCACGACGTGCGACAGCTCCGGTCGACCATTCGAGAAGATGCCGCCATCGGTCGCGTCCCTCGCGATGTTGGGTTACGACACGAATCAGCCGATCGTCATAAATCTCGCGAACGGCCTCACCGCCTTCCTTCCGGATTCCGGCGAGTAGCTGGACGCAGCAGAACGCCCCTGGCTGATGCCAGGGGCATTCTCTTGTCTGTGCGGGCAGATCCGCGTTTCTATCGAGCGAAGTGTCCGCGGTAGTACTCGTAGACCCAGCCGACGATCGCGACGGCGAAGATCGCGACGCCGATCGGCAGCAGGAACTGGCCCACGGCCATGCCGACGAGGAAGACACCGGCGGAAGCAGCCAGCACGAGCGGCCACCACGACCACGGGCTGAACTCGCCGAGCTCCGGGTCGCCGTCGTCGATGTCGGAGGTCAGGATGTCCTCGGGCAGCTCGCCGCCCTGCGCCTTGTGCGTGCGCTGCAGGTAGACGGCGACCATGGCCGACATGAACATGCCGAAGAACAGTGCGACCGTTCCGACCCACTCGACGCGCATAGCGCCGACCAGCTCGGGGTACGCGATGACGTGCCACACCGTGTAAACCGTGCCGACGAGGGCGAAGAATGCGGCGAGGATCCACCACAGGATGATGTTTGAACGCATGGCTTACTTCGCCTCTCCGCTCGCACCGGCCGTGGCCGGCTCCGGCGCTGAGACCGGGTGCTCGGCAGCCTCGGGGTGGTTCAGGTCGAAAGCGGGACGCTCGCTGCGGATGCGCGGGATCGACGTGAAGTTGTGACGCGGCGGCGGGCAGCTGGTCGCCCACTCGAGCGATCCGCCGTAGCCCCACGGGTCGTTGACCGTGACCTTCGGCGCCTTGCGTGCCGTGATCCAGACGTTCAGGAAGAACGGCAGCATCGAGGCGCCGAGGATGATCGCGCCGATCGTGGAGACCTGGTTGCCCCAGGTCCAGCCGTCAGCGGCCGAGTAGTCGGCGTAGCGGCGCACCATGCCATCGACGCCCAGCCAGTGCTGGATGAGGAAGGTCATGTGGAATCCGACGAACAGCATCCAGAAGTGCACGTAGCCGAGACGCTCGTTGAGCATCCGACCGGTCCACTTCGGCCACCAGAAGTAGAAGCCGGAGAACATCGCGAACACGACGGTTCCGAACACCACGTAGTGGAAGTGTGCGACGACGAAGTACGAGTCGCTGAGGTGGAAGTCCAGCGGCGGTGCCGCGAGGATCACACCGGTCAGACCGCCGAACACGAACGACACGAGGAAGCCGAGCGCGAACACCATGGGCGTCTCGAACGTGACCGAGCCTCGCCAGAGCGTTCCGATCCAGTTGAAGATCTTCACCCCCGTCGGGACGGCGATGAGCATCGTCATCAGCGCGAAGAACGGCAGCAGCACCGAGCCCGTGACATACATGTGGTGCGCCCACACCGCCACGGACAGCGCAGCGATGGCGATCGTCGCGTAGACCAGCGTCTTGTAGCCGAAGATCGGCTTGCGGCTGAAGACAGGGAACACCTCGGAGACGATGCCGAAGAACGGCAGCGCGATGATGTACACCTCGGGGTGGCCGAAGAACCAGAACAGGTGCTGCCACAGCAGCACGCCGCCGTTCGCCGGGTCGTAGATGTGCGATCCGAGGATGCGGTCAGCAGCGGCGGCGAAGATCGCCGCGGCGAGAACCGGGAACGCCATGAGGATCAGCAAGCTCGTGATGAGCGTGTTCCACGAGAAGATCGGCATGCGCCACATGGTCATGCCCGGCGCACGCATCGTGATGATCGTGGTGATGAAGTTCACGGCACCGAGGATGGTTCCGAAACCGGACATGCCGAGTCCGACCATCCACAGGTTGCCGCCGGCGCCCGGCGAGAACGAGGCGTTCGCGAGCGGCTGGTATGCGAACCAGCCGAAGGACGCCGCACCCTGCGGGGTGAGGAAGCCGGCGATGGCGATGATCGAGCCGAAGCCGAACAGCCAGAACGCGAAGGCGTTCAGACGCGGGAACGCGACATCGGGCGCACCGAGCTGCAGCGGGAGGATCGCGTTGGCGAAGCCGGCGAACAGCGGCGTCGCGAACATGAGCAGCATGATCGTGCCGTGCATCGTGAACAGCTGGTTGTACTGCTCCTTCGTGGGGACGATCTGCATTCCCGGAGCGAACAGCTCTGCACGGATGACGAGCGCCATCACGCCGCCGAGCAGGAAGAAGAGCACCGAGGTGATCAGGTACATGTACCCGATCGTCTTGTGGTCGGTGGAGGTCAGCCACTTGACGACGATGTTGCCCTTCTCCTCCGTGCGGGAGGAGCTCAGCAGCGCGGCCTGGCGGGCCGGCATCGCGGTGGGCCGAACGCCAGCGGTCTGGCTGGGGGCCTCAGTGGTAGTCATGAGGATTACTCTCCCTCTTCTTCGGAGGCCGCTTCCGGAGCACCCGTGCCCGGGTTGTTGCTGAGGCGGTCATAGGCATCGGCGATGTCGCCGGTGTTGCCCTCGTCGCGGAGCGTCTCGATGTACGCGTCGTACTCGTCCTGTTCGACGACCTTGACGTTGAACAGCATCATCGAGTGGTACTCGCCGCAGAGCTCGGCGCACTTGCCGTCGTACTCGCCGACGCGGGTCGGGATGAAGGACCAGGAGTTGTCCTTGCCGATGTACATGTCCTTCTTGTAGAGGAAGTCGATGATCCAGAAGGAGTGGACGACGTCGCGCGACTGCAGGCTGATGTGCACCTTCTGGTCGACCGGAAGCACCAGCGTGGGCAGCTTCTCCGTGTCGACGTTGCCCTCGGCGTCGGGCTGAGCCTGGACACCCATGGTCCACACGGCGTCGGAGAGGTCGTCGTCCTCGCCGGCGTACATGAAGTCGAACGCCCACTGCTTGCCGATCGCGGTGATCTCGACATCGGCGTCATCGCCCCATTGGGTCTCGATCTCGGCCTGATCGCGTGCCGTGAAGAAGAACATGCCCAGCACGAGGATCAGCGGGATCGCCGTGTAGAAGATCTCGATCGGCATGTTGTAGCGCATCTGGACCGGCAGACCGGTCTGGCCCTTGCGCCGACGATAGGCGATGGCGGCCCAGCCCATCAGACCCCACGTGATCAGACCCACGATGAGGAGCACGATCCAGGAGTTGACCCAGAGCGACGCGACACGGTCGGTCTGGTTCGTGGCGGCGGTGCCGTCTTCCACGAAGCCCGGGAGGAATCCGTGGAGCTCGGTGGGAGTACATCCCGCCAGGGCCACGGCTGCCGCAATTCCCACAGGAACTGCGACCCAACGAAGGCGGCGTTTCGAGGGCACGATACACCTTTCAAGATCGCGGACAGGGCGTACCCAGTCTAGGGCAAGCTCACACCTGATTCATGCCAACCACGCAGGCTGGGCACGGCTGATGTTCAGTGGAAGCTGTCGCCGCAGGCGCAGCTTCCGGCTGCGTTCGGGTTGTCGATCGTGAAGCCCTGCTCCGAGATCGTGTCCTTGAAATCGATCGCCGCGCCGTCCAGATACGGCACGCTCATGTTGTCGACGATGACCTCGACGCCGTCGAAGTCGACGGTCTCGTCACCGTCGAGGTAGCGCTCGTCGAAGTACAGCTGGTAGATGAGCCCGGAGCATCCGCCCGGCTGCACGGCGACGCGCAGACGGAGGTCGTCACGGCCCTCCTGCTCGAGGAGGTTCTTCACCTTCGTGGCTGCGGCGTCGGTGAGGGTGACGCCGTGGGCGGCCTTGGTCTCAGGGGTGGTGATGGTGTCGCTCATGTCGCTCCTTGTGACACGCCGCGCACGCGCGCGACTGACTCTGCTACGGCGATTCTACCGCCGAGGGATCGGGGAGGGCCCTGGTTGGTCACCGAGCTGCGGCGTTCATCCTCGCCAGCAGCAGCGCTTCGGTGCCGATGGCGTGGCGGAACGTATCCAGGTGCAGGGATTCGTTCGGGCTGTGCGCCCGCGAGTGCGGGTCCTCGACGCCGGTGACGAGGATCTGCGCCTCGGGGAACTCCCTGACGAGGTCGGCGATGAACGGGATCGATCCGCCGACGCCGAGGTCGACCGGCTCCACCCCGTATCCTTCGGCCATCGCCTGCCGGGCAAGACCCACGGCCCACCCGCTCGTGTCGACGAGGAAGCCATTGCCGAGGTCGAGATCCGAGAAGGCGAGCTCCGCGCCGAACGGTGCATGCGCGCGCAGGTGCTCCTCGAGAGCGGTGTAGGCCTCCTCCCCTGTCTGACCGGGCGCGACGCGAGCGCTGATGACCACGGTCACCTCGGGGAGCAGGGTGTTGGATGCCGACTCCACACTCGTGGCGTCGATGCCGATGACCGTGACGGACGGCTTGTTCCAGATCCGGCTGAGGATGCTGTCGCGACCGATCGGCGTCGTATCGGGCAGGAGCCCCGCCTCGTCGCGGAGCGTCTCCTCGGTGTACTCGGGAGTCGGCGCGTCGCGCTCGGTCATCCCCTCGACAGCGACGGCCCCGTCCTCGTCCCACAGCGTGGAGAGCAGCCGCACGGTCGCCATCATGGCGTCGGGCACGGCGCCGCCGAACATCCCGGAGTGCGAGGCGTGGTCGAGAGTGCGCACCTTCAGCGTGAACCGCGCATTGCCGCGCAGCGACACGGTCAGTCCCGGCGTCGCCGAGTCCCAGTTGCCCGAGTCGGCGACGACGATGGCATCCGCACGCAGCGCGCCGGCGTTGTCGCTGAGGAACTGCGCGAACGAGCGGGAGCCGTACTCCTCCTCCCCCTCGATGAACAGCGACACACCGAGGTCGAGGTCGTCGCCGAGCACTTCGCGCACAGCGCGCAGAGACGCGATGTGCGTCATGATCCCGGCCTTGTCGTCCGCTGCGCCGCGCCCGTAGAGTCGCCCGTCACGGACCGTCGGCTCGAACGGCGGCGTCTCCCACAGCGCATCGTCGCCCGGAGGCTGCACGTCGTGGTGCGCGTAGAGCAGGATCGTCGGCTTGCCGCCCCGGGCAGCGCGGGTGGCGAGCACCGCCGGCTGCCCGAACTCGTCGGTGCCGGGGATCGCCGCTCGCAGGACGCGCACCTCGTCGAAGACGCCCGTGCCCTCGGCGAGCTCCGCCACGCGCTCGGCGCTGCGCTGGAGCTGGGTCTGGTCGAAGGACGGCCAGGCGATGCCGGGGATTCGCACGAGATCGCCGAGATCGGCGAGTGCACCGGGGATCCCGAGTGCCACGGCTTCGGCGACGGCGGACTCGACAGACGGGCCGGTTTCGGACTGTTCGGAGCTGGGAGCGTGCTCTGCGGTCATGCGAGTAATCTTAAGGCTTCACCCCGTTTCGAGCCGAGGAGCCCCGTGGCCGCTAGCACCCCATCGACGAACGACGAGTCCGCCGAGACGCCGGCGGTCGGCAAGGGTCGGCCGACCCCGAGCCGCGCCGAGCAGGTCGCTGCTCGCCGTCGCCCGCTGGTCGCGAACACGAAGGAGGCGAAGGCCGCCGCACGCGTCCAGCTGCGCGAGCAGCGCGAGCGCGCGCAGGCCGGTATGGCCGCCGGTGAGGACAAGTACCTCCCGCCGCGCGACAAGGGCCCCCAGCGGCGCTGGGTCCGCGACTACGTGGATGCCGGGTGGCACGCGTCCGAGTGGGTCATGGCGCTGATGGTGATCGTGATCCTCATCTCCCTCGTGCCGAACCCCACGTTCTCGTTCTACGCGTTCGTCGGCCTGTGGGCCTTCATCATCATCGCCGTGCTCGACATGGTGCTCCTCGCCGCCCGCGTCAAGAAGAAGGCGGCGGTGAAGTTCGGAAAGGACCGGCTCGAGAAGGGCCTCGGCTGGTATGCGGCGATGCGGTCGCTGCAGATGCGCTTCATGCGCCTGCCGAAGCCTCAGGTCAAGCGCGGCCAGTACCCCGCCTGAGTCCGCGATTGATCTGACGCGCCCACAGCGGGCCGCGGTACAGGAACGCCGTGTACCCCTGGACCAGCGTGGCACCCGCATCCAGACGTTCCTGAACGTCGGATGCCGTCTCCACTCCCCCGACGGAGATCACGCAGAAGCCGTCGGGAACCGCCGCACGCACGACGCGGAGCACCTGCAGGGAACGCTCGCGCAGCGGTGCACCCGAGAGTCCGCCCGCTCCGGCAGCCTCGACGACGTCCGCCGGAGTGCTCAACCCCTCACGACCGATCGTCGTGTTGTGGGCGATGATGCCGTCGAGCCCCTCGGCGACGGCGAGGCGCGCGATCGCGGCGATCTCGTCATCGGGCAGATCGGGTGCGATCTTGACGAGCAGTGGTGTGGTGCCGGCGGCATCCTTCACCGCACGGAGCAGGGGCGCGAGAGTCTCGACGGCCTGCAGACCCCGCAGGCCCGGTGTATTGGGCGACGAGACGTTGACGGCGAGATAGTCCGCGAGGGGCGCGAGCCGGGTGGCGCTGGCGACGTAGTCGGCCGTGGCGTTGTCGACGTCGACGACCCTGCTCTTGCCGATGTTCACGCCGACGACCGTCGCAGGGCGCCGACGGCGCAGCCTCGTCAGGCGCTTCGCCGCGGCATCCGCACCGGCGTTGTTGAAGCCCATCCGGTTGATGACTGCACGATCGGGAACGAGACGGAACAGCCGGGGCTTGGGGTTGCCGTCCTGCGGGATAGCCGTGACCGTGCCGATCTCGACGTGTCCGAAGCCGAGGGCTGCGAGTCCGCGCACACCGACGGCGTTCTTGTCGAATCCGGCGGCGACGCCGAACGGCGAGTCGAACGTGAGTCCCAGCGCCTCGACGCGCTGATCCGAGCTCGGTGCGCACAGCGCCCGCGTCGCCCAGGAGAACGGCGGCACGCCGAGCACGCGGATCACGGCCATGCCGGCGTGGTGGGCGAACTCCGGATCGAAGCGCGAGAGGACGGTGCGGAAGAGGAGGGGATACATCCCTGCCAGATTACCCGTCGGCTCCGGCCTGCTCCGACCCTGCGTGGTCGGCCCGCAGCTCGCCGATCGCGGTCTCGAAGTCCTCGAGGGAGTCGAACGCCTGATAGACGCTGGCGAAGCGCAGATAGGCGACCTCGTCGAGATCGCGCAGGGGCCCGAGGATCGCCAGGCCGATCTCGTTGGCGTCCAGCTGCGAGACGCCGGTCTGGCGGACGGCCTCCTCGACCCGCTGGGCGAGGACCGCGAGATCCGCCTCGGTCACCGGCCGCCCCTGGCACGCCTTGCGCACGCCGGAGATCACCTTGTCACGACTGAACGGCTCCATGACGCCGCTGCGCTTGATGACGCTGAGACTGGCCGTCTCGGTCGTCGTGAACCGGCCTCCGCACTCCGGGCACTGCCGGCGCCTGCGGATCGACAGTCCGTCATCGCTGGTGCGCGAGTCGATCACGCGGGAGTCGGGGTGTCGGCAGAACGGGCAGTGCATGGTGTTACAGCGTAGCCGCTGCGTCGTCGCCTTCCTGGAAGCGCGCTTCGATCGCCTCGCCGTGCGCCGGGAGGACCTCGGCGTTCGCGAGCGCGACGACCCCGGCGCGGACCTCGGCGAGGGCCGCGTGATCATAGGAGATGACCTGCTGCGGGCGCAGGAAGGTGTAGGCGCCGAGACCCGGCGCGTAGCGCGCCTGGCCTCCGGTGGGCAGCACGTGATTGCTGCCGGCCATGTAGTCGCCGAGGCTGACCGGAGTCTGGTCGCCCACGAAGATCGCGCCGGCGCTCGTGAACGCGGCTGCCGCCTCCTCGGCATCCTCGAGGTGCAGTTCGAGGTGCTCCGGAGCGTAGGCGTTGCTGAAGGCCGTGGCCATCGCGCGGTCGTCGACGAGGACGATCGCCGACTGCTCCCCGTTCAGCGAGACGCCGACGCGTTCGGCGTGCCTGGTGGATGCCGCGAGTCGCTCCGCCTCGGCGGCGACGCGCTCGGCGAGGTCCGCGTCGTCGGTGACGAGCACAGCCGAGGCCTGCTCGTCGTGCTCGGCCTGGCTGACGAGGTCGGCGGCGATGAGGCGCGCGTCGGCGGTGCGGTCGGCCACGACGAGGATCTCGGTCGCACCGGCCTCGGAGTCGGTCCCGACGACGCCCGCGACGGCGCGCTTGGCGGAGGCGACGTAGTTGTTGCCTGGTCCGGACACCACGTCGACCGGGTCGAGATCGAGGTCCGCCACGCCGTGGGCGAAGGCGCCGATGGCTCCTGCCCCGCCCATCGCATACACCTCGGTGATGCCGAGAAGGCCCGCCGCGGCCAGGATCACCGGGTGGATGCGACCGTCCTGATCCTGCTGCGGAGGCGAGGCGAGGGCGATCTGCTGGACCCCTGCCACCTGCGCGGGGACGACGTTCATGATGACGCTCGACGGGTATACGGCCTTGCCGCCGGGGATGTACACGCCGACGCGGCCGACCGGCTGCCAGCGCTGCGTGATCTGCGCTCCGCGGCCGATCCGGGTGACTCGGGACTCGGGAACCTGGGCGGCGGATGCCTGTCGCACGCGGTTGATCGCCTCGTCGAGTGCTGTGCGGATCTCGGGCGTCAGCGCGGCGACGGCATCCTGGATGTGCTCGGCCGGCACGCGGATCTCGTGCCCGGTGACCCGGTCGAACTTCTCCGCTTGCGCGCGCAGGGCCGCCTCGCCCTGTGTGCGGACGTCCTCGACGATCCGCGCCGCGGTCTCGAGCGCTTCCGCGCGCGCCTGGGCGGCGCGCGGCACGGCGGCGAGCATGTCCGCCGGCGAGAGCTCGCGCCCCCGCAGATCGATGGTGCGCACGTCAGCCCTTCGTGATGTCTGCGATGTCGTGCAGGAAGCCGATGCGGCCGTCGTCGTGCCGCACGACGTAGGCGCCGCCGCGATCCTCGATGACGAGGGCCCACGCGTCCGGACCGATGCGGAACAGCGGCTCTCCCCGCTCGTCGAACACGTCGCGTTCGGTCGGAGCCAGCGCCCAGAACGGCTGGAGCTGGTCCGGCTCCGGCGCATCCGACTGATCGGTCGCGGTGCGGGCGTACCCGGGGACGTAGTCGTCGTCGAGCTGCGGCGATGACCCGGGCTCGCCTCCGGCCGCGTGATCGGTCAGCGAGATGCTCGCAGCGGGCTCTTCCCGCTCGTGCGTGACCTCGTCGATGTCGACGTCGTCCAAGAGCTCGGCGATCACGGCATCCGCCTCATCGTCATCGTCGTCATCCAGGGTGATCGCGTTCGCGGGGATGCGGTCGGCCGGCTCGTCGTCGCCCGGCGCGACCGGTGCAGCCGCGACTGCGGCGGGCTCCGGGCGGGTGTGCGGCGCGACGGGGCGGGCCGGGTTCGCGTTGCGGTGGGCGAGAGTGATGAGCCGTCCACGGAAATCATCGCGGATGCCGGGGATGAAGGGGGCGAAGACGGTGAGCAGGACGAGGGCCAGAGCAAGAACCAGCTCGGCGATGACCACCCAGCTGAAGACGTGGTCCCCAGGCAGCAGGACCGCGGAGAGCATCGCCCACGTGCGATCCGCCCAGTAGACCGCCACGACGGCGAAGGCGACGGAGGCGAACTGGTCGACGCCCAGCGACCCGACGCGCCGGATGCCCTCCGGCGAGAACCTGCGCAGCACGAGGAGGAAAGCGGCCGCCGTCGGCAGACCAACCGGCAGCAGCCAGGAGATCCCCTGATTCCAGATCGATCCCGCGCCGAGCTCCGCGTACAGCGGGAAGAACGACACGACGAGCATGAGCGCCCACGCGATTACGATGAGCAGCTCGCGCAGGGTGAAGCCGAGGATGCCGTGCTGGGGCACGATCTGTTCGGCGTAGAGCACGCCATCGTCCTCGGAGAACAGCTCTTCAGGTGCGTCCGTACTCATGAGTCCCTACCCTACCCGAGGCCGCCGAGTCCCACCCGGGGCAGACCTGCCCGTCCGGGCTGCCCGACTCACCCGAGACAGGCGGGGCCGAGCAACGACTTGAGGTCGCCGAACAGGTCGGCGGACACCTTGACGGGCATCGGCACGTCGAACACTTTCGCCGTCTGTCCGCGGTGCACCCGGAGGATCACCTCGGTCTCGCCATTGTGCCGGCGGAGGACCTCGGCGAGCTCGTTCATGACGTGCTCGGTCGCGCGCTGCTCGGCGAGGAGCAGCGACAGCGGACCTGCCGCGTCGAACGAGCCGACGTCGGGTGCGAACGCCGACTGCGCGTGCAGGTTGAGGCCGTCATCGCGCCGCGACACACGACCGCGGACCGCGAGGATCGCGTCCTGCTGCAGCACGTGCTGGAACTCGGTGTAGGTCTTGCCCATGAACATGATCGTGACCTCGCCGTTGAAGTCCTCGACCGTGATCATGCCGTACGGGTTGCCGCTGGCCTTGGCAACGCGGTGCTGCACGCTCGTCACGAGACCCGCGACCGTGACCTGGTCGCCGTCCTGCAGGTCTTCCGACGCGAGCAGGTTGTGGATCGAGATCGACGCGTGCTTCGCGAGCGGCACCTCGAGGCCCGCGAGCGGGTGGTCGGAGACGTACAGGCCGAGCATCTCGCGCTCGAAGGCGAGCTTGTCCTTCTTGGTCCACTCGGGACGGTCGGGGACCTTGGCGGGCGGCGCATCCTCGTGCTCGTCGTACAGGCTGTCGAAATCGAATCCGATCGCGCCCTGGGCCTCGTTGCGCTTCTGGTCGACGGCGGCCTCCGTCGCGTCCTCATGGATCTCCATGAGCGCTCGGCGCGTGTCGCCCATCGAGTCGAACGCGCCCGCCTTGATCAGAGATTCGACCGTGCGCTTGTTCGAGACGTGCAGCGGCACCTTCTTGAGGAAGTCGTGGAAGGACGCGAAATTCTCCTTCTCGCGCGACGTCACGATCCCGTCGACGACGTTGCTGCCGACGTTGCGCACCGCACCGAGCCCGAAGCGGATGTCCTCGCCGACGGCGGCGAAGAAGTTGATCGACTCGCGGACGTCGGGCGGGAGCACCCGGATGCCCATGCGACGGCACTCGTTGAGGTAGATCGCCATCTTGTCCTTGGAGTCGCCGACGCTCGTGAGCAGAGCCGCCATGTACTCGGCGGGGTAGTGCGCCTTGAGGTACGCCGTCCAGTACGAGACGAGGCCGTAGGCGGCCGAGTGCGCTTTGTTGAAGGCGTAGTCGGAGAAGGGCAGCAGGATGTCCCACAGGGCCTTGATCGCAGCCTCGCCGTAGCCGCGCTCCTTCATGCCGCCCGAGAAGCCCTCGTACTGCTTGTCGAGCTCGGACTTCTTCTTCTTGCCCATGGCGCGGCGCAGGATGTCTGCTTGACCGAGGCTGAAGCCGGCGACCTTCTGCGCGATCGCCATGACCTGCTCCTGATAGATGATCAGGCCGTACGACTCCTCGAGGATGTCGGCGAGCGGCTCAGCGAGTTCGGGATGGATCGGCGAGATCTCCTGGTGGCCGTTCTTGCGCAGCGCGTAGTTCGTGTGCGAGTTCGCACCCATCGGACCCGGGCGGTACAGGGCGATGAGGGCCGAGATGTCGCCGAAGTTGTCGGGCTTCATCAGGCGCATCAGCGAGCGCAGCGGCGGGCTGTCGAGCTGGAAGACGCCGAGCGTGTCGCCACGGGCGAGCAGGTCGTACACGGCGCGGTCGTCGAGCTCGAGGTGCTCGAGGTCGACCTCCTCGCCGCGGTTCATGCGGATGTTGTCGAGGGCGTCCGAGATGATCGTGAGGTTCCGCAGCCCCAGGAAGTCCATCTTGATGAGGCCGAGCGACTCGCACGACGGGTAGTCGAACTGCGTGACGATCTGACCGTCCTGCTCGCGGCGCATGATCGGGATGATGTCGAGCAGAGGCTCGGACGACATGATGACGCCGGCCGCGTGCACACCCCACTGACGCTTCAGCCCCTCGAGACCGAGCGCGCGGTCGAACACCGTCTTCGCCTCGGGATCGGTCTCGATGAGGGCGCGGAACTCGCTGGCCTCCTTGTAGCGCGGGTGCGCCGAGTCGAACATGCCGTCCAGCGGCATGTCCTTGCCCATCACGGCCGGGGGCATGGCCTTGGTCAGGCGCTCCCCCATGCTGAAGGGGAAACCGAGGACGCGGCCGGCATCCTTGAGCGCCTGCTTCGACTTGATGGTGCCGTAGGTGACGATCTGCGCGACGCGCTCGGATCCGTACTTCTCGGTGACGTACTCGATGACCTCGCCGCGGCGACGGTCGTCGAAGTCGACGTCGAAGTCGGGCATGGAGACGCGGTCGGGGTTGAGGAAGCGCTCGAAGATGAGGCCGTGCTCGAGGGGGTCGAGATCGGTGATCTTCATGGCGTACGCGACCATGGAACCGGCACCGGAGCCGCGCCCGGGGCCCACGCGGATGCCGTGGTCCTTGGCCCAGTTGATGAAGTCGGCGACGACGAGGAAGTAGCCGGGGAAGCCCATCTGCAGGATGATCCCGACCTCGTACTCGGCTTGCTTGCGGACCTTGTCGGGGATGCCGTTCGGGTACCGGTAGTGCAGCCCCGCCTCGACCTCCTTGATGAGCCAGCTGTCCTCGGTCTCGCCGTCGGGCACCGGGAAGCGGGGCATGTAGTTCGCCGAGGTGTTGAACTCGACCTCGCACCGCTCGGCGATGAGCAGGGTGTTGTCGCAGGCCTCAGGGTGGTCGCGGAAGAGCTGGCGCATCTCCTGCGCCGTCTTGATGTAGTAGCCGTCGCCGTCGAACTTGAAGCGGTTCGGGTCGTCCATGGTCGACCCGGACTGCACGCACAGCAGCGCCGCGTGCGCGTCGGCCTCGTGCTGGTGCGTGTAGTGCGAGTCGTTCGTCGCCACCAGCGGGATGCCGAGGTCCTTGGAGATCTTCAGCAGGTCGCTGATCACGCGCCGTTCGATCGACAGACCGTGGTCCATGATCTCGGCGAAGTAGTTCTCCTTGCCGAAGATGTCCTGGAACTCCGCCGCCGCCGCGCGCGCCGCATCGTACTGACCGAGGCGGAGCCTGGTCTGGATCTCGCCCGACGGGCAGCCCGTCGTCGCGATCAGGCCCTTCGAGTACTGCTGCAGAAGTTCGCGGTCCATGCGGGGCTTGAAGTAGTAGCCCTCGATGCTCGAGAGCGAGCTCAACCGGAAGAGGTTGTGCATGCCCTCCGTGGTCTGGCTCCACATCGTGGTGTGCGTGTAGGCGCCGGAGCCCGAGACGTCGTCGCTCTTCTGGTCGGGTGAACCCCACGCGACGCGGGACTTGTCGCTGCGGTGCGTGCCAGGGGTCACATAGGCCTCGAGCCCGACGATCGGCTTGACCCCGGCGTTCTTCGCCGCGTTGTAGAACTCGAAGGCCGCGAAGGTGTTGCCGTGATCGGTGACGGCGATCGCCGGCATGCCGTAATCGGCGGCCGCCTGCGTCATCGCGTTGATCTTCGCAGCACCGTCCAGCATCGAGTACTCGCTGTGAACGTGAAGATGTACGAAGGAGTCGGATGCCACGATTCGAGTCTACGTCGGGGTACCTACACCGGCATCCGGACGGGCCGTGCTCGGGCGCCGTCCGGATGCCGCCGCCTGCGAGAGCTCGTTCTGAGATCAGGCGTCGCCGCGCAGCACGTCCAGCGCGTGCACGAAGTCCGCAGGGTACGGCGACTCGAACTGCACCCACTCCCCCGTCGTCGGGTGCGTGAACGCGAGCCTGTGCGCGTGCAGCCACTGCCGGGTGAGCCCGAGCCTGGCCGACAGCGTGGGGTCGGCGCCGTACAGCGGGTCGCCGACGCAGGGATGCCGGTGCGCGGCCATGTGCACGCGGATCTGATGCGTGCGTCCCGTTTCGAGGTGGATCTCCAGCAGCGAGGCTCCGGGGAACGCCTCGAGCATCTCGTAGTGCGTCACGGACGGCTTGCCGTCGGGGACGACCGCGAACTTCCACGAGTGGTTGGGATGGCGCCCGATCGGTGCGTCGATCGTGCCCGCCAGCGGGTCGGGATGCCCCTGCACCACGGCGTGATAGATCTTCTCGACCGTGCGCACCTTGAAGGCGTGCTTGAGGGCGCTGTAGGCCGACTCGGACTTCGCGACGACCATCAGTCCGCTGGTTCCGACGTCGAGCCGGTGGACGATACCCGCGCGCTCTGCGGCGCCGCTGGTCGCGATGCGGAAACCGGCGCCGGCGAGAGCGCCGAGCACAGTCGGGCCGTCCCACCCGAGCGACGGGTGCGCTGCCACACCGGTGGGCTTGTCGATCACGACCATGTCATCGTCGTCGTAGACGATGCCGAGCTCCGGCACCTCGACGGGCACGATCGTCGGCTCCTGCTTGGGCGCCCACTCGACCTCCAGCCACGACCCGCCGCGCAGCCGATCCGACTTGTCGAGCACCGCGCCATCGAGGCGGACACCGCCCGCGGCGGCGACCTCAGCGGCGAAGGTGCGCGAGAATCCGAGCATCTTGGCCAGCGCTGCATCCACGCGCGTTCCGTCGAGCCCGTCCGGGACGGGCAGCGATCGCGACTCCACGATCAGGCTTCTCTCTGGGCGACCTCGGGCTCGCCGTCGCCCGAACCTGCGGCATCCGCCGACTCGACGTGATCCTTCTCGCGCGTGCCGTCGAAACGGATGCCGAGGACGACCAGCAGCGCCACGGTGATCATGCCGCAGACGATGAAGATGTCGGCGACGTTGAAGATCGCGGGCATCATCCACGGCATGGAGATCATGTCGACGACGTGGCCCACGGCGAACCCGGGCTCGCGGAAGAAGCGATCCGTGAGATTGCCGAGCACCCCGCCGAGGAGGCTCCCGAGCACGACAGCCCAGATCCGCGATCGCAGGTCGAAAGCCTTCCAGATGATCACGACGGCGACAACGGACAGCGCGATCGTGAAGATCCAGGTGTAGTCGGAGCCGATCGAGAACGCCGCGCCGGGGTTGCGCACGAAGTACAGCTGGAGGAACTCGCCCAGCACCGGCACGACTTCGTGCAGCGGCAGGTGCTCGACGGTGAGGTGCTTCACGAACTGATCGGCGGCCAGCACCAGTGCCGCGAGGATCGCGACGATGATGCCGGCCGCCGAGCGACGAAGGGGACAGCGTTCAGCCAAAGGGCTGACCTACAGTCCGATCGCAGAGACCGGGGTGGAGTCCGTCGTGTTCGACTTCTCGTCGAGGTCGCGGAGCTGGCCCTCGATGTAGCTGCGCAGCTGCGTGCGGTAGTCGCGCTCGAAGTTGCGCAGCTCGGTGATGCGCGCCTCGAGGGCGTTGCGCTCGCGCTCGAGGCGTGCCGACTCTTCGCGCTGCTTGGCCTGTGCCTCGGTGCGGATGCGCTCGACCTCGGACTCGGCCTCGGAGATGAGCTGCTTCTTCTTCGACTCGCCCTCGGCGACGTGCTCGTCGTGCAGGCGCTGGGCCAGCTCGATGATGCCGGCCGTCGCGGAGGTGGACCCTGCGGCGGCGGCCGGAGCCGCAGGAGCTGCCGCGACCGGTGCGGGGACCTCGTCGACGACGGCGGAAGCGGGCTCCTCGCCCTTCGCCTCGGCTGCCGGCTTCTCGCCGGACTCGTATGCGGCGAGCTTCGCCTTCAGCTCGGCGTTCTCGTCGAGCGTCTTGCGCCACTCGACGACGATCTCGTCGAGGAAGTCATCGACCTCGTCCGGGTCGAAGCCGTCCTTGAATCGGACGTGCTGGAACTGCTTGGTGACGACGTCATCCGGGGTCAGTGCCATTTTCTCGGCTCCTCTTTCGATGAGTTCTGCTGCCAGTGTCTGAAGCATGGCTTGTGTGGATCCGGCGCGTACCCGGGGCGCGCACCTCCGTGCAAGCATAGCCCCCGATCAGATGAACTGCCTCACGATGGCCATGAGGATGAGCACGGCGAGGATCGTGAACGTGAAGCCGAAATCCAGTGACAGCGTGCCCATGCGCAGCGGAGGGATGAAGCGCCGGAAGAGACGGATCGGGGGGTCGGTGACCGTGTAGACGACCTCAGCCGCCACGAGGCCGGCGCCCTGGGGCCGCCATTCGCGGTTGAACAGCGGAATGTAATCCAGGATGAGCCTCGCGAACAGCACGAAGATGTAGATCAGCAGGACCAGATGGACGATCGAGGCGATCCAGGAGAGCGCGGCCACGGATCAGGAGTGGTCGAAACCCGCGGATTCCGGGTCTGCGCTGGCGATGCCACCGTGCCCGGAGACGGCGATGTTCTCGGGCGAGAGCAGGAACACCTTGCTCGTGACGCGCTCGATGCGCCCGTAGAGGCCGAGCGAGAGTCCGCTCGCGAAGTCGATGAGGCGACGCGCGTCGGCGTCGGACATCTGAGAGAGGTTGATGATGACCGGCACGCCCTCGCGGAAGCTCTCGGCGATCAGCTGCGCGTCGCGGTACTGCTTGGGGTGCACGGTGAGGATCTCGTTGACAGCGCCGGCGGAGGGCTGCTTCACGGCGACCGGGCGGCGCAGCGGGGTCACGGGCGCGGCGACGACCTCTTCGTGGTCGCGGTCGCGATCGCGCTCGCGGTGGGCGCGTGCGGGAGCCGCCTGCTCTTCGTAGGCTTCTTCCTCATCGGCCAGGCCCAGGTACACCATGGTCTTCTTCAGCGGGTTTCCCATCGTGTCCTCCGTGTTCGACGTGGGCTGATCTGTTTCGAGGTTAACCCCGGCCAGGCCGGGGTCCGGTTATTGCCGACCCGATCCGCAGGTGTGTCGCACCTGCCGCGATCGCCTCGGCGAAGTCGCCGGTCATTCCGGCGGAGATCCAGGTGGCATCCGGCTCGAGCGCGCGCACCGCTGCGGCGATGCCGTGCAGTCGTTCGAAGGCCGGGGCCGGGTTCTCGTCGAGCGGAGCGACGCCCATGACGCCGCGCAGTCGCAGCGAGGGCAGCGTGAGGACGTGCTCCGCCAGGCGCTCGACATCGGCGGGCGCGACGCCCCCGCGTCCGGTGTCGTCGGTGAGATTCACCTGCACGAGGACGTCCAGCACGTCATCGTCATCCGCCGCCCCGTGCAGGGCGTCGGCGAGCTTGACGCGGTCGACCGAGTGCACGGCATCCGCGCTGCGGCGGATCGCCGCCGCCTTGTTCGTCTGCGCCTGCCCGATGAAGTGCCAGCGCAGTCCGTCCAGCGCTGCCTCGGCGCGCTTGGCCGTGAGCTCCTGCTGCCGGTTCTCGCCCACGTCGCGCACGCCGAGCGCGTGCAGCTCGTGGACGAGGGACGCCGGATGGAACTTCGTCACCACGATCCGGGTGATCCCGGCCGGGTCGCGCCCGGCCAGACGCGCGGCGTCGGCGATGCGCGCATCGATCGCCGACAGCCGCGCGGAGAGGCTCACTTCAGGAACTCGGGGATGTCGATGTCGTCGTCCGCGAAGGCCGGCTCGAGGCTCGTGGTCGGGATGCGCGGCGCCGGCTGCGTCGCGGCGGGCTCGGCAGTCTGCGCCTCGGTCTCGTCGTCGGACAGCGTCACCTCGGGCAGGGAAGCCGGCTCCGGGCGCGAGACGACCATCGGGTCCAGGCGCAGCGACGGCTCGCCGCCGTCGAAGCCTGCCGCGATGACGGTGACGCGCACCTCGTCGCCGAGCGTGTCGTCGATGACGGTACCGAAGATGATGTTGGCCTCGGGGTGCGCGGCCTCCTTGACGAGGTCCGCAGCGTCGTGGATCTCGAAGATGCCGAGGTTCGATCCACCCTGGATCGACAGCAGCACGCCGTGCGCTCCTTCGATGGATGCTTCGAGCAGCGGGGACTCGACCGCGAGCTCGGCGGCCTTGATGGCGCGGTCGGCGCCACGGGCGGAGCCGATGCCCATGAGGGCGGAACCCGCACCCTGCATGACCGACTTGACGTCGGCGAAGTCGAGGTTGATGAGGCCGGGCGTGGTGATGAGGTCGGTGATGCCCTGCACACCGGCAAGGAGCACCTGGTCGGCCGTGGCGAACGCCTCGATCATCGAGATGCCGCGGTCGCTGATCTCGAGCAGTCGGTCGTTCGGCACGACGATGAGGGTGTCGACCTCTTCCTTGAGCTTCGCGACGCCGGCCTCGGCCTGGCTCTGGCGGCGACGGCCCTCGAACGAGAACGGCTTGGTGACCACACCGATGGTCAGCGCGCCGATCGACTTCGCGATGCGGGCGACGACCGGTGCGCCGCCGGTTCCGGTGCCACCGCCCTCGCCGGCGGTCACGAAGACCATGTCGGCGCCGGTCAGTGCCTGTTCGATCTCCTCCGCGTGGTCCTCGGCGGCGCGACGGCCGACCTCGGGGTCGGCGCCGGCGCCGAGTCCGCGGGTGAGCTCGCGCCCGACGTCGAGCTTGACGTCGGCGTCGCTCATCAGCAACGCCTGGGCGTCGGTGTTGACGGCGATGAACTCGACGCCGCGCAGGCCGAGTTCGATCATGCGGTTGACGGCGTTGACGCCGCCACCGCCGACGCCGACGACCTTGATCACGGCGAGGTAGTTCTGGTTCTGGCTCATGGCCGGCCTCCGATTGTCGAGCCTGGAAAGAATGTGAACCTTAAACCTCAACTAGAGGTGTAAAGTATTTCCCGGTATTGCGTTCTCTTGATCGACGGTAAGCGCCGTTCCCGCGCGCGCGGGCAGCGACACGGGCGTGTCGCGCGTTTCCCCTCGCAAACGAGCGGATCGGGACGTCAGCCGACGACCGGCACCTGCGGGGACGAGACATCGATGCTGCGGGCGTCGGGCTTGGCGACGAGGACGCTGCTGAGGGTGACGCTCTTGAGGACGGAGTCCTCGGAGCTCCCCCACACGACGGTGAGGCCGGTGGACAGCTTCAGCGTCACGTCGTCCAGCGTGCCGGCGGTGACCTCGGTCAGCTGCGCCCGCAGCTCGTCGGGCAGAGAGCGGACGACGAGTCCTGCGGCCTCGAAGACGTCCGACCCCGGGCCTCCCTCGACATGCAGGATCGGCTGCCCGTCCGGCACCTGCTCGGTCGTGCTCAATGCGACGCCGGCGGCATCCACGAGCGTGTACCCGGCATCCGACTCGATGACGCCGATCGGTGTGCGCTCGACGATCCGCACGGTGAGGTCATGCGGAGGCTTCGCCTCGAGTGCGTAGGTCTCGATGAGTGGGAACGCCAGCAGAGCCGCCTTGACCTCGCTGTCGTCGACGAGGGCGAGAGGCCGGCCGATCTGGTCGGACAGCGCGGCCTCGACGGTCGCCGCATCGAGTCTGGAGGCGCCGGCGACCGTGATCCGCTCGACGGCGAACAACGGGCTGTACGCGGCGATGACGCTCCCGCCGATGAGGAGCACGACCGCGCCGAGGGTGCCGAGCCACACCATTCGCCGGCGACGCGACCGCTGCGTGAACCGCCTGATCTCGGCGCGCAGGCGCTTGCGGCGCGCACGGGCGGCCTTCCAGACGTCGCGTGCGGTGAGCCCTTCCAGGCTCTCCCGTTCGTCGAACGCATCCGGGTCGCTGTGCTCATCCACCCGGTCGGGCATCCTCTGCTCTGCGCCCGCATCCCCGGCACGCAGGTCGGCCCGTTCGCGCGACGCACTGGGGCGGCGGGGCCGCGCCGGAGCGGACTGCGCCTCCTCCGGCGGAGTCGGAAGCGGGGCCGGGCGACGCACGGGTCAGCCTTCTGCGTTCTGCCGCAGCGCCTCGAGCACCTGCGGGATGATCAGGTGGACGTTGCCGCAGCCCAGGGTGATCACGTAGTCGCCCTCGCGGACGATCGAGGCGGTGTACTCGGCCGCCTGCTGCCAGTCGGGCACGTAGTGCACGTGTCCCTGGTCGGCGAATGCCCCGCTGACGAGTTCTCCGGTGACGCCGGGGACGGGGTCCTCGCGGGCGCCGTAGACGTCGAGCATGACCGTGTGGTCGGCGTGCGTCTCGAGCACCTCGGCGAATTCCCGGTACATGTGCTGGGTGCGGGAGTACGTATGCGGCTGCTGGATCGCGATGATGCGTCCGTCGCCGACGACGCCGCGCGCAGCCTCGAGCGCCGCCTTCACCTCGGTGGGGTGATGGGCGTAGTCGTCGAACACGCTGACGCCGCGCTCGACGCCGTGCAGCTCGAACCGGCGGACGGTCCCGGCGAACCCCTCCACTGCGCGCACGGCGTCGACCAGCCCGTAGCCGAGCGAGAGGAGGACGGCGACCGCGCCGGCGGCGTTGATCGCGTTGTGGACCCCGGGGACGGCGAGCTGCATGCGCTCGGTCTCTCCCCCGCGTGCGATGGTCGCCGCGACGGGACCCGTGGCAGAGATCTCCGTGAGGCGCACATCTGCGCCCTCGGCGGTGCCGAACGTGATGACGTTCGGGTGCGAGAGGCCTGCTGCGACGCGCAGCGCTCCCGGATCGTCGCTCGAGATCACGACCGCTTCGGTAGCGGCATCCGCGAATCGGATGAACGCGTCGTGGAACGCCTCGTCGGATCCGTAGTGGTCGAGGTGATCGGGGTCGACGTTCGTGATCAGCGCGATGGCCGTGTCGTAGAGCAGGAAGGTGCCGTCCGACTCGTCGGCCTCGACGACGAACAGGTCGTCCGCCCCGGAGGCGCTCGAAGTCCCGAGCTGCTCGATGACACCGCCGTTGACGAAGTTCGGATCGGCGCCGAGCGCCTGCAGCGCCGTGACGATCATGCCGGTCGAGGTCGTCTTGCCGTGGGCGCCCGCAACGGAGACGAGCCGGCGCCCTCCGATCAGCCAGTGCAGCGCCTGAGAGCGGTGGATGACGTGCAGTCCGCGTTCTTTCGCGGTGACGAACTCGGGGTTCTCGGGCCAGATCGCGCCGGTGTGCACGACCGTGTCGGCATCTCCGAGGTGCGCGGCGTCGTGGCCGACGTGGACGGTCGCCCCCGCGGCGGCGAGAGCCTGTAGATTGTCGCTGTCGGCCCGGTCGGATCCGGAGACGCGGATGCCGGCATCGAGGAACATCTTCGCCAGGCCGCTCATGCCGGAACCGCCGATCCCGATGAAGTGGGCTGCGGTGATGGACTCCGGGATCGGGAGCGAGAGGTCAGGTCTGATCATGTCGGATCCATCCTAATTCGCGGGGCCCAGGAGCGGGCTCAGCGCCCCGCGCCGAGCGCGCGATCGATCATCGCGATGACGTTCTCGGTGCCCGTGCGCGTGCCGACCTGCTCGGCCGCCGCAGTCATCGCGTCGATGCGGGTGCGGTCGCCCATGAGCGGCACGATCTCCCGGCGCACGACGTCGCCGTCGAACGTGCCGTCCTCGAGCAGGATCGCCGCTCCTGCCGCGATCGCCGACGCCGCGTTCAGACGCTGCTCGCCGTTGCCGACCGCGTAGGGCACGTACGCGGCGGGGATGCCGAGCGCGCTGATCTCGCTGACCGTCGCGGATCCGGCTCGCGAGACGATCAGATCCGCGAGAGAGAACGCCAGGTCCATGCGGTCGACGTATCGTCGCATCGCATAGCCGGGCACCTCCGGGTCTTCGAGCTCGCTGCGCTCGCCCGTGATGTGCAGCAGCTGCCATCCGGCGGCGAGCACGTCTCCCCACGAGCCGGCGATGGCCTCGTTCAGGCGCTGAGCGCCGAGCGACCCGCCGAACACGAGCAGCACAGGGCGGCCGGCGTCCAGCCCGAACGCCTCTGCGGCCTCGGCGCGCAGCGCCGCACGGTCCAGGGCGACGATCTCGCGGCGCAGCGGCATCCCGACGACCTCGCTGTTCTTCAGCGGCGTGCCGGCGAAGGCGACGCCGATGCCCGCCGCTCCCCCGGCTCCCAGCCGGTTCGCGAGGCCGGGCTTCGCGTTCGCCTCGTGCACGACGTACGGCACGTTCTCGCGACGAGCCGCGATGTAGGCGGGTGCCGAGGCGTATCCGCCGAAGCCCACCACGACGTCGACCGCGTGCTCGCGGATGTGCCGCCGCACCTGACCGACAGCCCGCCCGAGGCGCGAGGGGAACCTGAGCGCCTGCGCGTTGGGCCGCCGCGGGAACGGCACCTTGTCGACGATGAGCAGCTCGTAGCCGCGCTGCGGGACGAGCCGCGCCTCCAGGCCCTCCTTCGTGCCGAGGACGAGGACGTCGGCGTCGGGCTCCCGCTCGCGCAGTGCGTCGGCGACGGCGAGCAGGGGGTTCACATGCCCGGCGGTGCCACCGCCGGCGAGAAGGTACGAGGTCACTTCGCGACCATACCCCGCTCTGATGCGGGAATCGTGCGAGCGAACGCCAGTAGCACGCCGCACGCGAGGAGCACCGCCAGCAGCGCCGTTCCGCCCTGCGACATGAACGGCAGCGGCACGCCCATGACGGGGAAGACGCCGATCACGACGCCGATGTTGATGAGCGCCTGACCGAGGATCCAGACGGTGATCCCGCCCGTCGCGACGCGGATGAACGGGTCGCTCGTCTTGCGCATGATGTGGAACGCGCCGACCGCGAAGAACGTGAACAGGGCGAGCACGACGATGCAGCCGATGAGACCGAGTTCCTCGCCGACGATCGCGAAGATGAAGTCGTTGGCGGCCGCGGGGAGCCATCCGTACTTCTCCTGCGAATTGCCCAGGCCGAGGCCGAAGATCCCGCCGTTGGCCATGCCCCACACGGCGTGGATCGACTGGTAGCAGTCGTGCTCGTAGTTGCTCATGTCGGAGCAGACCGCGGTGATGCGGCGCATCCGGTCGGGGCTGACGATCGCGAGGGCGACAACGCCGACGATCCCGAGGAGCACGGGCAGGATGAACAGCCGCAGCTTGACCCCGGCGAAGAAGAGGCAGCCGAGCAGGATCAGCACGAGCACCATCGCCGTGCCCAGGTCGTTGCCCGCGATGACCGTCCCGATCGCGAGCAGTGCGACCGGAACGACGGGGATGAACACGTGGTGCCAGATGGCCAGGCGGGTGCGCTTGCGCAGCAGCACGTAGGCGATCCACAGGGCGAGGGCGAGTTTGAGGAACTCCGAGGGCTGCATCGAGACGACGCCGAGGTCGATCCAGTTGCGGTTTCCGGCGTCCTCGATGCCCAGCGGGGTGAACACGAGCAGCTGCATCATCGTCGCGAGGATCAGCGCCGGCCACGCCATCTTCTTGAGGAACCCGATCGGCAGCCTGCTCACGAGGAACATCAGCGGGATGCCGATGACGGCGAACGTGGCCTGCTTGAGCGCGGTGTCCATCACACCGGTCTCGGTCGCGCTCGTGGCCGAGATGACCATGACGATCCCGAAGATCGTCAGCAGCAGCGCCGTGGAGGAGATGAGGAGGAACTCGCTCGAGGGCGGGGTGAAGATGCGGCCGAGCGAGACGCGCGCCGCAAGTCCGCGTGCTCCGGAGTCAGGGTCGGTGCGCGGAGGGCGAGCCACCTGTGTCATCGGCACTCCCCCTGTCGGTCCCAGTACTGTCGATCCACGTGCGCACCGCCTCGGCGAAACGGCGGCCACGATCCGCGTAGCTCGTGAACTGGTCGAAGGATGCCGCCGCCGGGGCCAGTAGCACCGTGCTCCCGTCGGTCGCGATCCCCGCGGCGAGCTGCACCACTCGGGTCATGACATCTTCAGTCTCACCAGTGACGACCTCGTGGACCGGTACGTCCGGCGCGTGTCGTGCGAATGCGGCGACGATCTCGTCGCGCCGCACGCCGATCACCAGTGCTGCGCCCGCCGTGCGGCCGGCGCCCGCGATGAGCTCCGTGAGGTCGACGCCCTTGAGATCGCCGCCGACCACCCAGAGGGCGCCGGGGTACGCGCGCAGCGAGGATGCCGCAGCATGCGGGTTGGTTGCTTTGGAGTCGTCCACCCAGGTGATGCCCGCATGACGGGCGATGACCTGGATGCGGTGCTCGTCGAGGTGGAACCCCGCGAGCGCGCGGCGGATGGCCTCCGGCTGCGTCCCGAGCGCGCGGGCGAGAGCGCTCGCGGCGAGGATGTTCTGGACGATGTGCGGGGCCGACAGTCCGAGTCGCTCGAGCTCGGCGATCGTCGTGAGCTCGAGGGCGCTGTTGCGACGGTCGTCGAGGAAGGCGCGATCGACGAGGATGCCGTCGACGATGCCGAGGTCGCCGGGACCCGGCACGCCGAGGTCGAACCCGATCGCCCTGGCGCCCTCGGTGACGTCGGCGTCCTCGACCATCTCGCGTGTCGCGAGATCGGCCTTGTTGTAGACGCACGCGACGCGCGTGTTGCGGTAGACGAACGCCTTCGCAGCCCGATAGGCGTCGGCGCTGCCGTGCCAGACGAGGTGGTCGTCGGCGATGTTCAGGCACACCGACGAGTGCGGCACGAGCTCGCCTTCCGGCGCGCTCTGACCGATGTACCAGAGCTGATGGCTGGACAGCTCGACGACGAGCACGTCGAAGCCGGCAGGGTCGCGCACGGCATCCAGCACGGGGACGCCGATGTTGCCGCACGGTGCAGCCCGCAGTCCGCCCTCGACGAGTAGCGTCGCCGTCAGCTGCGTCGTGGTGGTCTTGCCGTTGGTGCCCGTGATGAGCACCCAGTCGGCCGGAGTTCCGTCGGCGCGCACGACCTTGTCGCGCACCCGCCAGGCCAGCTCGACGTCGCCCCACAGGGCGATTCCGGCATCCTGGGTCCAGCGGATCAGCGGATGCGACGGCGCGAAGCCGGGGGATGCGACAACGACCTGCGGTGCGAAGTCGACGAGTTCCTGCGGGACGGCATCCAGCGGTCCGAGCGCGAGGCGCGCGCCGATGACCGGGACCAGCCGCTCGTACTCCTCGGAGGCGGACTCGGAGATGACGAGGACGTCGGCACCGAGCTCGGTGAGGGTGTCGGCGGCCGAGAACCCCGTGACCGAGAGCCCGAGGACCGCGACGCGCAGACCCTTCCAGTCGGCATGCCAGCTCGTGAGGGCGTCCAGGGGCGCGCTCATGCGAGCGTCAGCCACTCGACGTAGAACAGGCCGATCGCCGCGACCGCGAGGAGCCCGGCGATGATCCACAGGCGCACGACGATCGTGACCTCGAGCCAGCCGCGCATCTCGAGATGGTGGTGGAACGGGCTCATGAGGAACAGGCGCTTGCCGCGGGTGATCTTGAAGTACAGGCGCTGCAGGATCACCGATCCCGACGACAGCACGAAGATCCCGGCGATGACGAGCAGGAGCAGCTCGGTGCGGGTGAGGATCGCCATGGCGGTGATCACGCCGCCGATGGCCATGGATCCGACGTCGCCCATGAACACCTTGGCCTTGGGTGCGTTCCACCACAGGAAGCCGATGAGACCGGAGGCGAAGGACGCCGCCACGATCGCGAGGCTGAACGGATCGCGGACCTCGTAGCACGCGTCGAGCGCATCGCTGTCGACGCCCGTTCCGACGCAGGACTGCTTGAACTGCCAGAAGGCGATGAGGCTGTACGCGCTGACGACGAAGACCCCGGCGCCGGCGGCAAGGCCGTCCAGACCATCTGTGAGGTTGACGCTGTTGGAGGTCGCGATGCCGATGACGGCGATCCAGACCAGGTAGACGATCCAGCCGATGATCACCCCGAACGCGAACAGGTTCAGCCACGAGATGTCGCGGAACAGCGAGATGTAGCCGCTCGCCGGGGTCTGCTCGTACTGGTTGGGGAAGTTCAGCGCGACGACGCCGAACGGGATCATGACGACGAGCTGACCGATGACCTTGCGCCAGCCGGAGAGGCCGAGGCTGCGCTGGGAGCGCACCTTCATGTAATCGTCGATGAAACCGACGGCTCCGAATCCGACCATGAGCCACAGCACGAGGATGGCCGAGAGCGCAGGCTCGCTGCCGCCGGCTACGACGCCGGTGAAGTAGCCGACGATCGTGCCGACGATGAAGATCACGCCGCCCATGGTGGGGGTGCCGCGCTTGGCCTCGTGGCTCGGGTTCGCGATGTCTTCGGGGGTGCGGATGACCTGGCCCCAGCCCCACCGGCGGAACAGCCGGAGGAAGACGGGGGTGAGGAACAGGGTGAAGGCGAGCGATATCGCGGCCGCCATGAGGAGTGATCTCACGAGAACAATTCTCCCAGACGATCGCCGAGGTGCCGCAGGCCCACGGAGTTGGACGATTTCACGAGCACGCGGTCGCCGTCGCGCAACTCGGTGCGCAGGTACTCGAACGCGGCATCCTGATCGGGCAGATGGATCGCCTCGCTGTCCCAGGATCCCTCGCCGACGGCGGCGAGATACAGCCGTCGCGCCTCGGGTCCGACCACGACGATGCGCTGGATGTTCAGGCGGACGGCGAGCAGCCCGATCCGATCGTGCTCCTCCCCCGCGGTCTCGCCCAGCTCGCTCATCGCACCGAGGACGGCGACGGTGCGCTCACCCGGAGCGGTGATCTGCGCGAGCGTGCGCAGAGCTGCGGCCATGGAGTCGGGGCTGGCGTTGTAGGCGTCGTTGATGATGCGGACGCGGTCGTTGCCCATCGGCTGCATCCGCCACCGCTCGGCGATCTCGACGGTCTCGAGTCGGGAGATGGCGTCCGCGGGCGACACGCCGAGGGCGCCGGCGGCCGTGATGGCGGCGAGGGCGTTGCTGATGTGGTGGGCGCCCAGCACCTTCAGATGCAGCGGGTAGGACGCGCCGCCGGCCGTGATGGTCGCCCGCGTACCGGATGCCGACACCTCGACGTCGGATGCCCGGACGGCGGCTTCCTCGTTCCGGCCGAAGCCGAGGACGGTCATCCCCCGCCCGTCAGCGATCTCGCGCATGGCGGCCACGCGCGGGTCGTCGATGTTCAGGACGGCCGTGCCGTCGGCGCGGGATGCCGTGACGAGCTCGGACTTCGCCTTGGCGGTCGCCTCGATCCCGCCGAAGCCCCCGGCGTGCGCCATGCCGACCATGAGGACGACGGCGACGTCGGGTTCCACGAGGCCCGCGAGCTTCGCGATGCTGCCGGGTGCTGCAGCGCCGAACTCGCTGACCAGGTACCGCGTGGTCTCGGTGACGCGGAGCATCGTCACCGGGGCGCCGACCTCGTTGTTGTAGGAGTTGATGGGCGCGACCGTCTCGCCGTCGTCCTGCAGGATCCGCGCCAGGAAGTTCTTCGTCGTGGTCTTGCCGTTCGAACCGGTGATGCCGACGATCTTCAGATCGCCTGCTGCGCGCACGCGTGCGACGACCTCGCGGGCGAGTGCGCCGAGTGCCTCGACGACGTCGGGGACGACGATCTGCGTGACCTCGTCGTCGACGAGGTGCTCCACGAGAGCGAGCACCGCACCGTTCGCGACTGCGGCGCCCACGAACCGGTGACCGTCGGTGTCGGCACCGGGCTTGGCGATGAAGATCCCGCCCGCGGTCATGTTCCGCGAATCGGTGTCGACGACGCCGTCGACGAGGGTGCTGTCGGTGTCGGTTCCGACGAGGCGGAGGTCGCCGCCGGTGATGGTTGCGATCTCGGCGAGCGACAGGGCGATCATGACGTCTCCATGCGCGGCACGTGGCCGGCTACTTGAACTTGGGCAGCGGCTCGTCCATCGGCTCGGTGGACGGCGATACGCGGTAGGTCTTCAGGACCTGTGCCATCGCCTTCTGGAAGGCGGATGCGGTTGCTGCGGACGATGTAATCCTAGTCGGCTGGTCCAGAGTGACCACGACGGCGTACTTCGGGTCATCGATCGGGGCGATGCCGACCATGCTCGTGTAGTACACGCCCTTCTTGTAGCCGCCCTTGCCGTCGGTGACCTGCGCGGTACCGGTCTTGATGCCGATCCGGTAGCCGGGGATCTTGATCTGATCGGCAAGTCCCCCCTGGACGGCGACGTTCTCGAGCATCCGCTGCAGGGTCGTCGCCGTGCTCTTCTTGATGACCTGCTCGTGCTTCGGGGCCTCGGGGGTGATCACGGTGCCGTCGGGCATCGTGCACGACTCGATCAGTGAGATGTCGATCTTCTCGCCGTCATTGCCGATCGCCTGGTAGACGTTCGCGAGCTGAGGCGCGGTGACGGTGTAGTACTGGCCGAACGTCGTCGTGTAGAGCGACTGCGCGTCCCACTCGGAGACGGGGTGGATCTCACCGGTCGCCTCACGGGGGAAGTCGATGGTCGTCTGTCCGACCCCGAACTTCTCCAGGTAGTCGTAGCGCACCTGCGGGTCGACCATGGTGCCGAACTTGGATAGCGCGACGTTCGAGGAGTCGATGAGGGCCCCTGCGAGTGTGTACTGATAGGCGCCGTGGACGAACGCGTCGTTGATGACGGCGCCGTTGGCGAACTTCTCGTGGCTGGATGCCGTGACCGTCGTGTTCATGTCGACGGCGCCGGAGTCGAGGAGGGCCGCGGCCGTCACGGCCTTGAACGTGGAGCCGGGCTCGAACGTGTTGCCGAACACCTTGGTGCCCCAGTCATCGGGAGACGAGGCGTTCAGGTCGTTGGGGTCGAGGGAGGGCCACTCGGCCGCCGCACGGATCTTGCCCGTCTCGATCTCGACCACCGTGACCGTGCCGGACTGCGCCTTCTGCGTCTGCGCCTCCTCGGCGATCATCTGCTGCAGGTACCACTGCAGGTCGCTGTTGATCGTGAGCGTCACGGTGCCGCCGTCGACGGCATCGACAGTCCGCTCGCTTCCGGGGATCGTGACGCCGTCCTTGCCGCGGAGGTAGCTGCGCTCCCCGCTCGTGGGCGACAGGCACTGCGTCTGCATCTGCTCGATGCCGGCCTGGCCGTCGCCGGCCGAGTCGACGTAGCCGACGACGTTGCCTGCGACGGCGCCGTTCGGATAGACGCGGGTCTCGCGGGCCTTCGCGTAGACGTACAGCAGCCCGAGGTCGCGCAGCTCGAGGTACTTCTCGGTGCTGAGGCCCTTGGCGAGCTGGTAGTACTGCGAGTTCGGGTCGGCCTCGAGGTTGGCCGCGACAGCCGCGCGGAGCTCCTCGGGGTCCTGCCCGATGATCGCTGCGATCCGGTCGGATGCCTCGTTCCACGGCACCTTGGGAGGGTTCTTCTCGTCGTCCTCGAGCTCCTGCATGAGGCTCGGGCTGAGCTGGGCGTCGTAGACCTTGACGCTCGCGGCGAGCGCGATTCCGTTCTGATCGACGATCGAACCACGGTCGCCGTGGATCGTGTCGGTGCTGCCGAGCTGGCCGACCTGGAGCGAGTCCTCGACGTGGTCGCTGGCGCTGACGACCTGGATGTCGACCAGGCGCACGACGAACGCCGACAGCACGATGAGGATGACGGCGAGGGCGACGACGGTCCGGCGGCGCGGTCCGCGCGTGGCTCGAGTGGTCATGCGGCTCTCTCCGTGTCCTGTGTCAGCGGTGGGTCGGTGTCAGCGGGTGGTGGGGCTGGGGAGACCATCGGTGATGGCCGGCGGCAGGTCGGGGTCCTTCGTCGTGCTCGTCTCGGCGTTCTCCTCCGCCGCGACCGCCTCCTGCGCGTCCTCGTCGAGCAGAGCGTTGTTGACGGCGCCCGCTCCCTCCGGATTGACCGTCGAGCCCCAGCTGGCGCCCTCGTCCGAACCGAGCACGGCCGAGTCGCTCAGTCGCAGGTACGACGCCGGGCCCGCGACGACGAGACCCAGCTGAGAGGCCTTCGTCGCCAGGAGCTGCGGTGACGAGATCCCGGCGAGATCGTCCTGCAGAGCGCTGGTCTGAAGATCGAGTTCGCGCTGCTGGGAGGTGAGGTCGGCGAGGACGAACGAGTCGTTGGTGATCGCCAGCGACAGCCCGATCTGCGCGGCGGCGATCGCGGCGGCGCCGGCCACCGCGACGAGGGCATAGGCGAGCTTCGGGCGTCGACGCGGGGCCGGCGCCGTGACGCTCGTGAGGCGGCGCTCCGTACGGGGCGCCGCGGTGTTCGGCCGGGGTGTCTCGGGCAGCAGGGCTGCTGCGGTGGCGCGGCTCATGCGGCCTCCCTCACTCGTTCTGCGGCGCGCAGGCGCACCGGTATGGCACGCGGATTGCGCGCCTTCTCCTCGTCGCTCGCGAGTTCGGCTCCCTTGGTGAGCGTGCGGAATCGCGGTGCGTGCTCGGGCAGTTCGACGGGAAGCCCCGCCGGCGCCGTCGACGCGGATGCCGCGGCGAACGCCTGCTTGACCAGGCGGTCCTCCAGCGACTGGTAACTCATGATCACGATCCGGCCGCCGACGGCGAGAGCATCCATCGCGGCGGGAATCGCGTCGGCGAGCACGCTCAGCTCCGAGTTCACCTCGATGCGCAGAGCTTGGAACACGCGCTTGGCGGGGTGACCGGCGCGCTGCGCAGCTGCCGGGGTCGCGGACTGCAGCAGGTCCACGAGGTCCTGGGAGCGGACCAGCGGCTTCTCGTCGCGCGCCTGCACGATGAAGCGGGCGTAGCGTGCGGCGAGCTTCTCCTCGCCGTACCGCTCGAAGATGCGGCGGAGGTTGCCCTCGCTGTAGGTCGCGAGCACCTCGGCCGCGGTCACGCCCTTGGTCTGGTCCATCCGCATGTCCAGCGGAGCATCCTTGGAGTAGGCGAAGCCGCGGTCTGCTTCGTCGAGCTGGAGCGAGGAGACGCCGAGGTCCATGAGGATGGCCGAGGCACCCTGCGCATGCAGGCCGATCTCGTCGTAGACGGTGTGGACCAGGGTGACGCGGTCGGCGAAGCGCGCGAGGCGTTCGCCGGCGATGCGCAGCGCGTCGGTGTCGCGGTCGAGGCCGATCAGGCGGATGTTCGGGAATCGCTCGAGCAGCGCTTCGGAGTGCCCGCCCATGCCGAGCGTCGCATCGACGACGATCGCGCCGTCGTGCTGCAGCGCCGGGGCCATGAGCTCGATGCAGCGCTCGAGGAGTACTGGGGTGTGGATGTCGCGGAGGTTCATGATCGTTTCCGGGGACCTGGGCCCTGATCCCCCTCCGCTTCACGACCCGGCACCGGGGAAGTGTGTCGGGGCGGGAGCGGCGGGGCATCACAGCCGAGGTCAGAAGAGTCCGGGAATCACCTCCTGCTCCAGTTCTGAGTAGCTCTCCTCGCCGGCGGCGAGGTAGTCGTTCCAGGCCGCGGCATCCCAGATCTCGGCGTGGGCGCCGACGCCGGTGACGATGAGCTCCTTCTCGAGCCCCGCGTACTGACGGAGGTGACCGGGGATGGTGATGCGGTTCTGGCTGTCGGGCATCTCTGCGCTGGCCCCCGAGAGGAACATGCGCAGGAAGTCACGGGCCTGCTTGTTGCTGAGCGGCGCTTGCCGGATCCGCTCGTGCATCGCCTCGAACTCGGCCGTGCTGAAGACGTAGAGGCAGCGCTCCTGACCGCGGGTGACGACGATGCCGCCTCCGAGGTCTTCACGGAACTTCGCCGGAAGGATGACGCGCCCTTTGTCGTCGAGCTTCGGTGAATACGTTCCCAGCAACATCGGCCATCACCCCCCTTCGTCCGGCCAACTCGAGGTGTTCCCCACTTTACTCCACTTCCCTCCACTTATATAGGAAGAGTTGCGAAGAGAATGGCAGAACTTCGGAGCACACGCGAGCAGACCCGCAGGATTCCGCGGATCAAGGGCATGGATTACCAGTGGAGGACAGTGGAGCCGGAGTGGAGGAGATCGTCTCAGAACGACGAAAAAGCCCGGATGCTCTGCGCATCCGGGCTTGTGAAGTGGGGGCTGGTGGAGGCCCCGGGGTCAGTGACCCTCGTGGCGGCGATCCCAGCGGTCATTCATGCGGTCCATGAAAGACGAGGAGTTCTGCGGGCCCTTCGGCGTCTGGGCCTTCGGCGAACGGCTCGTGCCGGTGCGGCGCGTGGGGGTCGCGGCGAGGATCACGCCGGCGAGCATGGCCGCGAAGCCGATGACGCCGACGACGATGCTGACGACCGGGCCGAGCTGGCTGCCCAGTGCGACGCCGGCGACGAGCGCTCCGATGCCGACCAGCAGCAGGACAGCGCCGTAGACGAGGTTGCGGTAGCTGAGTGCTCGATCGCCGGAGGGCGCGCTGACGATGTCGGCATCGTTGTGCAGGAGATGGCGTTCCATCTCATCGAGCAGACGCTGCTCCTGTTCAGACAGTGGCATGACGCCTCCCTCGGGTCAGTGTCCTCCAGTTTACGCTCAGCGCGCGGGCTGAGGCTAGGTTTCGGCTGAGAACCTAAGCTGATTATCGTGCCCCTCTCCCAGCAAGTCCAGCAGGCCGTCGCCACCCGCCTGGATCGCTTCACCGCACGTCTGCGGGCCGAGTCCGCGGAGTACGGGCCCGATGCCGCATTGTTCATCGAATCCGCCGTCGCCACTCTGCAGGGAGGCAAGCGTCTGCGGGCGCGCTTCTGCCACGCCGGCTGGCAGGCGGTCGCCCGTTTCGCGGACCGGACGGCGGCTGAGTCCGACGCCGTATGGGACCTGTGCGCCGCGCTCGAGGTGTTCCAGTCGGCCGCGCTCGTGCACGACGATCTGATCGACAACTCCGACACCCGCCGCGGCAGGCCCGCTGCACACCGCGCTCTCGAGCACGAGCACGTCGCCCGCTCATGGGGCGGCGATGCGGCGGCGTTCGGCCGCTCGGCCGCCATCCTGCTCGGCGACCTGCTCATCTCGTGGAGCGATGATCTGCTTGAAGATGCTCTCGCGCAGCATCCGCACGCCCCCGACGTCCGCGCCGGATACGCGCGGATGCGTCGTGACGTCACCACCGGCCAGTTCCTCGACATCGCCGAGGAATCGGCGTGGCGCGTCAATCCCGACGACGAGCACGCCGAGCGCGCCCTGCGCGTCGTCTCGCTGAAATCGGCCAGATACAGCATCGAGCAGCCGCTCGCGCTGGGTGCGGAGCTGGCCGGGGCGGATGCCGACCAGCTCCGCGCGCTGCGCGCGTTCGGGCATCCGGTCGGGATGGCCTTCCAGCTGCGCGATGACGTGCTGGGCGTGTTCGGCGACGAGTCCGTCACCGGCAAGCCGGCGGGAGACGACCTGCGCGAGGGCAAGCGGACCGTGCTCGTGGCGCTCACACGCCAGCACCTCGACGCCCCCGCGCGCCGCGTGCTCGACGACCTGCTGGGCGATCCTGACCTCGATGCGAGCCAGGTCGCGGCACTGCAGGCGACGATCACGGCCTCGGGAGCGCTGGACCGCGTCGAGGCGATGATCGAGGACTACGCCGCAGAGGCCGATCGCGCCCTGTCGGGCGCACGGCTCGAGACTGCGGCGGTCGGCACGCTCCGCGAGCTCGCCAGGGCGGCGACGGTCAGAACCGCCTGAGGCCTCAGGCCAGTGCGCGCGCGACGCGGCGGACGGCGCTCTTGTGCCCGTCGAGGAGCGCGGCGATGGGCGGTCTGCCCAGCTCCTCATCCTCGGCGAGCAGCCAGTCGATGATCTCGTCGTCGGAGAAGCCTGCATCTGCGAGCACGATGATCGTTCCGCGCAGAGAGGCCAGTGGGCGTCCGTCGACGATGAAGATGCCGGGAACGGCGAACGCGCCGTTGCGGGTCGAGCCGACCAGATGCTGCTCGGCGATCAGTCGGCGGACCCGGCCGAGCGGCTCCCCCAGGACCTCGACGAGGTCAGGAGTGGTCAGCCAGTCGCCGGGGGATGCTGCAGGTACGTCAGACACGTCTCGACTATCTCACCTCCGCCGCGATGGCGCACATCGCCTCTTCTGTCACATGCATCACATTCGTCACTTTGGTTGACTTCCCTTTACATCCGTGTCAGCGTTTCAGGGTCCGAACAGGAGGGAAACCGTGAGACTCGCAGCGATGTCGAACCGCAAGAGATCCGCCCAGATCGGTGCGCCGGCCGCGATGGTCAGCGTCCTGGTCGGAGCGCTGGCCGCAACGCCCGCGCACGCCGCGGCTCCCGCGGACACGGCACCCACGCCCCTGCAGGCACGCGCTGGCGGCGCGCTCCAGCTCGAGAAGACCCCTCGCCCCGTCCCGGCAGCCGCGAAGCCCGCCTCGTACACCGTGCGTCCGGGCGACACGATCGCCGGCATCGCACAGCGGCACGGCCTCGCCGCGGCCGACGTCCTGACATGGAACGGCCTGGGCTGGCGGACGGTCATCTACCCCGGTCAGACGATCCGTCTCGCTGCTCCCGCTCCCGCCCCATCAGCGAGCACGCCGGCCGCCCCGGCGCCGGCCGCGGCTCCGTCGACCACGGCCACGGGCTCGCACACGGTCGTCGCGGGCGACACGATCTTCGCGATCGCGAAGAAGCACGGCACGTCTGTCGACGCGGTCCTCGCCGCGAACGGTCTGGGCCGCGGCTCGATCATCTACCCGGGTCAGACGATCCGCATCGCGGCCGCGAACGCGCCGCAGCCGGCCGCAGCGGCCGCCCCGGCATCCGTTCCCACGCCGTCCGCCGCATCCACCTCGGCCGACCTCAACGCGCTCCAGGCGGAGAACGCCACCCTCATCATCCGCATCGGCCGCGAACTCGGCGTCCCCGAGCGCGGCATCGCCATCGCACTGGGCACGTCCATGGTCGAGGCCTGGCTCCGCAACCTCGAATGGGGCGACCGCGACTCTCTGGGACTGTTCCAGCAGCGCAGCAGCACCGGGTGGGGCGAGCCCGAGCAGATCATGAATCGCGGGTACAGCATCCGCGCGTTCTTCGTCGGCGCGTCCAACCCGGACGGCACGACCACCCGGGGCCTCCTGGACATCCCGGGGTGGGAGAAGATGTCGTTCGCCGAGGCCGCGCAGGCCGTGCAGATCTCCGCGTACCCCGATCGCTACGCGAAATGGGAGCAGGCGGCGTACACCTGGCTCGACCTCTACGGCTGAGCGTCGCCGCATACCTGCTGTGCGCGGAATACCGGGCCAAGGGTGAGGCGCTCCCCGGGCTTTCAGCCAGCTCTCCATAGAATCTGTACGTGACGACCAATCAGCAGGCAGACGCCCTCATCGGGCGGCTTGTCGACGGTCGGTACCGGGTCCGTGCGCGGATCGCGCGCGGCGGCATGGCCACCGTGTACGTCGCCACCGATCTCCGCCTCGAGCGGCGCATCGCCCTCAAAGTCATGCACGGTCACCTCAGCGACGACGCCGTGTTCCAGAGCCGGTTCATCCAGGAGGCCCGTGCGGCCGCGCGCCTCGCGGATCCGCACGTCGTCAACGTCTTCGATCAGGGGCAGGACGGCGAACTCGCCTACCTCGTGATGGAGTATCTGCCCGGGATCACGCTGCGGGAGCTGCTCCGCGAGCAGAAGCGGCTCACGGTCCCGCAGACGATCTCCATCATGGATGCGATCCTGTCAGGGCTCGCGGCCGCTCACAAAGCCGGCATCGTGCACCGGGACGTCAAGCCCGAGAACGTTCTGCTCGCCGAAGACGGCCGCATCAAGATCGGCGACTTCGGACTCGCGCGGGCCACCACGGCGAACACCGCCACCGGGCAGCAGCTGCTCGGCACGATCGCATATCTCGCCCCCGAGCTGGTCACGCGCGGCACGGCCGATGCGCGCAGCGACATCTACGCCCTCGGCATCATGCTCTACGAGATGCTCGTCGGCGAGCAGCCCTACAAGGGCGAGCAGCCCATGCAGATCGCATTCCAGCATGCGACGGAGTCGGTTCCGCGGCCGAGCGTCCGCAACCCCGGCGTGCCCGAGCAGTTGGACGAGCTCGTGCTGTGGTCGACGGAGAAGTCTCCGGACGAGCGTCCGGACGACGCCCAGCAGATGCTCGACCGGCTGCGCGAGATCGAGCGTCAGCTCGGCATCTCCCCCGCGCCTGCCGCGACCACGGCACCGATGCGCACGCAGTCCGACTCGGGCGATCTCACCAAGGTCATGCCTTCGACCATGGTTCTCGATCCCGTCACGGGGCCCGTCGCCGCGCAGCCGATGGACAACGCGACACTGCTGCGCCGCCGCACCTCGAAGCGCCGGGCACGCGGAGCGTTCCTGCTCGCCCTCGTCATGCTGCTCGCCGTGCTCGCCGGAGGCGTCGGCTGGTGGTTCGGGTCGGGGCCGGGTTCGCTCGTGGCTGTGCCCTCGGTCGCCGGGATGACGTACGACGAGGCAGCCGCCGCGCTGAAGGACGAGGGCTTCGTCGCCGTGCAGGCGGGTGAGAGCTCGGTCGACGTGGACCCGGACGTCGCGATCCGAACGGAACCCGCAGAAGGAGACCGTCTCGACAAAGGCACGGAGGTGACGGTCTTCATCTCGACGGGGCCGGCCCCTCGCACGGTCGAGACGCTCAACGGCAAGACCGTGGATGAAGCGCGGGACTATCTCGCCGGGCTCGGGATCAACGTCTCCGACGACGTGCTGAAGCTCTACTCGAACGCCGACAACGACATCGTGATCAACGCGACCATCACGCCGCGCGGTGGCGGCGACGCCGTCGCCTGCGGCGAGGGCTGCGAGGTCTTCGAGGACGACACCGCCAACCTCGTCGTGTCGCTCGGCGGCCTGCCGGACGTCACCGGCATGACCGTCAACGAGGCGTCGAACGCACTGGGCGAGAAGCAGATCACGACGAACACCGTCGAGGAGTACAGCAACGACGTCGAGCAGGGCCGCGTGATCCGCACCGGGGAGCGAGACGGCGGCGGCAACTGGCGCCCCGGCGACACCATGACGCTCGTCGTCTCGCTCGGGCCGCAGCTGTTCGAGGTCCCCGAGGTGTCGGGGATGACGCGCGACGAAGCCGCTCAGGCGCTTCGGGATGCCGGATTCGAGCCGACATGGAACGGCTTCTGGAGCGCATTGGCCGACTCCAACACCGAGGTCACGGGAACCGATCCGGCCGCGGGATCCATGCGCCGCTCCGGAGCCGAGGTCTACATGCAGATCCGCGGCGTCCTCTAGCGGTCGTCCCGCCCGTCGTCAACGCAGAAACCGCCCTTCCTCGGCATCCGGAAGGGCGGTTCGCGGCGTTATGGGCCGGGGGCGCGAGCGGACTCAGCGCTTCTCGAGCTCCTCGGCGACGAGGAACGCGAGCTCCAGGCTCTGCATGTGGTTCAGGCGCGGGTCGCACAGGCTCTCGTAGCGGGTGGCGAGGCCCTCTTCGTCGATCTGCTCGGATCCGCCCAGGCACTCCGTGACGTCGTCGCCGGTCAGCTCGACGTGGATGCCGCCGGGGAACGTCCCGACCGCGCGGTGCGCCTCGAAGAAGCCGCGCACCTCGTCGACGACGTCGTCGAAGCGACGCGTCTTGTAGCCGGTCGGTGTGGTGATGCCGTTGCCGTGCATGGGGTCGGTCACCCACAGCGGGGTCGCGCCGGAGTCGCGGACGGCCTCGAGCAGCGGCGGCAGGGCGTCGCGGATCGTCCCCGCGCCCATGCGCGTGATGAACGTCAGGCGCCCTGGTTCGCGGTTCGGGTCGAGCTTGTCGATCAGCGCGAGCGCCGTCTCGGACGTCGTCGTGGGGCCGAGCTTCACGCCGATGGGGTTGCGGATCTTCGAGAAGTAGTCGACGTGCGCGCCGTCGAGGTCGCGCGTGCGCTCCCCGATCCACAGGAAGTGCGCGGAGGTGTTGTACGGCGTGCTCGTGCGCGAGTCGATGCGGGTCATCGGGTGCTCGTAGTCCATGAGCAGGCCCTCGTGACCGGTGAAGAACTCGACGCGCTTGAGTTCGTCGAAGTCCGCGCCCGCCGCCTCCATGAACTTGATGGCGCGGTCGATCTCGGCCGCCATGCGCTCATAGCGCTGGTTCGCGGGGTTCTGCGCGAAGCCCTTGTTCCACGAGTGCACTTCGCGGAGGTCGGCGAAACCGCCCTGCGTGAACGCCCGGATGAGGTTCAGCGTGGATGCTGCGGTGTGGTAGCCCTGCAGCAGACGGCCGGGGTCGGCCTGACGCGAGCCCTCGGTGAAGTCGTAGCCGTTGACGATGTCACCGCGGTAGGCCGGGAGCGTGACGTCTCCGCGGGTCTCGGAGTCGCTGGAGCGGGGCTTGGCGAACTGGCCGGCCATGCGCCCCATCTTCACGACGGGCATCGACGCGCCGTACGTGAGAACGACGGCCATCTGCAGCACGGTCTTGATCCGGTTTCGGATCTGCTCGGCCGTCGCCCCGGCGAACGTCTCGGCGCAGTCGCCGCCCTGCAGCAGGAACGCCTCGCCGGATGCCGCACGGGCGAGCCGGTCGCGGAGGTTGTCGACCTCACCGGCGAACACGAGCGGCGGGAGCGCGGCGATCTGCCGGGAGATGTCGGCCACGCGCTCAGCGTCGGGCCACGTCGGCTGCTGCTTGATGGGGAGGTCGCGCCAGGTGTCGAGAGCGTGCTGCGGCATCTGCCCAGCTTACCGGCGCGGCGCGCAGCGCCGTGCCGTCATGACAGCCGCGGCATCCGCTCCTTGACCGACGACGCGTAGACGTCGTCGTACTCCTGCTCGCCCAGTCGCTGGAGGGCGACCATGATCTCGTCGGTGACCGATCGGAGGATGTAGCGGTCGTTCTCCATCCCGGCGTAGCGGGAGAAGTCGAGCGGCTCTCCGATGACGATCCCGACGCGCACGACCCGTGGGACGGTCCGGCCGATCGGCATCGCGGTGTCGGTGTCGACCATGACGACGGGGATCACCGGCACCTTCGCCTCAAGGGCCATGCGCGCAAGCCCGGTGCGCCCGCGGTACAGCTTGCCGTCGGGACTGCGGGTACCCTCCGGATAGATGCCGAGCAGATCGCCGCGCCCGAGCACCTGAAGTCCGGTGTTGAGCGACGCTTCGGAGGCCTTGCCTCCCGAGCGGTCGATGGGGATCTGCCCCGTCGCCTTCATGAAGTTCTTGGTCGCCCAGCCCTTGAGGCCGCGCCCGGTGAAGTAGTCGCTCTTCGCCAGGAACGACATCGGCCGGTCGATGAGCAGCGGAAGGAAGATCGAATCGGAGACCGAGAGGTGGTTGCTCGCGAGGATCGCCGCACCGTTGCGGGGCACGTTGGCTCGGCCCACGATCCACGGGCGGAAGACCGCCTTGACGATGGGGCCAACCACCACGTACTTCATCAGCCAGTAGAACATCGTCTGGAAGTCTATCTCCGGGGTGTCGGACCGACATCATCACCGCGTCGACGACCTTCCCGAGGCGTGCGACTGAGTCTCACTTGATACGCTACTGAATACCAAAACCCACCGGGTTCGCATGAGGTTGTGCCCTAGACTCAGGGAAAGCCGTGCCCGACCGGTACCGAAGGAGCTGCCGTGGTCCAATTCGAAGTCCCCGCGATCGTCCCCGCCGACCCCGAGGCGAACATCACCGATCTTCTGGTGAAGCGCGCCGAGGCCACCCCGAACCTCGCGCTGTTCTCCGTCCCCGACGGCTCCGGCTGGCGCGACATCTCCGCCGCCGACTTCCAGACCGCGGTCATCGCGCTCGCGAAGGGCTTCGTGGCAGCCGGCATCCAGCCCGGTGACAAGGTCGGATTCCTCGCGCGCACGACGTACGAGTGGACGCTGGTCGACTTCGCGCTCTTCTACGCCGGCGCCGTGATGGTGCCGATCTACGAGACCAGCTCCCCCGGCCAGATCCAGTGGATCATGGAGGACTCCGGCGCGATCGCGATCATGCTCGAGTCCGCTGATCACTTCGCCAAGTTCGACGAGGTGCGCGGCGACCTCCCGCTCATCCGCGACGTCTGGCAGATGCATCTGGGCGCCATCGACACGCTGACCGCCGCCGGCACGGGCGTCGAGGATGCCGAGATCGAGCGACGCCGCAACATCGCCGTCGGCTCCGACATCGCGACCCTCATCTACACCTCGGGGTCGACGGGCCGCCCGAAGGGCTGCGTGCTCACGCACAGCAACTTCGTCGAGCTCGCCCGCAACTCGGCGAAGTCGCTCGACAAGGTCGTGCAGACGCCCGGAGCATCCACCCTGCTGTTCATCACGACCGCCCACGTCTTCGCGCGATTCATCTCGATCCTGGACGTCCACGCCGGTGTGCGCACCGGGCACCAGCCCGACACGAAGCAGCTGCTGCCAGCGCTCGGCTCGTTCAAGCCGACCTTCCTCCTGGCCGTGCCGCGTGTGTTCGAGAAGGTCTACAACTCCGCCGAGCAGAAGGCCGAGGCAGGCGGCAAGGGCAAGATCTTCCGCGCCGCGGCCGCTGCCGCGATCGAGCACTCGCGACTGCTCGAAGAGGGCCAGAAGATCCCGTTCGGGCTGAAGATCAAGTTCGCCCTGTTCGACAAGCTCGTCTACGGCAAGCTGCGCGAGGCGATGGGCGGCAACGTCCAGTACGCCGTCTCGGGCTCCGCTCCCCTCGGACCCCGCCTCGGGCACTTCTTCCACAGCCTGGGCGTCGTGATCCTTGAAGGTTACGGCCTCACCGAGACGACGGCCCCTGCCACGGTCAACGTCGCCGACAAGACGAAGATCGGCACGGTCGGCCCTGTGCTCCCCGGCGTCGGCGTGCGTCTCGCCGAGGACGGCGAGATCGAGGTCAAGGGCATCAACGTGTTCCGCGAGTACTGGAACAACCCCGAGGCGACCGCCGATGCGTTCGATGACGGCTGGTTCCGCACCGGCGACATCGGCAGCTTCGACTCCGAGGGCTACCTCACGGTCACGGGCCGCAAGAAGGAGATCATCGTCACGGCCGGCGGCAAGAACGTCGCTCCGGCAGCGCTCGAGGACCCGATCCGGGCGAACCCGATCGTCGGACAGGTGGTCGTGGTCGGCGATCAGAAGCCGTTCATCTCGGCTCTCATCACTCTCGACCCGGAGATGCTGCCGACATGGCTCGGCAACAACGGTCTCCCGGCCGACATGTCGATCGCGGATGCCGCGAAGAACGAGGCCGTCCGCGCCGAGGTGCAGCGTGCGGTCGACATCGCGAACAAGAGCGTCTCGCGTGCGGAATCGATCCGCAAGTTCACGATCCTCGACACGGAGTGGACGGAGGCGAGCGGTCACCTCACCCCGAAGATGTCGATCAAGCGCAACGTGATCGTGTCGGACTTCGCCGACCAGATCTCGGCGATCTACGACGAGCCGGTGCAGACGACGAACGTCGCGATCGGCTGAGCACCCGACGAACAATGCCCCGGTTTCGGCCGGGGCATTCTTCGTGCACAGACCCCGTCTTGCCGACGAGACCCCGTCATATCGACGTGATTACGACGGGGTCTCGTCGCTGAGACGGGGTCTGTGGGAAGCAGGTGTCAGAACCAGTCGCTCTCGCGGATCTCGCGCATGGCCGTCTTGCGGTCCTGAGGAGCGAGACGCGAGAGGTACAGCATCCCGTCGAGGTGATCGGTCTCGTGCTGGAGAGCCTGTGCCAGCAGCCCCTCCCCCTCGAGCACGACCGGTTCGCCGTCGAGGTCGATGCCCTCGACCCGAGCCCACGGGTGGCGCAGCGCGTCGTGCCAGAGACCGGGAACCGACAGGCATCCCTCACCGGTCGGCACGGGCTCGCCGCGCACCTCGGTGAGGACGGGATTGATGACGTAGCCGACGTCGCCGTCGATGTTATAGCTGAACGCCCGCACCGCGACGCCGATCTGCGGAGCTGCGACCCCGGCACGGCCGGGGAGCTTCACACTGTCGACGAGGTCGGCGATGAGCGAGCGCACACCGTCGTCGATCTGCTCGACCGGCGAGCACTTCGTGCGCAGGACGGGGTCGCCGAAGACACGGATCTCGCGAACGGTCATCAGGCGGCCTTCGCCCGCAGGCTCTCGACGAGCACAGCCGCGAGCTCACGAGCCGCCTGACGCGTCTCGGGCTGCAGGTTGGCGAACACGATGGCCCCGCCGCCGGCGATCTGCGCGTCGTACGGCATCCGCACGACATGCTTGGCGCGGGTCTTGAAGTGCGCCTCGAGCTCGTTCAGGCGCACCAGAGGGCTCCCGGGCGTCGATTGGTTGAGCACGATGATGGCGTTCCGCGCCTGCTCCTCGTGGCCGTTGGTCTCGAGCCAGGTCAGCGTCTCGGACGCCAGGCGCGCTTCGTCGACGCTGAGCCCCGACACGATGACGATCTGATCGGCCAGGTCGAGTGTGGCCCCCATCACCGAGTGCACGATGCCGGTTCCGGTGTCGGTGAGCACGAGCGAGTAGTAGTGCGCGGCGACGCCGGCGACATTGCGGTACTCCTCGTCGCTGAAGGCCTCGGCGATGTGCGGATCGGTGTCGGATGCCAGCACGTCGAGGCGCGTGGAGTCACGGGCGACGATCGCGGAGAGGTCGTGGTAGCCGTTGACCTCGTCGTGGATCCTGACGAGGTCCCGCACCGACTTGCCCCCCGGGGCCCGCACGATGCGGTCGGCCAGGGTGCCGCGGTCGGGGTTCGCGTCGACGGCGATGACGCGGTCCTCGCGTGCGTCTGCGAGCGCCATGCCGAGCAGTGCGGTGACGGTCGTCTTTCCGACGCCGCCCTTGCGCGAGAGCACGGGGACGAAACGCGCGCCTCCGGAGAGGGCATTCGCGATCCGAGCGGTGAGGGCCTTGCGCTCACGTGCCCGCTTGCCGTCACCGATGTTGATGCGCCGCCCCGAGATCGAGTAGAGCAGGTGACTCCACGCGCCCTCGGGCTCGGGCTTGGTCAGCTGACTCGGGTTGAGGAGGCGGTCGGGCGTCAGCAGGTCGGCGGTCTCGCGGGACGACTGCCCGGCCTGCTCCCCGAACCGCTTGGCCGTCAACGCGATCTCGGGTGCGGGGGCTGCGGGCTTCGCGGCGGGAGCGGCAGGGGCGCCGGGAGCCACCGCTGCCGCCGGTGCGGGTGCGGCCGGTGCCGGCGCCGGGGTGGCCTCGGGCTCGTCGAGGACGTCCTCCACGACCTCGGGCTCCCCGACCGGCTCGGGCTCCTCGATGGGCACCGATTCTTCGACGGGCTCTGCCTCCTCGGTCACCTCGACCGCATCCACAGCGCTGACGGCGGCAACCGGATCCGCAGCATCCTCATCCTCGTGAGCGGTCTCGATCTCACCGACGAGGATCTCGCCTGAGAACTCGCCGTCGACGATGTCATCCTCGGTCAGGTCGTCGTCCTCGTCCGCGCTGGCGGGCAGCGTGACGCTCACCTGCGAGGTGTGCCCGAGGATGCCGAGCGCGGTCGTGTCGAGCGATGCGGCCTCGTCGAGGATGCCGAGATCGTCGTCCTCCGAGGGGGAACTGTTCTTCGATGTCACTGTGTCACTCCAAGCTTGTGCGAGCGTGTCGCCCGCACAAGATTACTTGGCGGGGGTGATCACGACCAAAAGATCCCCGGCATCGACCTGCTGAGTGGAGGCGATCGCCAGCCGCTCGATGACGCCGTCGACGGGTGCGGTGATCGCCGCCTCCATCTTCATCGCCTCGATGGATGCTACCGGTTCGCCGGCCCGCACGGACGCGCCGACGTCGACCTTGAGCGAGACCACACCGGAGAACGGGGCCGCCACCTGACCGGGCTGCGAGCTGTCTGCCTTCTCGGCCTCGTGCGTGTCGACCGCGACCGATCGGTCGCGCACGAACACCGGACGGAGCTGCCCGTTGAGGGTCGTCATGACGGTGCGCATGCCTCGCTCGTCGGCCTCGCCGATCGCTTCGAGGCCAACGTAGAGCTGCACGCCGCGGTCGATCTCGACGAGGTGCTCCTGCCCCTGGACGAGTCCGTACAGGTAGTCGGCCGTGTCGAGCACGGAGAGGTCGCCGAACAGCTCGCGCTGCTGCGCGAACTCCATGGTCGGGGCCGGGAACAGCAGCGTGTTCAGGCGCTCGCGCCGCTGCGTGCTCGATCCCGCCAACGCCGTCTCGTCGTCGGCCGAGATCTCGGTGAGTCCGGTGCGCACCGTGCGGCCGGCGAGCACCTTGCTGCGGAACGGCTCGGGCCACCCGCCGGGCAGGTCGCCGAGCTCACCCGCCATGAAGCTGACGACCGAATCGGGGACGTCGTACTTCTCGGGGTTCGCCTCGAAGTCCGCGGGATCTGCCTTGACGGCGGCAAGGTGAAGCGCGAGGTCGCCGACGACCTTGGACGACGGCGTGACCTTCGGCACGCGACCGAGGATGCGGTCGGCTGCGGCGTACATGTCCTCGATGAGCTCGAAGTCCGAGGCGAGCCCGAGCGCCTTGGCCTGCTGACGCAGGTTCGAGAGCTGACCACCCGGGATCTCGTGGTGATAGACACGTCCGGTGGGGCCGGGAAGCCCGGATTCGAAGGGCGCGTACTGGTTGCGAACGGCTTCCCAGTACGGCTCGAGGTCCGAGACGCCGGCGAGATCGATGCCGCTGTCGCGCTCGGTGTGCGCCAGCGCCGCGACGAGCGACGAGAGCGAGGGCTGACTGGTCGTCCCCGATAACGGGGCGGATGCCGCATCCACGGCGTCCACGCCCGCAGCGCTGGCCGCGAGCAGGGTCGCGAGCTGTCCGCCGGGGGTGTCGTGGGTGTGCAGGTGCACCGGCAGGTCGAAGCGCTCGCGGAGCGCGCGCACCAGCGTGGCGGCGGCCCCGGGGCGCAGGAGCCCGGCCATGTCCTTGATGGCGAGGATGTGGGCGCCGGCATCCACGATCTGCTCCGCCAGGCGCAGGTAGTAGTCCAGCGTGTAGAGGTCTTCGGCGGGGTTCAGCAGGTCACCGGTGTAGCAGAGCGCGACCTCGGCGACCGCGCTGCCGGTGGCGCGCACCGCGTCGATCGCCGGGCGCATCTGCGCCACGTCGTTGAGCGCGTCGAAGATGCGGAAGATGTCGATGCCGCTCGTCGCCGCCTCGCTGACGAACGCCTCGGTCACCGCCGTCGGGTACGGCGTGTAGCCGACGGTGTTGCGGCCGCGCAGCAGCATCTGGATGTTGATGTTCGGCAGCGCCGCCCGCAGCTTGTCGAGTCGCTCCCACGGGTCCTCGCCGAGGAAGCGGAGGGCGACGTCGTACGTGGCTCCGCCCCAGGCCTCGACAGACAGCAGACCGGGGGTCAGACGCGCCAGGTACGGGGCGGCGGCGGCGAGGTCGCGCGTGCGCACGCGTGTCGCCAGCAGCGACTGGTGCGCGTCGCGGAACGTCGTGTCGGTGATCGCGAGGGCTGACTGCTCGCGCAGGGCGCGGGCGAAGCCCTCAGGGCCCAGCTCCTGGAGCCGTTGGCGCGAACCCGCGGGAGGCTCGGCAGCCAGGTCGATGCTCGGGAGCTTCGCAGCCGGGTCGATCACGCCGGGGTGGTCGCCGTTGGGCTTGTTGACCGTGACGTCGACGAGCCAGTTCAGCAGCTTGGTCCCGCGGTCCTTTGACACGCGTCCCTGCAGCAGGTCGGGGCGTTCGTCGATGAACGAGGTGCTGATGTCACCGGCGATGAACGCGTCGTCGGCGAGGAGCGCCTGCAGGAACGGGATGTTCGTCGAGACGCCGCGGATGCGGAACTCCGCGAGTGCCCGGCGCGCCCGTCCCACGGCCGCTTCGAAGTCGCGACCGCGGCAGGTGAGTTTGGAGAGCATGGAGTCGAAGTGCGGGCTGATCTGCGCACCCTGGTGCACGGTGCCGCCGTCGAGGCGGACACCGGCGCCGCCGGGCGAACGGTAGGTGGTGATCTTGCCGGTGTCGGGGCGGAATCCCTGCGTCGGATCCTCGGTGGTGATGCGGCACTGCAGCGCGGCGCCGCGCAGATGGATGCTGTCCTGCTGCAGCCCGAGGTCGGCGAGCGTCGCTCCGGCCGCGATGTGCATCTGCGCCTGCACGAGGTCGACGTCGGTGACCTCCTCGGTCACGGTGTGCTCGACCTGGATGCGCGGGTTCATCTCGATGAAGACGACCTCACCGGCCCGCTCCCCTGCGGTCTCGAGGAGGAACTCGACGGTTCCGGCGTTCTCGTAGCCGATCGACCGGGCGAACGCGATCGCGTAGCCGTGCAGCGCGGTCCGGATGCTGTCGTCGAGGTTCGGAGCAGGTGCGATCTCGACCACCTTCTGGTGGCGTCGCTGCACCGAGCAGTCGCGCTCGAACAGGTGAACCGTCTCGCCGGTCTTGTCGGCGAGGATCTGCACCTCGATGTGGCGAGGATGCACGACAGCCTGTTCGAGGAACATGCGCGGGTCGCCGAACGCGCTCTCGGCTTCGCGCATCGCCTCGGCGAGCGCGGCCGGGAGGTCGGCCTTCTTCTCCACGCGGCGCATGCCGCGGCCGCCGCCGCCCGCGACGGCCTTCGCGAACACCGGGAAGCCGATCTCGTCCGCCTGGGCGACGAGGGCGTCGACGTCGTCGGATGCCTCGGTCGAGCGCAGCACCGGCACGCCGGCCTCGATCGCGTGCCGCTTGGCTTCGACCTTGTTGCCCGCCATCTCGAGGACGGCAGAGGGCGGGCCGATGAAGACGATGCCGTTCGCCGCCGCCTTCTCGGCGAGCTCGGGGTTCTCGGAGAGGAACCCGTAGCCCGGGTAGATCGCATCGGCGCCCGACTCGAGCGCGACCCTGATGATCTCGTCGACGCTCAGGTACGCGCGCACGGGGTGGTCGCGCTCGCCGATCTCATATGCCTCGTCGGCTTTGAGCCGGTGCTGCGACCCGCGGTCCTCATACGGGAACACGGCAACGGTCCTGGCCCCCACCTCGAACGCCGCTCGGAAGGCGCGGATCGCGATCTCGCCGCGATTGGCCACAAGGATCTTCTGGAACATGCACACCTCTGGTAGCTCGATGTGCGGCGCAGTCGACGCACATGGGGCGGGGCTGAGTGTTCTCCAAGCCTAGGGGAAGGTAACGTGGTCTCCGTGCACGTACTCAGCGTCAGCTCTCTCAAAGGCGGTGTCGGCAAGACGACCGTGACCCTCGGATTGGCCTCTGCGGCCTTCGCCCGGGGTGTCCGGACTCTCGTCGTCGACCTGGACCCGCAGTCCGACGTCTCCACCGGCATGGACATCCAGGTCGCCGGTCGACTCAATGTCGCGGATGTGCTGGCCAACCCCAAGGAGAAGGTCGTCCGCCAGGCGATCACCTCCAGCGGCTGGGCGAAGGTGCACCCCGGAACCATCGACGTCCTCATCGGCAGCCCGTCGGCCATCAACTACGACGGTCCGCACCCGAGTGTCCGCGACGTCTGGAAGCTCGAGGAGGCACTGGCCTCCGTCGAGAGCGACTACGATCTCGTGCTCATCGACTGCGCCCCCTCGTTGAACGCGCTCACCCGCACGGCGTGGGCAGCGAGCGACCGGGTCATGGTCGTCACCGAACCGGGGCTCTTCTCGGTCGCCGCCGCCGACCGCGCCCTGCGTGCGATCGAGGAGATCCGCCGCGGCCTCTCCCCCCGTCTTCAGCCGCTGGGCATCGTCGTCAACCGCGTGCGCCCGCAATCGATCGAGCACCAGTTCCGCATCAAGGAGCTGCGCGACATGTTCGGCCCGCTCGTGCTCTCCCCGCAGCTGCCGGAGCGCACGTCGCTGCAGCAGGCGCAGGGAGCGGCCAAGCCGCTGCACATCTGGCCGGGCGACTCCGCACAGGAGCTCGCCGCCGACTTCGACCTGCTCCTGGACCGCATCGTGCGCACCGGCCGCGTCCCCGTCCCGGAGACCGGCGCCCAGGCCTGATCACACGCCCCAAGACGGCAAGGCCGCGCCGAGACAGCGCGATCTCGTTGCTGTCTCGGCGCGGCCTTGCTGCTTCGCTGATGTAGGAGCGGCTGCGCGTCAGGCGGAGCGCTTGGCGCGGCGCGCGCTGAGCTCGTCGACGGGGCCCGGCGCGGTGGGGTCGAACTCCACGAGCGTGGACTCCACCTCGCGAAGGACCTTGCCGACGGCGATGCCGAAGACGCCCTGGCCGCGGCTGACGAGGTCGATGACCTCATCGTTCGAGGTGCACAGGTAGACCGAAGCGCCGTCGCTCATGAGCGTCGTTCCCGCGAGATCGCGGATGCCGGCTGCGCGCAGCTGATCGACGGCCGTGCGGATCTGCTGCAGCGAGATGCCGGTGTCGAGCAGACGCTTGACGAGCTTGAGGACGAGGATGTCACGGAAGCCGTAGAGACGCTGCGACCCGGATCCGCTGGCGCCGCGCACGGTCGGCTCGACGAGCTCGGTGCGCGCCCAGTAGTCGAGCTGGCGGTAGGTGATACCGGCGGCACGGGCTGCGACAGCACCGCGGTAGCCGACCTCGTCGTCCATCGCCGGAAGGCCGTCGGTGAAGAGGAGTTCGGTCACGAACCGCGGGTCGCCTGCACGCTCATCCGCATTCATATGACTTCCTCTCTGACGGGTTACCCCCACGCTAGAGCAGTGCCCTGCCCCGGGCAACGACATCCGCTTCGCTGTGGGGGTGTGTCGCAACCTGTTCGTTACGAAAGCACGCGGGCGAGTGCTTCTTTGACGAAGGCCGCCCTGACCTCACTGATCTTGCCCGCCAGTTCCGGACCCATCTCACGCGCCTTGCCGCGGGACGCGGCATCCGTCCTGCGCAGCAGCGCAGACATGGCCGACTCGATCAGCGACACCTCGCGCTCCGCGCTCTGGCGGACGGTCCGAAGGTGACGCGGCTCGATGCCGTGACGGTCCAGTGCGACGAGGCCGCGCAGCAGCGTGACGGTCGACTCGGGGTAGGTCTCGGCCGCCGCGATGATGCCGGTGCTGATGGCGTCGTTGAGGATCTGCGGCCCTGCTCCCGCGGCGGAGAGCAGCTCTTCACGACGGTACCGGCGCGGCGCCGGGGTGATCGAGGGCGGCGGGGCGAACGCGAGTCCGGTGTCGCCGTTCGCCTCGGCCTCGTCCAGCTGCTCGCGGATCACGCTGAGCGGCAGATAGTGATCGCGCTGGAGGGTGAGTCCGAGCCGCAGCCGCTCGATGTCGGACGGCGAGAACTTGCGATAGCCGGACTCCGTGCGCGAGGGCGTGACGATGCCCTGAACCTCGAGGAACCTCAGTTTGCTGGAGGTGAGGTCGGGGAATTCCGGGGTGAGCCGTGCGAGGACCTGACCGATGCTCAGGAGCCCCGCGGACGCAGAGCGATCGCGGGCGGGAAGCGCCGCCATCAGTCGGACGCCACCGCGAGGTCGGCGGGCGAGATGAAGAAGTTCAGACGGAACTTGCCGATGCGCAGCTCCGACCCGTTGACGAGCTCGCTGCGGTCCACGCGCTCCCCGTTGACGTACGTGCCGTTGAGCGAACGCTGGTCGATGATCTCGAACGAGCGACCCGAGCGCGTGATCTCGGCGTGACGGCGCGAGACGGTGACATCGTCGAAGAAGATGTCGGCTTCAGGATGCCGCCCGATGGTCGTGACGTCGGTGTCGAGCAGGTAGCGGGCCCCTGCCATCGCGCCCGAGCGCACGAGCAGGAGAGCCGAGCCGGTGGGCAGCGCCGAGATCGCGGACTGCTCGACCTCGGTCAGCTCCGCGCCGAACGGGACGAAGGAAAGGTCGGAGTCGTGTCCGAATGTCTGCGTGGCGTCGTGCCGCTGCTCGCCGTCGCGGTGAATCGACGCGTCGCGAGCCGGTCGGCTTTCGAAATCTGTCACGGTGGCCCTCCTTCCGATCCAGACTAACGGATCGCGCGACCGCCGAGCGAGGCCCAGTCCGACACAGCACGCGCACAAGGCCGTTTCCTAGGGTGGACGTGTGCACACCCTCACCTCACGACGCCCCCTCACCCCGTTCATGATCGCCGCAGCGCTGCTCGTCGCGTTCGCTCTCCTGCTCGCCTGGCCGCAGCCGGCGGCCGCGCACGACGCGCTCGTGGAGTCCGACCCGGCGGCCGACTCGACCATCGAGACGTTGCCGGACGAGCTCACCCTCACCTTCGGCGCCGCCTTGATCGGCGGCGAGGGATCGACCGAGGTCGTCGTGACGGATGCCGCGGGCGAATCCGTCACCGACGGCCCCGCCGAGGTGGACGGCGCGATGGTGACCCAGCCGTTGACCGCCGGCGGCGAGGCCGGCGAGTACCGCGTGCTCTGGAAGGTCGTCTCCAGCGACGGGCATCCGACGGATGGCGAGTTCCGCTTCACCGTGACCACCGGTTCGGCGCCCGAGACCGCGGCGCCGTCGGCGACGCCCACCGAGAGCGCGTCGAGCGAGCCGAGCGCGTCGACGGCTCCCCCCGCGGAGGAGGGAACGCCCGCCGACGGCGACTCCTTCGTGCGCAATCTGCCCTGGATCATCGGCGGCATCATCCTGGCGGCAGGACTCGGTGCGCTCATCGCCGTGTTGTTGGCGAAAAGCCGCCGCGAACCGGGTGCGGCGGAACAGCACGACGCCGGGTCGGACGACCCTGCAGAGCGATAGGCTTGAGGCATGCCACACTACGACGTCGTCATCCTCGGCGCGGGCCCCGGCGGGTACGTCGCCGCAGTCCGCAGCGCACAGCTCGGCCTCTCCACCGCGATCATCGAAGAGAAGTACTGGGGCGGTGTGTGCCTCAACGTCGGCTGCATCCCCTCCAAGGCTCTGCTCAAGAACGCGGAACTCGCCCACACCCTCAACCACAAGGCCGACTTCTTCGGCATCTCGGGTGACTTCACGATCGACTTCGGCAAGGCGTTCGACCGCTCCCGCGAGGTCGCCGAGGGCCGGGTCAAGGGCATCCACTTCCTCATGAAGAAGAACAAGGTGACCGAGTACAACGGTCGCGGCACCTTCACCGGCCCGAAGGCGATCTCGGTCGCGAAGGCCGACGGCTCCACCGAAGAGGTCACGTTCGACAACGTCATCATCGCGACCGGCTCGAAGGTGCGCCTGCTCCCCGGCGTCGAGCTCAGCGAGAACGTCGTCACCTACGAGGAGCAGATCCTCACCCGCGAACTGCCCGAGTCGATCGTCATCGTCGGCGCCGGCGCCATCGGCATGGAGTTCGCCTACGTCCTCACGAACTACGGCGTGAAGGTCACGATCATCGAGTTCCTCGACCGCGCGCTCCCCAATGAGGACGCCGACGTGTCGAAGGAGATCACCAAGCAGTACAAGAACTACGGCGTCGACATCCTCACCTCCACCAAGGTCGAGAAGGTCGTCGACAACGGCTCGTCCGTCACCGTCACCTACACCGGCAAGGACGGCCAGCAGGCATCCATCGAGGCCGGCAAGGTTCTCATGTCGGTCGGATTCGCGCCGAACGTCGACGGCTACGGACTCGAGGCGACCGGCGTGAAGCTCACCGAGCGCGGCGCGATCGACATCGACGACCACATGAAGACCAACGTCGACGGCATCTACGCGATCGGCGACGTCACGATGAAGCTGCAGCTCGCGCACGTCGCCGAGGCGCAGGGCGTCGTGGCGGCCGAGACCATCGGCGGCGCCGAGACGCAGACGCTGGGCGATTACCGGATGATGCCGCGCGCGACCTTCTGCTCGCCTCAGGTCGCCTCGTTCGGCCTCACCGAGCAGCAGGCCAAGGACGAGGGCCACGACGTCAAGGTCGTGACGTTCCCGTTCATGGCCAACGGCAAGGCGCACGGCCTGGGCGAGCCGGTCGGCTTCGTCAAGATGGTCGCGGATGCTGAGCACCTCGAGCTGCTCGGCGCCCACATGATCGGACCGGACGTCTCCGAGCTCCTCCCCGAGCTGACGCTCGCGCAGAAGTGGGACCTCACCGCTCTCGAGCTCGCCCGCAACGTGCACACGCACCCGACGCTGTCGGAGGCGCTGCAGGAGGGCTTCCACGGACTCGCGGGCCACATGATCAACTTCTGATCCGTCGCCCGAACGGCCCGGCCAGGCATTGCCTGCCGGGCCGTTCGTCGTCTCAGCCGAGGGAGTCGAGCGTCTCCGCGACGACCTCTGCGACGACTCCGGCCGAGGCATCCCGATCGGCCGGGACGAGGCCGATGCGGGTGCGGCGATCGAGCACGTCGTCGGCGTCCAGCGCCCCCTCGGCGCGCACCGCGAAGGCGACCTCGGAGCGGGTGATGTCGATGCCCTCGGCCACCGTCTCGGCGGCGCCCTTACCGCCCGCCGCGAGCACCGACGGGGCCTCTGCGCCGTAGCGGGCGCGCAGCGACGCCGACGATCTCCGGGCGGTCGCGGCGCCGCTGACCGGCACCGGCGAGTCGGGGGCGCCGACCAGCGGGAGCCGGTGGGTCCGGCAGGGCGCGGCATCCAGGCCGGCATGGCGGGATGCGAGGTCGACGGCATCCTGCGCCATCGCCCGGTACGTCGTGAGCTTGCCACCCAGGACGCCGACGACGCCGTTCGACGAGACCTCGACGCGATGGCGCCGCGAGATGTCCGCCGTGGAGGACCCGGCTCCGGACTCGATGAGCGGCCGCAGGCCCGCGAACGTGCCTCGCACGTCGCCGCGCGTCAGCGGCCGGTCCAGCGCCTGGGAGAGCGTGCCGAGCAGGAAGTCGATCTCGTCCGCCGTCGGCTGCGGGACCTCGGGGATGCCGCCGGGCGCATCCACGTCCGTCAGCCCCACGATCACGCGCCCGAGCTGCACGGGCAGCGCGAAGACGAAGCGGCTGATCGACCCCGGATGCGGCACGGTCAGCGCCGCCGTCGGGTTGCCGAGCGTCGCGGCATCCAGGACCAGATGCGTGCCCCTGCTCGGCCGCAGACGGATGTCCGGATCGAGGCCTCCGGCCCACACGCCCGCCGCATTGACGACGGCGCGGGCGCGCACCCGGACCGAGCCGCCGCCGAGCTCATCGTGCAGCGTGGCCCCCGAACCGTCGACGTCCGACGCGCGTGTCCTCGTGAGGATCATCGCGCCGTGCGCAGCCGCGGTGCGGGCGATCGCGACGACGAGCCGCGCGTCGTCGACGAGCTGCCCGTCGGTGCCGACCACACCACCGCGGAGTCCTCGTCTGCTCAGCGCCGGGAACATTGCGACCGCCTCTGCCGGTGACGCCCGATGCGGTCGCGGCAGGACGCGTCCCGGTGTTCCGGCGACGCGGCGCAGACCGTCCCCCAGCCAGAACCCGATCTCGCCGACGGTGCGCTGCGTCGTCGAGACGCCCTGGACGAAGGGCAGCAGCTGCGGGAGGGTGCGGGTCAGGTGCGGGGCGGTGCGGGTCATGAGCAGGTGCCGTTCGACCGCGCTCTCCCTCGCGACGGCAACATCGCCGGATGCCAGATAGCGCAGACCGCCGTGCACGAGCTTCGAGCTCCAGCGGCTCGTGCCGAACGCGAGGTCGTGGGCCTCGGCGAGGATGACGGACAGGCCGCGGCTCGCGGCATCCAGAGCGACGCCGGCACCGGTCACCCCGCCGCCGATGACGAGCAGATCGACCTCGTCGCCGCCGGTCATCCGATCCCATTCGCGGATCCTGCGCGTCGCGTTCAGCATCGCCGAGGATCGGACACCGGTGTTCATGGTCGCAGGTATCCGTCCATCGCACGGGTGAGTTCGGTATGCCATTCCGCCTCGCCGATCAGGGCGGAGACGGCGTTGTGCGAGAGCACGGCGGACTGCACGATGAGCAGCATCATGACCGACATGTCGTCGGCATCGCCGGGCCTGACGGTACCGCCCCGCTGGGCGTGCACGATGGCATCGGCGAGCCATCGCAGCATGACGCGCTGGCTCGTGCCGACCCGCTCCAGGCTGTACTGCGTGAACGCTTCCGGCTCGCTCGCGAGCAGGCTGCCGAACACGGCATCCTGCCGGAAGGCATCCGCGAAGCGCACCGCCTCGGCGACGAGCTCGGCCCGTGTGCTCACGGCGGTCTCGAAGCCGCTCAGGAGCAGGACCGTCCGGCGCAGGAGCGCCGCCCGCACGACCTCGTCGACGCTCGACCAGCGCCGGTAGATGGTGGGCCGGCTGACCTTCGCCTCGCGGGCGAGCTCGGCGATCGTGAGCCTGGCCGTTCCCCGCGCGGAGATCAGAGCGGCGGCCCGGTCGAGGATATGCGCGTCCGTGGTATCCCACGACGGCAGATCCGCACGGACCTCGCTGCGGGCGGGGGGCTCGCTGCTTGCTTGACGATCTTCCACAATGTGTCACACTGTAACGCATGACGACGGAGACCACACCTGCCGCGATGATGCGTTGGAACGGATGGGGCGACCCCGACCTCGCCAAGGATCTGCCGCTCGCGGTGCGCGCACTGCTGCCGACGGTGATCGGGCGCGTGCAGCGTCCGCAGCCCGCGGTCTCCCTCGCCGACGTCCGCATAGCGCCCTCCGCGCTCACGGACGACGACCGGCGCGCGCTCGCCGACATCGTCGGCGACGCGCACGTGAGCACCGACGACGAGACGCGCATCCGGCACGCGGGCGGGCGATCGACGATCGACCTCGTCCACCGGCGAACGCCCGATCAGGAGGCTCCGGATGCCGTCGTCTCCCCCGCCGGTCACGACGAGGTCGCCGGCGTCCTGCAGTCCTGTGCGGAGCGCGGGCTGGCCGTGATCCCGTTCGCGGGCGGCACGAGCGTCGTCGGCGCCCTCGATCCGGAGCGCGGGACGCACCGGGCCGTCATCGCGCTGGACGTGCGCCGCCTGAGCGGCCTGCTGCACCTGGACGGGATCAGCGGCGAGGCGCGCTTCCTCGCCGGCACCACCGGCCCCGAGGCCGAGCGGCTGCTCGCCGAGCACGGCTTCGAGCTGGGGCACTTCCCGCAGAGCTTCCTCTACGCCACACTCGGCGGGTTCGCGTCGGCGCGCTCATCCGGCCAGAACTCGGCGGGCAACGGCCGGTTCGACGCGATGGTCACGGCCGTGCGCGTCGCGACCCCGACCGGCGAGGTCGCGCTCGGCGGCGCGCCCGGAACGGCAGCTGGGCCCGATCTGATGCGCGTGTTCCTGGGCGCCGAGGGCATCCTCGGTGTGATCACCGAGCTGAGTCTGCGCGTGCACCGCGTGCCCGAGACGCGCCTGCACGAGGGATGGACCTTCCCCGACTTCGCCACGGGCGTCGACGCCCTGCGGCGCGTCGCCCAGCTCGGCACCGGGCCCACGGTGATCCGTCTGTCCGACGAGGCCGAGACCGGGATCGGACTCGCGCAGCACGGCAGGATCGGCAAGGCCCTGTCGAAGGGATGCAGCGCCGTCACCGTGTTCGAGGGCCACCCCGACGTGGCCGCGGCCCGTCAGGCCCTGACGGCGAAGGTGCTGACGGATGCCGGCGGGCGTTCCACCGGGCCGGAGCCCGCCGAGGAGTGGGCGAACGGCAGGTTCGGCGCCCCGTACCTGCGCGACGCGCTGCTCGACCACGGCGTGTTCTGCGAGACGCTCGAGACCGCGACGCTCTGGTCGAAGGTCGCCCAGGTGAAGACGGCGGTCACGGAAGCTCTCCGCAGCGGATTCGCCGATCATGACGCGAAGTCGCTCGTGATGTGCCATATCTCGCATGTGTACCCCACGGGGGCCGCCCTCTACTTCACGATCATCGGCAACCTCAAGGGCGATGTCCTCTCCGACTGGGATGCCATCAAGTCCCGTGTGAACGATGCGATCCTGCAGGCCGGCGGCACGATCAGCCACCACCACGGCGTCGGGCGCGACCACGCGCCCTGGCTGGCGCACGAGATCGGCGACGGCGGCATCCGCATCCTGCGAGCGCTGAAGGCCGAACTGGATCCCACCGGCATCATGAACCCCGGCGCCCTGCTGCCGGTCGGGGCGGGCTGACGTGCCGCGCATCCATGTTCTGGGCAATCCGGATGCCGGGCGCGGCAAGGGCGCTGCGCGCACGGATGCCGCGATCGCACGGCTGCGATCGCACGGCATCGACCCGGTCGTGCACCAGGGGTCATCGGCCGCGGATTCCCGGCGCCTCGCCGCCGAAGCGGTCGCCGCGCGTCCGGACGCCCTCGTCATCGTCGGCGGCGACGGGACGCTGGCGACCGTGGTCGACGTGCTGACCGGATCCGGCGTGCCGCTCGTCCTCGTCCCCGCCGGAACCGGCAACGACCTCGCGCGTTCCCTGGGGATCCCGTACGACTCGGCCGAGAGCGCTGCCCTTGCCGTCGACGCCGCGGTCGCCGGCTCCCCGCACTCGCTCGACGTCGGCGAGGCGATCTGCACCGACGCGAGCGCCCGCTTCCTCACGGTGGCCGCCCTCGGCTTCGATGCGAAGGTCAGCGAGCGCACGAACCTGTTGCGCTGGCCGCGCGGCACAGCGCGCTACTACCTCGCGCTGCTGATCGAGCTGTTCCGTCTGGCCCCGATGCGCTTCTCGCTGCGCATCGACGGCGAGGACGCCCGGGTCTCGGACGGGACCCTCATCGCCGTGGGCAACATTCGCAGCTACGGCGGAGGAATGCCGGTGTGCCCCGGCGCCGACCCGCATGACGGACTGTTCGACATCACGCACGTCGGTCCGGTGGGCAGGCTCAAGCTGCTGCGGCTGTTCCCGCGTCTGCTGCGCGGCACGCACGTCCAGTTGCCCGAGGTGACGACGATGCACGGACGCGAGATCGAGGTGTCGGCGCCAGGACTCGTGGTCTACGCCGACGGCGAGCGCATCGGCACCGGCAGCGCCCGCATCCGTGTGCTGCCCGGAGCGCTGACCGTGCTGCTGCCGCGGTGACCGAGCCGGGCCCTCAGTCCGCGAACACGCTGAGCTCGCCCGCCACCGCCGTCCCGTCCCGGACGAACAGGGCTGGTCGCCCCATCGGGGCATCCACGCTCTCGCGCGTCACGGACGAGGCCTCGCCGAACACTGCACCGGTCCAGATGTTCTGCCATCTTCCCGGAGGGAAGGCCACGTCGACTGTCGTCGCACCGGCGGAGAGCACGGGTGCGAGCAGGACATCGGGCCCGAGCTGAAGCTCCTCGTCCGCGATGCCGTCGAGCCCGGCATCCGGAGCGAGCATCCACGGATGCTGCACGGCGTCCGCGAGCCCGCCCTGCGCCGCGAGCCGTTCGCGCTCCGGACCGAGCGCCACGAACACCCGGGTCAGCTCGGCGAGCTGCGCGGCCAGCTCCGCATCCTCGGCCGGCTGAGCCGACACGGCGGGCCGGTTGCCCTCATGCGTGCGGAGAACCGGCTGCAGCAGCGACGCCTCCGCCCAGCGGATGACGAGCTCGTCGTCGCGGACGGGATCGGGGATGACCGGCAGATCGATACTCGTGTACCCGCCGATATCGCCGTGCACCTGCGCCATGCCGCTCGCGGACAGCGACTGCGTGAGCGTGACGGTGGAGGCCAGGCCGTCCTCGCGCGACCAGTCCTGCGTCTGATCGCCCAGCCACAGCGCGTCGGCCGCACCGGCCGAGCGGGTTCCTCCGCTGCGGTGCCAGACGAAGCCGTCGGCCTCGAGCCCGGCGATCTCGAGCGCACGCCGATTCACGTCCTGCCAGAGCACGGGCCACCGCACCCGCCAGTCCGCCCCTGACCCGCCGGCGAGCACGGCGTCCGGAGGCGGCCCCTCCGCGAAGTCCGCCATCCAGCCGGATGCTCCGGCCCCGGCCACCTCGTCGGCGATGACCCGCGCCAGCCACTCCCTGGCATCGGCGTCGGAGAGATCGACCATCGCCGCAGTGAAGCCGTGCTGATCGATGTCGAGCACGGCGCCGCCCTCGTCCAGCGCCAGGTATCCGGCGGCTGCGGCCTCGGCGTACAGGTCGCGTCCGCCGCGGGCAGACGCTGCCGCACCGCTGTCCACGGACAGGGAGGGATTGACGTAGGTGAGGACGCGGATGCCCTGGGCCTCGAGGTCTGCGACCAGCTGCTCCCAGCCGGGGTACTGCTCGTCGTCGAGGCTCCAGTTCCATTGCAGACGCTCTCCGAAATCGGTGGTCCGGCGCCCGACCCAGTCCTGCAGCCACACTGCGGCGAGCGGCACATCCGCCGCCTGCAGGGTGGCGACCTTCTCCCGCACCTCGTCCGTGCCGCCCTGGATGCCGGCGATCAATCCGGTCCGCGTCCATGCCGGCGGAGGTTCGGCTGCGCCTGCCCAGGCCGACTGGATCGCCACGACGTCCGCGGGGGTCGCAGCAGCGGCAAGCGAGAAGTCGGCCGTGCTGCTCCAGACCTCCCAGATCACGAGGTCGTCGGGGCGCAGGTCCACCGAGGAGAACGCGTCGCCGCGGTAGACGAGGCTGCGCGAGAGGCCTGTGACGTTCACGGCGCTCGGGAGGTAGGTGGTGTCCTGCCCGCCGGCCGAACTCGCCGCGAGGTCGACGAGGAACGACAGCGGCTGCTCGCCCCGCCCGATCCCCTGTTCGCGCGGGATCATCGGCACGCGGTCGCCACGGAGATCCCACCCGGCCGACTGCGCCCCCAGCCCGTGGACGCCTTCGCCGTCGTCCAGCGCGGCGGTGAGATAGACGCGGTTCGCGGGCTCGGACACCGATATCTCGGCATCCAACCGCCCGGGCGCGCCCTCGCGGAGCCGGAGCGTCCATGTCACCGAGTCGACGTCGTCGAGCGTTCCGCTGAGCGCGAGCGCCCCCTCGGAGTCGACCTCCGCCGCCGTGACGTGCTGCGTGTTCCAGATGGCGTCCTGGTCATCGCTCACCCGGACGAGTCCGAGGTCGTCGATATAGCTCGCGCGTCCCTGGGCGGCTGTGAGGAACGCCTCGCCCGGAACCGTCTGCCACACCGATGCCGCCGCCTGCGGATGCGTCACGTGCAGGGCCTCATCGAGCACGATCGTGAACTCGCCGATCCGCCACTCGCCGTCCACCCCGTCGACGATGAGGTCGCCGCGAGGCGGATCCGCGAGCTGCGTGGCCGACTGCGGCAGCTGCACGGCGACGAAGACGCCTCCGAGGATCGCGGCGGCACCGACCAGCGCGAGAACCGCGAGCCTGATCCGGCGCCCGACGCGCCGACGACGAGGTGGCGCGGCTGCGGTGTCGGTCACACGCTCAGTATAGGTTCGGGGCCGTCGCTCACCCCTGAAACAGAGGGGGCTGCGTCAGAAGCCGAGGGCGCGGGCGAGTTTCGAATCGGATGCCGCGGCACGGGCCCCGGTGGCGAAGACGGCCGTCTCGATCGCCGAGAACAGCGCGTCGCGGCCGGTCTCGTCGGCAGGAGCCGCAGGGCCGAGCTCCACTTCCCACTCGCGCCATTCGCGCTGGACGCCCTGTCGCAGGTCGGTGGCGCGGACGCGGTCGTCGACGAACTCGGCGACGACACCGCCGGGGCCTGTGAGCAGGTAGGCGGTGCGCTGGTTCTCGATGCGGGCGAGCGGCGTCAGAGCATCCGTCGTCCAGTGTGCGAGCGCTTCAGCGACGGCATCCGGGACGGTGTCTCCCTCCCCCAGCGGCCAGGCGATCTCGAGCCGACCGTCGCCCTCGCGCGGTCCCTTGATGTGCCAACCGGCGTCGGGGCCTCCCGTGCGCCGGCGCACGGCGACACCGGCGCGGGCGAGAGCCGTGTCAGCGGTGTCGAAGTACCGGGCGTCGAGTTCGCGCGACTCGCCCTGGTCGACCGCGGCGTCCAGACCGCTCCAGTCGGGCAGCGGCGTCGCAACGTCGACGTCGTACTTGCGCTCGATCTCGACGGACCGCGCGCCTTCAGTCATCGCTGAGCGTGAGATCTTCGAGCGCCTCGTCGAACCAGTAGTCGATCTCGGTGGGGCCGTCGCTCTCACCGGTGTTCTGCGCGTCGCCGCGTCGGTTGTAGACCACCTGCGTCTCGCTGTAGGGGACGATCAGCTTGTCGTCGGCATCCTCGATGGGGATGATCTGCCCGTCGAGCGGGCCGCCGTGAAGTCGTGCGATTGCCATGAGCACACAATAGCCCTCTTAAGCCTCCGCGACACCGCTCACGGGTGGCGGGTCATGACGCGGCCTTCTCCGTGGGCTCGGACTTTTCAAGCTGACCGATTCGTTGTCGGCTGACGCCGAACGCGGCAGCCGCGGCCTCGGCGGGGTACCCACGCGCGCGAAGTGCCCGAACCGCGCTGCGACGAAGTACCACGGCGCGCGCCTGGGCGGCGCGGGAGGTCTCCTCTGCCTCTTTTCCATCCCTCCAGAGCTTCGCGATCTCGTCAGGCACGTCGACCTCGACATCGACCGCTACGGCGCTGTCGTCATCGAGCCATGCAGCCGCCAAGTCGTGCGCCGCCTTGTCGATTCCGCGGTAGGTCGTAGCGGCCCCCGTAGCGACGATGGTTCGTCCGTTGGGGCCGGGGGAGGTGAGTTCGGGAATCTTGATCGTCCACCATCCGTCATCGTCACGGTATGCGTGTGCCCGAATCCTGCGAGCCTCGGTCATCGCCGTCGTTCCTCTCAGTTCCAGTTCCGTGGCGTGTCCGGGAACACGTCTTGAATCTGCTTCACGACGCCCGCGGAGACCTCCGTGAGCTGCGACCGATAGGATCCGGGCGCCGTCCTTCGACTTCCAGATTTCGTGACTGCCCTTCGTGCGGGCGATCTCCCAGCCTTGCGACCGGAGAAAGCGTGACACATCACGGTACTTCTGCCGCTTCGTCACAACTCTACGCAACCCCCTCTAGCGCTTCAATGCAAGCCAGCCTGGCATTTTTGCGCATAGCTCATCCGATCGCGATCCCCAGCACCGCACCGATGATCATCCACGGGCCGAAGGCGATGCGCGTCGAACGGTTCGCACGTCTGAGCGCCATGAGCGCGAGGGCGTAGAGCGCGCCGAGGACGAAGGCGGCTGCCGCACCGATCACGAGCACCTGCCATCCGTGCCATCCGAGCACGAGGCCGATGAGGGCGGCGAGCTTCACGTCTCCCCCGCCGATGCCACCCCGGCTCATGGCGCGCAGCACGAGGTAGAAGCCGCCGAGGATCAGCATGCCGGCCAGCGCACCGATCAGCGCCGTCGTCCGCCATGTGACGAGGGCGTCGACGGCGACGAGGGCGAGGGATGCCGCGAGCGCCGGCAGCACGATCCGGTTGGGCAGCCGGTGCGTGCGGGCATCGATCGCCAGCAGCCACACCCCGATGCCCGCGAGCCCCAGGTGCACGACGATGACCGCGAGGTCGTACGGCGAGACGGAAGACATGTCGGAAGGCTACGAGAAACGATGCCGGCGCGGACGGGGCTGTGGATAACCGCGATGTCCGATCTACGAATTACCATCGAAGCATCGCTTGATTTATTCGTATTTATCTTCGAGGATGGTTGGCATGGGCACCGCACTTCCCGCCCCCACCGCTCTGGCCCCCGAGAGCATCGCCTCCCGCGCGCAGGAGGTCCATCGTCTGCGCAGCGAGATCTCCCGCATGCAGCGGCGGCGCAGCGACGCACCCTTCCTCCCTCTCGATCCGGCACTGGAGGGGCTGCTGCCCGATTCCGGCCTGCGCGTGGGCTCCTCGTACTCGATCTCCCCCTCTCCGAGCCTGCTCGGAGCCCTGCTGGCAGCCCCGTCGCAGAAGGGATCGTGGTGCGCGGTGATCGGCATGCCCACGATCGGCGTCGAGGCGATGAGCGATCTCGGCGTCGAACTCGAGCGGCTCATCCTCGTGCCCGACCCCGGCCCGCGCTGGCTGACCGTGGCCACGGCGCTGTCCGAGGTGATCCCGGTCATCGCCGTGCACCCGCGCAGCCGCGTCCCGGACGCCGACATCGCCCGGCTGAACGCGCGGCTGCGCGATCGCGGCTGCACGCTGCTGGTGACCGCGTCGTGGCCGCAGGCAGAGGCGACGATCCGTGTGGAGGAGACCGAGTGGCACGGTCTGGGCTCCGGGTGGGGACTGCTGTCCGATCGCACCGTGACGCTGCGGGCATCGGGGCGCCGGTTCGAGAACGGCAGGCGCGTGCGAGTGCAGATGCCGACCTCGCTCGGTCGGGTGGATGCCGCACCGGCTTCCGTCCGTCCCGTCGCCGCGCTGCCGCTTCCCGACCACCTGGCGGTGGCCGGATGACCGCCCCTCCCCGCCATCTCGTGCTGTGGCTGCCGGATTGGCCGGTGCGCGCGGCGCTCGGCGCCCCGCCGGGCGATGAACCCGTCGCGGTCGTGCAGGCGAACACCGTGATCGCGTGCTCGGCCTCCGCCCGAGCGCAGGGCGTGCGCCGCGGGCAGCGCCGCCGACTCGCGCAGACCCGCTCGCCCGGGCTCCGGATCCTCCCCGCCGATCCGCTGCAGGAGCAGCGCATGTTCGTACCGGTGCTGCGGCTGCTCGAAGAGCTCGTGCCCGGCATCCAGCCGCTGCGCCCCGGCCTGGTCGCCCTGCGCGCCCGCGGAGCCGCCCGCTACTACGGCGGCGAGGAGCAGGCCGCACTCCACCTCATCGACACCCTCGCCGAGCACACCCACCCCGGCTCCCGCGCCGGGGTGGCCGACGGGCTGTTCACCGCCGAGCAGGCCGCCAGGCTCGCCGATCCGGTGCGCGTGGTCGAACCCGGCGGTTCGCGCGCGTTCCTCGCCCCGCTTCCCGTGCAGGCTCTGGCCGACGAGCAGATCACCGCGCTGCTGATCAAGCTCGGCGTGCGGACGCTGGCCGAGCTCGCCGCCCTCGAGGTCAGCCACGTGCGCGACCGCCTCGGCGAGCGGGGCGTGCGGCTGCACGATCTGGCCGCCGGAGCCGATTCGCGACCGCTGACCCCGCAGGCCCCCGAGCCGCAGCTCGCCCGCGAGATCGTGTTCGATGCGCCGCTGGCCCAGGCCGAGCAGGTCGCCTTCGCGGTGCGTCAGACGGCGGACGCCGTGACCGCAGGGCTCGCCGAGCTCTCGCAGGTGTGCACCGAGGTGCGCATCGATCTCACCGACGACGACGGGGGCGTGTCGTCGCGGGTGTGGATGCATCCGACCTCGTTCGAGGCGAGCGACCTCGTCGACCGGGTCCGATGGCAGCTCGAATCGATGGCGGGGGCCCTCGCCGATACCGAGAGAGCGGGCGCAGGCATCCTCGAGGTGCGGATCACCCCGACGCGCGTCGATGACAGCGCCCATCATCAGCCCGGCCTGTTCGGACAGGGGCCGGAGCAGCGCCTGCACCACGCCGTCTCGCGCGTGCAGGCCCTGCTCGGGCATCGCGGCGTCGTGACCCCGCAGATCACCGGCGGGCGCCGACTCGCCGAGCGGCAGCTCTTCCAGCCGTGGGGCGACAAGACCCCGCATGAGCGCGATGCCGGCCTGCCGTGGCCGGGGAGCCTACCCCCGCCGCACCCCTCCGAGGTGTTCGCGCCTCCCGTCCCCGCCCGGGTGACGGCGGCCGACGGCACGTCTCCCACCGTCGACGAACGCGGCGTGCTGTCTGCTCCACCGGCACGCATCGAAGACGTTGCGGTGCTCGGCTGGGCGGGTCCGTGGCCGCTTCGCGAGCGGGCATGGGATGCCGAACGCGCCCGGACGGCGCAGCGGTTCCAGATCGTCGACGAATCGCAGCGCGCCTGGCTCGCCCTCTGGGAGGACGGCGCCTGGTGGATCGAGGGGCGGTACCGCTGATGGGCTTCCACAACCCCGCGATGTCGTGGAAAGACCTCGAGAAGACCCTCAGCGGCGAGCCGGGCGGCTCCGGTGAAACCCGTGCGACCAGGACGGACCCCGGCCCGATCAGCCGCAAGCGCAGATCCGAGCCTCCGCCCCCGATCACGCCGCCAGCGGACGCCGTGCCGTACGCCGAGCTGCACGCGCACACCTCGTACTCCTTCCTCGACGGCGCATCCCCGCCGGAGGACCTGCTCGCCGAGGCCGCCCGGCTCGGCCTCACTGCGTTGGCGATCACCGATCACGACGGGTTCTACGGCGCGGCGCGGTTCGCCGAGGCCGCCGACCTCATGATCAGCGCGAACCCGGACGTCCGCCTGCAGACCGTGTTCGGCGCCGAGCTGTCGCTGGACCTCCCCCGCCCCCAGGGCGGCGTTGCAGACCCGGTCGGCGAGCATCTGCTCGTGCTCGCCCGCGGTATGGAGGGGTACCACCGGCTCGCAGGAGCCATCACCCGGGCCCAGCTGCGCGGCGGCGAGAAGGGGCGTCCCGTCTACGATCTCGATGATCTCGCGGCGAGCGCGGGCGGGCAGTGGACGATCCTCACCGGCTGCCGCAAGGGCGGCGTGCGCCAGGGTCTCGCCCACGGGGATGCCTCCACGCCCCTGCGGCGCCTGGTCGACTTGTTCGGGCACGACGCCGTGGTCGTCGAGCTGTTCGACCACGGCGATCCGCAGGACACCCGCCGCAACGACGCACTCGCCGATCTCGCGGCATCCCTCCGGCTCCCGGTCGTCGCGACGAACAACGTGCACTACTCGGCACCGCACCGCGCGGGGCTCGCCGAGGCGGTCGCCGCCGTCCGGTCCGTGCGCAGCATGGACGACCTCGACGGGTGGATGCCATCGCACGGGTCGGCGCATCTGCGCAGCGGCGCCGAGATGACCGAGCGCTTCGCCCGCTACCCCGGAGCGATCTCGCACGGACTGCGCATCGCCGCCGAGTCGGCGTTCGAGCTGCGCAGGGCGCGGCCCGCCCTGCCGCGGCAGGAGGTGCCGGACGGACACACCCCGATGAGCTGGCTACGGCATCTGGTCTGGCAGGCCGTGCCCGATCGCTACCCCCGGCTCGACGACGCAGGGCGCGCACGGATCGAGCGCGAGCTGAACGTGATCGAGGAGAAGGACTTCCCCGGGTACTTCCTCATCGTGCACGGCATCGTCGCCGAGGCGAAGCGCCGCGGCATCCTCTGCCAGGGGCGCGGCTCGGCGGCGGCGAGCGCGGTCTGCTACCTGCTGGGCATCACCGCCGTCGACCCGATCCTCTACGGACTGCCGTTCGAGCGGTTCCTCGCCAGCACCCGCACCGAAGAGCCCGACATCGACGTCGACTTCGACTCCGGCCGCCGCGAGGAGATCATCCAGTGGGTGTACGAGCAGTACGGGCGCGAGCGCGCGGCGCAGGTGGCGAACGTCATCCAGTACCGGCCGAAGAACGCCGTGCGCGACATGGCGCGGGCGCTCGGCTACTCCCCCGGTCAGCAGGACGCCTGGTCGCGGCAGGTGGACGGCTGGGGTGCGGGCCTGGAGCCCGCAGACGGCCACGACATCCCCGAGACGGTGCTGGAGTACGCCGGCGAGGTGCTCAAGGCGCCCCGGCATCTCGGCATCCATTCCGGTGGGATGGTGCTCACCGCACGTCCGGTAGGCGAGGTCGTCCCTGTCGAGCATGCGCGGATGCAGGATCGCACCGTCATCCAGTGGGACAAGGACGACGCAGCGTGGATGGGGCTGGTGAAGTTCGACCTGCTCGGGCTCGGCATGCTCGCAGCCCTCCAGAACTGCTTCGACCTCGTGGCGGGGGCGACCGGTGAGACCTGGAAGCTGGAGACCATCCCCAAAGAGGAGCCGGCCGTCTACGACATGCTGTGCCGCGCCGACTCGATCGGCGTCTTCCAGGTGGAGTCCCGCGCGCAGATCGGCCTGCTCCCGCGGCTGCAGCCGCGGGCGTTCTACGATCTCGCGATCCAGATCGCGCTCATCCGTCCCGGCCCCATCCAGGGCGGAGCCGTGCATCCGTTCGTCCGCCGCAAGATGGGCGTCGATGAGATCACCTACCCGCACCCGGCGCTGAGGCCCGTGCTCGAGCGCACCAAGGGCATCCCGGTGTTCCAGGAGCAGCTCATCCAGATGGCGACGACGATCGGCGACTGCACGGCCGATGAGGCCGACACCCTCCGCCGTGCGATGGGGTCCAAGCGGGGCCTGGAGCGGATCGACAGCATCCGCGGCAAGCTGTACGCCGGCATGGCACGGCACGGCCTGTCGGCGGAGCAGTCCGACCGCATCTACGAGCAGATCCAGGCGTTCTCGAACTTCGGGTTCGCCGAGTCGCATTCGCTGTCGTTCGCTCTGCTCGTCTACGCCAGCTCGTGGCTGAAGCTGCACTATCCGGCCGCGTTCCTCGCGGGGCTCCTGGACGCGCAGCCGATGGGCTTCTACTCCGCCGCCACGCTCACCGCCGACGCGCGGCGGCACGGGGTGCAGGTGCGCCGTCCCGACCTGCATCTGTCGGCGGCCGGAGCGACTCTCGAACCGCTGTCGGATGCCGCCGGCCTCACCGACCCCGCGGGCCCCACCGGTCTCGACGCGTGCACGGTGTACGACCAGCCCGCAGCCGGGGAGTTCGACCGCACGGCGCCGGATGAGTCCGCGGCGCATCGCCGAGACGGAGCATTCGCCGTCCGCCTCGGGCTCCTGAGCGTGCGCGGCATCGGCAAGCCGATGGCGGAGCGCATCGCCGCCGAGCGCGACGCGAACGGCCGGTATAAGGATCTGCCCGATCTCGTGCGCCGGACGGATGCGACAGCCGCCCAGCTCGAGGCTCTGGCGACCGCCGGCGCTTTCGAGTGCCTGGGGTTGAGCCGCCGCGAAGGGGTCTGGCTGGCGGGGGCCGCCGCAGAGGATCGCGCCCGCTACCTGCCCGGCACGACCGTCTCGGTGCAGCCGCCGCTGTTCGCGGACCAGACCAGCTACGAGCGGCTCGCCGCCGATCTGCAGACCACCGGGGTCTCCATCGACGATCACCCGATGCTGCATTTCCGCGGGGCGCTGGACGAGCGCGGCGTGCTCACGGCCGAGCAGCTGCGCACGCACGAGGTCGGCCGGCGCATCGAGGTGGCGGGACTCGTCACGCACCGGCAGCGGCCGGCGACGGCATCCGGCATCACGTTCCTCAACCTCGAAGACGAGAAGGGCCTGGTCAACGTGGTCTGCTCGGCCGGGGTGTGGGCGCGCTACCACCGCACGGCCCGCGACTCCCCTGCGCTCATCATCCGTGGCATCCTGGAGCGCTCACCCGAGGGCGTGATCAACGTGCTCGCGGATGCGTTCGAGGATCTGCGCACCGGCATCGAGCACCGTTCCCGCGACTTCCGGTGAGCGCCCGAACCGGCGCGCACGCCGCGCTCACCAGAAGCGCGGCGCCTCCGGCTCGGGCTTGCGGTCCGCCCCGCCCCAGCGCAGGGCTTCGTCGGTGACGGCGGATGCCGCCGCATCCGCGCCGCGCAGCGCGACGTCCGCCTCGGCCGCACCGGGGCCGGTCGGGTCCACGAGCAGCGTGGTGCTGACCCCCGTCCTGTTGGTGTGGAGCGTGCACTCCAGGACCCGGCCGACCCAGCTCGCCGCCCCTGCGGACGGCGGACGCGCATGCTCGTAGCGGATCCGGGTGTCGAGGTCCGTCAGGGCGACGACCGCGCGCTCGCCGTTCTCGTCCACGCGTTCGACCACCTCGACGCGATGCCCGTGCGGAATCGCAGCCGGCACGGCGATGATGATCGTCCTGTCCATGGCTACAGCCTACGAAGCGCCGTCGCCAGGGCAACCCCCCGGTTCGCTCTAGACTCGCTGCATGCCGTCCACGCTGCTCTCGCGTCTGGGAGCTCGGACGGGCCGGCTCTACTTCGCCGCGCAGGCTCTGCTCGGAGCCGCATGGTGGATCGCCGTCGCGCTGTCCGATCCCAAGCAGTCGGGGACGGTCCGCGAGCTCACGCTCGGGCACCTCGACCCCGTCTGGGTCGCGGCGATGGATGTTCCACTGTTCGTGCTCGCCTCCGGCATCGTCGCACTCGGTGCGCGCAGCGCCGTCTGGGTCGTCGTGCCGTGGACCGCGCTGGTCACCGCCGCCCTGGGCGTGTACGCGACGGTCACCGGGCTGGCGGGGTGGGGCGTGCTGTGCATGATCGCCGCCACCGCGGGCAGCATCGGCGCCGGGATGCTGGTGCTGCTCGGACGCCTGCCCACGGAGTGGATCCTGTTCGGGCCGTTCTCGTTCCGGCTCGCGACGGCGACGACGAACCGGGCGCACATCACGCGCTCCGCCCTGCAGATCGTCGTGTTCTGGGGGCTGTTCCTCGGGATCATCCCGGCGATCATCGTCTTCTTCGAGCAGCGCTGGCACCTGCACCTCGATGTCCCCGCTGGGGTGCGCTGGGGCGGCGGCATCCTGTTCGTGGCTGCCGGAGCGCTCGGGCTCTGGTCGGCCTACACGATGTCGACGCGCGGCGAGGGCACACCGCTGCCGTCGGCGATAGCGCGGCGACTGGTGATCGACGGCCCCTACCGGTTCGTGCGCAATCCGATGGCGATCGCGGGCATCGCCCAGGGCGTCTCCGTGGGTCTGCTCGCGGGATCCTGGCTGGTCGTCGTGTATGCCCTCAGCGGGTCTCTGATCTGGAATTGGATCGTCCGCCCGCTCGAGGAGGAGGATCTCGAGGCGCGATTCGGCGACGAGTACGCCGAGTACGCCTCGGCTGTACGGTGCTGGATCCCGCAGCCGCGACCGTTCCACGCCGACGTGAACATCCGGTGACTCTGCGGGGATCCACAGCCAGACCTCCCTACGCTGGAAGCCATGGATGCCGGAGCCGAGAACCTCAACGCGATCGCGGCCTGGGCCGTCTCACTCATGGAGACCCTCGGCGGTGTCGGCGCCGGCGTCGCCATCGCACTGGAGAACCTGTTCCCCCCGCTGCCGAGTGAGATCATCCTGCCGCTGGCCGGATTCACCGCGGCGAAGGGCACGCTCGGCCTCGCCGAGGTGCTCATCTGGACCACCGTCGGCTCCGTCGTCGGAGCGCTGGCGCTCTACGGCATCGGGGCGTGGCTGGGCCGGCGCCGCATGTATGCGATCGCCCAGCGGATGCCGCTCATCAAGATCGAGGATGTCGAACGCACCGAGGCCTGGTTCGAGCGCCACGGCTCCAAGGCGGTGTTCTTCGGTCGGATGATCCCGATCTTCCGCAGCCTGATCTCGATTCCCGCGGGAATCGAGCGGATGCCGCTGATCCGCTTTACGCTCCTCACCGCCGCCGGCAGCGCGATCTGGAACACGATCTTCGTGCTCGCCGGCTTCTATCTCGGCGCCAACTGGCACATCGTCGAGGACTACGCCGGGATCTTCCAGAAAGTCGTGATCGCCGCGGTCGTCGTGGCATTCGTCGTCTGGCTCGTCATCCGGGTCCGGCAGCTGCGGCGCAATAGAATCACCGTCGACTGACAGACGAACGGGCGGGAGAGCCGCGGATGCGCTCGGCGGCACGCATTCGGCCCGCATCCTGCTCGACTCGGTCGACTTCGCCGACGTCGACGCGCTCCAGTCGTCCGGGGAATGGAAAAAGGCTGCGGCCGGGTCACAACCGCTGCCGCGCCGGGGATGCGGACCGGCCATACGATGACAGGGTGACCGCCGCCCGTTCGATCAAGACTCTCGGCATCCTCGGTGCCGGCCGGCTCGGAAGCATGCTCGCCCGGCTCGCGGCATCCGCAGGGCTGCGCGTGCTCGTGGCGCGTTCCGGCGACCCGGCCGTGATCTCCGGGCGGATGCGGGCGCTCGGCGCCATCGCCGCGTCGAGCGAGACGGTGATCGCCGAGTCGGATGCCGTGGTCCTCGCGCTCCCGCTCGGCAGGTACCGGCTGCTGCCCGCCGATGCACTGCGCGGCAGGCTCGTGATCGACGCCATGAACTACTGGTGGGCGTCCGACGGCATCCGCGATGATCTCAGTGATCCGCGCACATCGACGAGCGAACTCGTGCAGGAGCATCTGGCCGGCGCCCGCGTCGTCAAGGCGCTCAGCCACATGGGCTACGAGGATCTCGAGGACGAGGCGCGCCCGGCCGGCACGGCAGGGCGGAAGGCGATCGCCGTCGCCGGGGGCTCCGCTGCCGATGTGGCGGTGGTCTCAGCGCTCATCGACACGCTCGGATTCGATGCGGTGCACGCCGGGCCGCTCGCCGCCGGGATCATGCTCGAGCCCGGTTCCGAACTGTTCGGCGCGGATGTCGATGCCGACCAGTTGCGTGCGATGCTCGACGGATTCTGGGACTCGCAGCGCGGCATCGTCGTTCGGCGGGCCCGGGAGGCCGCGGGGGCGTGATCGCGCGACCGCCCAGGTCTACCATGGCGGCATGCGCAGGTCACATCGGTTCGTCGGCCGGAGATAGGCGGTTCCAGTGCCGCGAAGTCGTACGGGAGCTCCTTCTTGTGGTCGTGCGATAAGGGTTTCACGCAGCCGTGGCAGCCACGGCGTGGGCATCCGTGTCGGCAGCGATCGCTGCCTGGAGGCGCGGTTTGAGGTCACCGAGGGCGGTGTCGATACGGGAGTAGATCTTGGGGTTCAGGATCGTGGTGCCGTCAAAGTCGCCCGTGGAGGCATAAATACCGACCGGGGCCGTGGCGGCTTGGAAGAACCCGAACAAGGGGCGCAGCTGGTGCTCGAGGACGAGCGCGTGACGCTCGCCTCCACCCGTTGCGACAAGGAGCACCGGATGGTTGGCGAGGGCGTACTGGTCGACCATGTCGAAGAAGTGCTTGAACAGCCCGGTATAGGAGCCGCGGAACACGGGAGTTCCGGCGACCACAAGATCGGCCTGCTCGACCGCTTCTACCGCCGCGAGGGCTTCGGGGCTGAGTGCGGTGCGTTCCAGCGCGCTGGTAAACCCGGGTCCGAGGGTTGAGACCTCCACGCGGGTGACGTCGAGGTCGAAGTGGTCGGCGAGTGTCGTGGTGACGAGTTCGAGAAGGGCTCCGGTCTTACTGGGCGCGCTATAGCTCCCGTTCACTGTTACGACACGTAGTGGACTACTCATGCCGCATCATCCGTAGTGACGCCGGCAAGGGCCGCGCGGACCTGAGGGAGAACTTCGGTGCCGAGCAGCTCGATCGCTTCCAACGTCTCGCGGTGCGGGGTGTTCCCGAATCCGAGCTGCATGATGTATCGCTCATGCCCGTAGGCTTCGTGCTGGCGGAGGATCTTGTCCACGATCTCCGCCGGACTCCCGATGAACAGGGCACCCGCGGGAGACGCGGATGCTTCGTAGGCGCGACGCGGCATGTGAACGCCCTGGCCGCGTTCGTGGAAGTTCTCCCTCATCCCCTGCGCGAACGACGGGTAAGAGATCTCGATCGCTGCCTGACTCGTCTTCGCTACAAACCCGGGACCGTTCACGCTTACCCGCAACTGCTCGGGTGTATGCCCGGCACGTGCGCCCGCCTCGCGGTACAAGTCGACAATCGGGGCGAAGCCGTCGACACGCCCGCCGAGGATCCCGAGCGCCATCGGGAGCCCGCGTGTCGCCGCCCGCACCGCAGACGCCGGCGTCCCGCCCACGCCGACCCAGACAGGGAGGGTTCGATCCTCGAAGGCGCGCGGCGCAACATCCGCGTTGTGGAGTGCGGGGCGCAGGCGTCCCGACCAGGTCAGTGGGTTGGATGCTTGGATCGCCATCAGCAGGTCCAGTTTCTCCTCGAACAGGTCGCCGTACCCGGCGAGGTCGTATCCAAACAGCGGGAACGACTCCGTGTACGACCCGCGCCCTACGATCAGCTCTGCCCGGCCGTGGGACAGGTTATCGAGAGTCGCGAACTGCTCAAACACCCGCACCGGATCATCCGAGCTCAACACCGTCACCGCGCTGGAGAGACGGATCTGGGTCGTGCGCGCGGCCATCGCCGCCAACACCACAGCAGGCGCGGACACCGCGAAATCGGAACGGTGATGCTCGCCGACCGCGAACACGCTCAACCCCACCTCATCAGCGAGCACCGCCTGCTCGATCAGCTCATCAAAACGCTCCGCAGGACTCTTCCGCGCCCCGGTGACCGGGTCGGCCGTCAACTCTCCGAAGTGGTAAACACCGATATCGAAACTCATACAGAATCCTCGTTTCCTTGCGCCGGGCTCTGACTATGTGTCGCACCGGGCTCAGCCAGCCATTGGGTGCTCCACGCCGTCAAACCATCCAACGACGGCAGCAACGCCCGCCCCTTCTCGGTCAACGCATACACGTGACGTGCGCCGCCGTCGGTGGGCTCGACACGCGCGATCAACTCGCACCCCAGCAGCTCGTCGAGCCGACGAGCCAGGACCGCATCGCTGATACCGACCGCGTGGTCGCGTAGCTCTCCGAAGCGGCGTGGGCCGTTTCCCAATCCTTGGATCAGGATCCCGTTCCACCGCTTACCGATTACGGCCATTGCCGCGAGGAACGCCGCGCACGCGCCCTCGTTCGGGGGTGGGACATCCAACCTTTTGCTCACAAAAAGAGAGTAACATGGTGTGAGCGGCCGGAGGCATCAACTGCGATAGCTCCCGGTCTGCAACGCGAGGCACCGCTAGCCATGTCTTGCCCTGCCCGCGACCGTCACATTTTCAACACGAGCAGGAGCATCATGAAGGTCAAAGCCGCCGTCGCCACCGAGGTCAAGCAACCACTGACGATCCAGGACATCGAACTCGACGAGCCGCGCGCGAACGAGGTCCAGGTGCGCATGGTCGCCAGCGGCGTGTGTCACACCGACGCGGTCCTGCGCGACGGGTGGATTCCCACCACCATGCCGATCGTCCTCGGGCACGAGGGCTCCGGGATCATCGAGAAAGTAGGCGCAGCCGTCACCCACCTCGCGCCTGGCGACCATGTGGTGCTCAGCGTGAACAGCTGCGGCGTGTGCTCCGCATGCCTTTCCGGACACCCCGCCTACTGCGCGAACCTTTATGCCAGCAACTTCGCGGGAAGCCGTCCGGATGGCACCACCGCATTCAGCGCCGCAGACGGTTCGCCGATCAGCTCGCACTTCTTCGGGCAGTCATCCTTCGCCTCAGTGACGAACGTGTCCGTGCGCAGTGTCGTCAAGGTTGACTCGGAGATCCCCCTGGCACTCCTTGGGCCTCTGGGATGCGGAATCCAGACCGGCGCCGGCGCCGTGCTCAACGTGCTCAAGCCGAGTACCGCCGACAGCCTTGTTGTCTTCGGCACAGGCGCGGTCGGAATGTCCGCAATCATGGCCGCAGCTGCCAGCCGTGTCCACACCATCATCGCTGTGGACATTATCCCCAGCCGCCTCGACGCCGCGATCGGATTCGGCGCCACGCACACGATCAACGGTAAAGAAGAAGATGCCGTCGCCCGCATTCAGGAGATCACCAGGGGTGGAGCGAACTTTGCCATCGACACCACCGGCAACAAGTTCGTGTTCAAGCAGATGATCGACGCCCTCGCCATGAGCGGACGGGCCGGAGCCATTGGCGCCTCCGCGCCAGGCAGCGAAGGCATCATCGACATGCCCAGTGCACTCGCCCGCGGCATCTCCATCACCTGGATCGTCGAAGGCGACGCGATCCCGCAAACGTTCATCCCCGAACTCATCGCGCTCCACCAAGCCGGAGACTTCCCCTTCGACAAGATGATCAAAACCTACAACTTCGACGACATCAACATCGCCTTCGAAGACAGCGAAAACGGCACCGTCCTCAAACCCGTCATCACATTCTGACGGGCATCCCGACTGGAGCCGGAAAAGATCGTTCGCGATCACGAGGGGTACCGCTGACCGCGTAGAAGGCCCGGAGACTCTTGCGAGTTTCCGGGCCTTTCTCGGTGGGCTGTTGGCACAACCCCTCCTGGCGCTGAACCTTGTGGTGCCGCGAACCCACGTTTCCTGTCGCCAGCACTCGGTTTTCCTGTGACGGCGCGCCGCCGAAGGACAGGCGGTGCTGATCGGCCGCCTTCACGCCGGAAAGAGGTGAGCGTGTGGGTGCCGCGCTTGCTCCATCGGACATCACGACGCCGGAGCACGACCATAGCGCCCGGTGCATTCTGGTCGATGAACGACAACGGAGTCGAACTACCGCAAAGTCGTCTCAAGCGAACTCAAACGTTCGATACGAGGACCTGACGTTGAACCGGCGGCCATCCTTACGGCGCTGGACGTAGTCGGCGATGGTGTCGACGTCATCTGCCCTCATACCCAGAGCTCGGCACTTCGCTCTCACTTGAGCAACGGTGATGGGCTGCCACCGCTCGGGCCGGTTCATCATGTCTGCCTTGAGCTTGTCTTCCTCGTTCCATTTCAAGCCAGACGAGTAGCCTGCGGCCATCGCCGCGACGTGTTCCAGGATCTCTTCGACGCCGTTCGGGAGTGGCGCGACGTTCGGTGCAGGTTGCGGCGCAGGTTCGATCATCCGGCCCGGTAGCAGCTGGATCGGGTTGACGTCGGCGATCCATTCCGCGGTCTCGGCTTCGTTCCATTCGATCACCGTGATAGCGTCCGCCTCGACTCCCCAGATCTTGTTAAGGTGAGCGCGGTCTGGCCAGGCGTACAGCGCGCGCCGCCCGCCGTATTGACCGCCCGCGTAGCCGCGCCACGAGTGGTGCGCCACGCCAGGTGACGAGATTAGCCGTTTAAGAACATCGCTAGGAACGTCGCGCCGCGGCGTCACAACGACGACAGGGCCACCAGGCTGATCAAGCAGCCATTTCACGGCCCGGGTGTTCTGAGCTTCTCGTGAATCATCGTCGCCGAGGCGGGATACTGCATTCGGGACAGCTACCAAGGAGGCCTCCTGGTCTCGCGGTTGTGGCGTCACGGTAGCAGCGGGCACCGACATCAGATGATCGGTGCGAAGATGCTACTCCGAACAAAACACTCGCAGTCGCACTCCGCACTGCTGCGAAGCGCTCCACGCACTGGTTAGGAGAGCATGAAACTGAAGCGCCGAAGCGCGGGGCTTTGGTTTCTGCAGCTCTGCCGCTAGGTGTATTGACCTCGACCGTTGTTGATTCGGTCGATGGGGGTCTTGCCTCCGATGCCGAGGTGGGCTCTGTCTAGGTTGTAGTGGTCGAGCCAGGTCGTCAATGCTGCTCTGCGGTTGTCGTTGGAGGCCCAGGGGCGGGCGTAAGCCCATTCGGCGGCGAGGGTGCGGTTGAGGCGCTCGACCTTCCCGTTGGTCCAGGGGCAGTGTGGGCGGATGAACTTCTGCGTGATGCCGTGTGCGTCGATCACGCCTCGGAACGCGGTCGAGTGGCGATAGGCGAAGGCGTTGTCGCTGATCACTCGCTCGACTGTGACGCCGAGGGCCTGGTAGAACGCGATAGCGCGGTCGAGGACACCGGCGGCGGTGGTGCCTTTCTCATCACCGTGGATCTCCGCGTAGGCGACCCGGGAGTGGTCGTCGATGACGGTGTGGACGTAGTCATAGCCCAGTCCCCGTTTGCTCGCGGGGCGTCGCCCGCGGCCGTGGAGACGCCACCCGCCGCCGCTCCCCGGCGAACAGTTGCTCTCATCCGGATCTCGAACCGTCGAGCGCGGCGACGCATGGCTGCGACGCATGCCACGACCAACTCCCGGTCGTACGGCTTGAACTTGAACATCGCATCGAAACCGGCCACAGCGTCATCCTGGCAGAGGCTGTGGAGAACTGGAGCCCTTTTGGCGCCTTTGACGTTTCCAGAACATGCAGAAGGCCCGGAGACTCTTGCGAGTTTCCGGGCCTTATGTGGTCGGGCTGACAGGATTTGAACCTGCGACCCCTTGGAGGATCCGGTCGATTTCCGGTCTCCGCCGATCGTCTCGGGAACTCGCGGATTCCCTTGTGTTTACAGGGAACCGGGCGGTTCACTTGGTACGAGTGTATCCGGTTGGTGGCGGGCCTTGGCGGGTGATTGAGATGAGTTATCGGTGGGCCACCGGCTCTTCCGTCGATACCCTCGCATCATGCCTTTCAATCTGGACCCGGATCACGTCGCCGCGGTTCGCGCGCACCTTGGGCCCCGGTTCGACGAGCTACGCAGGACGATGCTTGACCTCGACTCGTCCCCGGCTTTCCTGTTCTCTGACGACCGTCCCCGTCTCATGCAGTCACGAGCAGCAGCCATCCAGCTGCTCGATCAATGGGTAGCAGCCGAGCCGAAGACGACCAGCGAGATTCACGCGCGACTTCCCGACCTGGTGCGGCGTCGCTCACTATCTGAGTCGCTGCTTGAAGCAGCCACATGGTCGGACTACGCCGATCCGCTAATCGATCTCTTCGGCTATCCAGCGGCCGACTCACGAGTATTCGCAATGGCTCCCGATCTGATTCCCCTCCTGGACGAGAGTGGGCTCGTCAAGGTGACAGGTCTCGATGCACGCCCATGGGGCCTTCACACAGGCGACTACGCGTTCCACTATCACCAGCTCCTTCGGCGGGGCTACGGGTCGGGTATTCATTACGGTCTTATCGGGACCGTCCTACGAATGGCAGAGAAGTATCGGCTGACAGCACGGTTCGCGCTCGATGAACGTCGCCTCCAGTTCAAAGAGGAGTACCGCGAAATCCACGAGGCCGACTATTGGTATGGGCCCTCACTTTCCGAGGCCGACCTCGACAACTTGGCGATTGTCGGCGAGACATTCCACGGCGATCCTGACGGTGGCACGTCCCTGCTCAATCCTTACGCTGGGCTTTCGGTTCGGTGGACCGTCGATGGTTCTCTGAAGACCGTAGAGATCGAAGAGTTCATGCCACCACCAGAGGCCAAATCTGAGTGGGTGTTTGCTCGATACCTTCATGCCATCCGCGACACTACTAAGCGCGAATTCATCCATTGCGACGGGGCAGTCAAGGCATACGCCAGAGACAGATATCCCCGGGCCCAGCACGATTTCAAGAACCGCGGTAAGGGCGATCGCTACAGGAAGCTCTTCCGGATCGACGGGCACTTCCCCGCCGCTGTCTGGTCCAACCTCGCGTGCTCGTGGTTTCGTGGGAATCTCCTCATCAACGAGTACTTTGGCGACGACTCTGAGTGACCGGAGGTACCAACCAAGACGAGGTCCCAGCCAGACGTCGTCTTGGCACCGCTGAGCCTCCATCGCCGCACTCGCGCTCCGATGACCAAGCAGGAACCTCACTGTTCGTGCCTGCCAGAGCCTTTGAGTTTCCGAGAGTTCTCGCTCGGGCCGCGTCCCACAACGTGTGTCCCCCTTGCCAGTCACTGAGCCAGTGCACGACATGTAGAAGGGTGGCATCAGTTTGGAGTCGCTCACCAGATGTCACGCTGGGATTTCTCAGATCGCTCGCTCGAATGGCCGCTATCAAACCCTTCGCCGTTTACCGTCCTACCTGCGTATACGAGACCAAAGACGGCCGGGTGCTGATTGACTATTGGGGTACTGGGACGGGCGTCTCAAGGCTGTATCCGCCTCCGGAGAGCCGGCTCACGAGTCTGGCGAGGTTGTAAGCAAGATCCACGACCGGTGGGTGGATGTGTCCCGGATATCTCTCGTGTTCGAGCTTTGCAATAAGTACAGGCAAGAGCACCTCGGCGAGTTTGACCTTGCTGACATGCTGCTGGATGCGGTCGAAAACTACGCCAATATCAAGCATGCTTTCACGGACGTACTCGATGTCTGCGCGAAGTCGAGGCGACCAGGCTGCCTCTGAGCCTGCCGCGTCAGGGTTCGCTCGAAGCACCTGCCCGATCGCTGTCTCCAATTCTTCGTCGGTGAAGTTCGCGAGCTCGTATTTTTGGCAACCCCAGGTGTGTAGCTGCACGAGGATCTCGAGTTCATGGTCGGTGATCGTGCCCCCTTGCTCGGCAACTTCTTGACGCACGATCCCACGTAGCTCGCCGAGGTGTCGCTCTCGCGCTTCCGGGGTGCCCCAGTACCTTCCCTCGGCGTCCATGGCGATAATGAGTGCCGTTGGGCCTGCCTCTATAAGTTGCCGGTCACCGCGCACGCGCCCCAACCGGGGCGAGACGTAGCGAGCGAGTTGGTTGGGTCTGTCGCTCGATGTGCGTTGGTTGATGATACGTACTTGCTGTGGCTTGCTGATCCCTAGGGCATCCAGCAGCGCAGGTACGTGAGCCATCTCAGTCTGACCTTCGAGCACGAGCACAACACATGGCTCGGGCGACAGGCCCACCCGCGCGAGGCTTCGATGAATGCCGTCGCTATCCTGCTGCAATCCGATCCGCTCCTGTAGGGGATGCCACATGTGCGGGTCGCTCGTTTCGGGAAGTGGGTCAAGGGCGCCAAGCGAGGTGAGCTCTTCGTGTGTTCGTAGGAACACTTCCGCAGCGATTCGCTGCCAGACCGCTTCGAGCGCCCCGCCACGGAGACGGAACCACCCACTCGCATCGGAATGCCTGGCCAGATCCCACCACTCGCGCATCGGATCGTGGGTATGGGCGCGGGAAAGCAGGAACTCCGCTGTGGGGCGAAGGCGCTCCACAGGAAAACCGGCTGCGACCAGTCGCGCCGTGGCATCAACATCGTAGCGGGCCGCGAGGAGCGTCTCGCGTTCAGCACTATCCCGGTAGGTGACCCGACCGACGATGGATGGGAAGAACCGGGCCGACAGCGCAGCTAAGGCCAGGTGCTCGTGCCGAGTAGTGCCCCTTAAAGTGGTGTAGCCCTCGGTGACCGGCTCGTCGCTCCTGACGTAAGCGCGGCCACCGTGTGATCCTTCGAGAAGTCTCTTACCTCCACTCGAAAGGCATCATCACGATGA
>NZ_JAGTTM010000021.1:0-1286 GCF_020682665.1 Microbacterium tenebrionis | reverse complement strand
TGTTAAAATGAACAAAAGTATAAAGCTGTGGTTTTCTGATGGGTATAACGTTATGCCTAAGCCATTTCCTAAGACAGCACGCTGCAATGTATTAGACGTCAACTAAATAGCTGCGCCAAATAGTAGATCACTTTGAGGGAACTCAGCCCGGATTGTGCGATCTGATCAATCGCCAAACATCACAAATCACCAACCGGACTGAGCGATGCCGATCATAGCACCAATACCCCGTACCGAACGACGCCTGATGCAGAAAACTATCCATAAAACGCGTGATAAAAACCATGCCCGCAGGCTGACCGCCATGCTGATGCTGCACAGGGGGAGTCGTGTTACTGACGTAGCCAGAACGCTTTGTTGTGCCCGTTCGTCCGTGGGGCGCTGGCTCAACTGGTTTACCCTGTATGGTGCTGAAGGCCTGATATCACTGCGTCCGGGCCGTGAACGCCGGTGGCCCTTTGAGCAAATTTGCGCACTGCTGGTACAGCTTGTCAGCCGTTCTCCCGGTGATTTTGGTTATCAACGCTCCCGCTGGAGCACTGAACTTCTGGCGATAAAAATCAACGAGATAACCGGGTGTCAACTTCATCCCGGCACAATTCGCCGCTGGTTGCCTTCTGCGGGACTGGTGTGGCGCAGAGCCGCTCCCACTCTGCATATACGCGACCCGCACAAGGATGAAAAAATGGCGGCAATCCGCAAAGCTCTGGATAAATGCAGCATTGAACATCCGGTATTTTACGAAGATGAAGTGGATATTCATCTCAATCCCAAAATCGGTGCCGACTGGCAGGTACGGGGACAGCAAAAACGCGTGGTCACACCGGGCCAGAATGAGAAATACTACCTTGCAGGCGCACTGCACAGTGGTACAGGAAAAGTCAGCTACGTGGGCGGTAGCAGCAAAGCCTCATCTTTATTTATCAGCCTGCTTAAACACCTGAAAGCGACATACCGCCGGGCAAAAACGATCACACTCATTGTGGATAACTACATTATTCACAAGAGCGAAAAAACACGAAACTGGTTGAAAGAGAATCCCAAATTTAACGTTATTTATCAGCCGGTTTACTCGCCATGGGTGAATCACGTTGAGCGGTTATGGCAGGCATTGCACGATACGATAACGCGCAATCATCAGTGTCGTTCAATGTGGCAACTGTTGAAAAAAGTTCGCCATTTTATGGAAACGGCCAGCCCGTTCCCCGGAGGCAAACATGGGCTGGCAAAAGTGTAGCAGTATTCGGCGCAGCTATTTAGTGATATTGTTGTTTCAAACATTCAAC
>NZ_JAGTTM010000020.1:0-1294 GCF_020682665.1 Microbacterium tenebrionis | reverse complement strand
ACCGTTCGCTTTAAAATTAGCGGAGTGTGTCGCAGGACATTCTCCGCTAACGTCAGATACGAGATCACCCGCCGCGATTTAATGCTGTTGGCCTGATATCGCAGATGTAATCCTTTATTTTCAGCGTGATAACCAATGAGCCACAGGACTATTGTGCTCAGGGTTGCCAGCAGACTCAGCACCAGTATTCTTCCCGCTGAACGACTGTAGCTGGCACGCAGTCCGAACCCAAAACGTTCACTTTTTTCATCCCGGAAGTTCTGCTCTGTCTGCATACGCCGACTGTATAACTTCATGATTTCACGTGGCTTAAAGTCATCTGTACTGCTGAAGATAAGCCAGGGCTCTTTTGCTGCTTTTCGGGCATCACGGACCTGTGATCTACGATGGATTCGACACCGTGAATGTTTATGTTTACGTTCCCGGGACGGCCTTTTGTGAAGATAAAAATGTCCGTTACAGCGTGCATATTCCGCGCGACCCAGTGTCCCGGCCCCCAGGTGGACAGGGCAGTCACCTGCTTTAATTAACGGATGTCTTTGAGCTTTGATATCGCAGACGTCATGCCAGCATTCACCTGTTTTTTGTAGTCTGAATTTCACCCTGCCCCGGACGCGGCCAGTAAAGTCCCATCCCAGCCGTTTTATATGGCTGAACCAGGCATTCTGAAAACCGGCATCAGTCACGATAATGACCCGTGCTTTTGGGTTTACCGCACTCGCAAGAGCATCAAGGAACGCGTTCTGAATTTGCACATTTTGCTGTTTTTGCGAAGGAATTATCCAGCTCAGTAACGGAATGGAACGCCCGTCGCAAAGCAAACTGGCACGGAGTACGTGATATTCCTGTGATGGATAGCCACTCCAGTCAACTGCGATGACACACAGAGATAACGGGTTTGTCAGCATGGATATAATGCTTTTATAAATCATTGGAATATCGCGATGAAGCGCTTTATTACCCAGCAGCCGATCAACACGTTTGATTTTGTTTTTAACCTGAGCGGTTCCGGGTAAATAACGCCCGATACTGGTCAGGGTCAGCGATGCTCCACGGGTTAAAGCAACAGTTGCATCAAGAAGCGCATTTTGTCGGTATTTGTGGAATGGAGCTAAGGCATCGCGGAAGAAATTCTGACATACTTGATAAGCAGGCATAGAGGTGATCTCATTGAATTGGTTGCACAATCAGTAGATCACAAAACTCTATGCCTGTCTTTTTTCACCCGCCCATTACTGGGGATTCCTCAGCAGTCCATTGGGGCTTTAACCGTTTAACCGTAGCCGGAATAGCG
>NZ_JAGTTM010000002.1:0-802052 GCF_020682665.1 Microbacterium tenebrionis | reverse complement strand
CCTCACTCTCGTTGCCGACAACGGAAACGAGGTGAATACCGACACCGTCCTCGAGCTCAGCGCCTAACCGACACCAACAACAGAAGGATCACCGACCGCTACACCACTTCCTGGGGCTTGACCGTGTCGAGTTTGATGCGGTCGTCCGAGGGCGCGAGAGCACGCCGTAGGTGAACAACAAAGGCTGTGTGAGGAGGCTCGCTCGCAGCTGCCAGCACGTACAAAAGGGGTTCGCTTGTGGACTTGGCCTGATCGCTGCCCGAACTCGACGCGTAGGCATGTGATCCGCGTGGCTCGCCGGGCGTCACCGCCCGACCGTACCTGAGCGGGACGCCCGCCGGGCGTCACCGCCCGACCGTACCTGAGCGGGACGCTAGCGACCTATGACGGCGTCAAGGGCGCTCGGGGCTCCCGAATAGTCACCGTCTCGGAATTGTGGACGCTCTCACTGCGCAGAACCTATCGCGAGCGAACGTAAGAACGCCGAGTTCGTGGCTCGTTGCACGTGTCCTAGGCTGTGACTGGAGGCGGTCCGGGCAGGTTCAACTGAAGTTGGGCAGCGGAGGTTCTGCGGTGCTGTCGCGGTTTACGGCGAGGATGCTCTCGACGAGTCGTTCGGTCTTCGGCGAGAACTCGTCGCCGGGATAGAACTCTCCATAGAGTGACTCGGCGTCATCAAGAGAGGTGATGCCGAGGCGGTCGAGGAGGTCGGCGATGTCTTCCGCCTCGCGGGCGCCACGTCGTGCCGCGGCGTACAGCTTCATCGCAAGCAGCGTCTCGTTGGTAGCCGCTTGGATCGTGATCGTCGCGTCCTGGTAGAGGGTGACCCATTCGGCGGGGCGACCGAACCCGCTGGGTAGGAACTGCGCGGCGTCGTCGTTCAGCCAATCGGCTGGCCAGTGCCTGCGTTCGGCGACGGTCTGTGCGGCCCGTTTGATCTCGGCTTTCGGGGAGAGCGTGGCGTCGATGTCGCGGGTCAGGCGTCGGTTCGCGTTGACGGTGAGAACGATGGCCGCGCCGCCGACGAGTTGCAGAGTGCCGGTGATGCCGCGATCGCGGAGTGTGTCGGCGACCTCCTTGATCCCGTCGATGATGTCATCGCGGGCCAGGAACGGAGTCATGTTCGCTTCGGGTGTGGCGCGCACGAGCTTCTCGAACTGGCCGCGGGACTTCGAATGACCCGTGTCGTCGGGGAGGGTCATACGCTCTCCAGCTCACCAGCGGAGATCGCGACGCCACGCCGGCGAAAAGGTTCCGGCGCCTCGGAGAGATCTGTGAGGGCGGGCAGGGGGAACGGCGTCCGCTGTGGCTCCCACACGGGCTCACCTGGTGCCGTGTTGTGTTTGGCGGCCCACGGCGGGACCGAACTCTTGGGCAGCCGCAACTCGACGAGGGCGGCGATCGCATCGTCCCATCGATTGCCCAGTCTGCGTGGCTGTTCGACGGTGAGGAGGAACTGCTCGTAGGGGTCTGCTCCGGCGAGGTCGTCGGCGAGCTGGAGGAAGGCGCGGTATGCGGTGGCGGGTTCTGCGCCAGCGTAGGTCGCAATCGTTTCCGCGGCGTCTGCGGCGGTGAGCCGATCGACCCGGGGGATGACCGCGACCCGGACGCCGAGTGTTTCCGCGATCCGCTCCACGGTCCCAGACGTGGGCTCGCGCCGGCCGCTCTCGATGTTGGAGAGGCTGGATGCGCCGACACCGGCCGCGGTGGCGGTGTGGCGCAGGCTGACGCCGGAGTTCAAGCGTGCGCGCCGGAGGCTCGTGGCAATGCTCATCGATGATCCCCTTCCTGCCAATGTTGCCGGATACGACAACAGCCTACCTCGTGTCGGCCCGGCGGGACCCGTCGGGGTAATTGCTCGAGTCGGGCCTGCCGGCGGTTCTCGAACTCGTCCGTTTTGTGTCCGGAAATCCGTTTTGTGTCCGTGTATATACTCGTGGGAACCAGTAGCAACCGTTGCTGAGTGCTTAGAAAACAGTGGTATCGAGGGGAACCGGCGCCCTGCGCCATTGACGTGAGGTCGCGGGTTCAAGCCCCGCTCCTGCTACAGACCAGGACCCCCGGATTTCCGGGGGTTTCTGCGTGGCCAGATTTCGCTTCGAGCAGGTGGAGACGACTCTCGCCGTCACCACCGAGTACGCCGACTTCTCTGAGTTCTGGGAGAACCTGCTCACCGGGACGGGCTCCGCCGCGGCATTCGCCGTTCCGGCACCGACGTCCCGAGGTCCGCACGTATCCTTGTTCGGATGACCGTGTCAGCGATCTTCGAGGAGGGGTGGGGATGACGGCGGAACGCGACGTCTCGCATGCCGGTGACCTCACAGGGCGACTGCTGGGCGATCGGTACGAGTTCGCCCGTCGGCTCGGCGAGGGCGGAATGGGTGTCGTCTATCAGGCGCACGACACCCAGCTCGGCCGCACTGTCGCCGTGAAGGTGTTCCGCGATGGCGCCACGGATGTCGAGCGCACGACATCCGAGACCCAGCTCCTCGCCAGCCTCAACCACCCCGCCCTCGTCACTCTCTACGACGCCCATATCGGAGGCGAGCCCCGCTATCTCGTGATGGAGTACGTCGACGGGCCGACCCTGCAGGCACGTCTGCACACCGGACCGCTGTCGCATAAGACGGCCGTACGCATAGCGCGCGACCTCGCCGAAGGGCTGCACGCGGTGCACTCGGCCGGCATCGTGCACCGCGACGTCAAGCCCGGCAACGTGCTGCTGCGTGCGTCGAGCGTGCCCGGCGAGGAGTTCCACGCCAAGCTCGCCGACTTCGGGATCGCCCACCTCATAGACACCACGCGCCTCACGACGCCGGGCACGATCATCGGCTCCGCCGCGTACCTGAGCCCCGAGCAGGTCACCGGTGCCGCCCCGCAACCGGCATCCGACATCTACGCGCTCGGGCTCGTCATGCTCGAAGCCCTCACCGGCGAGCGGGCGTTCGCACACGACGGGCTGCGGGAGGCCATCGTCGCGCGGCTGGCTCAAGATCCCGTCATCCCGTCATCCGTCGGCGGCGAGTGGGCGGCCCTTCTCCTTGCGATGACCGCGCGCGAGCCCGCGGATCGTCCCAGCGCCATCGATGTCGTGCTGCGGGTCGGCGAGCTGGCGCCCGTGCCTGCAGTCTCCACGGATCCGGAGGCGACGGTCGCGCACCCGGCGGCAGCCATGCAGGGTACAGCATCCGCGGTCGCCGCCGTGGGGGATTTCCAGACGGGCTCGACCCGTGCAATGGATGCTGACGCCGAAACCGCAGCGCTCGAACCGACGCTCGCGCAGACCGCCGTCCTTGAGCCGCAGCAGGCGCCAGGGCGGCGTCGCCGGCGGCCGCAATGGCTTCGACCTCCTGTGATCGCCGCGATCTCCGGTGCCGCCGTGATCCTGCTGATCGGCGCGGTCGCGCTCTGGAACGCACCGAAGGACGAACCGTCGACGCGACCCGTGCTTCCCGCGCTCGAGGAGCCGCTCGCCGCTCATATGCAACAGCTGCTGGATGCGGTGTCTCCGTGAGCGGCCGCGTGCGCACGGCCGTTGCTGCCGCGATCATCGCGGTCGGTCTGATGATCACCGGGTGCTCGACCGGTGGGGCCGGTCTCGACGCGCAGACCAGCGAGGGGTGGCAGGCCCGCGTGGTCGCCATCGCCCAGGCGGCGGATGCCGCCGACCGCACCGCCGCGATGGCGGAGCTCGACGCGCTCGAAGCGGAGGCTGTTCAGGCGCGCAAGGACGGGCAGATCAGCGCCGAGCGGGCTGTGATCATCCAGCAGTCGATCGGCCTGGTTCGCGCGGATCTCGAGGCGGCATCCGCCGTCCCCGAGGACGACACGGCGATCACCGAGACGGTCGCCCCCACGGAGCAGACCACCTCGAACGATGACGACGAGGACAACAACGGCAAGAAGAACGACAACGCCAACAAGGACAACAGCGGCAACAAGGGCAACAAGAACAACAACGGCAACGAGAAGGACGACGACTGAGATGGGCTCCTCCCGGGTCTCGACCTCACGCGGCCGCGTCGTCGGCCTCGTCGCGGGGATCGCCGGTCGCGAGCGGCCGGAGACCTCGCTCGCCGAGAGCATCCCGACCTCGTTCCCTTCGGGGCACACAGCGGTCGCCACGACCGTCTCCCTCACACTGTGCCTCGTGCCGCGGCGCTCGCACGTGTGGCGCTGGTACGCCTGGGCGCCGGCCGCCGGGTGGATCGTCGCGATGATGTGGAGCCGCACCTCCCTGCGCGCCCACTGGCTCTCTGACGTGGTCGGCGGGCTGCTCGAGGGCGTCGCCGTCGCCGCGCTCGTGTGGGTGGCCGTCGAAGTGGTCCGCGATCGGCGCGCCGCCCGTGCAGCCGGCCGGTCCGCCCGTGCATCATCGATCGAAAGGGTGGCGAACCCATGAACACGAACGCATCGGCCGCATCCACCGTCCGCGCGGCGCAGGACTCCACGGCTTTCCGCGTCCTCGCCCGTATCGGCTACGTGGTCCTCGGCCTGCTGCACCTGCTGATCGGGATCATCGCGATTTCGATCGCCACGGGCGGCGGCGGGAAGGCCGACCAGGGTGGCGCCCTGGCGCAGATTCAGAAGTCTCCGTTCGGTGTCGTTCTGCTGTGGGGCATCGTCATCGGGCTCGCAGCGCTCGCCGCCTGGCAGGTCGCGGAGATCTTCCTCGAACGCGACCCCGACAGCCGGAAGAGATGGGCGCATCGGGTGAAGTTCATCGGGACCGCTATCACCTACCTCGCCATCTCAGGCACCGCGCTGGTCTACGCCCTCGGCGGCCGGTCCGACTCATCGGAGTCCTCGCAATCGCTCAGTGCGCGCCTGCTCGCGGTGCCGGCGGGCGTCGCACTGCTCGTCGCGATCGGACTCGTGGTGACAGGGATCGGCATCGCCTTCGTCGTGCGCGGAATCACGCGCGCGTTCGAGGAGGACCTCGATCTTGCCACCGGCGCGGGGCGCACGGGCATCCTGACGCTCGGCGTCGTCGGATACGTCGCCAAGGGGATCGCCGTCGGCGTGACCGGAATCCTTTTCGTCGTCGCGGCGCTCATGCACGACCCCGAAGCTGCCGGAGGTCTGGATGCGGCACTCCGAGCGCTCGCCGGACTCCCGTTCGGCGTCGTCATCCTGTGGGGCGTCGGGGCCGGCCTGATCCTGTACGGGCTGTTCTGCTTCGCCCGCGCCCGCTACGCGCGGATGTGAGGCGCGTCGCCTACTGGAACGCGCGCAGCCGCAGGCTGTTCCCCACTACGAACACGCTGGACAGGGCCATGGCGGCTCCGGCGAGCATCGGGTTCAGCATCCCGAGGGCGGCGACCGGAATGGCGGCGACGTTGTAGGCGAAGGCCCAGAAGAGGTTCGTCTTGATGGTGCCGAGCGTTCGGCGCGACAGGCGGATCGCATCGACTGCGCTGCGCAGGTCGCCGCGGACGAGCGCGATGTCGGATGCCTCGATAGCGACATCCGTGCCGGTTCCCATCGCCATTCCCAGGTCGGACTGCGCCAGCGCCGGGGCGTCGTTGATGCCGTCGCCGACCATCGCGACCACTCGGCCCTCGGACTGCAGGCGCTGCACGACGGCGACCTTGTCCTGAGGCAGCACCTCGGCGATCACCTCGTCGATCCCGACTTCGGCGGCGATGCGACGAGCGGCGGCGGCGTTGTCGCCGGTCAGCAGGATCGGGCGGAGACCGAGTGCGCGCAGACCTCTGATCGCCTCCGCGCTGGTGGGCTTCACGGTGTCGGCGACGACGAGGATGCCGCGGGCTGCGCCGTCCCAGCCTGCGACGACCACGGTCTTGCCCTCGCTCTCGGCCCGCTCCTTCGCGACCGCGACCTCGGGGGAGAGCGCCAGGCCCCAGTCGGCGAGCAGCGACTCGCGGCCGACGACGATGCTGTGGCCGTCTGCGACGCCCTGCACGCCCTTGCCCTCGACGTTCGTGAAGTCGGTGACGGCCGGGAGTCGAGTGGACGCCGCGGCGATCGCTTTCGCGATCGGATGCTCGGACGCGTGCTCGACCGCTCCGGCCAGTCGCACGAGCTCCGCGGCATCCACGCCGTCCTCGGTGATCACGCCTGCGAGGGCCATGCGACCGGATGTGACCGTGCCCGTCTTGTCGAGGACGACCGTGTCGACCTTGCGCGTGGACTCGAGGACCTCGGGCCCCTTGATGAGAATGCCCAGCTGTGCGCCACGGCCGGTGCCGACCAGCAGGGCGGTGGGCGTCGCGAGCCCGAGCGCGCACGGGCACGCGATCACGAGCACGGCGACGGCGGCGGTGAAGGCCGCGGACAACCCGAATCCCGCGACGATCCAGCCGACGAGAGCCGCGAGCGCGACCACGAGGACGATTGGGACGAAGACGCCCGAGATGCGGTCCGCCAGGCGCTGCACCTCGGCCTTGCCGGTCTGCGCGTCCTCCACCAGCTGCGCCATCTGCGCGAGCTGAGTGTCCGCGCCGATCCTCGTCGCGCGCACGATCAGGCGGCCGCTGGCGTTCACGGTCGCGCCGGTGACGGCATCCCCCTCGCCGACCTCGACGGGGACGGACTCACCTGTGAGCATCGAGGCGTCGACGGCCGAATGCCCCTCGATGACGACGCCGTCGGTGGCGATCTTCTCGCCGGGACGCACGACGAACGCGTCGCCGACTCGCAGCTGCTCGATCGGGATCAGCGCTTCGACGCCGTCGCGCACCACCGACACGTCCTTCGCGCCGAGCTCGAGGAGAGCACGCAGCGCCGACCCCGCCTGACGCTTGGCCCGCTTCTCGAAGTACCGCCCCGCCAGGATGAACATCGTCACTCCGGCCGCGACCTCGAGGTAGATGTTCGACGCCCCGTCGGAGCGCGACAGGGTGAACTCGAACGGGTGGGTCATGCCCGGCATCCCGGCGGTTCCGAAGAACAGCGCGTACAGCGACCAGCCGAAAGCGGCGATCGTGCCCATCGAGATCAGGGTGTCCATGGTCGCCGCGCCGTGACGGAGGTTCGTCCACGCGGCGCGGTGGAACGGCCAGCCGCCCCACACGATCACCGGCGCGGCCAGGGCGAGCGACGCCCACTGCCAGTACGTGAACTGCAGCGGCGGGATCATCGCCATGAGGATCACCGGCACCGCGAGGGCGATCGAGATGAACAGCCGCTGGCGGAGTGAGCGCAGTTCGGGGTCGTCGGCCTCGTCCGTCGCATCCGGCTGCGTGGCGGGCAGCTGCGCGGAGTACCCGGCCTTCTCGACCTCGTCGATGAGCAGCGCCGTGTCGAAGCCGGCGGGCGCGGTGACCCTCGCCTTCTCGGTGGCGTAGTTGACCGTCGCCTCGATGCCGTCGAGCTTGTTCAGCTTGCGCTCGATGCGCGTCGCGCACGAGGCGCAGGTCATGCCGCCGATCTCGAGTTCGACGCTGCTCATGGTGCTGCTTTCCGGTCGGGGCTCTGGGGGTGCGGGTACGGCGGGTCAGGCGCGGACGGCGGAGTATCCGGCCTCGTCGACAGCCGCGAGGACCGCTGCGTCATCGAGCGGAGCGGATGCCGTCACGACGAGCCTGCCGGTCTGCGCGCTGACCTCGATCTGGTCGACGCCGGCGATCTGGCCGACCTCTTCGCGCACGGACATCTCGCAGTGGCCGCAGGTCATGCCGGTCACCTGGTACTCAGCGGTGCTCATGGACTCAGTGGTGCTCATGGGAAGACTTCCTTTCGTTCGTCGACCACAACTATAGTACCCCCTGGGGGTATTTCCGTCGACGGTTGCCGAAGCGGCGCCGTGCAAGGATGGCCACATGACCCAAGCCACCGCAGACCTCTACGACGAGTTCGGCGACGACCTCCAGTCGGTGCCGATGCAGTTCCGCGACTTCGGGGGCCGGACGGCGTTCCAGGGGCCGATCCGCACGATCCGCTGCCTCGAGGACAACGCGCTCGTGAAGTCGACCCTTGCGACGCCGGGCGACGGCGCCGTGCTCGTGATCGACGGCTCAGGATCGCTGAACACCGCGCTCATGGGCGACATGATCGCCGAGTCGGCCGTCGCAAACGGCTGGGCGGGCGTCGTGATCCACGGCGCGATCCGCGACAGTGTCGCCATCGGCGGCCTCGACCTCGGCGTGAAGGCGCTCGGCACGAATCCGCGCAAGAGCGCCAAGCTCGGCGCCGGAGAGGTCGACGTCGACCTCGAGTTCGGGGGAGTGGCCTTCGCGGTGGGCAAGCGCCTGTATGCCGACGAGGACGGGATTCTCGTCGAGCGCTGACGCGACCGCACTCGCCGCCGCTCAGGTGGCGTCGGCGGTGACGAGGATCGGCCGGTGATCGCTCGATCGCTGCGGCAAAGTCTCGATGCGATCGATCGTGAATCCGTCCGACGTCGCGAAGTCGTAGTGCCCCTTGAACACGCGGTACCGCGTGTAGGTGCGCTCGTCGCTGAGCGTCAGTGCGTACCCGTGATCGCGCACGGTCTGCCCGAGGTTCTCCTTGAAGACCGGGTAGTTGTAGTCGCCGACCATGAGAACGGGAAGGCCCGGTCCCATCATCTCGAGCTCGGTCAGTGCCGCACGGATCTGCGTGCGGCGCAGCGAGTTCAGCGCGGTCAGCGGTGCGGCGTGGAACGACGCGACGATGAGCTCTCTGCCGTTGTCGATGTCCTGCAGCCGCACACCGAGAACGCGCTCGTGGGCGGGCTTGAGCATCATGTCGTGCAGCGACTTCTTCAGCCCGATCGTGCGGATGTCCTGCAGGCGGAACAGGTTCGTCCGGTAGTAGAGCGCAAGACCGAGGCGATTGCCCTGGGTGGCGTCGGCGAGCGTCAGGCCGCCGATCTCGTCGGGGAGGGCGGAGACGTCGCACTCCTGCAGGCACAGCAGATCGGGCTCGTGCTGCTCGACGAGCTCCTCGAGCTCTGTGGCGGCTCGATGCTTGCGCAGGTTGTAGGAGATGACCTTCATCATCGCCACGCTACTGCGCCCACCTGAGCCTGTGGTGTCGATTCTGTGAACTCGTCTACTCGGAGTCCCGCCGCGCCCGCGTCTGCTCGGCGCGCGCGGCGAGCAGGTCGTGGGCGGGGTACCCGACCTCGGTGAGCGTGAGGCCGCGCGCGGCTAGCACCTTGAACTCGCTCGTGCGCTGCAGGGCGTCGCGCAGAACGACGAGATCGCCCTCGCCGAGACGTCCTTCGCCGACGGCCGCGCACGCCCCGACCAGCGCGCGGACCATGCTGTGGCAGAACGCATCGGCCTTGACCTCGGCGACCAGGACGCCGTCGGCATCCCGGGTCCACCGGTAGTCCAGGAGCGTGCGGATCGTCGTCGCCTCCTCGCGAGCCTTGCAGTACGCGGCGAAGTCGTGCAGGCCGATGAGGGAGCGTGCGGCGGCATCCATGGCCTGAACGTCCAGCGAGCCGCGGATGCTCGTGGTGTCGAGGCGCCGTGCCGGATCGAACCCGGCCGCATCGTCAGCCAGTCGGTACCGGTAGCGTCGCCAGACCGCGGAGAAGCGCGCGTCGAAGCCCTGCGGTGCAAGCGACGATCGATGCACCGTGGCATCCGGGTACGCGCCGAGGACTCCGCGCATGCGGGCGGCGATCGATCCTGCGGGGTCCGTGGCGGCTCGCCCGTGTCGCGCCTCGACGCGAGCCCACTGCGCCTCATCGAGATCGACGTGCGCGACCTGGCCGGCGGCGTGCACCCCGGCATCCGTCCGCCCGGCGACGACGAACTGCACATCCGATCCGACGATCCGTGCGAGAGCCGCCTCGAGCGTGCCCTGAACCGTCCTCAAGCCGGGCTGCTTCGCCCACCCGCGGAAGTTCGTGCCGTCGTAGGCGATGTCCAAGCGGATTCTCACGTGCCCAGCCTAAACTGGAGCTTTGACTTCGCCCGGCTGCGAGCCGCGGCGCGACTTCCGAGACATGCAGAACCAGACGACACCGACACGATTCGCGGGCCTCGACGGCCTGCGCGCGGTTGCCGTGACCCTGGTGGTCGCCTACCACCTGTTCCCCGGACTGCCGCTCGTCGGCGGATTCGTCGGCGTCGACGTCTTCTTCGTGATCAGCGGGTTCCTCATCACCTCGCTGCTGCTCCGCCCGTCCCGGCTCGGGCGGCTGGGCTCGCCGCGCCGGCTCGTCGACTTCTGGAGGCGGCGCGCGCGCCGGCTGCTGCCCGCACTCGCCGTGGTGGTCACGGTGTGCGCGACGGCCGCATGGATGCTCGGCGGCGATCTGCTTGTCGGCATGGGGCGCCAGGTGCTGGGTGCTGCGACCTTCAGCTACAACTGGCTGGCCGTCGCAGACGGCACCGACTACTTCGCCGCGACGGCGCCCGAGCTGTTCCGCAACTTCTGGTCGCTCGCGGTGGAGGAGCAGTTCTACGTCGTGTGGCCGCTGCTGCTGCCGCTCGTGCTGCTGATCCCCGGGCGCTGGGCGCGCGTCGCACTCGTGCTCGTCGCCGGCGGCGGCTCGGCGTGGTGGATGGCACAGCTCGTCGCAGGAGGCGAGGTCACGCGCGCGTACTTCGGCACGGACGCGCACGCGTTCGGGCTGCTGATCGGCATCGCGCTGGCGCTGGCCACCGCGAATATGCCGGAGCGGGCATGGATGAGCTCGCGCCCGGCGCGTGCGGGCTCGCTGCTCATCGGACTGCTGGGGCTCGGCGCTATCGTCGCAGCCGCGCTGATGCCGGAGAGTCAGGATGCCGGGACGTTCCCCGGCACGCTCCTGCTGGCCGGCGGCGGGTCGGCGCTCGCGATCTTCGCCGGTGTGCTGCCGGGGTCGTGGTTCGGCCGTGCGCTCGACGTGCAGCCGCTGAAGTGGGTCGGCGATCGCTCGTACGGCATCTACCTGTGGCACTGGCCCGTGCTCGTCCTGACGCTCATCGCCACGCAGGGCTTCGGACCCGAGGCGGGTGTTCCGGTGTGGGCGGGAGTGACGGCGCTCGTACTGTCGGTGGGCGCGGCGGCGGTGTCGTACCGGTTCGTGGAGACGCCGTTCCGCCGTTACGGGTTCCGGCACGCGCTGCGCGGGCTCGGCCGCCGGATCGCCGGCGGGCCGGTGAGCCGGTTCGTCGGCGTCGGTGCTCTGGTGGTCGCGCTCGTCGGGGTCGGCGGTACGACCGCCGCGATCGTGAACGCGCCGCACACGACCACCGCAGCGGCGGCGATCGGGCGCGGAGAGGATGCGCTGAAGTCGGCCGAGACCCCCGCGCCTGGGCCCGCTCCGGAGAAGATCGCGGTCCCCGAGGGCGGGGAGATCACCGCGGTCGGCGACTCGGTCATGCTCGCATCCGCGCCGTCATTGCTCGAGGAGTTCCCTGGGATCGAGGTCGATGCCGAGGTGTCGCGTTCGGTGTGGGCGGGCCCCGAGATCCTCCAGCACCTGGAGGACGCGGGAGCGCTTCGGCAGAACGTCGTCGTCGCGCTCGGCACGAACGGACCCGTCGACGACGATGTGCTCGAGCAGATGTCGCGGATCGCCGGACCCGACCGCAACCTCATCCTCGTCAACGCGCATGCGCCGCGCGACTGGATCCCCGGCGTGAACGCCGAGCTCGAGACCTTCGCCGCACGGCACCGGCACGTCTGGGTGGCGGACTGGTCGGGAGACATCGCGCCTCACGAGGACCTGCTCGCCGGCGACGGCATCCATCCCGGCAAGGCCGGAGGAGACGTGTTCGCGCGGTCAGTAGAGATCGCGCTCGAGCAGATCGAGAAGGACCGCATCCGCGCCGAGAAGGACTTCGACAAGGCACCGACCGGTCGCGCGCCGCGCATTCCGTTCCCGGAGTAGGGAGCAGGCCGGGCGGACGATTGGCGCAGGCGGGCTGGATGCCGTAAGCTATCGCTTTGGTGCCGACTGCGTGCACCGCGAACGTGAGCCCTCCACTGGCGTGTTCCGCTTCGACAGCTCAGCGAGTCTCGAAGAGAACCACCCCGGAGTGGGATTCACGAACCTCTCCGTTCGATCAAGAAAGCAGCACTATTGTGACGCGCACATACACCCCGAAGACCGGGCAGGTCCAGCGTGACTGGGTCGTCATCGACGCCACTGACGTCGTTCTCGGCCGTCTGGCCTCGCACGCCGCAGCGCTCCTGCGCGGCAAGCACAAGCCGACCTTCGCCAACCACGTCGACACCGGCGACTTCGTCGTCATCGTCAACGCTGACAAGGTCGCCCTGACCGGCCAGAAGCTCCAGAAGAAGATGGCCTACCGCCACTCGGGCTACCCGGGCGGCCTCACCGCGACGAGCTACTCCGAGCTCCTCGAGAAGAACCCGGTCCGCGCTGTCGAGAAGGCCGTCCGCGGCATGCTCCCCAAGAACAGCCTGGGCCGTCAGCAGCTGTCGAAGCTCAAGGTCTACACGGGTGCCGAGCACCCGCACGCCGCGCAGCAGCCGACGCCGTACACCCTCGACCAGGTCGCCCAGTAAGCGCCGCAACGACTAAGGACATACTCGTGGCTGACATCGAAACCACTCCCCAGAACTACTCGACCTCCACCCCGGAGAGCGCAGCGACCGAGACGGCTCCCCGTCCGGTGCTGAACGTCTCCGGCGCTGCCGTCGGTCGCCGCAAGCAGGCCATCGCCCGCGTGCGCGTCATCCCCGGCTCGGGCACCATCACGGTCAACGGCCGTACGCTCGAGGACTACTTCCCGAACAAGCTGCACCAGCAGCTGATCAACGACCCGTTCAAGGTGCTGAACCTCGAGGGCGCGTACGACGTGATCGCGCGCATCTCGGGTGGTGGCGACTCGGGCCAGGCCGGTGCTCTGCGCCTCGGCATCGCCCGTGCCCTCAACGGCATCGACGTCGAGAACAACCGCCCGACCCTGAAGAAGGCCGGCTTCCTCTCTCGCGACGCTCGCGTCATCGAGCGCAAGAAGGCCGGTCTCAAGAAGGCCCGCAAGGCGCCTCAGTACTCGAAGCGCTGATCCCGCGGATGCCGCTCTTCGGCACGGACGGCGTGCGAGGACTTGCCAACGGCATCCTCACCGCCGATCTCGCGCTCTCCCTGGCCCAGGCGACTGCTGTCGTCCTGGGCCAGGGTCGCACTGCGGAGGCGCGCAAGGCGCAGGGCAAGCGACTTTCGGCCGTCGTCGCCCGCGACCCGCGCGTCTCCGGTGAGTTCCTCGTGGCCGCCGTCTCCGCCGGCCTCGCCGCATCCGGCGTCGACGTGCTCGACGCGGGTGTCATCCCGACCCCGGCTCTAGCGTTCCTCGTCGGCGACCACGACGCCGACTTCGGCGTGATGGTCTCGGCGTCGCACAACCCCGCGCCCGACAACGGGATCAAGATCTTCGCCCGCGGCGGTGTGAAGCTCCCCGACGTCGTCGAGGAGCGCATCGAGGCCGCGATGGCGGGGGAGAAGCTGCTCCCCACCGGCTCCGGCGTCGGGCGCATCGAGCGCTTCTCCGATGCCGAGGACCGTTACAAGCTCCATCTGCTCGGCTCGCTGCCGAACGGGCTCGACGGCATCCATGTCGTCCTCGACTGCGCGCACGGCGCAGCATCCGGGGTATCGCCCGAGACCTTCAAGGACGCCGGCGCGACCGTCACGGTGATCGGCGCCGACCCCGACGGACTCAACATCAACGACGGCGTCGGCTCCACCCACCTGGGCAACCTCGCCGAGGCTGTCGTCCGCCTGGGCGCGGATGTCGGCATTGCTCATGACGGCGACGCCGACCGCTGCCTCGCCGTGGATGCCGAGGGGAACATCATTGACGGCGACCAGATCATGGCGATCCTCGCGGTGGCCATGAAGGAGCGCGGTCACCTCGTCGAGGACACGCTCGTCGCCACGGTCATGAGCAACCTCGGCCTGCATCGTGCCATGGCGGAGCACGGGATCACCGTGCGGCAGACGGCGGTCGGCGACCGCTACGTGCTCGAGGACATGAATGCTAACGGCTTCGCCCTGGGCGGCGAGCAATCGGGCCACGTCATCATGAGCGAGTTCGCGACGACGGGCGACGGCGTCCTCACCGGACTTCACCTGGTCGCCGAGATGGCGCACAGGAAGAAGTCGCTCGCAGAGCTCGCCGCCGTCATGACCGTGTACCCGCAGGTGCTCGTCAATGTGCGCGGCGTCGACAAGGACCGCGTCGCGGACGACGCGGTCGTGCAGGATGCCGTCGCCGCTGTCGAGCGCGAGCTCGGAGACTCCGGTCGGGTCCTGTTGCGCAAGTCCGGGACCGAGCCGCTCGTCCGTGTCATGGTCGAAGCGGCGGATGCGGAATCCGCTCAGGCGTACGCCGACAGGCTCGCCGGCGTGGTCAAGGAGCGGCTCGCGCTTTAATCCGCGCTGATCGGGGAGAAAAGCGAGTCGTATACCAAGCGGAGCGCTCGCCCCGATAGGCCAAGGTCACGGAAATGTAACGAGTCTTTCTCGTGATCTTGTTGGTGTCCGGGCGCGCGAATACGCTTACCGCGCTTGCACCGAACGTAATCCGAACCTCGGGCAAGCGGGGACGGAATGAGGCGGGGCCTTTCCTGGGGAGGCACCGAGCGCATTCCTGAACCATCAGGGTTTTGGGGACCCCTGGGGGAGGAAAAGACGTGGGTTTGTTGGCTTCGCGCAAGGCGCGCGTCGTCGCGGTCAGCCTGCTGGCCGGACGTTGAGGAGAACAGGGTCGCGACAGCGGCAGTTTTCGTCAGCACCAGCGGTCGAGGAGGAGCATCACCGGGGAGAGCAGCGTATGACGTTGCGGGATCCTCCCGGCGATCGAGGTGCCTCCAGCCAGCGACTCGCGATCTCGGGCTGGTTCTCATCTCGGTGTATGCGCCGCAATCGCTCGATGCATCCGTGCTGCACGTCGGCAGCGTCGCTGGGCGTGAAGTCGGCCACGACGTCTCGCTGCGGTCGGTGTCTTCGTGTGCGGGCTGATGGATACCGTGGTGATCGTGCCCAGGCTTACGCTCCGGCGTGACCGGGCGTATCATCTGGTCGTGAACGGCCCTTTGGGGATCGGGCCGACTGGGGGAGACATGAATACTGCGCAGTATCTGCTGAGCACGGGTGAGGACCACAGACCCGTGTTCGTCGATGGGGACCGGACGTACAGTTATGCCGAGCTGCGCGGTGCCGTCGCGAAGGCCGGCACGCAGCTGGAGGAGTTGGAACTGCCTCTCGGGGCTGCTGTCGCTCTCGCCGCGCCGAACAGCTTCTTCTGGATCGCGGCGTACCTCGCCATCATCGCCGCAGGGCTCGTCTGCGTGCCGATGCCGTCCGTTCTCGCGCCGGACGAGTTCCGTGCTCGCCTGCGATTCGCCGGATGCCGTGCAGTCCTGTTCGGCGGTTCGGAGGCACGGCGGATCGGGCCGCTGGCAGACGTCGCGGTGCTCGACAATACGATTCTTGACGATACTTCCCGCGGAGATGATCGCGGGGGCGGCCCGGAGATCCGCGAGGTCGACGACGACGAGGACGCTGCGTATCTGTTCACCTCGGGGACGACGGCGGCGCCTCGTGTGGTGCGCATCACGCATCGCAATATCCGTGCGAACACCGAATCGATCCTCGGCTATGCGGGCATCGCCGGCGATGACCGGATGCTGGTGGTCCTGCCGTTCTCGTATGTGTTCGGCGCTTCGCTGCTGCACACGCATCTGCGTGCCGGAGCGTGCCTGGTGAACCAGCCGTCGTTCGTCTATCTGGAGTCGGTCGTGGAGCGCCTCGCCGCGCAGTGTTGCACTGCGATCGCCGGAGTGCCGTCGAACTTCCACGCGCTCATGCGCAACAGCTCCTTCGGCACACGCGAACTGCCCGACCTCCGCACGGTCCAGCAGGCGGGAGGTCGGATGTCCCCTGCGATCGTCGACGAGATCCGCGCGGCGCACCCTGGTGCACGTCTGCTCGTCATGTACGGGCAGACCGAGGCGACCGCGCGGCTGTCGTATCTGCCTCCGGAGGACCTCGACGCGCACGCAGGATCCATCGGACGCGGCATCCCGGGCGTGACGCTGCGCGTGGTCGATGAGCAGGGCGCCGATGTCGCTCCCGGAGGAGTGGGCGAGATCTGGGCGACGGGGGAGAACATCTCGCCCGGCTACCTGTTCGACGAGCAGCGCACGGCCGAGAAGATGCCGGGCGGGACGCTGCGCACCGGAGACCTGGCCACGATCGACGCCGACGGCTACATCTACGTGGTCGACCGCGCAGAGGACTTCATCAAGTCGTGGGGGATCCGCATCGCCAGCCAGGACGTGGAATCGGCGGTGATGGTGCTGCCGGAGGTGATCTCGGTGGCGGCCGTCGGCGTCCCGCACTCCGTGGCGGGCGAGGCCGTAGCCGTGGCCGTCGTCATGCGTCCCGATTCCGACCTGGATGCCGCGCGTCTGATTGCGCACTGCCGTACGCGGCTGCCCAAGCATATGGTGCCGGAGTTCGTCGCGTTCGTCGAGCAGCTGCCGCTGAACAGCAGCGGCAAGGTCGTCAAGCGCGAGGTCCGCGATCGGCTGCGCGATCTTGCGGAAGATCGGAGCGTGCCGGCATGATCACGTCGGAGCGCACCGGTGCCAGGTGGCCGGCGAAGCGCAGATGGCGCTGGGCGGTGACATCGGCGGCGCTGCTCGCGCTCGCCGGGATCGGAGTGTGGTTCATGGTTCCCAGGCCCGCGGAGGCGGTCGCCGTGACTGAGCCGACGAGCGGTCAGCTCGATGCCTTCACCGAGACGAGTGTGCTGTTCGGCCACCAGTCCGTCGGCATGAACATCCTCGACGGTGTCGAGAACGTCTATCGGGATGCCGGTCGTGAACCCCCGCAGATCGTCGAGGCATCGGACAGTCCGGGCGGCGCGGCGATGGTGCACGCCTATGTCGGCGCCAACGGAGATCCGCTCGGCAAGTTCGCCGACTTCCGCGATCTCGTCGATGGGCCGGCTGGGGATGCCGCAGCGATTGCGCTCGTCAAGCTCTGCTACACCGACATCACAGCATCCACCGATGCCGAGGCCGTGTTCGCCGAGTACACCGAGCTGATGGCAGATCTGGAGAGACGTCACCCTGACATCGCATTCCTGTACGCGACGGTGCCCCTGACCACGGACCGCAGCTGGCGGACGAACCTCAAGGCGCTGTTCGGCTCGGACGACCAGATGGGGCCGGCTGACAACCAGGCACGCGAGCAGTACAACACCTTGATCCGAGAGGAGTACGCGGCGAGCGGGCGGCTGTTCGACATCGCCGCGGTCGAGGCCACGATGGAGACCGATCCCGCTGTGCGCACCGGTGACGAGGCGGAGTATCACGTGCTGAACACCGCGCTGAGCTCCGATGCCGGGCACCTGAACGACGTCGGTGGTCGTATCGCTGCGGCAGAACTGATCCGGATCGTTGCCGACCTCCGTTCCTGAGACGATCATCCGCGGGATCGGTATCGATCTTGTGGACGTGGCGCGCGTCGAGCGAATCATCAGGGCGGGCAGCGGTTCATTCGCGACGCGGTGGTTCTCCGAACGGGAACGGGTGGATGCCGCGCGCTCCAGCGACGCCGCGCACGAGCTGGGAGCGCGCTTCGCCGTGAAGGAGGCGACGTGGAAGGCGCTGGGCGTCTCGCGCGCGGGGGACCCGGTGCCGTGGGCCCGCATCAGCACGGCGCGCGCCGTGACAGCTCGGGGCTGCTCCGGTTGGTCTGTGACGCTGAACGGTTGGCTTGCGCAGCGCGCGGCGGATGCCGGAGTGACGCGGCTCGTCTGCCTGTCGGCGGTCGTCGAAGGAGTAGCCGTCGCGGTCGCTCAGGCTGTCGCCGCCGGTGACTCCGCGGACGGCGCGCGAGCGGTCTCAGGTGAGATCGAGGTGCTCGACCTCGCCCACGGGGGCGATGAGGACCGGGGCCTCGTGCAGGTAGGCGGTGCTGCGCCGCTTCTGCTCGATGTCGCGGAACACGCGCTCGACCTGCTCTGCACTCAGATCCGCCGCCTGCGCGACGGCCTCGGCGCCGATGCCGTGGTTGAGGCCGAACAGGCAGAGGTCCATGAGCGCGTAGGGGAGTGAGAAGTAGAACTCCTCCTGCGACTGCGGCATCGAGTACGTGTCGGTGGTGGGCTGGCGCGTTCGGATCGACTCGGGGACGCCGAGGTACGCCGCCAGCGCGTACACCTGGGTCTTGTAGAGGTGGGCGATCGGCTTGATGTCGGCCGCTCCGTCGCCGAGCTTGACGAAGAACCCCTGGTCGTACTCGAGGCGGTTCGGCGTGCCGGCGACGGCGTAGTTCAGCCGGTCGGCGTGGTAGTACTCCAGCATCTTGCGCGTGCGCTGTTTGAAGTTGGATGCTGCGACGATCTCGAGATACGCGGATGCCGTGAGGCGCGCGCTGACCTGTTCGCCGTCCGGCGACTGCGCGACCACGGAGAACAGCCGGAGCGCGTCGGAGTCGATGACGCTGGGCAGCACGATCTTCGACGCCCAGCCCGGGCCGTACTCGGGGATGACCGAGCGGATCGCATCGTCACGGCGCTGGTAGCACCCGGCGGCGGTGAGGATCGGCGTGATGTTCTCCTCAGCGGAGTCGACTCCCAGCGCGTCGGTCAGCTCGGTGCTGTACGAGATCGTGTTCTCTGACGACTCCCGCTCGGGCAGGTGCAGGGCGAATACGCGCTCTGGCCCCAGGGCGCGAACACTCAACGCCGCGACCACGCTCGAGTCGATGCCGCCCGAGACGGCGACGACGATCCCCTTGCGTCGCGAGGCCGAGAGATAGCGGCGGATGCGCTCGCCGATGCGCTCGGTCTCGGCTTCTTCGTCGATCGCGAGGCTCTCCGTGCTGAACTCGGTCATGTCCACTCCCCAGCTGGATTCCCACTCGTCCGGTCGAAGGTCACGACCGGTCGCGGCGGCAGCGGCTCCGGCGCACGCCAGTCGCGCACGAGCATCCGGTGCAGCAGCTGCATCGTCAGCACGCCCATGACCCGCATGTTGTCGGTGTTCCCCATTCCGCGTCCCTCAGCCCGGCGCCCCTTCTGCATCAGAAGCTCCACCGCGCGGGGGTTCCAGATGCCCGCCGCAACGATCTCGCCGGGCGAGGTCGCATCGGCCACCCAGTCGGGGGCATCAGTCAAGAAGATACTCGCCGCGTCCGGTGCGCGATAGGGCTGCTTCGGCCGATCGATGATCTCGGCGGGGATGAGATCGGCGAAGGCGCGCTTGAGCAAGTGCTTCTCGTCGAGACCATGCAGCTTGTGCTCGGCGGGAGCGGCGGCGGCGATGTCGAAGACGCGATGGTCGAGGAACGGGAATCGCCCCTCCACGGAGTTCGCCATCAGCATTCGGTCCCCTTGGGACGAGAGCAGGTATCCCGACAGCAGCGTCCGCATTTCCAGCCACTGCGCACGGGAAAGCGGATCCCAGCGCGCGGCCCCTGTGGGCATGTCGGCGAGGATCCGGTCGGCCGACCCGCTCGCGCGGCGGTCGGGATGCAGCATGGATGCGATGGATGCCGTCGTCACCCAGCGCGTGCGGTGCGATACGCCGAGGTCGTTTGGGGCGAAGGGGCGGTTGAAGAAACTCTCGGCGAACGCGGGCACCTGTCCGGGCGAGCGGCGCATCCACGGGTACAGCTGCTCGGTCAGCTCGGCGCGCACCGCGGCATCCGGTTCCTCCGCCATGAGGGCCCGCACCTTGGCCTCGCGGAAGATGTCGTACCCGGCGAGCACCTCATCGGCTCCCTCTCCGGTGACGACGACCTTGTACCCCTCGTCTCGTACGAGCTGCGAGAGCAGCATCATCGGCGCGGGTGCCGAGCGCAGGAACGCGCTCTCGGCGTGCCATACCGCTCGGGGCAGTGCCTCGGCGATGTCTTCTCCCGTGACGGCGACCTCGCGATGAACGGTGCCCAGACGCTGCCGCATCAGCCGCTGGTAGTGGCCCTCGTCGTACTCGGCGTCGGTGAACCGCAGTGAGAACGTGTGCACATCGGCATCGGCGAACTCGGTGATGACCGCTGCTGTGACCGCTGAATCGATGCCGCCGGAAAGGTAGGCGCCGACCGGGACGTCGCTGCGCTGGAACCGCAGCCGGGTCGCGTCGATGACCGCCTCGCGAAGACGCTCGGTGTTGTGCTGGAGGTCGCGAGCCGGTTCCGCGCCGCGGTCGGGAAACGCCGGCTCCCAGTACATGTGCGATGTGACGCCGTGCTCGTCGATTTGCAGATACGTGCCGGGGACGACCTGACGGATGCCGGTGAACAATGTGCGCGGTGCGACCGGCGACCAGGCGGTGAGCAGGTCGTCGATCCCATCGGGGTCGAGTTCGCGGGTGACCGTCAGGTCGCTGAACAGCGATTTGATCTCCGACGCGAACAACACCCTGCTGCCGGAGCGGGTGTAGTACAGCGGCTGGATGCCGTAGCGATCGCGCGACAGGATCAGCTCGCGCGCACGGCGATCCCACAGGGCGATGGCCCATTGTCCGTTGAAGCGGCGGAAGCAGTCCGGACCCCACTCCTCCCAGGCGTGCACGATCACTTCGGTGTCGCTGGCTGTACGGAACCGGTGACCCCGGCTGCGCAGCTCGTCGGCGAGTTCGACGTAGTTGAAGATCTCGCCGTTGAACACCAGCCAGACCCGTTCGTGCTCGCCGGTCATCGGCTGGACGCCGCCGTCGACGTCGATGATCGCCAGGCGCGTGTGGCCGAGAGCCGTGGTGTCGTCGCGGAAGTATCCGCTGCCGTCGGGGCCGCGATGGGCGATCGCGGTCATCATCCGCAGGATGAGGTCCGGTGGGGTCGTCGTGACGGGGTCGAAGACCCCGCAGATCCCGCACATGTCAGTGCTCCACCGGTGACGCGACGATTCGTGCCCGCACTGCGACGTTCATGGAGTATCCTTCTGGCTGTGCGGGCACGGCGTCTGGCCGATGCTAAGCACAATAGAGCACGCGGGTCTGGGGACACGAGGGCCGATCATCACGGGGAAGATCGGCTCGCACCGCGATGGGGATAGGGGAGAGCATGCTCACGATCGATGGGCGCATCGAAGAATTCATTCTGAACAGCTTCCTGTTCGGAGACAGCGGACGGATGCCGTCTCGGCAGGAATCGCTGCTGCAGTCCGGCGTGATCGATTCGACGGGGGTGCTCGAGCTCATCGAGTTCCTCGAGAGCGAGTTCGACGTTCGCGTCGAGGACACCGAGTCGGTTCCCGAGAACCTCGACTCGATCGAGAACCTCATCCGGTTCGTCTCGGTGAAGACCGCCTGAGGGCGCGTCTGACGTCGCGATGTCGACGACGATTGCGGCGGGATCTCTCGCCGCCGATACGACACGGATGTTAGCGAGCCTGCTCGACGGCGCTCGGACGCCGCTCGGGCGCAAGCTCGCGTTCGTGATCTCGAACTCGGAGCTGCACAGCGTCGCGTGCTATCGGTTCGGCCGGTTCGCCCTGCGTGCGGGCCGCCGTTCCCGGTTCGCCGGATTCGTGTTCACGGTGATCCACCGGATCTGGAACCGGTGGATCACACACCTGCACCATTGCGATATCTCTGTGCACGCCGAGATCGGCCGCGGGTTCCTGCTCATGCACCGCACCGGCGTCATCATCGGTGGGGCGACGATCGGCAAGAATGTCGTGATCCACCAGAACGTGACGATCGGGCAGAGAGTCGCCGGCGGCGACCAGGGGCTCCCCGCGATCGGCGACGACGTGTGGATCGGCCCGGGCGCTGTGATCACGGGAGCGATCCGGATCGGCGACGGGGCGACGGTCTCGGCCGGGGCTGTGCTGTCGCGCGATGTGCCGGCGCATGCCCTCGTCGCCGGGGTGCCGGGGCGCGTGGTGGCGCAGGACTACGACAACCGGGCGATGCTCGGACCACTGGTGAGCTGATGAGCATCGAATCGCGAGCGCGGAGGCATCCCAGTGCGAAGATCGCGGCGCTGCTTGCGGCCGTGTTCGTGCTGGTGGGGTGCACCGGGGACATAGAGGCCGCGGGGACAGGCGCGTCGGCTGAGTCGGTGCCGGAACCGTCGGCGCCCCAGGCATCGGTCGAGCCGAACTCAGTGGCGACGCCGGATCCGTTGCCCGAACTCGATGCTGTCGGACTGGAGTCGCTGCGGCAGGTACGGATTTTTTTCGCTCATCGTTCGGTGGGCGGGAACATCGTCGAGGACGGCTTCCCGGCCGTGTACCGGCGGCTGGAGCTCGAGCCGCCGCGCGTGGATGTGGGGCTCCCCGCGACCGGGGGCGGCTTCGGCGACCACTGGCTCGATCAGACCGAGGACCCGCAGTCCAAGCTGCGCGACTTCGATCGCTGGGTGCGCATCGAAGGAGTCGGCGCGAACGCCGACATCACGGTCATGAAACTCGGCTACGTCGACGTCGTGGCGGACACCGATGTGCAGCACCTCTTCGACTCCTATCGTTCGATGATGGATCGGCTCGAATCCGACTACCCGCAAGTCGCGTTCCTGCACGTCACTGTCTCGGTCACGGGATGGCAGCCGGAGAACAACGCCGCCATCGAGCGGTTCAACACACTCATGAGGGATCACTACGGGCCGACAGGTCGGCTGTACGACCTGGCCTCTGTCGTATCGACGTGCGCGGACGGACGCTCCGAGACGCGAGAGACCGAAGAAGGAGATCCGTATCACAGCATCTGCGATGAGTACACAAGCGATGGTGGACATCTCAACGAGCTCGGCGCGACGATCGCGGCGGACGGACTACTGCGGCTGCTCGTCGCTGCCGCTGCAGAGCGTGAGGATTCACGATGACCGGCACTGAGCAGTCTCTGAAGATGACCGCGGCTCGCGGCGCGGCGTGGAGCGCTGTCAGCTCGATCGTTCTGCGGCTGGGAAGCCTCGTCGTCGGGATCGTACTCGCCCGGCTGCTGACGCCTGAGCAATTCGGAGTGTATGCCGTCGCGCTCACTGTGCAGTCGGTCCTGTCTACAGTCTCAGACCTCGGCCTGTCGTCGGACTTGATCCGGTCGGAGGAACCGGAGAAGATCGCACCGACCATCGCGACGCTCGGGCTCGTGAGCGGCGCGACGATGACGCTTATAACGGCTGCCACGAGTACCTCGGTGGCGGGACTGCTGGGAAGCCCGGAGGCGGCGCCCGCCATCTCGGTCCTCGCTTTCACCCTCGTGCTCGGAAGCATCAGTCTCGTGCCGTACTCGATGCTGATGCGTCGATTCCAGCAGCGGGCGATGTTCCTGGTGGGGGCGGTGGACTTCGTCGTGTCGACCACGGTCACCCTCGTCCTGATCTTCTTCGGCTTCGGGGTGATGGCACTGGCACTGGGGCGCGTCGCCGCGCAGGTCGTGTCGTCGACGATGCAGTTCTTCCTCGCACGCGTGCGTCCGCGCTATGGTCTGGATCGCACACGGCTCAAGCCGATCCTTGCGTTCGGCGTTCCGATCGCGACGGCCAACCTGCTCGCGTGGGGACTGCTGAACGTCGACAACGTGATCCTGGCGAGGATGGTCGGGGTAACGGCTCTCGGGTACTACGTGCTCGCGTTCAACATCTCGAGCTGGCCGATGAATGCTCTCTCGCAGAGTGTGCGCGCCATCTCCATGCCGTACTTCTCCCGCGCTGACGGCCCGTCCGGCGGACTGGCCACGGTCGTCGCGATCGGCTGGGCCGGCGCGCTGCCGGCGGGTGGCGTGCTCGCCGTGCTGAGCGCACCGCTGATCAGCGTGCTGTACGGGGACAGATGGCTGGCAGCAGCCCCCGTGCTCGCAGCGCTCGGGATATACGGTGCGCTGCGGGTGGTCTTCGATATCTTCACCGGATTCCTCTATGCGCGAGGACGCGCGCAACCGGTGCTGTGGATCCAGGTGATATGGCTGATCACGCTCGTGATGGGCATGATCGTCGCGACCGGATCGTACGGAATCGTCGGCGCAGGGTGGGTCCACGTCATCGTCGCGGCGGCTGTCGTTCTCCCCGCCTACCTGATCGTCCTGCGTCAGAGCGGCGTCCGCGTGATGCCGCTCATCCGCCGATCGCTGTGGCCAACGGCTGCGGCGATCCCCGCGATCGTCGCAGCCGTTGTGTGCCACACGTTCATCGATCATGACCTCCTCGCGCTCCTGATCGGCTGTCTCGCGGCCGTCGCGGTGTACGCCGGGCTGGTCTGGCCGTGGGCGTGGCGGGAATGGCGACGGATACGGCCGGTGCGATGAACGAGCTACGAAACGCGATGTTCGCGGCGTTGGGGCTGCGAGCAGCCGATGTCGCTCTGCGTGCGCTTACTGTGGCCACCGACGCCGTGCCGGCGAAGTATCGGTTCGGGCACTGGAATCGGCTGCTCGCAGCGTTGGCGCTCAGAGGCGGCCTGCCCATCGTGGAGAAGCGGGCTGCCGGCGAGCGTCGGCTGGGTGCAGCCGTTGCGACCGAGGCCGGTGAGCCGATGTCGTGCATGATTCTGGCGGGCGATCTCGACACGGGTGGGATAGAGACGGTCGTCGCGACCCTCGCCCCAGGGCTGGCATCGATGGGGTTCGACGTCGAGGTGGTCTGCTCGTCCGGCGGACGCGTGCAGCGGATGCTCGAGAACGACGGCCTGCACGTGTCGTTCGTGTCGCATGATCGGGTCGGAGAGCATATCGCGCATCGCCGGCCGGACGTCGTCCAGCTGCACCGGCTCGACCCGACGCTGATGCGGTCGCTCGCGCCGTGGCGTTCCCGCACGGTTCCCGTATTCCACGCCATGGAGTCGTACCTGACCCCAGCTGTGTGGGGTGAAGTCACTCGGATGCTGCACGATGCCCCCGCGAGCGTCGCCGTGAGCACATCGGTGCGCGACTACTTCGAGGAGCGCACGGGTGCGACGGCGCTCGTCGTCGAGAACGGTGTTCCTCCTGCTGAGACGATCGACGAACAGCAGCACGCCACCGCGCGCGCCGCGATCGGGAGGGCGCTCGGTCGCGAATTCGGCGGCGAGGACGTCATCGTGCTGGGACTCCAGCGGTTCAGCGAGCAGAAGAACCCGACAGGTCTCGTCGATGCCTTCCTGCTCGCGGCCGAACAGGATCCGCGACTGCAGCTGGTCGTGGCAGGCGCGCCCAACAGCTGGCTGGAGGTGCGTCGTGCGGACATCATCCGCCGACGGCATCCGAACGGCGACCGGGTGCACTTCCTCGGCGATTCGGATTCCTCGACCCTTTTCCAAGGTGCGGATGTCTTCGCGCTGGATTCGTTCTCGGAGGGCGGACCGATCGCGGCGGTGGAAGCGATCGCGCACGGCTTGCCGATCGTCGTGACGGAAGTCGGATTCGCCCGCGAGCTCGTCGACGTCTGCGGCCCGCGGGGCGTGCTGGTCGTCCGAGCGAACGAGGACGTCAGTGAGAGCGCGATGGCGCGTCAGCGCCGGATGCGTCATCAGAGGAATCGCCGAGCGTTCTCGGAGGGGATCCTGCGGGTCGCCGCGCACTCCGTCCGCGCGACACAGGGAGTACCGGAGCGCTTCACCGAGAAGAATATGGTGCGCAGGCACGCCGACATCCTGCGTTCGGTGGGCTCGCGGATCTAGCGGCGGAGCGCCCGTCGTGCCATACTCGGAGCAGGTTCGGATCTGGGGTCCGTGCCGATACTGGGGTCGTGCGCTCAGGCGTACGCGCAATGCATTGGGGAATGCAGTGTTCAAGCATGCGAATCGATCCATTCTGGGGATCGCCACCGCTGCCGTGCTCACGCTCGCAGCGCTCGTGGTTCCGACGTCTGCTTCTGCGGCGGATTGCGAGACGACAGTCGCGACCATAGTGGCTCATCAGGATGACGACATCCTGTTCATGAATCCCGATCTGATGACCGACATCGATGCCGGTGCATGCGTGGTCACCGTCTTCCTGACCGCAGGCGACGACGGTCGCGAGGCGGACTACTGGCAGGGCCGCGAGCGCGGCTCCCAGGCCGCCTACAACACGATGCTCGGCCTGTCGTCTGATGCGGCATGGCAAGCGAGCACGGCAACGTTCGCGGGGCGGTCTGTGGCGGTGTCGACGAGCCCGGATGCCGGTTCGATCACGGAGGTGTATCTTCGGCTCCCGGACGGCGGCGTCTTCGGCGAGGGGTACCCGATCAGAGGGAGGCAGTCGCTTTCCCAGTTGTGGGAGGGCGAGCTGGATCAGATGACTGCTGTCGACTCCGGCGTCCCGTACACGCGTCAGGGACTCATCGACACGATCGCCGCGATCGTCGACACGTATGCGCCCAACACGGTGCGGGTGCAGGATTCCCGGTCGGGCCAGTACGACCATGCTGACCACATCTCAGGCGCGCGTTTCGCACTGGCGGCCCTTGACGGGTTCGGCGGAGACATCGTCTCTTATCGCGGATACAGCTCGCAGACCGAGCAGGTGAACGTCTCCGGTGATGCGTTGGTGGCGAAGACGGCGGCCATCCGCAGCTATGCGGCGCATGACCACCTTCTCTGCAACGAGTCGGTGTGCCCGAGTGGCGACGCGGCGTTGTGGACCGAGCGTCAGTACACGGCTCCCATCCCAGAGCTGGAGGTCGGCGTGCCGGGTCCCGCCGCGTACGACGGGCCGAACGTGGCGCGCAATGCGCGAGTACTCGCATCGTCGGAGGCGTCGGGGCAGGCGGCGACGCAGGCGATCGACGCTGTGGTCGACGGCTACCCCGGCGACTGGTCGGCTGAGTGGGCTACCCGATCCGAAGGAGCTGGCGCTTGGCTGACGCTCTCGTGGTCGTCGGCCCAGACGATAGATCGGGTGTATCTGTACGACCGGCCGAACGAGTCGGATCGGATCACAGGGGGAGTGCTGACCTTCTCCGATGGCTCCACCGTGACGGTGCCCGCCCTCGTCAACGACGGCTCGGCCACCGTCATCACGTTCGCTGCCCGAAACACGACGTCACTGAAGTTCACGGTGTCGTCGGTTTCGGCAGGCACAGGCAATGTCGGGCTCGCCGAGCTCGAGGCGTACAACGGCGATGTCGCACCGGATCCGGGAACGGAGCCCGAGCCAGACCCCGAACCCGAACCCGACCCGGATCCGATCCCGGTGCAGGAGGGTGTGCCCGGGCCAGCGGCGTACGACGGTCCCAATGTGGCGCGGAACGCATGGGTATCGGCATCGTCGCAGGCGTCCGGCCAGTCTGCGACGCAGGCTATTGACAGTGTCATCGACGGGTACCCCGGCGACGCCTCTGCGGAATGGTCGAGTCACTATCAGGGGCTTGGCGCCTGGCTGTTGCTGTCGTGGTCCTCCGCGCAGACCATCGACCGGGTCTACCTTTACGATCGTCCCAACGCGTCCGACCAAGTCACCAGCGGCGTACTGACGTTCTCCGATGGATCGACGGTGCCTGTGCCCGCGCTGAGCGACGACGGATCGGCGACGGTGGTGACGTTCCCGTCGCGGGCGACTACGGCTTTGCGCTTCACGGTCTCGTCGGTCTCCGAGAGCACGCGCAATGTCGGACTCGCCGAGATCGAGGCCTACAACGGAGATGTCGCACCGGGCCCGGAGCCCGATCGCGATCCTGAGCCTGAGCCCGCACCGGTGCAGGTGGGTGTGCCGGGGCCGGCGGCGTATGACGGCCCGAATGTGGCGCGGAATGCGTGGGTGTCCGCGTCGTCGCAGGCATCGGGGCAGGCCGCGACGCAGGCGATCGATGGTGTGGTCGACGGGTATCCGGGGGATTGGTCGGCCGAGTGGGCGTCGCACTACGAAGGCGTTGGCGCGTGGCTACTGTTGTCGTGGTCGTCGTCGCAGATCATCGACAGGGTGGTGCTATATGACCGGCCGAACGAGTCCGATCACATCACAGGCGGTGTTCTGACGTTCTCGGATGGCTCGACGGTTGCGGTTCCGGCGCTGAACAACGACGGGTCGGCGACGGTGGTGGCGTTCCCGGCGCGGGCGACGACGTCGCTGTTGTTCACGGTGACCGCGGTATCGGACAGCACGCACAACGTCGGACTCGCCGAGATCGAGACATCCAACGGCTGAACCCGCTCGCGCTGACCGGAACTGGGGAGGAACGGTGGCACACGTGCTGAACAACAGAGACGACGTCGTGGTGATCACCGCGTCGAACAGCTGGTCCGACAAACGAATGGCGGACCACCAGCTCGCGGCGGCCCTCTCCACGCGTGTGCGGGTCGTCTTCGTCGATCCATCCGGATTCAGGCGCCCGACCATCGACGAAGATGACGTGCAGGTGATCGTGATCCGCCCGATCCGGCTTCCGTTCGTCCGGCTGGCGTTGATGACACTCCTGAGTCGCCGTCTCATCGCCTGGCAGATCCGACGCGTGCTGCGCCGCATGGAAGCCACTCGAGTCGTCCTGCTCGAGGGGAACGTGCTGTACCCGGTCTCCGGTCTCATCGGTGAGGACGCGACGGTCTACTGGGCTCAGGACGACTGGCAGGGGCTCGCTCCGATGATGGGTCTCGACCCCGCCGTCCTCGCACGGAACGAACAGATGGTACTGGGACGCAGCCGTTCGGTTGTCGCGGCGAACCCTCTGGTCGCAGAGCGACTGAAGGACCGACACGACAAGGTGAGCCTGATTCCGTTCGGCGCCAGCACCGAGCTGTTCGCCGGCGCAGTCGGGGAGGCTCCCGGCGACGATCACCCGGTCGTTCTGATGGGAACGCTCAACTCGCGGATCGACTACGGCATCCTGGATCGCATCGTCCGGTCCGGGGTGCCGTTGCTCATCGCCGGGCAGATCGACACCGCCGAGGCGCGCGACGCGCTGACCGCCCTGCAGGATGCCGGTCGAGTCGAGTATCTGGGAGCCGTCGACTTCGACCAGCTCCCGCCAGTGCTCGCACGATGCTCCGCAGGGATCGTGCCCTACACCCACTCGCAGTTCAACCGGGGAAGCTTCCCGCTCAAGACGGTCGAGTATCTGGCGGCCGGCCTGCCGGTAGTCGCGACGGATCTGCCGGCGATTAGGTGGCTCGACTGCGACGACGTCCGCATCGAAGACGATCCGGCGGCGTTCGCCGACGTGACGCGCGACCTATGGCAGCAGGGTCGCCCTGCCGTCGCGGACAGGATGCGCCGTACAGGATTCGCCCGCGATCACGACTGGAGCGAACGGGCCGCGCAGTTCTTCGATGTGCTCGACGAGGCCGGGCTCGCGAGCCGGGAACGGGCGCTGCGATGACCGACCAGGCTCAGGATGCGCCGCGCGTGCTCTACGTCCGCACCGAGGGGAACTCGTCCCTGCCGCGCGTGATGCGAAGACAACGTGAGCTCGAGGGGGCAGCCCCACGCCGTGTGCTCATCGAGGAAGCATTCGGATTCGACCTGCTCGGGGAATCGGACATCGCCGGCATCCCCGGATTGCGCGGTGCGATCCTGCGCCGGCTGCCGACGTTCATGGCCCTCGCCCTTGAGGTCATGCGGCGCCGACGCGACTACGAGATCGTCGTTTCATGGGCCGAGAAGTATAGTGTCGCGATCGCCGGGATCCTGCTCCTGTGCCGGCGCCGCCCGCTGCACGTCGCACTCATGGACTGGATCTCGAAGCCGATCGTACGGGTGCCCTTGCGTGTCGTGAGGGGCGGCATCGATCGGATACTGACCTGGAGCTCCGTGCAGGGCGAGTTCGCCATCGCTCGTATCGGTTTTTCTCCCGAGCAAGTCCGCTTCATCGAGCATCCCGTCGACGACGAGTTCTTCGCCCCGATGACGGCGGACCGTACGATCCTGTTCTCGGCCGGCGAGACCCAGCGCGACTTCGAGACGCTGATCGACGGGGTGGAAGGCCTCGCGATCCCGACGGTGATCGCGGCATCGCGGATCGGCGTGTTCAACGGATTCCGCACGCGGCTCGCAGACGCACAGGAGCTGTCGCTGCCGCAGGGCGTGACGGTGGAATCGTTGGATCCGACTGACCTCCGACGCGCCTACGCGAGGGCGGCGGTGGTCGTGGTTCCGCTGACCCCTGCAGAGAACAACGCCGGCATCAGCGTGCTGCTCGAGGCGATGTCGATGGCTCGTCCCGTCATCGTCACGCGGACCGAAGGGCAGGTCGACGTGGTACGGGACGGCGAGAACGGGCTGTACGTGCCCGCGCAGGACTCCCGTGCGCTGAGGGATGCCGTCGAACGACTGCTCGCCGATCCGGAGTACGCGGAAAGGCTCGGGCGTGCAGGGCGCGATGACGTCGTCGCGAAGCATCGGGCCGATGATTTCGCCGCCACGGTCAGGGAAGCCGTGCACGCGATGGCGCGTCAAGGGGGTGAGATCTCCGTCGAGTAGTCCGCGAAGACCGATCAGACCTGGGGAGGAATCAATGATCATTCGCGACCTGTTGCAGATGTTGCGCAGGGGATGGGCGATCGTCATCGTCATGCTCGTCGCCACCGTGACGGCGGCGGTGTTCCTCCTGTCCACCTCCGGGGTGTACACGACTCGGACGTTGATCGCCTTCACACTGCCGGACGGGACGGATCTCACCGACGACGGCTCATCGGAACCCGGGATCATCACGTTCGCGGCGACGGTCGCCGGTGAGGTCGCAGGAAACGTCGAACGTCCGCAGTACTCCGACGCCGATGCGCGGGCATACGGAATCGGCGTGCGGCAGGGGGTCTTCGTCGGGGTGCCCGACGTCGGCGGTCAATGGAACGTCGTGTACCGGCGGGCGGAGGTCACCGTCGAGGTGGTCGGACCGACGTACGAATGGGTGGAGAAGATGCGGGACTCCACGGTTGCGCGCGTGTTCGACGCCGCTGACGCGCAGCAGGAGGCCATCGGCATCCCGGAGGCGTCGCATCTGGTCTACACGGTCGAGCCCCTGTCGGAGCAGATCGAGCACATCGTCCCCAGCCGGTCATCTCAGATCATCGCTCTCGCGGCGCTAGCCGTCGCGGGGGCCATGGTGGCGGTGTTCGCAGCCGCGTGGTGGGACAGAAGACATAGGAGACATCGATTCACGGCGGCGCGATCTCATCGTTCCGCGGAGGAGGTTGTGTGACATGAACGTCGCGGACATGATGGGGGCCCTCGGGCGACGATGGTACGTGCTGGTGGCGGGACTCGTCATCGCCGGGCTGGCAGCGTTTGGCGCGTGGACCCTGGTGAAGGTCGAGTACGTGCGTACTGCGACACAGCTGATGCTTCCGGGATCGGGCACGATCCCCGAGGACGCCAATCCGTTCCTGTATGTCGGCGGCCTCTCTCAGGCAGCGGATGTGCTGGTGCGCAAGATGGGTTCACCGGATGTGCTCGCCGCTGTGCAGGACGACTACCCGGACATGGAGATCGTGATCACGCGCGACCCCTACAGCTCCGGCCCGGTCCTGCTGATCTCGGTCACCTCGTCGAACGATGCCGACGCCGCGGACGTCGTCGAGGATCTGCTCAGGCTGACGGAGGAGACTCTGCTCGACGTGCAGCGCACCGAGAACATCGCGGCGGCTGATCGGATTACATTGGTGACGCTGACGACCGACGACAAGGGGGTTGTCGAGCAGAAGAGCCGTCTGATCGCAGCGGGAGCCGCCGGCGCGGGGACGGTTGCGCTCACCCTGCTGGCGATCGCCCTCATCGACGGTCTCGCACGCTCGCGCGCGCAACGCCGTGGACGGTCGACATCGGCCGCGGAGCGCAGGAGCGCGGGCGGCACGACAGAGGACGCTGAGTTCGATGACAACACGCTCGACGCCGACGCGCTCGACGGCGAGGACGAGCTTCATGGGGATGCCGTGTCAGACACCGCTGCGCTCGAAGAGGACGTTGACGCGACCACCGACACAGATGTGGGCTCAGACGAAGATGCGGAGGGAGCGGAGCTCGAGTCGGGCACGAAGAAGGGGCGTCCGCGCAGGGCTCCCGCCGCGAGCAGATCATGAGCGTGAACGTGGCGGTGCCGTCGCCGATCCCCGCAGTCGCGCATCGCGGGATGCGTCAGAGCGGGGTCTCTGCGGTCACGATGCTCACGATCTACCTCGTCCTGCTCGTCGGATTCCCCTCCAATATGGCGATCAGCGCGCTCGGCGCGTACGGCCGGCCGCAATTCCTCTGGGGGATCGTGCTCTTCATCTGGTGGGTCTTCTCACAGTTGCAGGTTCAGCGCCGGACGGTCGAGATGATCGGTCAGCCCGTGCGTATCGCACTGGCTGTCTTCCTCATGATCGCCCTGGTGGGTTTCGCGGTCGCACTGCTGCGGGGGCAACCGAGTGACCAGGTCAGCCCGGCGATCTCCGCCATCCTGAGATTCGTGTCATGGACCGGGGTGATGCTCGTCGCGATCGACGGGATCCGGTCGATGACGGAACTGCTCACGATCGTCCGTCGCATCGTGATCGCCTGCGCGTTGCTCGCGATGCTCGGCATCGTGCAGTTCATCTCCGGGCAGAGCTTCCTCGAGGTGTTCAGCGGCATCCCGGGGCTCTCCGAATCCGCGGGCGGTATCGACACTCGGGGCATGTTCCTGCGCTCATCCGGCACGGCGACCCACCCGCTCGAGTACGGAACGGCGCTGTCCATCGCCGTTCCTCTGGCGCTGGCGGTGGCGATCCTGCGGGTGGGGCATAGGCACGAGTCGCGGCGGTTGCGCTGGTGGATCTTCCTCGCGGCCTTGGCGATGGCATCCTTCCTGGCGGTGTCACGATCGACGCTGATCGGATTCGCCGTCGCGGTGATCCTGATGATTCCTGCACTGCCTCGCCGGTATCGTGCGCTCATCATCGTCGGGGGCGCGGTTCTAGCCGTCGTCGTCGTGATCGCGACTCCGGGACTGTATGGCACGATCCTCGGCATGTTCCTCGGAGTGGGGAATGACTCGAGCACTCAGTCGAGGCAGGCAGGAATGGCTCTTGCTCCCGTTTTCCTCAGCGCCTCGCCGTTCGTCGGAGTGGGTGTGGGGACGCTCCTGCCCCGCTACTTCATCTTCGACAATCAGTGGCTCGGCATCCTGATCGAGACGGGGATTCTGGGAACGCTCGCATTCGCGGCGATCTTCGTCACGGCGATCTGGAGCGCGGCGGCGGCTGCTCATCGCTCGCAGCGTGAGGACATCCGGCTCATGGGGCGGGCACTCGCCGCATCAACGGCGGTCGCAGGGCTCCTGCTGGCCTTCTTCGACGGCCTGGCATTCCCGATCGCGGCGGGCCTCATGTTCCTCGTGTTCGGCCTGTGCGGTGCGATCCGCACGGTGAGCTGGGCCGAATCGCGGGGTGCGATGATCGCTCCGTCGACCCTGCAATGGGCAGGTTCCGGTGGCGGACGTACCGCGGCGTTCGCCGGCCCGAAGCGGGCGAGCAGCGCCGTGCGATGAGTTCGGCGCGCGTCGTGCGACCCTTCGACAGGCTCAGGGATCGAGCACGCGGCTCAGGGTCGGGCGCTAAGCGTGCAGCCGGCGCGCTGTGGTCTTCACACGATCGAGTGAGTCCTTGCCGCCGACGCGCAGGATCACGTTCTTGACCAGGCTCCTGCCGTGGTCTCGCGCCCCGCGCAGGGGCCGCTTCACCGCGCGGTCGAGCCAGACGCCCGCGGCGGATGCGGCCGGCACGGCATCCAATTGCCCGGGGAACGCGTCTCGATGTGCACCGGGGTCGACCCGGTTCCCGCGCACGCGGTTGCTGACGTTCTGGCCGTGGATGACCTGCAACCAGGCGGGCGGCCCATCCAGGCTCGCCACGGGCAGGTGCTCGCGCAGCAGGATGTGCCAATCGCGCCAGGCCGTGATCGGCGCATCCCATGTCTCGCTGATGCTGCAGAACGCGTTGTCCGGATCGTCGCGCACGTACAGCGCATCGCCTTGCAGGATGAGGCCCTTGCGGAGATAGATCGCATGATCGGGATGCCGTCGCGCGGCATCCTGCAGACGGTCGACGAAGTCGGCAGCCACGGCGTCATCGTTGTCGAGATTCGTCGTCAGCAGCAGGTCGCTGCGGTTAGCGAAGATCGAGCGGGCATCGCCGACGACGTCCTCCCAGCCGACCTGCTCGCGGTAGATCGGCACGAACAGCCCCTCCGCGACGAACGGGGCGAGCCGGTCGATGAGCCATCTCGGGCTCTCCGGGTCGAAATAGATGACCCAGGTGAAATCCCGGCAGGTCTGCGCGCGCATGGTGGCGACCGTGTGCCGCTCGAACAGCACCACACGATTCTGCAGCCAGCCGTCCTGTGCCCGCACGAGACTCTCGGGTCCCGGCGTCGGAAGATTGAACCGTGTCAGGATCAGATGGTCGACGCTGGTCATGACTGCCCCCTTAGCGAGTTCTCGATCTGCCGTACCTTCGGGGCGGCCCACGTCCGCAGCGACTCGAATCCACGGGTCGATCGCCCCAGAGGGCCCTGATCGAAGCGCGCCACGTCGATGCCGAATGCGGTCGCACGCATGCGCCCGGCGAGCATCGATGAAACGACCGCGCCGCTGCGCTGCCGGTTGTCTCCACGAGGAGGCGACGGCACCCGGAGTGCGAGGGGATACAACTGCCGGGTGCCGTGCCAGTCCAGGGCGACGGTCGCGGGCAGTCCGAGCTGCTCCGCCTGTGCGAGGGCCCACGTGTTCGGGCGCACTCCGTCGTACTTGCGATTCCACGCTTCGATGCCGGTGAGGTAGGGCGCCCACGCCGGGTCGAACCGGCGCCACGCCTCTCGCCGCTGCGGGTGGGCGAAGATCGCCGCTGCGCCGTCCTCACGCGCTCGCCGCACCACGTCGTCGATGATGGGGGAGCGACCGTAGAAGGGCGCCCGACCGAATACCGGCAGATGCACGATGTGGTCGGGATCCTGATACTCGATCCCTGGCACGAGCAGGAAGCCGGTGTCATCGCCCAGCCGATCGCACTCGTGCTGGATCCGCGCCCAGGTGCCGGCATCCATCGTCCTGTCGTGATCGCACACCAGGGCGCCGTCGAATCCCGCCCGTCGCAGCACCCGGATCAATCTGGGCAGCTCCCAGTCCGAGTCGTCCGAGAACGAGGAATGGATGTGCGGTGCGAGACGCAGCTCCCTCATCGTTTCACCCTTCTTCCCGCGACGAGTTCGGCCAGCGTTCCGATCGTGTCGCTGACGAGAACGGACGGGCGGTGCGCGTTCCAGTTGTACAGGCGGTCGCCCGGCGATACGCGCAGCAGGTCTCTGACCGTTGCCCATGTGCCGGGCCAGCCGGAGACCGCCTGCGATCGCGGCCCCCGAAGGACGAAGAGCAGATGCGCGATCTCGCGTCCCAGATGACGCGCCGTCACGGATGCGGGGGCGGCAGGCGCCGGTGGCTCCTGCGGGAGTCCCATCGCAAACTGCGCCGCCCAGGCCGGGTACTCGAACCCGCGGCGTCGCGCCAGCGCAAGGCTGCCCCAGGCTCGCCCGTTGAGCTCCATGAACCACGCGGTGCCGTCTTCGTCGCGCAGCAGCTCGACCATGAACAGCCCGCGCCAGTCGAGGTCCGAGATCAGGCGCCGCACGGCCCGCTCGATCTCCGGTGGGACGTCTATCGAGGTGCACGCCGAGGATGCGGAACCGTGCGGGTTCACCATGCGCACCCGCCGGTGGGCGCTGATCGCCGCCACGCCATCGTCATCGACGTACCCGAACACGCCCTCGCCGGTCCCGTGCAGGTACGGCTGCACGAGCAGCGGCCCGTCGCTCAGTCCCGATCGCGCTTCGTCCAGCTCCGCCCGGTCGGCCGCGATGGTTCCGCGCGGCCTGACCAGATGGTCCCCATCCGCACGCACGGCCTCGGCGGGCTTGACGACCACCGGCCAGGTCAAGTCGTCCGTCAGGTCTGCTGCCGAGCGGACGAGGCGCGTCGGCGGCACCAGCAGCCCCGCAGCCTGTGCGGCCGTGATCTGAGCGTTCTTGTCCAGAGCGACCGCCGCGCTGTCCGGCGACGGGCCGATGACGACGGCTCGGTCGAACACCATGCAGGAGGTGAGCCAGAGCGCTGCGTCGTCGAGCGGCAACACAGCATCCGGATCGACCCGCTCCACCAGCATCCGCAGGTCCGCGAGGCATTGCTCGACGCTCTCCTCGGGCGGCGTGACCTCGTGGATGTGCACATCCCGTACCCGGCGCAGAGCACTGCGGGTGCCGCGCCGAGCGAATGCAATCACCTGCATCCCTGCCTCTTGCAGGGACCAGGCTGCCTCGATCGCAGCGAACGCCTGTGCGAAGCCCAGCAGGACCGTGGGCCGGTGCGGTGTCATCGCCATCTCTTCACCGCCTGTCTGGCGGGACGCACCGGCCATCGTCCGGCGGTGAGGTTGGGGGAGTCCAGCAGGGCGCGGATGCTGTCCGGTGTGTCGGACTCGATCACGGAGTACCGCGTCCGCAGCCACGACTTCGAGCGCGCCCAGCCCTCATCCACCGAGTAGACGTGCAGGAACCCGTGTCTGCGCAGCTCGGCGAGCACGGCCCGGCCGTACAGCCCCTGCGGGAACGCCGCATGCCGGGTCGGGCGGCCTGAGAGGTCCTGCAGGATCCGCGATGACGCGACGAGCTCGCCGTGCAGTTCTCCGTTTCGGGCGAGCTCCGGCCACGGCCGGTGGCTGGCGCCGTGGGTGCCGAACCTCATGCCGGACTGCGACATCTCGGTGATCTGCGTCGCGTTCAGCGATCCGCGGGAGCCGATCCGGTCGGTGATGACGAAGAACCGCGCCTGCACCCGACGCTGCTGCAGCGCCGGTAGCCCGATCGCGTAGTCGGACTCGTTGGCGTCGTCGAACGTGAACTCGACGTGACGCCGGTGCGCGATGGCGACGTCGAGGATGCCGTGGAAGTCGTCCTCGGTGATCCAGAAGCGCTCTTCGCCGGGCTCGAGCTCCCGGTTCGGCGCGCCGATGCCGTGGAAGTTCAGGGTGATCACGCGCGGAGCGGATACGGATTTCGCGGCGGTCATGATTCTCCGTGGATGCTGGCAGAGGCGGAGTGGACGCTCAACGTCGCGGGCTCCGGGTCGCCGGCCGGGAGCGTGCGCCAGCGCGCGCGATTCAGCACGATCGGCAGCGAGTGACGGTGGCGCGGGTCGTGCGGCCGGAGCAGGTGCTGCACGGCGACGGCGCCGCGGAACAGCGCAGTGCGGGTCGGCCCGTGCAGGCGCTCGAAGTAGCGGATCCGGTTCACCGAGATGAGTGCGACCAGCGGCGCCGGCTGCCCGGAGCCGGAGCCTTCGTGGCGCGCGATCGCCTCGGGCACGTAGCGGACCGAGTACCCGGCGTCGCGAGCGCGCCGCGCGTAGTCGGTCTCCTCGGAGTACAGGAAGTAGGTCGCCGAGTCCCATTCGCCGACCCGGCGGTCGCAGCCGGCCGAGATCAGCAGCGCAGCCCCTCCGGCCCAGGCGACGTCGTGCGATCGGCCGTAGTCGCGGTCGGCTCGCAGCGTCTCGGCGAGCCAGGATGGGCGCTCGCGCCAGCGGTTGCCGAAGATCGAGTCGCCCAGCGCCCTGGTCACCGACGGCTCGCGACGCAGGCTGTCGAAGCGCCCGTCGTGGTCGAGCCCGCGCAATTGCGGCACAGCGATCCCGACTGCCGGATCCGCGTCGATGGCCTGCAGGAGCCGCTCGAGCGCTCCCGGCTCGACCGTCAGATCGGGATTGAGGATCGCGATGTGCTCGCCGTCCCGCACGTAGCGCCGGCCGACGTTGATGCCGCCGGAATAGCCCAGGTTCGCCCCGGTGGCGATGGTCAGAGCGCGCGGCTCGCGTGCCGCGACAGTGAGAGTCTCATCGGCTGAGCCGTTGTCGACGATGATCGCGCGGACGGGCGCTGTCGCGGCATCCAGCGATGCCAGCAGACCCGGCAGGGTCGGCGCGCTGTTGTAGGTGACGATGATGGCTGCGACGCGCGAGGACGTGTCGTCATGCGCGAGAAGTGTCATCACGCTCCCACCGTCGGCTGTGGCGTCCGAGCCGGCTCGAGAGGGCGACGGCAATGTAGACCATCGCGTCGAAGGCTGTCAGCGGAGAGCGGATCGTGCCGAGCAGTTCCCGCAGGACGCCCGCCGGATCGTGCTGGTCGACCGCCGCCTGCCCCGACGCGGAGGTCGCGTCCGGGCCGACCACGGGGCCGGCCTCGCGAGCGCCGCTGACGTTGCGGCGGCTGATCGCGACGAGCGCCGAGATCGTGCGCGGCACGCGGACGGCGACGGGTTCCGCCGCGATCACGGTCTTCTCGTCGGGCGCGAACAGCCGGTCGACCCACAGATCGTCACCGGTGACGTCCGGAAAGCGCCCGAGCCGCCGATGCCCTTCCTCGGAGAGTCCGTACACGCCGGCGCCCCACATGGCGCGGCTGAGCGATGACATGCGGGTCCGGGCGCGGTAGTAGGCCCGGACCATCGGGCCGGTGCCCGTCATGACGAACTCCGACCGGGGCCGCGCGGCGAGCCATCTCCGTGTCGACAGCGCGATCGCCGTGGCGGTGATGCTCTGCTCCGACACGACGATGTCGGCGTCGAGGTAGATGCGCGGCCAGGAGGTTGCGGTCTCGTCTCCGAGGTTGAGCGCATGCGTCTTCGACGGGATGCCGGATTCGAGCACCGCGACGCCGGGAAACGCTCCGGCGATCTCGGCGGTGCGGTCGGCGCAGGCGTTGCACACGACGATCACCTCGAGCGCGCCGCGGGCTGCGGCGTCCGCCAGCGGTTCGAGCGTGCGGGCGATCACCGCCTCTTCGTTGTGCGCCGGGATGATGACGGAAGCCGTGACCGCTGCGTGTGCCACACTCGTTGCATGTCCTCGCCGAGCCGCCGTCGCCGATGGGCCGGCTGGGCTCTCGGCATATACGCGCTGGGCGCTGTGGTGCTGCTGCTCTCGCCGGTCGGCCCCGGCACGATCCTGGGTGCCGTCGTCGGCTGGATCCGAGACGACCTCGGCTGGAGCGGTTTCCACCAGGGCTGGCTGGAGGCCCCCGCGAACGTGGTGCTGTTCGTCCCGCTCGGGTTTCTGCTGGTGATCCTGTTTCGCAGCGCGCGGATCGGCGTCATGGTCGCCGTGATGCTGTCGGTCTCGGCGGAACTCGTGCAGATCCTGCTGCCGGATCGGCTGCCGAGCCTGCGCGATGTGATCGCCAACAGTGCCGGCGCCGCGATCGGAGCGCTGCTGGCGTGGCTGTTCACGCGGCATCGTCGTGATGCTCATGATCAGCGCGATTCGCCGGGCTGAAGCGTGATCGAGCCGATCGAGCGCCGCACCGCGAGGTAGGCGGGCGGCCCTTCGATCAGGTACCGGCGTGCGAGTCGCTTCGGCTCGAGCATGAGCCGCCAGGCCCATTCCATGCCGGCATCCGAGATCCACGATGGTGCGCGCGAGACGCGCCCGGCGAGGAAGTCGACGACGGCGCCGAAGGCGAGCAGAGCACCGGCTCCGGTGGCTGCGCCGTATTGAGCGATCCACTTCTCCTGCCGCGGCTTTCCGAGACACACCAGCAGGATGTCGACGCCGGCCGCGCGCAGTTCCGCCGCGATACGTGAGGAGTCGTCGGGTGAGGCGAGTTCGTCGCGGCTCGGAGTCCAGTGCCCGCCGAATCGGATGTGCGGCCAGTCGGCGGCGAAGCGACTGCGCAACGCGGCGGTGACCTTCGGCACCCCGCCGATCACGCCGACCGTGAGGCTCTGCCCGTCGGCGTCGTCGAGAACGGGCCCGATGAGGTCGCTGCCCGACAGCTTCGGGCACGGGATGCCGGTGGCCCGGCGCACCTGGGCGGCGATCGGCGCACCGTCGACGAGGTTGAGCCACTCGAGATCGTCGCACATCGGGTCGGGTTCGAGGTTCCGGGCAGCCAGCTGCGAAGCGCCGAAGTGGTGAATATGGTCGAGGTTGATCGACACGACGGCGAGCGGTTTGGCGCTCGTGTGCTCCGAGGCGTCGGAGATGATGCCGCGTGCGTCGTCGCCGTCGACGACATGCACCGGAGTGCCGTCGATATCGACGGAGGGGATGCCGCTCACGAGTGTTCCGGTGACGGTCGCGCTGACGCGATCGATGAGCGACATCTCAGTACGCTCCCTTCGGTGCGACCATCACGCGCGCCGTGCGCCACATGATCTGCAGGTCGGTGATGACCGACCAGTTCTCGACGTAGCGCAGGTCGAGGCGGATGCTCTCGTCCCAGTCCAGGTCGCTGCGACCCGAGATCTGCCAGAGGCCGGTGATGCCCGGCTTGATGTACAGGCGCCGCGAGACGGTGCCGTCGTAGTCGCTGACCTCGCTGGGCAGCGGCGGCCGGGGACCTACGACACTCATCTCGCCGGCGAGCACGTTCCAGAACTGCGGCAGCTCGTCGAGCGACAGCTTGCGCAGCACGCGGCCCACACGGGTGATCCGCGGGTCCTGCTTCATCTTGAACAGGAGCCCCGATCCCTCGTTGGCGGCCTTCAGCGCGGCGAGCTTATGCTCGGCGTCCGCGTGCATGGACCGGAACTTGACGATCTGGAAGGGCTTCCCATCCCGGCCCACCCGCTTCTGGAAGAAGAACACGGGGCCGGGAGAATCCAGCTTGATCAGTAGTGCGATCAACGGTGTGATGACGACGATCGGGATCAGCGCGATGGTCGAGACGACGACGTCGAGCGCGCGCTTGAGCACGTGCTTGGCGCCCTCGTAGGTCGGGATCTGCATCTTGATCATCGGCAGACCGTCGATCGGCGTGAACGACAGGCGGGGGCCGGCGACGTCGGCGAGACGGTTGCAGAGCACGAGTTCGGCGGCGGTGCCCTCGAGCTCCCAGCCCAGACGCTTGATGAAGTCCGGGTCGCGTTCGGGGCGGCCGGCGACGACGATCGTGTCGGCGCTGAGCTCGGCGGCGACCCTCGCGACGGAGGTGAGGTTGCCGAGCACGGGTACGACCGTGCGGCCGAGGTCGAGTTCGCGGGCGTTCGCGTCGAGCAGCGTGGCGCCGACGATCTGGTAGCCGGACATGCCGATCGGCTCCAGGGCTCGCACGGCGTACTCGACCTCATCGCGGTTCCCTACGACGAGAGTCCGCGACGTGAAACGGCCATGGCGGCGCTGGTTGCTCAGCCAGCGCCGCCACGACCACCGACTCATCAGAAGGCCGAGCAGGCCCATGGGGAGGGTGATGAGCACGGTGAGCCGCATCGAGTCCCAGCCGAGAAGAAGGGCCATTACCGCCATCATTCCGATGGCGAGGCCCGAGGCATGCGCAATGCCTCGGTACTCGGCGGCGCTCGAGCCGAACAGAGCCGTGAGGCTCGTGCGCATGGCGAGCAGCGTGGCGAACCACACCGCCGCCAACAGCGCAGCACGCGTCACGACATCCATGGGCGGTTCACCTAGATGAAGCTGGATTCCGGATGCGACGCCTGAGGCGATCGCGATCACGGCAGCATCCGTCAGGCCGAGGCGGACGCGGTGCGCCCGTTCCCAGTGCAGACGGTGCTCCAGCGTCGCCGAGACGCGCGGCATGGGAGCCGTGGTCGTCTCGACCCGGACGCTCGGAACGACGGCCGCGACAGCGGCCGGTTCTTCGCGTGTCAGGCTCAGGGCGTTCTCCACGGACGTCATGTCCGTGCACCCCGAGCAATGCATGTACGCATACCCCAGTGCGACATTGCTTCCCCAGTTTCATCCCCAGTTACCGTGATCCCACATCACGTCGCATCCGAACGTCACAACCCCTTGCGACGGTTGCAAGACACGTGATCCCACATCACGGTTGTTCGCATCGATCCCACTCGATGCTCACTGTCTTGCAGTTCGGATGCCGATCACACTAGCCCAACCCGGCGTCGGATGCATAGACATTCAGCGGTTTGTTCTGAAGATGACGTCGCGAAGGGGGTATGCCCCATCCGATCTCCTCCGGATACGGGGATGATCCCGTGTCCACGCGGTCGCCCGAACGTCACTCCGCGGCGCAGATCCGGCGGCTCTTCTGGATCATGCTCGTCGTCGCGATCCCCGTGATCGCCTTCTCGGGCATGTTCGCGATGGTGCTCGGCTACACGCTGCCGGATGCCGCATGGGTGCGCTGGATCTCGCCCGTGCTCGGCACCGTCATGTATGTCTGGGGCGGCGCCCCGTTCCTCGTCGGCGCTGTACAGGAACTGCGAGCACGCACGCCCGGCATGATGCTGCTGATCGGCCTTGCGATCACGGTCGCGTTCCTCGCGTCCTGGGGTGCGAGCCTGGGGATGCTGCACCACGATCTCGAGTTCTGGTGGGAGGTCGCGCTGCTCATCGTCATCATGCTGCTCGGTCACTGGATCGAGATGCGCTCCCTCGCGCAGACCACCTCGGCGCTGGACTCGTTGGCCGCACTCCTGCCCGATGAGGCTGAGCGCGTCGAGGGCGACGCCATCGTCACCGTCGCGCCTGCCGACCTGCGGGTCGGCGACGTCGTCGTCATCAGGCCGGGCGGGCGCGTCCCGGCGGACGGCACCGTCGTGCAGGGCTCGGCGAGCATGGACGAGTCGATGATCACGGGCGAGTCCAGCCCCGTCCGTCGCGCCGAGGGCGACCAGGTCGTCGCCGGCACGGTCGCCACGGACTCCGGACTTCGGGTCGAGGTCGCGGCGATCGGCGAGGACACGGCGCTCGCCGGCATCCAGAAGCTCGTCTCCGAGGCGCAGAATTCCAGTTCTCGCGCGCAGCGCATCGCCGACCGCGCCGCCGCGCTGCTGTTCTGGTTCGCCCTGATCGCCGCCGTCGTCACCGCCGTCGCGTGGAGTGTGCTCGGGATGCCGGACGAGGCCGTCGTGCGCACCATCACCGTTCTCGTCATCGCGTGCCCGCACGCCCTGGGCCTCGCGATCCCGCTCGTCGTCTCGATCGCGACCGAGCGCGCGGCGCGCGGCGGCGTACTCGTGAAGGACCGGCTCGCGCTCGAGAGCATGCGCACGGTCGACACGGTGCTGTTCGACAAGACCGGAACGCTGACCAAGGGCGCGCCGGCGGTCACCGCCGTTCAGCCGGCTGGCGACCTCGACGAGGACCGGCTGCTCGCGCTCACCGCCGCGGCGGAGGCCGATTCGGAGCATCCGCTCGCCCGCGCGATCGTCGGCGCCGCCGAGCACCTCGCCGTGCCCGCGGCATCCGGGTTCTCGTCGTCGCCCGCGGTCGGCGTCCGCGCCGACGTCGACGGGCACGTCGTACAGGTCGGCGGGCCGTACCTGCTCGAGCAGGAGGGCGCCTCGGAGCTTCCGGTCGCCGACGACTGGCGAGCGGACGGAGCGATCATCCTGCACGTGCTCGTCGACGGGCAGGTGGCGGGTGCGCTGAAGCTCGCCGACGAGGTGCGCCCCGAATCGCGCGCGGCCGTCGAGGCGCTGCATGCGCGCGGCGTGCAGGTCGTCATGATCACGGGCGATGCGGAGGCCGTCGCATCCGCCGTGGCCGCCGATCTCGGCATCGACCGGTTCTTCGCCGGCGTCCGCCCGGAGGACAAGGCCGCCACCGTCAAGCAGCTGCAGGACGAGGGGCGCCGCGTCGCCATGGTCGGCGACGGCGTCAACGATGCGCCCGCGCTCGCGCAGGCCGACGTCGGCATCGCGATCGGTGCGGGAACCGACGTCGCGATCGCCTCGGCCGGGGTGATCCTCGCGAGTGACGATCCGCGCGCCGTGCTGTCGATCATGGAGCTGTCGCGGGCGAGCTACCGCAAGATGACGCAGAACCTGTGGTGGGCGGCCGGTTACAACCTGCTGTCCGTGCCGCTGGCCGCAGGCGTACTCGCACCGATCGGCTTCGTGCTGCCGATGTCGGTCGGGGCCGTGCTCATGTCGCTGTCGACGATCGTCGTCGCGTTGAACGCGCAGTGGCTGCGGCGGCTCGACATCCGCCCTAACAGACTCGCTGAATGAGGTCGCAGTGGCGCAGCGCACGGGCGGCGGGGGTCCGGTGGCGAGCCGCACCCGGTCAGATCCCGGAGCCACCCCAGGTCATCGACTCGGTGTAGCGGAGCATGACGCCCTCGCGCAGCGCCCAGGGCGACACCTCGATCTCATCGATGTCGAGCATCTTCATCGCCGTGTGCAGCACGACGGCGGCCGCGACGATCTGGAACGTGCGGTCGGGCGTGATGCCCGGAAGCTCCTGACGGGCCGATGCCGGAATCCGCGCGAGCCGCGGAATCCACGACTTCAGCGAGGCCCGCGACATCACCGTCCGGTCGAAGCCGAGCCCCGACACCTCCCGCCCCGCGAGGTTCGCGAGCGACCGGATCGCCTTCGACGACCCCACCATGTGATCCGGCGACGGCAACGCGTTCAGCCGCGCCGCCACCGGCGCCAGTACCTCTCGGGCGTGCGCGCGCAGCAGCTCCACGGCATCCTCGCCGGGCGGGTCGTCCGGCAGGAACTGCACCGTCATGCGTCCGGCGCCCAGCGGCACGGATGCCGCGACCTCGGGCAGCTCGTCACCGCCCGCGGCGAACTCGAACGAACCGCCGCCGATGTCGAGCAGCAGGATGCGACCGGCATCCCACCCGAACCAGCGCCGCACGGCGAGGAACGTCAGCTCCGCCTCCTGCTCACCGGTGAGCACCTGCAGCGGCTGGCCCAGCGCCCGTTCGATGCGGGCGATGACCTCTTCGCCGTTGATCGCCTCGCGCACCGCGCTGGTCGCGGTCGCCAGCAGCGTCTCGACGCGCTCCGCCTCGGCGATCCCGCGGGCCCTGGTGACGGCATCCTCGAGGGCGCGGACGCCCTCCTCGCTGATCGCGCCCGCAGGCGTCAGGAAGCGCATGAGCCGCACCACCGATCGGTCGCTCGTCGTCGCGAGAGGCCTGCCGCCGGGGCGAGCATCCGCCGCGAGCAGGTGGACGGTGTTCGACCCGATGTCGAGGATTCCCAAGCGCACGGCAAGAGACTACTGTCCGCGGCGCTGTCGATACGATGGATGCCGTGACCGCCGCCGAATCCACCACGCCACTGTCGCCGTACCGCGAGATCGGACGCGCGGAGTGGGCGCGACTGGCCGCGGGCCTGGACCAGCCGCTCAGCGAGACCGAGGTCGTCGAACTGCGCGGCATCGGCGACCGGCTCGACCTCACCGAGGTGCGCGAGGTCTACCTGCCGCTGAGTCGCCTGCTCAGCCTCTACGCCACGGCCACCAAGCAGCTCGGTGCCGCGACGAGCGCGTTCCTCGATGAAGAGGACGTCACGACGCCCTTCGTCGTCGGCGTCGCCGGATCCGTCGCCGTGGGCAAATCGACCATCGCGCGACTGCTGCGCGAGCTCATGAGCCGCTGGCCGGGGACGCCCCGCGTCGAGCTCGTCACCACCGACGGATTCCTCTACCCGAACGCCGAGCTCGAGCGCCGCGGGCTCATGGACCGCAAGGGCTTCCCCGAGTCGTACGACCGGCGCGCGCTACTGGAGTTCCTGACCGAGGTGAAGTCGGGTGCGGCCGAGGTGCACGCCCCGTTCTACTCGCACATGCGATACGACATCATCCCCGACGCCAGAGTCGTCGTGCGCCGACCGGATGTCGTCATCGTCGAGGGTCTGAACGTGCTGCAGCCGCCGCCCGCACCGAACGACGTCGCCGTCAGCGACCTGTTCGACTTCTCCGTGTACGTCGACGCCGACCCGACCCACATCGAGAAGTGGTACGTCGACCGGTTCCTCGCCCTGCGGAAGGGCGCCTTCAGCAACCCGTCGTCGTACTTCAACGTGTTCGCGCATCTCACCGACGACGAGGCCGTGGCCACCGCGCTCGGATACTGGCGCGACATCAACATGCCGAACCTCATCGAGAACGTGATGCCCACCAGGCACCGGGCGACGCTCGTTCTGAACAAGGGCGCCGACCACAACGTCGAGAGCGTGCTGCTGCGCAAGCTCTGAGCTCCGTGAGTATGCTCACCGCATGGGGACACGGGGGAAGCGAACAGGGGTCATCGGCGGCGGCATCGTCGGCATCGCGCTCGCGCGGGCGCTGGCCCAGCGCGGCGACGAGGTCACGGTGCTCGAGAAGGAGTCCAGGCTCGCCGCGCACCAGACCGGGCACAACTCCGGCGTCGTGCACGCCGGTCTCTATTTCGCGCCCGGATCCCTGAAGGCGACGCTGTGCGCCGCCGGCCGCGCGCAGCTGCGCGAGTTCTGCCAGGAGAAGCAGTTGCCGCACCGCGAGGTCGGCAAGCTCGTGATCGCCGTGGATGAGACCGAGATCGCAGCGCTCGACGAGATCGAACGCCGCTCCCGTGCTAACGGAGTGCCCGACCTCGAGCGCATCGACGACCGGGGACGGATCGGCGAGATCGAGCCCCACGCGTACGGGGTGGCGGCCGTGCACTCACCGCGCACCGCGGTCGTGGACTACGCCGCGATCACCGAGGCGATGGCGCAAGATGTGCGCAGCGCCGGCGGCAGCATCCTGCTCGGCCACGAGGTGACGGCCTTGACGGCGTCGACGGACCGCGCGCAGGTCCGCACGGCGGCATCCGACCACGAGTTCGACCGCGTCGTCGTCTGCGCCGGGCTGCAGTCCGACGTCGTCGCGCGTCTGGTCGGAGCGGATCCGTCGCCGAAGATCCTGCCCTTCCGCGGCGAGTACTGGTCGCTGCGACCCGAGCGCACCGGGCTCGTGCGCGGGATGATCTACCCCGTGCCCGACCCCCGGTTCCCGTTCCTCGGCGTGCACTTCACCCGCGGCGTCTACGACGACGTCCATGTCGGGCCGAACGCGGTGCCGGCTCTGGCCCGTGAGGGGTACAGCTGGGGGCGCATCTCGATCCGCGACACGTGGGAATCGCTGCGCTGGCCGGGCGCCGGACCTCTCGCCCGCAGGCACTGGCGCATGGGCGTGGACGAGGTCAGCGCCTCCATCCTCAAGCCGCGCTACTTCCGCAAGGCGCAGCGGTTCATCCCCGAGCTGACGATGGGCGATCTGCGCCGCAGCGGGGCTGCCGGCGTGCGGGCGCAGGCATGGGGGAGGGGCGGCGAGCTGATCGACGACTTCGCCATCGACCGCGTGGGCGCGGTCACCCTCGTGCGCAATGCTCCCTCGCCCGCGGCGACCAGTTCGCTCGCGATCGCCGACCATCTGATCGCGCAGCTGTAGCGCTGCAGGAGGGGTTGCAAATTGTTGCTCGCGCGCGCACTTGGCGACCAACTGCGACCCCTGTCGCGGCGGGGGCAGGCGCGCCGGGTCCGAGAGGGCGCATATGGTTGCGTCGGCGCGGCTCAGGCGACCATATGCGACCCCTGGCGTGGAGCTCAGCATCCACAGCAGACGGATATTGTTCGGAACCCTCGCAAAATCAACCGCTTATCCTTGACCTCATGTGTGGAATCGTCGGATACGTGGGCCCGCGCCCGAGCCAGGACATCCTTATCGCCGGTCTCGCCCGCCTCGAGTACCGCGGTTATGATTCCGCCGGAATCGCCGTCATCGATGGCGACGGCAACCTCGGGATACGCAAGAAGGCCGGCAAGCTCGCCGTGCTGCGCGACTCGCTCGAGGATGCTCCGCTCGGACAGGGCACCACGGGCATCGGCCACACGCGCTGGGCGACCCACGGCGGGCCGACCGACCTCAACGCGCACCCGCATCTCGCCGATGACGGCAAGCTCGCTGTCATCCACAACGGCATCATCGAGAATTTCGCGCCGCTGCGCGATGAGCTGATCGCAGAGGGCGTCGAGTTCCTAAGCGAGACCGACACCGAGGTGGCGGCAGCCCTGCTCGGCCGCGAGTACCGCAGCAACGGCGGCGACCTGCAGGCCGCGTTCCGTTCGGTCGTGAACCGCCTCGAGGGCGCGTTCACGTTGCTCGCCATGCACCAGGACACCCCCGGCCTCGTCGTCGGCGCCCGCCGCAACTCGCCGCTGGTGATCGGGCTCGGCGAGGGCGAGAACTTCCTCGGATCCGACGTCGCCGCCTTCGTCGAGCACACTCGCAAGGCGCTCGCGATCGGCCAGGACCAGATCGTCGCGATCACGCCGGATGCTGTCACCGTGACCGACTTCGCCGGCACACCGGTCGAAGCCGAGCCGTTCGACGTGTCGTGGGATGCCGCCGCCGCCGAGAAGGGCGGATGGGCCTCGTTCATGGCCAAGGAGGTCGCCGAGCAGCCCGAGGCCGTCGCGAACACGATCCGCGGCCGTGTGCAGGACGGCGAGGTCGTCATCCCCGAACTCGACGGGCTGGACGACCTCTTCGTCGGCATCAACCGCGTGATCATCACCGCCTGCGGCACAGCATCCTACGCGGCCCTCGTCGGCAAGTACGCGATCGAGCAGTGGGCCCGCGTCGCGACCGACGTCGAGCTCGCGCACGAGTTCCGCTACCGCGACCCGGTGATCGGCGACGACACGCTCGTCATCTCGATCAGCCAGTCCGGCGAGACCATGGACACCCTCATGGCCGTCAAGTACGCCCGCGAGCGCGGCGCCCGCACGCTGTCGATCTGCAACACGCAGGGCGCGACGATCCCGCGAGAATCGGATGCCGTCGTCTACACCCACGCAGGACCCGAGGTCGCCGTGGCATCCACCAAGGCGTTCTCGGCGCAGATCACCGCGCTCCTGCTGCTCGGCCTGCACATGGGGCGCGTGCGCTCGGTGCTCACCGACACGGCGGCTGTCGCCGAGCTCGCCTCTCTGCCGGAGAAGATCGCCAGCGTGCTCGAGAAGGAGAACGACCACGTCACCCAGCTCGCGAACTGGATGGCCGACACCCGCTCGGTGCTCTTCCTCGGCCGCCACGTCGGTTACCCGATCGCCCTCGAGGGTGCGCTGAAGCTCAAGGAGATCTCGTACATCCACGCCGAGGGCTTCGCCGCCGGCGAGCTCAAGCACGGCCCGATCGCGCTCATCGAGCCCGGCCAGCCGGTCTTCGTCATCGTGCCGTCGCCGCGTCACTCGGCGCTCATCCACTCCAAGGTCGTCTCGAACATCCAGGAGATCCGCGCTCGGGGTGCCCGTGTGATCGTGGTCGCCGAAGAGGGGGATGCCGCCGTCCTGCCGTTCGCGGACGAGGTCATCCACATCCCGCTCGCCGGCGCCATGTTCGAGCCCGTGCTCGCGGTCGTGCCGCTGCAGATCTTCGCGATGGCGCTCGCGACCGCGAAGGGCCTGGACGTCGACCAGCCCCGCAACCTCGCGAAGTCCGTCACTGTCGAGTAGGCCGAGCTTCCGCGTCTCGTCGGTGCCGCCGCCGCCACGCGTTCCCACAGACCCCGTCCCGCCTACGAGACCCCGTCCTGCCGACGTCAGCAGGACGGGGTCTCGTCGGCCAGACGGGGTCTCATGTGGATGGGCATTGATCGTATAAGACAAGGGTTATATGATCGAGCCGTGCATGAGTTCGAGGTGCTGGCGGATGCCGTGCGGCGGCGGCTGCTCGCCGTGCTCGCGCTGGGGGAGCAGTCCGCCGGCATCCTGACGGACATCGCCCGCACCGAGTTCGGCATCTCTCAGCCCGCCGTGTCGCAGCACCTGAAGGTGCTGCGTGAGAACGGCTTCGCGACCGTGCGGCCCGATGGCCCGCGCCGCATCTACGCCCTCGACCCTGCGGGGCCGGATGCCGCGGCACGAGCTCTCGCGGCGCTGCGCGCGCCTCTGTCGCAGCGCCTCGACGCGCTGCACACCGAGGTCGCCCGCGGTCAGCGCGAGGCGAAGCGAGCCGCCGGAGCAGCGCAGCGGGCGGAGCATCCGGATCGGGAGCATCCGGGCCGCCAGCATCCAGAGAACAGGAGTGCATCATGACGATCCACAGCCCCACCATCGAACGGCACGGCGACGGCTTCCGTCTCGTCTACGACGAGGTCTACGCGACAGGCGTCGACGACCTCTGGGAGGCGATCACCACCCGCGACCGCCTCGCGCGCTGGATGGCCGACTGCACCGGAGACCTGCGCGAGGGCGGCACGTGGGCCGTCGCGACCGAGGGCGACGAGGAGCCGTGGGCGACGGGAACGATCGCATCGTGCGATGCGCCGCGGTCGTTCACGACGACCTGGCACGCGACCGGCGAGGAGCCCACCGAGCTCACCGTGACGCTCGAGGAGGCAGACGGCGGCACGCGCATGCGGCTCGTGCACACCGGCATCCGCTCGATCTTCTACGGAGCCGGATGGCAGACCTACCTCGAACGGCTCGACGCCGAGGCCCGGGGCGAGCCGATCCCGCAGGGCTGGGACGCCCGCTTCGCCGAACTGTCGCCCGAGTACGAGAAGCGGTTCGGAAACCTCTGGACAGAGCGCCGGTAGGCTGGGACGGTGATCATCGGGACCGGCATCGACCTCGTCGACATCCCGCGGTTCGAGCGCACCATGTCCCGCACACCGCGGTTGATGGAGCGCCTGTTCGCGCCGACCGAGCGCGAGCTGCGCCTGCCGTCGCTCGCCGCGCGCTACGCCGCCAAGGAGGCGCTCATCAAGGCGCTCGGCGGTTCCGACGGCGTGCACTGGACCGAGATCGAGATCGGCTCCGAGGAATCGGGGAAGCCGTACTTCCGCCTCACGGGCACGACCGCCGACGTCATCGAGCAGCGCGGCATCACGGCCCTGCACCTGACCATGTCGCACGACGCCGGCCTCGCCACGGCCATGGTGATCGCTGAGCGGATCGAGGGCGCCGCATGAGCGCACCGCTGCGTGAGGCGACGATCGAGATGGATGCGATCACCGACAACACCCGGCACATCCGCAAGCTCACCGGTGCCCAGGTCATCGCCGTCGTCAAGGCGAACGCCTACGGGCACGGGGCCACGGCATCCGCTGTCGCGGCGCTCGCGGGCGGGGCGACCAGACTCGGCGTCGCCGAGATCGCCGAGGGACTCGAACTGCGTCGCGCCGGCATCACCGCCCCCGTGATCGCCTGGCTGCACGAGCCCGGGCAGAGCTTCGACCTCGCCGCCGCGAACCGCATCGAACTCGGGATCTCATCGTTCGACCAGCTCGAGGCGGCCGGTGCCGTCGCGGGCGGAGACGTCGCCGTGCACCTCAAGCTCGAGACGGGCCTCTCGCGCAACGGCATCGCACCGAGCGACTGGGGTCGGGTCTTCGCGGAGGCCGCGCGGCTCGAGCGCATCGGACACATCCGTGTCGTGGGCCTGTTCAGCCACCTCTCCAACACCTCGCCCGCCGACGATCGCGCAGCTCTCGCCCGGTTCGAGGAGGGTACGGCGGCCGCGGCATCCGCCGGCATCCGTCCCGAGATCCGCCACATCGCCGCCACAGCCGCCGCGATCGACCTGCCCGAGACCCGACTGGATGCTGTGCGCATCGGCATCGGGCTGTACGGGCTCTCGCCGTTCGACGACCGCTCGTCCGCCGAGCTGGGCCTGCGCCCGGCCATGACGCTCCGCGCCGCCGTCGCCGCCGTGCGCCGCGTTCCTGCGGGGACGGGCGTCTCGTACGGCTACGACCACCGCACGAACCGCGACACGACCCTCGCCCTCGTGCCGCTCGGATACGCCGACGGCATCCCCCGGCAGGCATCCGGACGCGGCCCTGTCGTCATCGGCGGCCGCCGGCACACGGTCGCCGGCCGCATCGCCATGGACCAGTTCGTCGTCGACGTCGGCGACTCCGCCGTGTCGGTGGGCGACGAGGTCGTGCTGTTCGGCGACCCGACGCTCGGCGCTCCCTCGGCGACCGAGTGGGCGAACGCGGCGAGCACGATCAACTACGAGATCGTCACCCGGATCGGCAACCGCGTGCCGCGGAGGAGCGCATGAGCGTCGACCCCGCCGTCCTCGGCCGGCGCGAGATCGCCACGTCCGACGAGATGGAGCGCCTCGGGTTCGTGATCGGCGAGCAGCTGACCGCGGGCGACCTGCTCGTGCTGACCGGGCCGCTCGGAGCGGGGAAGACGACGTTCACCCGCGGGCTCGCCGAGGGCCTCGGCGTGCGCGGCCCCGTGCAGAGCCCGACGTTCGTGATCGCACGCACGCATCCGTCGCTCGTCGGCCGGGCGCCGCTCGTGCACGTCGACGCGTACCGTCTGGGATCGGCCGCCGAGCTCGACGACCTCGACGTCGACTTCGCCCGCTCGGTCGTCGTGATCGAGTGGGGGCGCGAGATGGCGCCGGCGATCGCTGACGCCTGGTGGGACATCGAGATCGAGCGTCCCGTCGGCGGCGCCGAGGACATCGCCGACGAGGACCTGGATGCCGACGCCGCCCGCATCGTCACGATCGAGCGCGTCGAGCAGTAGGGCCACCGGGCGGGGTGCGACGCGGCGGGCCCGAACCTGGCCAGGAGGTGACGCGTGTGGTCGGCATACGTGCTCTGTGGCGACTATGTGCGACCCTGCGGGCGGCGCGGGAATGGGCTTCGGTCGTCGCACGGAACCATCCTGGCGGTCGGGGCGCGAACCGCGACTACCCTGGAGAGGTGATCCTCGCCGTCGACACCTCCCTGGGTTCGGCCGTCGCCCTCATCGATTCCGACGGCTCGCTGCGCGCCCGTGCCGCCAGCCCCGATCCGCTCGGCCATGCCGAGGTCATCGGCGGGCTCCTCGAGCAGGTCCTCGCGGATGCCGGGGAGATCACGGCGGTCGTCGCCGGGATGGGCCCCGGGCCCTTCACGGGGCTGCGGATCGGCATCGCCACCGCCCGCGCGTTCGCCCTCGGCCGCGGCATCCCGGTGATTCCGGTGCCCAGCCATCTCGGGGCCGCCCTGTCGGTCCTCGAGGACGACGCACCCGATTCGCCGTTCGCGATCGTCACCGACGCGCGCCGCCGCGAGGTCGCGATCTCCGTCTTCGACGGGCTGGATCCCGACGGCATCCCAAACCTCGTCGAGCCCACCGTGCTCGTTCCCGCGGCCGACGCCGAGGCGCGGCTGGGCGGCATCCGATCGTTCGAGGTGGCCGAGCTCGACGCCGCGGACCTCGCCCGCGTCGGACTCCGCGCCGCTGCCGCCGGACGCGAGCTCACCGGTCCCGAGCCCCTGTACCTCCGCCAGCCGGACGTCACGGTGCCCGGCGCTCCGAAGCGGGTGAGCTGATGACCATGCGCACCGCGACCCCGGCCGACCTCGACGCGATCATGGCGATCGAGAACGCCTCCTTCCCGTCCGACGCGTGGAGCAGCGAGTCCATGGCGGCCGAGCTCGCGACCCCGTACAGCCACTACCTCGTCGACGAGGAGGACGGCGCCGTCATCGGGTACGCGGGGCTCCGGTCGATCCGCGGGAACGCGGATGCCGACATCCAGACCATCGCGCTCGCCGAGTCGCGCAGGGGAGAGGGCCGCGGCCGCGCGATGCTGCGCGCGCTTCTCGCCGAGGCATCCGCCCGCGGCGCCCGCGAGGTCTTCCTCGAGGTGCGGGTCGACAACCCGTCCGCGGAGGGGCTGTACCGCTCGGAGGGGTTCGAGGAGATCGGCCGCCGCCCGCGCTACTACCAGCCTGACGACGTCGACGCGATCGTGATGAAGGTGAAGCTGTGACCGCTAACGAACCTCTCGTGCTCGGGATCGAGACGAGCTGCGACGAGACCGGCATCGGGATCGTCCGGGGCCGCACCCTGCTGTCGAACACGATCGCCTCGAGCATGGACGAGCACGCCCGCTACGGCGGTGTGGTGCCCGAGGTCGCCGCGCGAGCCCACCTCGAGGCTCTGCAGCCGGCGATCGAGGCGGCCCTCGCCGAAGCGCAGGTCTCGCTCGCCGACCTCGACGCGATCGCCGTCACCAGCGGTCCCGGCCTTGCGGGGGCCCTCATGGTGGGCGTCGGCGCGGCCAAGGGGCTCGCGGTGTCGCTGAACAAGCCGCTGTACGCTGTCAACCATCTCGTCGGCCACATCGCGGCCGACATCGTGACGCCGGAGTCCGACCCGCTGGAGTACCCGACCATCGCCCTGCTCGTCTCGGGAGGGCACACCTCCCTGCTGCACGTGCGCGACCTCACGACCGACGTCGAACTGCTCGGCGAGACGATCGACGACGCGGCGGGGGAGGCGTTCGACAAGGTCGCCCGGCTCCTGTCGCTTCCGTACCCCGGCGGCCCCGAGATCGATCGTGCAGCCGTCGGCGGCGACCCGAAGGCGATCCGCTTCCCGCGCGGACTGTCCAAGGGCACCGACATGGCGAAGCACCGCTACGACTTCTCGTTCTCGGGCCTGAAGACCGCGGTCGCCCGCTGGGTGGAGCGCGCCGAGGCCGAGGGGGTGCCCGTGCCGGTCGCCGATGTCGCCGCGAGCTTCCGGGAGGCCGTCGTCGACGTGCTCGTCACGAAGGCGCTGGCGGCCTGCGCCGATCGGGGGGTTCCGCGGCTGCTGCTGGGCGGAGGCGTCATCGCCAACAGGCGCCTGCGCGAGGTCGCTCTCGAGCGGGCCGCCGCCGCGGGGGTCACCGTGCGCATCCCGCCGCTCTCGCTCTGCACCGACAACGGCGCCATGATCGCAGCCCTCGCCGCCGACCTCATCGCGTCCGGACGCCGGCCGTCGACCCTCGCTTTCGGTGCTGACTCGACGCTGCCGGTCACCGAGATCCAGGTCGCCGAGCGCACCGAGGATGTCACCAGGGGGAGCGCCGCATGAGCGATCCGACGCAGCCCGATCCGCCGCCGCCCTCCGCTGCCGGCCTCGCGTCTTCCGCTGCCGACCCCGCGCCCTCCGCTGCCGATCTCGCGCCTGCCGCTGCCGATCCTCGTGTCGAGGCGCCGAGCCCCGACGTCGAGCAGCCCGCCGGCCGCACGAGCGTTCCCGGGGCGCGGCGCAGCGAGTACACGCGCATGCCGACCGGTCCCGTCGGCATCGAACCCGTCGTCGCGAGCGGACCGGCCGACACTGCCGGCATGCCCGCGGTGCAGTGGGCGCCGGCGGACGAGCCGGTCGTCGAGGACAACAGCCGCCTCGCGCCCTGGGCGCTCGTCGCGGCGATCGTGGCCCTCGTCGCGTCGTGGTTCGTCGGCTGGGGCATCCCGCTCGCGGTGATCGCCGTGATCGCGGCGATCATGTCGCTGCGCCGGCCCGTCGAGAGCAGGGCGATCGCGACGTGGGCGCTCGTGCTCGGGCTTGCCGCGACCATCTTCAGTCTCGGCTGGCTCATCTGGGCGGCCATGCAGTTCGAGCAGATCGGATAGCGCGATGACCGACTCCTCCGCAGAGCTGCGGATGCTGCGCGCGAAGGCCTACGGGCCGGGCGGAGAGCTGTCGGATGCCGAGCTCGCGCGGTTGCAGGAGCTGGAAGGGCGGGGGCGGGGTGCTGCTGGGGAGGAAGAGCGGCTTCGGCTCCCTGCGGTCGCTCAGCCCGTGGTTCCTGAGCCTGTCGAAGGGTCGTCTGCGGCGGCTGCGCCGCCTCCGCTCAACGACCCGCACGACGAGGACTCCGCGGGGGAGTTCACCGGATCGTTGGGCGAGCGAAGCGAGACGAAACGGGCTGAGCAAGCGGAGCGCGCCGAAGCCTCCTCTGACGCTGAAGCCGCTTCTGATGCCGAGGCCCCCTCTGACGCCGAAGCCTGCCCTGAGACCGAACCGCCGTCACGCGGCCGCTGGCGTCTGATCGCGGCATCCGTCGTCGCGACCCTGGGAATCGGGCTCGGCATCGGCTGGGCGATCTGGGGGTGGGATGCGCAGTCCTTCATGCTCACCGCGGCGCACGGCGACGAGCTGGCCGAACTCGAGAAGCATTACGACCCCGGCACGGTGGTCGCCGTCGCCGAGCAGGACGGCGTCGTCGTCTGGCGGGCCGAGGCCTCGCAGGGACAGAAACGCTGTGTCATCATCACCGCGCCGGGGCAGACATCGAGCGGGTGCATGTCGCTCGACGAGATCGACGAATACGGCTGGCCTAATGCGTCTATCACGATCCCTGAAGGACAGGAGCGGGCAGGCGAGTCCCTCTCCGCCGCGATCCTCCGTGCTCAGACGGGGGACCTGGTGCCGTACATCCAGGTGTGGGGGCCGGAGAACTACGACTGGGAGTCGCAGTACACCGAGGACGAGCTGGCGCAGCTGCGGCAGATCGAGGCCGAGGGGTACGCGCCGCAGAATCTCAGCGTCATCGGAAGCGATGGCGACACGTCCGTGTTCTACGAGTGGGCTGGACAAGGACTGTGCGTCATCGCTGTCCTGGACGGCGACGTCGTCGAGGCCTGCACCGAAGACGTCGCGAGCGACCTGACGCTCAGCGCGACCGTCGGCGGCATCCCCACGGAGTACATCGTCACCCAGAGCGCGACCCGTGGTCCGCAGCTCACGATCGTGCGGCATCCGGTGACGGTGAGGGTCGACCCCGAGACCGGTGAGGTCATCGAGCCCTCGCCCGACGATCCGATGTTCGACGACTTCTTCACCGAGGAGCCGTCGATCGACGACAGACTGGATCCTGACGGTCAGAGCCGGTCGGCGATTATGGCCAGGCGCCGCGATCCGACGCGGGTCAGGATCAGCGTCGCCGTCCGGTCGCCGCGCAGCGCGAGCTTCTTCCGGAACGCGGCGGGGTCGATGTCCATCCCGCGTTTCTTGATCTCGAGCGTCCCGATATCGTGCGCCTTCAGCACCTGGCTGATCGCCTTAGGGTTCGCCGCGGTCACCTCGCGCACGCGGAACGACTGCACGAAGGGGCTCGTGACGGCGGCATCCCCGGTGAGATAGGCGATCTTCGGGTCGAGCATCCCGGCATCCAGGCTCCGAGCGACGTCGCCGATCAGACGCGCGCGGATGACGGCGCCGTCGGGCTCGTGCAGGAACGCGCCGAGCTCACGCACCTCGGCGTCCTCGGCATCCGCCCCCGCGGTCATCTCGTGCGACTCGTCGCCGCGGATCACCAGCGCCGAGCGCCGCACGCCCTCGCGGGCGAGGATGCCGGACCACACCACCAGCTCGACCACGCTCCCGTCCGCCGACACCCACTGCGCCTCGGCATCCGCCGGCAGCGCATCCCGGTCATGGGCGGGGCCGAGCTTGATGCCGACGGGCATGCGCTGCGCCAGATCGAAGGCCCAGTCGAGCGAGGGGGAGTAGTCGGATGCCGCGACCCGCCTGGTCTCGCTGTGCCCGCTCGTCCTGCGGGCAGGATCGAGCCACACCGCCGTGCGCTCCCTTCGCAGAAGTGCGGCTCCTTCGGAGGAATTTGCGGAATTCGTGCGAGGTTCGTGCGTTTCTCCGAAGTTCGCGCTCACGAAGTCCTCGGCCGTGCCGTGCTGGACCTCGGCGTCGGAGCCGAACGGCGCGAGGTTGTAGGCAGCGATGGCTGCGGTGACCTCGTCGGTATCCACAGCCTGCACGCGCAGCCCTGCGCCCGCGAATGCGAGGGAGTCTCCGCCGATGCCGCAGCCCAGGTCGGCGACCTGCTCGATCCCCGCGCGGCGCATGCGGCCGGCGTGGCGGGCGGCGACCCCCAGACGCGTCGCCTGCTCGAGGCCGGCCCTCGTGAACAGCATCCGCTCGGCGAAACCGCCGAACTTCGATGCACCTTTCGTGCGCAGATGCGCCTGGCTGACGACGGCGGACACGAGATCGGGGGAGTGGCCCGCCTGCCGCAGTCGCGACACGGTCTGCGCGACCTCGGCGGTCGTGCCGATGGCCCCGACCTCGTCGAGGAGGCGCAGCCCCTCGGGGGTGAGCAGCGCGGTCAGCTCGGACATCTCCACCCGCCCAGCGTACGGGGTTGGCACTCGCATTGCATGAGTGCCAACCGAGCGCCTACACTGTGATTAGCACTCTCGGGTTGAGAGTGCGAACGAGTCTTTCGTGTCAGCGTCAAGAAAGAAGAGGTAGACCGTGTCGGTTTCCATCAAGCCGCTCGAGGACCGCATCGTCATCAAGCAGGTCGAGGCCGAGCAGACCACCGCGAGTGGCCTGGTCATCCCCGACACCGCCAAGGAGAAGCCCCAGGAGGGCGAGGTCGTGGCGGTCGGCCCCGGCCGCATCGATGACAACGGCAACCGCGTTCCGCTCGACGTCGCCGTCGGCGACCGCGTGCTCTACAGCAAGTACGGCGGTACCGAGGTGAAGTTCGGCGCAGACGAGTTCCTCGTCCTGTCGGCCCGCGACGTCCTCGCCGTCGTCGTCCGCTGACGCTCCAAGCTCAGCGACCGCGCAGTTCCTCGAAGGTCCGGATGCTACGGCATCCGGACCTTCGTCGTTCCTGCGGCGGCTAGGGTGAATCTGTGAACCCGGATGCCGCTGCCAGAACACGCGCGGCGGGCGTCGCCTACGCCGGCGGCGCGTACGTCCTGTGGGGCGTTCTGCCGCTGTACTTCCTGCTGCTGGTGCCGACGGGCCCGTGGGAGATCGTGGCCGCACGCGTGCTGTTCTCGTTCGTGTTCTGCGTGCTGCTTCTGACATTCACGCGCGGGTGGTGCCGCATCCTCGCAATCGTGCGGCAGCCCCGTCTGCTGGGCTGGACGGCCCTGGCCGGCGTGCTCATCTACGTCAACTGGCAGGTGTTCCTGATCGGCACCCTCAGCGACCGGGTCGTCGAGACGGCGCTGGGCTACTTCATCAACCCGATCACCACCGTGCTGCTCGGCGTCTTCGTGCTGCACGAACGCATCCGCCGACTGCAGTGGGTCGCGATCGGTATCGCCGCGCTCGCCGTCGTCGTGATCATCCTCGCCTACGGATCGTTCCCGTGGATCGCCTTGTCGCTGACGGCGTCATTCGGCGTCTACGGGCTCATCAAGAAGAAGATCGGCCCGGCGGTGGATGCCGTGAGCGGTCTGACCCTGGAATCACTCTGGCTCATCCCGATCGCTGTTGTGCAGCTCGTCATCGTGGCCCATACGACCGGGATCACCTTCGGCTCGGTCGGGGCCTGGCACACGGCGCTGCTGCTGTTCGCCGGCGTCGTCACCGCCGTGCCGCTGCTGCTGTTCGCCTCCGGCGCGCGGCGGATCGACCTGGCGATCATCGGGATGATCCAGTTCATCACCCCGATCATGCAGTTCCTCACCGGCGTGCTCATCCTGCACGAGCCGATGCCGCCGGAGCGCTGGATCGGCTTCATCATCGTGTGGGTCGCGGTCGGCGTATTCGTGGTCGATCTATTGCTCACACGACGCAGGCGTCCGCCGTTACCGATCTGAGACTGGACTGTTTCACACCGTTAACGCATCGCAACAATTCCGTGACTGTCTCACGGCTACGTTTGTGGAAACCGATCAGGCGCCCGAGTCTGATCGGGCCGACAGAAACAAGCAAGGAGCAGCATGAGCATCTTCTCAAGCTCGCGTGCACGCAGGGTCTACGGCACTGTCGCCGCAGTCGGTGCGAGCGCACTCATCCTGGCCGGGTGCTCTGGGGGAACGACCCCATCCGAGTCCTCCGCGCCTTCGGCCGACCGTGAGGACCTCACTCTCAGCATCGGCACCGTTCTGCCGCAGACGGGTGCGCTGAGCTACCTCGGTCCGCCCGAGGAAGCCGGTGTCGGACTCGCGACCGCCGAGATCAACGAGGCGGCCAAGGGCATCACGGTCGAGGTCCAGTACGGTGACTCGGGTGACCCCGACAACAAGGCGTACGAGACCACGGTTCCCAAGCTGCTCGGTTCCGACGTCTCAGCGCTGATCGGAGCCGCCTCGTCCGGTGTCACGAAGCTGTTCCTCGACCAGGCAGTCAGCGCAGGGGTCATCACGTTCTCCCCGGCGAACACCTCGCCGGACTTCACGACGTGGGACGACGACAACCTGTACTGGCGCACAGCGCCCAGCGACCTGCTCCAGGGCGAAGTGCTCGGCAACCTGATCGCAGAGGACGGCAACCAGGCACTGGGCATCATCTACCTGAACGACGCGTACGGCACGGGCCTGGAGAAGGTCGTCAACGAGACCTTCACCGCCAGCGGCGGCGAGGTCGTCGCCAGCGAGTCGTACAACGCCGGTGACACCAACTTCAGCGCCCAGGTGTCGACCATCCTCGCCGCCAACCCCGACGCGATCGCGGTGATCGGCTTCGAGGAGACCTCGACCATCGTCCCCTCGTTCGTGAACAGCGGGTTCGACAGCTCGAAGTTCTACTTCGTCGACGGGAACATCTCGCAGTGGGGTGACGACATGCCGGTCTCCATCGAGGGCTCGAAGGGCACGCAGCCCGGCCCCGTCCTCGCGGATGACTTCCAGGAGCGCCTGAAGGCGCAGTGGCTGGAGCAGGGCGACGGCAACGAGCTCGTCGACTTCAACTACGCGGCCGAGTCGTACGACGCGACCGTGCTGCTCGCTCTCGCATCCCTCGCGGCGAACTCGACCGACCCGGCCGACATCGCCTCGAAGCTGCAGGAGGTCTCGGGCGGCTCCGGCGACGGCGAGAAGTGCGACTCGTTCGCCGACTGCGCCGACATCATCCTCGGCGGGGGCACCGCCGACTACGACGGATACTCCGGAGGCATCGGATTCGACGACGCCGGCGACCCGACGGAGGCGTCGATCGGCATCTTCCAGTACGGTGCCGACAACACCCACACCCGCGTCAACTGATCGGGTGAACGAGAAGGCCCCGGGCGCGAGCCCGGGGCCTTCTCGTGTGCGCTGTGCTCAGTGTGCGCTGAGCGCTGTGCGCAGCTTGCGGGGGTGCTAGAGGTCAGTCCTCCTGACCCAGCGTTCCCAGGTACAGGCCGATGACCTTCGGGTCGGCCAGCAGCTCGCGTCCGGTGCCGGTGTGAGCGTCGTGGCCCTGATCGAGCACATAGCCGCGATCGCAGATCTGCAGGCAGCGGCGCGCGTTCTGCTCGACCATGATGGTCGTCACGCCCGCCTTGTTGATGTCGGAGACGCGGATGAACGCGTCGTCCTGACGGACGGGGGAGAGGCCGGCCGACGGCTCGTCCAGCAGCAGCACAGCCGGATCCATCATCAGGGCGCGACCCATCGCAACCATCTGCCGCTCACCGCCCGAGAGCGAACCCGCACGCTGCTTGAGTCGCTTGCCGAGCTCGGCGAAGATGCCGGTGACGAAATCCAGGCGCTCCGAGAAGACGCGGGGGTTCTGGTAGAGCCCCATCTGCAGGTTCTCCTCGATGGTGAGCGAGGGGAACACGTTGTTCGTCTGCGGCACGAACCCCACCCCGCGGGCGACGAGCTTGTCGGACTTCAGCCCGACGATGCTCTCGCCGTTGACGGTGATGTCGCCGCCGCGCACGTTCACCATGCCGAAGATCGCCTTCAGCAGCGTCGACTTGCCCGCTCCGTTCGGTCCGATGATGCCGATCAGCTCGCCCTTGCGGGCGACGAGGTTCGCGCCGTTGATGATGTTGATGCCCGGGAGATAACCCGCCGTCAGGTTCGAGACGTCGACGACGACGCGGTCGGTCTTGGCCGCCTCGCCAGTGGGAACTGCTGCGGTGGCGCTCATGGCTTCTCCTCCTCGGCCTCGGCGATCGACGCCGCCTCCTCCTGATGGATGTCGTCGAGCAAAGTCTGCGCCTCGGCATCCAGCTCCCCCTCGACGCGTCCGGTGACGACACCGAGATCGACATCCTGGTGGGCGCCGAGGTACGCGTCGATGACGGCCTGATCCTGCATGACCTCATCGGGCGGCCCCTCGGCGACCACGCGTCCCTCGGCCATCACGACGACCCAGTCGGCGATGTGACGCACCATGTGCATGTCGTGCTCGACGAACAGCACGGTCATGCCGAGCTCCTTCAGGTCGAGGATGTGATCGAGCAGCGACTGCGTGAGCGCGGGGTTCACGCCGGCCATGGGCTCGTCGAGCATGACGAGGGTGGGGTCGTTCATCAGCGCCCTGGCCATCTCGAGGAGCTTGCGCTGACCGCCCGAGAGCGATGCCGCATAGTCCTCCTGCTTGGCGTCGAGTTTGAAGCGCTCGAGCAGGGCGCGAGCCTTCTCCTCGATCTTCTCCTCCTGGGCGCGCCAGAGCCACGGGAACATGCTCTGCCAGAAGCTCTCACCGCGCTGATCGGTGGCGCCGAGCTTCATGTTCTCGAGCACGGTGAGCAGCGAGAGCGATTTGGTGAGCTGGAACGTGCGCACCTGACCCATTCGCGCGACCTTGAACGACGGCACGCCGCTGAGGTTCTTGCCGTCGAACGACCATGAGCCGTCGTTGGGCTTGTCGAACCCGCACAGCAGGTTGAACAGGGTCGTCTTGCCCGCGCCATTGGGGCCGATGAGCGCCGTGATCGCGCCGCGGGGGATCTCGAGGTGGTCGACGTCGACCGCGGTGAGTCCGCCGAAGCGGCGCGTCACGTGATCGGCCACGAGGACCGGGTCGACCTTGGCGACGCCGGGGGCGGCCGGACCCTTGGCGAGTCCGGTCGTCTTGGGGCGGCGGATGCTGCCGGTCTGCGACCCTTCGACAGGCTCAGGGACCGAGATGTTATTTGACAAAGGTCAGCTCCCTCTTGTTTCCGAGGAGTCCCTGCGGGCGGAAGATCACCAGCAGCATGAGCGCCAGGCCCACCAGCACGAAGCGGAGCGTGCCCGCCTGGATCGACGAAATCGGCAGGATGCCCTGCGCCGCGAGTGCGGGGAGCACACCGTCCAGAAACGCCATGATCACCCAGAAGATGACGGCACCGAGGACGGGGCCGAACACGGTCGCCGCACCACCGAGCAGCAGGATCGTCCAGATGAAGAACGTCAGGCTCGTCGTGTACGTCGCCGGGACGACCGCGCTCGGCAGTGCGAACACGAGGCCACCGAGCGAGCCGAAGACGCCGCCGATGATGAGCGCCTGCATCTTGTAGCTGAAGACGTTCTTGCCCAGCGAGCGCACGGCGTCCTCGTCCTCGCGGATGCCCTTGAGCACGCGCCCCCAGGGACTGCGCATGAGGGACCACACCATGAGGATCGCGATCGCCAGCAGGATCAGACCGAACACGCGCACCCACAGATCGTCCGCCGAGTACGTCCACGGACCGAAGCCGTACGTGCCCTGCGGGAACGGGTTCGCCGCGCGGAAGCCGGCGTGATATCCGCCGAGTCCGTCGGCGGAGTTCGTGAACTCGTCGAACGCCGTCGTCGTGAACAGCAGGCGCACGATCTCGGCGGCCGCGATCGTCACGATGGCGAGATAGTCCGCGCGCAGACGCAGCGTCGGGATCCCGAGGATGACCGCGAAGACGGCGGCGCCGATCATGCCGATGATGATGCCCAGCCACCAGGGCAGTCCGAACGAGAGGATCGAGATCGCGTAGCTGTACGCGCCGATGGCCATGAAGCCCGCCATGCCGAAGTTCAGCAGGCCCGCATAGCCGAAGTGCACGGCGAGGCCGGTGGCAGCCAGTGCGTAGGCGATCGTCGTCGGGCTGAACAGCCAGCCCGCGGTGTTGTTGAGGATTCCGCCCCAGTCCATGCTCGTGCCCCTAACCGATTCTCTCGCGGCGACCCAGGATGCCCTGGGGTCGCACCAGCAGGATGAGGATGAGTACGGCGAGCGCCCCGACGTACTTCAGATCGGACGGCAGCCAGAGCGTCGAGACCTCGACGAGGATGCCGACGATGAGTGCTCCGATGAGGGCGCCGAAGGCGGTGCCGAGTCCGCCGAGTGTGACGGCGGCGAACATGAGGAGCAGGATGTGCACCCCCATGTCCCACTTCACGCCGGGGCGGAAGTAACCCCACAGCACGCCGGCGAGGCCGGCGAGCGACGCCGACAGGATCCAGACGGTGCGGATCACGCGGTCGACGTTGATGCCGGATGCGGCGGCGAGTCCCGGGTTGTCGGAGATGGCGCGCGTCGCCTTGCCCACCCGGGTGCGCAGCAGCCAGAAAGCGACGGCGACGATGACGACGATGCTGATCCCCATCGACATCATGTCGACGACCGACAGCTTGATCGGGCCGAGCAGCTGGATCTTGGGTGCGTCGGCTCCCGGGAGCTGCCGGGTGGATCCGCCCATGAAGAACTGGATGACGTAGCGGATGAGCAGGGAGAGGCCGATGCTCACGATCATCAGCGGGACCATGCCGATGCCTCGGTGCCTGAGCGGTCGCCAGAGCCCGGCATCCAGCCCCCAGCCGAGGGCCGCGCCGAGCAGGAGGACGATCGGTATCGTCACCCACATGGGCACCGCGTAGAACGAACCGAACACCACCGCCATGACGGCGCCGAAGGTCACCATCTCGGCGTGTGCGAAGTTCGTCAGCCCCGTCGTGCCGAAGATCAGCGAGACGCCGATCGCGGCGAGGGCGAGGAGAAGACCGAAGTTGAGGCCGTTGATGAGGCGTTCGACCAGCTGATCGAAGAACGAGGTGGTGACGCGTTCGCCCTCGCCGAGGAACAGGTTGAGGATCTTCGATCCGGTCAGCCCGAACTCGACTTCGAAGGAGGCCGTCGTGCCCTGCGAGGGCTGCGTGCCCTCGGGGAGCTGTGCGGCGTCGACGATGACGCCGTCGGGAAGGGTCTCCTCGTCGACGGTGATCGTGTAGGTGTCCTTCTCGGGCACGTACAGGCGCCAGGCGCCGGTCTCGTTGGTGACGGTCTCGGCCTCGAAGCCGTTGCCCTCCACCGAGATCGTCACATCGGGAACCGGTTCATCGTCGTACTTGATGACACCGGCGAAGTAGAAGTCGGTCTGCTCCTGATCGGCGCCGGGAGTGTCTGGCGCGGATGCGCTCGCGGACAGCGGCGCGCCTAGGACCGCCAGCGCGGCGATGAACACGCCGAGAAGGGCAATCACCACGGGGTGGGATCGCCTCGCGCGCAAGGTCTTTGGACTCACAGGGCCTCCTGTCCGGATACGCAGACCGAGGCTGATCGGGTTCGTCGACCTCGGTGTACGACGCTATGAGCGTAATGTGTCGATTCTGTTTCAGCCAAGGCACAATCTGCTCACGGCGTGGCGCGGGCCCGGGAATATGCGCGCGCCGCAGGGCGCTTAGAATTGGTACACCGTCGCCGCAGCCCCCGCAGGAGGATCTTTCATGGACCAGCACGATCCCTTCGGTTTCGTCGGCCTCACCTACGACGACGTCCTTCTTCTCCCCGGGCATACCGATGTGATCCCCAGCGAGGCCGACACCTCCTCGCGCATCACGCGCCGGATCTCTGTCGCCACCCCGCTGCTGTCCAGCGCCATGGACACCGTCACCGAATCGCGCATGGCCATCGCCATGGCGCGTGAGGGCGGCATCGGCATCCTGCACCGCAATCTCTCCATCGCCGACCAGGCCGCGCACGTCGATCGGGTCAAGCGCAGCGAGTCGGGCATGATCACCGACCCGATCACGACGACGCCCGACGCGACCGTCGAAGAGGTCGACGCGCTGTGCGCCAAGTACCGCATCTCCGGCCTTCCCGTCGTTGACGGCGAGGGACGACTGGTGGGCATCATCACCAACCGTGACATGCGGTTCGTGTCGGAGTTCGAGCGGCCCAGCACCTTTGTCAAAGACGTCATGACGTCCTCGGATCTGGTGACGGCTCCCGTCGGAGTCGCCGCGGGCGAGGTCATCGCGCTGTTCGCGAAGCACCGCGTCGAGAAGCTGCCGCTGATCGATGAGCACGGCAAGCTCGCGGGCCTGATCACCATCAAGGACTTCGACAAGAGCGAGAAGTACCCGCTCGCCACGAAGGATGAGCACGGACGTCTGCGCGTGGGAGCTGCGATCGGCTTCTTCGGCGACGCCTGGGAGCGCGCGGAGGCACTGCGCGACGCCGGTGTGGACGTGCTGGTCGTCGACACCGCCAACGGCCAGTCGCAGGGCGTCATCGACCTCGTGAAGCGGCTGAAGGCCGACGAGTCGTTCGCGCACATCGACGTGATCGGCGGAAACGTCGCGACCCGCGAGGGCGCGCAGGCGCTCGTCGACGCGGGCGTGGATGCCGTCAAGGTCGGCGTCGGTCCCGGATCCATCTGCACCACGCGCGTCGTCGCCGGCGTCGGCGTCCCCCAGGTCACCGCGGTCTACGAGGCCTCGCTGGCGGCCCGGCCGGCCGGTATCCCGGTCATCGCCGACGGCGGCCTGCAGTACTCGGGTGACATCGCCAAGGCGCTCGTCGCCGGTGCGGATGCCGTCATGCTCGGCTCCCTGCTCGCAGGCACCGACGAGTCGCCGGGTGAGATCGTCTTCCAGTCGGGCAAGCAGTTCAAGCAGTACCGCGGCATGGGTTCGCTGGGGGCCATGCAGACCCGCGGCAAGCAGACCTCGTACTCGAAGGACCGCTACTTCCAGGCCGACGTCCCCAGCGACGACAAGCTCATCCCCGAGGGCATCGAGGGTCAGGTCCCGTACCGCGGCCCGGTGTCGGCCGTCGCGTACCAGCTCGTCGGCGGCCTGCGTCAGTCGATGTTCTACGTCGGCGCCCGCACGATCGAAGAGCTCAAGACCCGCGGCAAGTTCGTGCGGATCACGGCGGCCGGACTCAAGGAGTCGCACCCGCACGACGTGCAGATCGTCGTCGAGGCGCCCAACTACAAGAAGTGAGTCGGGATCGGGTCACGGTCGCGCAGCGACCTTGACGCGGCCCGACTCAGGTTGAGCGAGCGCAGCGAGTCGAAACCTCTGCCCGGGGTTACACCCGCTGTGCCCCCGGCGTAGCGTGGCGGCATGTGCCGCAACATCGTTCCGCTGAACAATCTCGAGCCGGCCGCGACCGATCAGGAGTGCCAGGACGCCGCCCTGCAGTTCGTGCGCAAGATCGCCGGCACGAATGCGCCGTCGCGCGCGAACCAGGCCGTGTTCGGCCGGGCGGGTAGGCTGGACGCGTGAGCATGGACATCGAACTCGGCCGAGGCAAGCGCGCGCGCCGCGCATACACGTTCGACGACATCGCCGTGGTGCCGTCCAGGCGAACGCGCAACCCCGAGGACGTCTCGACCGCGTGGACTATCGACGCGTTCTCCTTCGACACCCCGGTCATCGGCGCGCCGATGGATTCGGTCGTGAGCCCGCAGACGGCGATCATGCTCGGCAAGCTCGGCGGACTCGGCGTCCTCGACCTCGAGGGCCTGTGGACCCGCTACGACGACCCGGAGCCCCTGCTCGCCGAGATCGCCGCGCTCCCCGCAGACAAGGCGACCGTGCGGATGCAGCAGCTGTACTCCGAGCCGATCAAGCCCGAGCTCATCACCCAGCGTCTCGCCGAGATCCGCGAGGGCGGAGTGACGGTCGCCGGCTCCCTGACCCCGCAGCGGACGCAGGAGCTCTACGACACCGTCGCAGCCGCCGGCGTCGACCTGTTCGTGATCCGCGGCACGACCGTGTCGGCCGAGCACGTCTCGAGCGTCGACGAGCCCTTGAACCTCAAGAAGTTCATCTACGACCTCGACGTCCCCGTGATCGTCGGCGGGGCCGCGACCTACACCGCGGCCCTTCACCTCATGCGCACGGGCGCCGCAGGCGTTCTCGTCGGATTCGGCGGGGGAGCGGCATCCACCACCCGCGCGACCCTCGGCATCCACGCCCCCATGGCCACCGCCGTGTCGGACGTCGCCGCGGCCCGCCGCGACTACCTCGACGAGTCCGGTGGACGCTACGTGCACGTGATCGCGGACGGCGGCGTCGGCACCTCCGGCGACATCGTCAAGGCGCTCGCCATGGGCGCGGATGCCGTCATGCTCGGCGTCGCGCTCGCGCGCGCCACGGATGCACCCGGTCGCGGCTTCCACTGGGGCCCGGAGGCGCACCACCCGCAGCTGCCGCGCGGCCGCCGGGTCGAGACGCCCGGTATCGCGACGCTCGAAGAGGTCCTCTACGGGCCCGCGCCGGTCGCCGACGGCACCGCGAACCTCATCGGTGCGCTGCGCAAGTCGATGGCCACCACCGGGTACTCCGACCTGAAGGAGTTCCAGCGCGTCGAGGTCGTGCTCGCCCCCTACGAGTCGTGATCGGCGCTCGTCGCCCGTGACCTCATCGACCGCTCCCGCTGCGCAGGAGTTCCCGCCGACCCTTCGAGAGGTGATGCTGCGCGGCCGCTGGATCGCCGTGCTGTGCGCCTGCCTCGTGGTGGCCGGGGTGTTCGCCTTCCTCGGTCAGTGGCAGCTCGAGCGCGCGATCGACACCGACCCGCCGCCCGCCGGGATCACGGAGCAGGTGCGGCCGCTCGCCGAGGTCCTCGAACCGGGGGAGTACCTGCCGGAGCCGCTCGTCGGCCAGCGCGTCGAGACGTCCGGCACATGGGTGCCCGGCGACTTCCTCGTCGTCTCTTCGCGCTTCAACGACGGCGCGGAGGGATTCTGGGTGACCGGACAATTGCGCGTCGCCGACCGCACCTCGATCGCCGTCGCCCTGGGATGGGCACCGGATCGGGAGAGCGCGGATGCCGCGGCGGCCGCCCTCGAACGGGATGCCGCAGGATCGGATGCCGACATCACCGGCCGCATCATCTCGGACGAGGGCTCCTCGCTCCCGACCAGGGACGATCCGTTCGGGATGAGCCGGATGTCGCCGGCGATGCTGCTCGGGCAGTGGCACGACACGGAGCAGCTCTCGGTGTACCGGCCGTATCTGGCCTCGGTGGATGCTCCGGACGGCCTCGTCGACATCGTCTCGCCCGCGCCGCACGAGCTCTCCAGCGTCAACTGGCTGAACGTCTTCTACGCGATCGAGTGGGCGGTCTTCGCCGGCTTCGCGTTCTACATCTGGTATCGGCTCGCCAAGGACCGCTGGCAGCTCGAGGTCGAGGAGTTCGAGGAGCGCTCAGCCGCGGCATCCTGACCCGGATCCACCTTCGCGCCCTCCTTTCGTCCAGCCCCAACCGCATCGGCATCTATCGAAAGTCGTAGGCCGTATCGGCGCGAACGAACTTCCGGTTAGCGATCTGTGAACTCTCTCGGGAAAGTCCCAGCCCGCTCATAAGCTCACGAACGAGCCGCGTCGCACCTGCCCTGTGCAGCGCCTGCGCTCTCTCGTGCGCCCCATGACGGCGCTCGGGGTCTCATCCGTCGACGAGGAGAACAAACCCATGATGTCCAACCCCGATGGTGCAGCGCAGCGCGCTGGGTCGTCCATCGCACGCAGACGCGGGCGCATCGTCGCCGTCGCGCTGACCACAGCCTGCACGATGGGCTTCGGATCGCTCGTCGCCGCCCCGGCCTTCGCGGCCGCCGATGGCACGGGCGTCGTCATCAACGAGGCGTATCTCTCCGGCGGCAGCGCCGGCGCCGCCTTCAAGAACAAGTTCGTCGAGCTGTACAACCCGACCGGCTCCGACATCACCCTCGACGGCATGTCGCTCCAGTACCGCTCGGCGACGGGAACCGGCAACTCGAACGGCGTCGTCGCCCTCTCCGGCACCATTCCCGCGGGCGGCCACTACCTGGTCCAGGGCGGATCCAACGGCGCGAACGGCGCCGACCTGCCCGAGGCGGATGCCGCGGGCAACCTGAACCCGAGCGGTACGACGGGCACACTCGCACTCGTCGAGGGCACCTCCGCGGTCACACTCGGCACCGGCTCGGTCGTCGGCGCAGACGGTGTCGTCGACCTGCTCGGCTACGGCGCGTCCAACACGTTCGAGGGCGCACGCGCGACAGCGCCGGCGAACAACCAGGACGTCAAGTCGCTGAACCGCACCGATGGCGTCGACACCGACGACAACTCCGCCGACTTCTCGCTCTCGGCCACGATCACGCCCGAGGGCACCGGTGACACCGAGCCGGAGGAGCCCGAAGAGCCCGAAGAGCCGACCACGGCGACCATCGCCGAGGTGCAGGGCACCGTTGATGTGTCGCCCCTGAACGGCCAGACCGTCACCGTCGAAGGCATCGTCACGGCGGACTATCGCACCGGCGGCTACAACGGCATCGTCATCCAGACCCAGGGCTCCGGCGGCGACAGCGACGCCACCCCCGGCGCCTCCGACGGCCTGTTCGTCTTCCTGAACGGCAAGACGGTCCCCGGCGCCATCGGCGACCTCGTCTCGGTCACCGGCTCCGTCTCGGAGTACTTCGGTCAGACGCAGATCGCGCCCGCCGCGGCCGGCGACGTCACCGTCGTCACCGCTGGCGTCGGCGTTCCCGCGGTGACCCCGCTCCCCGGCGACGTCGTCGGAGCAGACCGCGAGGCGTACGAGAACGTGCTCGTCGCCCCCACCGGCGACTACCTCGTGGCATCCAGCCACCAGCTCTACAACTTCGGCACCCTCTGGCTGAACCCGGGCGAGCTCAACGTCAAGAGCACCGAGACGACCCGACCCGGTGCAGACGCGAACGCGATCGCGGCATCCAACCGCGCCGACCGCATCCTGCTCGACGACGGATACAACGTCCAGATCTCGAGCAGCGCGCACCCCGGCGACCAGCCCTACTTCACGAAGGGCACGGTCGTCCGCAACGGCGACGTCGTCGACTTCGCGGATGCCGGCTATGTGCTGCAGTACGGCTTCGACGACTGGCGACTGCAGCCGGTCACGCCGATCAACAGCGACACGGCGGGCGCCGACAAGGCGGGCTTCACCACCGCCAACGCCCGCCCTGCCACGGCCCCCGAGGTCGGCGGCGACGTGCAGGTCGCGGCGTTCAACGTCTTCAACTACTTCACGACCTTCTCAGAGGATGACTCCGACGCGCGGGGTGCGAAGAACCAGGCGTTCTTCGACGTCCAGCGCTCGAAGATCATCACCGCGATCAATGGTCTGGATGCCGACGTCGTGGCGCTGATGGAGATCGAGAACTCGGTCCACTTCGGCGACGGCACCCCCGATGTCGCGCTTCAGAACCTCGTCAACGGCTTGAACGCCGACGCGGGCACGGACGTGTGGGACTACGTCGAGACCCCGGACGCGCTGCTGAACACCACCACCGACGTCATCACGAACGCGATCATCTACAAGAAGGCCGAGGTCACCCCGGTGGGCGACCCGATGGCAGGGATCGACGAGTCGGTGTGGGGCAACGCCCGCGAGCCGATCGCGCAGGCCTTCGACATGGACGGACGCACGGTCTCGGTCGTCGCCAACCACTTCAAGTCGAAGTCGGGCGACGGCGCGGAGCCCGCTGACGGCCAGGGCCACTTCAACGCGGACCGCACCGCACAGGCGCAGTCGCTGCTGGAGTTCACCGGCGAGATCGCGGACGCCTCGGGCAGCGAGGACGTGCTGCTCCTGGGCGACTTCAATGCCTACGCGAAGGAGGACCCGATCAACGTGTTCTCCGAGGCGGGCTGGAGCGACCTCGTTCCCGCGAACGCGGCAGGCCAGTACACCTACACGTTCGACGGCGAGCTCGGCTCGCTCGACCACGCCATCGCCTCGCCGTCGCTCTCCGCGTCGATCACCGGCACAGGCGTCTGGACGATCAACTCGTCCGAGTGGAGCGACCGCGGCTACGCGTTCGGCGCCACCGAGGCGGGCACCCCGTACCGCTCCAGCGACCACGACCCGGTGATCGTCGGCATCTCCAGCGAGATCCCGCCGGTGGACATCGACATCGTCACGATCAACGACTTCCACGGCCGGATCGAGGCCGACGGCGCAGCCGCCGGTGCCGCTGTGCTCGCAGGCGCCGTGAAGTCGGTGCGCGACGCGAACCCGAACACGGTGTTCGCGGCTGCGGGCGACCTCATCGGAGCATCCACGTTCACGTCGTTCATCAACGACGACAACCCGACGATCGACGCGCTCAACGCGGCCGGTCTCGAGGTGAGCGCTGCGGGCAACCACGAGTTCGACCAGGGCTGGGAGGACCTTCGCGACCGCGTGCAGGACCGCGCGGACTGGGAGTACATCTCCTCGAACGTGTTCCTCACCGAGACCGGTGAGACAGCTCTTGCGCCCGCGTGGGTCAAGGAGATGGACGGCGTACGCGTCGGCTTCATCGGCGCCGTGACCGAGGAGCTCGACTCGCTCGTCTCGCCCGAGGGCATCGCCGATCTCGAGGTGCGCAGCATCGTCGACTCCGTCAACGACGTCGCCGATGACCTGACCGACGGCGACACCGCCAACGGAGAGGCCGACGTTCTGATCCTGCTCGTGCATGAGGGGGCGACGTCCACCGATGTCGCCAGCATTACGCCCGAGTCGGCTCTCGGTCAGATCGTCGACGGCGTCGACGACAGCGTGAGCGCGATCGTCTCGGCGCACACCCACCTCGCGTACAACCACGTCATCGACGGCCGCCCGGTCGTCTCGGCGGGGCAGTACGGCGAGAACTTCGGTCTGATGAACCTGCAGGTCGACCCGGAGTCGAAGGAGCTGCTCTCGATCACCAACGAGATCAAGCCTCTGACCAAGGGCGGCACGCCGCTCTACGAGCCCGTCGCCGCGGTGCAGTCGATCGTCGACACGGCCAAGGCCGAGGCCGACGTGCTGGGTGCCGAGAAGGTCGGCGAGATCACCGGCGACTTCAACCGCGCACGTCAGACCAACGGGTCCGAGAACCGCGGTGGCGAGTCCACGATCGGCAACTTCGTCGCTGACGTCCACCAGTGGGCGACCGGCGCGGACCTCGCCATCATGAACCCGGGCGGCATCCGCGCGAACCTGACGTACGCGTCGGCGAACGCGAACGACCCCGACGGCAACGTGACCTTCCGTGAGGCGGCGACGGTGCAGCCGTTCGCCAACACGCTGGTCACGCTGAACCTCACGGGTGCGCAGATCAAGAGCGTGCTCGAGGAGCAGTGGCAGCCGGCCGGCTCGAGCCGGCCATTCCTCAAGCTCGGCGTCTCGGAGGGTCTGCAGTACACCTACGACCCGACGGCGGCAGCAGGGGAGCGGATCACGCGTATCACGCTGAACGGCGAGCCGATCGACCCCGAGGCGTCGTACGTCGTCGCGGCCAACTCGTTCCTCGCGGCCGGTGGAGACAACTTCTTCACCTTCGCCGAGGGCACGATCAAGGCCGACACTGGCAAGATCGACCTGCAGTCCATGGTCGACTGGTTCGACGCCAACGGCACCGCGACGCCCGACCTCGCGCAGCGCGCGGTCGGCGTGACGCTGAGCGCACCGGATGCCGACGGCTACAGCGCAGGCGACGAGGTCACGATCGACCTCTCCTCGCTCGCGTTCAGCGCCGGGGAAGCCGCTCCGGGCGAGGCGACCGTGTCGCTCGGCGACCAGGTGCTCGCCAGCGGTGCTGTGGATGCCGCGATCGTCGACACCACCGACGAGGTCGGCCGTGCGAGCCTCGCGTTCACCGTCCCCGAGGGGGCGACCGGCGAGCAGCAGCTCACCGTCGTCGCAGGCGAGACAACCGTGCAGGTTCCGATCACGTTCGCGGATGCCGGCGAGGAGGAGTTCGCAGGGACCATCGAGGTCCAGGGCAACACCGTCAGCGCAGGCAAGAAGCTCACCGTCACCGGTGCTGACTTCACGCCGGGCGAGACGGTGACCGTCACCCTCGAGTCGAAGAAGGGCAAGCTCGTCGAGCTCGGCACTGTCGTGGCCGATGAGGACGGCTCGTTCTCCGCATCGCTCACGGTTCCGAAGAAGACGGATGCCGGTCGCTACACGGTCATCGTCGCCCAGGCGGACGGCGACCAGGCGACCGACCAGGTCACCGTCAACAAGGGCGGCGGGAACGGCGGCGGCATCGTCAAGGCGATCGTCGACTGGCTGATCGATCTGATCCGCGGCTGGTTCTGAACCATCGGGTAGTCACGCGAGGGCCGTCGGGAGCGATCCCGGCGGCCTTCGCCGTCCCGTCCGCGCTAGTAGACTGGACGCCATGCCCGAACCGAAAGCCGCCTCGTTCCCGAAGATCCGCGGGGCGTTGAGGTTCTATCAGATCGCCTCGGTCATCACCGGTGTCATGCTCCTCCTGCTGCTGGCCGAGATGATCCTCAAGTACAGCCCCACGCACATCGAGCTGTTCGCGGGCGGCGACGGCGGATTCCTCTGGTTCGCGCCGGTCATCGTCGGCGACGGATGCCAGTGGTACTCCCTGTTCGTCCCGGGCGGCATGGGATGCGATCTGGAATCGACCGGGCAGACCGCGGGCGGCGCGAACATCTCGCTGCTGATCCTCGTCGCGCACGGCTGGTTCTACGTCGTGTACCTGTTCGCGGTCTTCCGTCTGTGGAGCCTGATGCGCTGGCCGTTCGGCCGTTTCATCATGCTCGCGCTCGGCGGCGTCATCCCGGCCCTCTCGTTCATCATGGAGGTCCGGGTCTCCCGCGAGGTCAAGGCGTACCTCGCATCCCGTGAGGCGGCACTCGCCGTAGAACCCCAGACCCAGGAGGCAGCGCGATGAGCGCCGACACCGCACAGCGCCCCGTTCTCGTCGTCGATTTCGGCGCCCAGTACGCGCAGCTCATCGCCCGCCGCGTCCGCGAGGCCGGCGTCTACAGCGAGATCGTGCCGCACACCGTCAGTGCTGCCGAGATCGCCGAGCGCAATCCGGTCGCCCTCGTCCTCTCGGGTGGCCCGTCGTCGGTCTACGAGGAGGGCGCGCCGTCGCTGGATGCCGCGATCTTCGACCTCGGCGTCCCGACCCTCGGCATCTGCTACGGCTTCCAGGTCATGGCCCGCGCTCTCGGCGGCGAGGTCGCCAACACGGGGCTGCGCGAGTACGGCGCGACCGACGCGGTCGTCGCGAACGACGGCGGCGTGCTGCTGGGCGGCCAGCCCGCCACGCAGAACGTCTGGATGAGCCACGGCGACCAGGTCTCGCGCGCGCCCGAGGGCTTCGAGGTCCTGGCATCCACCGCCGACACCCCTGTGGCAGCATTCGGCAGCGACGAGAAGTGCTTCTACGGCGTGCAGTGGCACCCCGAGGTCAAGCACTCCGACCACGGCCAGGAGGTCCTCGAGAACTTCCTGCACAAGGCGGCGGGCCTCGCCGCAGACTGGAACAGCGGCAACGTCATCGAGGAGCAGGTCGCGCGCATCCGCGAGCAGGTCGGCTCGGCCCGCGTCATCTCGGCCCTCTCCGGCGGCGTCGACTCGGCTGTCTCGACCGCGCTCGTCCACAAGGCCATCGGCGACCAGCTCACGGCCGTCTTCGTCGACCACGGGCTCCTCCGCAAGGGCGAGCGCGAGCAGGTCGAGCAGGACTACGTCGCCTCCACGGGCGTACGCCTGATCACCGTGGATGCCGCGGACACGTTCCTCGGGCACCTGCAGGGCGTCAGCGACCCCGAGGAGAAGCGCAAGATCATCGGCCGCGAGTTCATCCGCGCGTTCGAGAAGGTGCAGCGCGAGCTCGTCGACGAGGCGAAGGCCGAAGGCGAGCCCATCAAGTTCCTCGTGCAGGGAACCCTGTACCCCGACGTCGTCGAGTCCGGCGGCGGCACGGGGACGGCGAACATCAAGTCGCACCACAACGTCGGCGGCCTCCCCGACGACCTCGACTTCGAACTCATCGAGCCGCTGCGGACCCTCTTCAAGGACGAGGTCCGCGCGATCGGCCGTGAGCTGGGGCTGCCCGAGGCCATCGTCGGCCGGCAGCCGTTTCCGGGCCCCGGCCTCGGCATCCGCATCGTGGGCGAGGTCACTGCTGACCGTCTCGAGATTCTGCGCGAGGCCGACGCCATCGCCCGCGAGGAGCTGACGAAGGCCGGCCTCGACAGTGAGATCTGGCAGTGCCCCGTCGTTCTGCTCGCCGACGTGCGCTCGGTGGGCGTTCAGGGCGACGGCCGCACGTACGGCCACCCGATCGTGCTGCGCCCTGTCTCGAGCGAGGACGCCATGACCGCCGACTGGACGCGTCTGCCTTACGATGTGCTCTCGAAGATCTCGAACCGCATCACCAACGGCGTCCGCGACGTCAACCGCGTGGTGCTGGATGTGACCTCGAAGCCCCCGGGGACCATCGAGTGGGAGTGACGCAGTCACGAGCACTCGACGATGAGTGCTGTGTGGTACTCGGCCGCGCCAGCGGTCGAGTGGGAGTGAGATTCGGGGTCGTCTGAGATTTTTCTCCGACGATGTCCCGCTCGCGTCGACGCGGACGGCGATAGGATGCTGCGCGCCGACCAGGACCGCGGGCGCATCTCACGTGGTCGCGCGGCCCTGGAACGAACGGATGCCGTCGGCACCGGCCGCGGCGCGTACGGACTCCAGGCCGCGATCGCAGAGTGCCACGCCGTCGACGAGACTGACGCACGAGGTCCCCGGGTGAATCCACCCGGGGACCTCGTGGCGCATCAGCGCGGGAGCAGCTAGTTGTTGGCCTTGCTGCCACGGCCGACGATGAGGCCGTAGATCAGCAGCACGATAATCGAGCCGCCGATGGCGAGGAGCCAGGACGTGATGTCGAAGAATCCATCGATCTTCGCACCGAACAGGAGTCCGCCGAGCCATCCCCCGAGGATTGCGCCTACGACGCCCAGGAGCAGAGTGACGAACCATCCGCCGCCCTGCTTGCCGGGAAGGATGAGCTTGGCGATCGCGCCGGCGATCAGTCCGAGAAGAAGAAATGCAAGGAAACCCATTATGTAATCCCCTTTCTGTTAGCGGTCATCTCACTATGCCGGTATTTGTGTGCGACGCGCCAGATCTTCGCGGCGTGGCGAAAACTGAAGGAAGCCCCTTCTCAGGAGACGGGGCTTCCTTCAGAGGCTGTCGGTCAGTTGTTGCCGCGGGCGATCGCGATGATGCGCAGGATCTCGACGTACAGCCAGACGACCGTGACCATGATGCCGAAGGCGCCCATCCAGCCGTACTTGCGGGGAGCGCCGTTGCGCACGCCCTGCTGGATCTGGTCGAAGTCGAGCACCAGCGAGTACGCGGCCATGATGACGACGAGCACACCGATGATCAGACCCAGCGGAATGCCAGCGATCTCGGCGCTGAACAGGCCGAAGGCGTTCTGGTTGATGCCGGTCCACATGAGGACGAGGTTCAGGAGCGAGAAGACCAGGTAGCCGACCATCGCGATCATGAAGATCTTGGTTGCCTTCTTGGAAGCGCGGATCTTGCCGCTCGCGAAGAGCGCGAGGGTGACGCCGACGACGGAGACCGTCGCGAGCGTCGCCTGGGTCACGATGCCGGGGTAGATCACCTCGAAGAACGCCGAGATGCCGCCGACGAACAGGCCCTCGAACACCGCGTACGCGAAGATCAGCGCCGGGCGCACCTTCTTGCGGGCAGTGAAGGTGATGACCATCGCCAGGACGAAGCCGCCGAGTGCGCCGACGATCCACGGCAGCATGTTCGGCGAGAAGTCGGAGTACGGGTTGTACTCGGGGGCGGCGAGCCCGCCGAGCGTCCACACCCAGCCGATCGCCGCGGTGACGAGGAGGATGCCGAAGAGCCCTGCGGTCTTCCATACGGTGTCCTCGACCGACATGCGGTCGGTCTCGATGGCACCGGCGGAGGGAGAGGCGTACATGCCCTCGAGCTGCGCATTGGCCGCGGCATCCATGCTCGCGTGCTGGAAGGACGCAGTCTGCGCTCCCTGCATGCCGGGCTGAGCACCCGGAGCACCCGGATACGTTGCCACGTTGCGCGGATCCTGCTTCTGGAACGCCGGGTTGTTGAAGGCGAAATTGCTCATGGTGGGCCTCACTCCGAAAGTGGTTGAAGGTCGCTTTCCTCCACGATACCGGCGGATTCCTATGCATGGGGTGTTCTACCCTGAATCCATGCCCAGGAAGTCGCCCCTCGTGATCGGACACCGGGGCGCACCCGGATACCGGCCGGAGCACAGCCGGTCGTCGTACGAGCTCGCGCTCGCGATGGGGGTGGATGCCGTCGAACCGGACGTCGTGGCCAGCAAGGACGGCGTGCTCGTCATCCGGCACGAGAACGAGATCTCCGGCACCACGGACGTCGCCGACCGTCCGGAGTTCGCCGGACGCAGGACGACCAAGCGGATCGACGGGCAGCCGCTGACCGGCTGGTTCACCGAGGACTTCACCTGGCAGGAGCTCTCCACGCTCCGTGTGCGCGAACGCCTGCCCGAGGTGCGCGCGACGAGCGCCTCCTTCGACGATGCTCAGCCGATCCTGCGTCTGACCGACCTGCTCGATCTCGTGCGTGCGGGCTCCGTCGAACACGGCAGGGAGATCGGGATCGTGCTCGAGGTCAAGCACGCCACGTACTTCGCGGGCATCGGGCTCGACCTCGCGCCGCTCATCGCGCGGGATCTGCGCGCGGCCGGGTGGGCGGACGGCGAGCTGCCCCTCGTTATCGAGGCGTTCGAGTCCACGGTGCTCGGGCAACTGCGTGCCGAGGGGATCGCGGCGTCGTACATCTACCTGATCGAGGCATCCGGCCAGCCGTACGACCAGGTCGCAGCCCTCGGCGCGCACGCGAAGTCGTACAAGTCGGTCGTGCGGCCCAAAGGGCTGGACGCTCTGGTCGGGTCCGTGGACGGCATCAGCGTCAACAAGCGGATGCTTCTCGCGCCGGGCAACACGATCGTCGACGACGCGCACGCGCGCGGGCTGAAGGTCTTCACCTGGACGGCGCGACCGGAGAACGCCTTCCTCGCGGCCGAGTTCCGCGGCGACGGCCCCCGCAGCGCGTTCGGGGACTACGAGGGCGAATGGTCCGTGATCGCCGGGACCGGAGTCGACGGCGTGTTCGTGGATCATCCGGATCTCGGCGTGGCGTTCTTCCGGAACTGATTCCCTGCCAGACTGACCGCATGACCGGAATCGTCGCCGAGGGCGTCAGCAGATCGTTCGGGACGGTTCATGCCGTCCGTGGTGCGAGTTTTCGCGCCGAGCCTGGCCGGGTGACAGGCTTGGTCGGGCCCAACGGCGCGGGCAAGACGACCCTGCTGCTCATGCTGGCATCCCTGCTCGCGCCCGACGCCGGATCGATCCGCATCGGCGAGATCGACCCGATGGAGGACCCGCTCAGCGCCCGGCGGCTCCTCGGTTGGATGCCCGACGCCCTCGGCGCCTGGCCCTCGCTCACCGCTCGCGAGACGATCGTCACGACCGCGCGGCTCTACGACATCGACCGTGACGCGGCCCACAGGCGGGCCGGCGAGCTGCTCGCCCTGGTCGGCCTCGACGACCTGGCGGATGCTCCGGCGAAGGTGCTCTCGCGCGGGCAGAAGCAGAAGCTCGGGCTCGCCAGGGCTCTCGTGCACGACCCGCAGGTGCTGCTGCTCGACGAGCCGGCATCCGGCCTGGATCCGGCCGCGCGCGTCCAGCTGCGCGTCCTGCTGCGCCGGCTCGCCGCCGAAGGGCGCACGATCCTCATCTCCAGTCACATCCTCTCCGAGCTCGAAGAGGTCATCGACGACGCGGTGTTCCTCGTCGCGGGAACCGTCGTCGACGCGGCGCCGACGCTGGGGACGACCCGCGGGTGGCGCATCCGTCTCGCCGGAGCGGACCCGGCGCAGGCCGGTGCCGACGCGCAGCGGATCGCCGGTGCCCTGGGCATCGACATCGGGGCGCTCGGACTCGACCGGGGCGCGGCGATCGCGGGCTTCGAGACCGAGGATGCCGCGGCCGCAGGGCTCCGGCGGATCGTCGAGGCCGGTCTCGCCGTCGCCGAGTTCTCTCCGGCGCAGAGCGCGCTCGAACACGCCTTCCTCAACCTGCCGGGATCGGAGCCGAACGCATGAACCTCACGCACATCGGCATCATCGCCCGGCTCGAGCTGACCCAGCGGTTGCGCAGCGTCGGCTGGTACATCCTGCTCGGGGTCTACGCGCTGATCCTGCTCGGCGTCACCGGGCTCTCATTCGCGGTCTACTCGTTCACCGGCATGGCCGGCGCCGGCGTCTACTCGATCGTCGTCAACATCGTGCTGCTGCTCGTGATGCTCGTCTCGCCGACGCTCAGCGGCAACGCCATCAACGGCGACCGCGACTCCGCGACGCTCGCAGCCGTGCAGGTGACCGCCGCTTCCACCGGTGACATCATGCTCGGCAAGCTCCTCGCAGCCGTCGCCACCGGCGGGGTGTTCCTGCTCGTCGCCGTGCCGTTCCTCGCGATCTCGCTCATCGGCGGGGGAGCGCACCCGGCGACCCTCGCCGTCTCGCTGCTGGTCCTCGCCGCCGAGATCGTGATCATCGCGGCCATCGGCGTCGGCTTCAGCGGACTCGTCGCGCGCCCGCTCTTCTCTGTCGCCGCGACCTATCTCGTCGTCGCGGCGCTCGCCGTCGGAACCCTGATCGCGTTCGGACTCGGCGGCACGGCTCTGCGCACCGAGACGGTGAGTTACAGCCGGCCCTACGACAGCATGGGCAATGTCGACTGCGAGCGCTGGGAGACCTACACGTACGAGGAGCCGCGCTTCGACCGGGTGTGGTGGGTGCTGACGGCGAACCCGTTCGTCGTGCTCGCCGACGCCACGCCCACCGTCTATACCGCCGATGGCTGGCCCGCCGACATGTTCGGGCAGATCAAGTACGGGGTGCGCATCTCGCAGCTGCCGCCGCAGGAATCGCGGTGGGACGAATGCGACCCTGATCAGTCGCAGGCGGACCAGCGCACGCCTGAGCAGATCATGAGCAGCACGGTGCCGAGCTGGTTCATCGGCCTCGGCATCCAGATCGTGATCGCCGGCGGGCTCTTCGCGGGCGCATGGGCGCGGACCGGGACGCCGGCACGGATGCTGCCGCCGGGCACCCGCATCGCCTGAACCCGTCACGACACGGTCCGTTCACCTCCCGGACGGATGCCGGACCCCTCGCGGATAGCGGATATCGGTCGACTGGGCGAGACCGCCTCCCACCCGACCACCTGGAGTCCCATGTCACGCCTGTCCCGAGGGCTGGCCGCATCGATGGTGTGCGCGCTCGGCGCCGCCGCCCTGCTCGCCGCGCCGACCGCAGCCCTCGCCGACGCGGAGCCGCTCGGCGTCCGCATCAACGAAGTCGTCTCCAGCGGCGGAAGCCCCGACGACTGGGTCGAGTTCTACAACTACTCCGAGGCATCCGTCGACCTCAGCGGATACGTCCTGCAGGACGACAGCAGCAATAACCCGTACACGATCCCGGAGGGGACCGTCGTGGAGGCGGGCGGCTTCTTCGTCTTCGATACCCTGAAGGACGGCGAGGGCGACTTCGACTTCGGGCTGGGCAAGGGCGACAGCGTGCGCCTCTTCGCCCCGGGCGATGCGAACGGCGAGAGTCCGCTGCTGCAGGCGACGTGGCCGGCCGACACTCGCGCCGCGCCCAGCTGGGGCGCGAACGGCGACGGAGCCGCGGTCGCGTACGAGATGACCGCCGAGGCCACGAAGGGCGCGGCGAACGTCTTCCCGGTCGCCGGCGAACCCGGTGAGGGCGAGCCCGGCGAAGGGGAGCCCGGCGAAGGGGAGACCGGTGCCGGCGAGCCCGGTTCCGTCGTGCTGAACGAGGTCGACTCGGGCCCTGCGGACTGGGTCGAGCTGTACAACCCCGGCGACGAGTCGTTCGACCTGTCGGGATACGAGATCCGCGACAACTCCGACGACCACCGGTGGGCGTTCCTGCCCGGCACCTCGATGGCGGGCGGCGAGTTCCTCGTCGTCGAGGCCACCACGATCGGTCTCGTCGGCGTCGCGGAGGCCCGCTTCGACGCGCCGATCGGCATCGGCAGTGCCGACGAGATCCGCCTGTTCGATGCGAACGGCTCACTGGTCGACCGCACCGGAGCCTGGGAAGGCCACGCGAACATCGACGGCGACGAGATCGCTGCCACCCTCGCGCGCTGCCCCGACGGCACGGGCGACTTCGTGCTCGCCTACGCGACGCCGGGCGCAGCCAACGAGTGCGTACCTCCGACGATCGCGATCAACGAGATCGACTCGAACGGCGCACCCGACTGGGCCGAGATCGTCAACACCGGCACCGAGCCGGTCGACATCTCGGGCTGGACGCTGATGGACAACGACCCGACCGGTCACGCAGCCGACGTGATGCCGCTGGCGGAGGGCACGATCCTCGAGCCCGGCGCCTACTTCGTGTTCAACGGCACCGATCACTTCACGTTCGGTTTGGGAGGCGGCGACACCGTCACGATCCGCGACGCGAACGGGCGCACCGTCGCCGAGCACGCGTACGCGGCGCACGCAGAGGGCTTCTGGGCCCGCTGCGCGGACGGAACCGGCGACTTCGTCGACGTCGCGGTGAGCACCCCGGGCAGCCGCAACGCATGCGGCAACCCGGTGCGCATCAACGAGGTGGAATCGGACGACGAGCCCGACTGGGTCGAGCTCGTGAACCCCACCGCCGAGGTGCTCGACGTCGCCGGCATCGTCGTGAAGGACGATGACGACGCCCACGCGTACACGATCGCCGCCGGCACGAGCATCCCCGCGAACGGCTACCTCGTCATCGACGATCTCGACTTCGGGATCGGCAAGGACGACACGGTCCGCGTGTTCGACGGCGAACAGCTCGTCGACTCCACCTCGTGGGGCGCCGCGCACGCGACACCCACCTGGGGCCGCTGCCCCGACACGACCGGCACGTTCGCGGCGACCGCCGAGTCCACCCCCGGCGCCGCCAATGTCTGCGCCGGTGAGATCGCGGTCTCGTCGTGGCCGGGTTCGCAGGACGTCCGCGTGGTCGACACCGCACCGACGTTGCTCGAGGACAGCTCGGGACTCGACGTCCAGGTGACAGACGAGGGCGCGTTCCTCTGGGCGGTCGACAACGGCACCGGCACGATCTGGAAGCTGGCCGCATCCGCTGACGGGTCCGTCGAGTTCGCCGAGGGCTGGACCGAGGGCAAGCGCGTCCGATTCCAGAAGGACGCGGACAATCCGTCGGCCGCGGGTCCCGACACCGAGGGCATCACGGTCGACGGCGCAGGGCTGGTCTACGTGGCATCCGAGCGCGACAACAGCGCCAAGGGCGTCAACCAGAACACGATCCTGCAGGTCGACCCGAACGCCGCCGGCCCCGACCTCGTCGCGCTGACCGAGTGGGACCTCACCGCGCAGCTGCCCGCTGTCGGCGCGAACCTCGGCATCGAGGCCGTCGAGTGGATTCCGGATGCCGCACTCGCCGGCAAGCTGTACGACGACAACACCAAGGCGCCCTACGAGGCGGCGAGCTACGCCGGTGACGGACTGTTCTTCGTCGCGGTCGAGGACGGCGGCGGCGTGTACGCGTTCGCGCTCGCGGCCGGTGGCTTCGCGACGCTCGTGTCGACCATCGACCCCGGCCTCGCCGGCGTCATGAGCCTCGACTACGACAGCGTGCTCGGCGTGCTGTGGGCGGTGTGCGACGACGGATGCGGCGGGAAGTCCGCTCAGCTCTCCTTCAACGGCACCGACAAGCCCGGCGTCGCGCACTTCGCGCGTCCGGCCGGCATGCCCGACATCAACAACGAGGGCTTCGCCACGGCGCCGGCCTCGCTGTCGCAGGACGGTCAGCGTCCGGTCTGGTGGTTCGCCGACGGGTACACCTCCGAGGCGCTGCGCACGGGCACTCTGCCCGGTGGCGACGCGGGCGGGGAGAACCCTGGTGGGAACCCGGGTGAGAGCGCCGGTGAGACTCCTGGCACGCCGGCGGACGGCGGCAGCCAGCCGGGACCGTCGGTCGAGCCGCTCCCCGGCACCGCGCTCGTCGACGGCAACCGCGGTGGGGCGACCGTCTCGCAGAGCGTCGTCGCACCCGGTGACGACGTCACGATCACAGTCGGGGCGCAGCACGCGGGTGTCGAAGCAGAGGTCTTCATGTACTCCGACCCGGTGTTCCTCGCCGCCGGCGCGCTGAACGCCGCCGGTGCTATCACGGTGACGATCCCGGCAGATGCCCCGGCCGGGAAGCACCGTCTGGCGGTCTACTCAGCGGACGGCGAGCTGCTCGGCTGGGCCGACATCGAGGTGCGCTCCGGCGCCGCGCTCGCGACGACCGGGGCCGAGATCTCGATCGGGAGCCTCGTACTGGGCCTTGGGCTCGTGCTCGCCGGCGCGCTGGCGCTGACGCTGCGCCGCCGCGCGCAGCAGGCGTAACCGGACCGCGCACGAAGACGCGTGGGGCTCTGCGCCCCACGCGTCTTCGGCGTTCCCGGCCAGCCGTGGCGGGCTCGCTGGCGCTGACCTACTTCGGATCGAACGGACCTCGCCGCGTGGAGACGATGTCCTTGGCGAGAGGCATCAGCGAGATCGGCACCATCTTGAAGTCGGCGATCGCCATCGGAATACCGATGATGGTTATGCACAGTGCGAGACCGGACAGGATGTGGCCGATCGCCAGCCACCAGCCCGCGAGCACGACCCAGATGATGTTGCCGAGGAGGGCGCCGACGCCCGAGGTGGGCTTGTCGACCACGCGCCGCCCGAACGGCCAGAAGGCGTATCCGGCCAGACGGAACGAGGCGATCGCCCATGGAATGGTCACGATCGGGATGCACAGCAGGATGCCGGCGACGACGTAGCCGAGGAACAGGACCCACCCGGCGAAGATGACCCAGATGATATTGAGGATGGTGCGCATCGATGCTTCCTTCGATCAGTGCCGCTCGCGGCGGACTCGGCGACCGGTGATGCTGTCGATCGTGAACCGCAACGGGGTCTCGCGATCGGGGCCGGCCCAGGGGGACGGAGGGGTCTGCGTCTCGGGAGGCTCCTCCTCCGAGACGATCCGGAGCGTTCCGTGCATCAGCACGCTCCATCCGGTTCCGCCGAGGTCGTCGTGGAAGTCCACCTCGAACGAGACCGCGGAGTCGTCACCCGCGAGTCGGCGCAGGACGCCGCTCGAGGAGGTGCGCAGGAGAAGTCCTCGATCTGTCATCCGATAGTTCATGGGCAGGATGTGGACCTGTCCGTCCCGGACGAAGCCGATTCTTCCCACCGTTGTGCTGCTCAGGAGTTCGTAGCACTCGTGCTCCTGCAGATCGCTGATCATCTCGTCCTCCTCGATGCTGATCGCAACCGGGTGTCTGTCGTCCAGCCTAGACTCGTAGGGCCATGACCGAAGCCCCTCTCATCGTTCCCTCATCCGTCGGTCCCGGGTCCTCGGGATCGCGCGGCGAGGACGAGCTTCTCGCCGGACTCAACCCGCAGCAGCTCGCCGCAGTCACCTACCGCGGCCCCGCGCTGCTCATCGTCGCGGGTGCCGGATCCGGCAAGACCAGCGTGCTCACCCGCCGTATCGCCTCGCTGCTGCGAGGACGCGAGGCGTGGCCCAGTCAGATCCTCGCGATCACGTTCACCAACAAGGCCGCCGGCGAGATGCGCGAGCGCGTGGAGCAACTGGTCGGCGAGGCATCCCGCGGCATGTGGATCTCGACCTTCCACTCCGCGTGCGTGCGGATCCTGCGCCGCGAGGCCGAGCAGTTCGGATTCACGAAGTCGTTCACGATCTACGACTCCGGCGACTCGCGGGCGCTCATCAAGCGGCTCGTCAAGGAGCACGAGGCGGACGCGTACGGTCTGACCCCGGCGTCCGTGCAGAGCCGCATCTCCAAGCTCAAGAACGAGCTGCAGGATTCGGACTCGTACGCGCGGGACGCGAACATGAGCGACCCCGCCGAGCAGAAGTTCGTCGAGATCTTCGCCGACTATCAGCGGCAGCTGCGCAAGGCCAACGCGTTCGACTTCGACGACCTCATCGGTCAGACCGTGTACCTCTTCCGGGCGTTCCCGAAGGTCGCAGACACGTATCGCCGCCGGTTCCGACACATCCTCGTCGACGAGTACCAGGACACGAACCACGCGCAGTACGCCCTCATCCACGAGCTCACCAGGCCCGTTTCGGCCGACGACCCTTCGACAGGTTCAGGGAGCGGATTCGAAGCGTCGAACGGCATGATGATCTTCGAACCCGAGACGACTCCCGAACTCGAGGGCGCATCGCTCACCGTCGTCGGCGACTCCGACCAGTCGATCTACGCGTTCCGCGGTGCTGATATCCGCAACATCAGCGAGTTCGAGCGCGACTTCCCGGGGGCTAAGGTCGTGCTCCTCGAGCAGAACTACCGGTCGACCCAGAACATCCTCTCGGCCGCGAACGCCGTGATCGGCAACAACTTCGACCGCAAGGACAAGAAGCTCTGGAGCGACAAGGGCGACGGCGACAAGATCGTCGGGTTCACGGGCTACTCGCAGCACGACGAGGCGCAGTTCGTCGCCGACGAGGTCGAGGCGCTGCGGCGGGCCGGCATGCCGTACTCCGAGATGGCCGTCTTCTACCGCACGAACTCGCAGTCGCGTGCGCTGGAGGAGATCTTCATCCGCTCCGCCGTGCCGTACAAGATCATGGGCGGCACGAAGTTCTACGAGCGGGCTGAGATCAAGGACGCGCTCGCCTACCTCATCGCCGTCGCGAACCCCGCGGACGAGATGTCGGTGCGGCGCATCCTGAACAAGCCCCGCCGCGGCATCGGCGGCGTGACCGAGGCGAGCATCGCGCAGTTCGCCGAGACGCACGGCATCACGTTCCGCGACGCGCTGTCCGTGCCGGCAGAGCTCGGCGTCGGGCCCAAGATCCAGGCGGCGATCGGCCACCTGGATGCCGTGCTGAAAGAGGCGACCGCGCTCATGCTGCCGGCATCGGGCGAGGTGCCGCCGCCCACCGTCGTCGCCGACGGGCTGAGCCTGCTGCTCGCGAAGAGCGGCTACCTCGACGCGCTGCGCGCCAGCCGCGACCCGCAGGACGAGGCTCGTGTCGAGAACCTCGACGAGTTCGTCGCCGTCGCCCGCGACTTCGCCCGCAACAACCCGGAGGGCACGATCGCCGACTTCCTCACCGAGGTCGCGCTGGTCTCCGACGCCGATGACCTGGACGACGAGTCCGGTTCGGTGTCCATGATGACCATGCACACCGCCAAGGGGCTCGAGTACGACGCGGTGTTCGTCACCGGCGTCGAGGAGGACCTCATCCCGCACCGCATCTCGGCGGGGGAGCCCGGTGGCCCGCAGGAGGAGCGCCGGTTGTTCTACGTCGGCATCACGCGCGCCCGCAAGCGCCTGCACCTGTCGCTCGCCATGACGCGGGCGCAGTTCGGCGAGGTGTCCGTGGCGATGCCGAGCCGGTTCCTGCAGGAGATCCCGGCCGCCCTCGTCGACTGGCGGCAGTCGCCGGGCGACGTCAACTCCCGCGGCGGCACGCAGTCGCGTGCCCTCAATGCGCGGCGCGGCGGGTTCGGGTCCGGCGGGCGCGGTGACGACCGGTTCGGCGTCAAGAAGCTGCCGCCGAGGGACTCGCTCAAGCCTCTGGCGACCGCGATGGACAGGTTCCCCAACAAGGTCACCGGCAAGGTGCGCGACAACGGCGATCTCGAGCTCGCCGCGGGCGACCGCATCCGCCACGACGACTTCGGCGAGGGCCGGGTGGATGCCGTGACCGGCGAAGGCGCCAAGCGCATCGCCCATGTACGCTTCGACTCCGCGGGGCTCAAGAAGCTCCTGATCAAGATCGCTCCGATCGAGAAGCTGTAGCGTCAGCCGGCCGGGGGAGCACCGACCCTCGCCGCGGCATCCCGCATGGCGTCGTCGAAGCCGGCGGACTGCGAGAACCCGGCGACGCCGAGGCTGCGTCCCTGCGGGTCGCTGGCGATCACCTTCATGCCGCGCGCGCGGCACCAGGTGGCGAGGGCTGCGAGCATCCACACGGCCACCGACTGCAGCTGCGTGACCTCGGTCAGATCGAGGACGATCACAGCAGGGCTTTCGCGGTCGGCGGGGCGGGCCTCGATCCACGCGTCGAGGTCGAGCAGCAGCCGCTCGGCGCCGTCGAAGTCGATGTAGCCGCGCAGGCGCCAGACGGCCAGGTCGTCGGCGTTCTCTTGCAGGATCTGCGCTGCGGCGGCATCCTGCTCCGCCCCGAGCCCTGCGGCGAGCTCATCGCCGGCCGACATCACCTCCGAGGCCGACAGCGTCAACGGCCGGTGCAGCACGTGCAGACCGAAGCGGTTCGCGAGCTGCTGGGCGGCCGCGACGCCGCGCACGCTCGCACCGCTCGCGTCGAGCCTCGGGCTGAACAGGCCGAGTCCGAACTCGCCGGGCGAACTCGCCACGAGCCCGCCCGCGACACCCGATTTCGCCGGGAGTCCTGCACGCAGCAGCCATTCCCCGGCGTAGTCGTACATGCCGCAGGTCGCCATGATCGTCATGACGTGCTGGCAGGTCTCGGCGCTCGTCACGCGCTCGCCCGTCATCGGGTTCACGCCCCCGTTCGCGAGAGTCGCGCCCATCACCGCGATGTCGCGGGCCGTGACGAGCACCGAGCACTGGCGGAAGTAGGTGTCGAGCGTCTCCAGCACCGGCGCGGTGAGGGAGCCGGCGCCGTGCATGAGGTACGCCAGAGCCCGGTTGCGGTCGGCGGACTCCTGTTCGGAGGCGAGCACGGCCTCGTCGACGGTCAGCTCGCGTCCGGCGAACGCGCTCAGGCGCGCCAGGATGCGTGCGAAGCGATCCTCGGCGGAGCCGCCAGCCACGAGCGAGGTCGTCACGATCGCCCCCGCGTTGACCATGGGATTCGGCGGACGCCCGGTCGAGGCCTCGAGCTTGACCGAGTTGAACGCCTCACCGCTCGGTTCCGCACCGACCTGGGCGTGCACGGTGTCAAGGCCGCAGTCGTCGAGGGCGAGCGAGTACGCGAACGGCTTCGAGACCGACTGGATCGTGAACTCCGCCGCGGTGTCGCCGCTCTCGTACACGCGGCCGTTGAGACCGCACAGCGCGATCCCGAACAGCTCGGGGTCTGCTTCAGCGAGCTGCGGGATGTAGTCGGCCACGGCTCCGCGCCGGTCGCCGATGAGCCGGTCGTGCACGACGTCGAGGAACGACGTCACGATGTCAGAGAGCTTCTCCGGGGCTGCCATGGCCCCCATGCTACGGCCTGGCGGATGCGCCGGAGCGGGTGCGGGCCGGATGCCGCGCGGGTGCTCGCGCCCGGGGTCGCGGGTTAGGCTGAGCGATATGGCCTTGTTCTCCCGCCGCAAGCAGACCGACGACGCAGCTTCCGAAACCCCGACGTCGATCGAGGCGGATGCCCCGGGGGAGAGTCCCTCGGTCGACGAGGCTCGCAGCGAGCCGGTTCCGCAGATCGGTATCTCCGTCCAGGCGTTCCGCGGCGTCGGCGCCGCGGCCGGCCCGGAGGTCGCGCTGCCGGACCCGAGCACCCGGGCCCCTGGATCCCAGACGCCGAACGCCGAGGGCGCCGCTTCGCCGGTCGCGGGCGCGCAGGGCACCTCGGCATCCGCTCCGCACACGCAGGCCGCGCCTCAGAAGCGGGTTCTGCCCCTGGCCCCGGTGCTGCCGCCGGAGCCGGTCGAATCCGTCCCCGGTATGAAGGACAACACGCTGCTGCGCGCGGCTCTCGCGGAACTCGAGGAGGGTCCGAGCAACGAGCAGCTCGTCGGGGTGCTGCGCCAGATGATGCAGAACCACCTTTACCTGCGCGTTCACGGCGACGCCCGCGAACAGCTCGCCGAGGGAAAACCGCTGTCGATCGCGGTCGTGCGCGACGGCGACCGCAGCTACATGCTGGCCTTCAGCTCCGCCGAGGCCGTGCGCGAGTCCGTGCAGCGCGAGACCGACCCCACGGCGACCTCGGCGATCGCTCAGCCGGTGACCGCCGTGCTGCACCAGGTCGTCACGGGCAACTTCGCCGGACTCATCCTCGACAACGCCTCCGGAGTGCACCGCGCGGTCTTCCCCGTCGAGGTGCTCACCAAGGCGCTCGACCAGGCCGACGTGAACATGACGGTCAAGACGCTCCTGGCGGCGCCCCGCGACGCCGACTCGGCGCAGAAGGTCGGCGACGCCCTGGCGAAGACGAAGATGTGGGTCGCCGTCAACGACGGCAGCGGCAATGGGCAGGTCGGGATCGCCGAGGCGCACACCCCGGACGGCCGCCGCTTCCTGCAGCTGTTTTCGCACCCGCTCGAGATCGTCGCGCTCGGCCGCGGCGACCGGCAGATGCCGTTTGAGCCCGACCAGCTCGCCAAGGTGCTCTCCAGTCATGATTCGCTCGCCGGCGTCATCGTCGACTCGGCGGGTCCGTCGATAGTGGTCGAGCGAGCGGCACTCGGTGCCGTGCTGGTGCGCGCGGTCGACCTGGGCGACTGACCCCTACCGTCCGGTGCGCCGCGCCCCTAGGGTCGGAGCATGGCCTCTGAACGCGTGACGCTGACGGTCTCCGATCCCGAGGGGGAGCGCGAGGTAGACCTCTCCAGCCCGAACAAGATGATCTGGCCGGAGGCCGGGATCACCAAGGCCGAGCTCGCCGAATACGTCCAGACGGTATCGGCGCCGTTCCTCAACGCGAACGGACGCCGGCCGGTATCGCTGGAGCGGTTCCGCGACGGAGTGACGAAGGACTCCGAGAGCTTCTTCTCGAAGAATCCGCCGAAGGGCACCCCCGACTACGTCGACGCCGTGACCGTTACCTACAACAGCGGGCGACGGCATCCGCAGATCGTCCTGAACCGCACGAGCGCCATCGTCTGGGCGGTGCAGATGAACACGATCGTGTTCCATCCCTGGGCGTCGCTGGCATCCGACACGGACGACCCCGTCGAACTGCGAATCGATCTCGACCCCCAGCCGGGGACGGACTTCGCGGATGCCGTCACCGCCGCCCACGGGCTCCGCGAGGTCCTGCGGGAGGCAGAGCTCGATCCGTTCATCAAGACCAGCGGCAACCGCGGCCTGCACGTGTTCTGCCCGATCGAGCCGACCCACGAGTTCCTCGACGTCCGTCACGCCGTGATCGCGGCCGGGCGGGAGCTCGAGCGGCGGATGCCCGACCGGGTCACCATGAACTGGTGGAAGGAGGAGCGCGGCGAGCGCGTCTTCATCGACTTCAACCAGGCGAACCGCGATCGCACCATGGCCGGTGCCTACAGTCCGCGTGCCCTGCCGTCGGCGACCGTGTCGACACCGGTCGAGTGGGATGAGCTCGACGACGTCGATCCGAAGACGTTCACCGTGCGGAGCATCCCGCAGCGCCTGGCCGACGTCGGCGACCCCTGGGCGCGGATGCAGGAGAGCCCGGGCCGCATCGATACGCTGCTCGGCTGGTGGGAGCGCGACGTCGAGAACGGGCTGGGGGAGCTGTCGTTCCCGCCGGAGTTCCCGAAGATGCCCGGCGAGCCGCCCCGAGTGCAGCCGAGCAAGCGGGTCGCCGAGAACTGGGACGACACGGGCAACCGGGTCGGCGACTGAGCTCCCACGGCTGACGCCCGGTGGGCGGCCCGGGGCGCCTTCCGATCTCGAACAACTCGCGAGTCAACGATTGACAACGCTGTCATATCTCTGGCAGGCTCGGCGTGCGGCACACGGAAGTGCCCGTCTCGCCGTCATGACGCCAAGGAAGTCCATGTCGCAGCTCACGTTCGAACACCGCTCCAGCACCCGCCGGCGCGGCATCCTGAAGACTTCGCTGGCCGCTCTCGCAGCCGTCGCCATCGGCATTCCGGCTGCGGCGGCGACGCCCGCAGCTGCAGCCGATGACCCCGCGGCGGAGCCGCTCACGTCGTTCGTGAATCCGTTCATCGGAACGCAGGACGACGGGAACACCTACCCCGGAGCGAGCGTGCCCTTCGGCATGGTGCAGTTCTCGCCGGACAACGGTCACAACGTCGGCTACGACTACGGCAACACCCGTATCCGCGGCTTTTCGCTGGTGCATCTCTCCGGCGTCGGCTGCGGGCTCGGCGGTCTGCTGCCGGTCCTTCCCACCACCGGCATCCCGACCTCGACGCGGTACGAGGACTACGGGCTGGAGTACAGCCACGACGACGAAGAGGCCGCCCCCGGCTACTACCGCGTGGGCCTGCAGGCTCCGGGCGGCACGATCGAGGCGGAGCTGACGGCGACCGAGCACACCGCGATCCAGCGCTACACCTTCCCCGAGACGGCCGAGGCGACGGTCATCATCAACGCCGGGCAGGCACTGAACTCGGTCACCGCCTCGTCCGTGAACATCATCGACGCGCGCACGGTCGAGACGACGATCACCTCGCGCGGATTCTGCCAGGACACCCAGCCGTTCACCGTGCACACCCGCACGACCTTCGACCGCGATATCGTCTCGGCAGGCGTGTGGAGCGGCGACACGCTCTCCGCGGATACGGCATCCGAGGGCGAGCGCACCGGCGCTTATGTCACGTTCGACGCGACCGCCGACCGCGACGTCGAGGCCGTCACGGCCCTCAGCTACGTCGATGCTGCAGGCGCACGGGCGAACCACGGTGCCGAGGCGACGAGCTTCGACCAGGCGCGCAGCGCCGCGGACGCGCAGTGGGAGCAGCGCCTGGAATCGGTGCGGATCCCGACTTCGGACGTCGAGTCGGCGCGGGTGTTCTACTCGGCGCTCTACCGCAGCTTCCTCGCCCCCAACACCGGTACCGACGTCGACGGTCGCTACCGCGGCTGGGACCGTGCCGTGCACACGGCCGACGGGTTCACGTACTATCAGAACCTCTCGCTGTGGGACACCTACCGCACCCAGCAGCAGCTGCTGTACCTGCTGGCACCGGGGGAGTCGCGGGACATGGCGATCTCGGTGATCACGGCCGGCGAGCAACTGGGGTGGCTGCCGAGATGGGGCTACGGGCCCGTCGAGACGAACATCATGACCGGCGATCCCGGCACCGCATTCCTCGTCAGCGCCTGGAACCAGGGCCTGCTGGACGGCTACGAGGAGCGCGCCTACGCCGTGCTCGCGCACAACGCCGACAACACGCCCGATGCGTCATCGCCCGCTAACGGGCGGGCGGGGAACCCCGTCTATCTCGAAGACGGCTTCGTTCCGCACGAGCCGGGTGAGAACGGCCGCCCCGGCGACTACGACCTGCACCACGGCGGATCCGCGACCCTCGAGTATGCGCTCTCGGATGCCCTGCTCTCCACGATGGCAGCCGGCCTCGGCCACGATGACGATGCCGCACGTTACGCCGTACGCGGCGAGAACTACCGCGCGGTCTTCGACGAGACCACCGGCAGCTTCCGCGCGCGCGACCGGTCCGGCTTCTTCGTCGGCGACCCCGATCCCGCGCACACCACCGGATTCCATGAGGGAACCGCGGTGCAGTACCAGTGGCTCGTCCCGCAGGACGTGCCCGGGCTGATCGAGCTGCTCGGAGGGACCGATGCCGTCGAGCAGCGTCTCGATGACTTCTTCGCCTACGACGCGTTGCAGGACGACCCCGAGGGCACCGCCCGCGACGTCTGGGTGAACGGCACCTACTCGTACTACGGGCAGCACACCTACAACCCCAACAACGAACCCGACCTGCACGCGCCCTACCTGTACCAGTGGACCGGGCAGCCGTGGAAGACGACCGACGTGGTTCGTGCGGCGCTGACGCTGTTCACCGACGGGCCCACCGGCGTCACCGGAAACGACGATCTCGGCACGATGTCGGCCTGGTACGTGCTCTCGTCGATCGGGGCGTACCCGATCGTGCCCGGAACCGACATCTGGGGGCTGTCGACCCCGGCGTTCGAGAGCGTGGACATCGCCCTCGACCCGGAGTGGTTCGGTACCGACGCACTCGCGATCCGCGCCCCCGGCCTCACCGACGAGAACCGGTACACGCGGTCGGTCACCGCATCGAGCGACCTCGGCGCCGTGACCGCCAGTCACCTCGCCGGTGCGGAGCTCACCGGAGCCGGGACGCTGACGTTCGAGGTCGGCTCCGCGCCGTCCGACTGGGCGACCGCGCCAGGATCGGCGCCCGGTGCGCTGGTGATGGCCGGCGCGGTCGAGGACCGACTGTTCGCGCGGCTGTCGCCGGCGCACGCCGCCGTCGAAGCCGGGGGTGCGACGACGATCTCCGTCGACGTGCTCGCGCAGGCCGCAGGCTCCTCCAGCGGCAGCATCCGCATCGGCGGCACCGGCGAGATCTCGGCTTCCGTCGAGGACGTCGAATGGACGGTGGAGTCCAACGGACTGCCCGTCGGGAAGCAGGTTCCCGTGACCCTCGCGGTGCGGCCGGGGGTCATTGCCGGAACGTACCCGATCACAGTGCAGGCGACCGATGCGGCCGGCAATGAGATCGACATCGACACGACCGTCACCGTCGGGGAGACATCCTGGCTGTCGGGGCAGTTCGACAACGTCGGCATCGGCGATGCCCGCGCCGACAACGCCGACTTCGACGGCCTCGGATACTACTTCCTGCGCGACGCGCTCGCCGACCTCGGATTCGAGCAGGGCGCAGCCGGCGTCGTGCCGGGCACGGAGGCGACATTCGTCGTACCGGCCGTCGATGCCGGAGAGCCCGACAACCTGCTCGCCGCCGGGCAGCAGCTCGAGATCCCGGGTGCGTTCCGCCGGGCGACCTCGCTGCACCTGGTCGGCGCCACCAACAACGGATCGCCGCACGCCGGCGGGTCGCTGCAGCTGCACTTCACCGACGGCACCGAGGCCGGGGCGCAAGTCGAGCTCAGCGACTGGTGCACGGGTGAGCCCGCCGACGGAAACATCGTCGTCGCGAAGGCCGGGCAGCGCGGTGACAACGCCAACGACCCTCAGAACATCGACTGCGGCATCTATGCGACTGCGGCCGTCGCCGTCCCCGATGGCAAGACGCTGCAGTCGATCACCCTGCCGCAGGCGCCGAACATGCACGTGTTCGCCGTCGCATTCGATGTCCCGAATCCCGTGACACCGGTGCTCACCGCCGATGTCTCCGAGGCCGAACCGGCCATCGGCGACACCGTCACCGTGACCGTGACCTCCGACCCCGCGTCCGCCGCCGGCGAGATCGTGCTCTCGCCCGTCGCCGACGACGCGGCGGCCCGCCCATCGGCCGCCGCAGCCGACGGCGTCCGCCGGGTGCCGCTCGTCGACGGGGTCGCCGAGCTCCCCGTCGTCGCGACGGCAGACGCCGCGTCATACCGCATCGAGTTCGTACCGACCGACGCGACGCTGTTCTCTCCCACGCAGCTCGCGGATGACATCGTCATCCAGGGCGCTCCCGACCCGGACGGGTCAGATGGCGACGGCTCGGGCGGGGACGGCTCAGGGGACGGTTCCGACGACTCCGACGCAGGCGGCTCCGGCGGGGAAGGCTCCGACGCAGGCGGAGCCGGTGACGGGCTCGCCACCACCGGTGGCGCCGTCTCGTCGGCGCTCATCGCCCTCGCCCTGGCGGCGCTCGCTGCCGGAGCGCTGCTGCGCACCCGCAGCCGCGCCGCACGCACCCGTTGACCATGCCGACGTTCCGCACCAGAACAGATAGCCGAGGTATTCCGATGTCTTCCCACACCACCGGTCGCCGTGGAGCCCTGCCATCCCGTGTCGCCGCCGCAGTCGTCGCCGCCGCGCTCGCCATCTGCGGCGCCGCGGGTGCCGCAGCGCCTGCCGCGGCCGCAGACATCGACTGGGTCGACAATCCGGCCAGTCACGTCGACACGCTCAACGGCACGGGGATCGGGGGCGATGAGGTCGGGTCGATCAACAACTTCCCCGGCCCGACGGTGCCGTTCGGGATGGTGCAGTTCTCGCCCGACACGACCGACACGTACGCGGGATACCAGTACCACAACGACCGGATGACGGGGTTCAGCATGAACCACGCCTCCGCCGGATGCTATGTCTTCGGCGACATCCCGGTGCTGCCGGCGACCGGCGACATCGGCTCCGAGCCGTGGTCGGCGACCCAGCGCTACACCCACGAGGACGAGATCGGCGAGCCCGGCTACTATGCGGTCAGCTTCCCCGATTCCGGCATCAGCAGCGAACTGACCGCCACCGACCGCGTCGGCGTCACGCGCATCACGTATCCCGCCGGCGCGCCGGCGCAGTTCATGGTGCGCCCAGGCGGATCTCTCAACGGCAACAGCGCGGCCGACCTGCAGGTCGTGGATTCGAGAACCGTCGTCGGGTCGGCGACGACCGGCGACTTCTGCGGCAAGGGGAACACCTACACGATCCACTTCCAGCTCACCTTCGACCACGACTTCACCGCTCACGGCACGTGGGACGGGAAGTCGGTGCAGGCAGACGCCGACACGGTCTCCTCCTCCCGCGCCGGTGCGTACTTCACCTTCCCCGAGGGCATCACGCTGCAGGCGAAGATCGCGGTGTCGTATGTCTCGATCGAGGGCGCCGCGGCCAACATGGATGCGGAGGTGCCGGAGTGGAGCTTCGACGACGTGCGCGCCGCCGGCGCCGCACGCTGGAACGATGCGCTGTCACGGGTGCAGATCTCGCAGGGGCCGGATACCGACGTCGAGACGTTCTACACCGCGCTGTATCGTTCGCTGCTGCACCCGAACGTCTTCAACGACGCCGACGGCCGCTACATCGGATTCGACGGCGAGATCCACACGGTCGAGGACGGGCGCTCCCAGTACGCGAACTTCTCCGACTGGGACACCTATCGCACGCTCATCCCGCTGCAGACGATGCTGTTCCCCGATGTCGCATCCGACATGGCGCAGTCGCTCGTCGTCGATGCCCAGCAGTCCGGCTCGCTGCCGCGCTGGCCGGTCGCGAACTCGGCCACCGGTCAGATGACCGGCGACAGCGTCAGCGCGGTCCTCGCGCAGATCCATGCTTTCGGCGGGACGGACTTCGATGCGTCGGCGGCCCTCGAGTACATGGTCGCTGCGGCCGACGACGGCGGTGAGGGACTCGACGGCTACGTGCAGCGACGCGGTGCCGAGCTGTACGCCGAGCGCGGATACGCGCCCCAGGTCGAGGAGTTCCGCGGCGACCATCAGATCGTGGGAGCATCGATCACCCTCGAGTGGTCGATCGACGACTTCGCCATCGGGCGCATGGCTGCGGCTCTCGGAGAGGACGATGTCGCCGCCCGTTTCCAGACGCGCTCGAACTACTGGCAGAACCTCTTCGACCCCGCGCAGACGGCGATCGCCGCGCGCGCCGACGACGGCACCTTCCTGGATGCCTCCGACTTCGGCTCGGGCTTCGGTCAGCCCGGCTTCGACGAGGGCAACGCCGAACAGTATCTGTGGATGGTGCCGCAGAACATCGGTGGGCTCATCACGGCGCTCGGCGGCCGCGAGGCGGCATCCGAACGGCTCGCCGCCTTCATGACGGAACTCAACGCCGGACCGAACAAACCGTACCTGTGGGCCGGAAACGAACCGAACTTCCTCGTCCCGTGGATCTACAACTACCTCGGGGAGCCGACGAAGGCGCAGGCGGCTGTGGATCGCGTGCGCACGTCCCTGTTCACGGCGGAACCCGACGGCGCACCCGGCAACGACGACCTGGGCGCGATGTCGAGCTGGTACGTATGGGCTGCGATGGGAGCCGTCCCGGCGACGCCCGGCACCTCCGTGCTCACCGTGAACACCCCGACGTTCGACCACGTCCGCATCGATCTGGGCGAGGGTCGCTCGCTGGCGATCAACGCGCCGGGAGCGACGAGCGGCGAGCGCTTCATCCAGGCGCTCAGCGTCGATGGCGAACCGTCCGAGAGCACGGCGCTCGCAGAGTCGCTGCTGGGCACGGGCGGCGTGGTGGACTTCACGCTGCAGGCGGATGCGGGTTCGACCTGGGCGACAGGCGAGTCGGCCGCGCCGCCCTCCTTCGGCGACGCGGGCACGGGCTTCGCGTTCTCTGCGAACCCGGCGGTCGTCGATGCCGTTCCCGGTGGGAGCGCCGAGGCCGAGATCGTGGCCACCGCGTTCGATGCCGGTATCGAGAGCATCGACATCGCCGTCTCCTCGGACGAGCCGCGGATCACGGCACAGGCATCGCCGATCCGGGTCGAGGCCGACGGCGTGTCCGCGACGCCGCTGACCGTCTCGGTAGCCGGCGGCGTCGCCGACGGCTACTACCCCCTCACCGTCACGGCGACGGCGGGAGAGCGCGAGCGCACGCAGACCGTCACCGTCCGGGTGGCGAGCGAAGGCGGATTCGCCCGGGCGATGAACCTCATCGGCACGGCGACGGCTGACACTCGCGGTGGTGCGAACTTCGACGATGCGGGCAACAGCTATGCCCGTGAGGAACTCGAGAAGGTCGGGCTGGCGCCGGGGAGCGACTTCGCGGTCGGCGATCTGCACGCGACCTGGCCGGCGAGCCCCGCCGGGTTCGTCGACACCGTGCAGCCGGACGGCCAGACGATCACGATCGAGAACGCGCCGACGTCGCTGTCGTTCATCGGTGCGGCGCGCGACGGCGGCGCGCAGTCCCGGGCGACCCTGACGTTCGACGACGGGTCGACGGCCGAGGTGCCGCTCGAACTCGGCGACTGGGTGATCCCCTCATCGGACGGCGAGCCGGTGTACGGCAACTCCGTGGTCGCTCAGATGCCGATGCGGTACGCCGTCACCGAGCTCCAGGGCGCCTATGTGTACGCCACCGCGCCGTACACCGCACCGGAGGGGCGCACTATCGTGAGCGTGACGCTTCCGAGCGGCGGCGATGCCGAACGGTTGCGGCTGTTCGCGATCGCTGACGACGCCGTCGCACCGACGCCGGTACCGACGCAGCTCGAGGTGGAGCTGTCGGCCGACAGCATCGTTGACGGCGAATCGGTCATCGCCACGGTGAGCGTCAGCCCCGCCGTCGAGGGATGGATCGTCATCGACGAGCAGGGGAGCGGAGCCCCTCGTGCGGCAGCGCTTGCCGACCGGGTCGCCGTCGTCGACGGCTCGGCCGAGATCGAGCTCACGCCGACCGGGGAGGGGACGCACACCTATCGCGCGACATTCGTGCCGGCCTCTGCCGATGAGGCGGAGGGATCAGAGATCGCGTTCGAGGTCGAGGTCACGGCGGATGCGGGCGACGACTCGGGCACGGGAACCGACCCGGGCACGGGCGGCGACACGGGCGCGGATCCCGACCAGGGAAGCGGCTCCGAGGGTGCCGGCCCCGGCGCGGGCGGGATGCTCAGCGAGACCGGCGGGTCGGGCACGGTATGGGCGCTCACGGCGCTTGCCGCGCTGGCCGCGATCGCAGCATCCATCCATCTCATCCGCCGCCGATCGCACAGCTGATGCGCGCTTCGGCGACTGCACAGATCAGAAGGATGATCCGATGACGCACAGGAGATCTCGAACATGCCGCATCGCGGCCGCAGCCATCGCCTGGGGGCTCGTCGGCGGCGGCGTGACGGTCGCGCCCGCGGCGGGGGCGGATGCTGTGCCCGTGGTGGGCACGGATCTCCTCGCCGACGCGACCAGCGGCCAGCAGCGCTGGCTGTCCGTGCCCGATTCGCGCATCGTCCTGAACCCGTTCGACTTCGACGGCTCCGGCAGCGAACTCGATCAGGCCGCGGGGTCTGCGCTCCCGCTGCACCTCGGCTACTACGCGAACGACAAGGCGCCGGAAAGACGTCCCTGTGGATGAACGGCACTCCCGGTACGAGGAACGTCGCCAGCTGGGACTCGCTGCTGGGCATGCAGCAGCTCGCCTACGTCGATCCCGAGAACGCCTGGGCATCGTTCCAAGGCATGATGGCGCTCGTCGAGGACGGGCCGGATGCCACCGAGCCGAGCGACGCGGAGTACGGCACCCGCGGTGAGCTGGGCGGTGAATCGCTGCCGTCGCGGAAGGCGCAGACCGCATGGGTGCTGTACTCCGTGACCGGCGACCGCGAGAAGCTCGCGAGCATCTATGACGATCTCGCGCTGCACGTGAACTGGGAGCGCTACAACATGCGCTGGGTCCTCGGTGAGAACAACCACTTCGACGAGCGCGACAGCGAGTTCGTGGCTTCGCTTGCCTACGACCTCACGTTCGCCGCCAAGATCGCCGACGAACTCGGACGCGTCGCCGATGTCGCCCGCTACGAGTCGGTGATCGCCGAGATCTCGGAGAGCTACTCGGACTGGTTCTTCCCGTCCGCGGCCGACGGGACGGGCAGGACATGGGACACCGTGCAGAAGGTCTACCTCGATGCCTCGCGCGCCGAGGTGCCGTTCGGGAATGACACCGAGGGCGAGCCGTTCCGCAACGAGAACGGCCAGTGGGTCCGTGCCGGATTCTCCTTCTACACCTCGACAGCGTTCGTCATGGACGAGCTGGACGAGGAGTCGATGGTCGCGGTCATGGATCGATTCCTCGACGACTATGACGAGAATGCGCAGCTGGCCGGCCTCGGCGACTTCGCGGTGAAGGCGCCGGACCTCCAGCTCATCGCCTACGGGCTGCTGGATATGGCGCCGATCGAAGGCTCGGATGAGGCGCAGCTGCGCGATCGCGCAACGGTGCTGATCAACACGATCATCCGAGACATGGTGCGCAGCGGCTGGTTCGCCGAGGTCTATTACGCCTCCGGCGATCCGGGCGATGCTGTGGGGGCGCGCGGCGTGCGCCCTTCGTTGTTCGGCATCTCGAACTACATCGACTTCGTACTGATGGCCAACGGTGTGCGCACTGACGAAGGCGATCCCACGTTCGTACGTCTGGAAGGCGCCACCGGCGGCGTCAGCGGTCTGACTCATCTCGGTGAGCCGCTGGACGTCGACATCGATGGCGACACGATCGCATTCGCCGGTGCTGCTGCCGCGGAGGGATGCGACGCGATCAGCACCGCGCCGGGACAGACGGTGACCTGGGCCAAGGACTGCCCGGATCCGGGGCATCCTGGCGATCCCGGCGGGCCGGGTGATTCGGGCGGATCGGGTGATTCGGGCGTCGTGACCGATCCCTCTGCCGACGGCTCCAGCGGATCCGGTGCCGGTTCACTCGCGACCACGGGTGCGGACGGTTCCGCCGTGGTGCCTCTGCTGCTCGTGTTCGTGCTCGTCGCCGTGGCGGGTTGCGTGCTCGTGGGGCGAGGCAGGAGGGGCGCCGGTCACTCCAGCACGTCGGCAAGGTCGTAGCCGGTGGCGGTCTCGAGCTGGTAGTAGGTGCACGATCGCGCCTCGCGATCGGGGCGCCAGCGCTCGAACTGCACGGTGTGGCGGAATCGCGCGCCCTCGAGCTGGTCGTAGCGCACCTCGAGCACGCGCTCGGGGCGCAGACGCACGAACGAGACGTCCTTCGCACCGATGAAGCGGCTCCGCTCGCCTTCCCCGGTGACGACCTCGCCCGCCTCGTCGCGTTCGATGAGGGGCGCGAGCTCGTCGACGAGCTCCTGGCGGCGCTTGTCGCTCCACGCTGCGACGCCGCCGACCTGGTGTAGACCTCCGTCGCCGTCGTAGAGCCCGACGAGCAGCGACCCGACGCCGGACCCCGACTTGTGAATGCGGTAGCCGAGCGCCACGACATCCGCGGTGCGGGCGTGCTTGATCTTGATCAGGGTGCGCTTGCCCGGAGCGTACGGCTGATCGAGCGGCTTGGCGATCACGCCGTCGAGCCCGGCGCCCTCGAACTCGTCGAGCCAGCGGACGGCCGTCGCATGGTCGGTCGTCGTGCGGGTGAGGTGCAGCGGATGCTCGGCGCCGGCGAGCAGCTCCTCAAGGCGTGCACGGCGCTGATGGAACGGCTCGGCCAGCAGCGACTCCTCGCCGAGGGCGAGCAGATCGAACGCGATGAACATCGCCGGGGTCTGCTCGGACAGCAAGGCGATGCGGGATGCCGCGGGGTGGATGCGCTGGCTCAGCGACTCCCAGTCCAGACGCTGCGCGCCAGGTTCGCCGCTCGCCACGACGATCTCGCCGTCGAGCAGGCAGGGCTCGGGGAGGATCCGCGGGAGGGCGTCGACGAGTTCGGGGAAGTACCGGGTGAGCGGCTTGGCGCCGCGCGAGCCGATCTCGACGCTCTCGCCGTCCCAGGCGATCAGACCCCGGAAGCCGTCCCACTTCGGCTCGAACAGCATCCCGCCCGCGGTCTCCGCCGGATCGGGGACCGCCGCTGCGGCCTTCGCGAGCATCGGTGCGGGGATCTCGTAGCGCATGCATCCATCCTCGCGCTCCCGCGGCCTGCGCGCGAGGGGGCGCATGTGGCGGCCATTCCTCGCGCGTGGCCGCCGTTCGCGACCCCGCGGGGTGCTATGCGAACAGGTCGGCGAGCGTGGTGGGCGTCCCGGCGTCCTCGAGCACGGTACGCGCGGCGTGCCAGCCGGCCATGCCGTTCACCCCCGGCCCCGGCGGCGTCGCCGCGGATGCCAGGTACACGCCGCGCACCGGCGTGCGCCACGGGTGCCGCGACACGACGGGGCGGCGCAGCGCCTGGGAGATCGTGAACGCGCCGCCGAGGACGTCGCCTCCGATCTCGGCGGGATTGATCGACTCGCGATCGGATGCCGGCACCGAGTGCGACGCCAGCACGAGGTCGCGGAAACCCGGTGCGAACCGCTCGACCTGGCGGGTGATGAGCTCGGTCGCATCCAGGCCCGAGCCCCGCGGCACGTGGATGTAGGCCCAGAGCACGGCCTTGCCGGCCGGGGCGCGCGAGTCGTCGAGCACGGACGGCTGCACGGCGAGCACGTACGGCCGATCGGCGACGCGCCCTGTCGCCACGGCATTCTCGCTCGCCCGCACCTCGGCGCGCGTGCCGCCGAGGTGGACCGTGGGGGCGAGCGCGATCTCGGGATTCGCCCACGGCACAGGGCCGTCCAGCGCGAAGTCGACCTTGGCCGCGGCGGGGCCGTAGCGATAGGCGCGCACGGCCCGAGCGTACGAGGACGGGATGTCGGGATGCGTGAGCGTCAGCCTCGGCGCGGTGTTCAGCAGCAGCACGTCGCCGCGCGTCGGGTCGCCCCAGTCGAGGCCTCTGAGGTCGCTGATGTGCGCACTGGTCTCGATGACGCCGCCGTGCGCGGTCAGATCGGCGATGAGCGCGTCGGCGATGCGCTGCGCGCCACCTCGCGGGTACATCCAGCCGCCCGCGTGCGCCTCGGCGGCGATGAGGAGCCCGGCCGCGGCGCCGGACAGCGAGGGCATCGGGGCCGCCGCGTGCGCGATGACGCCGGCGAGAAGCGCGCGTGCCTCGTCGGTGCGCAGCGACGCCTCCGCGAGCGGGGTGCCGTGCTCCAGCATCCGCAGCGCGTACCGGAATGCTGTCACCGGTTCCCGAGGGATGCGCAGCAGCTGGTTCCCGGTGAAGTCGACGACGCCGTCGATGCGGCGGCTCAGCGGGCGCAGCAGCGCGAGCCACGCCCGTCCGTCCCGGCCGAGACCCGATGCGGTCCGCTCGATGTCACGCCAGGCGACGGCCCCGCGGCCGCCGTCGAGCGGATGCGCGTACGAGGCATCCGGCGTGATCCAGTCGACGCGCCGCTCGATGCCGAACGCCCGGAAGAACGGTGAGGCGATCGTCGCGGGGTGCACGGCCGAGCACATGTCGTGCACGAACCCGGTGAGCGTCGACGCGGTGGTCCGCAGACCGCCGCCGGCGGTGTCGGCGGCCTCCAGCACGCGCACCTCGTACCCGGCACGCGCCAGCGAGACGGCGGCTGCGAGTCCGTTCGGTCCGCTGCCGATGATCGTCGCCCGTGCCATGCGTCCAGTCTTCCAGCACCCGCCTGCACGAGGGGTGCGGACGTGCGATCCTGTTAAGCGATGAACGAGATCCAGGGCCCGACGCCCACCGGCACGTCCCGACCGTATCGAAATCTCCCGGAGGCGCTCCGCGCGCACCGGATCGACCCGGCCAACCATGCGTTCATCACGGCGATCGTGGATGCCATCGGCATCTCGTCGTTCATCGATCGAGGCCGGTACATCGAGGCGATCCGCCGCGGCGACGGCGGGGCGCTGCACATCGGCCGCACGTACACGAACGGGTTCACCGAGGACGAGGTGGTCGTCGTGGGTTCCGCGCCGCTGCGGCTGCAGCCGAGCGAGGGCAGGGCGCCGTACTGGTACGCGGTCCACCCGAGCGAGTTCCTTCCGGTCGGCGCGCCGAAGAAGAAGGCGGCCTCCCGCACCCCGCGCACCAGTGCCGCAGCCCCGGTGAAGCCCAAGCCGAAGCCGGTCGCCGAGCGGGATTACGGCGTGTGCGACGTGTGCTTCATGGTGCGCACGCCCTCCGGCGGCTGCGGCTGCGACTGAGCGGCTACTGCTCCAGCTGCGTCTGCAGGCGCCGCGAGACCTCGGCGATCGGCATGGCGCGGGGGAAGACGGCCACGACGACCTCGTCAGCGGCATCCTGCTCGACGTCCTGGTGGACGCCGTAGCGGCGGCGGACGTCGTCGAGCGCCGACTGCAGCACCGACGCCGCGACGCGCTTCGTGCTGCGCAGCAGCTGACGCAGCACGTGGTTGTGCACGGCCGTGACGAGAGCTGCGAAGCCGACGGCGTCCAACGGGTCGATGCCCGGCAGCGACCGGCGCAGGTAGTCGTCGAAGAGGCGTTCGTAGCGGAACACCGTCACGATCTCCCGCTCGCGCAGAGCCGGCACCTGGCGGACGACCTGATAGCGGAGCCTCGCGAGATCGGGATCGTGCGCGAAGTGGTCGAACACGTGCTGGGAGGCGCGGCAGACGGCTTCCCACGGGTCCGGATGCCCCTCGGCGAGGAAGTCGCGGAGCTCTGCCAGCAGCACCTCGTGGTCCGCGAAGACGACGTCCTCCTTGCCGCCGAACTGACGGAAGAACGTCGACCGCGAGACCCCCGCCGCCTTGGCGATCTGCTCGACCGAGGTCTGGTCGAATCCCTGCGCCTGGAACAGGTCGAGCGCGGCGGCGACGACGCCGGTGCGCATTTCTGCGGACTCATGCATAGCGAGAAGCCTAACGCCGGGTGAACCGGGTGGCCGTCGGAGGCGGCGTTCAGGCGGGAGTAGTAAGCTTTGTTCCCGGTCGTTATCTCGATATCGAGAGACTTTCCGCCCGCAGCCCAGTGAAGGAAGCACAGTGGATCTGTACGAGTACCAGGCACGAGACGTTTTCGAGAAGTACGGAGTGCCGGTCCTCGCCGGCATCGTCGCGGACACCCCCGAGGAGGTGAAAGCGGCAGCCGAGAAGCTCGGCGGCGTCGTCGTCGTCAAGGCTCAGGTCAAGACCGGCGGTCGTGGCAAGGCCGGCGGCGTCAAGGTCGCCAAGACCCCCGATGAGGCATACGAGGCGGCCAAGGCGATCTTCGGCCTCGACATCAAGGGTCACGTCGTCAAGCGCGTCATGGTCGCCGCCGGTGCCCGCATCGCCGAGGAGTTCTACTTCTCCGTGCTGCTCGACCGGTCGAACCGCTCCTACCTGTCGCTGTGCAGCGTCGAGGGCGGCATGGAGATCGAAGAGCTCGCCGTCGAGCGTCCTGAGGCGCTCGCCCGCGTCGAGGTCAACCCGCTCACCGGCATCGACAAGGCGAAGGCCCTCGAGATCGCCCGTGCGGCGAAGTTCCCCGAGGACCTCGTCGAGAAGGTCTCCGATGTCTTCGTGAAGCTGTTCGAGGTCTACAAGGGCGAGGACGCCACCCTCGTCGAGGTCAACCCGCTCGTGCGCACCGAAGAGGGCGACATCATCGCGCTCGACGGCAAGGTCACGCTCGACGACAACGCCAGCGAGATCCGCCACCCCGAGCACAAAGAGTTCGAGGACGAGGACGCCGCGGACCCGCTCGAGGCCAAGGCCAAGAAGTCGGGCCTCAACTACGTCAAGCTCGACGGTCAGGTGGGCATCATCGGCAACGGCGCGGGGCTCGTCATGTCGACCCTCGACGTCGTCGCCTACGCCGGCGAGAACCACGGTGGCGTGAAGCCCGCGAACTTCCTCGACATCGGCGGCGGAGCATCCGCAGAAGTCATGGCGAACGGCCTCGACGTCATCCTCGGCGACCCGCAGGTCAAGTCGGTCTTCGTCAACGTCTTCGGCGGCATCACGGCGTGCGACGCCGTGGCCAACGGCATCAAGGGGGCGCTGGAGACGCTCGGCGACACGGCATCCAAGCCGCTCGTCGTCCGCCTCGACGGCAACCGCGTCGACGAGGGCCGCGCGATCCTCGCCGAGTACGCCCACCCGCTCGTGACTCTCGCCGCCACCATGGACGAGGGCGCCGACAAGGCCGCCGAGCTGGCGAACGCCTGACGCCAAAAGCTCTGAGAAAAGGAACAAGAAGAAATGTCGATCTTCCTGAACAAGGATTCCAAGGTCATCGTCCAGGGCATCACCGGCGGTGAGGGCACCAAGCACACCGCCCTCATGCTCAAGGCCGGCACCCAGGTCGTCGGCGGCGTCAACGCCCGCAAGGCCGGCACCACGGTCTCGCACACCGACAAGGACGGCAACCTCGTCGAGCTGCCCGTCTTCGGCACGGTCGAAGAGGCCATGAAGGAGACCGGCGCCGACGTGTCGATCGCCTTCGTCCCCGCCGCCTTCACCAAGTCCGCCATGATCGAGGCCATCGACGCCGAGATCCCGCTGCTCGTCGTCATCACCGAGGGCGTGCCGGTCGGGGACTCCGCCGAGGCATGGGCCTACGCGAAGCGCAAGGGCAACAAGACCCGCATCATCGGCCCGAACTGCCCCGGCATCATCACGCCGGATGAGTCGCTCGTCGGCATCACCCCGGCGAACATCACCGGCAAGGGCCCGATCGGACTCGTCTCCAAGTCGGGCACGCTGACCTACCAGATGATGTTCGAGCTGCGCGACCTGGGCTTCTCGACCGCCATCGGCATCGGCGGCGACCCGGTCATCGGCACCACGCACATCGACGCCCTCGCGGCGTTCGAGGCCGACCCCGAGACCAAGGCGATCGTGATGATCGGCGAGATCGGCGGCGACGCCGAGGAGCGCGCGGCCGACTACATCAAGGCGCACGTCACCAAGCCGGTCGTCGGCTACGTCGCGGGCTTCACCGCTCCCGAGGGCAAGACCATGGGCCACGCCGGCGCCATCGTCTCCGGCTCGGCCGGCACCGCCCAGGCGAAGAAGGAGGCCCTCGAGGCCGCCGGCGTCAAGGTCGGGAAGACCCCGTCCGAGACCGCCGACCTCATGCGCGCGATTGTGGAAGGCCTCTGATCGCGAAGCGATCGCGCACTGGCTCCTGAGCAAGGAGCGCAGCGACGCGTCGAAGGACGTCGAGACGCTCTGATCTGAGCTACGCTTGACCTGAAGGCCCCGGGCTCCACCCCGGGGCCTTCACTCGTTCCTGCACCCAGTCGTGCAGGGCGTCGGGGCGGTTCGTGATGATGCCGTCCACGCCCATGGCGGTGAGTTCCTCCCACTGCGCACGGTCATCCTGCGTCCACACGAAGACCCCCGGGGTCCGGCCCGATGGGCGAGCGCGACGCCTCGTGCGGTCGCGGCGCGCGGGTTCACGGCGTGTGCACCGAGCGATGCCGCCGTAGCGATGGTGGACGCATTCAGGTCGTCGGTCGTCCGGTCGAGCGTGCGGTCGTGGCCGCCCAGGCAACGACGCCTGCGGATGCTGCGGCCCACAGGCGTCGTCGGCGACGGCTCATGCTCTGCATCCTGGCAGAGCATCACCCTGGCGTCGAAACTCTTTCGTTTTTCTGCGGGCCTGCGCGCCCGTACCGCGGTCAGGCGACGCCGAACGCAGCTTCGATGGGCCCTCGGGCGAAGAACAGGACGAAGCCGGCGGCGACGATCCACAGCAGCGGGTGGACGGCCTTGGCCTTGCCCGCGACCGCCTGCACGAGCACCCAGCTCACGAAGCCCGCGCCGATGCCGTTGGCGATCGAGTAGGTGAACGGCATGACGGTGACGGTGAGGAACACCGGCAGCAGCACACCGAAGTCGGTCAGATCGATGTGCTTGATCTGCGCCATCATCATCGCGCCCACGATCACGAGGGCCGCCGCGGCGATCTCGGTCGGGACGATCGAGGTCAGCGGCGTCAGGAACATCGCCAGGAGGAACATCACGCCGGTGACGACATTGGCCAGGCCCGTCCTCGCGCCTTCGCCGATGCCTGCGCCCGACTCGATGAACACCGTGCTCGAGGATGACGACGTCGAACCTCCGGCGATGGCACCGATGCCCTCGACGATCAGCGCCGACTTGATGCGGGGGAAGTCGCCCTTCTCGTCGGCGAGCCCGGCTTCCTTGGCGAGCCCTGTCATGGTGCCCATGGCGTCGAAGAAGTTCGAGAAGACGAGGGTGAACACGATCATGATGAGCGCGACGACGCTGACCTTGCCGAAGTCGAACCCGAAGTCCACGGCGCCGACGAGGCTCAGATCGGGCAGACTCACCGGCGTGCCGGTCAGCGCGGGGACGGTCAGGCTCCAGCCGCCGGCGTTGAACGTGCCGTCATCGGCGAACTGCGGCCCGAAGTGCCAGATCGCCTCGGCGATCACGGCCAGCACGGTGCCGGTCACGAGACCGATGAGGAGGCCGCCCTTGACCTTGCGGGCGACGAGGATGCCGGTGACGATCAGCGTCACGACGAACAGCAGGGTCGGCACGGTCGCGACGGATCCGTCCAGACCGAGGCCGACGGGCGGGGACGCGCTGCCGGTGGTCGTGACGAAGCCGGAGTTCACGAAGCCGATGAACGCGATGAACAGGCCGATGCCGACCGTGATCGCGATCTTCAGCTGGAACGGCACGGCGTCGAAGATCATCTTCCGCAGGCCGGTCGCGGCCAGCAGCACGATCACGGCGCCGTTGATCATCACGAGCGCCATCGCCTCGGCCCAGGTGACCTGGCCGACGACGGAGAAGGCGAGGAACGCGTTGATGCCCAGGCCCGCGGCGAAGGCGAACGGCAACCGGGTGATCAGGCCGAACAGGATCGTCATCACACCGGCCGTCAGCGCCGTCGCGGCTCCGACCGCGGGGAAGCTCAGGGTGTTGCCGTCGACGTCGGCAGCGCCGGTGAGGATGATCGGGTTGAGGATCACGATGTAGGCCATCGTGACGAAGGTGACGATGCCGCCACGGACTTCGGAGCCGATCGTCGAGCCGCGGCGGGTGATCTCGAAGAAGCGGTCGAGCGCGTTCTTCGGTTCGACGGTCTGATCGGGAGCGGACGAGGGGGCAGTTGTCATCGGGAACCTCCTCGGGAACGATATCGTGTCCGCGCCCTCGCGCGCGCCCACGCGGGACCGTCAGGTTCTCGTCGTAGTCTCGTTGAGACATGCAACGCCTCCTCGTCGCGATCCTCGCCGCGGTCGACGCTGCCATCGCGGCGGCCGTCGGCCTCGCCGTGCTGCTCGCACCTCTCACCCTGCTGTGGACGCTCGCGTTCGGCGCGACGACCGACTGGGGAGGCCTGTGGCCGGCCGTGGGGACCCTCTGGCAGTTCGGCCACGGGGTTCCGATCGAGATCGCTCTGCCGGACGACGTGGTCTCGGCTGTCGGCATCGCGCCGGATGCCGCGCGCTTCGCCCTCTCGGTCACACCGCTGGCGTTCCTCGTCTTCACCCTCCTGTTCGCCGGGCGCTCCGGCATCCGCGCCGCGCGATCCGGTGCCTGGGGCCTGGGCGTCGCCTTCGGCACCCTCGCGTTCGCAGTGATCGCCGCCGCCGTCGCGTTGACGGCGCGCAGCGAGATCGCGAGCGTGCCGCTGTGGTCGGCGATCCTGCTGCCGACGGCGGTGTACGGGATCGGCGCGATCGCCGGGGCGGTGAGCCACGCCTGGCGCGAGGGGGGCGGCGGTCTCATCGACCGCATCCACGACCGCGTGGACGGCTGGGGCTCGTGGAGCGTCGTCCCCGGCGAGGTGGTGCGCGGCACGGCTGTCGTGGTCGTCGCGCTCGCGGCTGTCGCCGGGCTCGCCGTGGCGCTCATGGTCGCGCTGCGCGGCGGCGAGATGGTGGCGCTGTTCGAGGCGGCGCGGGTGGATGCCACCGGTGCGGCCGTCCTGACGCTCGGGCACCTCGCCTACCTGCCGACGCTGCTGGTGTGGGCGCTCGCGTGGATCGCCGGCCCCGGCTTCGCCGTCGGCTCCGGAACGGCGGTGTCGCCGGCCGGAACCGAGCTCGGCGTCGTCCCCGGCATCCCGATCCTCGGCCTCCTGCCTGAGAACAGCTCGATCTGGATGCTGATCGTCATCCTCCTCCCCGTCGGCGCGGGCGCGTTCGCCGGATGGGTGGTCCGGTCGCGGCTCGTCTGGCAGGGCTCTGCGACCGAGCCGGCTGTGCGCGCCGGGATCGCGGGCGGCATCGCCCTCGCGAGCGCCGGGGTCATCGCTCTGGCCGCGGTGCTGGCCTCCGGGTCGATCGGCCCCGGGCGCATGGCGCACCTCGGACCGCATCCCGGCTGGACCGCGCTCGCCGTCGGCGCCGAAGTCCTCGTGGGCGGGGCGATCATGCTGCTCGCCCCGCGGCACCGCGACGAGCTCGCCGAGGAGCGCACGGACCGCTGGGTCGCCGAGATGGGATCCTCGCCGACGGTGGATCCGGCCCCGCGCCCCACGGCGGTCGAGGAGCTGTCGGAGGGCGACACCCAGCCCCTCGACGACCACGGCTTCTTCGGGCACGGGAGCACTCCGGCGCCCCGCTAGACTGGCCGGGTGCTCACGGTCGCCGTCCTCATCTCCGGCACCGGCTCCAACCTCCGTGCCCTCCTCGAAGCCGCTCGTCACCCCGACTTCCCCGCGCGGATCGTCGCGGTCGGTGCCGATCGCGACGCCGAGGGGCTCGCGCACGCCGCGGACTTCGGCATCCCGAGCTTCACGGTGCCGTACCGGTCGTTCGAGAGCCGCGACGCGTGGGGCGAGGCGCTCGGCGATCGCCTGGACGAGCACCGGCCCGACCTCGTCGTGCTCAGCGGACTGATGCGCCTGCTACCCGCCTCGCTCGTCGCCCGCTATGCGCCGCGCATCATCAACACGCACCCCGCGTACCTTCCGGAGTTCCCCGGTGCGCACGGTGTGCGCGACGCGCTCGCCGCTGGCGTCGCGCAGACCGGGGCGAGCGTCATCGTGGTCGACGACGGCGTCGATTCCGGTCCTATCCTCGCCCAGGAGCGTATCCCCGTGCAGCAGGGAGACACCGAGGAGACCCTGCACGAGCGCATCAAGCCCGTCGAACGGCGCCTGCTCATCGACGTCGTGCGCCGGATCGCCACCGGCGACCTCGCGCTCACCCACTGACCGAACCCGTACGCCCCTGCACGAAGGAGATCATCCATGGCCGGCCCGAGCCGCGACAAGTCCCTGTACCGCGACCGCGACATCGTCCCGATCAAGCGGGCGCTCGTCTCGGTCAGCGACAAGACCGATCTGCTCGTGCTCGCGGCGGCCCTCGCCGACGCCGGCGTCGAGATCGTCTCCACCGGTTCGACGGCCGCGACCATCCGCGAGGCCGGATACGACGTCACCGACGTGGCCGCGGTGACCGGTGTCGCCGAGATGCTCGACGGCCGCGTGAAGACCCTGCACCCCAGCATCCACGGCGGCCTGCTCGCCGACCTGCGCCTCGAGGACCACGAGCGCCAGCTTGCCGAACTCGGCATCTCGCCGTTCGAGCTCGTGGTCGTGAACCTCTACCCGTTCGTCGAGACCGTGCAGTCCGGCGCGACCGGCGACGACGTCGTGGAGCAGATCGACATCGGCGGCCCTGCCATGGTGCGCGCCTCGGCGAAGAACCACGCCAACGTCGCGATCGTCGTCTCGCCCGAGTCGTACCCGGCCATCATCGAGTCGATCCAGTCCGGCGGAACGACGCTCACGCAGCGCCGCGAGCTCGCGGCCCGCGCCTTCGCGCACACCTCCTCGTACGACACGGCGGTCGCCGCATGGTTCGCGGAGGGCACCCTCAACGAGGGCGGCGAGGAGCTGCCCGAGCACCTGACGATCAAGGCCGAGCGCCTGGCGACGCTCCGCTACGGCGAGAACTCCCATCAGCGCGGGGCGATCTACACCCGCGTCGGCGGCCACGGCATCGCCCAGGCCGTGCAGCTGCAGGGCAAGGAGATGTCGTACAACAACTACGTCGACGCGGATGCCGCCCTGCGCGCCGCCTTCGACATGATCCTGCCCGCCGTCGCGATCGTGAAGCACGCCAACCCGTGCGGCATCGCGACCACGGCGCCCAACGCCCTCGACCCGATCGCCAGCGCGCACCTGCGCGCACACGAGTGCGACCCGGTATCCGCCTACGGCGGCGTCATCGCCACCAACGGCACGGTGACTCTGAAGATGGCCGAGAACCTCAAGGACATCTTCACCGAGGTCATCGTCGCCCCGTCCTTCGAACCGGCGGCCCTCGAGGTCTTCAAGGCGAAGAAGAACCTGCGGCTGCTGCAGCTGCCCGACGACTGGCAGCAGGAGCGCATGGACGTGCGCCTGGTCTCCGGTGGCCTGCTGCTGCAGGACGCCGATCGCTTCCCCGACGACATCCAGTCGGTCGCCAAGGACTGGCAGCTCGTCACGGGCGAGCAGCCGGACGAGGCCGAGATGGAGAACATGATCTTCGCGTGGAAGGCGTGCCGCGCCGTGAAGTCCAACGCGATCGTGCTCGCCAAGGGCAACGCCACGGTCGGTATCGGCATGGGCCAGGTCAACCGCGTCGACTCCTGCCGCCTCGCGGTGGAGCGGGCGGGGGACCGTGCCGCGGGGTCGGTCGCGGCATCCGATGCCTTCTTCCCGTTCGCCGACGGCCCGCAGGTGCTGCTGGACGCCGGCATCTCGACGATCATCCAGCCCGGCGGCTCGGTGCGCGACGACGAGGTCATCGCGGCTGCGAAGGCTGCCGGAGCGACGATGTTCTTCACCGGGGAGCGTCACTTCTTCCACTGATCCCCGTCTGCCTCCCGCCCCCGACAGGCCCCGTCTTACCCCCGACAGACCCCGTCCTGTCTACGAGACCCCGTCGTATCCACGTCGATACGGCGGGGTCTCGTCGCTGGGGAGAGGTCTGTGCGGGGATGGCGCAACTGCCGTGTCCGATTTCCGCGCGCCTGCGGGTTTCGGACGTGTCAGAGTGGAGGCATGAGCTTCCCGATCATGTCGTTCGACGAGCGGTACCGCGCGATCGACGCGCGCGACACCCGCTTCGACGGGCAGTTCGTGACGGCCGTGCACTCCACGGGGATCTACTGTCGGCCCTCGTGCCCCGCCCGCACGCCCAAGCGCGAGAACGTCAGCTTCTATCCGACGAGCGCTGCGGCGCACGAGGCGGGGTTCCGCGCGTGCAAGCGGTGCCTGCCCGAGGCGGCACCCGGGTCTCCTGCCTGGGACGTGCGGGGGGATGCCGCCGCTCGCGCCATGCGGCTCATCGCCGATGGCGTGGTCGAGCGGGAGGGCGTATCGGGCCTTGCCGCACGCCTCGGGTATTCCAGCCGTCACCTCACGCGGCTGCTGACCGCCGAGCTCGGCGCCGGCCCCCTGGCGCTCGCCCGCGCGCACCGCGCCCACAACGCGCGGATGCTGCTCGTGGGCACCGACCTGCCGATCGCGGACATCGCGTTCTCGGCGGGCTTCGCGAGCATCCGCCAGGCGGGCGACACGATCCGCGAGGTGTTCGGCTTGACACCCACCGAGTTGCGGGCCAAGCGGCGCCAGCCTCTCGGCGCAGGCGCCGCCGCCGCGCTGGTCTCGGGCGAGATCGATCTGCTGCTTCCGCATCGCGAGCCGATGGACGCCGCCGGCATCTTCGCGTGGATGGCGGTCCGCGCGGTTCCGGGCGTCGAGGTCGCCACCGCTGACTCCTTCTCCCGCCACCTGCGGATGCCCGGCGGGCCGGCGTGGTTCGAGGTCCGCCAGGATGCCACCGGCACGCTCCGCCTCCGCGCCCGCGTGACCCACCTCGGCGATCTCGCCCCTCTCGTGGCCACGGCGCGCCGCATCTTCGACTTGGACGCCGACCCCGTCGCGGTCGACGCCGCCCTCTCGGAGCATCCGCTTCTCGCGCCCCTCGTCGGCCGGATCCCCGGCATCCGCGTCCCCGGCGCCGCAGACCCGCACGAGATGCTCATCCGCGCCATGATCGGCCAGCAGATCACGGTCGCGGCCGCCCGTACCGCTCTGACCGCGCTCACCGTCGCGCTGGGTGAGGAGGCTCCGGACGGCGGCCTGCTGTTCCCGGCGATGACGGCCATCGCCGAACGCGGCGCCGAGGTGCTGCGCGGACCCGCCGCACGGATCAGAGCCGTCACCGGGGCTGCGGCCGCGCTCGCCGACGGCACGCTGGCGCTCACGGTCGGCGACGACAGCGGGGCCCAGCGCGCGGCTCTGCTGGCGATGCCGGGAATCGGGCCGTGGACGGCCGACTACGTGCGGATGCGGGTTCTCGGCGACCCCGACATCATCCTCCCCGGCGACGTCGCGATCCGGTCGGGGGCCGCGGCCGCCGGCATCCCCTCGGAACCGGCAGCGCTCACCGCATGGGCCGAGCGCACGGCGCCGTGGCGCAGCTACCTGAGCGCCCACCTCTGGGCGGCCATGCCACCCCGCACGACGAAACGAAGCACGACGAAACGAAGCACGGCGAAACGCACCACGAAGACCGCACACAAGGAGCTCTCATGACCGCTCTCATCCAGACCATCGACACCGCTGACGGCCCGTTCACGATCCTCGCCGACGTCTCGCCCGACACCGGCGAACAGCGCGTGCTCTCCTCGGGCTGGACGGCCGACCGCGACGAGATCGTCGCCCGCCTGGCCGAGAAGAACCGCCCGGCCGAGATCCGGGACGGCGAGGCGGATGCCGCCGTCGCCGTCCGCGCGTACTACGACGGCGACATCGCCGCGATCGACACCGTCGCCGTGCACCAGTTCGGCACCGACATGCAGCGCACCGGCTGGGCTGCGCTGCGACGGATCGCGCCGGGGGAGCCTCTGACCTACACGGAGTTCGCCGTGGAACTCGGCAATCCGGGCGCGGTGCGGGCCGCGGCATCCGTCTGCGCCCGCAACGCACCGGCCCTGTTCGTCCCCTGCCACCGGGTGCTGCGCGGCGACGGCTCCATGGGCGGATTCGCCTGGGGCGTCGATGTGAAGGAGTCGCTGCTCGCGCGCGAGCGCGCGCTCGCCTCGGCCTGAACCGAGACGCTCGATTTCGAGCGGGGTGCGAACAAATCCGGGAACAACGCTTGCCTCCAGCCGGTTCACAGGAATAGGCTGGAGGGCTGTCGCGCCGACCGGTGCGGAGCTTCGAGCCTGAGGGAGACATCATGATTTCGATCGCTGTCGCGCAGATCGCCACTCCCGGCTCGATCACTCGTGGTCGCACGATGCGGCTTCCGCGCGGCTGATCAGCCGCCCGCTCACCGCATCCCGGGCGCAGTGCTCCCGCCGCCCGTCACACGCTCCCGTTCCGTTCCGCACCTCGTCTGAGAGTCATGTCTTCCTCGTCGTCATCGTCTGCACGTTCGTCCTCGCTGTCCACCCCCCGAGCGCTCTGGCGCCTCGCACCGTTCGTCAAGCCCGTCGTCTGGCGATTCGTCGGAGGTGCTGCGAGTGCTCTCGCCGCCGCCGTCATCGCCCTGATGGTCCCCATCGTCCTCGAGCAGATCGTCCGCGGTCTCGACACGTCCGCGAGCATCGCGATCATCGTCGGCGGTGCCGCCATCGTGCTCGCGCTCGGCATCGGCGAGGCGGCCATGGTGTGGCTGCGGCGCTGGTTCATCCTCAAGCCCTCGACCGAGGTCGAGTACCGGATGCGCACGCAGCTGTACGCACGTCTGCAGACGCTGCCGGTCGCGTTCCACGACCGCTGGCAGTCCGGGCAGCTGCTGAGCCGCATGATGCAGGACATCGGCCTCATCCGCCGGTGGCTGGCCTTCGGCCTCATCCTGCTCGTCGTCAACGTCTTGACGATCATCATCGGCTCGGTGCTGCTGTTCCGCTGGCACTGGCTGCTCGGCACGATCTTCATCGTCACCGCCATCCCGCTGTGGATCCAGGGCTACCTGTTCGAGAAGCGCTACGGCATCCTCGCCCGGCAGAGCCAGGATCAGGCGGGCGACCTCGCGACCAGCGTCGAGGAGAGCGTGCACGGCATCCGCGTGCTCAAGGCCTTCGGCCGCGGCAAGCACGCGCTGACCCGCTTCAGCAAGCAGGCCGAGTCGTTGCGCTCGACGGAGCTGAGCAAGGCGCGCGCGATCGGGTCGATCTGGTTCTGGCTCGATCTCATGCCGCAGATCGCGTTCGGTCTGAGCCTGCTCTCGGGCATCTGGCTCATCGCGCAGGGCGCGATCGAGCTGCCGGAGCTGTTCGCCTTCTTCGCGATGGCGACGGTGCTGCGCTGGCCGATCGAGTCGATCGGGTTCCTGTTCTCGTTCATGCTGGATGCCCGCACCGCGACCGACCGCGTGTTCGAGATCTTCTCCGAGACGAACACGATCACCGACCCGGAGCACCCGGTCACGATCGCGGAGCCGCGCGGCGAGCTCGCCTTCGAGGGCGCGCACTTCCGGTATCAGGATGCCGGTGCCGCCGAGCGCGACCTGCTCGACGGCATCGATCTCGTGCTGCGCCCCGGTGAGACCATGGCACTGGTCGGGCTCACCGGCAGCGGCAAGACGACGCTCACCACCCTGCCCACGCGCCTCTACGACGTCACCGGTGGACGTGTGACGCTCGACGGCGTCGATGTGCGAGACCTCTCGCTCGTCGAGCTGCGCCGGCACATCGCGATGGCGTTCGAGGACGCGACGCTCTTCTCGGCATCCGTCCGCGAGAACGTGCTCCTCGGGCGTGCGGAGCTCGACATCCACAGCGAGGAGGGCGAGCGCGTCCTGCGCGAGGCGCTCGACGTCGCCCAGGCCGGGTTCGTCGACCAACTGCCCGACGGCGTGGAGACCGTGATCGGGGAAGAGGGGTTGAGCCTGTCCGGTGGGCAGCGCCAGCGCCTCGCCCTCGCCCGCGCGGTCGCCGCGCAGCCGAAGGTGCTCGTGCTCGACGACCCGCTCTCGGCCCTCGACGTCGACACCGAGGCCCTGGTCGAAGAGGCCCTGCGGCACGTGCTCGCCGACACCACGGCGATGATCGTGGCGCACCGCCCGTCGACCGTGGCACTCGCCGACCGGGTCGCGCTGCTCGAGAGCGGACGGATCACCGCGGTCGGCACCCACTCCGAGCTGCTGCGGACGAGCACCCACTACCGGCACGTCATCTCCAGCCTCGAGGCGGAGGAGGCGGCCCGCACCGGGGCGATCCCGGTCATCACCGACCAGGATCTCGAGGATACGCACACCGAGGAAGAGGAGGTGCAGGCATGAGCGCGGCACTCACCGGAACGAAGGGCGAAGACCGCTCGAACTACACCCTCGAGGAGAGCAGGGCGATCCGCCAGCGCTCGCTGCGCCTGCTCGGCTCACTCGTCTCGCCGCTGAAGGCGCAGATCGTGCTCGCCGCGATCGTACTCGTCGTCTCGACGGCGCTGCAGGTCGCAGGTCCCATCCTCATCAGCATCGGACTCGACAAGGCACTGCCGCAGGTTCTCGACCACGCGAACTGGATGCCGGCGTTCCTCGTCGGCTTCACCTACCTGTTCGCCGGCGCTGCGGCCGCCGCCCTCATCGGCTGGTACGTCGTGGTCGCCGCGCGCATCACCCAGGCGGTGCTGATCGATCTGCGCAAGCGGATCTTCCTGCACACGCAGCGGCTGAGCCTCGAGTTCCACGAGACGTACACGTCGGGCCGCATCATCTCGCGCCAGACGAGCGACCTCGACTCGATCCGAGAGCTCCTGGACGGAGGCTTGAACAACCTCGTCTCGGGTGTGCTGTTCGGGGCGTTCACGTTCATCGCGCTGATCGTGTGGGACTGGCAGTCGGGCGTGATCCTGCTTCTCGCCGGCATCCCGCTGTTCCTGCTCATGCGCTGGTTCTACTCGCGCTCGCAGGTGATCTTCCGCGAGTCTCGAGTCATCAGCGCCAAGGTCATCGTGCAGTTCGTCGAGACCATGACCGGCATCCGTGCCGTGAAAGCGTTCCGCAAGGAGCCGCGCAACGACGTCGCCTTCCAGAAGGTCGCCGGCGAGTACCGCGACGTCAACCGCCGATCGATGCTCCTGTTCGGCACGTTCGAGCCGGGTCTCATGGCGGTCGCCGCCCTCACGCTCGGCCTGGTCGTGCTGTGGGGCGGCATCCGCGTCGCCGACGGCGCGCTCACGGTCGGCGTGCTGCTGTCGGCCGTCCTGTACGTGCGCAACTTCTTCGCGCCCATGCAGGAGATCGCGATGTTCCTGAACTCGTACCAGTCGGCCACGGCCGCGCTTGAGAAGGTGTCGGGAGTGCTCGAGGAGCAGCCGACGGTTCCGGACCCCGACGAGCCGGTCGATCTGTGGGAATCGCGCGGTCACGTGCGGTTCGAGGAGGTCACGTTCGGGTATTCGGGGGAGAAGACGATCCTGCCGAACTTCTCGCTCGACATCGCGGCGGGGCAGACGATCGCACTGGTGGGCACGACGGGCGCCGGCAAGTCGACGCTCGCGAAGCTCATCTCGCGGTTCTACGACCCGACGCTGGGACGCGTCACGCTCGACGGTGTCGACCTGCGGTCGCTGCATCCGAAGGATCTGCGCCGTGCGATCGTCATGGTCACGCAGGAGGCGTACCTCTTCAGCGGAACGGTCGCCGACAACATCGCGCTCGGGAAGCCCGATGCCACGCTCGACGAGATCCGGGACGCTGCTCGCGCGGTCGGGGCGGACGAGTTCATCTCGGCGCTGCCGGACGGTTACAACTCCGACGTGAACAAGCGCGGCGGCCGCGTCTCGGCGGGCCAGCGTCAGCTGATCTCGTTCGCACGCGCGTTCCTCGCAGACCCTGCGGTGCTCATCCTCGACGAGGCGACCGCGTCGCTCGACATCCCGTCGGAGCGGCTCATCCAGGACGCGCTGCAGACTCTGCTCAAGGACCGCACGGCGATCATCATCGCCCACCGCCTGTCCACGGTCGCGATCGCCGACCGGGTGCTGGTGATGGAGCACGGCGAGATCATCGAGGACGACGCCCCTGCCGCGCTCATCGGCGGTACGGGCAAGTTCGCGCAGCTGCACGCGGCCTGGCAGGAGACGCTGGTCTGACGACGGTCGCTCGGGGGACGCAGGGATGCCCTCCCCGAGCGACCGTTACGATCGAAGCGTGGATCCGTTATGGATGCTGGCCGCTGAATGGTGGTGGATCGCCCCGACCGCGGTCGGCGCAGGCGCCGTCACCGCCGTCGGCGTGCGGCGCGGCCAGAAGCGCAGCGGACGCCGGCTGGCTCTGGATGCTGCACGCCGCGACCTCCGCGACGCGCAGCGCGAGATCGGCGAGCGACGTCGCGGCGTGAAGGTCGCGCGGGCAGAGCACGCCCGGCTGGTCGCCGAGCGCACGGCATCCCGGGCGTCGACCGCTGATGTGGCAAGCGCACGGCGCGCCCTGAGGCAGGCGGAGCACGACGCGAAGGCGGCGCACGCCGACGTGCGCGCCCGCCGGATCCGCGTCGGTGTGGAGCAGGCGCAGGTGCCGTCGGCATCCCGGACCGACCGGTATCCGCTCGCGCGCCTGAACGGCGCGCATGACGCGGTGATCGCGCGCTGGATGGACTACGAGACGGATGCCGCGAAGCTGATCGCGTACCCTGCGATGAGTGACGGCAAGGAACCGGCGATGGCGGCCTTCCTCGCCGCCGCATCCCGTGCCCGAGACCTGCGACCGTCATCGCCGTCGGGAGTGACGCCCGCCGAGTTCTCCGCCTACCGGGATGCGGTCGCGGATCTCGAGCGGACCTTCGACGTCGCCGAGCACACCGCGAAGGCCCGCGCGGCCGGCCGCGACCCGGATGCGGCGACGGCATGGCCCGGCAGCGCTCACGAGATGCTCAGCCGATCGGCCGAGGCGCTCGACAAAGCGGCAGGAGCCGCAGCCGCTGCGCTCGCGGCGTGGACCTCGCGCCGCAGGCCCAAGCGCGACGAGTGACCAGGACGGACGCTCCCCGCCGGGGCGCCCTGAGGGCGACGAGGCCTCGGTGGGGGAGGGGATCCGAGACCCCGCCGCCGCTGTCAGGACGAGATCTGCACGGAGGCGATGACCTCGCCGTACTCCGTCTCGCCCACCTGGGTGAAGCCGACGCGCTCGAAGAACGCGGCAGGACCGGCATCGCCTGCCTCGTAGATCACGTCGACATGGTTCATGCCGCGTGCCCGCGCCTCGTCGATCAGGGCCTCGACGGCGAAGCGGCCGATGCCGCGGCCCTGGTCGTCGGCGTCGACGTTGATGCGCCACAACACGGAGCGGAAGTGCTCCTCCGGGGCCTCCGGATCGAAGTTGGCGCTGACGAAGCCGACCACCTCATTGCGGTCGAGGACGACGCGCTGCCATGAGGTCTGCGGGTTGATGACGGTGGCGGCGATCCCGTAGGAGACCGGGGCGAGGTACTGCTCCTGCCCGGGCTTGAGCGACAGGTTGTTCACGGCGACGATCGTCGCAGCGGAGAGTTCGACCACGCGCAGTTCAGTCATAGCCCCAGGGTAACCTCTCCGGGTGAGTGCGCGCAGAAGAAGTCCGCAAACGCGGGCAGAGGCACTCAGGTATCTTGGTATCGAGACAAATTCGACCCGCGAACGGAGAATCTTCCGGTGACCGACGACGCCATCATCTACACCTACACGGACGAGGCACCGGCTCTCGCCACCGCATCGCTCCTCCCCATCGTCCAGGCCTACGCCGGCAAGGCGGGCATCGAGCTCGAGACGCGTGACATCTCGCTCGCCGGCCGCATCCTCGCCGCCTTCCCGCAGCGCCTCACCACGGACCAGCAGGTGTCCGACGCTCTCGCTGAGCTCGGGGGCCTCGCCACGCTTCCCGAGGCCAACATCATCAAGCTGCCGAACATCTCGGCATCCATCCCGCAGCTGAAGGCCGCCATCGCGGAGCTGCAGGCGCAGGGCTACGACATCCCCGACTTCCCGGACGAGCCCGGATCCCTCGACGAGAAGGACGTCCGCGCTCGCTACGACCGCATCAAGGGCTCCGCCGTGAACCCCGTGCTGCGCCAGGGCAACAGCGACCGCCGCGCGCCGCTCGCCGTGAAGAACTACGCCAAGAAGCACCCGCACACGAACAAGCCGTTCGCCGAGGGATCGAAGACCCGCGTGGCCACCATGGGCCATGACGACTTCAAGCACAACGAGAAGAGCTGGATCGCAGCCCACGACGACGTCCTCACGATCCGTCACACGGCCGAGGACGGCACGGTCACCGTGCTCAAGGACAACCTCAAGGTGCTGCCGCGCGAGATCGTCGACGCGACGTTCCTGTCGGCATCCGCTCTCGACGCCTTCCTCGCCGAGACGCTCGAGACGGCCAAGAGCGACGATGTGCTGTACTCGGTGCACCTCAAGGCCACGATGATGAAGGTCTCCGACCCGATCATCTTCGGGCACGTCGTCAAGGCGTTCTTCGCCGACGTGTTCTCGCGCTTCGGCGACCAGCTCGCCGCCGCCGGCCTCAGCGCCAACGACGGCCTCGGGTCGATCCTCACGGGCCTGGCGAAGATCGACGGCGGTGCCGAGATCATCGCCGACTTCGAGAAGACCATCGCGACCGGCCCCCGCCTGTCCTACGTCAACTCCGACAAGGGCATCACGAACCTGCACGTGCCCTCCGACGTCATCGTGGATGCCTCGATGCCGGCGCTCGTCCGCAACGGCGGCAAGCTGTGGGGCGTCGACGGGGGAGAGGACGACACGCTCGCCGTCATCCCCGACTCCTCGTACGCCGGGGTCTACCAGGCCGTGATCGATGACGTCATCGCGAACGGCCCGCTCAACCCCGCCACGATCGGCACCGTCCCCAACGTGGGCCTCATGGCGCAGGCCGCCGAGGAGTACGGCAGCCACGACAAGACCTTCGAGATCGCCTCGGCGGGCGTTGTCGAGATCGTCGACGGCGACGGAACGGTCGTCATCGAGCACCACGTCGGGGCCGGCGACATCTGGCGCGCGACCCAGACCAAGCACATCCCCGTCATGGACTGGGTGAAGCTCGCGGTCACCCGCGCCCAGGCCACCGGCGCTCCCGCCGTGTTCTGGCTCGACCTGAACCGCGCGCACGACGCCCAGCTGATCGCCAAGGTGCACCAGGCTCTCGCGACCCTCGACACCACGGGCGCTCAGATCTCGATCCTCGCCCCCGAGGAGGCCACGCGCTACACGCTGGCTCGCATGCGCCACGGCCTGGACACCATCTCGGTCACCGGCAACGTGCTGCGCGACTACCTCACCGACCTGTTCCCGATCCTCGAGGTCGGCACGTCGGCGAAGATGCTCTCGATCGTGCCGCTGCTCGCCGGCGGCGGACTGTTCGAGACGGGCGCCGGTGGCTCTGCTCCGAAGCACGTGCAGCAGCTCGTCGAGGAGAACTACCTGCGCTGGGACTCGCTCGGGGAGTTCTTCGCCCTCGCCGCGTCGCTCGAGCACTTCGCCGACCGCACCGGCAACGAGAAGGCCCGCGTGCTCGCCGAGACGCTGGATGCCGCAACCGGTACCTTCCTCGAGGAGGACCGCTCGCCGGGACGCAAGCTCGGCACGATCGATAACCGCGGCAGCCACTTCTACCTGGGCCTGTACTGGGCGCAGGAGCTGGCGAAGCAGACCAAGGACGCCGAGCTCGCTGCAGCGTTCGCCCCGATCGCCGAGAGCCTGACCGCCAAGGAGCAGGAGATCGTCGCGGAGCTCAACGGTGCGCAGGGTCACCCGGTGGACATCGGCGGCTACTACCGCCCCGATGCGGCCAAGGTCGCCGAGGTCATGCGTCCGTCGCAGACGCTCAACGGGATCATCGACGCGCTCTGATCCGCAGACATCAAGAAGGCCGGATGCTCGAAGCATCCGGCCTTCTTGATGTGTGCGGGCCGCGGGGCAGCCGTAGCGGGTGTCAGTAGTGGACGTTGACGCCGACGCCCTGCGGCGTCCAGTTGTAGAGCCACTGGGCGCGCCACTCGGGCATGCCGACGCAGCCGTGGCTCATCGGGGTGCCCCAGTTGGCGTGCCAGTACACGCCGTGCAGTGCCTGGTCGCCGTTGAAGTACATGACCCACTTGACGTCGGGCTGGAAGTAGTAGGGGGCCTTGGTGAGGTCCCGGTTGCCCATGTTCTGGCTCGAGGTCTTCCACCCGACCGAGTACGAGCCGGTGTGCGTGCTGTATCCAGTCGTCCCCGAGGAGACGCTCCAGGAATCCACGACCACGCCGTTCTCGATCGCGCTCACGCGCTGCGTCGAGAGATTCACGTCGATCTGACGGAGCAGCGTCTGCTCCTTGAAGGCGACCTCGTCGACCTCGATCGGCTGGACGGCTTCGCCCGCCTCAAGCCGGGTGGCGAAGTCGGCCGCGAGCGTGCTCGTGTCGCCGAGCGTGCGCCCGGTGACGCCGGCCGTGAGCTCCTGCAGCACGGTGCCGCTGCCGTTGACGATGGCCTTGGCATCGACCGGTGCGCGGTCGACCTGCTCGGCCAGCGTCGCGACCGTCTTCTGGATCTCGGTGGCGTCGGCGGTGATCTCGAGCTGCCCGTCGGCGTCGACGACATCGATCCACGTCGCCGCGACCGCGGGGTCGACCGGTACCGTGCGCTCGTCGCCGACGTAGAAGCCGATCGTCTTCAGCATGCCGTTCAGCTGATCGGCGACCGCTGTCGCATCCGCGTCGCTGATCGCGGCCGGAGCCTCGGCGGGGGCGGAGGAGTAGCTCACGGCCTCGGCGCCGTCGGCGAGAGCGCCGCTGATCGCTCCCGTGAGCGCGTCGAGGTCGATGCCGGTTCCCGCGACGGCCGGGGTCGTCGCATAGGTGTTGCTTGCCGCGTCGAACGAGACGCCCGCGTCGATGGCATCCTCGTAGGCGCTCGGCACGAGACCGCGCAGCGTGTCATGGGCGACCTCGGGGTCGAGGACGATTTCGCCGGCGATGGGCTCGGGCAGCCACGCCCCCAGGTTCCACATCGGATGCTCCGCGAACGCGGTGTCTGCGAGCGACTTCGCATCGATGGATGCGCCGAGTTCCGATGCACTGACGACGACGTCGGCGCCCCCATCGGTGAGGGAGATCTGCGTGGCTGCGAGGTGGTTCTCGACGGCCTCCGCGGCGGCGGCCGGTGTGAGCCCGCCGACGGCCACACCCGCGATCGTCGTGCCCGGTGCGATGAGGATCAGCGACGCGGCGGCGGCGGCGGAGACCAGCAGCGCTCCGACACCGAGTCCGACCCACAGGCCGGTGCGGTGCTTCTTGGGCGCGGGCTCATGCGGCGCCCACTCGACGGGTCGCTCGCCGTCGATCGGTGGCAGGACCTCGGTGCTCGCCGTGGAATCGGCGGCACCGGGTGCGGCAGCGAGGTCGGTCACGATTCACCCCCCGAGAGTCAGCGCGACAGTTTCTCTATCATACGCGGCCGCAGGTAACGGGCAGGCAACGGTTCGAACGACGATGCCCCCGGGATCGCGGGGATCCCGGGGGCATCGATGCGCGACTGGACGTCAGCTGCAGAGCTCCTGGAGCGCGGTGGCCGACTCGGTCACATCGCCGGTGATGGTGCTCAGGTCGCCAGCGGCGTCGAGGTCCTGCTCGACGACGACCTTGGTGAGGACGTCTCCCATGGCGACGAAGTCCTCGTGGACGGCGGCAGTAGCCGCCTTGACCTCGCTGTTCGAGACGCTGTCGACGGTCTCGCCGAGCTTGGCGATGTACTCGTTGAACTGGTCGACGGTGGCCTGCGGGTCGGCCGAGGCCGGATCGATGTCGCTCATCGCCTGGCTGGCCTCGGTCAGCTGGGGCATGACGATGCCGCACGCGTCCTCGACGGACTGGTCGGTGCCGGTCTCCTCGACGGGTGCCGAGTCGCCGGCGTCCGCGTTGTCGTTCGACGACTCGTCAGCGGCACCGGCGCAGCCGGTCAGGCCGAGGACGGCGACGGCGGCGATGGTGAATGCTGCAATACGACGGTTCATGTGACTATCCCCTCAGTGGTGGCGCCGCTCACGCGGCGCGTCTCTCCGGTCGGAGGCCCAGTCAAGCACACTCGGTTGGAAGGCCACGATGGGGAGTTCGACCCGCGGCGAGGGCGATCAGGCGTCGGCGACGGCGATCCCGTCGATCTCGACGAGCATCTCCTCGCGGGGGAGTCCGGTGAACACGGTGGTGCGCGACGGGAGCACGCCGCTGGGTGTGTGCGCGGCGACGAAGGCGCCGTAGGCGTCGTTCATCGCCGCGAAATCGGAGCGCTGGGTGAGGTAGACGCGGAGCATCACGACGTCGTCGAACGTCGCACCCGACGCCTCGACGATGGCCTTGACGTTCTCGAGTGTCCGCGTGGTCTGGGCGGCGACGTCGCCCTCGAAGTCGTACTCGTTCGTGGCCGGGTCGACCGGGCCCTGGCCGGAAACCTGGACGAACGGTCCCTTGCGCACGCCCTGCGAGAACGTGTGAGCGGGGGCGGGGGCGGCATCGGTGGTGATCCGGGTCTTCTGGCTCATGCTCTCAGCCTAGTAGTCTTGTTAGATGCCTCTACTAATTCCGGATCCTGTGCTCGGAACCTGGGCGAAGGCGTTCCCGGCGGGCTCTCACGGCCTCCGCCTCAGCGAGCTGCTGACGGCCGGTCTGAGGCTGTCGGCTTTCAGCACGGCGCCGGGACTGCGTCTGGCCGGCGCCGGCGGCTACGAGGGGCCGTTCGGTCCCGATCGCAGCCCGGAGTCCGTCCGCGCGGTCGACGACTTGCTCGGCACGATCGTCGAACTGCACAGCCGCCTGCACTACGAGGACGGCACGCGCCCGATCCTCACCGCCGGCGGCAGCGTTTTCCCGGATCGCGCAGCAGCCGTGCTCGCACCGCTGCGCGATGAGGCGGAGATCGTCCTGCGCTCCGGCGCGTTCCAGATCCACGACGACGGGTTCTACGCGCTGCCGAGCAGGGATCGCGTCGACTACGCGATGTTCCCCCGGCTCAGCGCGATCGCCGAGCGGCTGTGGGCCGGGGGAGAACCTGGCGATCTCACTGGATTCCTCCGGCGACTGCCCGTGCACCTGCGGCGTCTGGCGGCCTCCGGCGTGCAGTATCGTCGGCTTCAGGGCCCGACACCCGATCAGCGACGCGACGGCATCCCCGGGAAGCCGATGGGCTTCGCAGATCGAGAGCGGATCGTCGCCGAGCTGGTCGACGGCGTCCTGCATGCGCAGACCACTGTCCCCGAAGCGAGCGACGACGAATGACCGACACAGGTGAATCGCGACAGACGGCACCGGCCGTGCGGACCGGCTCGGCGACGCATGCCTTCGGGTCCGCCCAGAACCTGCGTTCGCGCACCAAGGTGCTCCCCGAGCATGCGAGGGGCCACAACCGGGCACTCGTCCTCCAGACCCTCTATCACTCGGGGTCGATGAGCAGGGCCGACCTGTCGAGGGAGACCGGGCTCACCCGCGTCACCATCTCCGACCTGGTGGCGGAGTTCATCTCGGACGGCATCGTCGTCGAGCTCGGCATCCGCGAGACGGTCGGACCGGGCAAGCCCCCGATCCTCATCGATATCGACCGGCTCGGCCATCAGATCATCGGCCTTGACCTCTCCGACGCGGAGGCGTACCGCGGCGCCGTGCTCACACTCGACGGCGACGTGATCGAGCGCCGCGAGATCCCCCGTCCGGCGCAATCCGACGGCGAAGCGGCCTACGCCGCCGTCCGAGGGCTGGCGCAGGAGCTCGTCGCCGCATCCACCGCGACCCTCCTCGGGGTCGGCATCGGCACCCCGGGCATCGTGCGTCCGGACGGTGTCGTGCTCAGCTCGCCGAACCTCGGATGGACGGACTTCGCGCTGGAGGCCGAACTCGGCCGCGACCTCGGCATGCCCGTGATCGCCCGCAACGACGCCAATGCCGCGGTGCTCGCGGAGTACACCTTCGGTGGGGCGCGTTCGGACTTCATCCTCATCAAGATCGGTTTCGGGGTCGGCGCCGGGCTCATCTCGGGCAGTCAGCCGCTGCTGGGCAGCCGCTACGCCGCCGGCGAGATCGGCCACGTCGTCGTCGGCACGGACGGCGGCCCGCACTGCGTCTGCGGGCGCGACGGATGCCTGGAGGCCTGGCTCAGCGTCAGCAGGCTCCGCGACGAGATCGCAGCCGATCCCTCGTCGCGCGATACCGTGCTGCGCGATGCCGGCACGCGCATGGCGATCGCCATCGCCCCGATCGTGACCGCGCTGGATCTGTCGGAGATCGTGCTGGCAGGCCCCGTCGACCTGCTCGACGGGGTGTTCATCGATGCGGCGACGAAGACCTTGCGCTCGCGCACGCTCGAGGGCGTCTTCGACGACGTCGTGATCCGGCCGACGCAGCAGCCGGACATCGTGCTGCGCGGTGCGGCCGTGATGGTGCTCGCGAGCCAGCTCGGCGTCTCCTAGGGCGCTCCCGCTCTGGGACAATCGAATCACCCGCTTTCGAACAGGAGATCGCCGCACATGGCTGAAGTCGTCATCGTCGAGAACGCCCCCGCCGCCGGAGCGCTGGTCGCCGACGAGATCGTCCGCCTGATCACCGCCAAGCCGGATGCCGTGCTGGGGCTCGCCACCGGATCGACGCCGCTGCCCGTGTACGAGGCCCTCGCGCACCGCGTCGCGGGGATCGACGTCTCGCGCGTGCGCGGATTCGCACTCGACGAGTACGTCGGCATCGACCCGGCGCACCCCGAGAGCTACCGCTCCGTGATCAACCGCGAGGTCGTCGAGCCGCTCGGGCTCGACCCCGCGCTGATCCGTACGCCGAACGGGCAGATCGACGGCGTCGAGCACGCCGGCGCCGACTACGAGGCAGCGATCGAGGCTGTCGGCGGCGTCGACCTGCAGATCCTGGGCATCGGCACAGACGGTCACATCGGGTTCAACGAGCCCGGTTCGTCCTTCGCATCGCGCACGCGGGTCAAGACGCTCACTGAGCAGACGCGGAAGGACAACGCGCGCTTCTTCGGCAGCATCGACGACGTCCCCATGCACTGCATCACCCAGGGCCTGGGCACGATCCTGCGGGCGCGCCACCTGGTGCTGTTGGCGTTCGGCGCAGGCAAAGCGAAGGCCGTCGCCGCGGCCGTCGAGGGTCCGGTCAGCGCGATGCTGCCGGGCTCCGCGATCCAGCTGCACGAGCACGTCACTGTCGTGGTCGACGAGGCAGCGGCCTCCGAGCTGACGCTCGCCGACTACTACCGATACACGTTCGCCAACAAGCCGGCCTGGCAGGGGATCTAGGAGTCCCTGCGCCGCTCCTGCGCCGATCCCTGAGTCTGTCGAAGGGCAGGCCACGCGATCGGCAGCAGGTGCTCGAGGCTGAGCGGCGCCAGTTCGATGGTCCCGATCGCGTCGGGTGTGATCCAGCGGAGCTCGGCGAGTTCGGCTTGGACGCTCACGGCATCCGCATCGATCGTGAACGAGAAGGCGTCGGCGATCACCCGGTGGCCGGGCTCGTTCGCCGCGGCGGAGACGAATCGGCCGAGCGGCCGCATCACGGTCTCCGCGACGTGCAGGCCGAGCTCCTCGTGGAGCTCACGGGCGAGTGTCTGCGCGGGGTTCTCGCCCGGTTCCGGCTTGCCGCCGGGCTGCATGAACGCGGTGGTGCCCTGCTTTCGGACCACGAGGATCCGGCCGTCCCCGTCGTCGATGACGGCGGCGCTGACGTGGATGTCAGGCATCGGCGAACACCTTCCCGGGGTTCAGGATGCCGAGCGGATCGAAGACGCGCTTGATCTGCCGCTGCAGCTCCCACTGGTCGTCGCCGAGCTCGTCGGCGAGCCACCGGCTCTTGAGCATCCCGATGCCGTGTTCGCCGGTGAGGGTGCCGCCCAGCCGCACGGCGGCGCGGAACAGCTCGTCGGCGGCGTCCCAGACCACCGCGGGAACCTCGTCGCCGTCGAAGATGAAGTTCGGGTGCAGGTTGCCGTCGCCCGCGTGCGCGACCGTCGGGATGGCGAGGCCGTAGATCTGCTCGATCCGCGCGATCTCGTCGAACATCTCGGGCAGCGCGCTGCGGGGCACGGCGATGTCCTCGATGAGCGTCGTGCCGAGCGCCGCCATCGCCGGATGCATCGCGCGGCGGATCGCGAGGAGGCGCTCGCCTTCGGCGCGATCGGTCGTGACGATCACGTCGCCGCCGGCCGCGCGCAACGTGACCGCGATGCTCTCGGCCTCGGCGGCGGCCGCCGGGCCGTCGGTCTGGATCGTCAACTGCGAGGCCCCGACCGGAGGCGCCGGGAGGTCGAGGAGGTCGTGGGCGGCCGTGAGCGCCGCGGCATCCATCAACTCCATGATCGCGGGCTGTACGCCGGATGCCGTGATCGCGGCGGATCCGACGGCCGCCGCGCGCACGGTCGGGAACAGCGCCGTGAGGGTGCAGGTGTCGCCCGACGTGATTCTCCGCAGTTTCAGCGTCGCGCCGACGACGACGCCGAGCGTGCCCTCGGAGCCGATCACGAGGGAAGTCAGATCGAGCCCGGTGACGCCCTTGACGCTGCGGTGCCCGAGATGCAGAAGGCGCCCGTCGGCGAGCACGAGGTCGACGCCGAGGACGGCATCCCGAACGACTCCGTACTTCGCGCATAGGAGCCCACCCGCACCGGTGGCGATGTTGCCGCCGACCGTCGAGATGTCGCGGCTGGCGGGGTCGGGCGCCCACCACAGACCGTGCTCGGCGAGGCGGGCGTTGAGGTCGGCGTTGAGGATGCCGGGTTCGACGACGGCGAGGAGGTCGTCGGGGCGGACCTCGAGCACACGGTTCAGCCGGACGGTGGAGAGCACGATCTCGCCGGGCCCGGCGTTCGCAGCGCCGGCGAGGCCGGTGCCAGCGCCGCGCACGACGACGGGCGTCCGCGTCGCGGTGGCGATCCGCATCGTCTGCTGGACGTCGTCGACGGTGCGCGCATGGACGACAGCGATGGGCCTGCCGGGGGAGCGGTGGCCGGAGCGGTCCGCGCGCGCCGACTCGAGGGTCTCATCCGAGACGTCGACGATGTCGCCGAGGGCGTCGCGCAGTGCCGCGAGGGCGCTCACCTCAGGCTTCTCCGACCCGCGAACAGCCCGGCTGCGACGGCGACCACCGCGAACGCGACGCCCGCCCATGCCTGACCCATCGACCACCAGGCGAGCGTGACGCCGGCGTAGATGATGAGTTCGACCGCGGCGCGGATGAAGGGATGCAGCCGCAGGACAGGGCGCGGCGAGAGGAACAACGCCCACACGACGAGGACGACGAGCGGCGTGCCGATGCCGAAGACGAGGTTCCACGGGAACTCCCACATCGCGAAGCCCCACAGGGCCAGCGAGGCGAGACCTGCGACGAGGACGACGGCCCGGATGATGTCGAGCGGAGTGATGTTCGGACGGTCGACACCGGGCACGGCGGCTGTGGCTTCGGGCATGCCTCCAGTCTATTCGGCGGGCGCGGTCTCCTCGGCTGTCGCGGAGTCCGTGGTGGCGGCGAGAGCCTGCGATCCGCCGAGCGCGGAAAGCGTCGTGTGGATCGGATGGAGCGGCCCGTCGGCGGTGACATATTGGATCGTGACGTCGGCGTCGCCCAGGATCTGAGTCAGGGTCGGGCGCAGATCGATCGTGCCGGCGCCCGCCTCGTCGAGAACGATCTGATCGGCGCCTCCTGCGCTTCCGTCGATCAGCGCCTGCACCGTGGCGCCGGGAACGCCGGTGATCGGCGTGGTCAGATGTGTCTTGAGGTTCCCGTCGATCCACACCTCGGTCTGACCGAGAGCGACGGGGCCTGTGATGGGGATCGCTTCGGGCTCAGGGCTCGCGGTCTCGTCGCCTCCGTCCGGGGCTTCGGGGTCCGCGGGGTCGGTCGGGTTCGTGGGGTCCGTCGGTTCGGTTGGGTCCGCCGGGTCGACAGGATCCACGGGCTCGCCGGGGTCGACCGGCTCTTCGGGCTCCACCTCCTCACCGGGGTCGACCGGAGGCTCGACGGCCTTGCTCCCGTCGCCGCCCTCGCCACTCGCCGACTCGTCTGCCGCGGGTTCCTCCTGCGCGATCTGCGGGGCGGTCTGCTCCTCGGGGGCCGTGCTCGGGGGCGCGTCATCGCGCGGGGCGGGCGTCTCGGGGTCCTTCTCAGGCGCGGGGAGCTCGAGGACGAGCATCTCCTCGGACTCGATGTCGCCGGAGGGCACCAACTCGGACGAGATCGATGAGCCGTCGGCATCTCCTGCGCTCGGCAGAGACGTGACGGGGCTGGCGCTGACCAGGCCGGGGATGATCGTGACGGCCGCGACGACTCCGGCCACGACCAGGGCTGCGGAGCCCGCGCCGACGAGAGCCCCGAGACCGGTGATCGCGCCGCCCGAGACGGTGCCGCCGGTCGTGGTGCCCGTGCCGCCGAGCACCGCGCCTTCCAGGCCGATCGAGCCGGCGCCGCCATCGGCGGATGCCGTGCCCGCCACGATGCTCACGGGCATCGTCGCCGCTGAGACGGCGGGAACACCGCCGTGCTGGATGAGCTGCGCGTACCCTGCGGCTCCGGCGACGCCGAGGACGAGCGGGAGCATGACGAGCGCGAGGCGGCCGGAGACGTCCTTCGCCTCGGCGGCGACGATGAGGCACCGGGTGCAGTCGTCGAGATGCGCGTCCATGCGCTTCTGATCACGGGTGCTGAGGTTGCCGCGGGAGTGGGCGCCGAGATGCGCGATCGTCCAATGGCACTCCGAATCGGACGACGTGCTCTGCACGTGCACCTGAATCCACGCCTCGCGCAGGCCCTCGCGGGCGCGGAAGGCGAGCTGCGAGACGGCACCGGCCTTCATCCCGAGCAGTGGGGCGACCTCGGCGGGCTTCATCTGCTCGATCTCGGTGTACCAGAGCACCTCCTGCCAGCGGACGGGAAGGCTCCGGAACGCCTGCGCGGTGAGGCTGCGGTCGAGCGCGTCGCCGACGGCCTCATCGGTGCTGTCGGGATCGACGACGGATTCGAGTTCGTCGATCGGCATCTCCCGGCGGGCACGGCCCCATGCGGCGGCGGTGTTGCGGATGCTCGTGAACAGGTAGGCCCGGAACGATCCGTTCGGACCGCCTCCCTTGAGGACGGCCTGGTAGATGCGGGTGTACGACTCCTGGACGAGGTCGTCGGGATCGATGCTCGAGGTGATCGATCGCGCGACAGCCATACCGGAGGGATAGTGGCGTCGCCACAGTTCGCTGAACGCGGTGGCATCTCCGGATCGCGTGCGCAGAATCAGATCGGCGTCGGCGGTCTGGTCGGTCTCGAGGTCGTGGTGCACAGTCTTCCATCGGTCGTGGGGCGGTCGTGGGCCTCCACAGGCATGGGTGCGTGGAACGGTTCTCCGCGCGCGCCCGAGCCATTGTCTCTCGAAATGCTGAGTGAGACCACCCCCTGTGAACAAGTCGCGGGAACGCTCCCGGGAAAAGTTTCACCGTTCCGCGTAATGAAACGGGTACGTCGTCGTCTCATCAATCAGAGACGGCCATGAACTCCTCAGGGGGAACGGTGTTCTGGCACCAGCGCGGGGGCAGGGCGCTGGTCGGCCGGGCTCGGGAGCCTCGGGGGAGGAGCGCCCGGGCCCGGCTCTCTCGACCGGAGAAGCGCTGGGGCCGCTGCCGCGGCGGCGGCCCCCGGCCGGTCCGGCCGAGGCGTCAGCGAATGCGCGCGCCTGTCTGCACATGCCGCACTTGCAGCCGCGCATCCAGCACCACGGCATCCCCGAGGAAGCCGGGCGCGAGATTCCCGAGCTGCTCGCCGAACCCGACCGCGTGCGCCGGCGTCGCCGTCAGCGCGCGCACGGCATCGGCGAGCGGAACACCCGCCTGGACCGAGCGCTGCAGTGCGACATCCTGGGTGAGGGTCGACCCGGCGATCGATCCGGTGTCGTCGGCCCGGGCGATGCCGTCCATCACGGTCACCTTCACGGCGCCGAGGTCGTAGCTGCCGTCCGCGCTGCCTGCTGCGGCCATGGCATCCGTCACCAGGGCGACGCGACCCGGCGCGGAGTCGAACAGCAGTCTGATGACCGTCGGATGCAGGTGCACGTTGTCGGCGATCCCCTCCAGGACCACGCGATGATCCGCGGCCGCCGTCAGCACGGGCCCCGGTTCGCGGTGGTGGATGCCGGGCATCGCGTTGAACGCATGGGTGAGGATCGTCGCACCCGCGTCGAAGGCAGCGGCGGTCTGCGCGGCATCCGCGCTCGTGTGTCCGACGGCGGCGGCAGAGCCCGCGGCGACGACGATCCGGATCGCGTCGAGCCCGCCGGGCAGCTCGGGGGCGATCGTGACCTGCCGCACGGTTCCGCGACCGGCATCCAGAAGGCGCTGCACGTCGGCCGCGGCCGGTTCGCGCAGCAGCGAGGGCTCATGGGCGCCGTGGTGCGCCGGGTCGAGGAACGGCCCTTCGAGGTGGGAGCCGAGGATGTCGGCATCCGTCCGCATGAGGTCGGCGATCGCACTGACTTGTTCTGCGAGAACGTCCAGCGGAGCGGTCACGAGCGAGATCACGGAGCGGGTCGTGCCGTGCGCGCGGTGCAGGTCGCGGGCGATGCGGATGGCGTCTGCGCCGTCGTCGAAGGATGCTCCGGCGCCCCCGTGCGCGTGGATGTCGACGAAACCGGGGGTGAGCACGGCATCCTGCCCGGCGATCTCGATCGCATCGACCACGGTGTCGGCATCCGTCCAGGTGCGCCCCGTGCCGACGGCCGTCACGTATCCGTCCTCGAATCGCACCCAGGAATCGGGCGTCTCGGCGCCGTCGGTGATCAGCCGGGCGGAGTGGATGACGCGGGAGACCATGAACAGAAACCTATCGCGCACGGGGGAGTCCGCTATGCTCGAACCGTCGCGACTGGCGTCTGGGTGGGTCACCACCGGGGAGCGACCGTTACGGAATTCGACCGCGCGCCTGGGCCGATGAGGAACACCCCCCTTTCCCGTGTGTGACAGGAGAACGCCATGACCGATCCGTACTTCAACGCCCCGCTCGCCGAGGTCGACCCCGAGATCGCCGAGGTCCTCGACCGCGAGCTGAACCGTCAGCGCACATTCCTCGAGATGATCGCATCCGAGAACTTCGTGCCCGTCTCGGTGCTGCAGTCGCAGGGCTCGGTGCTCACGAACAAGTACGCCGAGGGCTACCCGGGTCGCCGCTACTACGGCGGCTGCGAAGAGGTCGACGTCGCCGAGTCCCTGGCCATCGAGCGCGTCAAGTCGCTGTTCGGCGCCGAGTTCGCGAACGTGCAGCCGCACTCCGGTGCGACGGCCAACGCGGCCGTGATGCACGCCATCGCTCGCCCCGGAGACACGCTGCTGGGCCTCTCGCTCGATCACGGCGGACACCTCACGCATGGCATGAAGATCAACTTCTCGGGCCGTCTGTACGACATCGTCGCGTACGGCGTCGATCCCGAGACCTCGCTCGTCGACATGGACGAGGTGCGCCGCCTGGCGATCGAGCACAAGCCCAAGGTCATCGTCGCCGGCTGGTCGGCGTACCCGCGTCAGCTCGACTTCGCGAAGTTCCGCGAGATCGCCGATGAGGTCGGTGCGTACCTCTGGGTCGACATGGCGCACTTCGCCGGCCTCGTCGCCGCGGGCCTGCACCCCAACCCGGTGCCGCACGCGCATGTCGTCTCCTCGACCGTGCACAAGACGATCGGCGGACCGCGTTCGGGCTTCATCCTCTCGAACGACCCCGAGGTCGCGAAGAAGATCAACTCCGCCGTCTTCCCGGGCCAGCAGGGCGGACCGCTCATGCACGTGATCGCCGCGAAGGCCACGGCGTTCAAGCTCGCCGCGACCCCGGAGTTCAAGGATCGCCAGCAGCGCACGCTGTCCGGTGCGTCGATCCTCGCCGACCGGCTCACCCAGCAGGACGTGGCGGATGCCGGCATCTCGGTGCGCTCCGGCGGCACCGACGTGCACCTCGTGCTCGTGGATCTGCGCAATGCCGCGATCGACGGCAAGCAGGCCGAGGATCTGCTGCACGACATCCACATCACGGTCAACCGCAATGCCGTCCCGAACGACCCGCGCCCGCCGATGGTCACCTCCGGGCTCCGCATCGGCACGGCCGCCCTCGCGACCCGCGGGTTCGGGGATGCCGAGTTCACCGAGGTCGCCGACATCATCGCCCTCGCGCTGCTGCCGGGCGCCGACGCCGCCGCGCTCAAGGCCCGCGTGGACGCGCTCGCTACGCAGTTCCCCCTGTACCCCGACCTGCAGCAGTAAGCACCCGCAGTCCCACTCGTCTCGAGACGGGGTTTGCGGCGCGAGACGGGGCTCTCTGGCACGGGTCTCATGCTGCGAACCCCGTCTCGGCGCAGTGGTCGATGAGAGGAATGACATGACCGCACAGATTCTCGACGGTAAGGCCGCAGCGGCGGAGATCAAGGCCGAGCTCACCGAGCGGGTCGCGGCGCTGCGCGAGCAGGGGATCGTTCCCGGCATCGCGACGGTGCTCGTCGGCGCCGACCCGGCATCCCAGCTGTACGTCGGCATGAAGCACCGGCAGTCCGAGGCGGTCGGGATGAACTCGATCCAGCGCGAGCTGCCCGCCGACGCCACGCAGGCAGAGGTCGAGGCGCTGATCGACGAGCTCAACGCCGACCCGACCTGCCACGGCTACATCGTGCAGCTCCCGCTGCCGAAGCATCTCGACACGGATGCGATCCTCGAGCGCATCGACCCCGCCAAGGACGCCGACGGCCTGCACCCGACCAACCTCGGTCGGCTCGTCCTCAACGTCAATGCCCCGATCCGCACGCCGCTGCCGTGCACGCCGCGCGGTGTGATCGAACTGCTGCTGCGCAACGACTACGACCTCAAGGGCAAGCACGTCGTCGTCGTCGGGCGCGGCGTGACGATCGGTCGCCCGATGGGCCTGCTGCTGACCCGTCGCGACATCAACGCGACCGTCACTCAGGTGCACACCGGCACGCCCGACATGAGCCCGTACCTGCGTCAGGCCGATGTCATCGTCGCGGGCGCGGGCGTGAAGCACCTCATCCAGGCTTCCGACGTCAAGCCGGGAGCCGCTGTGCTCGACGTCGGCGTCACGCGTGAGGACGATCCTGAGACCGGCAAGTCGAAGGTCTTCGGCGACGTGCACCCGGATGTCGCGGACGTCGCAGGCTTCATCTCGCCGAACCCCGGCGGGGTCGGACCGATGACCGTCGCACTGCTGCTGACGAACGTCGTAGAGGCCGCGGAGCGGTCCGCCGCCGGCTGAACGAGCCCGTTCAGAGGTTGTCGAGCATCCGACGCTGCTCTGGTGTCAGTCCATCGCGCAGCTCGTCGCGTCCGATGCTCGCCTCGGGCGAGGCGGCCGGTGCGGAGGCGGGGGAGGATGCCGCGGAATCCGTCCGCTTCATGCGCGACGAGACCGAGCCGATCACCTCGCCCGTCTTCGCCTCGATGCGGTCGTCGATCTGGTCGTAGATGACCCACGCGATCAGCAGGTAGAGCGGCGGCAGCACGTAGCCCCAGAACCACCCGGCGACGTTCACGCCGCTGAGCAGTACCGTGAGCACCCACACGATCAGCTCGACGACGAAGACCAGCACGTACTGGACGATCTTCTCGCCGACCTTCGTGCGGCTGGATGCCGATTTCGAGGCTGCTCCGCGGAACGCCTTCAGCAGCACGGGCTTGAGCGCCAGCGTCGCGAGCGTGAGGACGACGGCGGCCCACAGCGCGTGCCAGCCGACGCTCACGCTGCGCATGAGCAGGCCGATCAGCAGCAGGACGACGACGTTGAAGACGCACAGCGAGACGGCGCGGATCAACCAGCTCTTCATGCGCTCAGCTTGGCACAGCGGCGCTTTCGGCGGCACCCCCGCCGAGAGCGCCTTCGATGTTCGTGATGCGCGCCTGATCGTCGAACCGGAACGTGGCCGACCCCGACGCGTCGCTGACGGTCGCGCCTGTGAACTCCTCGTCGGTCCACTGCATGCTCCAGCCGGCCAGGCGCGCGGCATCCCACACCGACCCGCGGGCGTCGCTGAGCTCGAGGCCCGCGAGCAGGCGCGGCATCTTCGTGACGGCGTCGGCGACCGTGGTCTGCGGGACCGGGGCATCGAGGAGGAACACCGCACGGGTGCCGCCGCCGATCGGTGCGGAGTAGTAGGGCGAGCGTCCGGTGATCTCGACGGCGATCCTGCCGATCTGGTGCGCCGTGTCGGCGATCCACGCACCGAGCTCGTCACCGTTCGCCGGCGCATCCTCGGGGAACGCCAACTCGGCCTGGGTGAGCTCGTCGAGGCTGTACTGGGCGCCGTAGTCGCGCAACTGCGCAGCCACGCCCTGCGCGTCGCCCTGGGGGTGGGCCCATGCCCACAGCATCGATCGCGGTCCCGGCGCGATCGTCGCGATCAGGTGGGGACGTGTCTCGAGGATGCGCGACGGGTCGGTGGTCGAGCTGAACGAGAGCGTGCCCGCAGTCATGTCGGCGTCCCACCGGTGCTCGCCGAGGCTGTCGAGGGCTTCGGAGAGCGCGTCCTGGCGGAGGGCGGCGAAGAGGGCGGCGCGATCGGCTAGGGGCTGAAGGGATGCGAAGGTCATGCGTCCAGTCTTGCCGCAGATCCTATGATTCCGCCACCTCCACCGCGTGAGCAGTCCTTCCCATCCGCCACACGCTCGGAACCAGGCTGCTCGCTTGTCGTGCCGCGCCCAGAGCGACGTACTCCGCGGGCTCCGGCACCTCGACCGGGACGCCGAGCACGTCGGGGGCTATCCGGCGCACGGCCTCGGACTGCGCACCGCCGCCGATCAGCTGTGCGCGCTCGAACGGGATGCCGAGGTCGCGGAGCGCCTGCATTCCTGCAGCGAGGCCGCCCAGCATCCCCCCGACGGCCGCGCGGGTGAGGTTGGGCCTGGTCGTCGAGGACAGCGTCATGCCGGACAGCGCGGCCGTGGCATCCGGCAGATTCGGGGTGCGCTCGCCCTCGAAGTACGGCACGAGCGTGAGCCCGCCCTCACCCGGCTCGGTGTGAACCCCGAGGTCGATGCGATCGAGATCGGTGCGGTCAGCCTCGGCGGAGGTCTGCGGACGCGCGTGCGGCTCGAGCTCGCCCGCGTGCCGACGGCTGCCGATGCCGTGCCGCCATCGCGGATCTCGTCACGCGCTGGCAGAGCGAGGAGCTCAGCGGCTGCCGCATCGTCGGCCTCGGCGTCGCCGTTCCGGGGCTCGTGCGGGCGTCCGACGGACTCGTGCGCCTCGCACCGCACCTCGGCTGGCGCGACGAGGACATCGCGACGCCGCTCGCGGAAGCCCTCGGGCTGCCGGTGGCCGTCGACAACGACGCATCTCTCGGCGCCAGGGCAGAGCACCTGTTCGGCGCCGCGCGCGAGCACGCCGACGTCGTCTACCTCAACGGCGGCGCGAGCGGTATCGGCGGCGGACTGATCCTGGACGGCACCCTGATCCGCGGAGCCGGGGGCTACGCGGGGGAGTGGGGCCAGACGAGGCCGGCGATCGCGAACGAATCGCACCGCCGCACGCCCGACAGGGTGCTCGAAGACGAGGTGAGCCGCGCCCGGCTCCTCGCCGCGGCTCGACTGGTCGCGAGCGACGACGCCGCGCTCACCGCGGCGCTCGCCGCCGATTCGGGCCCGACCGCAGACGAAGAGGTGGCCAGGCAGCGCGGCGTGCTTGCGGCCACGGTCGGCAATGCCGTCAACGTGCTAAACCCCGGTGTCATCGTGCTCGGTGGGTTCCTGGGCATCCTGCGCGACCGCGACCCGGAGGGCTTCGACGCCGATGTGCGTGAGCGGTCTCTCGCGGTCGCCGCCGAGGATGTGCGGGTCGCCTCGGCGGCGCTCGGCCAGGACCGCCTGCTCATCGGCGCGGCCTTGCAGGCTCGAGGTCAGTAGCCGGCGCGCGCGGCCCGGTCGGCGTCCGGGATCCAGACGGCGGCGAGCTTCTCGGTCGCGCGTGCGAGGATCGACACGTCCGCGGCGACGAGCGCGAAGGATGCTCCGGCGTCGATGTATCGGCGAGCGATGGCCGGATTGAAGGCGTTCACGCCGACCGGCTTTCCCGCCGTTCGCACCTCGGCAATCGTGTGCTCCACGGCGGCGACGACTTCGGGATGCTCCTGCTGACCGAGCAGCCCCATGGACGCTGCCAGATCGCTCGGGCCGATGAAGACGGCATCCACGCCCTCGACCTCGGCGATGGCGCGGGCGCTCTGCACCGCGGCATCCGTCTCGATCTGCACCGTCACCGAGGTGAGCTCATGCGCCCGCGGGAGATAGTCGTCGATGCGGTTCCATCGGCCCGCGCGCGCGAGCGCGCTGCCGACCCCGCGGATGCCGCGCGGCGGGTAGCGGGTTGCGGCGACGGCGGCTGCGGCATCCTCTGCGGAGTTCACCATCGGCACGAGCAGGTTCTGCGCGCCGGTGTCGAGCACCTGCTTGATCCACACCGGATCCGCCGACGGCACGCGCACGACCGGGGTGATCGGGTGCGGGGCGACGGCCTGCAGGAGCGACACGATCTCGCTCAGTCCCACAGGGCTGTGCTCGCCGTCGATGAGGGTCCAGTCCAGGCCGGAACCTGCGACGATCTCGGCGGCGATCGGGCTGCCCGAGCAGATCCACGCGCCCACGAGCGGCCTGTCGGTCGAAGCCAGCCGGTCACGGAACGACGGCTCTACACGAAACGGCATTCGATCACTCCCATCTCGCGGTAGTCGCAGCGCACTTCATCACCCTTGCGCACCCACATCGGCCTCGTGAACGATCCTGCCAGGATGATCTCGCCGGCCTCGAGCCGCGCGCCGTGCCGGTGGAACGTGTTCGCAAGCCACGCGACACCGGTGGCGGGGTGCCCGAGGACTCCTGCCGCGACGCCGGTCTCCTCGATCTCGCCGTTGCGCGAGAGGACCCCGGGAACCCAGCGCAGGTCGATCTCGTCCACTCGCTTGCGCACGTCGCCGAGCACCATCGCACCGTACGCGGCGTTGTCGCTGATCGTGTCGACGATCGTGCGGCCCTCGAGCTGGATGTGCGAGTTGAGCACCTCGAGCGCCGGCACGGCGTAATCGATCGCGGCCAGCGCATCATCGAGCGTGCAGTCGGGGCCTTCGAGCGGCGTCTTCAGGACGAACGCGAGCTCGACCTCGATCCGGACGTTCGAGAAGTCGTCGAACCGGAGCTCGGAGCCCGAGGCGTACACGGTGTCGTCGAACATGACGCCGTAGTCCGGCTCGGTGATGCCCGTCGCCTGCTGCATCGCCTTCGAGGTCAGCCCGATCTTGCGTCCGACCAGGCGGCGTCCGGCAGCGATCTGCGAATCGCGCCATATGCCCTGAATGGCATAGGAGTCCTCGATCGTCGCATCCGGGTATCGCGCCGTGATGCGCTCGATCACGCCGTGCGTCCGGTCGGCCTCGTCGAGCTCGCCCGCGATCTGCTCGTGCTGCTGCGGCGTGAGCGTCACAACTGGTGTCCCAGCTTGTACTCGCCCTGCTTCCACTCCGGCATCGACCCCTCGCCTTCGTCGGGGCGGGTGTACGAGAAGCCGTCGGCGCCGATCGTCACGGCCATCTCGCTGTTGTCCGTTCGGGCGACCACGGGCTGCGGATTGCCGTCGAGGTCGAGCACGAGCGAGCCGTCGGTGTACCAGGACGGCACGACGGGGTTTCCCCACCAGTCGCGGCGCTGGTTGTCGTGGACGTCCCAGGTGACGACCGGGTTGTCGGGGTCGCCGGTGTAGTAGTCCTGCGTGTAGATCTCGACGCGGTGGCCGTCGGGGTCGCGCAGGTACAGGTAGAACGCGTTCGAGACGCCGTGGCGGCCGGGGCCGCGCTCGATGGCGTCCGAGCGGCGGAGCGCGCCGAGCTTGTCGCAGATGGCGAGGATGTTGTGCTTCTCGTGCGTCGCGAAGCAGACGTGATGCATCCGCGGACCGTCGCCGCCGGTCATCGCGGTGTCGTGCACCGTGGGCTTGCGGCGCATCCACGCGGCGTAGACAGTGCCCTCTTCGTCCTGGATGTCCTCGGTGACGCGGAAGCCGAGATCCTGCATGTACTTCACGGCGCGCGGCACGTCCGGGGTGATCTGGTTGAAGTGGTCCAGGCGCACGAGCTCGCCGGGGATGTGCAGGTCGTAACGCCACGACATGCGCTCCTGATGGTCACTCTGGTGGAAGAACTCGTAGGGGAAGCCCAGCGGATCGATGACGCGCACCGAGTCGCCGACGCCCTTGACGAAGCCGGACGGGTTGCGGCGGACGTCGCAGCCGAGTTCGGTGAAGAACGCCACGGCCTTGTCGAGGTCCGCAGGTTCGCGGACGCGGTACGAGAACGCGGCCACCGCGGCGACGGGTCCCTTGCGCAGCACGAGGTTGTGGTGGATGAACTCCTCCGTCGAGCGCAGATAGATCGCCTCGTCGTCCTCGCTGGTCACGTACAGGCCGAGGATGTCGACGTAGAACTGGCGGGATGCCGCGAGGTCGGTGACCACGACCTCCATGTACGCGCAGCGGAGGATGTCGGGCGGCGAGGCCTGCGGGGTCGCGACCGGGTTGTCGGTCTCGATCGGGGCCTCCTGGCTCACGTAGTAGCCGGAGGAGGTCAGGGTCATGTCCTTGCGGTTCGTCATGTCAGCGTCCTCACTGCTTGCCGAAAACAGGGTTGTGGACCTCGCCGAGGTTGATGTGCACGGCCTGCTGGTCGGTGTAGAAATCGATCGAGCGGTATCCGCCCTCGTGACCGAGACCGGACGCCTTCACGCCGCCGAACGGGGTGCGCAGGTCGCGCACATTGTTCGAGTTCAGCCACACCATGCCCGCCTCGACGTTGCCTGCGAAGTTGTGCGCGCGCTTCAGATCGTTGGTCCAGATGTAGGCGGCGAGGCCGTACTTCGTGTTGTTCGCGAGGGCCAGGGCCTCCTCGTCGGAGGAGAACGGGGTGATCGCGACGACCGGGCCGAAGATCTCCTCCTGGAAGATCCGCGCGTCGGGCATGACGTCGGCGAAGACGGTCGGGGCCACGTAGTTGCCCGTCTCGAAGCCCTCAGGGCGTCCGCCGCCGGCGACGAGGCGACCCTCGGTCTTGCCGATCTCGACGTACGACATGACCTTCTCGTAGTGCTCGGGATGCACGAGCGCGCCGACCTCGGTGGTCGGGTCGCTGGGCAGCCCAACCTTGACGCGCTTCGCCTGGGCGGCGTACTTCTCGACGAACTCGTCGTAGATCGACTGCTCGACGAGGATGCGCGACCCCGCGGTGCAGCGCTCGCCGTTGAGGGAGAACACACCGAAGATGGTCGCGTTGACCGCGGCATCCAGGTCGGCGTCGGCGAAGACGACGGCCGGCGACTTGCCGCCGAGCTCCATCGACAGGCCCTTCAGATACGGCGCGGCGCCTGCGAAGATGATCTGCCCGGTGCGGCTCTCGCCGGTGAACGAGATCAGCGGAACGTCCGGATGCTTCACGAGCGCGTCACCGGCGTCCTCGCCGAGGCCGTTCACGAGGTTGAACACGCCCTGCGGGAGCCCTGCCTCTTCGAAGATGCCGGCCCACAGGGATGCCGACAGCGGCGTGAACTCGGCGGGCTTGAGCACCACCGTGTTGCCGGTTGCGAGTGCGGGGCCGAGCTTCCAGGACTCGAGCATGAACGGCGTGTTCCACGGCGTGATGAGGCCGGCGACGCCGATCGGCTTGCGGTTGACGTAGTTGATCTGGCGGCCGGGCACCTTGAACGTGTCATCGGCCTGCGCGACGATCAGGTCGGCGAAGAAGCGGAAGTTCTCGGCCGCGCGGCGCGCCTGGCCGAGCGCCTGCGTGATCGGGAGGCCCGAGTCGAACGACTCGAGCTCGGCGAGGCGCTCGTCGCGCGATTCGACGATGTCTGCGATCCTGTGCAGGACGCGCGAGCGCTCGCGGGGGAGCATCTTCGGCCACGGCCCCTCGTCGAAGGCCCGCTTGGCGGCGGCGACGGCGAGGTCGATGTCGGCCTTCTTGCCGGCGGCGGCGGTGGTGTAGTTCTCGTTCGTCACCGGGTCGAGCACGTCGAACGTGTCGCCGTCTTGCGAGTCGACGAAGGCGCCGTCGATGTAGTGCTGGATGTGGTCGGGCAGATCTTCGGGGATGCGGTTGTCGCTCATGGTTCCTCCGGTTCAGTGGACGTGCGTGCCGACGGCGGCGTCTGGCGTTTCGGCATCGTTCGCGCGGGTCAGGTAGGCGTCGAGGGTGGACGCGTGGTGGAGTCTGGCCGCGCGCTCGATCTCGATCACGGGGGCGCTGTTCTCGATCAGGGCGACGATCTGCTCGTGCTCGCGGACGGACTCCTGGGCGCGGCCCGGTACGAAGCTGAAGGTCGAGTCGCGCAGCCTGTTCAGGCGCTGCATCTCGACGGTGACCAGCTCGTGCAGGCGCGGGTTCGGGCACGGGGCGATGAGCGCGGCGTGGAACTGCTGGTTGAGCTGCGTGAACGCCGACGGGTTGAAGTGATCGAGAGTCTCGATCATCCGCTCATTGATCGCCCTGGCGTGCTGCAGGTCGTCCGTGGTGAGGTGGCGTGCCGAAAGGGCGGTCGCGCTGCCCTCGAGGATACTGAGCGCCTCCATGCTGTGCCGGTACTGGCTGTCGTCGACCATGGCGACCCGAGCGCCGACGTTGTGCTCGAACTGGACGAGCCCCTCGGCCTCGAGCTGGCGGATCGCCTCGCGGACGGGCACGACGCTCATGTCGAGCTCACCGGCGATGCTGCCGAGAACGAGGCGGTAGCCGGGCGTGAACGTCTGGCTGGCGATCCGGCCCTTGATCCAGTGATACGCCTGCTGGGACTTGCTGAGTGCCTTGGTCATGATTGCGCTGGTTCCTGTGCTTCGACAGGCTCAGCAACCGTCTGGGCTTCGTACTTCGCGCGCCACTCGGTGTTCATGGGGAACAGGCCGTCGACCGGATGCCCGGCGGCGACCTGCTCGGCGATCCAGGCGTCCTCGTCCTCCTGCGCGAGGGCCGCGTCGGCGACCTCTTCGGCCAGAGCCGGCGGGATCACGATGACGCCGTCGCCGTCTCCCACGATGATGTCGCCGGGCTGCACGGCAGTCCCGCCGCACGCGATCGTCTCATCGACGGCCCACGGCACGTGCTTGCGGCCGAGCACCGAGGGGTGCGCCCCCCGCGAGAACACCGGCAGGCCGATGCGGGCGACCTCATCGAAGTCGCGCACGCCGCCGTCCGTGACGACGCCCGCCGCGCCGCGTGCAGTGGCGCGCAGCGCGAGGATGTCGCCGAGAGTGCCGGTCGTGTCATCCCCGCGCGCCTCGATCACGATGACTTCGCCCTCGCCGACCGCGTCGAACAGGCGCTTCTGCGCATTGAACCCGCCGCCGTGGGTCTTGAAGAGGTCTTCACGGAACGGGATGAAGCGCAGCGTGCGCGCCGTTCCGACGATCTTCGTTCCAGGCAGGTTCGCGCTCACGCCGTCGATGAAGCAGTGGTGGTGCCCGCGCTGGCGCAACTGTGCGGAGAGTCCGGCCGTCGGCGCCTTCTCGAGCTTGGCGCGCAGTTCGGGGGAGAGGGAGCGCGCAGAGCCGCTCTCCGAGCCCGAGGAGCCGCTCCCTGAGCCCGTCGAAGGGTCGGCGGGTGTCGTTCCGGACCCTTCGACAGGCTCAGGGGCCGGAACGCCCCAGGCTTCACTGCGTTGCAGGTCGTCGACCGCGGGCAGCGAGCCCAGGGTTTCATCGAACGGCACATCGCCCTGGGTGACGGTGGTCACAAGACGTCCCGACGTCGGCGCACCCGGTGCGTCCGGAGCATCGACCTCGACCTCGACGACATCACCCGGCACGATCACCGAGGAGCCCGCCGGGGTGCCGGTCAGGATGACATCGCCGGTCTCGAGCGTGAAGTGCTGCGAGAGATCGGCGACGAACTGCGCGAGCGGGAAGATGAGGCCTTCGGAGGTGTCGTCCTGGCGCAGTTCGCCGTTGACCCAGGTGCGCACGCGGATGCCGTGCGGGTCGATCGTGCGCGCATCGATCAGGTCGGGCCCGAGCGGCGTGTAGCCGTCGCCGCCCTTGGAGCGGACGTTCGAGCCCTTGTCGTTCGCGCGCAGGTCGTAGAGGCCGAGGTCGTTCGCCGCGGTGACGTGAGCGACGTGCGCCCAGGCGTCTTCGAGCGCGACGTGACGGGCGGGCTCGCCGATGACGAGCGCGATCTCGCCCTCGAAGGCGAGGAGCTCGGTGCCGGCTGGGCGTTCGATCGTCCCGCCGGATGCCGCGACGGAGCTGGCGACCTTGAAGAAGTAGGAGGGGTGCGCGGGGCGCCGTCCGCGCTGATCGGCGCGGGATGCGTAACTGAGGTGGATCGCGATGATCTTCCCCGGACGAGCGATCGGGCCGGGCTGTGCGATCTGGTCCGTCACCGTGAGCGCCTCCTTGCGTCGTGAGCATCGCTCTTGTGCGATGTATTTGAAATCGTATATCATCCTGTCAGCGGGTGGCAAGCATCGGTTCGACACCGCCGCGCCGCCCGGACAATGACGTCATACAAGGAGTTTCAATGACTGAGAATCCCGGCTTCACGCCGACCGGCACCATCGCGAGCCTCGCGGATCGGCGGCGCGTGGTCTTCGCCACGGTCGTGGGAACCACTGTCGAGTGGTACGACTTCTTCATCTACGCGACGGCCGTCGGGCTCGTCTTCGGCGAGCTGTTCTTCAAGCCGCTCGGCGCCGACAGCATCCTCATCGGTTTCGCCACGGTCGGTATCAGCTTCCTGTTCCGCCCGCTCGGGGCATTCCTCGCCGGCCACTTCGGCGACAAGCTGGGGCGCAAGCGCGTTCTCATGTGGACGCTCATCCTCATGGGTGTGGCGACCGCGCTCATCGGTGTGCTCCCCACCTACGACGCGATCGGCATGGCCGCACCGGTCCTGCTCGTCTTGCTGCGCATCCTCCAGGGCCTGTCCGCCGGCGGCGAGTGGGGCGGCGCTGTGCTGATGGCCGTCGAGCATGCGCCGAAGCGCAAGCGCGGCGCGTTCGGCGCGTCGCCGCAGATCGGCGTTCCGCTGGGCCTGCTGCTCGCATCGGGCGTCATGGCGATCATGACCGCGATCGCACCGGGGGAGCAGTTCATCGCGTGGGGCTGGCGCGTCCCGTTCCTGCTCAGCGTCGTGCTGATCCTCGTCGGCTACTACGTGCGCCGCAACGTCGAGGAGAGCCCGGTGTTCGCCGAACTCGCCGAGCGCAAGGAGGAGGCGAAGATGCCGGTCGTGCAGCTGTTCCGCAAGCACCTGCTGCTCGTGATCATCGCTGCGCTCGTGTTCGCCGGCAACAACGCCGTCGGCTACATGACCACCGGCGGGTACATCCAGAACTACTCCACCGACCCCGAAGGCCCTCTCGCGCTCGACCGCGGTCCGGTGCTCTGGGCCGTCGCGGGGTCCGCCGTGACCTGGCTGCTGTCGACCCTGCTCGCCGGATTCGTCTCCGACCGGATCGGCCGCCGTACGACGTACATCATCGGATGGATCCTGCAGCTCGGCGGCGTGTTCGCCCTGTTCCCGCTCGTGAACACGGGGAACATCGGTCTGCTGTTCGCGGGACTCGCGATCCTCACGATCGGTCTCGGGTTCACCTACGGACCCCAGGCGGCGCTGTACACGGAACTCTTCCCGGCCAGCATCCGCTTCTCGGGCGTCTCGATCTCGTACGCGATCGGCGCGATCGCGGGCGGTGCATTCGCGCCGACCATCGCGACCGCCCTCGTGAAGGCCACAGGCACCACGATGTCGGTCACCTGGTACCTCGCCGGCATGACGGTCATCGGCCTGATCGCGACGCTCCTGCTCCGCGACCGCAGTGGCATCCCGCTGGGCCCTGACCACGAGGAGGAGCAGGCCGCCAGCCCGATCCACGGTCTCGCCAGGGCCTGAATCATCTCGGGGGCGGATGCCGCGGCACCCGCCCCCGTCAATGACGCACGAAGAAGGAGTTCCGATGCAGTTCCATCACCACGGCTACGTCTCGCAGGACCCGCGCATCGTCGCGGCGGCGGGCACGGGGATCGATCGCCCCGCTGATCTGCCGGACGAGATGGACGTGCTCATCGTGGGCTCGGGTCCCGCCGGCATGCTGCTGGCCGCCCAGATGTCGCAGTACCCGTCCGTGACTACGCGGATCATCGAGAAGCGCGAGGGGCGGCTCGTGCTCGGGCAGGCCGACGGCATCCAGCCGCGCAGCGTCGAGACCTTCCAGGCGTTCGGATTCGCCGAGCGGATCGTCGCCGAGGCGTACAACATCGGGTGGATGAACTTCTGGGGCCCCGACCCCGAGAACCCGGGCAGCATCGTCCGCACCTCGCGCACGGAGGACTACGGGTACAAGATCAGCGAGTTCCCGCACCTCATCGTCAACCAGGCGCGCGTACTCGACTACTTCGCCGAGGCTGCAGCGCACGGCCCTGGGCGCATCGTGCCCGACTACGGCGTCGAGTTCGCGGGTCTCACCGTGCACGACGAGGGCGAGTACCCCGTGGAGGTACTGGTGCGCACGGCGACCGGCGAGCGCACCGTGCGCGCCAAGTACGTCGTCGGCTGCGACGGCGCGCGCAGCGGCGTGCGCGAGGCGATCGGCCGCAAGCACGTCGGTGCATTCTCCGCGCACGCCTGGGGCGTGTTGGACGTGCTGGTGAACACCGACTTCCCCGACTGGCGCACCAAATGCGCGATCAACGCCGAGGCGGGGAACATCCTGCACATCCCGCGTGAGGGCGGCTATCTCAGCCGGGTCTACGTCGACCTCGGCGAGGTCGCCGCCGACGACAACCACCGGGTGCGACAGACCCCGATCGAGAAGATCATCGAGAAGGCCAACGAGATCCTGCATCCCTACGCGCTGGACGTGAAGGAGATCGCCTGGCACAGCGTGTACGAGGTGGGCCACCGCGTCACTGACGGGTTCGACGACGCTCCGGATGCCGAGGGGTCGCCGCGGGTGTTCCTCACCGGCGATGCTTGCCACACGCACAGCGCCAAGGCCGGTCAGGGCATGAACGTCTCGATGCAGGACGGCTTCAATCTGGGCTGGAAGCTCGGCTCCGTGCTCAGCGGGCGCTCGCCGGAGAGCCTGCTGGCGACGTACTCCGCCGAGCGTCAGCCCGTGGCGCAGCAGCTGATCGACTTCGACCGCGAGTGGTCATCGCTCATGGCGCGCAAGCCCGAGGAGATCTCCGACCCGCAGGATCTCGCCACCTACTACCTGGCGACGGCCGAGTTCCCGTCGGGATTCATGACCCAGTACGCGCCGTCGGCGATCACAGGAGACGCTGCGCATCAGGCGCTTGCCGCCGGGTTCCCGATCGGCAAGCGCTTCAAGTCGTCCGAGGTCGTCCGCGTCTGCGACGGCAACGTCGTCCACCTCGGGCACCACGCCAAGGCCGACGGGCGCTGGCGCGTCTACGCGTTCGCCGATTCCGGGGGAGTGCGGGTGCGGGAGTGGGCGGCGGCGGTCTCGCCGATGATCGCGAGGGTGACGCCGGCGGATGCCGATGCGGATGCCGTCATCGACGCGAAGGTCATCTATCAGGAGCCGTTCGACGATCTGGAGCAGTTGTCCGCCCCGGAGCTGTTCCTGCCCCGCACCGGCCCGCTCGGGCTCATGGACTGGGAGAAGGTGTACAGCGCGGCACCCAACGCGTGGAGTCGCAGCGACATCTTCGACGAGCGCGAGGTCTCGCGCGCAGGCGCCGTCGTGGTCGTCCGCCCCGACCAGTACGTCGCCGCCGTGCTGCCGCTGGACGGTGTCGCCGCACTCGAGTCGTTCCTGGACGGGGTGTTCCTGCCCGCGTGACACGTGTCATGCGGATGCCGTGACAGCGCCCTCCTGATCGTGCTCGCCCGCGCGACCAGGCTGGATGCATGAGCACAACAGCGCACACGCAGTCACGCACGACGCAGGCGGCCGCAGCCCGGAAGGACGCCGGCCAGGACGACGCCGTCGCCATCTCGGGCGTGCGGCGCTCCTTCGGCATCGGCGAACGGGCGGTCAAGGCCGTCGACGGCATCGATCTCAGCATCCGGCGCGGAGAGGTCGTCGCCCTGCTCGGGCCCAACGGGGCCGGCAAGACGACCACGCTCGACATGCTGCTCGGGCTCACCGATCCCACTGACGGCACGATCACGGTCTACGGGCAGCGGCCGGTGAGGGCTGCGCGCTCCGGCGTGATCGCCGGTGTTCTGCAGACGGGCGGACTGCTGTCGGATCTCACCGTCCGCGAGACGGTCGAGGTGATCGCGTCTCTGCACGGCCGCGAGTCCCTCGCCAGGGTCTCCGAGATCCTCGAGCGCACGGAACTCGCGCGGATCGCCCGTCGGCGCATCGTCAAGTGCTCCGGCGGAGAGCAGCAGCGGGTGAAGTTCGCCCTCGCGCTCGTCTCGGATCCGGACATCCTCGTCCTCGACGAGCCGACCGCCGGCATGGACGTCACCGCCCGCCGCCATTTCTGGGATGTCATGCGCGCCGATGCGGATGCCGGGCGCACGATCATCTTCGCCACGCACTACCTCGAGGAGGCCGAGCAGTTCGCCCGGCGCACCGTCGTCATGCATCGCGGACGCATCGTCGCCGACGCCGCCACGGCGCAGCTGCGCGCCAACCTCGGCGGGCGCACGCTCGCCGCAGACCTTCCCGCCGTCGGGGCGGAGGAACTGGTCCGCGGGCTCGAGCAGACCGACGGCATCAGCGACGTGCGCGTCGACGCTCAGCGGGTGACGCTGCGGGCGCTCGACTCGGATGCCGCGGCATTCGCTCTTCTGAACGCCGGCGCCCATGACCTGGAGATCGCCGCCCCCACCCTCGAAACCGCCTTCACGGCTCTCACGGAGGACTGAACATCATGACTATGTCGATCTCACCCACGATGCTGCGCGTCGAGGCGATCCGCCAGATCCGCAACCCCTACACGCTCGCATTCACCCTGGGGATGCCGGTGGCGATGTATCTGCTCTTCGGGGCGAGCATGGGCTACGGCTCGATGCCGGCCGGAAACGGCAACGTCAAGTTCTACGTGATGGTCTCGATGGCCGCCTACGGAACCGCCGTCGCGATGAGCTCGCTCACCTCGCTCGCCGCCACCGAGGCCAAGCAGGGCTGGGGACGCCAGCTCGGGATGACGCCGCTGAGCACCACGGGATACGCGACGATCAAGCTGCTCACCGCCGTCGCGTTCGCAGCGCTGGCCGTCCTGCTCGTGTTCGCGGCGGGCATCCTCACGGGAGCCGAGGCGACGGATGCCTGGCGCTGGTGGGCTGCTGCCGGCATCATCCTCGGCGTCGGGCTCATGTTCGGTCTCTACGGTCTCGGTGTCGGACTGTTCTTCAACTCCGACACGGCAGCGGCGCTGGCATCCATCTCGATGACGTTCTTCGCGTTCTTCGGGAACGTCTTCATTCCGCTCGACGGCGTCATGCTCGACATCGCCCGGTTCACGCCCCTGTACGGCTTCGTGGCGCTGAGCCGCTGGCCGCTCACGGAGGGAACCCTCACCACAGGGCAGACCGATCCGCTCTGGGGGGTCGTGCTGAACGTCGTGGTGTGGCTCGTGATCTTCGCGGTGCTCGTCGCGGCGGGCGTCAAGCGCTCGCGGTCGCGCCGCTAGGGTCGACTGCATGGCGGAAGACGTGACCCGCGACGCGGTGTCGGCCTCAGAGGCCGGCGCCGCGCCGGCGGCATGGGCGGCGTCCGGCGCCAGGCGGCCCCGGCAGGGTTCCGGGTCGCCGTGGGAGCGCTACGGCTGGCTGATGGCCGTGATCTGGCTCGTGTTCCTCGTGTACCCGCTCATCGAGCTCGCCCGCTCCGAGGCAGCGCAGGTATGGATCGTCACGGGCTGGGCGGCGTTCGCGACGTTCGTCGTCGTCTACGTAGCTGGCTTCATCAACGGTATGAGCTTCGGCGGCGGAGGGCTCGTCGACCCGCCCAGGCCCATCCAGTGGATCGCCTTCGGCGGAATGATCGCGTGCGCCGCGCTGACGATCCCCAGCATCGGCGGATACGCCGTCGGCTTCCTGCCGTTCATCATGTCGTTCGCCTCGTACGGTCTGAACCGGCTCGCGCACTGGGTCACGGCGGCCGCGAGCGTCACCATCACGGCGATACTCGTCTTCCTGACGCCGAACGGCCTGTCGTACGTGTCGATCCTCGCGATCATCGTGCTGCTGGGCGTCGTGAACACGGTCTCGACGAGTCTCATCATCCGCTCGGCCGAGGCCGAGCGGCTGGGGCTCGAGCTCGCCACGAGCGAGGGACGCGAGGCCGTCGCGCGGGATGTGCACGATCTCGTCGGGCACTCGCTCACGGTCGTGAAGATCAAGGCGCAGCTCGTGCGCCGACTCATGGACACCGACCCGGAACGCGCGAAGGCCGAGCTGGCCGATATCGAATTCCTCACGGCGGAGGCGATCGCGGGCGTCAGGGCGACCGTCGCTGGCGTGCGCAGCGCGACGCTCTCGGATCAGCTGCAGTCCTGCCGCGAGGCTCTGGCCGCCGCCGACATCGCCCTGCACGTCGAGGGGGATGCCGCGGCTCTGTCGCCCGCGCAGTCGCTCACGGCGAGCTGGATCCTGCGCGAAGCGACCACGAACGTGCTGCGGCATTCCGGGGCGCGGACCGTGACGGTGCGGATCGCGCCGGGGACATTGGCCGTGATCGACGACGGCCGGGGGATCGGCGGGGCGGAGGGCAACGGGGTGCGCGGGATGCGGGAGCGGGCGACAACGGGAGGCGCGACCCTGGCCGTCAGCGCGCCGGAGAGCGGCGGCACGCGGGTGGAGGCGACGTGGTGACGTCGTCCGATCCGATCAGACTCGTCATCGTCGACGATCAGGCGATGCTCCGCGGAGCCCTCGCCGCTCTCCTCGAACTCGAAGCCGACCTCACCGTCGTCGGCGTCGCAGGTGACGGTGACGAGGCCGTGCGCGTCGCGTCCGACGCAGCGCCGGACGTCTGCCTCATGGACATCCAGATGCCCGGCATGGACGGGATCGCGGCGACGCAGGCCGTGCGGGCCGCGAGCCCTGCGACCCGGGTGCTCATCGTGACGACGTTCGCCAGACCCGGCTACCTGCGTTCGGCGCTGGATGCCGGTGCGAGCGGCTTCGTCGTGAAGGATGCGCCGGCCGAGCAGCTCGCCGACGCCGTTCGACGGGTGCACGTGGGGCTCCGGGTGGTCGATCCCGCGCTCGCCGAAGCCAGCCTGTTCGACGGCGCCAACCCGCTGAGCGAGCGCGAGCGCCAGGTGCTGCGGCTCGCGGCCGACGGGCGGTCCGCCGCGGCGATCGCGGCGGAGGTGTTCCTGTCGGCGGGAACCGTGCGCAACAACCTGTCGGCGGCGATCGGCAAGGTCGGGGCGGCGAACAGGGCGCAGGCGGTGCGCATCGCGCAGGACAAGGGCTGGATCTAGACGTCCGTGCCCTGTGCGATGTCCGACCCCGCGCGTAGCGTTGGCCGCGGTCGGGCGCCGATGCTCGCCAGGAGGAGTGAGTGATGGACTGGAAGATCGAACTCATCCACGTGCCGGTCAGCGACGTCGACCGGTCGAAAGACTTCTACGTGAAGATCGGGTTCAACGCCGATCACGATCAGGTCGTCCACGAGGGCCTGCGGTTCGTGCAGATGACGCCGCCGGGTTCGGCTTGCTCGATCGCGTTCGGCGAGGGCCTGGGGCTCGACCTCGAGCCGGGTCAGCAGAACACGATCCAGGTCGTCGTGCCCGATGCCGATGCCGCGCTGGCCCAGTTGCGTGACGCCGGCGTCGAGGCGAACGGGGTCGACGAGCAGGCATGGGGCCGCTTCGTGACCTTCGACGACCCCGACGGCAACACGTGGACTCTGCAGGAGCTGCCGGACTACAGCGCGCAGGGGTGAACCTCTTCCGTGCGCGCACCGACGGGAATACCGTTTGCCTGACGGGCGCTGTGCTTCTTCGCACGTCGCGCCCACTCGTGACGGCGGATGGGGTGCGCGCATGGAGGGTCTTGAGGTCACGGTCCTGCTCGGACTGACGATCCTGGTCGGAACGCTGCTGGCGCCGCGGGTGCGCCTCGCGCTGCCCCTGGTGCTGGTCGTGTTCGGTCTGCTGCTCGGTTTCGTCCCGGCGCTGCGCGAGGTTCAGCTGCCGCCCGAGACCGTCCTGCTGCTGTTCCTGCCGGTCATGCTGTTCTGGGAGAGCCTGACGACGTCGCTCCGTGGGAGATCGCTCTGATTCTCGGCGCCGCGGTCGCGCCACCTGATGCCACCGCGGTCGCGGCCCTGGGTCGGCTTCTGCCGCGGCGCAGTTTCATGAAGCTCAAGGCCGAGAGCCTGACCAACGACGGCACGGCTCTCGTGCTGTACGCGATCGCCGTCTCGCTCGCCGTCGGCGGGCAGATCACCCCGCTCTCGGTGACCTGGAGCGTGATCGTCTCGTACCTCGGCGGCATCGCCGTCGGCGTCGCGGTCGCCTCTCTCGCCTGGCTGCTGCTGCGGACCCCGCGGGCGACCATCGTCATCAACGTGACGCTGCTGCTCGTTCCGTTCACGGCGTTCATGGTCGCCGAGATGATCCACGCCTCCGGCGTGCTCGCCGTGGTCGTCGCAGGGCTCATCGTCGCGTACATCAATCCGGCGATCAGCACCGCCGCATCCCGCCGTCAGGCCGAGACGGTGTGGCCGTTCGGAGTGTTCCTCCTCAACGGCGCGCTGTTCGTGCTCATCGGGATCGAGGTGCAATGGGTCGTGCACCAGACCTCGCTGCGCGAGATCGGCTGGCTCGTGCTCGCGACACTCGCCGTGTGGCTCGTGCTGCTCGCGGTGCGGTTCGCGTTCCAGCTGCTGGCGATGCCGTTCCAGCGCGTCGGAGAGAGTGCGCGGCCTCCGCGCGGACTGCGCACGCGCATGCAGATCGTGACGACGGTCGCAGGCATGCGCGGCGCTGTGTCGCTCGCGATCGCGCTGTCCGGGCCGCTGGCCGCGCCCGACGGTGCGCCGCTGGACGGCCGCGACGACATCATCTTCGTCACCGCAGGGGTCATCCTGCTGAGCCTGCTGGTGCAGGGCCCGCTGCTGCCGGCGGTCGTCCGGTGGGCGCGGTTTCCGGTCGACCACGGCGAGGACGAGGAGTTCGAACTCGCCGAGCGCGCGATCTCGGGCGCCGCCATGACCGCCCTCGATGCCCTCGCCGCCGAGAACGGCATCAGCGACGAGATCCGTGACCGCGTGAGGCGCGAGGGGTATGAGCGCCTCGAGCTCGCGAACGCACGGGCGATGGCGAGGGAGCGCGCGCTCATCGACGCCGAGGTCGGGGCGATGGAGGACATGCTCGACGCGCCCGATCCGCTCGCCGACGAATCCGTCGAGTTCGGAGACGCGTCGATGGACGTGCAGGCCTCGGCGATCGGCGTGCGGGGCACGACGCTGCAGATGGTCGCGACCTCCACTGACGTCGATCTCGAGCAACGGTCGCCGATCATCCGTCATGAGGAGTTCGCCCGCCTCAAGCTCGCGGTTCTCGATCACAAGCGCGAGGTGCTCTTCGGCCTGCGCCGCTCCGGTGCCGTGGACGACATGATCGTCCGCCGAATCTCGGCGAACCTCGACCTCGAGCAGGTCCGCGTGCAGGGGCTCGAACTGATCGAGTGACAGGGCTGGTCAGCGGATCCGCGTCGCGCCGCCGGTGACCTCGATGCCGCCCGAGTCGGGGATCGTGACGACGAGCGCGCTCGGCCTGCCGACATGACGACCCTGCTCGATGCGGATCGTCCGCTCCAGGTAGCCGTGCTCGCGCAGGTACGCTCCGGTGGATGCCGCAGCAGAACCCGTCGCCGGGTCCTCGGTGATCCGGCCGACCGGGAAGAGATTGCGGGCCTCGAAGACCCCGGGGCGGAGCTCGTGCAGCACCGTCACCGTGCCCAGCCAGCCCAGTTCGCGCATGATCGCCGCGACATCGGCGGGAAGGAAACGGAACTGGTGGAACAGGTCGCGTTCGGCGATGACCACGATGGGATGCCAGTTGCCCGCGTACGCCTCGCGGACGGGAAAGCGGGGATCGAGGTCGGCGCCGGTGAGTCCGAGAAGCGCCAGGAGGCCATCCCGCACCTCGTCGTCGATGTCGCGCACCTCGGGATCCACGCTGGTGAAGGACACCGTCACGGTTCCGGTCTCGTCGGTCGCCGACCGCAGTTCGACCCGCCCGCCCAGCGTCTCGAACGCGACGTGCCCCGGGCCGTCTCGCTCGGCCAGAGCGACCGCCGTCGCCACGGTGGCGTGGCCGCAGAACGGGACTTCGGCGGCGGGTGACCAGAACCGAACGCGATAGGTCGGCTCATCGGCATCCTGGCCGACGACGAACGCGGTCTCCGAGTACCCGACCTCGGCGGCGATCCGCTGCATCGCAGCGTCGTCCAGGCGCGACGCGTCCAGCACGACCCCGGCCGGATTGCCGCCCTCCGCAGTCGCCGCGAATGCGCTGTACCGCAGGACCTCGGGGTCTTCTGCCATGGCGAGGAGCCTATCTGTACCACGTGACGCCCAGCCCTCTCAGCTGTTCACCCGGATGATCTCCTGCTGATAGGGCGCGACGACGGCGGGGGAGACCCGCAGATCCAACAGCAGGAACGGACGCTCCTCGGCGGGCTGCGCAGACCACGTCGCCAGGCGGTCCAGGTCGGCAAGGGTCTCGACGACGACGCCCTCGGCACCGACGGCGGCGGCGAATGCCGCGAAGTCGACCTGGGGGATCAGCATCGGGTCCTCGGCGAGGCCCTTGAGCCCGTACAGGTGCACCTCGGCGCCGTAGGCGGCGTCGTTCCAGATCACGGCGCAGCCGCGTCCGCCGGCGGAGCGCACCGCCGACTCGAGGTCGGCGATGGCCATGAGACCGCCGCCGTCGCCGCTCGTGAGCACGATCGTCGATTCCGGACGGGCACGGGTCGCGCCGACCACGCTCGGCCAGCCCTGTCCGATCGCCTGGAAAGCTGTTCCGACCATCATCATCCGATCGGGGGATGCCACCGGCCAGTACATGTTGGCCCAGCCGATGAAGTGTCCGCCGTCCGAGACGACGACACGATCCGCCGGCAGCAGCTCGGCGATGCGGCGAGCAGCGGACCGCGGGTCGAGTCGGCCGTCCGGGGCGAGGTCGTCGCCGCGGTCATACGTGCGGGCGGCGGCGACATCGACGCTCTCCCGCCACGGCATCCGCCCCTGCTCATGCTTCTGCTCCGCGCCCAAGCCGGGCACAGCTTCGGATGCCGCGGGCGACTCGCCGTCGGCGCCGCCCGGATCCGCGGCGTGTTCAGCCTGGGATCCGAAGTTGTGCGCGGGGAGAGCGGGGGAGAGGCGCGCGACAAGGGCCTCGGCGACGAGGCGGGCGTCGCCGCGCACGAAGCCGCCGATGTGCGCGTGCGTCGCCGCCGGCGCGACATCGACCTGGAACACCCGTGTCCCGGGTGCGAAGAGGTCGCCGAAGCGCATCGTGAACTGATTGAGCGACGCGCCGAACACGACCGCGACATAGGCCTCGCGCACGAGCCGCATCGCGTCCTCGGCGCCGAAACCGCCCGTGACTCCCAGGTCGTATTCGGCAGCCGGGAACACGCCGCGGCCCAGAGCGGTGGATGCTGTGAGGGCACCGGTCGCGTCCGCCAGAGCGCCGAGGGGCTCACCCGCGCCCGCCAGCCACGCTCCGCGCCCGGCCAGCAGGAACGGACGCTCGGCGCCGCGCAGCGCCGCAGCGATCTCGTCGAGCATCCCGTCGGCGAACTCGCCCGCGGGGGCGAGCGCTGCGGGAACGCGCGGAGCCGGCGCATCCGGCACCGCGCCCGCCTCGAGCGACGCGACGTCGTAGGGGACCGCAAGCACCACGGGCACCCGATACGTGAGGGCGTGCTCGACCGCGATGATCGTGGTCGCCGCAGCATCCGCCCGACCGACCGTGTACGTGCGCGCGCCGACGGCGGACGCGAGCGCGATCTGATCGACGTCCCAGGGCCGCGGGCCCGACGTCGGCTCATCGCCGACGACGAGTACGAGCGGGATGCGGGCCTGCACGGACTCGGCCAGAGCCGTGAGCGTGTTCGTGAACCCGGCGCCGTAGGTCGCCGTGCCCGCTGCGATCCTGCCCGAGGCGCGGTAGTGCGCATCGGCGGCGACCACGGCGCCCTGCTCGTGGCGGACCGCCGTGAACTCGGCACCGGTGTCGCGCTCGAGAGCGTCGAGGAAGTAGGCGTTGCCGTTGCCCATGACGCCGAAGACGTGGTCGACGTGCTGAGCGAGGGTGAGGGCGACGTGGGCGGAGACGGAGGGCATGGTGGAGCCTTTCGAGACGGTATCGGGATGGATTCCGTATGTGTCTCGCGCGGCGCTTCGATGCGTCGCCTGCTTCGTGCCCTTTTTTCGAGCACCGGCTCGGCCGGACCCGTCGATTCTACTGCGGGGGAGGCGGAAGAATGGTCGCATGACGGCTGACGTGCGCGAGACCCTCACCTGGGACGGATTCGGATCGGCGACGCGGGATCTCGCCCGCAGCATCCTCGACAGCGGCTTCGAGCCGGAGGTGGTGGTCGCGATCGCCCGCGGCGGGCTGCTGCCGGCCGGAGCGATCGCCTACGGTCTCGGTGCGAAGAACTGCGGCGCGATCAACGTCGAGTTCTACACGGGGATCGGCACCGTGCTGGATGCTCCGGAGGTGCTGCCGCCCGAGCTCGACATGGCCTACCTCGACGGACGCCGCGTGCTGCTCGTCGATGACGTGGCCGATTCCGGGCGCACGCTCGCGCTCGCCGTGGAGCTCCTGGAGGCCAAGGGCGCCGAGGTGCGCTCGGTATGACGCGGTCGAGCTCATCGCGGCGATCCTCATCTTCAGCTGGATCATGCTGTTCCTGCGGGCCGCGGACGACGTGGCCGCCGACGCGGCACGAGCGCGCAGCCCAGCATTATGCATAGACTCTTTACAATTGCGCGTCGCTGATCGGCGCATCTCCCCGTCCTGAGAGCCGCCCCATGCCCATCACCGTCGCCGTGGATCTCGGCAAGACCCGTTGCCGGGTCGCGATCATGGATGCCGGCGCCCGGCGCGTTTTCACCGGACCGGGCGCCCCTGGGCTGGCAACGTCCGGCGGTGTCGATGCCGCACGGGCCGCGATCGAGCCACTCGCCGCGCAGGCGGGCCGGTTCGAGGTGCTCGCCGTCGGTGCGGCCGGCGCCTGGGCGGATCCGGATGCCGCGCACGACCTCGCGCGACGTCTCGCGGAGGCGACCGGGGCACAGGTGGCCGTCGCATCGGATGTCGTCACGGCTCACGCCGGTGCGCTGGACGGCGGGCAGGGCACGCTGCTCATCGCCGGCACAGGAGCTGCGGCGCTGGGCGTCGACGACGCCGGAACCCGGCTCATCGACGGATGGGGCCCCGACATCGGGGACCTCGGCGGGGGGTCGTGGATCGGCCGGGAGGGCGTGCGCGCCGCGCTGCGCGTCCGCGAGGGGCTCGGGGAGCCGACTGTGCTGTCCGACGCGATCGCCGCGCACATCGCTCCCGCTCCGGATGCCGTCGCCTGGCTCGCAGGCCTCCTCCCCGTCGCGCGGCAGCTCGCCGGGATCGCCCCGCTCGTCCTGGATGCCGCGCGCGACGGCGACCAGATCGCCGCACAGATCGCCGCGGAGGCGGTTCGTCTGCTCACGGCATCCGCCGTCGCGGCATCCGACCACCCCGGCGTCGTCGTGCACGGCGGGCTCACCGAGCATCTGTGGTTCCGCGCCGAGCTCGAGCGCTCCTTGACCGACGCCGGCCGCACACCGGTACCCGCCCGAGGGGACGCCCTCGATGGCGCTGCCCTGCTCGCGCTGCGCGCCGACACATCTCACGAAAGGTTCGTACACCGTGTCCGATGATCCTCGTTCCTCCGATCGCCTGTCCGCCCTCATCGGACAGCTCGCCCGGCTCGACACCGAGGCCGCGACCACGGAGCGCGGTGATCTCGACCTGCAGAGCACCGTCGAGCTCGTCCGGCTCATGAACGCCGAGGACCAGCGGGTGCCCGCGGCCGTCGCCGAGCGCGCGGCGGACATCGCTCGCGCCGTCGACGGGATCACCGAGTGTTTCCGCCGTGGCGGCCGGCTCATCTACATCGGCGCCGGGACGGCCGGGCGCATCGGCGTGCTCGACGCGAGCGAGTGCCCTCCCACGTTCGGCACGGACCCCTCGATGGTCATCGGGCTCATCGCGGGAGGGGAGAGAGCAGTGCGATCCGCCGTCGAGAACGCGGAGGACGACCGCGACGCCGCAGGCGTGTCGCTGTGCGAACTCGGGCTGACCGAGCGCGACACCGTCGTCGGCATCTCGGCATCCGGCCGGACCCCGTACGTGATCGGCGGACTCGAGTACGCCCGCGGCATCGGGGCGCTCACGGTGGCGATCGCGTCGAACAGCGACTCCGCCATCGGTGCGGTGGCGGAGATCCCCATCGAGATCGTCACGGGTCCGGAGTTCATCTCCGGGTCCACGAGGCTGAAGTCGGGCACGACCCAGAAGCTCGTCGTCAACATGCTGACGACGCTGTCGATGATCCGACTGGGCAAGACCTATCGCGGGGTGATGGTCGACCTCGTCGCCACGAACGAGAAGCTGCACGCACGATCGATCCGCACCGTCGCGGAACTGACCGGCGTCGGCGTCGATGAGGCGGATGCGGCGCTGCGGGCTGCGGACGGATCGGTCAAGCTCGCGCTGCTCATGACCATCACGGGCGCCGAGGCGTCCCGTGCGCGCGACGCGCTCGCCGCAGCGGACGGCATCCTGCGCGAGGCGATCGCGTCCCTGAGCTGAACAGGCAGGGCGCTCAGCCGATCCTGACCTCGAACCCGTCGGCCGCGGGCACGATCTCGACCCGCGTCAGGTCGTCGACGTGGTGCGCAGGGCCGAAGGACGGCGCGTGCGGGCCGACGCCGACGACCGTCATCCCGGCGTCGAGTCCGGCGCGGATGCCGGCGCCGGAGTCCTCGAACACGACGCAGTCCGCGGGCGCGATGCCGAGCAGGGATGCCGCGAGCAGGAACCCCTCCGGGTCGGGCTTGCTGTTCGTCACACGCTCCGCGGTGACCGCGAGTTCGGGGATGGCCAGCCCTGCGGCCCCCATGCGCGCGGTCATGAGGGCGACATTCGCTGAGGTGACGATGGCGTGGGGGAGGCCGTCCAGCGCGCGCAGCAGGTCGTCGGCGCCGCGGATCGCGACGACACCGTCGGTCTCGGCGCTCTCGCGTGCGAGCATCCGCTGATTCTCGATCAGGTTGATCTCGTGATCGCGCTCGGGCAGCAGGATCGCCATGCTCTGCCACCCCTGGCGGCCGTGCACGGTCCGCAGCACCGTCTCGCGGTCCAGGCCGTGCGGCTCCGCCCATTCCAGCCACAGATGCTCGACGACGGCCGTGGAGTCGACGAGCGTGCCGTCCATGTCGAGCAGGGCAGCGCGGGCAGTGAAGGTCGTCGCCATGCATCCAGGCTAGCCCCGGTGAGGGACGGCTCCGTCGCGGACTATTCTTGAAGCATCCCCCGATGTTCCACCCGGCAACCCGCGCGCCGGACGATCTTCGGTGCGCTCAGAACTTGCAAGGACGCAGATGAACGACTTCGCGGCACACCGTGATGACTGGTTGGTCAGAGAAGAGCTCGCAGAGCGGATGGTCCCGCTCATCGGCGCGCTCCGCCGCGATCATGAGGTGGTGACGTCGCTGCACGGGCACCGGCTGCTGGGGCTCTCGACGACGGGCATCATCGAGTTGCACGAGCGCGTCGCCCAGCTCGGCCACGAGGAGCTCGCTCTCGAAGACACCCTGGCCGTTCTCGAGGCTCTCCGCGATCTCGCGCCCGGCGCATCGTCGATCGACGTGGCGCGGCTCGTCGCCGGGCTCTCCGACACGGATGCTCCGCTCGACGAGTACCTGCGCGAGGCGCTCGCACCTGCCATGGGCGCCGAGCCCGCCGAGCCCACCGATGTCGTGCTCTACGGCTTCGGGCGCATCGGACGCCTGCTCGCCCGCATTCTCATCGCCCACAACAGCGGGGGCAGCGGACTGCGCCTGCGTGCCATCGTCGTCCGGCGCGGATCCGAGAACGACCTCGTCAAGCGTGCTTCGCTCCTCATGCGCGACTCGGTGCACGGCAGCTTCGCGGGGTCGGTCACCGTGGACGAGGACGCCGAGCAGATCATCGCCAACGGCACCCGCATCCAGGTCATCTACTCGAACGACCCGGCATCCGTCGACTACACCGCGTACGGCATCCGCGACGCCATCGTCGTCGACAACACCGGTCGCTGGCGCGACGAGGCGGGCCTGCGCCGTCACCTCGAGGCGAAGGGCGCGGCCCGTGTTCTGCTCACGGCCCCCGGCAAGGGGGCGCTGAAGAACATCGTCCACGGCATCAACGACGCCACGATCGAGGACTCCGACCGCATCGTGTCGGCGGCCTCGTGCACGACGAACGCGATCACGCCGGTGCTCAAGGCCATGGACGAGGCGTACGGCATCGTGCGCGGCCACGTCGAGACCGTGCACTCGTTCACGAACGACCAGAACCTGATCGACAACTTCCACTCCGGCGACCGGCGCGGCCGGTCGGCCGTGCTGAACATGGTCATCACCGAGACCGGAGCGGCCAAGGCCGTCGCCCGCGCACTGCCCGCGCTCGAAGGCAAGCTGACGGGTTCAGCGATCCGCGTGCCCACCCCCGACGTGTCGCTGGCCGTCCTGCACCTCACTCTCGAGAACCCGGCGACCAGGGATGAGCTCAACGACTACCTGCGCCGCGTCTCGCTGCACTCGAAGCTCCGTCAGCAGATCGACTACGTCGAGAGCCCCGAGGTCGTCTCGACGGACTTCGTCGGCTCGCACCGCGCCGGCATCGTCGACGGGCTCGCGACGATCGCGAACGACCGCGACGTCGTGCTGTACGTCTGGTACGACAACGAGTACGGCTACTCGTGCCAGGTGATCCGCGTGCTCGAGGTCATGGCAGGTTCGCACCCCGTCGTGCTGCCGCCCCGCCGCGAGGTGACGCTGCAGGGCTGAATCGGCAGTGCGGGGTCAGCCGCCCAGCCGGCTGAGGAGGTCGGCATCCACGTCGCCGGTGATCGCGACATACTCACCGTTCACGACGAGGGTGGGCGTTCCCGCGCCGCCGGTCTGCGGGTTCGTCGGCAGCTGCTGGGCCTGATCCACGGTGAACTGCCGGTGGGTGCCGTCGGCGATGCAGCCAGCGGCATCCGCTGCGCTCACGTCGTCGGCCGATGCGGCCAGCTCCGCATCGCAGAGCCCCTGGCCGCCCGGTCGCATCGCGAACAGCTCGGAGAAGAAGGCGAGGGCGGCGTCCGGGGCGGATTCGGCGACGCAGTAGAGGGCGCCGGCCGATCGCTCCGAGAACTCCGTGCCGGATGCCGCGTTCAGACTCGACAACGCGGCCGGCTGGAGGTGCAGACTATCCGGTCGGTTCTGGTCGTCTGTGACCGACCGATTCGATACGGCATGAGCGGCGATGTCCGACGCGCAGGGCAAGATGGGGGCATGAGGCCGGAGATGCTGCGTCAGGAGCGGCTGCGGTCGCACCGGCTGTCGGCCCCTGCGCGCTCGGTGGCGTATGCCGCGCAGCACATGCTCGCCGTGCAGGCGCAGGAGTTCTGGGCCGGTCGCTGGGCGCTGGCCTCCCGCACCGCGGGCACGCCGACAGTGAGCGCGGTGGACGGCCTGTTCGACCGCGGTGTCCTCGTGCGCGCGTGGACGCAGCGCGGCACCTTGCACATCGTCCCTGCACAAGACCTCGCGTGGATGCTGCAGGTGACCGGTGCACGCCAGATGCGCGCGCAGGAGCCGCGGCTGCGCGAGCTCGGACTCGACGCCGAGGCGCTGAAGCGGGTCGAGCACGTCGTTCGGACGGCGCTGCGAGGCGGCAACGCCCTGACACGCGCAGAACTCTTCGACCTGTTCGTCGGCATCGGCATCGACCCCGCCGGGCAGCGCGGCGCCCACGCGATCGGAGCCCTAGCGCTGCGCGGCATCATCTGCCAGGGGCCGACCGTCGCGCGACCGGGCGGAGTGAGCCGCGAGCAGTACTTCGTGCTCGTCGACGAGCACATCGGCGAGTCCGCATCGCCCGTCGATCCCGCCGCCGAGATGTTCGCGCGATACATCGGCGGGCACGGTCCGGCGACGGCCGCCGACTTCGCATGGTGGGCCGGTGTCACGCTCACGGCGGCGCGCGCCGCGGCATCGGCGGCGCAGAATGACGAGCGCATCCACGAAGTGGACGACGGGCTCTTCGCGGCGAGCAACCGGCCGCGGCGCAGCCCGCGCGCGGCATCCGTGCTCGCGCTCGCCTCATTCGAGGAGTACTACATCTCGTACGCCGATCGCACGGTCGCGTGCCCGCCCGAGCACCTGGCCGCCGTTGGGCCGGGCAAGAACGGCATGGTGCGCCCGATCATCGTCCGCGACGGCGTCGTGATCGGCACCTGGCGGCAGTCGACGGCGATCGGCCGGCACGCCGAAGATCCCATCCCCGAGCTCCTGACGCCAGGCGCCGCGGACGCGGCCGACATCGGCGCAGCGCTCGACCGCTACGCCGCCTTCATCACGGGGTGATGCTGGATGCTTTTCGTCGGTGTCACGCGCTCGGAACCGACCGAAAGCATCCAGCATCGCGCGCTCCGCAGATCACTCCGCTGCGTGCCGATCGAGGAACGCGTACACCTCGCTGTCGTCGACGCCCGGGAACGCGCCGCGGGGGAGCGGCGAGAACATGTGCGTGTGCACGCGGGCGCTGGGCCAGGAGCGGCCGTTCCACCGATCCGCCAAGCCCGGATCGGGTCGCCGGCAGCACGCCTCGTCGGGACACATCGAGACGGCGCGGTCCGACGTCTCCCGTCCGCGCCACCACCGTGCGTCGTCGAAGGGCACGCCGACCGTGGCCGAGTACTCGCCGTCGCTGCCCGAACCCGTTTGCGTCGCGCACCAGAACGTGCCCGACGGGGTGTCGGTGTACTGGTAGCGCTCCGTCGTGCGGTTCTGCTGCTCGAACGCAGCCCGTGCCTGGAACTTGCGGCACACCGGCTGACCCTCCACGGCGCCGGTGACATCCATCGGCAGCGGCAGATCGTCGTTCTCGTACACGCGCGTGATCGCGCCGCTGCCCTCGACGCGCAGGAAGTGCAGCTTCATGCCGAGGTGCTCGGTCATGAGATTCGTCATCCGCATGCCCGCGGCCTCGTGCGTGACGCCGAACGCGTCGCGGAAGTCCTCGACCGCGAGGTTGCGGTCCTTCTTCGCCTGCTGCAGGAACGCGATGCCCGCCGTCTCGGGGATGAGGCACGCGGCCGCGAAGTAGTTGATCTCGAGACGCTGCTGCAGGAAGTCGGCGTAGTCGGTCGGCGGCGTGTGGCCGAGCAGGCGATGCGCCATCGCCTGCAGGGCCATGGACCGCAGGCCGTGACCGCCGGGGATGGATGCCGGCGGCAGGTAGATCCGGCTGTTCTCGAGGTCGGTGACCGAGCGCGTCGAGTGGGGCAGGTCGTTGACGTAGATGAGCTCGAACCCGAGTTTCTCGGCCATGATGATCACGGTCCGGTGGGTGAGCGCGCCGCTGACGTGCCCGGCCGACTTCAGCTGCTTCTCGGCGAGCTTCTCGATGTCGCCGATGTAGTTGTTCTGCGCGCGCATCCGCAGGCGCAGCTCGGTGTTGGCTCTGCGGGCCTCCTCGGGCGTGGCGATCGCCTCGCGCTCGCGGCGCTGCAGCTCGCGGTGCAGCCCGAGGATCGATTCGATCGTCTCGTCCGGCATCCCCTTCGAGACGCGCACCGGGCTGACACCGAGCTGCCGGAAGACGGGGCTCGCCTGCGCCTTCTCGAGTTCGATCTCCAGCCCTGCCCGCCGGTTCGGCGGCTCGCCCGAGATGAGGTCGGCGACCTCGGTGCCGGTGGCCTGTGCGATGGACTGCAGCAGCGAGAGCTTCGGCTCGCGCTTGCCGTTCTCGATGAGGCTGAGCTGCGAGCCTGCGACACCGACCTTCGCGCCGAGTTCGTCGAGGGTGAAGCCCTGCGCGACCCGGTGGTGCCGGATGCGATGACCGAGGGTCGTGAGATGGATGCCGGAGCTGCTCATTCCTTGAGCATAGCGAAAGAAGTGCATTTCTTTAGATCGAAAGTGGCCGAAAACACTCGCCTGGGTTCCGGAGGATAGATACAAGAACCGATCTCTACGATCCCTATCAAGGAGCAGACATGGCTATGGTCGAGACCTTCACCCCTCGCGTTCCCGCGGTCTCCGCAGCGCGAACCCTGGGCGCGGCTCCGACTTATGACACGCCGGCCATGGCAGAGCTCACGGCATGGGTCGAGGAGATCCGCGAACTCACCCAGCCCGCAGCGGTCCACTGGGTCGACGGCTCGGCCGCCGAGAACGACGCGCTGCTGCGCGGGCTGGTCGACGAGGGCAAGCTCATCAAGCTCAACCCTGAATGGCGTCCCGGCTCCTACCTCGCCCGGTCGCACCCCAGCGACGTCGCCCGCACCGAGGCGCGCACGTTCATCGCCTCCGAGCACGAGAAGGATGCCGGCCCCACGAACAACTGGGCAGACCCCGCCGACATGCGCGCCAAGATGACGGGCCTCTTCGAGGGCTCGATGAGAGGTCGGACGATGTACGTCGTGCCGTTCTCCATGGGGGCCGTGGGCGGCCCGTTGTCGCACATCGGCGTCCAGGTCACCGACAGCGCATACGCCGTGGCGTCCATCGGCATCATGACCCGCGTCGGCGATGCGGTCACGCGTCAGATCGCCGAGGGTGCACCGTGGGTCAAGACGGTCCACTCCGTCGGCGCCCCGCTCGCACCGGGCGAGGCGGATGTCGAGTGGCCGTGCAACGACGACAAGTACATCGTCCACTTCCCCGACTCGCTCGAGGTCTACTCGTACGGATCGGGTTACGGCGGCAACGCCATCCTCGCCAAGAAGTGCTTCGCGCTGCGCATCGCGTCGGTGATCGCCCGCGACGAGGGATGGCTGGCCGAGCACATGCTGCTGATCCGCGTCATCGACCCCCAGGGCAAGGCGTACCACGTCGCCGCGGCGTTCCCGTCGGCCTGCGGCAAGACGAACCTCGCGATGCTGCGCCCGACGATCCCGGGCTGGAAGGTCGAGACTCTCGGCGACGACATCGCCTGGATCCGCCCCGGTGAGGACGGCCGCATGTGGGCCATCAACCCTGAGGCCGGCTTCTTCGGCGTCGCACCCGGTACCGGTGAGTCGACGAACGTGACGGCGATCGAGACCCTCTGGGGCAACACGATCTTCACGAACGTCGCGCTCCGCCCCGACGGCGACGTCTGGTGGGAGGGGTTGACCGACACACCGCCGGCCAACCTCATCGACTGGCAGGGCAACGACTGGACGCCCGAGTCGGGCCGCCCCGCGGCGCACCCGAACTCGCGGTTCACGGTCGCGGCGGCGCAGTGCCCGCAGATCTCGGACGACTGGGAAGAGGCCGTCCCGCTCGACGTGATCCTCTTCGGCGGCCGCCGGGCCACCAACGTGCCGCTCGTGGTCGAGGCGACCGACTGGACGCACGGTGTCTTCCTCGGCTCCACGATCTCGTCGGAGCGCACCGCTGCCGCCGAGGGGACGCTCGGCGAGCTGCGCCGCGACCCGTTCGCGATGCTGCCCTTCTGCGGATACAACATGGGCGACTACTTCGCGCACTGGCTCCAGGTCGGTCGTGAGCTGCGCTTCGACCGGGCTCCGCGCATCTTCCAGGTGAACTGGTTCCGCCGCGGTGCGGACGGCCGCTTCCTGTGGCCCGGCTTCGGCGACAACGCCCGCGTGGTCGACTGGATCATCCGCCGCATCAGCGGCGAGGTGGCAGCGGTCGACACCCCGATCGGCCGCCTGCCGCTGGTCGAGGACCTGAACCTCGACGGCATCGACGTGCCGGCCGAGGACCTCGAGGAGCTGTTCTCCGTCGACGCTCAGGCGTGGATGGCAGAGGCCGACTCGACCGAGGCGTTCTACGACACCTTCGGCGAGACGCTGCCGGCTGCGCTGCGCACCGAGCTCGCCTCGCTCCGCTACCGCCTCGAGAAGGCGCAGTAGCCGCACAAGACCCGCGTCGGCGGGATGGCAGGGACGAACCCATGGCTGAGTGGTCCCGCCATCCTGCCGCCGCGACCACAGCCGGGCGCTCCGCGTCCGATCGACCGGGCCTGTCCCGATCTGCGGACGTTTCGGGGGAATCAGTCTGCAGATCGGGACAGCGTCCGCATATCGCGACGCGAGTGGATGCTACGCCAGGAGCTGATGCCTGGCGAGATCGCGGTACAGCGGCACCTGCTCGACGAGCTCGGAGTGCGTGCCGGTGCCGACGACCTCGCCGTCCTGGAGCACGACGATGACGTCGCTGTCGACGACCGTCGAGAGCCGGTGCGCGATCACGACGAGTGTCCGATCGGCCGAGACCGCGTCGATGGCCTCGCGCATGCGCTGCTCGTTCACGCCGTCGAGAGATGACGTCGATTCGTCCAGCAGCAGGATGGGCGCCTCAGTCAGCAGCGCCCGTGCGATCGCGAGACGCTGGCGCTCGCCGCCCGAGAGCATCACGCCGTCCTCGCCGACCGGAGTCTGCAGACCGAGCGGGCCGCGTTCGAGCACGTCGCCGAGGTTCACGGCGCGCAGCACGCGCTCGCAGTCCGCGTCGGTGGCGTCGGGGGAGGCGAGGCGCAGGTTGTCGGCGAGCGTGCCGGCGAGCGTCGGAGCATCCTGCTCGACGTAACCGAAGTTCGCGCGCAGCTCGGCGCGCGGATACGTGCGGATGTCGTGTCCGTGCAGCCGGATCGAGCCGCCCGTGGGGTCGTAGAAGCGCTCGATGAGCGACAGGATCGTGCTCTTGCCCGCGCCGCTCGGACCGACCAGCGCCACCCGGGCGCCGCGCGGAACGTCGAAGGACACCCCGCGCAGCACCTCGGCGTTCTCGACCGGATCGCGGTCGTCGTCCGCCCGCTCCAGGTGCGCGTCGACGAGCAGGGTGCGCGCCTCATTCGCGGCCGCCTCGCGGGCGGCGATCACGGCGTCGGGGTAGCGGAACCGCACATCGCGGAACGAGATGGCGGCGGCATCCGCATCGCCGTACCGGTCGTCCGAGAGGGATGCGGCGATCGTCGCATCCTCCTGATCCTCCGTCGGCAGGTCCAGCACCTCCTGGATCCGCCCGAGCGCGCCGAGCGCCTGGCTCACCGAGGTGATCGCTCCGAACGTCGTCGCGAGCGGCATGATGAGCATGAAGAGGAACATCACGAACGTCACGAGGGATGCCACGCTGATCGCCCCGGCCGCGACGCGGAAGCCGCCGACCCCGAGGACGGCGAGCAGCGACAGCTGCAGCGCGACGCCCGCGATCGGCACGACGAGGGCGGAGACCTTCGCGATCCGCACGCCGATGCCGTACGCCTCGCCCGCGAGCCCGCTGACGGCATCCGTCTCGCGCTCGGTCGCCCCGGATGCGCGCACGGTGCGGATCGAGCCCACTGCGCGCTCCACGGCCGATGCGAGTTCGCCGACCTTCACCTGCTGCGCGGCCGACGCTGTGCGGATCCGGCCGCTGAGCAGCACGACGACCGCGAGCGAGACGCCGACCACGACGACGATGATCAGTAGCAGGAGCGGATCGATGATCAGCATGGCGATCAGGGCGCCCAGGAAGAGCAGGACGCTGCCGACGGCATCCGCGAGACCCTGCGTCAGCACGGCGTACAGGAGGGTCGTGTCGGTGCCGACGCGCGAGACGAGGTCGCCGGTGCGGCGGGCGTCGAACTCGCGGATCGGCAGGTGCAGGATGCGGGCGATGAGCTTCCGGCGACTGGAGTGCACCACGGCCGTGCCGGTGCGCTGCAGCAGATAGTGCTGGTAACCCGAGATCACCGACGAGATGATCACGAATGCGACGAGCGCCCACACGAGCATCCCGAGCGGCTTGCCGTCCTGGACGAACCCGATGACCTGGCCGACGAGAAGCGGCTGGACGAGCGAGGTCAGCGCTCCGATGACACTGAGCACGGCGACGACGATCAGCGTGCGCTTGTGCTCGAACAGGAAGGGGAGGAGCTGGCGGAAGGTGGCGCGCGGACCGTCCTGCGGCGCGCCGCGTCCGCGTCGGCGAGTGGGCGCCGTACGAGACATGCGTGACCTCGATCTGAAGAAAAGGGCTTACCTACGACCGTACTTCCTGTGCGCGGCCTGTTTCGTCACGCCGAGGGCGCCGGCGATCGCCTGCCAGGAGTATCCCGCCAGACGTGCGCGGCGCACCTGCGCCTCTTCGGCGCGGGTGATATCGAGACGGATACCGGCGAGCCGGTGCAGTTCGGCGATCGGCTCGCCGTCCGGGTCGAGTGCCTGCGCGGTGTGAGCGGTCATGGACGTCAATGTACGTTGACGACGGGTGGATCGTCAAGCGATGTTGACACCGGACCGTCGTGTCCATGGATTGTGACTCCGTGCACGTGCTGCGCATGTGATCATGAAAACAGCGGCGAGTACCCCGATGAGGAGCACATCATGCGGCATCCGCGTATCGATCCGGAACTGCGCGCGGCCCTGACCATCGTCGGTGGTGTCTTTCCTCCGACGATCACGCCGGAGCTCATACCGTTCATGCGCCGCTCCTATGCGTCGGGTCCGCGGGACGAGCTTCTCGCAGGGCTGCCGGTGACGGTCGACGACATCGAGTTCCCCGGCTATGAGGGCGCTCGCCTCAGCGCGTCGATCGTGTCACCTGAAGGCACCGGCGGGTCTCTTCCCGCACTGCTCGCGTTCCACTCCGGAGGCATGATGTTCGGCGATCGGTTCAGCGGAATGGACGTCGCTCTCACGCTCGTCGCCGAACTCGGCGTGCGACTCGTGACGGTGGAATACCGGCTTGCGCCGGCGCATCCGCATCCGTATCCCGTAGAGGACTGCTACAGCGCGTTGGCCTGGCTCGCCGAGTCGAGTGCCGCCCTGCAGATCGACCCGGATCGTATTCTTCTCGCCGGCGCAAGTGCCGGTGCGGGGCTCGCCGCCGGCGTCGCGCTCCTCGCCAGAGACCGAGGCGGCCCGCAGGCGTGCGGGATGCTGCTCGACTACCCCATGCTCGACGACCGAGGCGTGACAGCCTCGACATCGGAGTTCGACGGCATCGGCGTGTGGGATCGCGTCAGCAACGAGACCGGTTGGCGCGCGCTGCTCGGCGAGTCGGTGGGCTCCGACGACGTGTCGGAGTATGCGGCACCCGCTCGGGCGACGGACCTCTCGGGACTGCCGTCCGCCTTCATCGACGTCGGCACCGAGGAAATCTTCCGTGACGAATCGGTCGAGTTCGCCGCCCGCCTCTGGCACGCAGGGGTGCCGACTGAGCTCCATGTCTGGCCGGGCGCATTCCACGCCTGCGACATCTTCGCGCCGCACACGACCATCGCGCGCGCGATGATCCGTGCGCGCACGGACTGGGTGCGGCGCACTCTGCTGCCGTGAGACAGCCGCGCTCGGACAGCCCCGGGGACATAATGGAGTCCTGGCGAAGGAGACATGATGCAGGAGCTGCTCGGACGCATCCACTCGCTCGATCCGCACGCCAGCGAGAGCATCCGGATCATCGCCTGCTTCGACGAGCTCATGGCCGGAGGAGTGTCGATCCACGGACTGGTCGCGGCTGCCGCCGCCCTGTCGGGGTCGACGGCCGGCGCGGAATACTCCGGCAGATTCATGCGCGTCGCCCGCTCGGGTGAGGCGCTTGTCGCTGATCAGACGGCCCATGTCAGACGCGCGCACGATGACGATGGCGTGCGGGTGTGGATCGAGGGCGACGAGGATGCTGTGCGCCTCAACGATGACCTGCTTCTCGAGCGGCTGTCACTCGCCGTGCGGATGCGACGAGATCATGCCGACCGCACACCACCCCGCCGGGATCTCGCGCTCCTCATCGATCCGACTGTTCCCGAACCAGACCGCCTCGAGGCGGCGTCGCGGCTGCGGCTGTCGTCGGAGGAGACGTTCCGTGTCGTCCTCGCTCCGCTGTTCGCGAGCTGGAAGACGCATCCGCGCGGACCCGAAGACGTCGTGCCGACGGCATCCGGGCCGCTGCACGTGGCGCTCATCCGGGGGAGCGACCGTCCGGAGGGAACACCGGCGGGAATCGGAGTCGCGACACCACTGCGCGATCTGCCGACGTCCTTTCGCACGGCCATGGTGGCGGTGCGACTCCACGACGGCAGATCAGTGGAGGCATCCCACGCGGATGATCTCGGAGGCCTCGCCGTGACGCTCGCCGATCTCGCGCAGCAGAGCGGGCACGAGGACCGCGATCGTATCACGAGCGTCACCGCACACAGCTGGGGCGCGTCGACTCTGGACGCGATCATCCGCACGACGACGATGCGTGAAGCAGCGCGTGTCCTCGGCATCCATCCGAGTACCATGGCCGCGCGGGTGGATTCCCTCACCGCCGCGCTGGGCTTCGACCCGATGACCGGACTCGGCCGCACGAGAATGGGCATCGGCTTCCTACTGTGGCGCGTGCAGAGCTCGACCGTGCTCGACGCGGTGACGGTCCCCGCCGACTGACCCCGACAATCGTCGGTGCCGCTGCCCCGCATCGCGCACCTGTCTGTACCGCGGGCTTGCGCGGCACGACACGATGAGGGTGCCGTCGATCGGAGAGGATCGTGCGGACCCGATCACGAAGGAGTGTCGCCATGCTTGAGAACCCGTACTACACCGCTGACGTCCACAAGGACTTCACGCTGATATCCATCGGCGAACTCGCGCTCGAGGAAGGTGGCGTGATTCCCGACTGCACGCTGGCCGTGCGCACCTGGGGCACGCTGAACGAGGCGCGGGACAACGCGATCCTGATCACGACGTGGTACTCCGGCACTCATCAGATCTGGGCGGACGCGTACGTGGGCCCCGAGCACGCGCTCGACCCCGAGAAGTACTTCATCGTGTGCGTGAACCAGATCGGCAACGGCCTGTCCGTCTCGCCGCACAACACAGCGGACGCATCGATCTCCGCGTCACGGTTCCCCCACGTGCGTATCGGTGACGACGTGGTCGCGCAGGAGCGACTGCTGCGAGAGCACTTCGGCATCGAGCGGCTGGCCCTGGTCGTCGGAGGATCGATGGGCGCGCAGCAGACCTACGAATGGGCGGTACGCTTTCCCGACAAGGTGCTCCGCGCGGCGCCGATCGCCGGAACGGCGAAGAACACCCCTCACGACTTCCTCTTCACCGAGACGCTCAATGAGCAGATCTGGTCGGATCCGGGCTGGAACGGCGGCGAGTACGCATCGAACCTCGATGTGCACGACGGTCTTGCACGTCATTCTCACCTGTGGGCGACCATGGGATTCTCCACGGAGTTCTGGAAGCAGGAGAAATGGGCAGACCTCGGGTTCGCGTCGTGCGACGCGTTTCTGAGCGACTTCCTCGAGCCGTACTTCACCGCGATGGATCCCAACGCGCTGCTCACCATGGCCTGGAAGTGGCAACGCGGCGATGTCTCCCGCCACACCGACGGAGACCTCGCGGCAGCGCTGGCTCGCATCACGGCGAGGGTGCTCGTGATGCCGATCAGCGAGGACATGTTCTTCCCCGTTCGCGACTGCGCGGCCGAGCAGGCGCTTATTCCGCGGAGCGAACTGCGAGTGATCGACGACGTATCCGGGCACCTCGGGCTGTTCGCGATCAATCCCGCCTTCATCCCGCAGGTGGATGCCGCTCTCCGCGAGCTCCTCGCCGCCCAGTGAGGCGGCAGGCGGTGTCGGTGATGTCATGATGGCCTGATGCTGACACCGCCCATGCTCACCCCCGGCGACCGTGTAGCGGTGCTCTCGCCGGCGTTCGCCGCACCCGCAATCGCTCCGGCCCTGCATGAGCAGGCGATGCGCCGGCTCACGGAACTGACCGGTCTGATTCCGGTGGAGTACCCGACGACACGCGAACTCGGAGCCTCGCCGGAGGCGAGAGCGGCGGATGTCAACGCGGCGTTCGCCGACTCGTCGATCAGGGCGATCCTCGCGACGATCGGCGGGGACGATCAGATCCTCGTGGTGCCGCATCTGGACGCCGCGATCGCGCAGGCCGACCCGAAGCCGTTCATCGGGTACAGCGACAACACGAACATCCTGAACTGGCTGTGGGGCCTCGGCATCCCCGGCTTCTACGGCGGCTCGACGGCCGTGCACCTCGGGCCGGGTCCTGCGGTCGACGTCATCCACGCGCGATCGCTGCGCGCGGCGCTGCTCGACGGCGGCGAGCTCGAGCTGACCGAACCCGGCGAATCCGAGGACGTCGGCCGGCGCTGGGAGGACCCGCGCGCCCTCACGGAGTTCGGCGATCGCGTCCCCACCGAACCCTGGGAATGGGCCGGGCCGGCGAAGCGCGTCGAGGGACGCACATGGGGCGGATGCCTCGAGGTGCTCGACGGGCTGGCGTTCGCGGGGCGGCTGCCGGCGGCATCCGATCTGGAGGGTGCGATCCTGCTCATCGAGACGAGCGAGGAGCGGCCGCCGGCGTCCTGGGTCGGCCGATGGATGCGCGGCCTGGGGGAGCGCGGCATCCTCTCGGCGATCGCCGGCGTCCTGGTCGCGCGTCCGCCGGTGAGCGACTTCGAGTTCCGTCCGTCGCAGGACGAGGCCGCGGCGCTGCGCGCTGCCCAGCGCGATGTCGTCATCGAGACCGTCGCCCGCTACAACCCGGATGCCGTGGTCTGCGTCGGCGTGCCCTTCGGTCACACCCGACCGCAGTGGATCGTTCCCTACGGCGGCCGGATGGTGCTCGACGGCTCGGTGCAGCGCGTATTCGCCGACTACCGCTGAAGTAACGCAAATGACCGCATCTCAGCGTGAGATGCGGTCATTTGCGTTACTTGAAAGGGTTACAGCTCCGCGCTCTGCGCGAGGCCGAGGTCTGCCTCGTAGTCGTGGTCCTTGGTCTCGGGTGTGAAGATCAGCGCGATGAACGTCAGCACGCCCATGGCCGCGAGATACACGCCCACGAGCACGGGCGATCCGCCGGCGGCGCTCCACAGCGCCACGGCGATGAACGGAGCCACCGCCGCGCCCAGGATCGACGACACGTTGTACGAGATCGCCGAGCCCGAGTAACGGACGTTGGTCGGGAACAGCTCCGGGAGCAGCGCTCCCATCGGGCCGAACGTCGTGCCCATCAGCATGAAGCCGATCACGAGCAGCGCCTGGGTGAGAGCACCGGTGAACTTCGGGTCGGCCTGCGGCAGCAGGAACAGGTTGAACGACAGCCCGAACACGATGATCGCCGCCGTCACCCACATGAGCAGGCGGCGCCGGCCGACCGCATCCGCGACCGGGCCGGACAGCAACGTGAAGATGCCGAAGAACACCACGCCGATGATCTGCATGAGCACGAAGTCGGTGTACGCGAACCCGAGACCAGGCACGGCGGCGTCGGTCTGCGCGGTGCCGTAGGTCAGCGTGAAGTTCGTCATCAGGTAGAACAGCACGTAGGTCGCCAGCATGATGAACGTGCCGAGGATCAGCTGCTTCCAGTAGTGGCGGAACACGGTCGCCAGCGGCATCTTGCGGATCGCGCCGACCTCCGACGCCTTCTTGAACGTGTCGGACTCCACGAGCTTCAGCCGCACCCACAGGCCGATGATGACCATGACGGCCGAGAACAGGAACGGGATGCGCCAGCCCCACGCGAGGAAAGCCTCGGACTTCAGCGACGGGTCCTCGGCGTGCGGCAGCAGCCAGTTGATCCCCAGGAAGATGAAGTTGGCGATGATGAAGCCGATCGGGGCGCCGAGCTGCGGGAACGAGCCGTACCAGGCGCGCTTGCCCTTCGGGGCGTTCTCGGTGGCGACCAGGGCCGCTCCCGACCATTCGCCGCCGAGCGCGAAGCCCTGCGCGAGACGCAGGATGAGCAGCAGGAGGGGCGCGACCCAGTTGATCTGCTGGAACGTCGGCAGAACGCCGATGAGGACGGTCGCAATGCCCATGGTGAGCAGGGATGCGACGAGCGTCGCCTTGCGGCCGTACTTGTCGCCGAAGTGTCCGAAGACCATCGCGCCGATGGGGCGGGCGACCATGGCGGCGCCGAAGACTGCGAAGGACGCCAGCAGCGAAGCCGTCTCGTTGTCGCTCGGGAAGAACAGGATCGGGAAGACGAGGACAGCGGCCGTCGCGTAGGCGTAGAAGTCGTAGAACTCGATGGTGGTGCCGACGAGGCTCGCCGTGATGACGCGCGAGCGGGGGTTGGCCGGTTTGACGGTGGTGCTCAAGGTGCTCCTGACGATCGGGTGCCCGAAGAACGAGCACCCGGGGAGTTTACGCCTTCCTGAGAATCAGCTGTGCACAGCTCGCCGCGTGTTACCGCCAGAGCAGGGCGATGCCGGCGTTCGCGAGCGTCAGGAGGCCGACGAGCCAGAAAACCGCGGGGGGCACGGTGGCACCGCGCTTCTGCCGTCCGGCGCCGATGCCCAGCAGTGCGCCGATGATGAGCAGCACCACGAGTTTCGTGCCGATCTTGGCGTAGTTCATCTCCACGCCGTCAGCGAGGCCCCAGGGGGCGGCGAGAGCCAGGCCGGCGGCACCGGCGATCGCGAGACCCCAGTCCATCATCCTCGTGATCTGGCGCTTGCCGCCGAAGGCCTGGGCCGCCCATGCCCCGAAGAGCACGGCGAAACCGACGAGGTGGACGAGGACGACGACGTGGCGCAGGGTCTCCATGCCGTCAGGCTAGCCCTGCGCTGCGGCGTCCGCTACCCAGGTGAACCTCAGCGGGTTCAGCCGCGCGGTCCCTGAGCCTGTCGAAGGGCCCGCACGACCAGGGCGGTGCGCAGCGCGGCATCCGCAGCCTCGGCGCCCTTGTCCTCCTTCGAACCCTCGAGGCCCGCACGATCCAGACCCTGCTGCTCGTCGTCGAGGGTCAGGACGCCGAAGCCGACCGGCTTGCCGGCATCCAGCGCCACGCGCGTGAGGCCGTCGGTCGTCGCCGCCGACACGTACTCGAAGTGCGGGGTGCCGCCACGGATGATGACGCCGAGCGCCACGACGGCATCCGCGCCGCCGGCGAAGGCGGCCTGCGCGGCGACGGCGAGCTCGAAAGAACCGGGCACGCGGACGATCTCGTAGGTCGCCCCGGATGCCGTGAGCACTCGCTCGGAGCCCGCGATCAGTCCGTTCGTGATGACGTCGTGCCAGGTGCCGGCGACGACGACGACGCGCAGTCCCGTGCCGTCGATCTTCTCGGTGGGGGAAGGTGCTCCTGCGCGGCTCATGCCTGGTCCTTTCCGTGCGCGAGGGCCTCGGCGAGCTCTGCCTCGCCGAGGATGTGCCCCATGCGGTCGCGCTTGGTCTCGAGGTACTGATGGTTGTCGGGTCCGACGCCGACGATCAGCGGAACCTGTTCGATCACGTCGAGTCCGAGCTCGCGCAACTGGCTCACCTTGTCGATGTTGTTGGTGAGCAGACGCACCTTCGCGATGCCGAGGTCGCCGAGGATGCCGGCGGCCGCAGCGTATTCGCGGGCGTCGGCGGGAAGGCCGAGGGCGAGGTTGGCGTCGACGGTGTCGAGCCCCTCCTCCTGCAGGCTGTACGCGCGCAGCTTGTTGATCAGGCCGATGCCGCGGCCCTCGTGGCCGCGCATGTAGATGACGACGCCGCCATCCTGCTCGATCGCGTCGAGGGCTGCGTCCAGCTGAGGACCGCATTCGCACTTGAGCGAACCGAACGCCTCACCGGTCAGGCACTCGGAGTGCACGCGCACCAGAGCGGTCTCGCCGGGCTCGCCCGAGACGACCGCGATATGGTCGGTGCCCGTCACGCGGTCCTTGTAGGCGAGGAAGCGGAATACGCCGTGCTCGGTCGGCACTGTGGCGTCGGCTCGCAGGCTCACGCGGCGCCGTCCGGTCCGGGACGAGGTCACCGGCCCCTCCAGCGGGTCGATCTCGTTGAGATGGCCGATGAGCTGCTCGATAGTGATGACCGGAACCCCGTCGCGCTTGCCGAGCTCCTTCAGGCCGGGCAGGCGCATCATGCTGCCGTCCTCGGCGACGACTTCGGCGATCGCGCCCACTGGCTGGAGACCGGCGAGCTTCATCAGGTCGACAGCGGCCTCGGTGTGACCGCCGCGCTCGCGCACCCCGCCGTCGACGGCGCGCAGGGGCAGGACGTGACCGGGGCGGATGACGCTCGTCGAGGTCGACGCCGGGTTCGCCAGAACGTTCAGGGTGTGCGCGCGATCCGACGCGCTGATCCCGGTCGTGACGCCCTCCGCGGCATCCACGCTCACCGTGTAGGCGGTCGAGCGCGCGTCCTCGTTGGCCTCGACCATCGGTGGCAGGTTCAGATGGTCGGCCAGATCCGACGGCATCGGGGCGCAGATGAAGCCGGACGACCAGCGCACCGTCCACGCGACCCACTCGGGGGTGGCGAGTTCGGCGGAGAGGATGACGTCGCCCTCGTTCTCGCGGTTCTCGTCGTCGGCGACGATGACCGGCCGCCCCGCCCGCAGCGACTCGAGGGCTTCTTCGATGGTGGAAAGGCTCATCGCGAGCCTCCTTCCGGTGCAGCCCGGAACGCCAGCAGGCGTTCGACATGACGGGCGAGGATGTCGGTCTCCAGGTTGACGCGATCGCCGACGGCGCGGCCTCCGAGTGTCGTGGCGGAGAGGGTTTCGGGGATGAGGGAGACCTCGAGCCAGTGCTCATCGCCGCCCGCTGTGCTGACCGCGCTCACGGTGAGCGAGGTTCCGTCGATCGAGATGGAGCCCTTGTCGACGACCAGGGGCGCGAGGTCGGCGGGAATCGTGACGCGCAGTACGCTCCACCGGTCTCCGGGTCGCACCTCGGCGATCTCTCCCGTGCCGTCGACGTGCCCCTGCACGATGTGACCGCCCAGGCGCGCACCGACCGGCATCGCCTTCTCGATGTTCACGCGGGTACCGACGGATGCCGTCGCCAGCGCTGACACGTCGAGGGTCTGCTTCATGACGTCGGCGTCGAAGCTCTCGGACGTCGATCCGACGACGGTGAGGCAGACGCCGGAGACGGCGATCGATTCTCCGTGCACGGCATCCTGCGCGGCCTTCGGTGCGCGGACGGTGAGGCGCCAGCCGTCGCCCGACGGCTCGATGGCGGTGATCTCGCCGATCTCCTCGATGATTCCGGTGAACATCAGAGTTCTCCTTCTTCTGTGCGTGCAGAGTGGGCGATCGCGAGCAGGTCGGCGCCGAGCGGCACCCATTCGTCGATCGTGAGTCTGCGGGCTTCGACGATGGATGCGACGCCGATGTCGGTCAGGGCGAGCCGGTCGCCGCCGAGCAGCACGGGCGCAAGATAGGCGAGGACGCGGTCGGCGAGCCCCGCCGCGATGAACGCGCTGGCGAGCGTCGGGCCTCCCTCGACGAAAACCGTCTGGATGCCGCGGGCATGGAGGTCGGCGAGAACCGCGGTCAGGTCGCGGGTGTCGAAGAACAGGGGCTCATGCGGGTGGCGGCGCAGCGCGGCATCCGCCGGCGTCTCCCGCGACCCGATGACGACGGGGACGGGCTGATGCTCGAACAGGGCATCGCCGTCGCGTGCGGTCAGCGCCGGGTCGTCGGCGAGAACGGTACCGGTGCCGACGACGATCGCGTCGGCGACGGCGCGACGGCGGTGCACATCGCCGCGGGCTTCGGGGCCGGTGATCCACTGGCTGGTGCCGTCGGCGGCGGCGGCGCGTCCGTCGAGGCTCTGCGCCCACTTCACGGTGACGTGCGGGCGACCGAGCCGCTGCGCGGTGAGCCAGTCGGTGATGAGGGCGGTGGCGGCATCCGCCTGCTCGCCGGATTCGACTTCGACGCCGGCTGTGCGCAGACGCTCGGCGCCGCCACCCGAGACGGCACCGGGATCGTCGAGTGCGTACACGACGCGGGAGACGCCCGCGTCGATGAGGGCGAGCGCGCAGGGGCCTGTGCGCCCGGTGTGGTTGCACGGCTCGAGCGTCACGACGGCGGTCGCGCCGCGTGCGGCATCCGGGGGGAGCTTCGAGAGGGCGTCGACCTCGGCGTGCGGAGTGCCGGCACCGCGATGCCAGCCCTCGGCGATGACCTCGCCCGCAGCGGAGAGGATGACGGCGCCGACCTGCGGGTTCGGACCGCGCGGGCCTCGGGCGGCGAGTGCGAGTGCATGCGTCATCGCGCGGCGCTCCGCCTCGGTCACTGCCATCCGTCGTCCTTCTGTCCAGAGTCCGGGGATGACAGAACGCGCGCTTTCGCGCACCGTGCTGCCTCCCTTCCGGACTAGCGAGATCTCTCTCGCATCACCGTCGGTCCCGGAATTCCACCGGATCGGCACCTCGGCTCGGCCGAGGCGCTCGCGGACTGTCACCGCCGGTTCGGATTCTCACCGACCCCGGAGCACGTTGATGCTCAGTGTACCGAACGCGCGCGGCGGCGTTTCATTCCGCGTTGCGCGACGTCATTTCAGCAGCCGGGAGAGTCGGCGGTCGGCGAGCGGCTTGCCTCCGGTCTGGCAGGTCGGACAGTATTCGAGTGAGCGATCCGCGAAGAAGACGCTGCGGATCGTGTCGCCGCAGACCGGGCATGCCTCGTCACGGCGCGCGTGCACACGAAAGCCGGCGCGCTTGGCGTCCTTCAGATCGGACGGCGGCTTGCCGGATGCCGCAGCCACGGCATCCTTCAGCGTCGTCTGCATCGCGTCGTACAGCCGGTCGATCTCGGCGTCGTCGAGCTTGCCGCTGATCGCGTACGGCGACATGCGGGCGGCGTGCAGGATCTCGTCGCTGTAGGCGTTGCCGATGCCGGCGATCACGGACTGATCGCGCAGCAGCCCCTTGATCTGCGTCCGCCTGCCCTCGAGCAGCCCGGCGAAGACCTCTCGTGTGAACCCGTCGTCGAGGGGCTCCGGCCCGAGGCGGGCGATGCCCGGGACGTCCATCGGATCGCGCACGACGTAAACGGCGAGGGACTTCTTCGTGCCGGCCTCGGTGAGATCGAACCCGCTGTCGTCGTCCAGCGCCACCCGCAGGGCGATCGGCGACTTGCCTGGTTTGATGAGCGTCGTCGGCAGCAGCTCGTACCAGCGCAGCCATCCCGCCTTCGCCAAGTGGAATGCGAGGTGCAGTTCAGGCCCGCACGAAAGCACGACGAACTTGCCGTGCCTGCTCGCGGCCGTGATCGTCGCACCGTGCAGGGCCGTGTTCGGCGGATCGTAGGTCTTGAGCGCCGCGATCTCGCCGACGCTCGTGCGGGTGATCGCGTGCCCGACCGCGCGTTCGCCGAGGAAGTCGACGAGCCCCTGGACCTCCGGCATCTCAGGCATGAGCCCATCCTGCCACCGGCCGCCGACATCGGGGAGGGGCGTCAGCCGAGCGCGACCGGCCAGGCCACCGGTACCCGATCGTCGGATGCCAGGATCCCCGCCGCCCATCCGTCATCGCGCCCGCGCGGACTCGTCAGCGCCTGGCGCATGAGCCCCTCGTACTGGAATCCGAGCGCTCGGGCTGTGCGGGCGGATGGGATGTTCCCCGCGACGGCCCGCCAGACGATGCGGGCGAGGCCAAGTTCGGCGAACCCCCAATCGATCACAGCACGGGATGCCTCGACCATGAAGCCCCTGCCGCGTGACTCGGCCGTCGCCCAGTACCCCAGCTCGGCGGATCCGCCCGTGTCGTGCGGGGTGATGTGGTGGAGCCCGACCGCGCCGACGAGCACATCGCCGTGGAAGATGCCCCAGATCGTCTGGCTGCCATCGGCCCACCAGCGCGCGACGAGGTCGACGAAGCCCTCGGCGTGCTCTCGCGTGTACGGGCTCGGCACGGTCGTCCAGCGCGGGATCTCGGGGTCCTGGCACGCTTCGAAGATCGCGTCGACGTCGTCCGCTGCGGGTGGGCGGAGGACGAGGCGGTCGGTGCGGAGCGTGACGGTTTCCATCCCGGCATCCTATGCAGGCTCGACATCGGAGCGCGCTCGCAGACATCATGCGAGGGGGCGCAAGTAGTGGCCTCGGCGGCCCGGAGGCGACCGTTTACGGCCCCTCAGTGGATCGCCTGTACCAGCAGGGGCCGCGAATGGCCGCCATGCCGGCGCGGACGCAACCGACTGCGACCCCTCTGCGGTGTCGCTTCGCACCCGAAAGCCGTTGCCGGGGTGACGCGCGAGAAGGAGCCGCCTCCAGTGTCGGAGGCCGCGTCTAAGCTTGTCTGGTGACTGTTCCCGGGATTCTGCGCGCCTTGGAAGAGGCCACCCTGTACCGCGACGCCCTCACCTGGGCGCAGACGGACGCCGATCTCGGCCTGGTCGACGGCCTCGACGCGCCGGCGATCGCCGGTCTCCTCGACAAGCGCCACAGCGCGGGGCATCCGACATCCCTCCTCGTCATCGCGCCCACCGGAAGGCGTGCCGAGTCCCTCGCGGGGGCGCTCGGGTCCTTCGTGCCGGATGCCGAGATCCTCAGCTTCCCCGCCTGGGAGACCCTGCCGCACGAGCGGTTGAGCCCCAGCCCCGACACGGTCGGGCGGCGTCTGGACACCCTGCGCCGCATCACGACGTGGTCGGGCGAGCGCCCGCTCATCGTCGTCGCCTCAGTGCGCGCCGCGCTGCAGCCGATCGCCGGCAATCTCGGTGACACCGCACCCCTCGCCCTCGCGCTCGGCGCTCGCGGCCTCGAGCTCGACGATGCCATCGAGCAGCTCGTCGAGCGCGCCTACACCCGCGTCGACATGGTGTCCCGGCGCGGCGAGTTCGCCGTGCGCGGCGGCATCCTCGATGTCTTCCCGCCGACGAGCGAGCATCCGTACCGGGTGGAGTTCTTCGGTGACGAGATCGACCAGATCCGCGCGTTCTCGGTCGCCGACCAGCGCTCGCTGCCGGGTGACGTCGATCTCGTCGAACTGCCCGCGACGCGCGAACTGCTTCTCACGACCGAGGTGCGTGAGCGGGCCCGATCGCTCGTCGGCGGCTTCCCCGCGATCGCCGGGATGCTCGAGAAGATGGCCGAAGGAATCCCCGTCGAAGGCATGGAGTCGCTCCTGCCCGCCGTCGCGGGCCCTCTCACTTCGCTCGCCGAGTACTTCGCGCCCGGAACGGCCGTCGCCCTCGTCGACCCCGAGCGGGCGAGCGCCCGCGCGCAGAGCCTGGGCGAGACGAACCGGGAGTTCCTGGATGCCGCGTGGAGCGCGGCGACCTCCGGCGCATCCGCCCCGATCGACCTGGGCGCCGGTGACTTCCTCAGCGTGGCACGACTGCGCGAGATCGTCCGCGAGCGTGACGGCGTCTGGTGGCGGTTCAGCCCGTTCGCGACCGACGATGCGGATGCCGAGAACATCGACGCGTCGATCATCCCCTCCTTCCACGGCAACGTCGACGGCGCGATCGCCTTCGTCGAAGCCCGCCTGACGGACGGCTGGCGGGTCGTGGTCGTGGCATCCGGCACCGGTCTCGTCGATCGCGCGCGGGACGTGCTCTCCGACCGGGGACTCGCCGCGCGAGCCGTCGAGACCCTGCCGGATGCACCGGATGCCGGCGTCGCGACCCTCGTGATCGGGTCTCTCGAGTCCGGGTTCCAGGTACCAGAGGCGAAGCTCGCCGTCCTCACCGACAACGAGTTCTACGGGCGCACGATCGGCGGCGACCAGCGCGTCGTCAAGAAGCTGGCCTCGCGTCGGCGCAACGTCGTCGACCCGCTGCAGCTCAAGAACGGCGACTACGTCGTGCACGCCACGCACGGCATCGCGAAGTTCGTCGAGATGACCCAGCGCGAGGTGTCCACCGGCGGTCGAAACGCGACCAAGACCACCCGTGACTACCTCGTCCTCGAGTACGCGCCGTCCAAGCGCGGCTACCCGGGCGACAAGCTCTACGTGCCCACCGACCAGCTCGACCTGCTCTCGAAGTACGTCGGCGGCGAGGCCCCGACCCTGTCGAAGATGGGCGGCAGCGACTGGTCGGCGGCCAAGGGCAAGGCCCGCAAGGCGGTCCGCGACATCGCGGTCGAGCTCGTGAAGCTGTACTCGTCGCGCATGGCGGCCAAGGGCTACGCGTTCTCGCCCGACACCCCGTGGCAGCGCGAGCTCGAAGAGGCCTTCCCGTTCGCCGAGACGCAGGACCAGCTGCAGACGATCGACGAGATCAAGGCCGACATGGAGCGCGAGATCCCCATGGACCGGCTGCTGTCGGGGGATGTCGGGTTCGGCAAGACCGAGGTCGCGGTGCGAGCGGCGTTCAAGGCGATTCAGGACGGCAAGCAGGTCGCGATGCTGGTGCCGACCACACTCCTGGTCAAGCAGCACCTCGAGACGTTCACCGAGCGCTTCGCCGGGTTCCCCGTGAAGGTCAGGCCGCTGTCGCGCTTCCAGACCGACAAGGAGGCTCGCCTCACCCTCGAAGGTCTGCTGGACGGCTCGGTCGACATGGTCATCGGCACGCACCGCGTGCTCACCGATCAGGTGATGTTCAAGGACCTGGGCCTGCTCATCATCGATGAGGAGCAGCGCTTCGGCGTCGAGCACAAGGATCGCCTCAAGAAGCTGAAGACCAACGTCGACATCCTCGCCATGAGTGCGACCCCGATCCCGCGGACGCTCGAGATGGCGGTCACCGGCATCCGCGAGATGTCGACGCTCGCGACGCCACCCGAGGACCGGCATCCGATCCTCTCGTTCGTCGGCGCACGCAGCGACAAGCAGATCGCCGCGGCGATCCGCCGCGAGATCCTCCGCGAGGGACAGGTGTTCTTCGTGCACAACCGGGTGCAGTCGATCCAGCGCGTTGCCGCCGAGCTCGCCGAGCTCGTGCCCGAGGCGCGCATCGCCGTGGCGCACGGAAAGATGGGCGAGCATCAGCTCGAGCAGGTCGTCGACGACTTCTGGGAGCGCAAATACGACGTGCTCGTGTCGACGACGATCATCGAGACCGGCCTCGACATCTCCAACGCCAACACGATCATCATCGACAAGGCCGACAAGTACGGACTCTCGCAGCTGCACCAGCTCCGGGGCCGCGTCGGCCGCGGACGCGAGAGGGCGTACGCCTACTTCCTCTACGACGACTCCAAGCCGCTGTCCGAGACGGCGGCCGACCGGCTGCAGACCATCGCGATCAATAACGACCTGGGCTCGGGCATGCAGGTGGCGCTGAAGGACCTCGAACTGCGCGGTGCGGGCAACATGCTCGGGGCCGAGCAGGCAGGACACATCGCGGGGGTCGGCTTCGACCTGTATCTGCGGATGATCGGCGAAGCCGTGGCGAACTTCCGCGGGGAGGACACGCAGGGCGACGTGGAGCTGCGGATGGAGATCCCGGTGGATGCCCGCATCCCCGAGACGTACATCGACAGCGAGCGGCTGCGCCTCGAGGCGTATCAGAAGCTGTCGGCCGCCGCGGCGCCGAGCGCGAAGGACGATGCGATCGACCTCGTGATCGAGGAGCTCACCGACCGCTACGGCACGCCTCCCGAGGAGGTCGACGGGCTCATCGCCGTCGCGCGGCTGCGCCGTCGGGCGGCATCGGCGGGCCTCACCGATGTCGTCGTCATGGGATCGAACCTGCGTGTCGCTCCTGCGCGCCTGGAGGACTCGATGAAGGTGCGGCTGCAGCGGCTGTATCCGAAGGCGAAGATCGTCGCCGGGGGAGAGGCGCTGCTGGTCCCCGTGCCGGAGGACGTCACGATCCTCGAGTGGGTCAGCGCCCTGCTGACGGCCATGTTCCCGGAGTCGGTCGCGGTCGCCTGAGCCTGCCGGCTCCCGGCATCCTGACAGCGGTATCCCACGGTCGGTACCGCGCCTTCGGCATCCCGTGCACGACTTCGGATCCGGCGCGCGACGCGCCGGTGCCGTGGCGGATGCTACGGCGTGTCGCCGGTGCCGTCCGAAGTTGTGCACGGTGGCGGCGTCGGTTGCGCACGCAGGTGACGCGGTCGGACTAGTCTGACGGCATGTTGTACGAGCACCTCGGGGCTCGGCCCCGCATCGATGACACCGCCGTCGTCGCGCCGACCGCTGTGATCTCCGGCGACGTGGAGATCGGCCCGAACTGCCAGGTGCTGCACGGTGCCGTGATCACTGCTGAGGGCGGGCCGATCACGCTCGGCGAGCACGTGATCGTCATGGAGAACGCGCTCATCCGCGCCACCGCGGCCAACGCCGTGCACATCGGCGATCACACGCTCATCGGCACCCTCGCTAGCATCGCCGGCGCCACCGTCGGCGAAGAGGTGTTCTTCGCCTCCGGCGCTCGCGTCTTCAACGGGTCGATCGTCGGGGCACGCTGCGAGATCCGCGTCAACGCGATCGTGACCCGCAGGGCCGTGCTTCCCGAAGGCGCCGTCGTGCCGATCGGGTGGGTGGCCGCGGGCGACCCGGTGCAGCTGTTCTCACCCGATCAGGCGGATGCGATCGCGGCAGCGCAGCCCGACCTCGACTTCCCCGGTCACGTGTTCGGGGTCGACCGCGACACGCCTGACCTCATGGTGCAGCTCACGGAGCGCTACGGCTCGTCGCTCGCCCGCCACGCAGACGATCAAGCGGTGTGAAGGCTTCGACTCGCCGTCGGCTCGCTCAGCGACGAGTCGAAGCCGAACCTCAGATGACGCCCTGGGCGAGCATCGCGGCGGCCACGCGCTGGAACGCGGCGATGTTCGCACCTGCCACGTAGTCTCCGCCGACGTCGTACTTCTCCGCCGCGTCGAAAGCCGCACGGTGGATGTCGCTCATGATCTCGCGCAGCTTGTTCTCGCTGTCGCCGAACGTCCAGCGCTGACGCGAAGCATTCTGGCTCATCTCGAGGGCCGAGGTCGCGACACCGCCGGCGTTCGCGGCCTTGCCCGGTGCGAACAGCACGCCCGCGCGCTGGAACGCTGCGACCGCATCCGGAACACACGGCATGTTCGCGCCCTCCGAGACGGCGAGCACGCCGTTCCCGATGAGCGATTCGGCATCCGCGAGGCTCAGCTCGTTCTGCGTGGCAGAGGGCACGGCGATGTCGACGGGGACGTCCCAGATGCTGCCGCCCTCGACGAACCGTGCGCTGGCACGACGATTCGCGTACTCGACGATGCGGCCGCGCTCGACCTCTTTGATCTGACGCAGCAGCTCCAGGTCGATACCGGCGTCGTCGACGACGTACCCGGAGGAATCGGATGCCGTGACCGCTGTCGCGCCGAGCTGCGTGGCCTTCTGGATCGCGTAGATCGCGACGTTGCCCGAGCCCGAGATGCCGACCCGCTTGCCCTCGAAGGAGTCGCCCCTCACCGCGAGCATCTCCTGCGCGAAGAAGACAGCACCGTAGCCGGTCGCCTCCGTGCGCACCTCGGCGCCGCCCCAGCCGGTGCCCTTGCCGGTGAACATGCCCGACTCGTGACGGTTGGTGATCTTGCGGTAGGCACCGAACAGGTAGCCGATCTCTCGGCCGCCGACACCGATGTCTCCGGCGGGGACGTCGGTGTGCTCGCCGAGGTGGCGGTACAGCTCGCTCATGAACGACTGGCAGAAGCGCATGACCTCGGCCTCACTGCGTCCGTGCGGGTCGAAGTCCGAGCCGCCCTTCGCGCCGCCGATGCCCTGGCCGGTGAGCGCGTTCTTGAAGATCTGCTCGAAGCCGAGGAACTTGATGATCGACAGGTTCACCGACGGGTGGAACCGCAGTCCGCCCTTGTACGGGCCGAGGACCGACGAGAACTGGATGCGGTAGCCGCGGTTGACCTGGAGCCTGCCCGCGTCGTCGACCCACGGCACGCGGAACATGATCTGCCGCTCCGGCTCGACGACGCGATCGAGGATGCCGGCCTCGACGTACTCCGGGTGCTTCTCGAGCACCGGCGCGATCGTGCCGAGGACCTCGTGCACGGCCTGCTGGAACTCGGGCTCGTGCGGGCTGCGGGCGAGCACAGTGTCGAAAACGGGCTGGACGGACTCGGCGAGCGGGTGGAAGTCGGTGAGAGTGGCGGTCACGCGGGGACGGCTTTCTGGTTCTGTGGCTGAGGGGGCGATCGTGTCGCGTGAATCGAGGCGCCGGATCGGGCGCGAGATTTCACCTTACCCCGCAGATTTCGGTGCGGTGTTCCGGGTGACGCTCACCCGGTGTTCTGCAGGCCGGCGGCGACACCGCTGACCGAGAGGAGCAGCAGTCGGCGCTGTTCGTCGTCGGCGCCGGATCCTTCCGGAGCGGATGCGGCGGAGCGCAGCTCGCGCAGGGCGCGCAGCTGCAGCAGCGACAGTGCGTCGACGTACGGGCTGCGCAGCGCCACCGCCCGCTGGAGGACGGGCTTGTTCTCCAGCAGCACGCTTCCGCCGGTGAGACGGATGACCCATTCGCGCGTCAGCGCCAGCTCGTCGAGCACGAGCTGGGCGAGGTCGTCGCGGTCGCCGAGGGCGAGATAGCGCCGCGCGATCCGCTCATCGGTCTTCGCGAGGCTCATCGCGACGTTGTCGACCATCGTGCGCAGCAGCGGCCAATCACGGTACGCCTCGACGAGGCGCGCCTCGTCTCCGACGGCTTCGAGCGCGGTGCCGAGCCCGAACCAGCCGGCGAGGTTGATGCGAGCCTGCGTCCAGGCGAACACCCACGGGATCGCCCGAAGATCCTCGAGCGACTCGACGGACAGGCCGCGGCGAGCGGGCCGCGAGCCCAGCGCCAGCAGCCCGATCTCCTCCATCGGCGTCACGGTGGCGAACCACGGCGCGAAGCCGTCGGCCTTCACAAGGTCGAAGAAACGCGAACGGGATGCGGCATCCATCACCTGCGCGACGTCCGCGAAGCGGGCGGCGGCGCTGCTGGTGCGCTCCTCGATCGTCGGCGACGAGGCGAGCAGCGTGGCGGCGGCGACCTGGTCGATGTGCCGCATGGCGATCGCCGGCTCGCCGTAGCGGGCGAAGATGACCTCGCCCTGCTCGGTGAGCTTGAACCGGCCGTCGACGGAGTGCGGGGGCTGGGCGAGGATGGCCGAGTTCGCAGGGCCCCCGCCGCGGCCGAGCGCGCCGCCGCGGCCATGGAACAGGGTCAGCGCGATACCGGCATCCTGCGCCCACTGCGCGATCTTCTCCTGCGCCTCGTAGAGCGCGAGGTTCGCGGCGACGGGGCCGACGTCCTTGGACGAGTCCGAGTACCCGAGCATGACCTCGAGGCGGTTCTCGGTCGCGGCCATCCGTGCGCGGAACTCCGGGAACTCCACCACCTCGGCGAGGATTCCGGGGGCCGCCTGCAGATCGGCGAACGTCTCGAACAGCGGTACGACGTCGAGTACGGGGCCGTCGTCGCCGAGCGCGTGCCGGGCGAGGCGGTGCACGTTCGCGAGATCCTCGGCGGACTGCGTGAACGAGACGACGTACCGTCCGGCCGCACGCAGTCCGTAGCGCTGCTGGATGCCGGCGATCGCGCGGAACACCTCGAGCACCTCGAGGGTCTGCTCACTGAGCTCGTCGCCGGCGTCGAGCTCGGCCAGTGCCGCGCGATGCACCTGCGAGTGCTGGCGCACCTCGAGTTCGGTGAGGTGGAAACCGTACGTCTCCACTTGCCAGATCAGATGCTGGACGCCGCCGAACGCGTGCCGCTTGGCGCCGGACTCCACGAGCGACGCCTGTACCGCTCGCAGGTCCGCCAGCAGCTCCTCCGGCGCGGAATACGGGTTCGCCGAGCCGAGGCGGGTCGCGGCGACGCGGCGGGCGAACGACAGGACGGCGCGCCGATGCGGCTCCTCCGGCGACCGTGCGGCGATCTCGGCAGCGACGTCCGGCTGCGCGGCGGCGAAGGCATCCCACAGGGCCGTGACATCGGCGTTCGGCGGGGTTCCCTCGGCGTCGAGCGTCAGGCTGCGGCCGATCCGGTCGAGCGCGCGCTCGAGACCGCGCAGCACGTGGTCGGCGGCGATGTCTGCCGCCTCCCGTGTGACGGATGCCGTGACGAACGGGTTGCCGTCGCGGTCGCCGCCCACCCACGATCCGACGCGGACGAACGCGGGGACGACGGGAGCGCTCGCCCCAGACTCCTCGCCGCGCAGCGCGTCGTCGATGCGGCGGTAGACGTGCGGAACGGTCGTGAACAGGGTCTCATCGAACACCGACATGACCGTGCGGACCTCGTCGGTGGGCGAGGGCTTCTGGGCGCGCAGGGGAGCGGTGCGCCAGAGCGTGTCGACCTCCTCCAGCATCCGGCGCCGGGCGCGATGCTGTTCCGCGCCGCCGTCACTGGCCGCATCGTGGTCGGTGAGGAGCTCCGAGAGCCGGCGGATGCTCGTCGACACGGCCCGACGGCGTGCTTCGGTCGGGTGAGCGGTGAACACCGGGTGGAACCGGAGTCCGGACAGGCGCCGCTGCGCCTCGTCGTCGCCGACCTCGCCGCGCAGCTGCGCGTACGCGGCGGCGAGGGTGTCGGGGATCCTGGCGCCCGCGGATTCGTCTGACGGCGCCGGCTGCCCGGCACGCTCGCGGAGCACGCGAACGCGCTGGTGCTCCTCGGCGAGGTTCACGAGGTGGAAGTAGCACGTGAACGCCCGCGCGACCTCGTCGGCGCGCTCGACGCTGAACGACTCGGCGATCTCGGTCGCGCGATCGAACGCGCCGGTTCCGGGGACCAGAGCGGTGTCCTCTTCGTACGCCTGGATGGTCGCAAGTCGCAGCCGCTCGACGTCCTCGAAGAGCCCGGGGCTGCCGCATTCCTGCAGCACCTGCCCGAGCAGGGCGCCGAGCATGCGCACGTCCGCACGCATCTCGTCGGGGATCCCGCGCTCGGCTTCGAATCGCCCGATGACGCGGATGGCCTCAGTGTGGGTGGGTTCGGGGGTCACTCTTCGAGGTTAGCCGCGGGCCGTGGGGCCGCTTGACCACGTGACGCCGTGCGACGGGGCGGGAATAGCATGGAGCCGATGTCTGATTCCCGGAACCTCCTCCGCTCCCAGCAGTTCCCCGCCGTGCTCCTGCTGGCGGCCGCCGCGCTCGGTCTGCTTCTGGCGAATCTGCCCACGCATGCCCCCGTCGCCGCGGTGCTGGAGTCGCACATCGCCATTCCCGGCACGGGCATCGACCTGTCCGTCGCGCACTGGATCTCGGACGGCCTGCTGGCGATCTTCTTCTTCGTCGTGGCGATGGAGCTCCAGTACGAACTGACCCGGGGCGAGCTGAACTCCTTCCGCAAGGCGCTGCAGCCGGCGATCGCCGCGGCCGGCGGCGTGCTCGTGCCGATCATCGTCTACCTGCTGATCGCCGGGGGAGAGGCGACGGCATCCGGTTGGCCGATCCCCACGGCGACCGACATCGCCTTCGCGCTCGGCGTGCTCGCCGTGTTCGGCAAGGGCCTGCCCGCCGCCGTGCGCGTGTTCCTCCTCGCGCTCGCGATCCTCGACGACATCATCGGCATCGTCTTCATCGCCGTGCTGTTCGCCCACGATCTGAACTGGCTGCACCTGCTGCTGGCGGTCGTCGGGGTGGTCGTCTTCGGCTTCCTCTCGCGGATGCTTCCCGAGCGGAACACCGGCTTCATCGTGGCAGCGATGATCGTCGTCGGCATCCTCGTCTGGCTGTTCGTGCTGCTCTCGGGCATCCACGCCACGATCGCCGGCGTCATGCTGGGTCTGGCCATCGCCCAGTCGCCGTCGATGCGTGCCCGGTACGCGCTCGAGCCGTGGGTGAACGGCGGGATCCTCCCGATCTTCGCGTTCGTCGCCGCGTTCGTCGTGATCCCGGCGGTCTCGCCCGCCGAGCTCTCGCCGGCGTTCTTCGGCATCGCCCTCGCGCTCCCCGTCGGCAAGATCATCGGCATCACGGTCTTCGGCTGGATCGCCGTGCGGGTCGGGTCGCACGGGCAGCCGCCGGCTCTGACCATCACCGATCTCGTCGCCGCAGGCACGCTGGGCGGGATCGGGTTCACCGTGTCGCTGCTGCTGGCGAACCTCGCGTTCGCCGATGACGCCGCGACGCGCGACCAGGCGATCCTCGGTGTGCTCGTCGGCTCACTCATCGCCCTCGCGCTCTCGGGGATCATCGTCTCGTCGAGGGCTGCGTGGCATCGCCGTGTCACCGCGGCGAGTTCCTGACCGTCCGGATCTCGGAGAGGATGCCATGACCGACGCACTGCGCGCAGCAGCGGAGACCATGAAGGCCGTGCGCGAGCGCTGCGTGTGGTCGCAGCAGATCACGCACCGCGATCTGGTGCCGTACCTCATCGAGGAGTCGCACGAGGTCATCGACGCCGTCGAGGACGGCACCCGTGCCGACCTGCGCGAGGAGCTCGGCGATCTGCTGTGGCAGGTGCTGTTCCACGCCGCGATCGCCGCGCAGGACCCCGACGATCCGTTCGACATCGACGATGTGGCGGAGACTCTGACGGAGAAGATGGTCAGGCGGCATCCGCACGTCTTCGCGGGCGCGGTCGCGACCACGCCCGAGGAGGTGCTCGTGCACTGGAACGCAGCGAAGGCGGCCGAGAAGCGCGAACGGCGCAGCGTTCTGGACGGCGTGCCCGCCGGGATGCCGGCACTCGCCCGCGCCCAGAAGGTGCTCGGCAGGGCGGCGAGGGTCGGGGCGGGCGACGACGTCGCGCTCGCCGCGCACGACGCCGCTGAGATCGGCGCCGCACCGGAGTCGGAGGACGAGCTCGGCGACATGCTGCTCATGCTCACCGCCACGGCACGCGCGAACGGCTGGGATGCCGAGCGCGCCCTGCGCGAGCGTCTGCGGACGCTGGAGGACGAGGTCCGCTCCGCCGAGGCCTGAGCCTCGGCGGAGCGCTGACGTGGCACCGCGTGCACAACTTCGGAGCTCGGCGGCGGCACGCCGCGCGGCGAGCGTGCGCCGCGGCGTGTCGCGTCCGGCATCCGAAGCTGTGCTGGTGTGCGAGCGGCGGGAGATGCCTGGAAAGATGGAGACGTGGCTACTGTGAACCCGCCGCGCGGCATGCGCGACATCCTCCCCGCCGACAAGGCTCGCCGAGAGCGCCTGCTCGCCGTGATCCGCGAGCGCTACCTGGCGCACGGCTTCGACGAGATCGAGACGCCCGTCGTCGAGGAGTACGACCGCCTGCATGCCGGGATCGGCGGCGACAACGAGAAGCTCTCGTACAACATCCTGCGCCGCGGGCTTGATGCCGAGGCGATCCGCGCCGGCGCCGACGACCCCGCAGCCTTGAGCGACCTGGGCCTGCGCTACGACCTGACCGTCCCGCTCGCCCGGTTCTACGCGAGCAACCGCGGGCAGCTGCCGGCTGTGTTCCGCGCGATCCAGATCGGGCCGGTGTGGCGCGCCGAGCGCCCGCAGAAGGGCCGCTACCGCCAGTTCGTGCAGTGCGACATCGACATCATGGGCGACGACTCCGCGCGCGCCGAGGCCGAGCTGATCGTCGCGTCGCTGGATGCGCTCGCCGCCCTCGGGCTCGAGGGCGCGAGCGTGCGCATCAACGATCGTCGCGTGCTCGATTGGATGCTGGACGCCTTCGGCTTCGCGGCCGACGAGCGCCCCGGCGTGCTCATCACGATCGACAAGCTCGACAAGATCGGTCCGGACGGGATCGTCGCCGAGCTTCGCGAGCGGGGTGCCACGGCATCCGCCGTCGAGGCCTTCGACGCGTATCTGCGCCGCCCGCAGACCATGGAGTACAACCCCTACGGCGAGGCGCAGATCCGCAACGCCCTGCCCGAGAACGCGCCGGACGAGATCGTCGCGCATCTGGTCGGCATCGGCGAGGCCGTCGCCGCCGGCGCGGGGTCGGACGCCGAGATCCCGCTCGTCTTCGACCCGTTCCTCGTGCGCGGCATGGGCTACTACACGGGCACGATCTTCGAGCTCGCGCATCCGTCCGTGTCGTACTCGCTGGGCGGCGGCGGCCGCTACGACGGCATGATCGGCAGGTTCCTCGGCCAGCAGATCCCCGCCGTCGGATTCTCCCTCGGATTCGAGCGCCTCGCCGACCTGCTCGAGCCGCAGTCGGATGCGGGAGCCCAGGCGATCGTGCTCGTGCACGACGCCGACGTGCCGCTGGCAGAGCTCATCGCGCACAAGACCGCACTGATGGAGCACGGCCGGGTGCGTCTGGAGCGTCGCGTGAAGAACTTCAAGGGCCTGCTGGACCGCTCCGCGGCCGACGGCTACACCGCCTTCGCGACGGTCTCGGCCGGTGCCGCCGTCGGCGCGCTTGAGATCAAGCCGCTCGCCTGAGCACCTCTCATGCGCGTTCAGGGGACGATTCATCGCTGGGATGCCGACCGCGGCTTCGGCTTCATCCGCCGCCCGGATCAGCGCGACGCGTTCGTGCACGTTCGGGACGTGCGCGGCGTCATCCCAGCCGAGGGCGTTCGCGTCGAGTTCTCGGAGATCCAGATCGAGGGCAAGGGTCCGCGCGCCGTCGACGTGCGCTCGGTTGCCGGTGCGCCCGCGGCTCGGTACCCCGAGCGGGCACCGAGCCGCACTGCCCGTGGCGGCAGGCGCTCGCCGGGCCGCGCCGGACTCGTCGTGGCCATCGTCCTCATGGCGGCGTGGATCTCCGTGCTGGCCTGGGGCTGGTCCACCGAGCGCATCCCGATCTGGCTGCTCGGCGCGCTCCTGCTCCTGAACCTCATCACCTATGCCGTCTACGCGAGAGACAAGCGAGCGGCTCGGCGGGGAGATTGGAGGACGAGTGAGGCCGGCTTGCATCTCCTTGCGGTGCTCGGCGGGTGGCCGGGTGCCTGGCTCGCACAGCAGCGACTGCGTCACAAGACCGTCAAGCAGGCGTTCCGGGTCGTCTACTGGTTCACGGTGCTGGTGAACTGCGCCGCGGTGGCGGTCATCCTGTTCGTCGGATGGCCGACGGTGATCCAACTGTTGCGGTGACATGACGATCGCACGGTGAGGACGGCGGGCGTTCATGCCGCGTTCACGCGCGTCCGCTCGAATGGGCGCATGATCAGGGTGCGCGTCCTGGCGGCCGTGGCGGCGCTCGGCCTCGCCGCGCTCGGCGTCCGCGCCTTGCTCACCCGCCAGGCTGCGATCGCTCGCCACCGCATCGGCAAGCCGCTCGGCGAGGTGTCGCTGGACGCCGATCGGGTGTGGAAGAGGTCGTTAGACGGCGCGCCGATCGACCTGCTCCTGCTCGGCGACTCGCTGGCGGCGGGACTCGGCGCCGAGCGCCGCAAGGAGACTCTCGGCGGGCGCATCGCGAAGGCGGTGGCGAAGCGGATGCTGCGCCCGGTGCGCCTGCGGACCGCGGCGGTGGTCGGATCCGAGTCCACGGCGCTCGCCGGACAGCTCGACGCGCTCCCGGACGGATACCGCGCCGACGTCGCCGTGATCGTCGTCGGCGGCAACGACGTCACGCACATGGTTCCGCCGTGGTCGGCGGCGAACGAGCTCGAACGGGCCATCACACGTCTGCAGGACCTCGGCACCCCGGTCGTCGTGGGCACCTGTCCCGACCTCGGCACGCTGCAGCCCGTCCCGCAGCCGCTGCGCGCCCTGCTCTCGCGGATGTCGCGCCGGCTCGCGCTCGAGCAGACGAGGGTCGCCTGGCGCACCGGCGCGGTGCCCGTCGATCTCCGGCTGACCGTGGGCCCGACCTTCCGGGAGCAGCCCGACGAGATGTTCAGCCTCGACAGGTTCCACCCGAGCGCCGCCGGCTACCGTCGCACGGCGGAGGCATTGCTGCCCGCGGTGGAGGTGGCTCTCAGACAGCCCGTGCGCGCGTGAACCGCAGCCGCAGGATCCGGTACGCGACGCCGACGAGGATGACCCCCGTGCCGATCAGTGACGCCAGCAGCGGGAGGGTGTTCACGAGCACGAGGCATCCGAGCACACCGAGCACCTGCAGAGCCCGCGGGTACCGTCGCGCGGCCCCCGACTGCCGGAACGCCGCCGCATTCGCGATGAGGTAGTACAACAGCACGCCGAACGACGAGAATCCGATCGCACCGCGGAGATCGGCGACGAGCACGACGACGATCACGATGATCGCGACGGCGATCTCGGCCCGGTACGGGACCTGCCAGCGCGGGTGCACCGCGGCGAGGAACCGCGGCAGATCGGATTCCCTGGCCATCGCGAGGGTCGTGCGGCCGATGCCCGTCAGGAGAGCCAGGAGCGCGCCGAGGGATGCTGCCGCCGCCGCGATGCGGACGACGGGTTCGAGCACCGTGAGCCCTGCCGCATCGACCACGGCGGCGAGCGGTGCGGACTTCGCTGCGGCATCCGCGCCGAGCGTCAGCACGACGACGACGGCGACGAGCGCATAGACGACCAGCGCTCCCGAGAGCGCGAGCACGATCGCACGCGGGATGCTCCGGGCCGGGTCCGTGACCTCTTCGCCCATCGTCGCGATCCTCGCGTATCCGGCGAAGGCGAAGAACAGCAGGCCGGCGCCCTGCAGCACGCCGTAGGCGGTGAGGTCGGCGAGAGGTACGGGTGAGGCGGACGGCGCCGAGGCGAACCCGACCGCGACGACGACGGCGAGCCCCAGCAGCGAGACGACGACGAGGATGCGGGTGAGCAGTGCCGTGCGGGTGACGCCGAAGCAGTTCACGGTCGCGAGAGCGGCGACGGCGACGGCTGCGACCGGCGTCTCCCACCCGGCGGGAGCGGCGTACGCGGCGAAGGTCATCGCCATCGCGGCGCAGCTGGCGAGTTTGCCGATCACGAAGCACCACCCGGCGATGTATCCCCACCATGGCCCGATCTCGGCGCGCGCGTACGCGTAGGTGCCGCCGGCGACCGGATGCACGGCGGCGAGCTGCGCCGACGAGGTGGCGTTGCAGAACGCGACCACGGCAGCGATCGCGAGGGCGAGGAAGATCCCGGAGCCGGAAGCCTCGATCGCCGGTCCCCACACCGCGAACACTCCGGCCCCGATCATGGAACCGAGTCCCACAGCCACGGCGTCGGTGAGGGTCAGGTGTCTGGCGAGCTGCACCCGCTCATCGTGGCACGGGCAGGTGAACGGCCGGTGCTCACGCGCTGCGGGCGGCCGTGACCCGCTTCTTCTCGCGGATGTACACCTCGCGGCGCACCCTGGCGACGACATCGCCGTCTCGGTCGGTGATCTCGGTCTCGAACCATTCGAGGACCTTTCTGCCACCCTTCGCCTTCTCGCGGATCTCGGCCACCCGCTCGGGGGAGACATGGAAGTGGGCGGTCAGCACGCCGCGGCCGGGCTTGAGGAGTTCGATCTCGCCGCGGGTGTCCCACACGACGTAGTCGCGCCCGAGCTGGTGCATCACGAGCATGAAGTAGTACGGGTCGGTCATCGCCGACATGGATCCGCCGAAGGCCGTCTTGACGTAGTTGCGGGTGAACAGGTTGACGTGCAGTTCGACCGTCGCGTGCGTCCAGTCCTCGCTGAACCGTCGCACCCGGATGCCGCTGAAGAGGTTGGGCGCCCACAGGCTCATGCCGATGGCGAGGCGGCGCGGAGTGATCTTCATGCCGCCAGTGTGGCCGTGGCACGGCACTCGGCCGAAAGGTTTGGAGGAGTCCGTTAGTTGATATAGTTTCTCTATAACTAGTGGAGATGACATGCTCGTCCGGATCGATGCCGACAGCGCCGCGGCGATCTTCGACCAGGTGGCCGCCTCCGTGCGCGCCGACATCCTCTCGGGCCGACTCGGACCAGGCGATCGACTCCCCGCCGCACGCGAGGTCGCCGACGCCCTCGACATCAACGTGCACACGGTGCTGCACGCCTACCAGCAGCTGCGCGACGAGGGGCTCGTGGACCTCCGCCGCGGCCGGGGAGCGGTGATCTCCCGCGGCGCCGCGCCTCTCGCCGAGCTCGCCGACGACGTGCGCGCCCTCGTCGCCCGCGCGGCCGCCCTCGGCGTCTCGCCGACCACTCTCGCCTCACTCGTGAAGGAGAACGCTCCATGACCGACGTCCCGCTCGCCGCCGACGTCCGCCGGTCGCGCACCGCATTCATCCGGGTCGGAGTCATCGCGCCGTTCGCGCTGCTCGCGCTCGCCGCGGTCGTCGTGCTCGCCTGGCTGCCCGAGCTGCCCGATCCGATCGCGACGCACTGGGGCACCGACGGCGTCGACGGCTTCCTGCCGCGCGCGACATTCCTGCCGGTGCTGCTCGCCGTCTGCGGCGGTATGCTCCTGTTCGACGTGCTCCTCGCCGTCGTCAGCCCTCGGATGCCGCAGTCGAGCGCGAAGCCTCCCGTGCGGGCATGGTCGGCGACCTCGAAGCTCCTGGGCGCGATGAACCTCGGCCTCGGTGCCGGCTTCGCCCTGCTGCTGCTCAGCACCGCCGGCATCCAGCGCGGTCTCGCCGACGCGGCCGACGCCCCCGACATCGGCGGCTGGGCGGCGCTCGCCGTGCCGGCGCTCACCGCGACGATGCTCGTGTTCCGGGTGCGCGTCGACCAGCGCGGCCTGCGCGTGCGCTCGCTCATCCCGTGGCCGCGCACCCGCATCCCGCTCGACGACATCGACGACGTCGCGACGGTGACGATCGATCCGCTGCGCGAGTTCGGCGGCTGGGGATGGCGCATCGCCGTCGACGGCCGCCGCGGCGTCGTGCTGCGCGCCGGCGAGGCGCTGCAGGTCACCCGTGCGAACGGCCGCGTGTTCATCATCACCGTCGACGGGGCCGCCGAGGCCGCCGCCGCGCTCGAGACCGTCCGCCTCCGATCGAAGGACGACCGCTCATGACCCGCATCCGACCCTCCGCCACCGTCTCGTTCGTCGTGCTCGCCCTCGGTCTCGCCTGGCTCGTCGCCCTGCCGCTCTGGCTCTCCGGCACCGGCCTCGCGCACCCGCTCGCCGGACTCCTCATCTACGCCATGATGTTCACCCCGGCGCTCGCCGTGGTGATCGTGCTGTTCGCACTGCGCCGCGTGCCGAAGGGTGAGCGCCTGCGCTTCCTCGGAATGTGGCCGCTGCGTCCGGCGAAGCGCGTGGTGTGGATGATGGTGGCCGGCCTGTTCGGACCGGTCGTCGTCATCGCGGCATCCGTCGCCGTCGCCGCCGCCTTCGGCTGGGTGACGCTCGACCTCACTCAGTTCTCGGGCTATGCCGAGCTCATCGCGGCGTCCGTGCCCGACGGCACTCCGCTGCCGCCGACGATCGTCCTGATCGCCTCGCAGTTCCTCACCATCCCGTTCGCGGCGGCGACCATCAACGCGCTCTTCGCCTTCGGCGAGGAGCTCGGCTGGCGCGGATTCCTCGTGCCGGCGCTGCGTCCGCTGGGCACCTGGCCGACATTGCTGATCAGCGGCGCCATCTGGGGCCTCTGGCACGCGCCCGTCATCCTGCTCGGCTACAACTTCAGCCGGTACGACATCACCGGCGTGCTGTTCATGGTCGGCGGCTGCATCGCCTGGGGCATCCTGCTCGGCTGGCTGCGCCTGCGCTCGGCATCACTGTGGCCGGCGGTCTTCGCGCACGGCGCGATGAACGCGGCCGCCGGCATGATCGCGCTGTTCTTCGCCGCGGGCACGACCTTCGACATGGCGCTGGCGGGCCCGCTCGGCGTTGCCGGGTGGATCGTCTGCGCGATCGTCGTCGTCGTGCTCGCGCTGACCAGGCAGTTCCGCCATCAGCCCGAGCTCGCCGGAGCCCCGGGGCGCCTGCTGTCGGCACCCCGGGACTGATCGCTCAGCGGTAGAGCGGCCAGGCGGCGCCGGCCGCGAAGGCGAGCACGACGACGATCGCGGTCACGACGATGACGATGATGTCGCGCGGCCGGATCCGCAGCTTCGCCATGCGGATGCGCCGGCCCGCGGCGTCCGATCCGGCGTGCGTGAACCCGCGGGTCTCGAGCGCCTCGACGGTCGTGCGCACCGACTTCGCCGTGTTGAGGAAGATCGGGTAGAACGACAGCACCGCCATCTGCGCCCACTGCGCACCGACCCGCCAGCCCAGCAGTCCGCGCGTGCGCGGCGGGGCCGTGCGCAGACGGTAGCCCTCGAACACGGTGCTGAACTCCTCGATGAGGATCGGCAGCATCCGGTAGCCGTAGCTCACGCCGAAGGCGAGCATCTGCGGCGCGCGGAACGCGATGAGCGCGTCGGAGAGCTTCTCGGGATCGAGCGACACGAACGCCGCCATGCTCGCCAGCGCTACGACGCCGAGCTTGAGGTTGAGGGCGGCCAGCGCGATGAGCGTGTCGACGTTGCCGCCGAACAGCCACGCCGCAACCGACATGTAGACGACCTCCATGCCCATGCCGAGCACGAACAGGCCGAGGATGAGCGGGCCGACCCTGGCGAGCATGATCGAGACGACGCCGATGGCGAAGAGCCCGGCCAGCACCGTGATGTTGTGCGTGAACCACGGCACGATCGCGAGACCGATGTACCAGACGACGACGGCGCGGGGATCCATCGAGGCGAAGAGCCCGCCCCGGGTCGCGTAGGCGGTGCGGATCAGCTCGAGCTTGACCCATTCGACGGAGAGGACGTCGTGGTGGACGCGTGCCATCAGGCCACCTGCGCCGTCGTGTCGGCGGCGCAGGCGTCATAGGCGTCGAACAACTCGGCGACCGAGAGCGGCACCGGGGCGAGGCCGAGCTCGCGCCCGAGCAGACTGATCTGCGGCGGACGCAGTCCCACCCGCTGCCACAGCTCGGTGTCGGAGAACAGCTCGCGCGGGGCGACGTCGGCGATGATGCGGCCGCCCTCGAGCACGAGCACCCGGCTGGCCCATTCGGCGACCAGCTGCATGTCGTGCGTGGCGACGACGGTGCACTCGATCGAATCGGCGAGCTCGGCGAGCATCGTCGTGACGTCGTCGCGGCTGCGCGTGTCCAGGCTCGAGGTGGGCTCGTCCAGGAGCAGCAGCTTCGGGCGCATGGCCAGGCCGATGCCGAGCGTCGCCCGGCGCTGCTGGCCGCCCGAGAGCGTGCGGCCGTCGCGGTGCGCGAGCTCATGCAGCTCGACGCGGTCGATGACGCGGTCGACGATGCCCTCGGCATCCGGCAGCCGTCGCGAGCGCGGGAACAGTGCGATGTCGTCGCGCACCGAGCCCTTGAGGAACATCAATTGCGGATGCTGCGCGAGATAGGCCGCGGTGCTCGACATCTCGCGGGCCGAGACCGATCGGGTACTGCGGCCGTCGATCGTCACCTCGCCATCGCGGGCGACAATGATGCCGGCGAGCAGCTTCAGCAGCGTCGACTTGCCGGCACCGTTGCCGCCGACCAGCGCGATGCGCTCGCCGCTGCGCAGCGTCGTGCTGAGGTCGTCGAGCACGCGGGTGATGCCGCCGCCGACGGCCTTGTAGCCGTGTGTCACCCCGCGCGCATCGGCGATGACCCGGCCGGGTGCGACATCGGACGCGGCCGGCACGACGGCATCCGGGGCGATTGGACGATCGGCCAGCAGCGCTGCGGCGTCGGCGGGCGTGCGCGGCGCTGCATCGAGGCCGAGGCCGCGCACGAGCTGCACCGCCTGCGGGGCGGGGATGCCGTGCATCTCGAGCTCGTCGGTGCGCCGCAGGGCGTCGTCGACGGGGAGATGCCAGACGGGTGAGCCGTGCGCCATGAGCACGACCGATCGGGCGTAGCGGGCGACGAACTCGGCGTGGTGCTCGATCGTGATGACCGTGACGCCGTGATCGCGGTTGAGCGCGGCGAGCCGCTCGTAGATCTCCTCGGCGCGGGCCGGGTCGAGCTCGGCGACGGGCTCGTCGACGATGATGACCTCGGGGTGCAGGGCCAGCGCACCGGCGAGCGCGGTCAGATGCGCCTGCCCGCCGGAGAGCTGCCAGACGTGCCGATCGGCGAGACCCGCGATGCCGAGGCTGTCCAACGCCGCTTCGGAGTCCTCGCGGTAGGAGGAGCGCCCGAAGTTGATCGGGCCGAAGGCGACGTCGTCGCGCACCGTGGGGCGCACGAGCTGATTCTGGAAGTCCTGGTAGACGTACCCGACGCGCGTCGACAGCTCGGAGACGCTCGACGTGTAGGTGTCGACCCCGTCGACCGTGACGATGCCTGCGAATTCACCGGACCAGTAGTGCGGGATCAGCCCGTTGAAGGTCTTGCACAGGGTGGTCTTGGCCGCGCCGTTGCCTCCGACGATCGCGACGAAGTCGCCGCGCTCGATGGTGAGGTTCACGTTGCGGAGCACATCGGAGTCGGCGCCGGGATACCGGAACGACAGGTCTTCGATGACGATGACGGGGTCGGACACGTCAGTTCCCCTGCTTCTTGCGCTGCGAGCGGAACAGCAGCACGGCGACGCCGACGGCGACGACGATCGCGCCGACGCTCACCCAGAGGAAGCCGTCGCCGAACTGTCCGCGCAGGTCGGTCTCCACCGAGCCGATCGAGACGTCCCAGGCCTCGAGGAAGGCGAAGAAGAAGCTCGCGATGGCCAGCAGCACGGCGGCGGCGACGAACCAGCCCGCCTTCGGCGCGGCACCCGGGATGGGTTCGCCGGGCACGCGGGGGCGCACGCCCAGCAGCGGCTCGATGCGGCCGTGCAGCGCGGGGATCAGCCACATCGCGGGGATCGCGCCGAACAGGATGCCGCTGATGATGATGTCCACGCCCAAGCCGATGCCCTCGATGGCCAGGAGCGACTGGGGCAGGCCCTCGACGAACTCCGGGTCCTCCAGGCCGATCCACACCTTGGAGAGATCGACGACGGCGGAGAGCACCTTGTCGATGACGACGACGGTGATCGCGCCGATCCAGATCTGCGTGCGCGAGCGCGGGTTGCGGATGAGCGTTCCCGCGATGTACAGCGCGAGGAACATCTGGATGAAGCCCTCGACCTCGCTGAGGCCCGAGAAGTCGCCCATGAGCAGGTCGGTGAAGATGATCTCGCCGATCGGCGCGCCCAGCGCCGCCCAGAACGGGCTGAACAGGGCGACCATCGTCAGCGGCACGAACACGAAGTACGCGACGGAGACGTCGATCGGGCCGATCGAGATATCGGGGACGATCTCGAGGATGATGTTCGCCAGCCCGAACAGGGCCATCGAGAGCACGAAGATCATCAGCTTCTGCGGCGTGGTGAGATCTCCGCCGGGCGAGCCGATGCCGCGCAGGGCTCCTTCGCGGCGGTAGTCGCTCGTGGTGTCGGTCATGGTGCGGTCTCCTTCAGGGCGAGGTGTCACGGAATCGCGATGCCGACGGCGTCACGAGCGGAGGTCATGAGGTCTGCGAGGTCGCTCGCGGAGTCGACGACATCGGTCGCGAGCCCGGAGGCCGCAGCGGCGTCCAGCGCGTCGTCGTCGGTGGTGCCGCCGCGCACGAGCACCCGCCGCGCGACGTCGAGCGCCTGCGCCGCGGCCGCGTCGTTCTGCGGCTTGTCGCCGAAGAACCAGGTGCGCGAGGGGGCGGCGTCGGCGATGAGGAGCGCCTCGTCGACGATGCGCCGGTCGGGCTTGCGGAAGCCGTTCTCATCGGAGCAGACGTAGGCGGCGATGAGGTGGTCGAGGCCGTGCGCCGCGCACTCGGCGCGCACGGCACGGCCGCTGATGGTGTTCGACACGACGACGACGGTCGTGCCGTCGGCCGCGCACTGCTCGAGGAGGGCTCGGATGCCGGTGCGCAGGGTGCGCCGGCTCTTCGCGCGGCCGTATCGGAACATCAGATCGTGGGCCTCGGCCTCCAGCACGGCCCGCGCGCGCGGCGAGAGGCCGTCGCCGACGAGGTCGCGCCAGAACGTCGTGGCGTCCATCTCGCGGATGCCGTCTGGCGAGAGGCGCTCGCGCGCCTTGAACTCGCGGTGCCGGGCTCGACCGGCGGCGATGAGGCCACGGGCGCGGACGGCGTCGACGCGCTCGTCGTCGCCGTCGAGCAACCGGGCGAGGTCGACGCAGAAAGCGTCGAGCAGCGCGTCGTCCGGCGTCGACGACGAGATGACGCCGCCGTGGTCGATGAGCAGCGCGGTGCGGTCGTCGCGGGGCGCGGCGGCCGGGGCGGGAGCCGCGGCGAGCGGAGGCTCTGCGGCGCGGAGCGCCTCGTACAGGCCCTCGGGCGTGGGGAAGACGGCATCGGCGGTGTCGGCGACGCCGAAGGGCGGGTTGTCGGTGTGCTTGCTCGCGGTGAGCACGACGGCGCCGGCGCCGGCGCGGCGGCCCGCGACGACATCGCGGTCCTGCGTGTCGCCGACGTACCAGGCGTCCGCCGGGGAGACGCCGAGGGCCGCGGAGGCCAGCTCGATCATGCGCGGGTGCGGCTTGCGCATGCCGACCTCGTCGCTGTACACCTGCACGGCGAACGCGCCGGCGAGACCGTGGGCGGCGAGCAGGCGGCGGTGGCTGCGGCCCGAGTGCGCGTTGCTGACGATGCCGAGGGGGATGTTCCGCTCCCCGGCGAGGGCGAGCAGCTCGGGGATGCCGGGGCGCACCTCGTGGTCCGAGATGAGCATGTTCATGTCCTCGAGTACCTCGCCGGCCTCGGCGATGAGCAGGGCGCGGATCGGAGCGGGCAGATCGGCGGCGATGAAGTCGCCGACCACCTCGCGGTGCGTCATCTCGCGCGGCTCGAGCCGCCGGCTGGATGCGTGCTTCCAGTGGCCGAGGGCCGTGAGCGCGGCATCCAGCGATGCGCGCACGGTCACGACGTCGATGCGGCGCCCGGCGCGCTCCGCCCTGGCGACGAGGGAGGCGGCGAAGTCGTCGCGTCCCTCGATGCGCTTGCGGGTCTGGAAGATCACGCCGCCGAAGTCGAGCAGCAGTGCTCGCGGGGCGCGGCGCAGGGACAGGGGGAGGTCGGACACGTCGGCTCTTCTCGTTCGGGGTGTTCGACATCGAAGCTAGGAAGTCGCAATGTACGCACGGGCACCGCTGGATGAACGGATGTGGAACGCTCCAGCTGGAAGCATTTGGAACGCTCCAAGCGTTGATAGGACGGGATCGTGAACACGCAGACAGGACGCCGTCCGACGATCCTCGACGTCGCCGCGGCGGCCGGAGTGTCGAAATCGCTCGTCTCGCTCGCCGTGCGGGGAGACCCCGGCGTACGGGCGGAGACGCGCGCCCGCATCCTCGACACCGCCGACCGGCTGGGATACCGATCGAATCCCTGGGCGCGATCGCTCGTGCGCGGCCGCAGCCAGAGCGTCGTCGTGCTCGTCGACGACCTGCGCAGCGGGTATCACACCGACGTCGTGCACGGTGTCGAGGATGCGGCCGAGGAGAACGGCATGGCCGTCGTCATCGGCGACGGCCGCCGCGACCGGGGCGCGCTGCGCGGGCGGCTGGAGCGGCTGATGTCGCTGGGGCCGGACGGGATCGTCATCGTCTCGGGCCAGGCCGATTCCGCGATGATCGGCGAGTTCGCCGCGCGCCTCCCGCTCGTGGTCGTCGGCCGCCCGGTCGATCTGCCCGACGGTGCGGGACAGGTGTCGAACGACGACCGGATGGGCATGCGGCTCGCCGTGCACCACCTCGTCGCACTGGGGCACCGGCGCATCGCCCATCTGCCGGGGTCGCCGCGCCCGGCGGCCGTCGCGCGGCGCGAGTCGTACGAGAGGACGATGGCGGAGCTCGGCCTCGGCGCGCACGTGCGGGTGATCCCGACGGCGACGGAGCTCGTCGACGCGGTGGCGGCGGGGGAGGCCGACGCCGCGACGGCCGTGTGTTGCGCCAACGACCGCATCGCCGTCGACCTCATCGGTCGTGCGGTCGACGCCGGCGTCGACGTGCCGGGGCGGCTCAGCGTCGCCGGCTACGACAACCTCGATCTCGCCGCCCAGGTGCGGCCGGCCATCACCACCGTCGATCAGCCGCGCCGGGCGATGGGGGCGCTCGCACTGCGCCAGCTCGCCGACATGCTCGCCGACGGCGAGACACGGAGAGAGGTCGTCACACCCACGCTCGTGCTGCGCGATTCGACGAGCCCGCTGGTCGAGGATCCACCGATCGCTTGACGCCCGACGTGCGGCGCGGTTGTGTGGGGGGCATGGCCGAATCCACACCCGAGAACTGGCGCCGCACCGACGAGTTCCTCTCCGAGATGCTCGTGGGGCACGACCCGCAGCTCGAGGGTGCGCTCGCCGCGCAGCGCGCCGCCGGGCTCCCGGCCATCGAGGTCGCCCCGGTCGTCGGCAAGCTGCTGCACCTGATCGTCACGATCTCCGGCGCGCGCCGAGTGCTGGAGATCGGCACGCTGGGCGGGTATTCGACGATCTGGCTGGCGCGCGCCGTCGGCGCCGACGGCGCGGTGGTCTCGATCGAGGCGGAACCGGGCAATGCCGCGGTCGCCCGGGCGAACCTCGACGCGGCCGGCGTCGGCGACCGGGTCGCGATCCGCATCGGCCGCGGCGCCGAGGTGCTGCCGACGCTCGAGGGCGGGCCGGCCTTCGACCTGGTGTTCATCGACGCCGACAAGGAGTCGAACACGATCTACCTCGACTGGGCGGCCCGGCTCGGGCATCCCGGCACCGTGGTCATCGTGGACAACATCGGCCGCGAGGGCGAGATCGTGCGCGAGGACTCCGACGATCCCCGCGTGACCGGCACGCGTGACGGGCTGCGGATGCTGGGCGAGGACCCTCGGTTCGAGGCGACGGCCCTGCAGACGGTGGGCGCGAAGGGCTGGGACGGCGTCGCCATCGCGGTCGTGCGTTGAGCAGCGGATGACGCCCAGCGCAACCGGCATGTGCGCCGCACCGCCCCCGCACTAGACTGGGATCGGATCGACGACGCTCCACCACCATCCTCTCTCTGATCAAGGAGCACATACGTGGCACTCATCGAGGCTGTAGGCGCACGCGAGATTCTCGACTCCCGCGGCAACCCGACCGTCGAGGTGGAGGTGCTCCTCGATGACGGCATCGTCCAGCGGGCAGCCGTTCCCTCCGGCGCATCGACCGGAGCCTTCGAGGCATACGAGCTCCGCGACGGCGACAAGTCCCGCTACGGCGGCAAGGGCGTCCTGAAGGCCGTCGAGGCCGTCATCGACGAGCTGGGACCTGCTATCGAGGGCGTCGAGGCGAGTGAGCAGCGCATCGTCGACGAGATCCTCAACGAGACCGACGGCACAGACAACAAGCAGCGCACGGGCGCGAACGCCATCCTCGGCGTCAGCCTCGCGGTCGCCAAGGCCGCAGCAGACAGCGCGGACCTGCCGCTGTACCGCTACCTCGGCGGCCCCAACGCGCACGTCCTGCCCGTTCCGCTGTTCAACGTCATCAACGGCGGCGAGCACGCCGACAACGGCATCGACATGCAGGAGTTCTTCCTCGCCCCGATCGGCGCCGAGACCTACTCGGAGTCGCTGCGCTGGGGCGTGGAGACCTACCACGTGCTCCGCAGCGAGCTGAAGGCCGCCGGCTACGCGACCGGTCTCGGCGACGAGGGTGGATTCGCCCCCGACCTGCCCAGCAACCGAGAGGGCCTCGAGTTCCTCATCAAGGCGATCGAGAAGGCCGGCTTCACCCCGGGCAAGGACATCGCCCTGGGTCTCGACGTCGCCGCCACCGAGTTCTTCTCCGACGGCGTGTACCGCCTCGACAACAAGGACTGGAGCGGCCCCGAGCTCATCGAGTACTACCAGGGTCTGGTCAGAGACTTCCCGATCGTCACGATCGAGGACGCCCTCGCCGAGGACGACTGGGACAACTGGAAGCTCCTCACCGAGGCGCTCGGCTCCAAGGTGCAGCTCGTCGGCGACGACCTGTTCGTCACCAACCCGCAGCGTCTCGCCGACGGCATCCAGCGCGGTGTCGCCAACTCACTGCTGGTCAAGGTGAACCAGATCGGAACGCTCACCGAGACGTTCGACGCGGTCAGCCTCGCCCAGCGCTCCGGCTACACCGCGATGCTCTCGCACCGCTCGGGCGAGACCGAGGACACCACGATCGCCGACCTCGCGGTCGCCACGAACGCGGGTCAGATCAAGACCGGTGCGCCCGCACGGTCCGAGCGCGTCGCGAAGTACAATCAGCTTCTGCGTATCGAGGAGGACCTCGCGGACGCCGCCGTGTTCGCCGGTCGCTCGGCGTTCCCCCGGTTCCAGGGCTGAGGCCGTCGAACTGAGGCACTGAACGCCCGCACGTAGGCACGACAGAAGGGGGAACCATGACCAGGCGTCCGGTTCCCCCTTCTCGTGCGCAGGCGGCGTCCGTGCAGGCGCCGACGCGCCCTTCGCGTCGCCCTCAGGTCGATGTGCGGGACTGGGCATCCGGCATCCGCCTGTCCGGCTTCATGGTCATCATGCTCTCGCTCGTGGTGCTCGGAGCGTGGGTGCTCGTGCCGACTCTGGGCACCTACATCGATCAGCGGCAGAAGATCGCGGCCCTCGAGGCGTCCGTTCAGGTCAGCGCCGATGAGATCGAGGCTCTCGAGCAGGTGCGCGAGCGCTGGGACGACCCGGCCTACATCACCACGCAGGCGCGCGAGCGGCTGTACTACGTCAAGCCGGGCGAGGTGACCTATCTCGTCGACAACGACCTCGACCCCGCCTCGCTCCCGCAGGAGCAGGCTCCGGTGAGTGACGAGCTCGAGGAGCGGCCGGCCGATTGGATGCCCCAGCTGCTGCGGTCCGTCGCCGGCGCCGGTCTCGCTCAGAACGCGACCCCGGCGGAGTAGTCCGGGGTTTCCCAGGGTCGCCTCCCGTAGGCTGAGACGGTGACGACGCCTCCCTTCGCCCCGCCCACGCACGCCGAGATCGCCGTCGTGTCGGCGCAGCTCGGCCGTCAGGCCCGCGGCGTCGTCGGCATCGCAGCCCGATGCGTGTGCGGCAACCCGACCGTCGTCGCGACGAGTCCCCGACTCGACGACGGATCGCCGTTCCCCACGTTCTACTACCTGACCCACCCCGCGGCCACCGCGGCCATGTCGACGCTCGAGGCGACCCAGGTCATGCCGGAGCTCGCCGCCCTGCTCGCTGACGACGAGGACGTCGCCGCCGCCTACCGCACTGCCCACGAGGCGTACCTGCACGACCGCGCGCAGTTCGGCGAGGTTCCCGAGCTCGACGGCATCTCCGCGGGCGGCATGCCGACGCGCGTCAAGTGCCTGCATGCCCTCGCCGGTCATGCGCTCGCCGCGGGCCCCGGAGTCAACCCCATCGGGGATGCCGCGCTCGAGCGCTCGAGCTGGTCACCCGAGCGCTGCCAGTGCGAGGACCCGGGGGCTGCGACGCGATGACCTGGAAGGCGATGCTGCGCGGCACCGTCGCAGCCGCGGGGGTCGCGGCATCCATTCTGCTCACCGCAGCCGCACCGACGCCTTCGCCGTCGCCGACCTCGCCGATCCCGGACGACCCGACCGATCCTGTCCGTGCCCTGGAGTACTGGCTCGACGGCGCGGGCATCCGCGAGGCGTGGCAGACCACACGGGGCAAGGGCGTGACGATCGCCGTCATCGACACGGGGATCGGCAAAGCGCCCTCCGCATTCGGGGACGCCGTCGTCGGCGGCACCGACGTGTCGGGCAGCGGCTCACCCGACGGGCGCTCGCCGGTGGGAGTCGTCGACCGCGACCACGGCTCGTGGGTCGCATCCCTCGCCGCCGGTCGAGGCAAGGCCGACGGCTCGGGCATGATCGGCGTCGCCCCGGAGGCGGACCTGCTGTCCGTCTCGATCGGTTTCGGCGCCGCGGCATCCGTGCCGTTCGTCGATCAGGTCGCCGACGGCATCCGCTGGGCGGTCGACAACGGGGCCGACATCATCAACATGTCGTTCACGACGAACACCCTCGACTGGGATGAGAGCTGGGACGACGCGTTCCTGTACGCCTACGAGCACGATGTCGTGGTCGTCGTCGCCGCCGGCAACCGCGGCAGCGGCACGTCGATGATCGGTGCTCCTGCGACGATCCCGGGTGTCCTGACGGTCGGCGGCGTCGACCAGACCGGCACCGCGAGCGTCGAGGCGTCGACGCAGGGCATCACGATCGGCATCGCGGCGCCCAGCGAGGGGCTGATCGGCGTGTCGGCCGACGGCGAACTGGCGCGGTGGCGTGGTACGAGCGGCGCAGCACCGATCGTCGCCGGCGCGGCCGCGCTCGTGCGCGCGGCCCATCCCGAACTGGATGCCGCGAACGTCATCAACCGGATCATCAAGACCGCGATCCCCGTCGAGGGCGTCGAGCAGCTTCCCGACCCGCTCTACGGGTACGGGCTGCTCGACGCGGCAGCCGCGGTCGAGGCATCCGTCGCGCACGTCGACGAGAACCCGATGGGCGATCTCGCCGAATGGGTGCGCCTCTACCGCCGTGCCGACGTCGCACCGGCTCCGGAGCCCGAGGTCACGCCCGTCCAGGTCGCCCCGCTCCCGGCAGCGGATCCGCCGTCCGAGGCGGGTTCCCCGCTCGTTCCGAGCATCGATTCACTGCGGTACGGTACCCTGCCGCTCATCGTGCTCACAGTCCCTGGTATTCTTGTAGGGCTAGGCGTCACCGCAGCTGCCCGGCGTATTCGATCGGCGCGCAAGCAAAGCACGCCAGCAGCCTGACGAGGAGTTGTCCTTCTGTGCCTGAGAACAGCACTGTGACCGTGAACAACAGCGTGCCCAAGATTCTGATCGTCGGTGGCGGTTACGCAGGCTTCTACACGGCGTGGAAGCTCGAGAAGCACCTCCGCAAGCGCGAGGCCGAGGTCACCATGGTCGACCCGCTTCCATACATGACCTATCAGCCGTTCCTGCCCGAGGTCGCGGCGGGTTCGATCGAGGCCCGGCACGCACTCGTGGCGCACCGCCGCCATCTGGGGCGCACGAACGTCATCACCGCCAAGGTGACCGGCATCGACCACGCGAACAAGGTCGCGACGATCACGCCGCCGTTGGGCGAGCCGTACGAGTTCGCGTACGACCAGATCGTCGTCACCGCGGGCGCCGTCTCGCGCACCTTCCCGATCCCCGGCATCGCCGACAACGCCATCGGGCTGAAGACCATCGAAGAGGCCGTCGCGGTCCGCGACAAGCTCATGTCGAACTTCGACAAGGCCGCGGCTCTGCCCGCCGGACCCGAGCGCGACCGCCTGCTGACCGTCGTCGTCGTCGGCGGCGGTTTCGCCGGCATCGAGGTGTTCGCCGAGCTCCGCTCGCTCGCTTCGTCGCTCGTGGGCAAGTACCCGCAGCTCAGCTTCGAGGACACCCACTTCCACCTCATCGAGGCCATGGGTCGCATCATGCCCGAGGTCTCGCAGAAGACCAGCGAGTGGGTGCTCAAGGACCTCGCCAAGCGCGGTGCGTACGTGCACCTCGATACGCAGGTGCAGGGCGCTGAGGGCGGCAACGTCGCACTCTCCACCGGTGAGGTCATCCCGACCGACCTCATCATCTGGACCGCGGGCGTCATGGCCAACCCCACCGTCGTGCGCGGCGGAGATCTTCCCGCAGAGGAGCGCGGCCGCATCCAGACCCGTGCCGACCTGCGCGTAGGCACGGCGGAAGCCTTCGTCGAAGGCGCGTGGGCGGCCGGCGACGTCTCGGCCGTCCCTGACCTGTCTGGCGGCGGCGTCGGCGGGTACTGCGTTCCCAACGCTCAGCACGCCGTGCGCCAGGCCAAGCGCCTCGCCAAGAACCTCACCGCCGTGCTGCGCGGCGAGGAGACCAAGGACTACTTCCACAAGAACCTCGGCGCCGTCGCGGGCCTGGGCCTCTACAACGGTGTCTTCCAGTCGGGCAACCTCGCGCTCAAGGGCTTCGTCGCCTGGATCGCGCACCGCGGCTACCACGGCCTCGCGATGCCGACGTGGGAGCGCAAGTGGCGCGTGCTCTGGGGCTGGTGGAACAACCTGTGGCTGGGGCGCGACCTCGTCAACCTCGAGACGGTGCAGCACCCGCGCCGCGTCTTCGAGGAGTTCGCCGCGCGTCCGCGCCCGGCGGCCGATGCCGCTCCCGCAGCGAAGCCCGCCGAGAAGCCCGCAGCCGAGAAGCCCCCTGTGAAGAAGGCTCCGGCGAAGAAGGCTCCCGCGAAGCCCGCCGTCTCGGCCGCCGAGGCGGCGAAGGCTGCTTCGAAGTAGAGCCCGACAACGCAGAAACCGCCCTCCCCCGCAGGGGAGAGGGCGGTTTCTGCGTTCTCGGCGGTCGGCACCCCCACTGGGACTCGAACCCAGACTGAAGCGATTCCGGCTCGGAAAAGCGGGTCAGGCCCCGTTCGTCAGGCAAATGCCTTGCGTAATGTCTACGTGGGGTCCATGCTGGCAACAGAACGAGTTTCGTCTCGCGGACTCGGCCGATGCCCGGCCGGGCAGCGCGAGACGATGCGCCGCACGGTGGTTCAGCGACTCAGCGTAAATGTGGAGGTGGTGAGATGGCGACCTCAAGTGCGGACCTGAGCATCGCTGAGCAGATGGATCCGCGCTCGATGTCGGAGTCCATCGAGCTTCGTGGGCGGCCAGCCGCTCACCGTCCGCGCGGTGAGCGGCCCAGTCCGCGACCGCCGGCGCGAAGTGGTTCACCGCCGAACGCCCCCCACGGGCAATTCATGCGGCCGCTGGGACTGGCGCCCGGCATCGACAGCGTCACCGCCAGTCGCGACCTAGGCGCCTGCGGGTGGTGACGCCCATCGAGCAGCGCGCCGTCCAGAAGGATCCCCCTGAAGCAGCCTGCTTCCTGACTCTGGGCAATCAGCCCTGCGCCTGCGTCGATCCTGGCGCTCTTTGACGACCCCTGAAACGTGTCTCACGTGACAAGAAAGGAACAACCATCATGGCCAAGGCAGTAGGAATCGATCTGGGGACCACGAACTCCGTTATCGCCGTCTGGGAGGCCGGCGAGGGGAAGGTCATCCCGAACGCGGAGGGAGCCCGCACTACCCCGTCGGTGGTCGCTTTCACCGAGGACGGTGAACGGCTGGTGGGGCAGCTTGCCCGCCGGCAGAGCATCCTCAACCCGAAGGGCACCATCTCGTCCGCCAAGCGGTTCATCGGCCGGTCCTTCGACGAGATCAAGGAGGAAGCCAACGCCGTCGGGTTCGACGTCGTTGAAGGCCCCAACGGCGAAGCACGGTTCAACATCCGCGGCAAGCAGTACGCGCCGGAGGAGATCAGCGCCCAGGTGCTGCGCAAGCTCGTCGACGACGCCAGCAAGTTCCTCGGTGAGAAAGTGACCGAGGCTGTCATCACCGTTCCCGCGTACTTCAACGACGCCCAACGCACCGCGACCAAGGACGCCGGACGCATCGCCGGGCTTGAGGTGCTGCGCATCATCAACGAGCCCACCGCCGCCGCACTGGCGTACGGAATGGACAAGAAGAACCACGAGACCATCCTGGTGTTCGACCTCGGTGGCGGCACGTTCGATGTCAGCCTCCTCGACGTGGGCGACGGGGTCGTCGAAGTGCGATCCACCGCCGGTGACACCCACCTGGGCGGCGACGACTTCGACCGCCGCCTGGTGGACTACTTTGCCGAAGAGTTCAAGAAAGAGAACGGCATCGACCTGCGCAACGACCCGCAGGCGCTGCAGCGACTGTTCGAGGCGGCCGAGAAGGCGAAGGTCGAGCTCAGCTCGGTGTCCCAGACCCAGGTCAGCCTGCCCTTCATCACCGCCGACGCCAGCGGTCCCAAGCACCTCACCATGACCGTGAAGCGGTCCAAGTTCGAAGACCTCACCGCTGACCTCGTTGAGCGGTGCCTCGGTCCGGTGCGTCAGGCGATGGCCGACGCGAAGGTCAGCGAGAACGATATCGACGAGGTCATCCTCGTGGGCGGTTCCACCCGCATCCCCGCGGTCCAAGCGCTCGTGAAGCGGCTCACCGGCGGCAAGGACCCGAACATGACGGTGAACCCCGATGAGGTGGTCGCTGTGGGAGCCGCCATCCAGGCGGGCGTCCTCAAGGGCGACGTCGACGACGTGCTGCTGCTGGATGTCACCCCGCTGTCGCTGGGTGTGGAGACCCGCGGTGGCGTGATGACGAAGATCATCGAACGCAACACCACCATCCCCGCCCGACGCAGCGAGGTGTTCTCCACGGCCGAAGACAACCAGCCGTCGGTGGACATCGTCGTCCTGCAGGGCGAGCGGGAGAACGCCGCAGACAACCGGGTGCTGGGTCGGTTCCAGCTCACCGGCATCCGCCCCGCTCCTCGCGGTGAGGCGCAGGTCGAGGTCACCTTCGACATCGACGCGAACGGCATCCTGCACGTGACGGCGAAGGACAAGGACACCGGCACCGAGCAGGGCATCACCATCAGCGACACCTCGAATCTGGACCAGGGCGAGATCGACCGGATGATCAAGGAAGCCGAGCAGCACCGTGCTGACGACCAGGCGCTGCGGCAGGCCGTCGACGCCCGCAACGAGCTGGACTCCGCCGCCTACCAGGTCGAGCGGGTGCTGCGTGAGCTCGGCGACGCTGCGCCGGAGCACGAGCGTGCCCGCGCGGAGCTGCTCATCACGCAGGCCCGCGAGGCAGTGCAGAACAACGTCGGCGAGCAGGAAGCGAAAGAGCGCACCGGCGAGCTGCTGCAGGTTGCGCAGTCCCTTGCTGCGGCCCGCGCGAACGCCAGCCACGCTGAGCAGCCCGCTCAGGACGACGAAGACGACGTCGTCGACGCCGAATTCGACAAGTAGCACGGAGGGAGGATCGCGATGGTCGAGGAGCAGAACGAGGACGCGCGGGCCGTGGACCTGCTGAACGACGACCTCACCGACGTGTCCCCGGAGGAGATCCGCGCCGCGCAGGCAGCGCTCGCTGCCCAGTTGGAGACGGCCGAGGACCGGTGGCGCCGGGCGGCGGCGGACTACGACAACCTCCGCAAAAGGATGGCGCGCGAGATCGAGACCGTCCGCGAGCAGGAGCGGCGGCACACCGCCAAAGCCTTCTTGCCCGTCGTCGACGGTCTGGACCGAGCGCTCAGCTTCGGGGTGGACCTTGACGAGGGCGTTCTGGGCGGCATGCAGGCCGTCCGGGCGCAGGCCGCTGATGCGTTGCGCGCACTCGGGTACCCCGAGATTGTCATCGACGGTGCGGAGTTCGACCCGCAGCTGCACGAGGCGGTCTCCGTCGTCGAGGATGCCAGCGTCCCGCCGCGCAGCATCCTCGCCGTCACTCGCCCCGGGTTCGGAACGCCTGAGCGGATGCTGCGACCGGCTGCGGTCGTGGTCACCCGCAGACCGGATGAGGAGTAGGAGATGGCGGAGGATCTCTACAGCGCGCTGGGGGTCTCCCGGTCGGCGGATCAGAAGGAGATCCGCCGCGCCTACCGGGAGAAGGCCCGCAAGTTCCACCCGGACGTCAACAAGACCCCGGGGGCGGAGGAGACCTTCAAACGGATCAGCGAAGCCCACGATGTGCTGTCGGACCCGGAAACCCGCTCACAGTACGACCGGTTCGGTGAGAACTTCCGGCAGTACGCTGCCGCGGACGCGGCTCGCTCCTCCGAGCAGCCGCGCCGCAGCGGCGGCACCCGATACACGTGGAGCGGGGGCGGCGCGCAGAGCGTGAACTGGGAGGACCTCTTCGGGGGCGGCTTCGGTGGTTTCGGTCGCGGCGCCGACCACACCGCGGAGCTTGAGATCACCGTCGAGGAGGCCTACCGGGGCGGGCGGCGCACCGTGCAGGTCGCGTCCCCGTACGGCGGCGCGCAGGAGTACACCATCGACATCCCAGCGGGCGCTGTCGACGGGCAGCGGCTGCGGATCGCGGGTGCAGGCGGAGCGGGCGCCGACGGACAGGACGGGGACCTGCTGGTCACGCTGCGCGTGAAGGACAGTAAGCGGTACCGGCTCAGCGGCGCGGACATCGAAACGGACCTTCCCATCTCACCGTGGGAGGCGGCGCTGGGCGCGGATGTCAGCGTGCCCACCCCCGGCGGCCCGGTCACCGTGCACGTTCCGCCCGGCTCGTCCACGGGCAGGCGGCTCCGCCTGCGCGGGCAGGGGATGCCCCGCCCAGGACAGCCGGGAGACCTGTATGCGCGGGTGAAGGTCGTCGTTCCGCGCACTCTCAGCAAGAAGGAGAAGGAGCTGTTCGAACAGCTCCGCGACGAATCGTCGTTTGATGCCAGGAGAGGATCATGACCTCACATCACCTGCCCGTCCGTGTCGCCCGGGCCGACCTGGCGGCGACCGCTGTGGCCGCAGGTATCCACCCGGATACGCTGCGGAAGTTCGTCGAGCTGGGGCTGGTCACCGCCCACGTCGACACCAGCGGCCGGCTGTGGTTCGCCCGTACCGTCCCCGCCAGCGTGCGCACCATCGTGCGTCTGCACTCCGATCTTGCCGTCAACTACGCCGGCATCGCACTCGTGCTCGACCTGCTCGCCCGCATCGAGCAGCTCGAGCAGCACCGGACCATCCGACTTGAAGGAGACACCCCATGGACATGAACTCACTCACTCAGAAGTCGCAGGAAGCGCTCACCTCGGCCCAGAGCATCGCGGTCCTGGCCGGTCAGATCGAGACGGACGAGGAGCATCTCCTGCTCGCACTGCTGCAGCAGGAGGAGGGGCTGGTTCCCCGACTGCTGCAGACAGCGGGTGCTGACGTGGAAGCGGTACGCGCCGACGTCGAAGCGGAGATCGCCCGCAAGCCCAGCGTCTCCGGGTCCTCCCCGCAGACCGGTCAGGTGTACCTGAGCCGCAGCCTCACCTCCACCCTGGAACGGGCGGAGCGGGAGGCAAAGCGGCTGAAAGACTCCTACATCTCCGTGGAGCATCTCGTTCTGGCCCTCGCCGACGACTCCTCCAACCGTGCCGCGTCCCGCGTGCTGCGCGGGCACGGTGTCACCCGGGAGAGCTTCCTCAGCGCGCTCACCAAGATCCGCGGCAACCAGCACGTCAACTCCGCCACCCCCGAGCAGACGTACGAGGCGTTGGAGAAGTACGGCCGTGACCTGGTCGCTGACGCCCGGTTGGGCAAGCTTGACCCGGTCATCGGGCGTGATGCGGAGATCCGCCGGGTCATCCAGATCCTCTCCCGCAAGACCAAGAACAACCCCGTCCTCATCGGCGAGCCCGGTGTCGGAAAGACCGCCATCGTGGAGGGCCTTGCCCAGCGGATCTTGAGTGAGGACGTGCCCGAGGGCCTTCGCGACAAGACCGTGTTCTCGCTGGACCTGTCTGCCCTGGTCGCCGGCGCGAAGTACCGGGGCGAGTTCGAGGAGCGAATGAAGGCAGTACTGGCGGAGGTGAAGGCAGCGGAGGGACGCATCCTGCTGTTCATCGACGAGCTGCACACCCTGGTGGGGGCGGGAGCCACCGAAGGGGCGATGGACGCCGGCAACATGCTCAAGCCGATGCTCGCCCGCGGGGAGCTGCACCTCATCGGTGCCACCACCCTCGATGAGTACCGCAAGCACATCGAGAAGGACGCTGCCCTGGAACGCCGGTTCCAGACGGTGATGGTCGAGGAGCCCGACGTGGAGGACGCGATCTCCATCCTCCGCGGCCTGCGCGAACGGCTGGAGATCTTCCACGGTGTCCGCATCCAGGACAGCGCATTGGTCGCTGCCGCCGTGCTGTCCCACCGGTACATCTCCGACCGGTTCCTGCCCGACAAGGCCATCGACCTCATCGACGAAGCCTGCGCGCGACTGCGAACCGAGATCGACTCGATGCCCGCTGAGCTCGACGAGCTGACCCGGCGGGTGACCCGCCTGGAGATCGAGGAAGCGGCGTTGTCGAAGGAAACGGACCCTGCCAGCAAGAAACGGCTGGAGGAGCTGCGCCGGGAACTGACCGACCTGAAGGCGGAGGCGGACTCCAAGCGCGCCCAGTGGGAGGCGGAGCGTCAAGCGATCCGCAAGGTCCAGGAGCTGCGCAGTGAGCTGGAGCGGCTGCGCCGGGAGGCGGAGGAAGCTGAGCGCTCCTACGACCTCAACCGTGCCGCTGAACTGCGGTACGGGGCCATCGCTGACGCGGAACGACGCCTGCGCGCCGAGGAGGAGCGTCTCACCTCCAAACAAGGCGGGCAGCGGCTGCTGCGGGAGGTGGTCACCGAGGACGAGATCGCCGAGATCGTCGCAGCGTGGACGGGGATCCCTGTGGCCCGGCTGCAGGAAGGTGAACGCAACAAGATCCTCACCCTGGACGCCACCCTCAAGGAGCGGGTGGTCGGTCAGGATGAGGCCATCACGCTCGTCAGCGACGCGATTATCCGTGCCCGCTCCGGCATCCGCGACCCGCGCCGGCCCATCGGCTCGTTCATCTTCCTCGGCCCCACCGGAGTGGGAAAGACCGAACTGGCCAAAGCGCTCGCGCAAGCACTGTTCGACAGCGAGTCCGCCATGGTCCGGCTGGACATGAGCGAATACCAGGAACGTCACACCGTCAGCCGGCTCGTCGGTGCACCTCCCGGGTATGTCGGGTACGACGAGGGAGGGCAGCTGACCGAGGCGGTGCGCCGTCACCCGTACAGCGTGGTCCTTTTCGACGAGATCGAAAAAGCGCACCCGGACGTGTTCAACACGCTGCTGCAGGTCCTCGACGACGGCCGCATCACCGACAGCCAGGGACGCACCGTCGACTTCCGCAACACCATCATCATCATGACCTCCAACATCGGTGCCCATCACCTGTTGGGCTCTGATGGCGGCGCGATCCCCGACGACGTGCGAAACCGTGTGCTCGGTGAGCTGCGCGCCCATTTCCGTCCCGAGTTCCTCAACCGGGTGGACGACATCGTGGTGTTCTCGCCGCTGGGTCGTGAACAGATCCAGGACATCGTGGAGCTGCAGTTCACCGAGCTGCGCTCCCGGCTGGCCGAGCGTCAGATCCGCATCGAGCTGACGCCCGCGGCACGCCAGCTCATCGCCGACCGCGGCTACGACCCCGTGTATGGTGCGCGTCCGCTGCGACGCTACATCAGCCATGAGATCGAGACCCGGCTGGGTCGTGCGCTGCTGAGCGGGCAGGTGATGGACGGGTCGACGGTCACTCTGGACGTGCAGGACGGCGACCTCGTCTTCAACGTCGCAGCGCCCGCCGAAGAGGAGGACACGGCGTGAGCGCGATTGTCACCTGCCCCAACTGCGGGAAGAAGAACCGAGTCCCCGCCGCCGCGTCGGGGTATCCGCGCTGCGGCGTCTGCAAGAGCGCCGTGCCGTGGATCGTCGATGCGGGCGATGCGGACTTCGCCGCGGTGGTCGAGCAGGCCCCGCAAGTGGTGCTCGTGGACTTGTGGGCGACCTGGTGCGGACCGTGCCGGATGGTCAGCCCTGCTCTCGAGAAGGTCGCCACGGAACGTGCCGGCAAGCTCAAGCTGGTGAAAGTGGACGTGGACGCCGCGCCGGAGACGGCCCGCAAGTTCTCCGTCCAGGCGGTGCCGACCCTGCTCATCCTCAACCAAGGGAACGTGCTCTCCCGCCAATCCGGAGCCGCCCCGCCGGACGTGCTGCTGCGTTGGGTGGACGAGGCGCTGCAGAAGAAGGCTGACTCGGCCGCCGGTGCCCCATGAGATACGTCGACCCACACGTCCCGCTCATCCGCCCGGTCCGTCCCCGGACACCCGGCTCATGTGAGGACTGCGTGGCGGCCGGCACGCCCTGGGTGCACCTGCGGATGTGCCGCACCTGCGGTAAGGTCGGGTGCTGCGACTCCTCCCCGATGCGGCACGCCCGCACGCATGCGCTCACGGCGGGGCACCCCATCGTGCGGTCGCTGGAGCTGGGGGAGAACTGGAGCTGGTGCTACGTGGACGAAGCGTACATATGAGTGACACGCCCGCCGCCAACCGCAGCCAGGCCGCTCAGGCCGAGACGCCTGACACCATCGGCGCCTTCCCGCGGCTCAGCGACGAGCAGATCGCGGTGCTGCTCGTACGAGGGCAGCGCCGCACACTCACCGACGGGGAGGTTCTCATCCAGCCCGGCGAGCACCCGTCCTCCCTCTATGTCGTCCTGGAAGGGCACCTGCTGACGGCGGACACCGAACTTGCGGCGGATCCGCGTCACTCCGATGAGCCGTTGGCGGTCGAGGTGCACGGCCGCGGCCGGTTCGTAGGGGATGTCGGGCTGCTGGAAGGACAGCCGTCCTTCGTATTCGTCTCCGCCATCGGCGCCGCCGAGGTGGTGGAGGTGCCCGTCGATGAGCTGGAGGCCATCGTCACCTCGGACCCGCTGTTGGGTGAGATCATCCTGCGGGCCTACCTCATCCGCCGCTCCCTGGCCATCGGGGCGGGAGCGGGCCTGCGGATCGTCGGCTCCTGCTTCTCCCCGCAGACCCGGGATCTGCTGGACTTCATCGCACGAAACCGGCTGCCCCACCGGCTGGTGGACCTGGATGAGGACGAGAAAGCGGAGGCGCTGGTCCGACAGCTCGGCGCCACCGTCGCCGACTTCCCGCTGGTGATCCTCGGCGGCTCACGCACCGTCCTGGGTGCCACCCCGGCACGGCTTGCCGAAGAGTTGGGGATGCGCCCGCCCGCCCCGCCGGCAACCTGCGATGTGGTGGTCGTCGGCGCTGGGCCGGCTGGTCTTGCCGCGGCGGTGTACGCAGCCTCCGATGGGTTGTCGGTCTACCTGTGCGACGCGGTCGCCACCGGCGGACAGGCGGGAACGTCAGCGAAGATCGAGAACTATCTGGGGTTTCCGGCCGGAATCTCCGGCGCTGAGCTCGCCGACCGCAGCCTCCTGCAAGTGCGCAAGTTCGGTGCCACGTTGGACATCCCGACCAAGGTCCAGGAGGTCGTGGAGGATGAGGACCGCTTCCGGGTGATCTTCGAAGATGGCAGGGAGGTCACCTCAGATGTGGTGGTCCTTGCGACCGGGGTGCGATACCGCTCGCTTCCCGCCGCGGGGCTGGACCGGTTCCAGACCTCGAACGTGTTCTACGCGGCAACAGCGCAGGAAGCGCGGATCTGCGTAGACACACCTGTCGCTGTTGTGGGCGGCGGCAACTCCGCCGGCCAGGCCGCACTGTTTCTTGCCCGCACGTCCTCCCGTGTGCACCTTGTGGTGCGCGCCGCGGACCTGGGAGCGGGAATGTCCAGATACCTGGTGGACCAGATCCAACATCACCCCCGTATCAACGTTCTGCTGTCCGCGGAGGTCGTGGAAGCGCACGGCGGCAACCATTTGGAAGCGGTCACAGTCCGTCACGGTGACGTGCTGGAGAAGCTCCCCGTGGGGCACGTGTTCGTCTTCATCGGCGCCGCTCCGGCGACGACGGGATTGAAGGTCGATGTGGCACGCGATCCCGACGGGTACATCCTCACCGGCGCGGAGGCGGAACTGGCCGGCGCGCGGACGGAAGGAAGCCCGCGCTTCTCGTTGGAGACCACCATCCCCGGGGTCTTCGCTATCGGCGATGTGCGGCACGGGTCTGTGAGGCGAATGACCTCGGCTGTGGGTGAGGGCGCCAGTGTGGTCCGGCAGATCCACGAGTACCTGAACGAGGGTCGTCACAGTCGGGTGGTCGCATGAGCCCCGACATCCAGGGACACCTGACGCCGCACGCCACCCCGAACCCGGCAGTCGTGGGAGAACCCGCGGATCCTCCGGTGGCCCATGCGGGCGTAGCGGGCAAGATCCGCTCGACGTTGCGTCGGATGAGGTGGTTTCGCCGCATGCCGGTGCTGCACATCGCCGAGGAACGCGGCGAGGGCCCGACAGTGCTGCTGCTGCACGGTATCGCGTCCTCGTCGGTGACGTTTCACCACGTGATCCCGCTGCTCGAGCGCACCCACCGGTGCATCGCCATCGACCTGCTCGGCTTCGGCGAGTCGCCGGCCCCGGAGTGGGCCGATTACTCCCTGGCCGACCATGTCGCCGCTATCGAGCGGACGGTCGCCTCGCTGCGGCTGCGGGAGCCGTTCACTGTGGTCGGGCACTCTATGGGCGCCCTCATCGGCGCCCGGTACGCCGCCCGGCGGCAAAAGCGAGTCGCGAAGCTCGTGATGGTCAGCCCACCTATCTATCTCGCACCCCACGAAATCGGGGACGTCATCGAGCGGGCACGGATGGACTTCTACCTGCGGCTCTACGAGTACCTCCGCACGAACCGGGAGTTCACCCTCCGGCATGCTGCGCTGGTACAGCGGCTGCTGCCCATCCCCAAAGCTGTCGATATCACTGAACGCAACTGGGAGCCGTTCATCAAGTCGTTGCAGCACTCCATCGAGTCACAGACCACGCTCAGCGACATCGCCCGTGTCAAAGCCCCCATCGACGTCATCATGGGCGACCTCGACGAGTTCCGCTCCGAAGCCGTGCTGCGCATCGTGGAGCGGATGAGGGGGGTCACCGTCCGGCGTGTGCGGGCGACGAACCACCTCATCGGCAAACGACTCGCGCGAGCCGTCGCCGAGGCGGCGGTGACAGCATGACGATTTCGCCAAGAAAGCAGATTGTAGTACGAGAAATAACCAGATGAAGGGGTCAAAAACGATGGCGCTCTCGCGTGGAGAGTGCTAATTTAAGGGCATCGGGATAGACCCGAGGACCCACATACGGAAAGGAAAAGATTCATCATGGCAATGTCGTTCGATCCTTTCAGCGAGCTCGACCGCCTCGCGTCCGGCCTGCTTCAGTCCCGTCCGGGACCGCGTGTGATGCCGGTCGACCTGTACCGGGAAGCTGACCGTTACATTCTCACCGCCGACCTGCCCGGGGTCGAACCGGAGTCGGTAGACATCGACGTCGACGGTCAGCTGCTGACCATCCGCGCCCAGCGCGCTGTACCCCGCACCGAGGGAGCCAAGTGGCTCGTTCAGGAGCGACCGGCGGGTACCTATCTCCGCCAGTTCAGCATCGGTGAGGGTGTGGACTCGGCGAACATCTCCGCCTCGTACGACAACGGCGTGCTCAGCCTGGTCATCCCAGTAAGCGAAAAGGCAAAACCCCGCAAGATTCAGGTCCTGAGTCAGGACTCGACTCAGGAGCAACGCCCGGCCGTAGATCCATCGACGAGCCAAAGTTAGCCAGACGACAAGCCCCACACCGACATAGAACATGCCGCGGGTGTAGGGCACAGAACAAACCAACTCGATGCTTCTCGTTCGCGGCACGCGCCGAAAGCAAACAAGGGCAAAAGTTCATCCAGTTCTCGCTAAAGGAGTAGTCCATGACCAACCCCGAGGCCCCTCGCAACAATCCTCCGGAACAGGACGTTAACAATCCTCCGAAACAGGACGCTAGTGAGTTCTCGTCCACCAATGACCCCCGCTGGAAACAAACGATCGCGCGGTTCTCTGACTACGCCAGTGCGCAGGCAGCGGTTGACCGTCTTTCCGACGCCGGTTTCGCTGTGGAACGAGTGGCGATCGTGGGGCTCGACGTTCGTGTTGTAGAGCAGGTACTCGGTCGCTTGACAGGAGGAAAGGCCGCGCTACGGGGCGCAGCCGTCGGAGCATGGTTCGGTGTTCTGCTAGGTCTGCTGTTCGGGCTATTCGCCCCCGGATTCGGTTGGCTGGCCATCGTGATCATCTCGGTCGCCTCTGGCGCAGTTTGGGGCGCTTTGCTTTACTTCCTTGGGCACCTGGCTACGGGCGGCCGACGGGACTTCGACTCACTGGAGACCCTTGAGGCGGGCCACTACGAGGTCCAAGTGGAAGCACCATACGCTGCGGAGGCTGCTCGTCTCCTCGCGGACCAGACCGCCCACCCCGGAGACTGAAAAGGTGTGACTCGCCCGGGCATGTCCGGAGAGTGTTTTGCTGGTGTCAGCCGGCTCTTGTGACCGGTTCGTTGCGAGCGTGGTCGAGCTACTCGACCTCGAATGGTGTGACGTCGTCGATGGAGCTGTGGGTGCGCTCCGTGTTGAACCAGAGCACCCAGGAAACCAGAGCACGCAGGGCGGGGTTGCCGCCTCGACCTGGTCGATGTCGTGCTGGGGCCCGTTGTGGTGGATGAGGTCGGACTTGTAGAGCCCGATCTGCGACTCCGAGAGGGAGTTGTCGTAGGCGGACGATGTCGTGCCCGTCGCGACGCAACCGCAGCCAGAGCTTGCGGGCCCCGAGCACCTTCCGATGCGCCTGTCACGTGGTCAGAATGATCCGTCGGCGCGGTCGTTGTGTTCGTCGATGAAGTCGACTATCGCTTGTGTGGCCGGTCGAGTTCGGCCGCGAAGAAAGCGGAGGCCGCCTTCAAGCTCTCGTTCGCCCGCCGCAACTCGGCGTCCTCACGCTTGAGCCGCTTGATCTCCACTGTCGCGTCAGTCCTCACACCGGGACGGTCTCCGGCGTCGACCTGCTCCCGGCGGATCCAGGTGCGGATCGTTTCCGGCGATCCGATCCCGACTATCTGCGCGACCGCAGTCATCGCGGCATACTCGCTCGGATAATCGGATCGCACCTCGGCGACCATACGGAAAGCGCGCCCACGAAGCTCGCGCGAATACTTACTGGGACGTCCCAGAAGACAGATCCCTCCAAGGAATCCTGTCGCCGGACATGCCGGGCCAAGTCGGACCGCTCCCCGGTGCCCCCACTGGGACTCGAACCCAGACTGAAGCGATTTTAAGTCGCCTGCCTCTGCCATTGGGCTATGGGGGCGTGACACCTCAGCCTACTCGCGCGTCTGCGCGGGCCGAGGTCGTAGGGTGGGGGAGTGCTCGACCTCACGGCTCTCTCGACGTCGCCCGCCGATCGCGCCTGGGAGGACCCCGCCCGATGGTGGCCGCGGCTGACGGAGGCCACTGCGCATCTGGCGGCACCGGTCGGAGTCATCGACCTCGACGCCCTGCGGCACAATGCGATGGACATGCTGGTCCGCGCGGGCGGCATCCCGATCCGGGTCGCCTCCAAGTCCGTACGGGTGCGGGCCGTCCTCGATGCCGTGCTGCGCATCCCCGGTTATCGGGGCATCCTGGCGTACGCGCTCGCCGAAGCCCTCTGGCTCGCCGAGACCCACGACGACATCGTGCTCGGCTACCCGACCGTCGACAGGGCGGGCCTCGAACGCCTCGTCCACGACGACGCGGCAGCCTCGCGCATCACGCTCATGGTCGACGACCCGGCCCACCTCGACCTCGTCGACAGCGTCGCCGCACCCCGATCACGAGCCGCTGTCCGCGTCGCGATCGATGCCGACGCCTCCTGGCGCTCCGCGGCGCTCGGGCATATCGGCGTGCGCCGCTCGCCCCTGTTCACCGCATCCGACGTGACGCGCTTCGCGCGCACGATCCTCGCCCGCCCCGGATTCAAGCTCGTGGGGCTCCAGATGTACGAGGCGCAGATCGCCGGACAGGGCGACAACGGCTCGGACGCCCCCGTCATCCGCACGGTGCAGGCGCGTTCTCGGGCCGAGCTGCGCACCCGCCGTGCGGAGATCGCCGACGCGCTCACCGACCTCGCCCCGCTGGAGTTCCTCAACGGCGGGGGGACCGGATCGCTCGAGTTCACCGGCAGCGACGAGGCCGTCACCGAGGCCTCGGCCGGGAGCGGGCTGCTCGGCGGGCACCTGTTCGACGGCTACCGGTCGTTCCGGCCCGCTCCGGCGAGCGCGTTCGCCTTCGACCTCGTCCGCCGCCCCGCCGCCGACATCGCCACCGTGCTCGGCGGCGGATGGATCGCCTCGGGTCCAGCCCTCGCCTCGCGCCAGCCGCGCGCGGTATGGCCAGGCGGCCTGCGCACGATGCCGCGGGAAGCGGCGGGCGAGGTGCAGACCCCGCTGCAGGGTCGTTCTGCGGCCGACCTGAGGATCGGCGACCGCGTGTGGTTCCGGCACGCGAAGAGCGGCGAGGGCGCCGAGCACATCGACGCGTACCGGCTCGTGTCGGGGTCCGAGGTGATCGACGAGCTTCCCACGTATCGCGGCGAGGGGAAGGCGTTCCTGTGACCAGACCCGGCGGCACATGGCAGAACTGGGGACGGTCGGCGTCGATCAGGCCCGCCCGCGTGGAGCGGCCGCGCAGCCCGGAGGGCGTGCAGCGCGCCGTGCTGGCGGCGATCGCGCAGGATCTGCCCATCAAGGCCGTGGGCGCGGGGCACAGCTTCGCAGGGATCGCCGTCGCCCCCGGTGTGCTGCTCGAACTCGACGATCTGCAGGGACTCGTCTCGGTCGACGTCGAACGGTCGCGGGTCACGCTGCTGGCAGGCACGCGCCTGCACCGCATCCCGCGGATGCTGGCACCGCACGGCCTGGCGATGCAGAACCTCGGCGACATCGATCGGCAGTCGATCGCCGGAGCCATCTCGACCGGAACTCACGGCACGGGCGCCGGCTTCGGCGGACTCGCCACCCAGGTCGTCGGCGCGACGCTGATCACGGCCGCAGGCGAGTTCCTGCGCGTCGATGAGAACGACAACCCCGAGCTGCTCCCGGCCGTCGCGCTGGGACTGGGCGCACTCGGCATCCTCGTCGAGGTGACGCTGCAGTGCGTGCCCGCCTTCGTCATGCACGCGATCGACGAGCCTGCGCCGCTCGAGGACGTCCTCGAGACCGTCCACGACCGTGCTGCGGCATCCGACCATTTCGAGTTCTACTGGTTCCCGCACACCGAGGTCGCCCTCACCAAGCGGCAGACACGGCTTGCGGAGTCCGCACCGCGCAGGCCACTGCCGGTGGCGGGGCGCTGGATCGACGAGACGCTCCTGTCCAACGGCGTCTACCGCGTCGTCTGCGCAGCGGGGCAGGTCATCCCCGCCATCACTCCGCCGTTCAGCCGGCTGGCGGTGAGACTGACCGGGGACCGCGAGTACACCGACCGGTCGCACACCGTGCTCACGCAGAGCCGGAACGTGCGCTTCCGCGAGATGGAGTACGCGCTGCCCGCCGAGAACGTCGTCCCGGCTTTCCGCGAGATCCAGCAGCTGATCCGCCGCAAGGGCTGGCGGATCGAGTTCCCCATCGAGGTCCGGTTCGCGGCCGCCGACGAGTTGTGGCTCTCCACCGCGCACGGCAGAGCGAGCGGATACATAGCCGTCCACCGGTACTGGCGCGCCGATCCCACCGAGTACTTCGAGGCCGTCGAGCAGATCTGCCTCGAACACGGCGGCCGGCCGCACTGGGGCAAACTGCACACGCTGGTTGCGCGCCGGCTGCGGGAGCGCTACCCGCGGTTCGACGAGTTCACCGCCTTGCGCGATCGGCTCGACCCCGAGCGGCGGTTCGCGAACCGGTACCTGGATCGGGTGCTCGGGCAGTGACGATGCCCAGTTCACACGCAGGGTGCCTCGGTAGGATGAAGGAAAATCGGTCCAAGGGGGTTGCCTGACATGGAATGGCTCATTCCGGTACTGATCGTCGTCGCAGTACTGGTGCTCGTCGGCATCTACCTCTGGGCGACGTACAACTCCCTGGTCCAACTGAACGTCCGCGTCGACGAGGCATGGAGCGGCATCACGGTCCAGCTCAAGAGACGCGCCGACCTCATCCCGAACCTCATCGAGACGGTCAAGGGATACGCCTCGCACGAGAAGGCGGTCTTCGAGAACGTCACGCGCGCCAGGGCCGAGACGCTGGCCGCGGCGAGCCCCGGTGAGGCGGGGATCGCCGAGGGCCACCTGCAGCAGGCGCTGAAGAGCCTGTTCGCCGTCGCCGAGGCGTATCCGCAGCTGCAGGCCAGCCAGAACTTCCTTCAGGTGCAGCACTCGCTCGTCGACACCGAGGACAAGATCCAGGCCGCCCGGCGCTTCTACAACGGCGGCGTGCGCGAGTTGAACACCAAGATCAAGGTGTTCCCGAACAACCTCTTCGCCCGAAGCCTCGGATTCACCGAACGCGAGTTCTTCGAGGTGGCCGACGGCGCAGCGATCGCCGAGCCGCCGCGCGTGCAGTTCTGATCGTCACCACACCGACAGCACGACGCCGACGTTCTTGACCATCACATCACCGCGCAGCTTCCAGTCCTCGGTGCGGTAGGTCACGGAGGTCGACTCGCCGTCCGTGCCCGTCCCGGTGAGGGTCGCGACGAGCACGCCGCCGTCGGCGCGGAACGTCGGCAGCGTCACGGCGAGCATCGGCGGTTCCTCGACGCGGAACCGGATGCCGTCGACCTCGGCGAGCCCTGCCGCCCAGGGGATCCGGAAGCCGCACGCCTCCGGGATCTCCGTCGAGGGGCGGATGCACGCCTCGACCACGGCATCCAGTCGCTGCTGGGCCGCCGCCTCCAGTTGCGCATCGCTGAGCTCCACTCCGGTTCCGGACGCAGATCGCGGGCCTGTGGCCGTGCGCGGCCAGAGCGTTACGACGACGACGGCGACCACGACAAGTCCGACAGCGACGATCACTGCGACGCCCACGCGCGCCCGTCTGGTCACGCAGGCACCTCGCGATGGTGCACGTGCCGTGCGATCCCGCCGCGCGCGACGTGCAGGGCGCCTGCGACGGCATCGGCCGCGTCGCCCCACCCGGAGACGGAGATGTTCTCCAGACCCTGCCAGGATGCCGCCAGGGCCAGCTCCTGAGCCACGGCCTCGGCGTCCTCGGGACGCGCGTGCGGCTCCCACCACGCCGACTGCACCTGCAGTGTCGACGACGAGCGTTCGGCCTTCAGATCCACGCGGGCGACGATCCGATCGCCGACCAGGACGGGCAGTGAGTAGTAGCCGAAGCGGCGCTTTTCGGCGGGCACGTAGATCTCGATCCGGTAGTCCAGGTCGAACGCGCGCAGTGCGCGTTCGCGGAACCACACGACGGGGTCGAACGGTGTGAGCAGAGCTGCGGCGTCCACGCGGCGCGGGACGACGGCGTCCCGGTGCATCCACGCCGCAACAGGCTTGCCGCCGCGCTCCCACCCGCGCACCTGCACGGGGCTGAGCTCTCCGGCGTCGACGAGGTCATCGATCGCGCGGCGCACCGCCCCTCGGTCACGGATGCGGTAGTAGTCCGCGAGGTCGGTCTCGGTGGCGACCCCCTGGGAGCGCGCGGCGCGGTGCATCAGCTCGGTGATCGCATCCTGCCGCGGCACCTCGCGGGCACGCACCTCTTCAGGGATCACGTGCTCCTCAAGCGCGTACACCCGCTCGAACCCCCGCCTGCCGCTGATCGCGACGTCACCGATGCGCCACAGGTGCTCGAGAGCGATCTTGACCTCGTCCCAGTCCCACCAGCTGCCTCGATCACGAGGGGCGTCGGCTCGCAACTCGGCCGGCCGGAGCGGGCCTCGATCACGAAGCTCGTCCTGCACCCAGGCGAGGGTGCGGGCGTTCTGGCTCGCCCACGAGTCCGGGGCCGACCATCGCCGCCGGAAGTCATCCATGCGGAACCGCCAGAGCGACCAGTCCTCGACAGGCACGAACGTCGCCTCGTGGGCGAGGTACTCGACGTAGTGGGTCGTCCTGGACAGGAAGACGCGGTCCAACAGCGCGGGGTCGTAGGAGCCGAGCCGCGAGAAGAGCGGCAGGTAGTGGCTGCGGGCGAACACGTTCACCGAGTCGATCTGCAGCACCCCGAGGCGTTCCATCGCCGCGTGCACGTGCCGTGCGGCGACGGTCGCCGTCGGGCGGCGACGGGTGAATCCCTGGGCGGCCAGGGCTGCGCGTCTGGCCTGTGCGGCGCTGAGGGTCTCGGACACCCGGTCAGCGTACCCTCGGCGTCCGACAAGGGGACGGCGGCGGCACAGCATCCGCACAGGCCCGCAGCTAGACTTGGCCCATGACGGACCAGCAGCGCCCCCGCAAGCGCGATCTCCTGTGGGGTCGCATGCCCACGGATCGGACGGTCTCGACCGAGGCCGACAACGCCGTTCCGCTGTCGTTGCGCGTCAGCGCCGCCTACGCGTGGCGCCTGCTGCTGATCGCCGCGGCCGCCGGTGTCATCATCTGGATCGTCATCCAGCTCAAGCTCCTCGTCATCCCGCTGCTCATCGGCATCCTCATCACCGCGCTGCTGTGGCCCGCATTCGAGTGGATGCTGCGGCACCGCTTCCCGCGCTGGGTGGCCATCGTGATCGCGCTGATGGGGACCATCGCGATCGTCGCCGGACTGCTGTGGCTGGTCGGATGGCAGATCAGCCGCGAATGGCCGCAGGTCCAGGTGCGCACCACCCAGGCCGTCGACGAGTTCCGGCAGTACCTCATCGACGGGCCGCTGCACCTCACCGAGACGCAGATCCAGGACTACATCGATCAGGGTTTCGCGCTCATCCAGCAGCAGGCCGAACTGCTGTGGTCCGGCGCGCTCGCGATCGGCACGACCGCCGGTCACGTGCTCGTCGGCGCGCTGCTCACCCTGTTCATCCTCATCTGCCTGCTCGCCGACGGCGCGGGCATCTGGCGGTGGGCGACCAAGCTGTTTCCGCGTGACGCTCGCCCCGCCGTCGACGCAGCCGCACGCAGCGGATGGCGCACGGTCGTCAACTACGCCAAGACGCAGCTGCTCGTCGCGACGATCGACTCGATCGGCATCGGCCTCGGAGCATTCCTGCTCGGGGTGCCGCTGGCGATCCCCGTCGCGGTGCTCGTCTTCCTCGGCGCGTTCGTCCCGATCGTCGGCGCCGTGACCACCGGAGCGGTGGCCGTGTTCCTCGCGCTCGTCTACAACGACCCGTGGAACGCGTTCTGGATGCTCGTCGTCGTCATCGGCGTGCAGCAGTTCGAAGGCCACGTGCTGCAGCCGATCCTCATGGGGACCGCCGTGAAAGTGCATCCCCTCGCCGTGGTCCTCGTCGTCGCCGGCGGATCGATGATCGCCGGCATTCCCGGCGCCCTGTTCGCCGTCCCGCTCGCCGCGTTCGTCAACGTCGTGGCCGTGACGTTGAGCACGGGCTCGTGGCGCACCGGCCGACAACCCGCCGGCGATCTCATCTGGAGCACAGTGCCGCGCGAGCGGCGACGGAGGAATACATGAGCGCAGTCCCCACCCTGGCCGAGTTCGAAGAAGCCGCACGGGGGCTGGAGAGCGTCATCTCCCATACGCCGACACTGCCGTCCAGAGCGCTGTCGGACATCCTCGGATCGCCCGTCGTGCTGAAGATGGAGAACCTGCAGCGCACCGGGTCGTTCAAGATCCGCGGCGCGGGCCACCGGCTCGCTCAGCTCACCGCTGAGGAGCGATCGCACGGCGTGGTCGCGGCATCCGCCGGCAACCACGCGCAGGGCGTCGCGCTCGCGGCTCAAGCCCTCGGCATCCCGGCGACGATCTTCATGCCGCTCGGCGTTCCGGTGCCCAAGCTCCTGGCCACGCGCGGCTACGGCGCCGAGGTCGTCCTCGAGGGCGAGACCGTTGCCACATCCCTGCGCCTCGCCGCCGAGTTCGCGGAGCGGACCGGCGCCATCATGATCCACCCGTTCGACCACCGCGACATCGTGATCGGTCAGGGAACGCTCGGTCTCGAACTGATCGAGGACGCTCCGGACGTCGACACGATCCTCGTCGGAATCGGCGGGGGAGGCCTGATCGCGGGCGTCGCCGCAGCGGCGAAGGCCGCGGCCGAGAAGAACGGACGGACCGTCCGTGTCATCGGCGTCCAGGCCGAGAACGCCGCCGCCGTCGCGCCGTCGCTCGAGGCAGGGCATCCGGTCGAGATCACGACGCACCCGACGATCGCCGACGGCATCCTCGTCGCCATGCCAGGGGATGTGCCGTTCGAGATCATCCGCGACCTCGTCGACGAGGTCGTCACGGTCAGCGACGACGACATCGCCCGCGCCCTGCTCATCCTCCTCGAGCAGGCCAAGGTCGTCGTCGAGCCCGCCGGGGCCGTCGGCGTCGCAGCGATCCTCGCCGGCAAGGTGCACGACACCGGTAACACGCTCGCAGTCCTCACGGGAGGCAACATCGACCCGCTGCTGCTGCAGCGCGTCGTCTCGCACGGGCTGGCGGCATCCGGTCGCTACCTGACGGTCCGCATCCCGCTGCCCGACCGTCCCGGCCAGCTGGCGCGGGTCTCGGAGCTCGTCGCCGAGGCCGGAGCCAACGTCATGGAGGTCATGCACACCCGCCACGGCCAGGGTCTGCAGATCAGCGAGGTCAGCCTGCAGCTGAGCATCGAGACGCGCGGCGCCGAGCACACCGAGCTGACGCTCGACACGCTGCGCCGGGCGGGATACGACCCCATCGTCGTCCCCGACTGATCCCGTCCTGCCGAGGCCCGATCGACAGACGACGAGCCGCACGAAACACCAGGGCCGCGCCGAGACAGCGACGAATCGTCGCAGTCTCGGCGCGGCCCTGCGGTCTCGGCGTCAGCCGGCGTAGGTCTCCACGCCGGTGACCTCGACCGAGATCGACTTGCCGTTCGGGGCTTCGTACGACGTCTTCTCACCGATCTTGAGTCCCAGGATGGCCTGGCCCAGCGGGCTCGCCTCGCTGTACACGTCGAGGTCGGTGTCGCCGGCGATCTCGCGGCTGCCGAGCAGGAACTGCTCCTCGCCACCCGCGACGATCGCGGTCACGACCGTGCCCGGCTCGACGATGCCGCGGCTCGCAGGGGCCTCGCCGACCTTGGCGGTCTTCAGCAGCTGCTCGAGCGTGCGGATGCGCGCCTCCTGCTTGCCCTGCTCGTCCTTCGCGGCGTGGTATCCGCCGTTCTCCTTGAGGTCGCCTTCTTCGCGGGCCGCTTCGATGCGCTTGGCGATCTCGTCGCGACCGACGGTGGAGAGGTGCTCGAGCTCGGCAACGAGCCGATCGTAGGCTTCCTGCGTGAGGAACGGGACCTGAGCGTCTGTGGACACAGCGTGCTCCTTCATCGAACGCCCTTCAGGGCGAGTGTGCTGACCGCCGTCACGGCGGAGGGGATATGCCAAGACGCCCCGGCTCAGTGCCAGGGCGTCGTCTGAAGAGGATTCTATGCGACCCAGCAGGAGTTCACCAAACCTGTGGTGGCCTCCGCGACGGTCGGCACCGTCGTGCTCAACTGCTGAAGATGCTCCTCGGATGCCGGGATCTCGACGATCTTCCACCCCACGATGCCGAACTCCTCGTCGAGCGCCTCGATCGCGCACGCGACGTCCTTGCCCTGCCCGCCGGTGACCTGGAACAGCACCGTCACACTGTGCTCGTCAGCGACCTCGAAACCCAGATCGTCGGCGTCGACGGAGTTGGCGGACTGCATGAACGTCATCCACCCGAACACGCCCACCACGGCGATCACGAGCAGGATTCCGACGATCCACGGCAGCCGCCGGCGACGGGTGCGCCCGTACCGCTCATCGAGCTCTTGCGCGGTCGTCACGGCGGGTGCCTTTCGGTCGTTAGGCTGGAGTTCCAGGTTACGCGACCTGAGATCGAGAGGCGGACAGATGATGGTGCTCTTCGGAATGGTGCTCACCGGCACCGAGACCCCGATGCCGACGCCGTCGATGACCGTCGACCCGAACTCCGTCACCCCGGGGCCTGCGGGCTTCGCGGTGATCGTCATCGTCGTGATCGCCGTCGCGCTGCTCATCTGGGACATGAACCGGCGCGTGCGCCGCGTCCGCTACCGCGCCGAGGTGCGCGAGGAACTGGATGCCGAAGAGGCAGCGGCCCGCGAGAGCGACGAGCAGAACCCGCCGGCCTGAGCGGGCCCGAGCGCGTCAGACGCCGACGCGCTCGAACGGGTCGAGGCTGATGCCCTGCTGGAGGATGCGCTTGGACCACTCGCGCGCACTGTGCAGGCTGTGGTCGCGGTAGTTGCCGCACTCGACCGCGCTGACCGCGGGCACCTGCTCCCAGGTGATCTCCTCGGCGATCGCGGTGAGACTGCCGCGCACAGCATCCACGATCTGCGCGACGTCGGGCTCGCCCCAGGTGATCAGGTGGAAGCCCGTGCGGCAGCCGAACGGCGAGATGTCGATGATGCCGTCCATCCGGTCGCGCATGAGGCTCGCGAGCAGGTGCTCGATCGTGTGGAGCCCTGCGGTGGGGATCTCGCCCTCGTTGGGCTGGACGAAGCGCACGTCGAAGTTCGAGATCGCGTCGCCCTTCGGGCCGTTCTCGACGCCGATCAGGCGCACGTAGGGGGCGCGGACAGCGGTGTGATCGAGCGTGAAGCTCTCGACATCGGCCATGGGTCTCTCCTTGGTTGTTGTCGGCGGCGCTCAGCCGGGAAGGCCGAGCGAGGGGGAGTGCGGGGCGAGGGAGATCAGCAGGCACGCGGTCCAGTGGCACAGGAACGCCAGCACGGTGCACAGATGGAACAGTTCGTGGAACCCGAAGTGGCCCGGCCAGATGTTCGGCTTCTTCAGCGCGTACGCGACGGCGCCGAGTGTGTAGAGCACACCGCCGACGCACACGAGCACCATCATCGCGACGTTGGCGATCACCAGGTCGACCATGTACATCACGGCCGCCCATCCGAGCACGAGGTACAGCGCGACGTACAGCCAGCGCGGTGCGCCGATCCAGAACACGCGGAACAGGATGCCGAGGATCGCACCGCCCCAGACGAGGCAGAGGAGCAGGACGCCCTTCTCCGGCACGAGGGCGTTCACCGCGAGCGGCGTGTAGGTGCCGGCGATCAGCAGCAGGATGTTCGCGTGGTCGATCCGCTTGAGGATGAGCTTGGTCTTCGGCTTCCAGTTGATGCGGTGATAAAGCGCGGAGTTGCCGAACAGCAGCAGCGAGCTCGCCATGAAGACGGCAGCAGCCCACTTCGCCGGTGCCCCGTGGGCGAGCACGATCAGCACGATGCCGGCGGCGATCGCGACGGGGAAGGTGCCCGCGTGCAGCCAGCCCCGCCATGTCGGCTTGATCTCCACCTCGGCGTCGGCGGATGCGGCCTTCAGCAGCGGCAGCTCGGGAACAGGAACGGCGTCGGTCTCGGGTGCGCTCACGTGCTCACTCTAAGACGACCTCCATGCCGTGAAGCGCACATATCCGGGATCCACAGCACCGTCACACGGGTCTGCGAGGGTTGCGCGGTAGCGTAGGCACGTGAATGCACGTGCGAGCGAGGGCCGGGGCCCGCTGTATCGGCTCTACAGCAACCGCCTCCGACGCCGTCTCGACGCGGCATCCGTCCCGCATCACGTTGCGATGATGATCGACGGCAACCGGCGGTGGGCCAGGCAGCTGGGATTCGACTCGGCGGCGGACGGGCACCGTGCAGGAGCGGCGAAGATGCGCGAGTTCCTGGGGTGGTGCGATGAGATCGGCGTGCGGGTCGTGTCGCTGTATCTGCTCTCGAGCGACAATCTCCGCAAGCGCGAGTCGAAGGAGATCGAGGACCTCATCGAGATCATCGCCGAGCTCGCCGAGTCGCTGTCGCAGCAGGCCGGTTGGCGGGTCAAGCACGTCGGCCGGAGCGACATCCTGCCCGAGGAGCTCGCGCGGGTGCTGCGCGACGCCGAGGAGCGCACGAAGGCCAATTCAGGTCTCCACGTCAATCTCGCCGTCGGCTACGGCGGACGCAACGAGATCGTGGATGCCGTGCGCTCGATCATCGCGAAGCACGATGCGTCCGGAGGGAGTCTGGAGGACCTCGCCGCGAACCTCACGCCCGAGATGATCGGCGAGCACCTCTACACCGGCGGGCAGCCCGATCCCGACCTCGTGATCCGCACCAGCGGCGAACAGCGTCTCAGCGACTTCCTGCTGTGGCAGAGCGCGCACAGCGAGTTCTACTTCGTCGAGGCACTGGGGCCCGATCTCCGGCAGGTCGACTTCCTGCGCGCCATCCGCGACTTCACCGACCGCGATCGGCGCTTCGGGCGCTGACCACCGCACCCGGGACTGGGGCGGCCTGCCCATACTCGCCGGCGGGCTCCACGGGAGACTCATCGAGCGAGCGCATTCGACGACTATCTCCCCACCTTCGACGGCGATCCCGGCTACCTCGATTGGGCAGCCTTCGGGCCGATGTCCCAGGCCGTGCGCGCCGAGGTGTTCGCCGATGCCGATCTGCTCGGCAGCGGACGTCCCTCCTCGCGCAAACTCGTCGCCGAGCGGCTCGACGAAGCCCGGGCGCTCGCCGCCGAACTGCTCGGCGTCGCCGCCGACACCGTGACCCTGCAGCCGTCGTCGTGAGCGGCGGCGATCAGCTCGGCGTCGCGCGGCTGGCGATCGCGCTGCGAGACGTGCGCGACCCCGGAGTCGGCGCGATCGACGAGGCGATCAGCGGGCGCGTCGACGTCATCCTCCAGATCGCGGAGCGCCACGGCATCCCGGTGCTGACCCCGCGCGAGCGCGAGCGTCGCGGCGGGATCGTCGCCCTCGCGCCCGAGGCGCCCGCCGCTGTCTCGGCGGCGCTCACGAACGCCGGCGTCGTCGCCACCACACGGGGCACGACGGTGCGGGTCGCGGCCCATGCCGGCACCACGGACGACACGCTGCGCATGCTCGACGACGCCCTCAGCACGGTCGTCGGAGCGGGCGCCTGAGCGCGCCCGAGAGTTAATCTGCGCGTAACCCGCGCTTCGGGCGTGTCGAGTCCGCGGATGCTCGTCGGCGGTCGTACGTTCAAGGCATCGGACACGGTGTCCGGTCGAGTCGGCCCTCAGGTTCGCGGCTCGTGACCCCAGGTCGACTCGTGGCATAGCCGGGAAGAATCCCGGGTCGGGAGTGGGTCGTGACCACACGTACAGCACAGCAGTCCACCCGTCAGGCCTCGCGCCGGTCGTCCTCGGACGAGCCGGATCAGGACCTCCGCACGTACGTGCTCGACACGTCGGTGCTGCTGTCGGATCCCCAGGCGCTGTTCCGCTTCGCCGAGCACTCGATCGTCCTCCCGGTCGTGGTGATCACGGAGCTCGAGGGCAAGCGGCACGATCCGGAGATCGGGTACTTCGCCCGCCAGGCGCTGCGCCACCTCGATGAACTGCGCATCGAGCACGGGCGCCTCGACTTCCCGGTGCCCGTCGGCGAGGGAGGCACCCTCCGGGTGGAGCTGAACAACTCCGACGCCAGTGCGCTGCCCAGCGGCATCCGACTCGCCGACAACGACAGCCGCATCCTCGCGGTCGCCATGAACCTCGCCCAGGACGGTCAGGACGTCACGATCGTCTCGAAGGACCTCCCGATGCGTGTCAAGGCTGCATCCCTCGGCCTCAGCGCGGAGGAGTACCTCGCCGAGCAGGCCGTGGACTCCGGCTGGACCGGGATCGCCTCGCTGGATCTGTCGGGCGACGACATCAGCGATCTGTACGAGAGCGAAGTCGGCATCAGCGAGGACGCCCGCGGGCTCCCGGTGAACACCGGCCTCATCATCCACTCCGAGCGGGGCTCGGCCCTCGGCCGCGTCACGGGCGACGGCGAGTACCGGCTGGTGCGCGGCGACCGCGAACTGTTCGGCATGCACGGACGGTCGGCGGAGCAGCGCATCGCCATCGACCTGCTGCTCGACCCCGAGGTCGGCATCGTGTCGCTGGGCGGACGCGCGGGAACCGGCAAGTCGGCGCTGGCGCTCTGCGCCGGACTCGAGGCCGTTCTCGAGCGCCAGCAGCAGAAGAAGATCATCGTCTTCCGTCCGCTGTTCGCCGTCGGCGGCCAGGAACTCGGCTACCTGCCCGGAGACCAGAACGAGAAGATGGGCCCATGGGGGCAGGCGGTGTTCGACACCCTCGGCTCGGTCGTGTCGGGCAACGTCATGGACGAGGTCGTCGAGCGGGGCCTCCTCGAGGTGCTGCCGCTGACGCACATCCGCGGTCGCTCGCTGCACGACGCATTCGTGATCGTCGACGAGGCGCAGTCGCTGGAGCGCAACGTGCTGCTGACGGTGCTCAGCCGCATGGGTCAGAATTCGCGCGTCGTGCTCACGCACGACGTCGGACAGCGCGACAACCTGCGTGTCGGCCGCCACGACGGCATCGCCTCGGTGATCGAGACGCTCAAGGGACACGACCTGTTCGGCCACGTGACGCTGATGCGCTCCGAGCGCTCCGCCATCGCGGCCCTGGTCACCGACCTGCTGGAGGGCGGCGAGCTCAGCTGAGCTTTCGGCCCCCGATCTGCGGAGGGTGTCCCGATCTGCTGACGGATTCGTAGTAAATGTCAGCAGATCGGGATCGGGTCCGCAGAACGGGTCAGTTGCGGGCCCTGAGGCGGTCGAGTGCGCCGCATATGGCCGATTGGACGGTCGGCCAGTCGTGCACGATCTGTGCGTAGTCGAAGTGCAGGGTTTCATACCCGAGACGGGATGCTGCGGCATCCCGCACTCGATCCTTGTGCATCATCGTCCCGTCATGATTCTTCTTCCCGTCGGCTTCGAGGATCAGGCGGCCGCCGAGCACGAAGTCGACTCGCCCGACACCGTCGATCGAGACCTGACAGTCGAGGCGGATGCCGAGGACGTGGAGGCGCAGCCGCAGGAGCGATTCCAGGCCGCTGTCGGCATCCGAGCGTGCGAGATCGACGAGCCAGCGAGCGGATGCCGGCAGAGCAGCCCGTACGCGAGCGCGAGCCGCCGCGGACAGCAGACGCTTCCGCCACGCCGACTCGAAGGCGGCGAAGAACGCCTCATCGCCTGCGCAGCGGCGGAAGTGCACCAGGGCGGTCTCGAGGCTCGCGCGCCCGAGGGGAGGTGTGCCGCGGTAGAAGTGCGAGACGCATGCGCAGCCGTCATGCGGGTGCGCATGGCGGTCGGACCCGAGCCAGACGTGTGGCACCTCCGTGGTGTCCAGGACCCAGATCCCGGCCAGCTGCAGCACGCTCGCGCAGGTCAGCGCGCCTCCGTGGGCGGTCGCCGACCGGATGTCGCCGTCGAGCGGTTCGACGGCGAAGACACCGTCACGGATGCGTTGGATCTCTCCGCGTCGCACGCAGTTCGTGAGTGTTCGACGAGTGAAGCCAAGCGTCTGAAGATGAGCGCCGCGAGCGATGCCGCCGAGGCGCCGGATGGTGTCGGATGCGGAGAGCATGCATCACAGCCTGCCCGTTAAGCAGCATCCGCCCTGAGCCACCCGGCGCGAACCGTGCACGGCTTGGCAATCTGCAGACCTGTGCAGGAGGAGTTGTACGCCCCGATCTGCGGAGGGATACCCGATCTGCTGACGAAGTGGTGAGAAACGTCAGCAGATCGGGGACGAGTCAGCGGATCGGGGCGGAGTAAGGGCCGCGGCGCGTCAGCCCGGGTGGGTCATCGAGAGCAGGTCGAGCTTCTCGTCCAGCTGCTCGAGCGTGATCTCGCCGCGCTCGACGTAGCCGAGGTCGATGACGGCGTCGCGCACGGTCATGCCCTTGGCGACCGCGTGCTTGGCGATCTTCGCGGCGGCCTCGTAGCCGATGACCTTGTTCAGCGGGGTGACGATCGACGGGCTCATGCCGGCAAAGGCCGCTGCGCGCTCGGTGTTCGCCTGCAGGCCGCCGATGGTCTTGTCGGCGAGGACGCGGACGGCGTTACCGAGCAGGCGGATCGACTCGAGAAGGGCCGTGCCCATGACGGGGATCGCGACGTTGAGCTCGAAGGAACCGGATGCTCCGGCCCAGGCCACGGTCGCGTCGTTGCCGATGACGCGCGCGCACACCATGAGCACGGCCTCGGGGACGACGGGGTTCACCTTGCCGGGCATGATCGACGAACCGGGCTGCAGGTCGGGGATGTGCAGCTCGCCCAGGCCGGTGTTCGGGCCGGAGCCCATCCAGCGCAGGTCGTTGTTGATCTTCGTCAGCGACACCGCGATCGTGCGCAGCGCACCGGAGGTCTCGACGAGTCCATCGCGGTTGGCCTGCGCCTCGAAGTGGTCCTTGGCCTCGGTGATCGGCAGCTCGGTCTCGGCTGCGAGCAGCTCGATGACCTTCTGCGGGAAGCCGAGCGGCGTGTTGATGCCGGTGCCGACGGCCGTGCCGCCCAGGGGCACCTCGGCGACCCGGGGGAGTGCCGACTGCACGCGCTCGATGGCGAGGCGGATCTGACGGGCGTAGCCGCCGAACTCCTGGCCGAGGGTGACGGGCGTGGCGTCCATCAGGTGCGTGCGGCCCGACTTGACGGCGTCCTTCCACAGCTCGGCCTTCGCCTCGAGCGCCACGGCGAGGTGGTCGAGGGAGGGGATGAGCGTGTCGATCAGCGCCTGCGTGACGGCGATGTGCACCGACGTCGGGAAGACGTCGTTGGACGACTGCGAGGCGTTGACGTGGTCGTTCGGGTGGACGGCGGAACCGAGGATGCCGGTGGCGAGCGTCGCCAGCACCTCGTTCATGTTCATGTTCGACGAGGTGCCGGATCCGGTCTGGTAGGTGTCGACGGGGAACTCGCCGTCGTGCTTGCCCGAGGCGACCTCGTCGGCGGCCTGCGCGATCGCATCGGCGATGGCGCCGTCGAGGGTGCCGAGCTCCTTGTTCGCGAGGGCCGCGGCCTTCTTGATCCGCGCGAGAGCGGCGATCTGCGCCGACTCCAGCCCCTTGCCCGAGATCGGGAAGTTCTCCACGGCGCGCTGGGTCTGCGCGCTGTACAGCGCGTTGACGGGCACCCGCACCTCGCCCATCGTGTCATGCTCGATGCGGAATTCGGTCTCGGTCACTTCGATCCCTCCTGGTCTGCGAGGTCGTCCGTCGACCCCGTGTCGATTCCAACGGTGATGACGGGCACGGCCGTGCCCTCGGAAAGCCGGTAGTTCGCGCCCACGATGCCCAGGCGTCCCTCGGCGACGGCGTCGCTGATCAACTCGGACGACTGCAGCAGGTTCGCGACGGTGTTGCGCAGGTGCTCGCGCCCGACCTGTTCGGCGTCGATGTCGTCCGGAGTCGTGCCGCCGTTGGCGGCCAGAACCTTGCGGGCGGCGGGGATGATCGGCGCGATGAGCTTCCAGATGTGCGGCGGCAGGGGAGCGGCGTCGATGGCGGTGCCGTCGATCGCCGCCCGGACGGCCCCGCACGAGTCGTGCGCGAGCACGACGATGAGCGGGACCTGCAGGACCTCGACGGCGTACTCGAGGCTGCCCACGATCGACTCGCCGATCACCTGGCCGGCGTTGCGCACGACGAACAGGTCGCCCAGTCCCTTGTCGAAGATGATCTCGGCGGCGAGGCGCGAGTCGGCGCATCCGAACAGCGTCGCCATCGGGTTCTGACCGTCCGCGAGCTCGTGCCGCTTCTCGACGTTCTGATTCGGATGCCGCGGCTCACCGGCGACGAAACGACGATTGCCGTCGAGCATCTCCTGCCAGGCAGCGGTGGGGGTGAGCACGGTCATTCTGCCTCCGAAATGGTCTGGATCTGCGGGACGAGCGTTTCGGCGAGCTCAGCGGTGGAATCGGCCGATCGCGACCCGTACAGCAGCACGTAGTCGTCCCCTGCTTGAGTGCCCAGCGCATAGATGACGTTGTTGTCGGTCCTGCCGGCGAGTTCGTAGACGTCCCAGTCGAGCCCGCCGATGCGGGTCGCGCCCGTCGGCGCCGATCCGTTCAGCACCTGAGGGGCCCAGGATGCTTCGGTGTCGAAGGCCTGACCGATGCGGATGAATCCGCGCTCGCTCTCGTCTGCGGGGGCGAGGGTGACGTTCCACACGGTGGTGGCGCCGCCCTGCAGCTCGGCGGCGTTGACCCGCCAGAAGTCGCCGAGTTCCGGGACGATGACGGGGCCGTCCATGGTCGATTCGACGTCGGCGGCGATGCGGGCGACGTCGACCTCGGGGGTGGATGCCGGCTCACCGCGCGGCACGGCGAAGATGATGACGGCGACCACAGCGAGAGTGATGATGAGGGCTGCGATGAGATTGCGGAACGTCTGGCTGGCGCGGTAGTTCCTGCTGAACTCGGCCTTGCGCGCGGCGGTCTCCTCGGGAGTCTCCGGGCGTCCGAGCTCGGCGACGACGGGAGGCTGCTTGCTCACGACTCGTCCTCGTCTGAGCCGTCGGATGCCTCGGGACGAGTCGCCTCGAGGCGGCGCTTCGCTCCCAACAGCCACTCCTCGCACCGCGCAGCCAGAGCCTCGCCGCGCTCCCACAGGGCGAGCGAGTGCTCGAGGGTGGGTGCGCCCTGTTCGAGTTCCGCGACGACGCGAACGAGCTCGTCGCGAGCGGCCTCGAACGACAGGGTCTCCACAGGGGTCGCGTTCGGCGCAGTCACGCCTTCCATCCTACGACTCCGCGCCGACGCGGCCCGCCCGCTGCCCGCCCGCTGCTCGGTCGCTGCCCGCCCGCGAGAATTGCTCTGCGCGATGAGAATGCCGTTGTCAGCATCCCCGGTTCGTCGTGCAACGCGATTCTCGCGTAGGAGGGGGCCTCAGGTGCTCTCGGCGATCTCGCCGTCCGAGCGCGCGGCGAGCGAACCGCGGTTGACCGTGATGGTCAGCGCGGTGCCGGCGGGGGCATCGGCGGCATCCCGCAGAATCACACCGCCGTCGAGGTGCACGATCGCGTAGCCGCGGGCGAGGGTCGCCGCGGGCGACAGCGCCCGCAGGGAGGCGCGCAGCTCGGAGGTCTTCCTGGATGCCGCGTCGAGGTGACGGGCGACCGTGTCGCGGCCGCGGGACAGCAGCAGCCACAGCTCCTGCGCACGATCCGCGATGATCGGTTCGGGGGAGCGCAATACGGGCCTGGAGCGCAGCTGCTCGAGCTGTGCGATGTCGTGCGAGATGCGCTGGGTGAGCCGGGATGTCGCACGGGCGCGCAACTGACCGATCAGGGCCCGCTGCTCGCCGACATCGGGCACGACGCGCTTGGCGGCATCCGTCGGAGTCGACGCGCGGAGGTCCGCGACATCGTCGAGGATCGGGTGGTCGTTCTCGTGCCCGATGGCCGAGACGACGGGGGTGGATGCCGCCGCCACGGCCCGCACGAGGCGCTCATCGCTGAAGCCCAGCAGCGTCTGCGGGTCGCCGCCCCCGCGAGCGATGATGATCACGTCGACGTCGGGGTCGGCATCCAGTCGCCGCAGCGCTGCGAGCGTCTCGGGAACGCACCGGTCGCCCTGCACGGCGGCGTACTCGGTGCGGAATCGCACCTGCGGCCAGCGCAGCTCGGCATTGCGGTGCACGTCCTTCTCGGCATCCGATCGCTCGCCGGTGATGAGCCCGATCACGTGGGGGAGGAACGGCAGAGGCTGCTTGCGGCTCTCGTCGAACAGACCCTCCTGCCGCAGTTGCGCGCGCAGCTTCTCGAGCCGCTCGAGCTGATCGCCGAGCCCCACGTGCTTCATGCTCGAGACGGTGAAGCTGAAATCACCCGCCTTGACGAAGTAGTCCGCCTTCACCGCCGCGACGACATGGTCGCCGATCCCGAGGTCCGCGGGGATGCGGCCGCGCACGCTCGACCAGATGCGGATCGAGATCTGCGCGTCGGACTGCGTGTCCTTGAGGCGGCCGAAGACGTTGCCGCCGCGGACGTTCCACGAGGTGATCTCGCCCTCGACCCACACCGTGTTCCAGCGCGCGACGAAGTCGCGGATGGTGCCGTTGAGCCGGGCGACGGAGGTGGGGGCATCGGCTGTCGAGTCGCGGGGCGCGACGGCATCCGCGGGTGGGGTGCCGCCGTTCGCGGGAGACGCCTCGAAGACGGTCATCGGGTCCTTCCGTGTGCGTGATGCCCGAATCTTCGCCCAGGCCCTTCCATGGCGCCCGTCGGTAGACTCGAGGGGTGAGCCAGGCCACCGTACATCTTCCCGTTCCCCGCATCCCTCGATCGCGGGGGGCGCGGCTTCAGAATAACCCGGTCGACGGACACAAGCGCGTACTCCTGGCGGCCCCGCGCGGTTACTGCGCCGGCGTGGACCGCGCGGTCGTCGCCGTCGAGAAGGCGCTGGAGCGCTACGGCGCACCGGTGTACGTGCGCAAGCAGATCGTGCACAACATCCATGTCGTCACCGAGCTCGAGCAGAAGGGCGCGATCTTCGTCGAGGAGGTCGACGAGGTGCCCGAGGGCGCTCACGTCGTCTTCAGTGCGCACGGCGTCTCGCCGGCCGTCGTGAACGCGGCATCCCACCGCGGCCTGCACGCGATCGACGCGACCTGCCCCCTGGTCACGAAGGTGCACCGCGAGGCCGTGCGCTTCGCCCGCGACGACTACGAGATCCTGCTCATCGGCCACGACGGTCACGAAGAGGTCGAGGGCACGGCAGGCGAGGCGCCCGACCACGTGACCATCGTCAACTCTCCCGAAGAAGCCGACACGGTCCAGGTGAAGGATCCGTCGAAGGTCGTCTGGCTCTCGCAGACCACGCTGTCGGTCGACGAGACCATGGAGACGGTGAACCGGCTGCGCACGCGCTTCCCCGAGCTGCACAATCCGCCGTCCGATGACATCTGCTACGCCACGCAGAACCGTCAGGTCGCGATCAAGAAGGTCGCGAAGGATGCCGATCTGGTGATCGTGGTCGGATCGTCGAACTCGTCGAACTCCGTGCGTCTCGTCGAGGTCGCGCTCGAGTACGGTGCGAAGGCCGCGTACCGCGTCGACTACGCCGAAGAGGTCAAGCAGGAGTGGCTCGACGGCGTCACCACGGTCGGTGTCACAAGCGGCGCGTCGGTTCCGGAAGTCCTCGTCCGCGAGGTGCTGGAAGCCCTGAGCACCGCCGGCTACGAGGACGTCGAAGAGGTCCGCACGGCCGAAGAGGACCTGATGTTCTCGCTGCCCAAGGAACTGCGTCAGGACATCTCGGGTCAGCGCGACACGCGGGCCCTGGGCGGGCGCACGGGATCCGCCGCCTCATGACCGAGCGCCCGCAGTACGGCGAATTCGCCACGCCGGAGGAGCAGCGCAGACTTGCCGGACTGCCGCCGGTCGAGGAGCAGCCTCCGGCCCCGGCCGTGGCCGCATCCCCGGAGCCGGTCGCGCAGAGCCGCGAGCCCCGTCGGTGGGACAGGATCATCACGATCGCCCTGCTCGTGTACGGGGTCTTCAACGTCTTCATGACCGGCATGTCGTACCTCGACCTGCCCGGCGTGATGAACGAGAGCATGCGCATCCTGGGTATCGAGGGCGAGTTCACGAACTTCGACCAGGCCCGGGTCTGGGGCACGATTGCCGCGATCGTCCTCGTGGCGGGCTGGGTCATCACCGCGCTGATCTCGGTGCGGAGGCTGCGTGCGTCGAAGCTCGCGTGGTGGGTGCCGTTGGTCGGCGCCGTCGTGACGATGCTCGTCGCGTCGGTGTGCATCAGCATCCCCATGGTGGGAGACCCGGCCTTCCAGGCTTACCTGGCCGGCGCCGGCGCTTCCTAGACCTGGCAAGCGGTCTGAGGCCGGCGAGAGCGTGGTTAGGCTCGAAGCATGGATCAGAACAGTCTCGGCGTGCAGCTCTCCTACGCTTCCGTGGACCGCGGCGACGGCAGCGATCCACGCGCCGCGGCGACCGAGGTCCTGCGCTCCGTGCGTGCGCTCGCCGCGGTGCGCGACGCGACCATCGCCTGGGGCGACGCGGACGAGGCCGTGCTGCTGATCCCGGTGACCGACGACGATCAGGTCCTCACGCTGACGGACGAGGACACGATCGCGACAGAGCTGACGATCGGGTCGCTCCGGGACGCTTTCGCGGATGCCGGGCTGAACCTGTGGATCGACGGCGGCGAGAGCGTCGACTTCGACGAGTTCGAGGCGGAGTTCACCGCCGATGAGGAATCAGCGGTCGAGCATGTCGACGACGACCTGCCCGATGAAGACGAGGATGATCTCGACCCGGAGCTGTTCGAGCCGCAGCCGGTCGATGTCGCGGCCTTCTCGCATCGGGGACCGGTTGCGGCCCGGTTCCTCGCGGAGGTGAACGGCACCGATGTGGTCCATGCCGAGTCCGGCACGTGGTCGCTGCAGCGCTTCCGCACTACCGAGCCGACGGGGGCCTGGCCGTCGTCGGCGGCCGAACTTCCCCTGATCGAGCTCAACCGGACCGGAGACGGCGGCAGCTGGATCGAGGTCACGGCCCGCGCCAACGAGACCGTCCCGTTCTGGACGGATGCCGAGCGCGACACGCTGCCGGTTCTCGACATCGCGTCGATCGCGGTGCCCGAGACCGCTGAGGTGTACCGGCGGCTTCTGGCGGAGGGCGACGGAACCAGGGATGAGCTCGAGGTCCTCGGCGCCCGCGGCGTCGTGGACGTCGACGCTGCGCACCGTGCTCTCGTCGCGGAGTCGCTCGGAGGTGTGGTCGGGTCCGAGGCGCGCCTGCGAGCGTTCCTCGCGGCGTTCCGCATTCCAGCCTGCCTGATCGATTCCGCGCTGAGCGCACAGATACCGGTCGGTCAGCGCTTCGCGCCGTCCGGATGGATCGCCGCGATCGGGGAGAGCTTCCTCTCCGGGATCGGAGAGTGGACGCCGCTGACGCGGCGGGAGATGCCGTGGGCGCGGGTCGTCCGGTTCGTGCGCGCGCGGCCCGCGGTCGGTCTCGCGGTCGGCGCTGCAGAACTCGTGAGCGGAGCCGTCCTTGCGCGGCGCCGCGGAGTCGGACGCGTGGCCGGCATTCTGCTCATCGTGGATGCGGTCGCGGATCTCGTGATCTGGGCGATGCGCCTGTCGCGTCGATGACGCAGATCAGGCCCGGACCGTGCGGTCCGGGCCTGATGCGGGGCGATGCGGTCAGCTCTGCGACTGGCCGTAGGAGCCGAGCTGCCTGGTCGACTCGACGACGCGAGCGGCCATGGCCGACTCGGCGACCTTGCCCCAGGCGCGCGGGTCGTACTGCTTCTTGTTGCCGACCTCGCCGTCGACCTTGAGGACGCCGTCGTAGTTCTTGAACATGTAGTCGGCGATCGCACGGGTGAACGCGTACTGCGTGTCGGTGTCGATGTTCATCTTGATGACGCCGTTCGCGACCGCGGTGGCGATCTCCTCGTCGGTGGAGCCCGAGCCGCCGTGGAAGACGAGGTCGAGGGGCTTGGGGCCGGTGCCGTACTTGGCGGCGACCTGCTCCTGGATCTCGCCGAGGAGCTCGGGGCGCAGCTTCACGCCGCCCGGCTTGTAGACGCCGTGCACGTTGCCGAAGGTGAGTGCGGCGATGTAACGGCCCTGCTCGCCGAGACCGAGAGCTTGGACGGCCTGGTCGACGTCCGCGAACGTCGTGTAGAGCGCGTCGTTGGAGCCCTCGTGCTGGACGCCGTCCTCTTCGCCGCCGACGACGCCGATCTCGATCTCGAGGATGGCGCCTATGGCCTTCATACGGGGGAGCAGATCCTTCGCGATCTGGATGTTCTCCTGCAGCGGCACAGCGGAGCCGTCCCACATGTGCGACTGGAAGATCGGGTTGCGTCCGGCCTTGACCTCTTCCGCGGATGCCGCGATCAGGGGCTCGACGAAACCGGCAAGGGCGTCCTTGGGGCAGTGATCGGTGTGCAGCGCAACCGTGACGGGGTAGTTCTTGGCGACCTCGGTGGCGAAGCGGGCGAAGGCCAGGGCGCCAGTCGCGCGGGCCTTGACGGTGTGGCCGGCGAAGTAGTCGGCGCCGCCGGTGGTGACCTGGATGATGCCGTCCGAGCCCGCCTCGGTGAGGCCCTGGAGCACGGCGTTTACGGTCTGCGAGCTGGAGACGTTGAACGCGGGATACGCGAAGCCACCGGCCTTCGCGCGGTCGAGCATCTCTGCGTACTGTTCCGGGGTGGCGACGGGCATGGAAACTCCTGCGATAGATGAAGCCGGGACAGTGCTCACTCTATCGTCGGTGGTGCGGGATGCCGCCGCCTTCGGGCCGCCCTGTACCCGCGGTCTTCGCGAACGTTAAGAAACGCGATTCCTTCGCGGCATATCGCGCGAAACAGCGGGCGGTCTGACGTGCCCGCTGGCTAGGCTGGCCCCATGGTGAGTCTGACGGCCGATATGAGCCCGCTGCGTCCCGATCGAAACCTTGCACTCGAGCTGGTGCGCGCGACCGAGGCGGCGTCGATCAGGGCGGTGCCGTTCATCGGACGCGGCGACAAGGAAGCCGCGGACGGTGCGGCCGTCGACGCCATGCGAGCGTTCCTGGGGACCGTGAACTTCCAGGGCAGGGTCGTCATCGGCGAGGGCGAGAAGGACAACGCGCCCATGCTGTTCAACGGCGAGGTCGTCGGCTCCGGCCGCGGTCCGGAGTGCGACATCGCCGTCGACCCGATCGATGGCACCTCGCTCACTGCTGCCGGGCGTCAGAACGCCCTCTCGGTAATCGCCGTCTCCGACCGGGGGACGATGCTCGACGCGTCCAGCGTCTTCTACATGGACAAGCTCGTGACCAGTCCTGCCGGTGTCGGCGTCGTCGACATCAACCTTCCCGTCGGTGAGAACATCCGACTGCTGGCGAAGGCACTGGGCAAGCCGGTCGATGAGGTCGTCGTCTCGGTGCTGAACCGCCCGCGCCACGAGAAGCTCATCGAGGAGATCCGCGAGGCGGGCGCCGGCACCCGCCTCATGAGCGACGGCGACGTCGCCGGCGGCATCAACGCCGCCCGCCACGGCGCGCGCACCGACATGTGCGTCGGTGTCGGCGGCAGCCCCGAGGGCATCGTCACCGCGTGTGCGATCAAGGCGCTCGGCGGGCACATCCAGGGCCGGCTCTGGCCGCGCGACGATGACGAGCGGCAGCGCGGTATCGACGCCGGACTGAAGATGGACCACGTCTACGAGGCCGACGAGCTCGTCCAGGGCGACAACACCATCTTCGTCGCGACCGGTGTCACGGACGGCCAGCTCGTGGCGGGTGTGCGCCGCGAGGGCAACTACGTCTACACCGAGTCGGTCGTGCTGCGCGGTGCCTCGGGAACGCTGCGCCGCATCTCGTCGGAGCACCTCGTCTCGAAGTGGCTCTGACGCCCGAACTCGCCTCCGGATAGAGCGGCCACGAGCCGTCCTTCCCGCGGTTCTCAGGCATTGCTGGCACAATGGATGGCGTCGCCGGAAGGCTCAGGGCGACACCACCGGGAGGGCAAGAGATGACCACGGGACAGACGGGCAGCCACGAGAAGTCGGCACCGGTGCAGATGGTCACCACCAACACCGGTCGCATTCTGCGGATCTCACCGGAAGACGAAGCCGCCCGCGCAGCCGCGGCTGCGGCCGCGACCACTGCGGCACCGGCGAACATGGATCCCGCGCGCCGGACGGACGTGCTGTTCCGGGTGCGCCGTGCCGAGGGGCATGAGCTGAGCCCCTGGTGGATGGTCGGCGCGTTCCTCGTGACGTCGGGTCTCGTGATCGCCCTGCTGAGCTGGGTTCCCTACAGCGCCTGACCCCTGCCGACCCCATCCGTGATCGAATCGTCGGCGACTCGGTGGCGCACCGATCCGAGGTCGGCTTCGATCTCGACGACCGGTCGGTCGGTTGCCGGCTCGCCGTCGCTTCCCGCGTCGACGGTCAGTTCAGGGGCTGTGAACTTGCGCGGGCTGTTCGTGATCACCGGCGGCGCGGCGTCCAGCGCTGACGCATCGATGCCGGGGAACTGCCGCGCCGTCACGAGTACACGCGTCTCCAACGAACCGGCGAAGCGGTTGTAGCTGTCCACCGTGCGCTCGAGCGCGCGCCGGAGGTCGTCGGCATGGCCGGCCAGGGTGCCCAGCCGGTCGAACAGCTGCGTGCCGAGGGCGAGCAGGTTGCGGGCCTCGGTCGACACCTCCTGCTGAGTCCAGGTGTAGGCCACGGTCTTCAGCACTGCCCAGAGGTTGACCGGTGACGCAAGCGCGACGCGTTTGCCGAACGCGTAGTCGAGCAGCACAGGATCCTCATCGATGGCAGCGGCCAGCAGAGACTCACTGGGCAGGAAGCAGATCACGAACTCGGGGCTCGCGTCGAGCCCTGACCAGTAGGCCTTCTTCGCCAGCGCGTCGACGTGTGCACGAACCGCTTTGACGTGCTTCTGCATGTGCTGCCGTCGCTGCGCGTCGTGCGCATCGCCGCCCGGCAGCGCTGTCGCTTCGAGGTACGCATCGAGGGGCACTTTCGCATCGACAGCGATCGAGGTGCCGCCCGGAAGCCGCACGATCATGTCCGGTCGGCCCTGTCCTCGGTCGGACGAGATGGTCGACTGCAGATCGAAGTCGACGTGTCTGGTGAGACCAGCTGCCTCGACGACCCGACGCAGTTGGGTCTCGCCCCACACGCCCCTCGTCGATGTCGAGCGCAGTGCCCCTGCGAGCGACTCGGTCGTTGCGCGCAGCGCCTCATCCGACTCCTGCGCCCTGCGCAGCTGCTCGGCCAGCGAGCCGAACTGCGCGTGCCGCTCCTGCTCGAGCGACGCCACCTTGCTCTGCATCTGCTGCAGCGACTCGCGCACAGGGGCGAGCGCGGTGAGGACCGCGTTCTGCTGCTGCACCCGGTCTGCCTCGGCCCGCTGCTGCGCACGGGCGTGCTCGACGGCATCCCGGTACAGGTCGTACTGCCGGTCACGGTCGTCTCGAGCGGCGGAGAGCTCTGCCTGAACGCGCGCGAGGTCGGTCGCACTCGCCGACTGCTGCGCTGAGGATCGAGCGGCGCGTGCGAACCACCCGGCGGCGCCCCCGGCGGCGAGGGCCGCGAGAGCCAGAACCACGATCAACAGAGCATCCATACCGCCATGATGCCGACGGCCACGGACATCGCCGTGCAGGCGCCCCGCGGCGTATTCAGTCCGCGGCGTGCTCCTCGAGGATCGCGCGCATGTCGGTGAGTCCGAACTGATCGGCGATCGCGAGCGCGGAGAGCGTGCCGGCATTCTGATCGGCACCGGCATCCAGCAGCATCCGGAGCAGCGTCTCGTTCTTGCGGAACACGGCGCACGAGATCGCCGTCTGGCCGTTGCCGTTGACCGCATCCAGTGCGGCGCCGCGTCGGATCAGATCCGCGACCGTGTGCTCCTCCTCGGCATAGGTCGCGACGATCAGGAACGTGTCGCCGCGCGGATTCCGGAGGTCGATCGGCACACCGGCGTCGATCATCTCGCCGAGCGGTCCGGTGCGCCCCTGGCGCGCGAGGTCGAAGGTGCCCTCGATGACTTCGAGGCTGACGGGGGAGTCGCCGGAAGGATTCGTCATGCTCTCATTCTCGCGTGACGTGAGCGCGAATGCGCTCAGGCCGCACGAGCCTGGGCGGCAGCCGCTGGAGCATCCGTCACCCGCAGGCTCAGCGCCGTCGCGAGCGCGTGCACGTCGGCGGCGCCCATGCGTCGCGCCGAATCGATGACGATCTCCGCGCACGCGCGGGCATCCGCGAGGGCGTCATGGTGCGAGAACTCCGCGAACCCGGCGGCGGCCGCGGCCATCGGCAGCCGGTAGGACTCGAGGTCGTAGACCTTGCGGGCGACCTGCAGGCTGCACAGCGAACGGTAGGGCGGGCACTCCAGGTCGGTGACCTCGGATGCCGTGCGCAGCACCTTCAGGTCGAATCCGGCGTTGTGCGCCACCAAGACGTCGGCTCCGGCGAAAGCGCACAGTCTGTCGAACTGCTCGGTCCAGGTCGCGGCTTGCGCGACATCCTGGGGGCGGATGCCGTGGATCCTGATGTTCCACTCCTGGAATTCGTCGTGGCCCGCGGGCGGGCGGATCAGCCATCCCGCCGTCGCGACGACCCGCCCGTCACGGACGCGCACGAGGCCGACGGAACACGCCGAAGCCGGGCTGGAGTTCGCAGTCTCGAAGTCGATCGCAGTGAAGTCCAGGGGCACGTCTTCACCTTCTCCCCGCGCCCTGCTCGATCGGCGCAGGCGCGCCGTAGGCTTTCGGCATGCGCGATGAGCGGGCGACATCCTTCGGTGCGGCGGCGGGCGACTACGAGGCGGCGCGACCCGACTATCCGTTCGAAGCCGTGGCCTGGATGCTCAAGCAGCTGCCGCGCGGATCGCGCCGTGTCGCGGATGTCGGTGCCGGAACGGGCAAGCTGACCCGCGTGCTGACGGATGCTCCCGACGCGGAGGTGCTCGCGATCGATCCGGACGCCGCGATGCTCGCGCAGCTGCGCGAGAGCGTGCCGGGGGTGCCGACATTCCTCGGAACGGCCGAACGCCTGCCGGTTCCTGACGCGAGCCTGGATGCCGTCGTCCTCGGCCAGGCCTGGCACTGGGTCGATCCGGTCATGGGGTCCGCCGAGATCGGGCGAGCGGTCCGTTCGGGCGGAACGCTCGGGCTCATCTGGAATCTGCGGGACGACAGCGCGCCGTGGGTCATACGTCTGACCGAGATCATGCGCACCTCTCCCGCGTCGGGCATGTTCGACGGGGACGGCCCGACCGTCGGCGAGCCGCTGTTCGACGAGCTCGGCCTGCACGGCGACGCCACCATCGACCTCCCGTACGTGACGCGCGCGTTCCGCGCCGTCCGCGCGTGAGGCGCACGAACTGAACGGCGTCGCCCAGCCCGTGCACAGCTTCGGAGCCTGGCGCCGACACGCCGCGTGATCGCGCCGGACGACGGCGCGCCCTGCGCGGCATCCGAAGTTGTGCTCGCCGGTAGACTCTTACCCCGTGGCTCTCACTATCGGCATCGTCGGCCTGCCCAACGTCGGCAAGTCCACCCTCTTCAACGCCCTGACCAAGAACGACGTGCTCGCGGCGAACTATCCGTTCGCGACGATCGAGCCGAACGTCGGCGTCGTCAGCCTGCCCGATTCGCGCCTGGACGTGCTGGCGGGCATCTTCGGCAGCGAGCGGATCCTGCCTGCGACGGTGTCTTTCGTCGACATCGCCGGCATCGTGCGCGGTGCGAGTGAGGGGGAGGGGCTCGGCAACCAGTTCCTCGCCAACATCCGCGAGGCGGACGCCATCGCCCAGGTCGTACGCGGATTCGCCGACGACGACGTCGTGCACGTCGACGGCGCCATCAACCCGCAGGGCGACCTCGAGACGATCAACGCCGAGCTCATGCTCGCCGACCTGCAGACCGTTGAGAAGGCGCTGCCGCGGTACGAGAAGGAGGTCAAGCAGAAGAAGCTCGACCCGTCCGTCCTCGAGGCGGCCAACGCGGCGAAGGATGCTCTGGAGCGCGGCGTGCTGCTGTCGACGTCGGGCATCGACCTCGCTCCGATCAAGGAGCTGGGCCTTCTGACCTCGAAGCCCGTCATCTTCGTCTTCAACGTCGATGAGGCCGTGCTGACGGATGCTGCACGCAAGGCCGAGCTGGAGGCACTGGTCGCACCGGCCAAGGCGATCTTCCTCGACGCGAAGATCGAATCCGAGCTCATCGACCTCGACCCTGAGGACGCTGCTGAGCTGCTCGCATCCACCGGCCAGGACGAATCGGGGCTCGACCAGCTCGCCCGCATCGGCTTCGACACGCTGGGTCTGCAGACGTACCTGACCGCCGGCCCCAAGGAGGCCCGCGCCTGGACGATCGGCAAGGGCTGGAAGGCGCCGCAGGCAGCCGGTGTCATCCACACCGACTTCGAGAAGGGCTTCATCAAGGCCGAGATCATCTCGTTCGACGACCTCGTCGAGACGGGCTCGGTCGTCGAAGCCCGCTCCAAGGGCAAGGCGCGCCTCGAGGGCAAGGACTACGTCATGCAGGATGGCGACGTGGTTGAATTCCGGTTCAACGTTTAGTCGCGTTCCGCCTCAACATCTGATTCGAGTGCCCGGATCTCCCACAGGGAGATCCGGGCACTCGATCTACGTGCGACCAGCAGGCGAGTCGCCGCAGCATGGGGCTAGCGAAATGTTCGGCTGATCGCGCTGCCAGTCTGGAACAGGGTGATCCACACCAGGAACTTCTGGATGGGACGCAGCGGCCATGCGACAAGTCCTCGCCACCCTCGGCGTCGCGACCAAGACCTAGTGATCCGCAGCTGTGTGCCACCGGTCGCGTTCGCCAAGGCGAATTCAGTCAGAACCGAATTGCTCTGCGCGACGTCGGGATAGCCGAAGCTCCATGCGATCCTGTCCGGTCGGTGAATTGCGATGAGCTCAACACTGCGTCGACGAAACTGAGGTTTGATCTTCACAGGCTTGCCGTCTGGATAGGTTGCGGGTGCCGTGCCCTCCCAGACCGTACCCGGCTTCGCTTCTTGACTGGTCTGGTCGAGAGTGCCGATGCTCGGCTCCCACTCGGGGATACGTGCGGGATCTGTGAGGAACGCCCACACTTCGTCCAGTGGTGCGGATATGAAATTCTCAGTCGTTCCCGTGGTCCGCCCCTTCACTTTCGCTGAGACGGGCATGGACTTCATAGAGGGCGAGTCGGCCCGATCGAGGCGTTCGATGAGCGCATCGGATGTCGTGCCAAGGCGGCCGAGGATACCGGTGATAAGGCCGCTGGGTTCTGCGACGAGTTCCCGGAGAACGGCGGCAGCGTCGCCTGGCTTGCCTTTGCTGCTGGACTTCGCGATGAGGTCCCGAGCGCGACGAGTCCACTCGTACCCATCCGTCTCATGGAACACGATGCGCCCGGCCTCGGGGAACGACGCCTCGATGCCGAGTGAGGTCAGCTGTGCATCACGTTGTTCCTCCACGGCGAGACGGGCGCTATCAAGGTCGATACCCAGCTCGCGCAGTGCGCGGCCGGCGGATTGGTCGTTGATGACCAATGCGAGGAACAGGTGGTCGATGTCGGCTTCGCGGAGCCCGAGCCGGGATGCTTCCTCCATGGCGGCCAGGGAAAGCGCTTGGCTGGTCTGGGCGGCGCGGACGAGTCTGTTCATCTGTTCCTCCTGGATGTCGAGATCGCGGGGTCAATTCTTTTGGAATGCTTCTTGTGGGCGGCTTGTCGCGTCACTCCGAGCGCGTCGGCGATCTCCTGCCAACTCATGCCCGAACGCAACGCGGCCTCGACCTGCCGAAGTTCCAAGGTGTCCGCGAGCACGCGTAACGACGCTACGGCCCGCAATCCTGCTTTCGGGTCGCTGGTATCGGCTGCTACTGCTGCGATCCGTGGAGACTCCATGCCGTCAACCTATGTTGCTAAGTGACGAGTTGTCAACCTGGGTTGCTTCCTCGCTCGTCAGGCTTGGTATTCGCAGGGTCAGGAGAGGGACGACGCTTCGGGGGAGTCGCCGGGTTCTGAGAGGTTGGTATGTGCCGGAACTCGGTGGAGTTCTGATTTAACGTATAGCGTTATTGACGCTCCGCGTTATACACTGGTCTCGTGATCAGATCGTTCGGCAGCAAGGACACCGAGCGTCTGTGGCGTCGTGAGCGCGCGCGGTCCATCGATCCCAGGATCTATCGGGTTGCTCTGCGCAAGCTGCGTCAGGTGGGGTCGGCGGAGGTGCTCGACGACCTTCGCGTCCCGCCGGGCAACCGGCTCGAAGCACTGAAGGGTGATCGGGTCGGGCAGTACAGCATCAGGATCAACGACCAGTGGCGAATCTGCTTCGTGTGGACGGATGCTGGGCCAGAGGAGGTGGAGATCGTTGACTATCACTGACAGGATCGAGCCGATCCACCCTGGAGAGGTCCTCATGGAGGACTTCATCGAGGGGTTCGGGATCACTCAGAACAAGCTCGCCGTGTCGATCGGGGTGCCGCCGCGTCGGATCAATGAGATCGTGCACGGCAAGCGGGGGATCACCGCGGACACCGCGTTGCGGCTGGCGAAGTACTTCGGCACGTCGGCTGAGTTCTGGATCAACCTGCAAAGCCACTACGAGCTGGATCGCGCAGAGGATGCTGCAGGGGATCAGATCGCGTCGATCACGCCGCTGCAGGTCGCGTGATGTCTGGAGGGATGGACGCCGAGGAGGTCGTCCGCGTCGTCGACTGGCTCGACGAGCGCTCTGTCGTGTACCAGGTGAACGGCGGCTGGGCTGTCGATGCCTTGGTCGGATCCCAGTCCAGGACGCACGGAGACCTGGACCTCTTCGTCGACGCTGGACAAGTCGACACCCTCATCGAGTGGCTGTCCGGTCGTGGGTACGAGGTCGTCGAGGATTGGCGACCGATTCGTGTGGAGCTGCGATCGGGCGATCGGGCTGTCGACATCCACCCGATGACGCTGGACGCAGCCGGTGACGGTGTCCAGAAGGGTTTCGGGGACGAGACCTTCGCCCATCGTGCTCGCGATCGTGCTGAGGGGATGATTCGTGGTCGCCCAGTGGTCGTAGCGACTGCGGCGAGGCTCGTGGAGTTGAGGTCAGGATATGAGCTCCGGCCTGAGGACCATCACGATCTCGAGTTGCTCCGGGGGCTGGGTGACGGCAGAGGATGAGCGACGTCGACGCGTCTCGACCGAAGATGGTTCTCCGTGCCGGAACTCGGTCGAGTTCCGATTCAACGTGTGAGGAGGTTTCAAATCAGCGCGTGCGATCCGCCCCCATATTGGTTAACCTGATGGTGGTGGTGCGCCACCGACTGCGCTTCCACGTGGCCAACCACGTGAATCATCGCGGAGAGGCCTGAGCGGTTCAGGACATGTCCGGATGGGGTGCGGCGCAATTGATGCGCCGACTTCATTTCGCCGATGCCCGGCATCGGCTGACGAGAGGACATGAAATGGCATCGAAGGATGAGAAGAACCTCGCCCAGGTGGTCGACAAGATCGCGAAGATGGACGAACCGGAGCGGTCACTCGTGCAGCGCGTGCACGAGATCATCATGGCCGCCGCGCCTAAGCTGAAGCCGCGGATCTGGTACGGCATGCCTGCCTACGCTCTGTCCGCGAGCACGCCTGCACTGGTGACGCTGCGCAATGACGAACGCGTCAACCTCGCTCTCACCGAGAAGGTCGCGCTCCGCCCTGCGGGCGGTTCCGACGGGACACTAATGCCCGCTGCATGGTACTTCGACACGATCAACGAACCCGCGGCGAAGCGCATCGCGGAGATCGTCCGCTCGGCGGTTTCCTGAGCGCGGCGCTCACTGGACCAGGCGGGCGTGCCGTCCACCGATCCTCCGGGTCCGCCACTTCCTGTCTCTCCATTGCACTCGTCGCCGGAGTGGCCAGACGGCGAGATCGATCTTCGAGGGCGCGCTTGGTGACCCGCATACCGCTAACGCTGACGTAATGCGGTCGAGTTCCGGTTCAACGTGTAGCGGAACTCCCATCCGCACGGGGAACACGGCTGCGCGAGCGTCGTGGATATCGACGTCGGGGAGATGGATTACTGCCTCCATGCGTCCGAGTTGAGCATGCCGCTCGCGCCTGGACGGGTTCGGGCAGGCTCGTACTGACTCGGATTGGTCTTCGGGCGCGAGCCGCTTCCCGTGGACACGCCATCGGTGCGGTCGAACAAGTCGGCCAGGGGTATGTCCGTAGACTGATACCCATGGTTCGGGTCGTCTTCATGTGCGGACCGGCGGGGTCAGGCAAGTCGACCGTCGCTCGTCGGATGGAGGCAGACGGATTCGTTCGGCTCTCGTTCGATCAAGAGGCCTGGGGCAGGGGCATCCGACACATGCCGCTGACAGATATCGACTGAACTCACAACTCGTCGCGCTGCGGGGCTGGGGGTGTTCGTAGAGTAACAACGTGACTAGAATCCATACCCCACTCGAGATCGACGTCCGCGAGCGCGAACTCGTCTACGTATCAAGGGCAAAGCTCGATCAACTGCTGCTCCCGACAGAAGTTACGGGCGGAGGACTGTCAATTGGCGGTTTCGGCGGCAACACTGAGACACACAGTCTCGGCTACCGCGAGCAGTTAACGAGAGCGGGGAGTTTCTTCCAGAACCAAGGCCTCCTCACCTACGGGGCTACGCCGCAGGCCGGTTCCTGGCTGTTGACGCGTGCGCTCATGGTGTGCGGAAGCGCCTGGCCATGGGCGGGAGATTTGTCACCGTCACAAAGTACTGCTTGGTGGGTGGGATCCTCTGCGGATGCGCGCGTGATTGCGTACGGGCATCGTGACCATCTACTCGGGCAGGGGAAACCCTCACACCCATCAAGCGATGAGGCGAAGGCCACATGGTGGCCTTCGCGAGCAGATGCGTCCGTTGAAATACTGAAGGAGGTCGCGGCCTACGTCACGGATGATCGGCTGACTGATTCTGACCCGTGGGGGTCTGATCAGAGGTTCGCGGCGCAGGTTGACGGGCTTGAGTCGTACTTCTTCAGCAATAGCGGTGTCGAGCGCGGCGATCCGCTTGTGAGTCGTGGTGTCTTTGAGATGATGCTGCGTGTTGATCGGACGGTCGTGCGCGATGGAAGGCTCACTGTCGCTGGAAGTCCGTTGTGGGTCGCGCGCGAACGTCGCGCGGTTGATGGTGTGTACGCCGTGACCAGCAATGCCGAGGGCGACGAGAGGATCGAAGGTGACTGGGACGGTGAATCGTGGCGGTCTTTCCGAGTTATGGTCCAGTCCCCGGAGCGCGCACTCGGCCCGCGGCGCGAGCCCACGGTCAAGTATCACTCGCCTTCGAGCCTGAGCTTCCAGCCGGATCAGCCGAACGTCCAGGACATCATTAGCTTGGGAGCCCCTGATTGGCCTCGGCCCGGCCACGTCGTGCCAGTTGATGTAGCTGTCGAACGAGCTGACGTCGCCGCGCGGCAGGGATGGGGATGGCTGCGCCCCTGGCGTCGTCACTAGAATAGGTAGTTTCGCGGGCACGGCGAGAAGGACGCCGGAGCGCTGACGTGCGAACCAATCTGGGTTGAGGTGTTGAGATCGCATGCGGATCGCGCGTTGTCTGACCGCTGTACCGCCAATGTGCACACCGCTAACGCTGACGTAACCCGGTTGAGTTCCGCTTCAACGTGTGATGGGAGCCGATCCTGCTCCGTGGGCCCCGTCGATCTTCGTGATCGGCGGGGCGCTTGCCCGGGCGCGCGAAGGGGGCGTTGACCGCGGGGCCAGCCTAGGTGCGCCTCGGGACCGGGCCCGAGGCGCACCCGCGGTGGGCGGGGCTCAGATGAGGCCGTGCTCCTCGAGGAGCTGCCCGATCTCCCCGTGCTCGAGCCTGCCGCGCAGGTAGCCGCGCAGCGCGGCCGGGCCGGGCATCTCCACCTTCTTGCCGTCGCGCATGCGCGCCGAGGCCTCGAGCAGGTCGCGCACATCGTACGTGGAGCCCCAGGTCTCCGGCACGCCGCGCTCCACGTCGAGGAGTTCGTAGACGGCCTCCATGCCGGTGCGCACCGAGTACTCGGTCGTGAAGATCGTGTCGCGGCCGGTCTCCGCGAACTGCCCGAGGAACGCGAAGTTCGCCGCCCCCTCCGGCACGACCTGCGGCCGGTCACCCGCGCGGCGGGGCATGAAGAAGCTGGTCACGTAGGGCATCATGACCGGCACGCACCGGGCGCCGGTCGCCGCGAGCTCGGGGATCTCCTCGACGGGCACACCCAGGTGGTAGAGCCACTCCTGGGTGATCTCCTCGCCGGTGCACTGCGCCAGGGGCTTCTTCACGTAGTCGCCGTCGACGTCGACGAACAGGCCGTAGACCCAGACGACGATCTGATCCTTCGGCTGCTTCTTGAAGTGCGGCTGGCGGTTGACCGTCCAGCTCAGCAGCCAGGAGGAGTCCTCGGCGGTGACGATGCCGCCGGTGACCACGCGGCCGCTGAACGGATCGCGCTGGGCGATGCGCTCGATGTAGGCCGGGATGCGCTGATCGAGCGTGGTGACGGTGGCCGACTCCCACTTCGTCTCCTCGATCGAGGAGCAGAAGACCTCCGGGCGCCCGAACGACGGGTCCTTCTTCGCGATGCGCTTCCACAGGTCCCAGGCCGGGGCCGGGGCCTCGTTGAGCACGGCCGCCGTGTGGTGATCGCCCTCATCGGAGTTGTCCACCAGCGAGCCGATCGTCATCAGCGCGAGGTCGTGCTCACCGAGCTCGATGGTCTCGTCGGCGCCGTCGCGGCGACAGTGGATCGCGGTCGCGCGGATCTCGCCGTTGCGGTGGGCGAAGTCCACATCGAGGACCTCGGTGCCGGAGCGGAAGACAACGCCGTGCTCGGTGAGGTAGTGCATGAGCGGCAGGACGATGGACTCGTACTGGTTGTACTTCGTGAACTTCAGCGCCGAGAAATCGGGCAGTCCGCCGATGTGGTGGATGAACCTGTGGAGATAGAGCTTGAACTCGAGCGCGGAGTGCCATTCCTCGAAGGCGAACATCGTCCGCCAGTACATCCAGAACGGCGAGTCGAGGAACTCGCGACCCATCACCTCGTCGATGCGCTTGCCCTCCATCTCCGCACGCTCGGCGAGGAAGATCCTGAGCAGATCCTTCTGGGCCCGCTTCGGCAGGTCGAAGCGGCCCTCGTGGCCCGCATCCTCGCCCTGGCGCACGGTGGCCCGACGCAGCGAGTAGTTGGGGTCATCCTTGTTGAGCCAGTAGAACTCGTCGAGCACGGAGGCGCCCTCGAGTTCGAGGGAGGGGATGGAGCGCATCATGTCCCACAGGCACTCCATGTGGTTCTCCAGCTCGCGGCCGCCGCGGATGACGAAGCCCTTCTCCGGAACGTCGAGGCCGTCGAGCGCACCACCGGCGATGTCGTCCTTCTCGAGGATCGTAACGTTGGCACCAGGGACCCCGGCGTCGCGGATGAGGAAGACGGCCGCCGCGATTCCGGCCAGCCCGCCGCCGACGATGTAGGCCTTCGTCTCCTGCGCGTGCTGTGCGGGGCGGGGACGCGCGAACGCCTCGTAGTTACCTGCCGTGTGCTGCATGATCCATCCTTCCCGACGCATGCCGGATGCCGATCACCCGGCCTTGATATTGAGTGTACTCAGAATTGAGTCGACTACAATAACCGCATGGAAACTCGGGATGACACGGAGCTGGCGCCCTCGGCGACGCTGGGCAGGCGCGAGCGGGCGAAGGCGGAGAAGCGCGCCCGCATCCTCGCCGCGGCGCGCGCGCTGTTCGAGGAGCGCGGTTTCGAGCGGACCTCGATGAGCGAGGTCGCGCGCGCGGCGGATGTGGCCGAGGGCACTGTCTTCCAGTACGCGGCGACGAAGGTCGAGCTGCTCATGATGGTCGTCGATGCGCTCTGGGGAGCCCACGAGCGCGCGACGACCACCCCTTCGCTCTCTGCGCCCGCCGTGCCCGGCACCGCGACGGCGGGCGGGGAGACTGCGGACCGGATCGCGGAGCTGATCTCGCCGCTCGTCACCGCGATGCGGCGCTGGTCCGAGCTTGCGACGTGGGTCGCCCGCGAGATCCTCTTCGGTGCGGACATGCCGCATCGCCGGCGGGTCCTCGACCACGTCGATCGCCTCGAAGGGCAGATCGCCGCGCGCCTGCAGGACGGCCGGGCCGACGCTTCCGGTGCGATCGGAGCGGCGCGGGACGGTGCGACACGCACTGCCGACGAGGAGCCCGGTGCGGCTGCGGCGGCCGGCGCCCGCCTCATCGTCGCCGGGGTGCTGGCCGAGCTCAACCGCTCCCGGCAGAGACGGATCGACGGCGAGGACGTCGATGTGGTGCTCCGCCGGCTCATCGACCTCGTGGTGGCGGGGGCGGGCGCCGCCCGGTGACTCGGAAGCCGTCCGGGTCATTCGGGCCGCCGCTGGCACCGGCCGCGCCGCCGCGATTGCCCACCACGCGGCCGGCAGGCGCGTGCCCGCCGCGGTCGTGTGGGGCCCACCGTCAGGTCCTCGCCCAGCAGGCCAGGGCGATGGCGCCATCGGAGAACTCCACCACCACTTCGGCGGGGGAGTCCGCGGCGTCGCCCAGGCCGTCCGCCCTGCGCAGGCGCGCGCCCCGGAACAGGTGCGAGCGCGACACTCGCGGCGCCCGCGGCGCCCCGCACTGTCAGTGGATGCATCCGGCTATCAGGACCACGAACGGGGGCGGCTCATTTTGACACCGAAGCACACCTTCCCCGACGTCGTGCTGCGCGAGACGTCGAAGTGGGTCGAGCCGAAGATCGCCGTGCGGATGGAGCGCATCGAGCACGACCATCTCGTCGAGATCGTCACGGAGGCGTGGCGGTCGCAGGCGCCGGGAGCCGTACGCCGGGCGTGGGAGGATGCCGCAGGCAACGGTCCCGACGACTCTCAGTAGAGCCGTCGGGTCTCCTGCGGCCAGCCGCATGCATCCGCGATCCGCCCGACCCACTGCGGATGGAAGTAGATGATGTACTGCGTCATCGCCGCTCGTGTCCGCTGCGCCCGCCGAGCGCTCGCTCCAACGGGATGCTATCGTCCTGCCAGGGCGTGAGCAGCCAGACGACGACGTACGCTCCGACGCCGAGCACAGGCAGCAGGAATGAGATGAGCACGAGCAGCCGCGCCACCCAGACGCTGATGCCGAGCTTCTGCGCGATACCGCCGCCGATGCCGGCGAAGATGCGCCGAGGGCCTCGGCGGAAGCCGCTGCGGCGGATGGAGTCGAAAAGAGCAGTCATGTCGTCGACGGTACAGGCGCCGAGCGCTCGCCGCAGGGGTGATAGCCGCCGCATCCTCGATGGAAAACCCGAACGCCGATGCTCAGCCAGCCGCCTTGCGGATGTACTCGGCGATCGTCTTCTCGGTCTTCGGCGTCAGCTTCTCGAGAGCGAACGACGTGACCCACATGTCGCCGTCGTCGAGCCGTGCGGCCTCCTCGAAGCCGAGAGTCGCGTAGCGCGTCGTGAACTTGGACGCCGCCTTGAAGAACACCACGACCTTGCCCGCGGCGTCCGTGTACGCCGGGAATCCGTACCAGGTCTTCGGAACGAGCTGCGGGGCGACCTCGCCGACGATCCGGTCGATCCCCTCCGCGAGCACGCGATCATCGTCCGGGAGCGCCGCGATGGCCTCGCGCACGGCCTTCTCGCCCGCTGCGCGGGTCTTGCCGGCTTTCTCTTCGGCGCGCAGCTCGACGGCGCGCTGCTTGACGGCGTCGCGTTCTTCTTTGCTCAGTCCGGCAGTCTTCTCAGCCATACTGGCCTCCTCGTGAGTGATGGTGCTGGGTCTGCGAACACGTTACGTCGGCACTGTGCCGTGCTGCTTCTCGGCCGTGCTGCTTCTCGATTCCTGATCGATCCGCGTCCGGTGGCGCCGGTGGTTCTGCGTCACCGCACCGGATCAGTATCGTGGATGTGTGTGACGAGACCGGGCCGCGGCCCGGTACCCCGCGATCAGCAAAGGAAGACGATGACCGAGCAGAGCATTCTCGAGCGCGACGGCGGTGCCGTTCCCTACGCGGAAGAGGGCGAGGGGCCCGTCTCGTTGGTGCTGATCTCGGGCCGCGCGCTGAACGCGGACGGGCTGGGCGTCGTCGCGCACTATCTTGCCGAGGAGGCCGGGTTCCACGTCATCCGCATCGGGCCGCGCGCCGAGGCCGGCGGCACGGACCGCGCCGAGACCCTCCGCGAGCGCGTCGAGGATGCCATGGCCGTCATCGACCACCTCGGCCTCGATCACACCTGGATCGGCGGACACGGCTTCGGAGGCACCGCCGCCCGTGTCTTCGCCGCAGAGCACACCGACCGTGTGAACGGGCTGCTGCTGCTCGGGGTCGAAGAGGACGACATCGCGCTCGCGCCGGCGATCCCCGTGCTCATCGTGCAGGCGACCGCCGACGAGGTGACGCCGCCGGCGCGTGCCGAAGCGCTGCAGGCGACAGCCCCCGAGCGTGCGAGCATCAAGTCGATCGACGGCGCCGATCACCTGTTCCCCGCAACGCATCCGATCGAGACCGCGGTCATCATCGAGGAGTACCTCGACTGGGACTGACCCGGCTCACTCCAGCCCGAGTTCGATGTGCGGCTGGCCTGCGAAGCCTCGAGAGTGAACGCGGTGCAGAGGCCGGCGATGCCGCCGACCTCTGCACCGCGGATCCGTTACTCGGGAATCAGCCGTGCCGGCCCTCCGCGATCTCCTCGACGGTCTTCGCGTTGAACGCGGGGAGGTCATCCGGCGTCCGGCTCGAGACGAGTCCGTGGTCGACGGTCACCTGCTGATCGACCCACGTCGCTCCGGCGTTGCGCAGATCGGTGCGAAGGCTCGGGTAGCTCGTGAGCGTCCGCCCCTTGACGACATCGGCCTCGACGAGGACCCACGCTCCGTGGCAGATCACGGAGACGGGCTTGGAAGCGTCGAAGAACGCTTTCGCGAAGGCAACGGCGTCCTGATCCATCCGCAGGTGATCGGCGTTCACGACGCCACCCGGAAGGACCAGCGCGTCGAAGTCGGAGGCATCGGCGTCGGCCACATCCTGATCGACCTTCTGCTCGTGTCCGTTCTTCCCGGTCACCGTCCCGTCGGCGGGGGAGATCAATCGAGCCTGCGCCCCGGCATCGGTCACCGCACCCCACGGACTGGTCAGCTCACTGTCTTCGAAACCATCGGTGAGCAGGAACGCCACCTTCTTGCCATCGAGTTCTGCCATAATCTCTCCTCTGTTTCTGAATGATTCCACCCTGGCGCCGCTCCCGGCGGTCGAACAGGGGTTGACGCGCTGACGCGCTGACGCGAAGAGGGTGGGATGCCGGAACATCCCACCCTCCTCGGACATCTCAGAACATCACGCCGGCTGCGCCAGGATCGTGAAGCTCACGGCTCCCTGCTCGTCGACACCGGCGTCGAGCACCTTGTCCGACAGGGCATCGGCGGCGACGTCCTCGAGGAAGACTCTGCTGCCCTGCCCCTCGACGACGACATCGGCCGGCTCGGGGGTGGGCACGACGTGAACCGCGAAGCGCGCTTCGCCGTTCGGACCCTGCCCCTCCGCGGTCTGGATGCGCAGCCCGGCCTCTGCACCGGCATCCTCTCGGCCGACGATCGTGGTGACGACGGCATCTGCATTCTCGGTCAGGGTGAGCACAGGGCTCTCCTTCCGTGTTGCGGACATGCTCCGGACGAAACATGTCCGGGCCACGATTCCGCACAGGAACGCCGTCTTCAAGCTCAGGTCAGGATTCTGAGCACTTTCTCATGTGGGCGGCCGGAGCCGCTTGCGCAGGAAGACCTGCTCCGTGCCGTCGTCCTGAGGCACGCGCTGCGTCTGCGCGTAGCCGCATGCCTCGTACAGGCGGATGTTCGCCTCGCTCAGGCTGCCGGTGAACAGCTCGGCCTGGGCGGCAGTGCTCGCCTCCTCGGCCGCCTCGAGCAACGCGCGGCCGACGCCCTCGCCCTGCATGTCGGGTGCGATCGCGATCCGCCCGATCATCAGGAGGTCTCCGTCTTGGACGGCTCGGATGGCTCCGACGAGGCGTCCGTCGACGCGAGCGACCCACCCGTCGTTCTCCGCGATCTCTGCGCGCAGCTGCTCGAGCGTCTGCGTCAGCGGGGGCATGTCGGCCGATCCGTAGATCAGAGCCTCTGACACGAACGCCGCGCGTTGCACCGTCAGCACTTCACCGGCATCCCCCGGAGCGATGGGTTCGATCGTCAGGGTCATGCTCGGGGATCCTCTTCGCGCAGGCGAGGTTCGCGGCGATGCTCGGGGCGGAATCCCGCCTTGTCGGCGTAGAACGCGCGGATCCGATCCATGTCGGCCGACACCTCGCCGGTCAGCTCGAAAGTGGGGCCGATACCTGTCGTCATGGTGGTGCGGTCGACGAAGCAGAGCGTCACCGGCATGCCGGCATCCCGGGCTATGCGGTAGAAGCCCGACTTCCAGTATCCGGCGCCCGTGCGCGTACCGTCCGGCGTGATCACCAGCCCGAACGTCTCGCCGGCGTGCACGCGTGAGACGATGTCGGCGACGACGCTGCTCGGGTCTTCGCGATCGACGGGGATGCCGCCGAGACGGCGCATCACCGGCCCGCGCCATCCGGCGAACAGACTCTTCTTGCCGAGCCAGCGGATCTCGATCCCGAGCCGCCACGCGATCGCGAGCATGAGGACGAAGTCCCAGTTCGAGGTGTGCGGTGCGCCGACGAAGACGGTGGGGCGATCTGGTGCGGCTGCGCCGACGAGCCGCCAGCGGCTGACGCCCCAGAAGGCACGGGCGATGAGTCGTCGGAGCATCCCTCAACGGTAGGGGAGGCGGTATTCCGGATCGGGCATGGGAGTCTCACCCGCGCTCCCCGCTGCGCCTCATCAGAGCGGGCAGCGCGAGCCAGAGACCGAGCACGATCACCGCCCCGACGGCCGTGACGATCGTCGCCGGAGTGCGTCCGAGCGTGAAGTCGACGATCAGTGCGGTGACGCCGATGCTGAGCAGACCCACCACGACCAGGTCCGCCTTGACGAGGCGCGAGGCGATGCGCACCAGCTCCGGCTTGCGACGGCGCCCGAACAGTGAACGGTGCATGCCGACGGGCGCGAGCGCGAGGATCGTCGCGAGCGCCGCGAGACCGACGAGAACGAGATACAACCCGACCTGCAGAGGGTCGAGTTCGGTGAAGCGCGGTTGGAACGCCACCGCGAGCAGGAACCCCGACAGCACCTGCGTACCGGTCTGCATGACGCGCAGCTCCTGCATGAGCTCGTCCCAGTTGCGGTCGGCGCGCTCGTTCGCCGTCTCGTCGCGGCCGTCTTGGCTCAGGGCGTCCTCGGCCGGGGCATCATGGTCCATGAGCCGAGTCTGGTCACGCGCCGGCCGTCCTGTCCAGCCTTCACCGTACTGGATGCCGCTTGCCGAGCTCGTGGTCAGAACCGGGCGTACCATGGAGGCATGACTTCTTCGCAGACCACGCAGCCGGGCGCCACGACCGAGGCGCAGCCGCTCACGGCGCCCGCCGGTCTCAACCTGCTCGGCGACACCGACGCCGGCGGTTGCTGCGGCGCCGACGGCTGCTGCTCGCTCTAGAGCGGCCAGCCGCCGACCGGCCGGAGGTCAGTGACCTCCGGCGAACTCCGCATCCACGTCGTCCGCCGGCTTGCGGACGAATGCGCTCAGTGCGACAGCGCCCAGCGAGATGATCGCGGCGATCAGGAACGCCAGGCGTGCGCCCGGCGCACCGGCGACCGCGGTGTCCAGACCCTGATGCTCGCCCGCGTGCAGGATCGACGAGTACGTCACCGTGAGCAGGGCGACACCGGCCGCACCCGCGACCTGCTGGATCGTGTTCAGCGCAGCCGAACCGTGCGAGTACAGGTGGCGACGCAGCGATCCCAGCGACGATGAGAACAGCGGCGTGAACGACATGGCCAGGCCCACCGACATGATCGTCTGCGCGATGACCAGCATCCACCACACCGTGTGCTCGCCGACGGTCGAGTAGAAGAAGAGTGCGGCCGAGACCATGATCGTTCCGGGAACGAGCAGCGTGCGCGTCCCGCGGGCGTCATAGATGCGACCCATGATCGGGCCGAGCAGACCCATCAGCACCGATCCCGGAAGCAGGATGAGGCCCGACTGCAGAGCGTCCAGGCCGGCAACGTTTTGGAGGTACTGCGGCAGGAGCGTGAGCGTTCCGAACATCGACAGCGCCAGCACGGCCATCACGATCACCGCGACGGTGTAGTTGCCGCTGCGGAACACGCGCAGATCGAGCAGTGCATCGTCGACGCGCTGCAGGACGAGCTGACGCCAGACGAACAGTGCCAGGGCGATCGCGCCGACCACGAGCGAGACGATGCCGATCGTCGCGCCGCCGGACGCGCCCTCGCCGCCGAACTGGCTGAGGCCGTACACGACCCCACCGAATCCGAACGCCGACAGCATGATCGAGAGGACGTCGATCGGCGCATCCTTGGTCTCGCCGAGGTTCGTCATCCACTTGGCCCCCATCGCGAGGGCGATGATCGCGATCGGAAGGACGATGGCGAACAGGACGCGCCAGTTGAAGGCATCCAGGACGGCGCCGGCGAGCGTCGGACCGATGGCGGGGGCGAGCGAGATGACGAGGCCGACGCGGCCCATCATCCGGCCGCGCGACTGCGGCGGCACGACGTTCATCATGGTGGTCATCAGCAGCGGCATCATGATGCCGGTGCCGCCGGCCTGGATGACGCGCCCGGCCAGCAGCACGGCGAAGCCGGGTGCGAGCAGGCACACGAGGGTGCCGATCGAGAACGCGCTCATCGCGGCGATGAACACCTGCCGGGTGGTGAAGCGCTGCAGGAGGAATCCGGTCGTCGGGATGACGACGGCCATGGTCAGCATGAACGCGCTCGTGAGCCACTGTCCGAGCTCGGGCGGAATGCCGAGATCGGTGTTCAGGTGCGGAATCGCAATGCCCATCGTCGTCTCGTTGAGGATCGCGACGAAGGCTGCGACGAGCAGCAGCCAGATGACGCGCATGTCGGACGGCGCGATTGCGGGTGCCGCCTTGACAGTGGGAACGGAACCGGTGGAAGCGGTGGCCAAAACGTCTCCTCAAGAGAATGGGGCGGGCGGGAAGGCCGGGCGCGGAACCGACAGAACTGGCATCCGCTCGTGCGCGACGTTCCAGGATAACCCCCTCCGGCTGCCCCTCATTCCCGACGGCGGCATAATTTTGCGCGGTCTAGGCTGAGCGCATGAGCATGGGTGGCATGGGCGGAGGCCGCGGCGGTGGTGGCGGCTTCCGGGGTGTCGACGAGGCAGCGCAGAAGAAGTTGAACGCGCAGGCGCCGAGGATCGAGGGCCTCGGCAGGCGAGTCGTCGCGCTGTTCCGCCCCTACCTCGGCCGCATCATCGTGACCGGCATCCTCGTGATCGCCGGCGCCGCGATCGCCGTCATCCCGCCGCTGATCGTGCAGCGCATCTTCGACGACGCGCTCTTCCCGACCGATGGCGGAAGCCCGGAACTCGACCTGCTCATCCGTCTCGTGCTGGCGATGGTGGGGCTCTTCCTGCTGTCGGCAGTTCTCGGGGTCGCGCAGACCTGGCTCACCTCGACGGTCGGCAACAGCGTCACCGGCGACCTGCGGGTGCGCCTCTTCGAGCACCTGCAGGCGATGGAGCTCGGCTTCTTCACACGCACGAAGACCGGTGTCATCCAGTCGCGTCTGCAGAACGACGTCGGCGGCGTCTCGGGCGTCCTGACGAACACGGTCACGAGCATCCTGGGCAATGTCGTCACGGTCATCGCATCGCTCGTCGCGATGATCCTCATCGACTGGCGGCTGACGCTGATCGCGGTCGTGCTGATGCCGTTCCTCGTCGTCGTGCAGCGCAAGGTCGGCCAGGTGCGCGCACGGATCGCGGGGGAGACGCAGGAGTCGCTGAGCGAGCTCACGTCGATCACGCAGGAGACCCTGAGCGTGTCGGGGATGCTGTTGTCGAAGGCCTTCAACCGGCAGCGCACGGAGTCCGATCGGTATCAGTCGGAGAATCGGAACCAGGTGACGCTGCAGGTGCGGCGGGCCATGAGCGGACAGGGATTCTTCGCGGTCGTGCAGGTGCTCATGGCATCCGTGCCTGCCGTCATCTATCTCGTGGCCGGCTACCTCATCGCCAGCGGCGAGGGTGCGATCACCGCCGGAACCGTCGTCGCGTTCACCACCGTGCAAGCACGGCTGTTGATGCCCCTCATGGGGCTCATGCGCGTCTCGCTGGATCTGCAGACGTCGTCCGCGTTGTTCGCCCGCATCTTCGAGTACCTCGACCTCGTGCCGGAGATCGAGGACGCTCCAGGCGCCATCGCGGTCGCACAGGCGCCCGGTCCGCGGGGCCGGATCGAGTTCCAGGACGTCGTCTTCCGATACCCGGATGCCGCGCCCGACGCCCGCCCGACCCTGCAGGGCGTGTCGTTCACGGCCGACCCCGGACAGCACGTCGCGTTCGTCGGGCCGTCGGGTGCGGGCAAGACTACCGTGCTGTATCTCGCGCCGCGGCTGTACGAGGCGCATGGCGGCGCCGTGCTGTTCGCCGGGGCCGACGTGCGCACCCTCACCCAGGAGTCGATCATCGACGACGTGGGCATCGTGTCTCAGGAGACCTACCTGTTCCACGCGACGATCCGCGAGAACCTCATGTACGCGAAGCCGGATGCCTCGGAGGAGGAGATGATCGCCGCGTGCCGCGCGGCCAACATCCACCACATCATCGCCGGATTCGAGCAGGGCTACGACACGATCGTCGGCGAACGCGGCTACCGGCTCTCCGGGGGCGAGAAGCAGCGCATCGCGATCGCCCGGGTGCTGCTGAAGGATCCGCCGGTGCTCCTGCTCGACGAGGCCACGAGTGCCCTCGATACGGTGTCAGAGCGGATCGTGCAGGAGGCGCTCGACGAGGCCGCTCGCGGGCGGACGGTGCTGTCGGTCGCGCACCGCCTCTCGACCGTCATGGGCGCCGACGTCATCCACGTGCTGGAGGCCGGGCAGATCGTCGAATCGGGAACGCACGCCGAGCTGCTCGCGGCTGGCGGTCTTTACGCCGAGCTCGCCGCGCAGCAGGTCGCGGCATCCCGGATCACGGGCGCCGAGGCGGAGGTCGAGCGGGAGGTGTCCGGGGGAATGATGGCCGCGTTCGCCGACCGGCGGGCCGATCGCGCGCCCGCGGGGTCCGTCTCCGAGGATGCCGTGAACACCCTCACCGCGTCGGTTCCTCTGCTCCACGGGGATGCCGGCGATCAGCGCGTCTACCCCGCGGAGGGGTGAGTTCACCGGCGCCCAGTGCGCCGACATCTCAGTGCGCCGACATCTCAGTGCGTCGGCGCCCAGCGCGCCGACCTGTCAGTGCGCCGACATGCCGCCGTCCACGAACAGCGAGTGCCCGGTGATGTACGACGAGCCGGCGCCGGCCAGGAACACCGCGGCAGCCGCGAAGTCGCTCGGGAGTCCGTTACGCCCGATCATCGTGCGCGCTGCGAGCTCGGCGACCTTGGCCTCGTCGTCCTGCAGCCGGGCGTTGAGCGGAGTGAGCACGAACCCGGGTACGAGCGTGTTGCTCGTGACGCCGTGGTGGCCCCAGGCCTCGGCTTCGGAGCGCATGAGCGACTCCACCGCGCCCTTGGAAGCGCCGTAGACCCCGCTGTCGACGAATGCGCGATGCGCCTGCTGCGAGCTGATGTGGATGAGGCGTCCGAATCCGCGCTCGGCCATGCCCTGTGCGTACCGCTGCCCGAGCAGAAAGGGTGCGAGGGCGTTCACGGTCATCGTGGCATCCCAGTCCGCTTCGGTGATCTCGGCGAACGGAGGCCGGATGTTGATCCCGGCCGAGTTCACGACGATGTCCGGTTCGCCGAACGGCTCCGTCGCGGCCTCTGCTGCGGAGTGGATGCCGTCGCGGGTGCCGAGGTCGCCCACGACGCCGGCGGTGCGACATCCGTCGTCGGTCAGCTCGCGGACCGTGTCGTCGATGCGGTCCCGGCCGCGCGCGACGATGACGACGGATGCTCCGGCGCGAGCCAGCGCCGTGGCGATGCCGCGCCCGATGCCCGAGCTGCCGCCGGTGACGACGGCCGTCCGGCCCTCGAGGGAAAAGAGCTGCGACAGATACGGGTTCATGGTGCTCCGTTGCGGGTCGTTCACCAGGCCAGCGCTGCTGCGAGCGACGGGTCGGGGCGGGCGTCGGCGTATTCGGGCAGCGATCGCAGCTCGTGGATGAACGACTCGACCTCGGCGCTGTACGCCGGATCGTCGTGGGTCGCCGCGATGGCCTGCAGCGGCGGCAGGTCCATGGCGAGGATGAGGTCGAGTCGGGCGACGACGGCGGCGGTCGCGCCCGCTTCGTGCAGGACGCGGATGCCGCCGCGCAGGGCCGCGATGTAGTCGCGCAGCACCGGCAGCGCGGCCTTGCTCTGCGTGATCGAGGTTCCGTCCGCTCGCAGCCGCCAGTGCACGACGACGTCGGGGATGACGTCGAACGCGGCCGCACGCGTGTACATCTGCTGCGCCACGATCTGATCCTCATAGGCGACGCCCTCAGGGAAGCGCAGATCGGCCCAGAAGTCCGTGTGGCTGATCTTGGACCACGCGACGATGTTCGACGCGGCGGCAGGATGCTCGGCGATGGTCGTGGCGAGGCGCGCGGGATCGGTCGCGGCCGCCGTCCACGGCTGCACGCGTCCGGGGGCGTATCCGTCACCGCGGAGCCGGGAGCGCGCGTAGGCGCCGGCGACGAAATCGCTCCCCGTCTCGGCGAGAGTTCCCGTCAGACGGGCGATCGCGGTCGGGGTGAGCTCGTCGTCGCCGTCGAGGAAGCCGAGCAGCGGTGTGTCGACCTCGGCGAGTCCCGCGTTGCGAGCGGCGCCCAGCCCGCGCGGCTCGTCGTTCCTCAGCAGCCGGAATCGCGGGTCGGATGCCGCGGCGTCCGCGAAAATGTCGCCGGTGGTGTCGACGGAGCCGTCGTCGATGAGGACCGCCCGCCAGCGGGGCTCGGTCTGCGCCCGCAGCGAGGCGATCGCGGCCGGCGCGAACGACTCGATGTCGCGGCCGGGGACGATGAGCGTGACGATCGGGTCGGGCACGGCTCGAGTCTATGGTGCAGCCTCTGTCGTCGTTCGAGTAACGCAAATGACCCGATTCCAACACCGGATGAGGTCATTTGCGTTACTTGAAGGACGCGACGGCGGCCACGGCATCCGCCACCAGCGCTGCCAGCCGCTCCGGCTCGTCGCCCTGGAGCGGTTCGCGCGCGAACGTGAAGCGCACCGACGTCTGCGCGACCTCCGGAGGGATGCCGCACGCCAGCAGCACGTGCGAGGGCTCATCGCTGCCGGCGGCACATGCCGAACCGCTCGACGAGATCACGCCGCGGCGCTCGAGCTCGAGCAGAACAGCCTCGCCGCTCGTCCCGGCGAAGGTGAAGCTCGCCGTCGCCGGGAGCCGGTGCTCGGCATCGCCTGTCAGTGCTGCCTGCGGTACGGCATCCAGAACACCGCGGATGAACCGACCGGTCAGAGCACCGACCTGCGACGCACGCGCAGGCCGCTCCGCCTCGGCGAGCTCCAGGGCCGTGGCGAGGCCGACCGCCCCGGCGACGTTCTCCGTGCCCGATCGGCGTCCGCGCTCCTGACCGCCGCCGTGCAGCAGCGGCTCCAGCGGCACGCGGCCGCGAACGGCCAGGACGCCGATGCCCTTGGGCGCGCCGAGCTTGTGCCCGGCGATCGAGATCGCGTCAGCGCCGAGTTCGGCGAGGGGCAGCCAGCCCGCGGACTGCACGGCATCCAGGTGCAGCGGCACACCGGCACCCCTCGCGACCTGCCCGAGAGCCGCGGCATCCTGCACCGAGCCGATCTCGTTGTTCGCGTGCCCGATCGAGACGAGCGCGGTGTCGTCGCGCACGGCGGCGGTGAGTGCCGCAGGGGAGACCCGGCCCGTGCCGTCGACGGGTGCGAGCGTCACCGTCACGCCGTGGAACCGTTCGAGGTACGCCGCGGACTCCAGGATCGACTCATGCTCGATCGGACTCGTGACCAGATGACGGCGCCCTCGCTCGAGACCGGCCAGCACGATGCCCTTGACGGCGAGATTATTGGCCTCCGTTCCGCCGGAGGTGAAGATCACGTCGCCCGTGCGCATCCCGAGCAGCCGCGCGACGCGCATCCTGGCGTCCTCGAGCGCGCTCGCCGCAGCCTCACCCGCCGTGTGGTGGCTCGACGGATTGCCGAAGACCCCGATGAGGTACGGGCGCATCGCGTCGAGCACCTCCGGACGCACCGGAGACGTGGCGGCGTGATCGAGATAGAGCATCTCAGCCGATCCGGACGTCGAGCCCCAGGTCGAGTGCGCGCGCCGAGTGCGTCAGCGCACCGACCGAGATGACATCGACACCGGTCTCGGCGATCGCCCGGACCGTTTCGAGATCCACACCGCCGGATGCCTCGACCGTCGCCCGGTCGCCGATGAGTGCGACGCCTGCGCGCAGCTCGTCGAGCGAGAAGTTGTCGAGCAGCACGGTGTGCGCACCACCCGCGACCACGGTCCCGATCTGGTCGAGCCGGTCGACCTCGATCACGACGTGCGTGGTGTGCGGGAGCTGCGCGAGCGCGTCGCGGAGCGCCTCGGCGAGGTCGCCGCCCTCGGACTGGAGCACGGCGAGGTGGTTGTCCTTGGCCATCACGGCGTCCGACAGCGAGAAGCGGTGATTGCGGCCCCCGCCGGATACGACCGCGTGCCGCTCGAACGCCCGCAGCCCGGGCGTCGTCTTGCGGGTGTCGGCGATGCGCGCGCCGGTGCCCTCGATCGCACGGACGTACTGCGACGTCAGCGTGGCGATGCCGCTCATCCGCTGGGTGAAGTTCAGGGCGACGCGCTCTGCGGTCAGGATGCTGCGCGCAGAACCGGTCACAGTCGCCAGCACGTCGCCGGGTGCGAACTCGTCGCCGTCGCCCACGTGCACGTCGACCGTGAGCGACGGGTCGGTGAGCGAGAACGCGGCGGCGAACACCGCGCCCCCACTGAAGATGCCGCGTTCCCGGGCCGTGAGATCGGCGATGGCTTCGGCGTCGGCCGGCAGCAGCGTGGTGCTCGTGAGGTCGCCCCACGGGGCGTCCTCGTCGAGAGCGGCGCCGACGACGCGGGTGAGGGTGGCGGGGGTGAGCATCAGGCTCCGATCAGGGCAGGGTGACGGTCGATGTGGTGCGCGCCGACGGATTCGGTGCGGGCGAGGGCGGCGGATGCCGTCGCCTCGGCGACCAGCAGCAGGTTCGCGTCCTCGTGCTCGGCGCGGGTGGTCGGTGCCGAGGATGCGGCGCGGAAGGAGCGGATCGTGTCGAGCGCCTCGGCGAGTCCGTCGGGGGTGCGGAGGAGTCCGACGCGGTCCCACATGAGGTGCTGGAGGGCGGGGCGTGAGGTTTCGACGCGTCGCTGCGCTCCTCGCGGGGCCCGTTTCGTCTCGCCCCGCTCGCTCGACGACCGCTGCGGGTCGTTGAGCGGAGGCGGCGCAGCCGCCGCAGACGAAACGGGCTGAGCGACCGAAGGGGGTCGGCGCCTTCCCACAGCATCCGCGGCCCTGGCCCCGAAGACCGCGGCCTCGAGCAGCGAGTTCGACGCCAGCCGGTTCGCGCCGTGCACGCCGGTACGCGCGACCTCGCCGGCCGCGAACAGCCCGGGCAGCGAGGTGCGCCCGTCGAGGGCGGTGACGACTCCGCCCATCAGGTAGTGCGCCGCCGGCGTGACGGGAATCGGCTCGCGCGCCCAGTCGAATCCGAGCTCGCGAGTGACCCGGTCGATCGTGGGGAACCGGTCCGTGAGCCGCGCCGCACCGATGCCGGTGGCGTCCAGCCGCACCGGCGAGCCCTGCAGCGCGGCCTGCCGCGACACGACCATGGCCACGACGTCACGGGGCGCGAGCTCGCCGTCCGGATGCGCGTCGAACACGAAACGGCGGCCGTCGGCGTCGATGAGTGCTGCGCCCTCGCCGCGGACGGCCTCGGAGATGAGGAAGGCGTCGCCGCCCGCGAGCACTGTGGGGTGGAACTGCACGAACTCCAGATCCGTCACGGCGGCGCCGGCGCGCAGGGCGGCCGCAATGCCGTCTCCGGTCGCGCCCGCCGGATTCGTCGTGTGCGCGTACAGCTGTCCGGCACCGCCGGTCGCGAGGATCACGGCGTCCGCATGCAGGTCGACCGGATCGTCGCGGCGCAGCATCTAAATGCCGTGCACGGCAACGCCGTCGGTGAGCAGATCGACGAGCAGGGCGTGCTCGATCACCTCGATGCCCGCCTCGCGGACGCGTTCCACGAGCGCCCTGCTGATCGCTGCGCCCGTGGCGTCTCCGCCGGCGTGCACGATGCGGGCGTGCGAATGCGCGGCCTCACGGCCGAGGAGCAGCATCCCCTCCGCGTCGCGGTCGAACGCGACGCCACGGGCGATGAGCTCGGCGATGCGCGTCGAGCCGTCCTCGACGAGCACGTCGACCGCTGTGGCATCCGACAGCCCCGCGCCCGCCGTCATCGTGTCGGCGGCGTGCAGCGCGGGGGAGTCGTCGGGGCCGTACACGCCGGCGATGCCGCCCTGGGCGAGCGCGGTGCATCCGCCGCCGAGGGCGTCCTTCGTGACGAGAGCGGTCCGGAGCCCCGCTGCCGACGCGTGCAGCGCTGCGGTGAGGCCGGCGATGCCGGAGCCGACGACGACGACGTTCATGCGCGGGGCTTCGCCGCCAGCATCCGTTCGAGCGCGGCCCGTGCGGGGCCGGCGACGTCGTCGGTCACCTGGATGCGGTTGACCACGCGGCCGGCGACGAGCTCTTCGAGCACCCACGCGAGGTAGCCCGGGTGGATGCGGTACATCGTCGAGCACGGGCAGACGACCGGGTCGAGGCAGAAGATCTCGTGCTGCGGGAACTGCGCGGCCAGGCGCCGGACGAGGTTGATCTCGGTGCCGATCGCGAACGTGGTCGGTTCGGTCGCGGCGGCGATAGCTCGGCGGATGTAGTCGGTCGATCCCGCCTCGTCGGCAGCGTCGACGACCTCCATCGGGCACTCGGGATGCACGATCACGCGGACGCCCGGGTGCTGGGCGCGCGCCTGATCGATCTGTGCGACGGTGAATCGGCGGTGCACCGAGCAGAATCCGTGCCACAGGATGACCTTCGACTCCTCCAGTTCGGCGGCCGTCGAACCGCCGAGCGGGCGACGCGGGTTCCACATCGGCATGCGCTCCAGCGGAACGCCCATCGCCTTGGCGGTGTTGCGGCCGAGGTGCTGATCGGGGAAGAACAGCACGCGCCGTCCGCGCTCGAACGCCCACTCCAGGACCGTCTCGGCGTTCGACGAGGTGCACACGATGCCGCCGTGGCGCCCGACGAAGCCCTTGATCGCAGCCGAGGAGTTCATGTACGTGACGGGGATGACCGGCACGCGCCCGTCGGCGTCTGCCTGATCCAGCGGGCCGAGGACGTCGGCGAGCTGCTCCCAGCAGTCCTCGACCTGGTCGATGTCGGCCATGTCGGCCATCGAGCATCCAGCGGCGAGGTTGGGCAGGATCACGGACTGCGCGGGCCCCGAAAGCAGATCGGCGGTCTCGGCCATGAAGTGCACGCCGCAGAAGACGATCGCGTCGGCGTCGGGGTGCTCGAGCGCCGCGTTCGCGAGCTGGAACGAGTCGCCCACGTAGTCGGCGTGCTGCACGACCTCTTCGCGTTGGTAGAAGTGCCCGAGCACGACGGCGCGGTCGCCGAGGGCGGCCTTGGCGGCGCGGATGCGGGAGTCGAGCTCGTCCTCGCCGGCCTCGCGGTACTCGGCCGGTAACTCGCCCTGCCGGGGAGCGCCGGTGGGGATGACATCGCCCATCGAGGAACCCGGGCCGTAACCCGGAACCGTGTCGAAGGTCCAGGGGCCTGCTGCCAGGTCGGTGCTGCAGGAGTCTGCGGGAGCTGCCTGGATCAGGTGGTCGACGGAGGGGTCGGTGATGCGGATGGTCGAGGTTGGCATCGGAGCGCCGCCTTATGGTCGATTCGACACTTACTGTGCGTGATCAGATTATGTCGAAGTGACATTAAGTGCAATTCGCGCCGCGTCAGCTTCCCGTCGCGAGGCGGAACAGGCGGGCGGGGCGGTGCTTGCCTGTTCGGAACGACTCGGTCGGCACGAGCTCGTCCGAGGCTTCGAGCAGCCGGCGGAAGTTCGAGGGGTCCAGACGCCTGCCGAGCACGGTCTCGTACACCTCGCGCAACTCGGTGAGCGTGAACTCGTCCGGCAGGAGTCCTGCGCCGATCCAGCTGTAGCCGACTTTGTTGCGCAGCCGGAACAGCGCGTACTCGGCGATGCGGTTGTGGTCGAAGGCGAGCTCCGGAAGGTCGTCGACGTCGAACCATTCGACGTTCTCCGGGGCGCCTGCCGCCGCGCGCTGGGCGTCGACGAGGTCCGAGCGCAGCAGCGCCCAGTAGACGATCGAGATCGCACGCGTGGGGGAGCGGTCGACGTCGCCGAAGGTGTAGAGCTGCTCGAGGTGGCTGGGCCCGAGCGCCGTGGTCTCGGCGAGAGTGCGGGATGCCGCGGCATCCAGGTCTTCCGCCGGGTCCAGCCAGCCGCCCGGCAGCGCCCACATCCCCAGGTGCGGCTCGCGCGTGCGCCGGACGAGCGGCAGCATGAGCCGGTCGCCGTCGTCGCCCGCGCGCAGCGAGAAGATGACCGTCGAGACGGCGACGCGGATCGCGTCGGTCTCTCCGAGCGCGGGGCTGCCAGGCGAAGGGGTCACGCCGTCGAGCCTAGATGAGCGGTGCGGCTATGCTGGGAGCGCTAAGTGAACATAGGCCGCATGACCTGCGCGGGAGAGTCCGATGTACGCGATCGGGCACCGAAGGAGCAAGCCTCCCCGCCAATCTCTCAGGTATCCATACCGTGCACGTCCGGCCGCTCTGAAAAGCGATCTCACGATCCGCCGACGGTGAAAGCCCTTGTGTGCAACGAGTGGCGAAACTCTCAGGCCCATGACAGAGGGGGAGTTCTCGGATACCGTGCATTCCGTACGGCATCCTTCCGATCGATACGGGAGAACTCCATGACCGAGGCCCGCTACACCCCGTTGCGCGAGCGACACGAGTCGCTGGGCGCGTCCTTCACGGACTTCGGCGGCTGGCAGATGCCGGTGCGCTACACGTCCGATCTCGCCGAGCACCACGCCGTGCGCGAGGCCGCGGGGCTCTTCGACATCTCGCATATGGCCGAGTTCACGATCGAGGGCCCGGATGCTGCGGCGTACCTCGACCACGCGCTCGCCGGACGGCTGTCGACCATGGCCGTGGGCAAGGCGAAGTACTCGCTGATCCTCACCGAGGACGGCGGCATCGTCGACGATGTCGTCGTCTACCGCTTGGGGGAGGGCCGGTTCCTCATCATCTCGAACGCCGGGAACCGGGATGCCGTCGCAGCAGCGCTCGGCGACAGGCTTCGACTCCCTTCGGTCGCTCAGCCCGTTTCGTCTTCGCCTTCGGCTCCGCTCGACGACCCGCAGGTGAAGGTCGAAGATGTATCGGACGACTATGCGCTCATCGCCGTGCAGGGCCCTGCATCCGAGCAGATCGTCTCGGCGATCGAGGGGATCACCGAGGTCGGCACGCCCTGGGGCGAGCAGAAGTACTACGCATGGGCGGACGCCTTCTTCCTGGGGCACCCGCTGCTCATCGCGCGCACCGGGTACACCGGCGAGGACGGCTTCGAGCTCCTCGTCCGCGCCGACGACGCCGCAACTCTCTGGGACGCCGTGCTCGGGGCAGGCTCCGTGCACGGTCTCGTCCCCGCCGGGCTCGCCGCCCGCGACACGCTCCGCCTCGAAGCGGGGATGCCGCTGTACGGGCACGAGCTCTCGCTCGACACGAAGCCTTCTCAGGCCGGGCTCGGTCGTGTCGTGGCCTCCGACAAGGACGACTTCGTCGGCAAGGATGCCGCCCTGCCCGCGGATGACGCCCGCGTCCTCGTCGGCCTCACCGCCGACGGGCGCCGTGCAGGCCGCGCCGGCTACGCCGTGGTGACGGAGGACGGCACTGCCGTCGGCGAGATCACGTCCGGGGCGCTGAGCCCCACCCTGGGCCACCCGATCGCGATGGCCTACATCGACCCCGCGGCGCAGACGATGCCGCTGTTCCTGGACGTGCGCGGAACGAAGATCCCCGCGACCGTCGCCGCCCTGCCTTTCTACCGGAGGAAGAAATGACCGATCTCACCGCTCTCAGGTACACCGACGAGCACGAGTGGCTCGCCGTCGACGGCGACACCGCGACCGTCGGCATCACCGACTACGCCGCTGACAAGCTCGGCGACGTCGTGTTCGTCGAGCTGCCGGCCGTCGGCACCGAGATCACCGCCGGCTCCGTCGTCGGCGAGATCGAGTCGACCAAGTCGGTCGGCGAGCTCTACGCGCCGCTGGCCGGCACCGTCACGGAGGTCAACGACGCCGTCGTAGACGACCCTTCGCTCGTCAACGCCGAGCCCTTCGCCGGCGGCTGGTTGATCAAGGTCGCCATCGCCGACGGTGCGGCCGACGGCCTGCTCGACCGCGACGCCTACGTCGCCCTGACGGAAGGCTGATTCCGCAGTGACAGGATTCGCCGACCGTCATATCGGAACCACCGAGCAGACGCAGCGCACGATGCTCGAGGCTCTCGGGCTCACGCCGGAGATCGAAGACATCAGCCCGATCGAGACGCTCATGCGTCAGGCCGTGCCCGGGAGCATCTACACCGACCCGTCGCGGCAATCGTCGATCCCCGCTGCGGCCACCGAGGCGCAGGCGCTCGCCGAGCTGCGCGGCTTCGCGTCGCGCAACACGGTGAACACGCCGATGATCGGTCTGGGCTACTACGGCACGATCACGCCGAGCGTGATCCAGCGCAACGTCCTCGAGAACCCGTCCTGGTACACCGCTTACACGCCGTACCAGCCGGAGATCTCGCAGGGGCGTCTGGAGGCGCTCATCAACTTCCAGACGATGGTCGCCGATCTCACCGGCCTCACGACGGCGAACGCGTCGATGCTCGACGAGTCCACCGCGGTCGCCGAGGGGATGCTGCTGGCCAGGCGCGCGTCGAGGTCGAAGTCGAACGTGTTCGTCGTCGATGCCGGAGCGTTCCCGCAGACCAAGGCGCTGCTCGCGACGCGCGCCGAGGCGCTGGACATCGAGCTCGTCGAGCGCGATCTCGCCGGCGGTGAGGCGCTGCCGGACGAGCTGTTCGGCGTGTTCGTGCAGTACCCCGCGGCATCCGGTCTCGTGTGGGACCCGAGCTCCGTCATCGATGCCGCGCACCTCGCTGGCGGCCTCGCGGTCGTGGCGGCCGATCTGCTGGCACTCACGCTGATCGCCTCGCCGGGCTCGCTCGGCGCCGACGTCGCGGTCGGCACCACGCAGCGCTTCGGTGTGCCGATGGCTTTCGGCGGCCCGCACGCCGGGTACATGGCCGTCCGCCAGGGCCTCGAGCGTCAGTTGCCGGGGCGCCTCGTCGGCGTCTCGGTGGATGCTGACGGCAGGCCCGCGTACCGGCTCGCGCTGCAGACGCGCGAGCAGCACATCCGCCGTGAGAAGGCGACCTCGAACATCTGCACCGCGCAGGTGCTCCTGGCCGTCATGGCCTCGATGTACGCGGTCTATCATGGTCCCGACGGGCTGGCGAACATCGCCCGCAACGTCGCGCTGCGCGCATCGATGTTCCGCGACTGGCTCGTCGAGGCCGGAGCCGACGTCGTGCACGACGCGTTCTTCGACACCGTTCAGGTGCGAACAGCGGATGCTGCGGCGATCGTGGCCCGCGCGCACGACGAGCACGGCATCCTGCTGCGTCTCGTCGACGAGAACACGGTCGGCATCTCGGTCGACGAGACGACCGACTTCGGTGCGCTGCACCAGGTGGCGATCCTGTTCGGCGGCAAGGAGCAGCGCTCGTTCGGCTACTTCGGCAGCGGGTCGCACGGCGCCCTACCCGAGACCCTGATCCGCGCGGACGAGTACCTGACCCACCCGGTCTTCCATGTGCACCGCTCCGAGACCGCCATGATGCGGTACCTGAAGAGCCTCGCCGACCGCGACTACGCGCTCGACCGCGGCATGATCCCGCTCGGCTCGTGCACCATGAAGCTCAACGCCGCGACCGAGATGGCGTCGATCACGTGGCCGGAGTTCGCGCAGATCCACCCGTTCGCGCCCGAGTCCGATGTCGCCGGGTACCTGGAGATGATCGATCAGCTCGAGGGCTGGCTGGCCGAGGTCACCGGCTACGACGCCGTCTCGCTGCAGCCGAACGCAGGATCCCAGGGCGAACTCGCCGGACTCCTCGCGATCCGCGGCTATCACCTGGCGAACGGTGACGAGCACCGCACCGTGTGCCTCATCCCATCGTCCGCGCACGGCACGAACGCGGCATCCGCCGTGCTCGCCGGCATGAAGGTCGTCGTCGTCGCCTGCGACGAGCTCGGCAATGTCGATCTCGACGATCTGCAGGCGAAGATCGCCGCGCACGCCGACGAGATCGCGGCGCTCATGATCACGTATCCGTCCACGCACGGCGTGTACGAGCAGGATGTCGTCGACATCACGACCGCCGTGCACGACGCCGGCGGCCAGGTGTACGTCGACGGCGCGAACCTCAACGCGCTGCTCGGCTTCGCACGGTTCGGCGACCTCGGCGGCGACGTCTCGCACCTGAACCTGCACAAGACCTTCGCGATCCCGCACGGCGGCGGCGGGCCGGGCGTGGGACCGGTGGCCGCCAAGGCGCACCTGACCGAGCATCTGCCCTCGCACCCGCTCGCGCAGCGCACGGCGCACGCCGGCGGGTACGAGTTCGCCGGAGGGCCGGTCTCGGCCGCGCCCTATGGATCGGCCGGCATCCTGCCGATCTCGTGGTCGTACGTCCGCATGATGGGCGCCGAGGGGCTTCGGGATGCTACGGCTGCCGCCGTCCTGTCGGCCAACTACATCGCCGCGCGCCTCGGCGAGCACTACCCGGTGCTGTACGCCGGTGAGAACGGCCGTGTCGCGCACGAGTGCATCCTCGACCTGCGCCCGCTCAAGGAGACCACCGGCATCACGGTCGACGACGTCGCCAAGCGGCTGATCGACTACGGCTTCCACGCTCCGACGATGTCGTTCCCCGTTCCGGGGACCCTCATGGTCGAGCCGACCGAGTCCGAGGACATCGGCGAGATCGACCGGTTCATCGAGGCGATGATCATGATCAAGCAGGAGGCCGACGCCGTCGCCGCCGGTCGCTGGCCCGCCGACGACAATCCGCTCGTGAACGCGCCGCACACCGCGGTGTCGCTGATCGCGGGGGATTGGGACCACGCCTACACCCGCGAGGATGCCGCCTACCCCGTGCACTCCCTCGTCGCGGGCAAGTACTGGCCGCCGGTGCGCCGCATCGACCAGGCCTACGGCGACCGCAACCTCATGTGCGCGTGCCCGCCGATCGAGGCGTTCGCGTAGCATCCGCGTCCGACGCCGCCCCCTCCCGCCACCGGCGGATGAGGGGGCGGCGTCGTTTCCTGTGCGAGTCACGGCTGTTTCGCTGTTGTGGCAAGTCAGTAACGGTTCATTAACGGAGCTATTCCAACGATGGAACGTCACGTAGCCTCTGGTGTATTCCCGCACCAGTTCTCGGGAGGCATGCGCCAGCGCGCCCTCATCGGGATCGGCCTCGCGGCCGACCCGAAGCTGCTGATCGCCGATGAGCCGACGAGTGCGCTGGACGTCACCGTGCAGCGCGTGATCCTCGATCACCTCGCCACGCTCACGAGCGAGCGAGGAACGTCGGTTCTGCTCATCACGCACGACCTGGGACTGGCCGCGGAGCGGGCGGACCGCATCCTCGTGATGAACCAGGGCGAGATCGTCGAGGCCGGACGCAGTGCCGAGATCCTGACGAACCCGCGGCATCCGTACACGCAGCGCCTGGTCGCCGCGGCCCCGAGCCTGGCATCCCAGCGCATCGGCGACACGGGTCTGACCAGCGCAGCCGTCGAGGATGCACCCGCCGTGGTCGAGGTGCGAAACCTCGTCAAGGACTTCTCGATCCGCACGGGAGGGCTGCGCCACGAGCAGTTCCGCGCGGTCGATGATGTCTCGTTCTCGATCCCCCGCGGCAAGACGCTGGCACTGGTGGGCGAGTCCGGATCGGGCAAGTCCACGGTCGCGAAGATGCTGCTGCAGCTCGAGAAGCCGACCGACGGTGAGATCCTCATCGACGGGACGCCGACGAGCACGATGTCGAGGGCGGATGTCTTCCGCCTGCGTCGTCGCATGCAGCCGGTCTTCCAGGATCCGTACGGCTCGCTCGACCCGCTGCGCAGCATCGGCAACCTCATCTCCGAGCCCCTGCACGTGCACGGCATCGGCACGAAGGAGGAGCAGCACCAGCGCTCGCTCGAACTCCTCGAGCAGGTCGCGCTGCCGCAGGAACTCGCATGGCGGTACCCGAACGAGCTGTCCGGCGGTCAGCGCCAGCGCGTCGCGATCGCCCGGGCCCTCGCGCTCAAGCCCGACATCGTCGTCCTCGACGAGGCCGTGTCGGCGCTCGACGTGCTGGTGCAGGATCAGATCCTGCAGTTGCTCTCGGACCTGCAGCAGGAGCTCGGTCTGACGTACCTGTTCATCACGCACGACCTCGCTGTCGTCCGCGTCGCCGCGGACCTCGTGTGCGTCATGGAGCAGGGGCGCATCGTCGAGCAGGGCACGGTGGACGAGATCTTCACCAACCCGCAGGAGGAGTACACGCGGCGACTGCTCGAGGCGATCCCGGGCGCATCGCTCGCTCTGGGCGGCGGCACCGCCTGATGGCACCTGCCAGGCCGCCCCGGGCCTTCCCGGTCACCGGGGCGGTCTGGCTGCTCGTCATCTGCGCGGTCGTCGCGCTGTACCTGCTGATCGATGCCGGGGTGCGCACCGGCGTCGGCGGCGCTCTGCTGCTGGCTCCGTGGCCGCTGCTCGTGCTCTGGTCCGTCTACGTCGTCGGGGTCGCATCCGACATCCGCGCCGACCGCGCGGGTGTCGAGGTGCAGAACCTCCTCCGCCGCACCTCGATGCCGTGGTCGCGCATCAAGCGCATCGCGATGCGCTGGCAGATCGAGTTCTCACTCGACGACGGAAAGGTCGTGCGCTGCTTCGGCGGGCCCGCACGCTCGCGTCCGCGGCGGATCGGCCCTGACCGTGCGAAGGAGGACGGCAACGAGAACGCCGCCGACGGCATCGCGAAGCTGCAGCGTCTGCGCCTGGACGCGCAGGCGGCTCCGGATACCACTGCTCCGGATGCCGCAGTCGTGAAATCGTGGGACTGGCCCGCGATCCTCGCCCTCGTCGTCCTCGCGGCCTGGGCGGTCGCGGCGGTCCTCCTCACCCGCTGATCTGCACCGAATCCCCAAGGCCGCGCCGGCACAGCGCCGGATCGGCGCAGTCTCGACGCGGCCTTGCAGTCTCGAGGTCAGGGGAGGAGCGGGGCGACCAGGGGATAGCCGACGAACGCGACCGCGTCGATGATGAAGTGCGCGACCAGGAACGGCAGCAGTCGCCCCGTCCTCGCGAACAGCCAACCGAACACCAGCCCCATCGCCAGGTTCCCGATGAACGCACCCGGTCCCTGGTACAGGTGGTAGCTCGCGCGCAGCACCGAAGTGGCGATGATGATCGGCCAGCTGCCCCAGCCGAGCTGCCGCAGGCGCAGGAACAGGTACCCGAGCACGACGAACTCCTCGGTGATCGAGGCGCGGGCTGCCGAGAGCAGCAGAATCGGCACGGTCCACCAGTGCGCGTCGATCCCGCCCGGATCGACGGCGACGAAGAGCCCCAGCATCCGGCCTCCGACGTACAGGGCAAGGCCCGGGATGCCGATCGCCAGGACGAGCAGGATGCCCTGTCCGATCTCGCGTCCGACACGGGCGCCGTCGAGCCCCAGCGAGCCCAGGTGCGGGCGGCGGTGCTGCCAGACGAGGAAGCACACGAGCAGGACCGGAACGATCGAGAAGCCGATGCCGAGCACCTGGTAGATCAGGTCGAAGACCTCCCGGTCGCTGCGGGAGGGATTCAGCGTCGTCGACTGATCCGCCAGCGGGGTGGCATCCGTCAGTCGGTACACGATCTGCACGATCGCGTAGACGGCTGACTCGCCGAGCCCCAGGGCGAGGACGATCGCGATCTCCCACCACGTGCGGGCGCGCCCGGCCACAGCTTCTCGTTCCACGTGTCGATGCTAGATCCGACTCCGTTCAAGTAACGCGAATGACCTGATTCCCGGCCAGGATCGGGGCATTTGCGTTACTCGAACGCCGGACCCACAACCCCGTGCGATATCCTGGACCGTCACTTCGTCTCGCTGACGCTCGATCAGTACAAGCGGCACCTCCATCACATCCCAATCCCTTTTAGGAAACCTGCATGGCGCACGCCCTTCGCTCTGACCTCCGCAATGTCGCAATCGTCGCGCACGTCGACCACGGCAAGACCACCCTCGTCGACGCGATGCTCCGTCAGACGGGCTCCTTCGGCGAACACGCGCACGTCGACGAGCGCGCCATGGACTCGAACGATCTCGAGCGCGAAAAGGGCATCACGATCCTCGCGAAGAACACCGCGATCACCTACAACGGCGCCCACACCGACGTCCCCGTCACGATCAACGTGATCGACACCCCCGGCCACGCCGACTTCGGCGGCGAGGTGGAGCGCGGCCTGTCCATGGTCGACGGCGTCGTGCTGCTCGTGGACTCCTCCGAGGGTCCGTTGCCGCAGACCCGCTTCGTGCTGCGCAAGGCGCTCGAGGCGAAGCTCCCCGTCATCCTGCTGGTCAACAAGACCGACCGCCCCGACGCGCGCATCGTCGAGGTGGAGGAGGAGGCTCACGACCTGCTCCTGGGCCTGGCATCCGACCTCGTCGACGACGTTCCCGACCTCGACGTCGACGCGCTGCTCGACGTTCCCGTCGTGTACGCGTCCGGCCGTGCCGGAGCTGCCAGCCGCACCCGCCCCGACAACGGTGCCCTGCCCGACAACGACGACCTCGAGCCGCTGTTCGAGGCGATCCTCGAGCACATCCCCGCCCCGGCGTACGACGACGAGGCGCCGCTGCAGGCGTGGGTCACGAACCTCGACTCCAGCCCGTTCCTCGGCCGCCTCGCCCTGCTGCGCGTCTTCAACGGCACGCTGAAGAAGGGCCAGACCGTCGCCTGGGTGCGCTCCGACGGCACCACCAGCAACGCCCGCATCACCGAGCTGCTGATGACCCGTGCCCTCGAGCGCTACCCGGCCGAGTCCGCCGGGCCCGGCGACATCGTCGCCATCGCGGGCTTCGAGGACATCACGATCGGCGAGACGATCGCCGACCCGAACGACGTCCGTCCGCTGCCGCAGATCCACGTCGATGATCCCGCGATCTCGATGACCATCGGCACGAACACCTCGCCGCTGGTGGGCAAGGTCAAGGGCCACAAGCTCACCGCCCGCATGGTGAAGGACCGCCTCGACCGCGAGCTCATCGGAAACGTGTCGCTCAAGGTCGTCGACATCGGGCGCCCGGATGCGTGGGAGGTGCAGGGCCGCGGCGAGCTCGCGCTGGCCATCCTCGTCGAGAACATGCGCCGTGAAGGCTTCGAGCTCACGGTCGGCAAGCCCCAGGTGGTCACCAAGAAGGTCGACGGCAAGGTTCACGAGCCCTTCGAGCACCTGACGATCGACGCTCCTGAGGAGTACCTCGGCGCGATCACGCAGCTTCTCGCCAACCGCAAGGGCCGCATGGATAACATGATCAACCACGGCACCGGCTGGGTGCGCATGGAGTTCATCGTCCCCGCCCGCGGCCTCATCGGCTTCCGCACCGAGTTCATGACCACGACGCGCGGCACCGGCATCGCCAACAGCATCTCGCACGGCTACGAGCCGTGGGCCGGCCACATCACGACGCGTCAGAACGGCTCGATCGTGGCCGACCGCTCGGGTGTCGTGACGCCCTTCGCGATGATCGCACTGCAGGAGCGCATGTCGTTCTTCGTCAAGCCCACGCAGGAGGTCTACGAGGGCATGGTCATCGGCGAGAACTCGCGCAGCGATGACATGGACGTGAACATCACCAAGGAGAAGAAGCTCACCAACATGCGGTCGGCGACCGCGGACTCGTTCGAGTCGATGACGCCGCCGCGTGAGCTCTCACTCGAGGAGAGCCTCGAGTTCGCCCGTGACGACGAATGCGTCGAGGTGACGCCCGAGGTCGTCCGCATCCGCAAGGTGATCCTCGACCAGACGACCCGTGGTCGCGAGACCGCGCGTCAGAAGCGCCAGGACGCCAACGCGTAACCCTCTTCCCCGTCGAGGCCCCCTCCGGTCGTCGACGCCCCCGCTCACATGCATCGCTGAGCGGGGGCGTGGATGCCGCGAGGGGGCGTTGTCGTATCGGCGGCGGGTCGCAGGCGGCGGACGGTCGCAGACGGAGCGAGGTCAGCGCAGCTCGGTGATCAGGACGGCGCTCGTGCCGGGGAGCAGCGCCTCGAACACGTGCGAGGCGTCGCCGGGGTAGGAGACGTAGTCACCGGGGTTCAGGATCACGGCATCGCCCGCCGTTCCCAGGCTCGCCTGACCGGAGACGAGCACGACGTGCTCGATCGTGCCGGCGTGGTGCGGCTCGGAACGCCGCGGCTCGCCGGGCTCGGCACGGATGAGGTAGACGTCCCGGCGGGCGCCGGGAGGGCTCGCTGACAGCAGCGACGCACTGTACGCGGCAGCGGCGGACGGCACCTCGGGGAGATCGTCGGCGCGGATCAGCGTCGGTGAGCTCGCCTGCTGCTCGACGAGAACGGCGAACGGCACACCGAGCGCGACGCCCAGCGCCCACAGCGTCTCGACGCTCGGGTTGCCGGCGCCGTTCTCCAGCTGCGACACGGTCGCCTTCGACACGCCGGCCTGCCTCGCCAGCTCCGACACGGACAGGCCGCGGGCCTCGCGTTCGCGTCGAAGGGTGCGGGCGATGCGCGTTCCGAGATCCATCTGTTCATCATGCCAAACGATCGTTCACTTGACTGTCTTTCCGGTGATGTTCAGAATGATCATCATGCGTTCAGTGGATCGAACGGCGAAGGCCGAGCCGCCCGGCCTCGCGCGCCGCGAGGTGTGGCGCGAGGGTGTCGGCGTCGCCGTCGCCACGAGCGCCTACGGCATCTCCTTCGGCGCGCTCGCCGTGGCTTCGGGGCTGGACGTGTGGCAGACCTGCGTCCTGAGCCTGCTCATGTTCACGGGCGGGTCGCAGTTCGCGTTCATCGGGGTCTTCAGCGCCGGGGGGATGAGCGCTCTGCCCTCGGCTGTGGCCTCGGCCGCGCTGCTCGGAGTGCGGAACATGGCCTACGGCATGCGGATGTCGCCCATCATCGGCTCCGGCTTCTGGAAACGTGCGGCGGCAGCGCAGGTCACGATCGACGAATCCACCGCGGTGGCGATCTCGCAGAGCGCCCGTCCGCTGCGGCTCCTCGGATTCTGGGTCACCGGCATCGGCGTGTTCGTCGGCTGGAATCTCACCACCCTCCTCGGAGCGCTGCTCGGCGATGTGCTCGGCGACCCCAAGACCTGGGGTCTGGATGCCGCGGCCGCAGCGGCCTTCCTCGCACTGCTGTGGCCTCGGCTCAAGCAACGGCAGGCGATCGCCGTGGGCGTCGCCGCGGCCGTGGTCGCCTCGGCGCTGACGCCGTTCATCATGCCGGGGCTTCCCGTGCTCGTCGCCGCCGTCGTCGCGATCGTCGTCGGCTGGTTCAACTGGCTCGGCGACCGCCGCCCCCGAGTCGACCCGGAGGTGCCCGCATGAGCGTCTGGAGCGCCGTCCTGCTGGCCGCCTGCATCTGCGTGGCGCTCAAGGCGTTCGGCTACCTGATCCCCGCGCACCTGCTCGAGGCGCCGCGGCCGGCCCGGATCTCCGATCTGCTGACCGTCGCCCTGCTGGCTGCTCTGGTCGGTGTGCAGACGCTCGGCAGCGGGCAGGGCATCGTCGCGGATGCCCGCATCCCGGCCGTCCTGGTCGCTGCGGGACTGCTCTACCTGCGCCAGTCGTTCCTTGTCGTCGTGATCGCGGCGGCCGCCGTGGCGGCGCTCCTGCGACTGGCAGGATGGGCTGCCTGATCGGAGGTGGCACTGCACGCGCGTAGGATCTGATCGTGCCCAACTGGTTGTCCCGCCTGCTGTCCTGGATCGCCGCCGCGCTCGTCGGCGTCGTCTACGGAACTGCGGGCACGATCGCCCACAGCCTGATGTGGGGACCGGTGCCGATCGGGTTCATCGTCGCGGCCATCGCCTGCGGAGCCCTGCTCATCGCGGTCCGTGCGCTGACGAACGACCGCGCGGCGACGATCGCCACCGCACTCGGGATGATCGGGATGCTGCTGATCATCTCGGGCCCCGGCCCCGGCGGCTCGGTCATCGTGCCGAACACGCCCATCGGGCAGATCTGGATCTACGTGGTCTGCGGCATCGCGCTGCTCGTGATCGCCTGGCCGAACCTCAAGCGCTCCGCGCCGCAGCCGACGCGCCGGAGCGCACTGAACGAGAACGGGTCGTAGACTGAAGGGGTGACGTATGTGATCGCCCTCCCGTGCGTCGATGTCAAGGACCGCGCCTGCATCGACGAGTGCCCCGTTGACTGCATCTACGAGGGCGAGCGATCGCTGTACATCCACCCCGACGAGTGCGTCGACTGCGGCGCCTGCGAGCCGGTGTGCCCCGTCGAGGCGATCTACTACGAGGACGACCTGCCCGACGAGTGGCAGGACTACTACAAGGCGAACGTCGAGTTCTTCGAAGAGATCGGTTCGCCCGGCGGCGCGGCCAAGGTCGGCGTCATCAAGCACGACCACCCGATCATCGCCGCGCTCCCGCCGCAGGGAGAGTAGGGCGTGGGGGTCAGGGATCTCGCCGAATACCCATGGGATGCCGTCGTCCCGTTCCGTGAGCGCGCGGCGGAGCATCCGCAGGGGATCGTCGATCTCTCCATCGGCTCGCCCGTCGACCCGACCCCTGACGTCATCCGGCAGGCGCTCGCCGAGGCCACGGATGCCCACGCCTACCCGCAGAACATCGGTACTCCGGCGCTGCGCGAGGCGATCGTGGAGTGGTACGCACGGCGCAGGGGAGTGCCGGACCTCACCGTCGACAACGTGCTGCCCACCGTCGGTTCGAAAGAGCTCGTCGCGCTGCTGCCGACGCTGCTCGGACTCGGCGAGGGCGACATCGTCGTCTTTCCCCGGGTCGCGTATCCGACCTACGAGGTCGGGGCACGCGTCGCCGGTGCCACGCCGGTGGCCGAGGACGATCCCGCGGCCTGGCCCGAGGGCACCAAGCTCATCTGGATCAACACTCCGGGAAACCCCGACGGGCGCACCTGGACGGTCGAAGAGCTCGCCGCGGCCGTCAGCCGCGCTCGTGAGCTCGGCGCCGTCCTCGCCAGCGACGAGTGCTATGCCGAACTCGGCTGGGACGGTCCGTGGGCGAGCGAACCGGTGCCCTCCATCCTCGACCCGCGAGTGACCGGCGCAGCCCGGAGCAACCTTCTCAGCGTGTACTCCCTGAGCAAGCAGTCCAACCTCGCCGGCTACCGCGCCGCCTTCGTCGCCGGATGCGCGCGGGTGATCGCCGACCTGCTCATGGCGCGCAAGCACCTGGGGCTCATGATGCCGGCGCCCGTGCAGCAGGCGATGGTCGTGGCCCTGGGCGATGACGAGCACGTAGCGACCCAGAAGGAGCTGTACCGCGCCCGCCGCGACCTGCTAAAGCCGGCTCTGCGGACGGCCGGCTTCCGGATCGACGGCTCCGAGGCCGGGCTCTACCTGTGGGCCACAGAGGGCAGGGACGCCTGGGAATCAATGGGTCGGCTCGCGGATCTCGGCATCCTGGCCGGCCCAGGACCCTTCTACGGACCCGACGCCGCCCAGCACGTGCGCCTCGCTCTGACGGCACCGCTGGAGCGCATAGCCGAGGGTGCGCGCCGGCTGAACGCGGCCGTCCTGTAGGAACCCGCCGCACGATCCACGCATCTCTTGGCGGATGTCACAGTAGGTCGATCTGACGACTAGGCTGTAAAGGCGATTCGGTCGGGATCCGGCCAGGCGCCCGGCGCCGTGCATCGCCATCGAGCCATCGACCATCAGGACGAATCTGACCGACATGGTCGCGTAAACCCACAAGGAGGTCCGCGTGAGTGCAGCGGGAGACCAGCAGACCAAGGCCACTCTCACGGTCGGCGAGACCACTGCCGAGTTCCCGATCCTGCGGGGCACGGCGGGGGCGGACAGCATCGACTTCTCGACGCTGACCAAGCAGACCGGCTTCACCGGCCTCGACTACGGGTTCGTGAACACGGCGTCGACGAAGTCCGAGATCACGTACATCGACGGCGATCAGGGCATCCTGCGCTACCGCGGCTACCCGATCGAGCAGATCGCCAAGAACTGCACCTACCTCGAGGTCGCTTGGCTGCTCATCTACGGCGAGCTGCCCACGGCCTCCGAGCTGGCCGACTTCGACGAGCGCATCCGGCGCCACACTCTCCTGCACGAGGACCTCAAGCACTTCTTCTCCGCTCTTCCGCACACCGCGCACCCCATGTCGGTGCTGTCGTCCGCGGTCGCCGCGCTCTCGACCTACTACGAGGGCCAGACCGACCCGAACAACCCCGAGCACGTCGAGCTGAACATGGTCCGCATGCTCGCCAAGCTCCCCGTGATCGCGGCGTACGCGCACAAGAAGAGCGTCGGCCAGGCCTTCCTGTACCCCGACAACTCCCTGAGCTTCGTCGACAACTTCCTCAAGCTCAACTTCGGCGTGAACTCCGAACCGTACGAGATCAACCCGGTGATGTCGAAGGCGCTCGAGCTGCTGCTGATCCTCCACGAGGACCACGAGCAGAACGCGTCGACCTCGACGGTGCGCCTGGTCGGCTCGACCGGAGCCAACCAGTTCGCCTCGATCTCGGCCGGCATCCAGGCGCTCTCGGGTCCGCTGCACGGCGGCGCGAACGAGGCCGTGCTGAGCATGCTCGCCGAGATCCGCGACTCGGGTCAGGGCGTGCAGCGCTTCGTCGAGCGCGTGAAGAACAAGGAAGAGGGCGTCAAGCTCATGGGCTTCGGCCACCGGGTCTACAAGAACTATGACCCGCGCGCCAAGCTCGTCAAGGAGGCCGCTGACGAGGTGCTCCGCGAGCTCGGCGTCACCGATCCGCTCCTCGACCTCGCCAAGGAGCTCGAGGAGATCGCCCTCGCGGACGACTACTTCAAGGAGCGCCGCCTCTACCCGAACGTCGATTTCTACACCGGCGTGATCTACAAGGCGATGGGCTTCCCGACCCGCATGTTCACCGTGCTCTTCGCGATCGGCCGCCTGCCCGGCTGGCTCGCCCAGTGGCGCGAGTTGAACCTCGACCCGCAGACGAAGATCGGCCGCCCGCAGCAGCTGTACACGGGGTCGCCGGAGCGCACGTTCCAGACCCGCTGAGGTCGGGGACGCGCCGTCCGCGGCGCGGGCGTGCGCGCTGGGTGGCGGGGGATAGTATTCCGCCATGGATGATGCGCTCTTCGACGCCATGCCCGGTTCCATGGGCATCGCTTTCGCGATCTTCGGTGTCCTGTTCGTCGCGGCGGTGATCTTCATCATCGTCGCGGCGGTACGCAACTGGAAGACTGCGAAGGAGGCGGGATACGACCCACTGACCATGCAGACGCAGGCTACGGCTCAGGTTCTGCGCAGCGAGCTTCTGCGCCCGGCCGGGACGCCTGTGGCCGAGGTGGCTCCACCATCGATCGAGCAGCGTCTTGCCGAACTCGATGATCTGCACGCACGCGGAGTCATCACCGACGCGGAGCACGCCGCGGCGCGAGCCAGTGCGCTCGGCACCTGATCCGACAGCACCCTGATCGATGTCGAAGGCCCCGACCGGTGTGACCGGTCGGGGCCTTTCGGCGAGGCGCTCAGCGCCCCTGGGATCCGCCGCCTTGCGCGCGGCGCGGGCGACGCGTGTCGACGCGCTGCCCGACCTGGATGCCGGGACGCTGGCCGTGGCGCTGACCCTGCTTGGCCGGCTGCCCCTGGGCCGCCTGCGTCTGGCCCGCGTGTGTCTGGCTGCCGTGCGTCTGGCCGCTGTGGTTCTGCGGACGGCGGCGCCGGCGGGCGGGCGATCCGGGTGCCGGGGCTCCGCCCTGCTGCGGCTGGCGCGGCTTCTTCGGCTGCTGACGCTGCTGCGGCTGCACCGGCGCCGGCTTGACGTGCGGCGCGCGCTCGGGGACGAGCTCCTCGACGATCGCGGCGTCGACCTGCTCGAGGTCGGCGGTGATCTGAGCCTTGCGCAACAGGTCCTTCACGTCGCGGCGCTGCTCGGGCAGCACGACGGTGACGACGGTTCCCGCAGCTCCCGCGCGCGCGGTGCGGCCGGAGCGGTGCAGGTACGCCTTGTGCTCCATGGGCGGGTCGACGTGGACGACGAGATCGACGTTGTCGACGTGCACGCCGCGAGCGGCGACGTCGGTGGCGACGAGCACGCGGACGCCGCCGTCGGCCGGGTCGGTCGAGAAGGCGCTGAGGTTGCGCTCACGGGCGTTCTGAGACAGGTTTCCGTGCAGGTCGACGGCGGGGATGCCGGCTGCGGTCAGCGCCTTGGCGAGCTTCTTCGCCTGGTGCTTGGTGCGCGTGAACAGGATGCGGCGACCGGTGCCGGCGGCGAGTTCGCGCACGAGCACCGTCTTGTGCTCGGCGGACGTGGTCACCAGCACGCGGTGCGTCATCTCACCGACTGGGACGCTCGCCTCGTCGACCTCGTGGCTCACGGGGTTTGAGAGGAAGCGCTTGGCGAGTGCGTCGATACCGCGGTCCAGCGTCGCGCTGAACAGCAGGCGCTGTCCGCCGGTCGGGGTCGCCGCGAGGATGCGGGTGACACCGGGGAGGAATCCGAGGTCGGCCATGTGGTCGGCTTCGTCGAGCACGGCCACCTCGACCGCGTCGAGGGAGACGAGCTTCTGCTTCATGAGGTCCTCGAGCCGGCCGGGGCAGGCGACGACGATGTCGACGCCGCCGCGCAGCGCCTGCTCCTGCGGGCGCTGGCTGACGCCGCCGAAGATCGTCGTGACGGTGAGGCCCGCGGCCTTTGCGAGCGGGGCCACGGTGGCCGCGATCTGGGTCGCGAGCTCACGGGTCGGGGCGAGCACGAGACCACGGGGGTGCTGGGCGCGCGTGCGCTTCTGCGACCCGGCCAGGCGGGCCACGAGCGGCAGGGCGAACGCGATGGTCTTGCCGCTGCCGGTGCGGCCGCGGCCGAGCAGGTCGCGTCCGGCCAGGGAGTCGGGGAGGGTGTCGCGCTGGATGGCGAACGCCTCGGTCTTGCCGTCGGCGGCGAGCACGTCGGCGAGGCGTGCGGGCACGCCGAGTTCAAGGAAGGTGGGCATGGATGTACTCCGTCAGCGCACGACGACTCGTGCGCGAATAGTGGGATGGGCGACCGCGCACAGGAGGTGCGCAGAGGTTCGCCGTTCGAAACGCCAACTGGTGGAGGAGCTCTGCAGCTCACTTCGGTCTGGGTGGACCCCGTGTCGACGACGCAGTCGCCCGGTACCGGGCAACCTCACAAGACTAGCAGAGCGCGGGGGTGCGGTCCCTGAGCCTGTCGAAGGGCTCAGGCGTGCAGGGCCTCGTTGAGCGTGACGCCGACACCTTCACGCTGCTTCGCCTCGATCGCGCCGGTGACGGAGTTGCGCCAGAACAGCAGTCCGTTGCGGCCACTGAGCTCGGCGGCCTTGACGATGCGCTTGCCCCCGCCTGCCGTGTCAGGCCCGTCGACGAGCACCACCTTCGACCCAGCTGTGATGTACACGCCGGCTTCGAGAATGCAGTCATCGCCCAGGGCGATGCCCAGCCCGGAGTTCGCACCGAGGAGGGTGCGAGCACCGATCGAGACGCGCACGGTGCCGCCGCCGGAGAGCGTGCCCATGATGGATGCCCCGCCGCCGATGTCGCTCCCCTCGCCGACGACGACGCCCTGCGAGATGCGGCCCTCGACCATCGAGGCGCCGAGCGTCCCGGCGTTGAAGTTCACGAAGCCCTCGTGCATCACGGTCGTGCCGGGGGAGAGGTGGGCGCCGAGGCGCACGCGCGACGCATCGGCGATGCGGACTCCCGTGGGCTGGACGTAGTCGGTCAGCCGGGGGAACTTGTCCAGCCCCTGCACCTGGATGCTGTGCCGGCGCATCTGCGCCTGCAGGCGTGCGGCATCGTCGGGATGCATCGGTCCGGCGTTCGTCCACGCGACGTTGGGCAGGTGAGCGAAGATGCCGTCGAGGTTGAGCTCGTTCGGCCGCACGAGCAGGTGCGACAGCGCGTGCAGGCGCAGGTAGGCGTCGACGGTGGATGCCGGGGCGGCATCCAGATCGATCTGCAGCTGCACGGTCTCGATCGTCACATTGCGACGCTCATCAGCGCCGGCGTGCTCCTCGAGTTCGCTGAGCTTCGCCTCGATGACCGAGCCGGTCCCGATGTGCGGGTACCAGGCGTCCAGCACGGTGCCGTCGCCGGCGATGGTCGACAGGCCGATGCCCCAGACGGTGCGCGCGTTGCTCATGCATCCACGCTACCGCGGTCCGCTCGTGTGCTTCGCCGTAGGCTGGGTTCATGACGCTCGACCTGACCTCGTCCTCCGTCGACCTCACGCGCGCGATCTGCGACATCCCCAGCGTCTCCGGAGAGGAGGCCCCTCTGGCGGACGCCATCGAGGAGGCGGTCTCAGCGCTGCCGCACCTCGAGGTCATCCGCCACGGCAACACGATCGTCGCGCGCACCACGCTCGGCCGGGAGCGCCGCGTCGTGATCGCCGGCCACATCGACACCGTCCCGATCAACGACAACCTGCCCACCCGGTCCGTGGACGTCGACGGCGTCCCGCACCTGTGGGGGCGCGGCACGGTCGACATGAAGGCCGGGGTCGCCGTGCAGCTGAAGCTCGCCGCCGAGATCACCGCGCCCGCGATCGACATCACCTGGATGTGGTACGACAACGAAGAGGTCGCGGCATCCCTCAACGGGCTGAACCTCCTCGCGGCGGACCGGCCCGAGCTCTTCGCCGCGGACTTCGCGATCCTCGGCGAGCCGTCGAACGGCGAGGTCGAGGGCGGATGCAACGGGACGCTGCGCGCGATGGTGCGCACGCATGGCGTCCGTGCGCACAGCGCCAGAGCGTGGGTGGGCGAGAACGCCATCCACGCCGCGGCGCCCATCCTCACCCGGCTCGCCGGGTACCGGGCCAAGGAGGTCCAGGTCGAGGGACTGGCGTACCGCGAGAGCCTGAGCGCCGTGCGCATCGGCGGCGGGGTGGCCGGCAACGTCATCCCGGATCTGTGCGAGGTCGAGGTCAACTACCGGTTCGCGCCCAGCAAGAACGCGGCCGACGCCGAGGCTCACCTGCGCGGCGTGCTCGACGGGTTCGAGGTCGAGATCACGGACGCGGCCGACGGGGCGCGTCCCGGCCTGGATGCTCCGATCGCTCAGCAGTTCGTGGAGGCCGTCGGCGCGACCCCGCGCCCCAAGTACGGCTGGACCGACGTCGCGCGGTTCAGCGCTCTCGGCGTCCCCGCCGTCAACTACGGGCCCGGCGACCCTCATCTGGCCCACCACGACGAGGAGCGCGTGCCGCTCGAGCAGATCGACGCGGTCGAGCGAGGTCTGCGCGCGTGGCTCACCGCGCGCTGATCGGCTCCGCGCGGCGCTGGGCGTGGTTGCCCACCGTCGCCAGGATCAGCATCATCTACGTGCTTGCACGTCTGGTGACCACCGGTCTTCTCCTGCTCGCCGCCGAGCGGTCGGATGCGGCATCCCGATTCGGTGAGAACGCGGGCATCGGCAGCTTCATCGTCGGCTGGGACGCCCAGTGGTACTGGCTCATCGCATGGGAGGGCTACCCGCAGACGTTGCCGCTGACCGAGACGGGCCAGGTCGCGGAGAACGCGTGGGCGTTCATGCCCGTGTACGCATACACCGCTCAGATCGTCGGGGCGCCGTTCGGCTCGTGGGGCGCCGGTGCGCTGCTGGTCTCCCTCGTGGCCGGCTTCTTCGCCTGCGTCGCACTGCACCGGCTGCTGCGCCCGCGAATCGGCAACTCGGCGAGCCTGTGGGCTGTCGCCTTCTTCGCGTGGGGGCCGCTGGCCGCACTCTTCCAGGTCGGGTACGCCGAAGTGCTGTTCGTGCTCCTCCTGCTCATCGCGCTCGATCTGGTCGGGCGGCGCCGTTACGGCTGGCTGTACGCGCTCATCCCCGTCATGGCGTTCACGCGACCCGGCATCCTCGCCTTCGCGCTGTACCTGGGGCTGCACGGCATCCTGCGCTGGGTCCGTCGTCGTCGCGAACCGCTGCCGGCCCGCGACGTCGTCCATATCATCGCCCTCGGGGCGCTGGCGACGGCCACGGGGTTCGGCTGGCAGGCGATCGCGGGTCTCGTCACCGGGGATCCCGGCGCCTATCTCGCGACAGAGCTGGCCTGGCGGCGCAACTGGGGTGTCGGCGAGGCCGCCTTCGTGCCCTTCGACGGCTGGATCCAGGCGGCTCAGTTCTGGTTCGTCCAGTGGGGGATGCCCGCGGCGTGGGGGATCGTCGCCCTCGTCGTGCTCGTGCTCGCGGCGGCAGCCGCTCTGCTGCTGCCGCAGGTGCGCAGGCTCGGCGCCGACCTGCGGCTGTGGGGTGCGAGCTATCTGCTGTACCTGCTCGCGGTGTTCTTTCCGCAGTCCAGCACGTTCCGGCTGCTGATGCCCCTCACCCCGCTCGCCGGAGCGCTCGCCGTCCCGCGGTCGAGGACGTATCGATGCACCGTTCTCGCGCTGTGCATCGCCGGTCAATGGCTGTGGATCGATCAGATGTACGCGAACGGGAACACGTTCTGGCAGGTCCCCTGAACGCCGGTGGGGCGGTGTTCACGAGGTATTCCCCCTGGGCGCGCACCGGGGCGGAAGTGTACCGATAAACTTGATGCATACCACCGAGGGAAAGGAAGCCACGATGGCAGCGATGAAGCCGAGGACCGGAGACGGACCCATGGAGGCCGTGAAAGAGGGACGACTCATCATCGTGCGCGTCCCCCTCGAAGGCGGCGGTCGCCTTGTCGTCTCGGTCAACGACGAAGAGGCGAAGGAGCTGCACGACGTCCTCGCCGGCGTCGTGAGCTGAGACTCGGGTTTTCACCCTGAAGGGCGGCGGATCCTCGGATCCGCCGCCCTTCGTCGTCCTCCGGGCTGCACGACGACGATCCCATCCGATTCCGCACCGGGTCCGAACGACTCATTGTGCGGCGAATGTCGCACGGAGTCCGAGTCAGTCCGTGCTGAGGCTGACGAGCTGCAGCAGGCCCTCGCCGGCGGTCGAGATCGCAGCCAGCACGGCGGGGGACTCCTGCGTCTCCTGGATCAGTGACCGGTATGCGCTGGTGACGGCGTCGCGCTGCACCGGGTCGGCGGCTCGCCCGCCCGCGAGAATCCGGGGCACGGCGACGACACCGCCGGTGCGGGCCAGGCGCAGCCCGTGCTCGACGTACTCGATGACGTTCTCGGGGTCGGCGTCGACGAGGACGATGTCGTACGCCCCCTCGTTCATGCGCGGCAGCACCTCGGCCGCGCGCCCGGTGATGAACCGGGCGCGGGTTGCGGGGACCTTCGCCTCGGCGAAGCCGCGCCGGGCGGCCGCGAGGTGCTCGGGCTCGTTGTCGATCGAGGTCAGGACGGCGCGCGGAGCGCCGCGCAGCATCCACAGGCCGGAGACACCGGCTCCGGTGCCGATCTCGACGATCGATCGGGCATCCGTCGTCGCGGCGAGCACCGCGAGCTGCGCCCCGACGGCGGGGCTCACCGATGCGACGCCGAGCTCCTGAGCATGCGTGCGGGCGCGCGCGATGTGCGCGGGCTCGATGACCGCCTCGCGGATGTATCGTGCGTTCGCGTCGTTCTCGCTCATGGCCGTATCCTCCGGTTCCCAGGGTATTCGCACGTCGGGTTCTTCACCGTCAGGCGCGGCGGGTAGCCTGTCTACATGGATTTCGGCCTTACCATCGAGAAGCTCTTTCTCATCGGTGTGATCGCCGCGGTCATCATCGGTCCTGAGCGGCTGCCGAAAGCGGCCGAGGCGTTCGCCGGGTTCGTCCGCAAGGCGGGGGAGTACCTGCGGGACACGCGCACGCGGATGCGCGATGAGCTCGGCCCGGAGATGGACGAGGTCGACTGGCGCAAACTCGACCCGCGGCAGTACGACCCGCGGCGGATCATCCGCGACGCCCTGCTCGAGGACGCGCCGGCAGCGCCCGCGACGGCAGCGCCCGCGACGGCAGCCTCGACGGCTGTGGCGCCGGCGCCCGCCGTCACCGCGTCGAGCCCGGGCCCGCTCAAGACCCGGCCCGAGTTCACCCGCGATTCCCCGCCGCCGTTCGACCTCGAGGCCACCTGAGCCTGTCTGAGTGCGCGGCCCTGTCCGTCAGATCCTGGACTTCAGCAGCGCGACGTCCTCGTCGCTGAGCACGGCCCGCGGCAGGACCGTGACGACCGATGTTCCACGCAGGCGCAGCAGCGCCGCGTGCCGGCCGACATGCACGGACCGGAACGTCGCATAGCGGATTTCGGAGGCCCCGGCTTTGGAGACCGCTTTGAGCGACTCCTCGCCCACCTCGACACGGACCACTGATCCCGGCGGCATCGTCGTGCTGATGGCACGGCGCGTCGACGCCCTGGTGAAGAGGATCGACGCGACGATCAGGGCGGCGATCGCGAGCATGGTCCAGGTCAGCGTCGTCGTCTGCTCCTGGTCGCCCCCGACCATCCCCAGGACGATCGCGTTGACGACGAACGCCGCGATCAGCGCCGCGTACGCGATCACGGCCAGTGGACGGGTGAGCGTGTAGATCACGGCATCCGTCGTCATTGCGCGGATCATCTCGGCATCCACGACGGCGGTGCGTGCGGGGGAATCGGCAGTCACCTCACGAGTCTTTCACGACTCGTCAGCGGTGGCCCTCGTCACCGTGATCGGCAGCGACCTGCCGGGCAGCCGCCGGCCCTGGCGCACGAGCCGGCGCGCGAGGGCGTCGATCTGCTGCGCCGCGGCATCCTCGGGCGCGCCGAGGACGACCGGGATGCCGGCATCGCCGCCTGCGCGCAGAGCGGGACTGAGCGGCACCGAGGCCAGCAGCGGCACATCGTCCCCTGACTGCGAGAGCGCGGCGGCCACCTCGGCTCCGCCACCGGATCCGAACAGGTCGACGGTCGTGCCGTCGGGCAGCGTGAGGGCGGCCATGTTCTCGACGACGCCGATCACGCGCTGACCGGTCTGCCGGGCGACCAGGCCGCTGCGGATGGCGACGTCGGATGCCGCGGACTGCGGGGTGGTCACGACGACGACCTCGGCGTGCGGCAGGAGCTGCCCGATCGAGATCGCGACATCGCCGGTGCCCGGCGGCATGTCGATGAGCAGCACGTCGATGTCGCCGAAGAACACGTCGGTGAGGAACTGCTGCACGGTGCGGTGCAGCATGGGTCCGCGCCAGGCGACCACGGCCTCGCCGTCGCGCAGGAACATCCCGATCGAGACCGTCTTCACGTCGTGGGCGACCGGGGGGAGCATGAGGTCGTCGATGCGGGTGGGCTGGGTGCCGGCGGGGATGCCGAGCAGCCCGGGGATGGAGAATCCGTGGACATCGGCGTCGACGAGGCCCACCGCGAGCCCCTGAGCCGCCAGCGCGACGGCGAGGTTCGCGGTGAGCGTGGATTTGCCGACCCCGCCCTTGCCGCTCGAGACGAGGATGACCCTGGTGAGCGAATCGGGTCCGAACGGCATCTGCCGTGCCGGTCGTCCGTCACGCAGCTTCTCGGTGAGTGCGGCGCGCTCCGCAGGCGTCATCACGCCGACCTCGACGTCGACCTCGGCGATGCCGTCGACGGATGCCGCGGCACGGCGGACATCGGACTCGATCCGGTCGGCTGCGGGGCACCCGACGATCGTGAGGACGATGCCGACCGTCGCCCTGCCGCGTTCGACCGTGATGTCGCGGAGCATGTCGAGTTCGCCGATGGGCCGTCGCAGCTCCGGATCGGAGACGGCGCCGACGGCCGCACGGACGCGGTCGGCCGCGCTCATGCGCGTGGTCGCCGCGGCCGGGTGATCGGGCCCGTCCTGGTGTCTCCTGCGGCCTCGGCGGGCGGCTCGTCGTCGAGGTCGGCGAGCAGCGCGCGCAGCTCGTGCCGCAGCACGTCGCGGGTCACCGCCTGCGCGTTGCGCTCCTCGAGGGCCATGCGCAGCGCGACGATCTCGCGGGCGAGGTACTCGGTGTCGGCGAGGTTGCGCTCTGCGCGCTGGCGGTCGTGCTCGATCTGCACGCGGTCGCGGTCGTCCTGCCGGTTCTGGGCGAGCAGGATCAGCGGCGCGGCGTACGAGGCCTGCAGCGACAGGATCAGCGTCAGCGCGGTGAAGCCGAGGGCGGCTGAGTCGAACCGCCACCAGCCGTTCTGCTCGGCGACGACCGTGTAGACCATCCACAGCGCGCAGAACAGCGTGAGCATCAGGAGGAAGACGGGCGTGCCCATGGCACGGGCGACCCATTCGGTGAAGCGCCCGAACCGGTCGCGCGACTGCGGCTTCTGACGCGACGCGCCGCGGCCGAGCGGGGCGTCGAGGCCCGAGCGGTCGTCCTTGGCCATCATCGCGCACCCCCTGCGGTCAGTTCGTCATCGGCATCCTGGGTGCGCCAGTCGTCGGGCAGCAGGTAGTCGAGCACATCGTCGATGCTGACGACGCCGACCAGACGCCCCGCCGCGTCGACGACGGGGAGCGAGACGAGGTCGTAGCTCGCCAGCAGCCGGGCGGTCTCCGCGGCGGAGGCCGCCACCGAGATCGGCTCCATCGTCTCGTCGACGATCGCGCCGAGACGTTCATGGGGCGGGTAGCGCAGCATCCGCTGGAAGTGCACGACGCCGAGCAGACGCCCGGTGGGCGTCTCGAACGGCGGCAGCGTGACGAAGACGGCCGCGGCCAGTGCGGGATGCAGCTCGTGGCGACGGATCAGGGCGAGGGCCTCGGCGACCGTCGCATCGGCAGACAGCACGATCGGCTCCGTCGTCATGAGGCCGCCCGCGGTGTCCGGTCCGTAGCTCAGCAGCGTCCTGACGTCCTCCGCCTCCTCCGGCTCCATCAGATCGAGCAGCTGCTCGAGCCGCTTCTCGGGGAGCTGGGCGAGGAGGTCGGCCGCGTCGTCCGGTTCCATGTGATCGAGGATGTCGGCCGCGCGCTCGTCGCCGAGGCCGTCGAGGATGTGCACCTGATCCTCTTCCGGCATCTCCTCGAGGGCGTCCGCGAGGCGGTCGTCGGAGAGCTCCTCGGCGACCTCGATGAGTCGCTGCTGAGGAAGGTCGAGGAGGGTCGTGGCGAGGTCGGCGGCGTGCAGCTCGGAGTACGAGGCCACGAGCTGCTCCGCCGACTGCGACTCGCCCGGTGTGTGCTTCTCGGTCACCTCGTTCCAGGCGGCGAACGTCGTCGGCCCCTTCGCGAAGGGGGACGCGCTCGTCTTGGGCTTGCGCAGGAAGAGCTGGTTGACGCTCCATTCGCCGAGCCGGTTCGGTTCGATGGCGACGTCCTCGATGACCGCGCTCCCGCTGCCGTCGACGAGCTCGACGCGGCGGCCCAGCAGCTCGGCGAGCACGCGCACCTCGCCCGGGCGGGGCTGGAAGCGGCGCACGTTGATGAGACCCGTGGTCAGGACCTGACCGGCACGGATCGACGTGACCCTGCCGATCGACATGAACACGTGACGGCGGCCGGGGATCTCCACGACCAGCCCGATCACACGGGGCGAAGCCGAACTTCGGTACACGATGACGACATCCCGGACCTTGCCGAGCCGGTCGCCCACGGGGTCGAAGACGGCGCAGCCGGCCAGGCGCGCGACGAAAACCCGTTGTGTGCTCACGCGTCCAGCGTAGTCCGCGCGACCCGGATCTCGGCTCCTGCAGAGGCGTGCGTGGAACAATGGGCGGATGAGCATGTTGAACCGTCCAGCCACCGGCACCGCAGTCGGCGAGACCGTCGCATCGGTCCGCGAATACGAGGCCGCCCAGAAGACGGTGTCGAAGCTGATCGCCGCCGAGGTGCCCGCCCGCGACATCGCGATCGTCGGGCAGTCCGTCCGCACGATCGAGCGGGTCACCGGACGCCTCGGCTACGCGGCGGCGGCCCGGTCGGGAGCCGTCAACGGCGTGCTCATCGGCCTGCTGCTCTCGGCGATCCTCGTGATCGGGAACCCGGATGCCCCGATCCAGCTGTTCGTCGGGTTCGTGTTCATCGGCGTCGCGCTGGGCATGATCCTCAGCCTCGTCACCTACGCGATCGTCCGACGCCGGCGCGACTTCGCGAGCGTCACCCAGCTCGCCGCCGACCACTACGAGGTCACCGTCATGCCGGCGTCCCTCGCGAAGGCCCGCGAGGCCCTCGGCACCGGCCAGCGCACCGAGGTCGTGCGACCCCCGGTCGATCTGGACGAGCCGCCGCGCTACGGCGAACGCGTCGCCCCTGGCACGGATGCCGCCGCCGCGGCCCAGCAGAGTCCGGCCGGGCACGTTATTCCGCCGCGACCGGCCGACCCGCGCCCTGCAGACACACGCGCTGCCGACGCGAAGCCGCGGTACGGCGAGCGAGTCGAAGCGAAGGAGAACGCCGGCGACGAGCAGCCGGACGCCGCGGCGGACGCGCCCGTCGAGAAGCGCGACGACGCGAGCTGACGTGGGCTTCGACGTCGAGCTGCCCCAGAGCACCGTCACCGTCAGCGCCGCATGGGGCGACGGAGACGGCAGAGGGACGATCGTCGTCGCGCATGGCGCCGGGGCCGGGATGGAGCATCCGTTCCTCGTCGGCTTCACCGACGCGCTGAACGCAGTCGGATTCTCGACGATGAGATTCAATTTTCCCTACCGGGAGCAGGGCAGGCGGATGCCGGGGCCTGCGGCCCATGCGACCGTCACCTGGCGCGCAGCGGTCGCGCATGCCCGAGAGATGTCCGCGGGGCCGATCTGGGCGACGGGCAAGTCGTACGGCGGCCGGATGGCGTCGATGGCCGTCGCTGAGGGGCTCGACGTCGACGGACTGATCTATCTCGGATACCCGCTGCATCCGCCGGGGCAGCCCGAGAAGCTCCGGGCCGAGCACCTGCCGTCGATCGCCGCGCCGCAACTTTTCATCGAAGGGACGAACGACCCGTTCGTGCAGCCGATCGCGCAGTTCGAGCAGGTCGTCGCGACGTGTCAGGACGCGCGCATCGCGTGGATCGAGGGCGGCGGCCACTCATTCGAGGTGAAGGGACGAAAGCGTCCCGCCGATGAGATCGGCGCATCCCTCGCCCCGCTCGTGGCGGAGTTCGCCACTCGCTGACCCGCCGGATCCTCAGCGGTGCTGCCAGCGGAACAGCAGCAGTCGCAGCGCAACGCCGATCTTCATCGGCACGATCTCGCCGAACCGGTGCTCATCGGCGCGCACGAGTCGATCCGCCAGATCGGGCCGCTGCTGGCGGAGGTACTCGCGGGCGACCTCGGCGTGCGGCGAGTTCGACACGATCTTGATGACGTCGGCGTGCTCGATCAGGGGGATCGCGTTCTCGATGTTCTCCCACGTCGACCGGCTGTCCGGTTCGAGCACGATCGCGCCGGTGTAGTCCAGCTCGTCACGGGCGTAGCGCTCCATGATGACGGCCTCTGGCGTGTCGCCCTCCACGGTTCCGCCGCACAGGACGACCGTGGTGTCGGCTTCGCGATCGATCGAGCGGATGCCGGCCCGCATCCGGTACCTGTTGACGAGGTTCGCCCGCTCGCCGGCGTTGCCGTATCCGAGCACGACCACGGCCTCCGTGACGGGGGATCCGCTCGCGGTGCGCGCGGGGGCGACCGACCGCGTACTCGATCGCCAGTTCACGAACTCCGCCCAGGCGGCGACCGCCGTGTACGCCGCGAAGCCCGTCCAGAACAGCCGGCGTGCGAGGCTTCCGGACCGGTTCACTCCTCCGGGCCCGTCATCCCTGCGAGCCGCGCGCGATCCACGCCTCGATCTCGTCGGCCGTCCGCGGAATGTCCGACGAGAGGTTCACCGGGCCGTCTGCGGTCATGAGGATGTCGTCCTCGATGCGCACGCCGATGCCGCGGAACTCCTCGGGAACCGTCAGGTCGTCGATCTGGAAGTACAGGCCGGGCTCGATCGTGAAGACCATGCCGGCCTCCAGGACACCGTCGTAGTACATCTCGCGCCGCGCCTGCGCGCAGTCGTGCACGTCGATGCCGAGGTGGTGGCTCGTGCCGTGCACCATGTAGCGGCGGTGCTGCCCGCCGGCGTCGGCATCGAGGGCCTCCTCGGCGGTGACCGGGAGCAGACCCCACTCGGCGGTGCGCTTCGCGATCACGGCCATCGCGGCCTCGTGCACCTCGCGGAAGCGCACACCGGGTCGTGCCGCGGCGAACGCGGCGTCTGCGGCCTCGAGGACCGTCTCGTACACGCGGCGCTGCACGTCCGAGAACGTGCCGTTCACGGGGAGGGTCCTCGTGACGTCGGCCGTGTACAGGCTGTCGGCCTCGACGCCGGCATCCACGAGGATGAGGTCGCCGGGAAGAACCGTGCCGTCGTTGCGCGTCCAGTGCAGGTAGCACGCGTGCGGACCGGATGCCGCGATCGTGTCGTAGCCCTCGCCGTTGCCGTCCTCGCGGGCCCGTCGGTGGAACACGCCCTCCACGACCCGCTCGCCGCGCGCATGCCGCGTCGCGTCGGGGAGCGCCGCGATGATGTCGTCGAACCCGCGTGCGGTGATCTCCACGGCGCGGCGCATCTCGTCGATCTCGTACTCGTCCTTGATGAGACGCAGCTCCGACACGAAGCGGGCGAGCTCGTCGTCGGCCAGGGTCACGTCGTCATCGGCGGCGCTGAACGCCTCGAGGTGGTCGGTCGCCACGGCGAGGTCCGCCGCGACGCCGGCGAGGGACGGACGCGGTCCGATCCAGAACTCGCCGATCGTGGCATCCGCATAGAACTCCGTCGTCGTGCGGTCGGCGCGCTCGCGGAAGTACAGCGTGACGTCGTGCCCGGATTCCGCCGGCTCGAACACGAGCACGGAGTCCGGCTCGGAGTCGATCGCCCAGCCGGTCAGGTGCGCGAAGGCCGAGTGCGCGCGGAACGGGTAGTCGGTGTCATTGCTGCGCTGCTTGAAAGAACCGGCCTCGATCACGAGGCGCTTGCCGGGGAACGCGGCCGACACGGCATCGCGCCGGGCCGCGGCGTACGCGGCCTGCGGGCGAGCGGCCGGCAGCGACTCGGGGCGCTCGGCCCAGCCGGTGGAGATCGTGTCCAGGAATCCGCGCGGGAACGGCTGCTTGCGGTTCGTGACGGGGGCTTCTTCGATCGTCTCGTTCTCTGCAGTGCTCATCCACCCAGTCTCTCACCCCTTTGTAGGCTGGGGAATGTGGTGATCCTCATCGATCTGGTGCTCGTGGTCGTCTTCTGCGCGATCGGACGGCTCTCGCACGCCGAGGGCATCCTCGGGGATCTGCCGGGAACGCTGAACACGGTCTGGCCGTTCGTCGTCGCCCTGCTCGTCGCACACGGCGCGCTGCTGCTGCGCCGGGCGCACGCCGAGCGGATGCTGCCGGGGCTCGTCGTCTGGGCCGTGACTGCTGCCGGCGGCCTGCTGCTGCGCGCAGCGAGCGGTCAAGGCACGGCGGTGCCGTTCATCATCGTCGCCGCCCTCACGCTGGTGCTGTTCCTGCTCGGCTGGCGCGCTGTGGTCGCGCTCGTGCGGCGATCACGGACGGGTTCGGGCCGCTGAACGCTCAGTCGGCGGCCGGGTCGAGCTGCACGACGAGCGCGCGGTGGTCGGAACCGGCGGCATCCAGCACGAGCGAGCCGGTCGGGTTCCAGTTCTGCGTCGCCATCACATGGTCGATCGGGGCGCCGATGAGCTCGGGATAGTCCGCGGGCCATGTGCCGGTGATCCCGGTGCCGGTGCGTGACGCGGCGTCGCGGCAGTAGCCCATGTCGCCCCCGCCGACGCCGAGGGCGGCCATGTGGTCGAGGGTCGCATTGAAGTCGCCTGCGATGATGAAGTCACCCTGTGGGCACTGGTCGGCGATCCACTCCAGGTCGGACTGCCAGCGCTCCATCGCCTCGACGCGCGGTGCCACAGCGTGCACGGCGACGATCGTGGGGCCGGAGCCGCTCACCGGCATGATGACCGCACTGGGAACGGAGCTGGTGTTGCTGCTGCCGTCCTCGGACGACTGGATCACCGAGTAGTCGCCGAGGTCGGGGGAGATGAGGATCGTCGTCTCCCAGGCCTGCGGGCCGTTCTCGACGTCGCCGAACTGCACGTGATGCACCCACATCGGATGCCCCTGCTCGCGCAGCATGACGGCGATGCGCTCACCGACGGACTCCGCCGTCTCCGGCAGGGTCACGACGTCGACCTCGCGGGTGAGGATGGCATCGGCGATCGTCTCGGCCGAGACGGCCTCGCCTGCGGTGTTCCAGGTGAGCACCCGCACGCTCGCATCGGTCTTCTCGGGCAGCGAACCCGTCCCGAAGCCGCGCATCGCGCCGATAGCTCCCGTGGCGGCAGCGCCCACGAGCGCGACGATGAGGATGGATGCCGCGAACCCGCGAAGTGGCCGGGCGAACAGCATGAGCAGCGACAGCACCGCGATCGCCAGGAAGGCGGCGAGGACGACACCGCGGACGGCGACGATCTGAGCGAACGGGAAGGTCTGCTCGAGCTGGAAGAACTGCGGCCAGACGACGATCGCCGTCGCGATCGCGAACAGCACCGTGAGGAGGATTCCCAGCAGTCGAAGCATCCTCACGAGCCTACGGGCGCACGCTGTGAATCGCCTGCCGCGTCGCCGCCGCGCCGTCGACTCGGTCCCGCAGTAGTGTCGAGTCATGACCGACGCCGGCAGCTTCGCGGGGCCGAGTGACCTGCACCTGCACTCCAATCACTCCGACGGCACCGAGAACCCGGGTCAGGTAGTCCGCCAGGCCCATGCGAACGGCATCCGCACGCTCGCCCTCACCGATCACGACCGCACGACGGGGTGGGACGAAGCCGCCAGCACGGCGGGAGCACTGGGCATGACGTTCATTCCCGGCATGGAGCTGTCGGCCAAGCACCAGTGGCGGAGTGTCCACGTGCTCGGCTACCTGTTCGACCCCGAGGACGCGGCGCTGCGCGCCGAGACCGAGCGGATCCGCGATGACAGGGTCGGTCGCGCGGAGCGGATCGTGCGCAACATCGGCCGCGACTACGCCCTGACCTGGGCCGACGTTCTCGAGCAGACGACCGCGGATGCCACGGTGGGACGCCCCCACATCGCCGACGCCCTCGTGGCGCAGGGCATCGTGCGCGACCGCTCGGAGGCGTTCGACGGGATCCTGCACCCGCGCGAGGGGTACTACGAGCCGCACTACGCGCCCGACCCGCTCACCGCCGTCCGGCTGATCACGGATGCCGGGGGAGTGGCGATCATCGCGCACCCGGTCACGGCCGGTCGCGACAGGATGATGCCGCTCGCGTTCATCGAGGAGCTCATCGCCGCAGGGCTCGGCGGATTCGAGATCGATCATCGCGAGAACACCGAGTCCGGCAAGCGCACTCTGCGCGCGCTCGCCGCGAAGCACGACCTGATCGTCACCGGGTCGAGCGACTATCACGGTGCCGGCAAGCCGAACCGGCCGGGCGAGAACACCACGAGCGACGAGATGGTCGCCCGCATCATCGACGCGGCGACGGGGACGAGTCCGCGTCGCCCCTGACTCAGGCGCCGGCCGGTGCGGCTCCGCCGGAGCGACGACGACGGCGACGGCGCTGCGGGGCCGGCTTACCGTCGCGGTGCTCGCCCGTGACGTCGCCGTCGTGCGTGCCTGCGCCCTCGGCGTCGCGGTCGGTCGCAGGTGCCGATGCGGCTCCGGTGGCGGCGGTCTCCGCGCCTTCGGTGAAGGTCGAGCCGACCCCGCCGCCCGATCCGCCGCGGCGGCGACGCCGGCGACGCTTCGTGGTGCCCTCGTCCGTGCCCTCTGCGGCGGCATCCGCCGCCTTCTGCGGCTGGCGCTGGCGACGCTCGGAGGCGGGCTTGTCGGCCTTCGGCGCTGTCGTCAGCCGTCCCTTCGTGCCCTCGGGGATGTTGAGGTCGGTGTACAGGTGCGGGCTCGACGAGTACGTCTCGACGGGCTCGGGCTGGCCGAATTCCAGCGCGCGGTTGATGAGGGCCCACTTGTGCAGGTCCTCCCAGTCGACGAACGTGACCGCGATGCCCGTCTTGCCCGCGCGGCCGGTGCGACCGGCGCGGTGCAGGTACGTCTTCTCCTCGTCGGGGATGGTGTGGTTGATCACGTGCGTGACGTCGTCGACGTCGATGCCGCGGGCGGCGACGTCGGTGGCGACCAGGACGTCGCGCTTGCCCGCCTTGAACGCGGCCATCGAGCGCTCGCGCTGCTCCTGCCCCATATCGCCGTGCACGCCGCCGACGTTGAACCCGCGGTCGCCGAGCTCGTCGACGAGCTTCTGCGCCGCGCGCTTGGTGCGCGTGAAGATGACGGTCTTGCCGCGGCCCTCGGCCTGCAGGATGCGGGCGATGACCTCGTCCTTGTCGAGCGAGTGCGCCCGGTAGACCAGGTGCTTGATGTTCGCCTGCGTGAGGCCTTCGTCGGGGTCGTTCGCGCGGATGTGGATCGGGTTCGACATGAACCGGCGGGCGAGCGCGACGATCGGGCCGGGCATGGTCGCCGAGAACAGCTGCGTGTGGCGGACCGCCGGCACCTTCTGGAAGATCTTCTCGATATCGGCGAGGAAGCCGAGGTCGAGCATCTTGTCGGCTTCGTCGAGGACGACCTCGGTCGCGTTCGACAGGTCGAGCAGGCGCTGGCCGGCGAGGTCGATCAGGCGACCAGGGGTGCCGACGACGATCTGCGCGCCGGCCTTGAGCTGGTCGATCTGGCCCTCGTACGCCTTGCCGCCGTAGATCGCGACGACGCTCGTGGAGCGGTTCGAGGTCAGCAGGTCGATGTCCTCGTAGACCTGCACGGCGAGTTCGCGCGTCGGCACGACGATGAGCGCCTTGACCCCGGGCTCCGGGTCCTGGCCGAGGCGCTGGACGACGGGGATGCCGAAACCGAAGGTCTTGCCCGTTCCGGTCTTGGCCTGGCCGATGATGTCCTGGCCGGGAAGGCCGAGGGGGATGGTCTGCTCCTGGATGGGGAACGCGTCGACGATGCCCTTGGCGGCGAGTGCGTCGACGATGTCCTGATCGATGCCGAGATCAGCGAATGAAGTCACTATGTCCTGTGTGCCTGTCCGGCGGCCCTCTACTGAAGCGGCCGCCACGTAACGGATCCACGCCGTCTCGTGTGCCACAGGCGCGGCGTCCTGCTCCGACGGCAGGACGCGTCCAGCCTACCGGAGGGGCGCCCGCAACGCCGATCCGAAGCGCGGGTAGTCTGATCACGTGGTGAAGTGGTTCTGGCAGCGAGACAAGCCCCGACGCACTCTGACGCTGCGCAGTCGCGGCGACGTGGGCGATGCGACCCGCGTCGACTTCGCCGAGCTCGCCCCTGAGCTGAACCGCTTCCTCGGGCAGGCGGCATACCTGCAGCTCGGCTATTTCGAGACGCTGACCCGGCTCATCCGGGCCACCCCCGAGCTCGCCGAGAAGGAGGCGCTGGCGCGGGCCGCGGGTGCCGCGCTCAGCAAGCATCGCGGAATCGTCGAGGTGATCACCTCTCAGGGGGAGGACCCGACCGAGATCATGCTCCCGTTCCAGGAGCACCTCGACGCGTTCCGCCGCAAGACCATCGGTGCGCGCCCGCGCGAGACCCTGCTCGCCGTCTACATCACGGCGGGCATGCTCGACGACTTCTATCTCGCCCTCGCCTCGAGCTACGGCGAGACGGGCGCCCGCGTCGCCGCGATCCTGCGCGAGGACGACGACACCGGCGAGATCGTGGCGATCCTCAAGCGCACGATCGACAGCGACGCCGAGTGGCGATCTCTGCTGTCGATGTGGGCGCGTCGCATGGTGGGCGACACGGTGCTCGTGGCCCGTCAGGCCCTGCGCGCCGAGCGCCTCATCGAGGACGACGACCGCGTCGAGCCGGTGTACACCGAGCTCATGGGAGCCCACGCGCGCCGCATGGACGCGATGGGCCTGGCCGCCTGAGCGCTCAGATGCCCAGGGCCGCGCGCTTCGCGGCGTCGGACGTCCGACGGGATGCCGTCAGTCCGTATCCGACCGCCGTCGCGACGACGACCGCGCCGAGGATGCTCGCCAGCCACAGCCAGACGCTGTCCTCGCCGACGCCCGCCCACTGCATGCCGGTGTAGACGATCGCCGACGCGGCCGTCGCGACGGCGGGGACGACCGCGACGCCGCGCAGCGCGCGGTGCGGCAGCAGGAAGTGGACGCCGACGCCGAGCGCGCAGGCCGCGATCAGCGCGAGGAGGATGTACATCGTGTCAGGCGACGAAGCCGACGCGACGCGACTCCTCGGTGCCGAGCTCGATGTACGCGAGGTTCGCGGTCGGGACGATGAACGAGTTGCCCTTGACGTCGGTGAAGCTCACGTGAGCGGTGTTCTGCTCGAGGGCAGCGGCGACCTGGCTGCGGACGTCGTCCGCGCTCGTGGCGGTCTCGAAGTTCAGTTCGCGGCCGGTGTTGATGATGCCGATGCGGATTTCCACGCGTGCTCCTTGAAGATTCGGGGACTGACACGACTCTACCCCGGTGGTGCGGCGTCGGATCGGGGTGGACGGCCGGTTTCGCCGTGGGCGCACAAGCGCGTCGCGCGAGGCGTGCACGGGCGGTGTCGGCGCCGGCCGATAGCGTGGACGGCATGACACCGAGCCCGCCCCGCGCCGCACCGGATGCCGCGCAGCGCGAGGTGGTCGCCGCACCCGTCAGCGCATCCGGCGTCGTCATCGGCGGCCCGGGCACGGGCAAGACGCACACGCTCATCGACCGTGTGGACGCGCTCCTCGGCGAGCAGGGGCTGACGCCGGAGCAGGTGCTCGTGCTCACCCCGAGCAGGCAGGCGGCGACCGCGCTGCGCGACCGCATCGGCGTGCGCATCGGCCGGGCGACACCGGGGCCGCTGGCCCGATCACTGGGATCCTTCGCCTTCCAGGTCGTCCGCGGTGCGATGGTGCACGCGGGCGGCGAGCCGCCCGCGCTGCTCACCGGAGCCGATCAGGACCGCATCGTCGCCGAGCTGCTGGCCGGTGACGCCGACGACGAGGCCGCTGGCATGCTCAGCCGATGGCCGGCATCCCTGCCCGCGACCGTGCGCGCGTCGAAGGACTTCCGCTCCGAACTGCGTGCCTTCCTGGCCGAGTGCACCGAGCTGGGGGTCCTCCCCGACGAGCTCCAGCGCTCGGAGCGCCCCGTCTGGCCGGCGGCCGGTGCGTTCATCGACGAGTACCGCACCGTCCTCGGCGACATGCGCACGGCTTATCGCGACGCCGCCGATCTCGTCAGCGAAGCCGCGGCGATCCTGCGCGAAGCCGATTCCGCGACGCTCGGACCCCTCGCGGGGCTGCGCGCCGTGCTCATCGACGACGCGCAGGAGATCACCCGCGGGGGACTCACGCTCGTCCGGGCGCTGCGTGCCAGAGGGATCGCCGTGACCGCGTTCGGCGACCCCGACATCTCCTCCGGCGCGTTCCGCGGCGCGAGCCCGCAGCTCTTCCACGAGCTGTCCACCCTGCTCGACGACGTGTTCGTGCTCGACACCGCGCACCGGCAGACCCCGGCCCTGAGCGACCTCACCCGCACGGTCACCCAGGCGATCGGCGTCGCCGGCCGCGTCGAGCACCGCCGGCCCCCGGGACCGCCTCCCGAGACGGCGGATCCGTCCGTGCGGACCTTCCTGGCATCGTCGCCGTACGAAGAGGTCGATCGCATCGCCGGCACGCTGCGCGACTGGCATGTGAGCTCCGGCATCCCCTGGAGCGACATGGCCGTCATCGCGCACGACACGCGCCAGGTCGCCGCCCTCGAGACCGAGCTCGCCGCGCGCGAGGTCCCGACGCGTGCGGCGGGGGTGCAGCGCCCGCTGGGCAGCGAGCGCGTCGTCCGCGATCTCGTCGGCATCGTGCGTCTCGCGCTGCAGCCGGCGTCCGAGCGCACGCCGGACGACCTCGTCGACGCGCTGCGGTCGCCTTTCGGCGGGCTGGATGCCGTCGGGCTCCGGCGCCTGCGCGCCCGGTTGCGGCATCTCGAGCTCGACGAGGGCGGCTCGACTCCGGCATCCGAGCTCCTGCGGCAGGCGATGGAGTTCCCTGCGCACTTCGCGTTCATCGACGCGCCGGAGGCGCGGATCGCCTCCCGGTTCGCCACGACCCTCGCCGAGACGGGGGCCGCGGCCCAGAACGAGACCATCCACGAGCTGCTCTGGCGCGTCTGGGACTCGTCCCGCGCGCCCGGCGGCGCCAGGCTCGCCCAGCACTGGCAGGAAGCCGCGGCGCTCCCCGGTGGCGGGGAGACCGCCAGGAACCTCGACGCGCTCGTCGCGCTCTTCGACGCCGCGAAGCGATTCGTCGAGCGCACCCCGAACGAGGACCCGGAGACGTTCGTGCGCGACATCCTCGACAGCGAGGTCCCGGAGGACTCGCTCTCGACCCCCGACCGTCCCGGCCTCGTGACCCTGCTGACGCCGGCGACGGCCCTGGGTACGCAGTTCGAGGCCGTCGTGGTCGCCGGCGTGCAGGACGGCGTGTGGCCCAACACGCGGCTTCGCGGCGGGCTCCTCGAGACGTGGCGCCTGGCGGATGCCGTGACCGCCGCCCGCACGGGAGCCGGCGCCGTCGACCCCGGGGTGCTCGACCGGCGCCGCGATGCGCTGCACGACGAGCTGCGGCTGTTCGTGCGGGCGGTCTCCCGCGCACGATCGCGGATCCTCGTGTCGGCCGTGGATGACGACGACTCCACGCCGAGCCCGTTCTTCGGGTTCCTCCCCGAACCGCCGCCGGCGTCCGATCACCCGGCGGCGGAGCATCCGCTCACCCTGCGCGGTCTCGTGGCGCGGCACCGCCGCACGCTTACCAGCGCACCGGATGCCGCATCGCGGGCCGAGGCCGCCGGGCAGCTGGCCGTCCTCGCGCGCGAGGGCGTGCCCGGCGCAGACCCGGCCGACTGGTACGGCACGACCGCGCCGTCGACCGCGGCGCCGCTGCACGATCTCTCGGTCGAACCGGCACGGGTATCGCCGTCTCGGATGGAGTCCTTCGAGGAGTGCGAGCTGCACTGGGCGATCTCCGCCCTCGGCGGCGACACGGTCCTGCCGCCGTCTGCGGGGATCGGCACGATCATCCACGAGGCGATGGAGAAGGTCCCTGCCGGCGACCTCGAGGCCATGCGCGCGATCGTGGCGGAGCACTGGGGCGAGCTGGACTTCGAGACCGAGTGGATCAGCCGCAAGGAGCACCGCCGAGCGGATCTGTACGTCGAACGGCTGCACGCGTATCTGGGCGAGGTCGTCCGCGACGGCGGGCGGGTGCTGGCCAGCGAGGTCGAGTTCCGATTCGCGGTGGATGCGACCGGCGCAGGTGAAGAGCCCGCCGTGCACATCGGAGATGCCGCGGGAGAACCGGGGCGCGCGCTGGTGCACGGCTTCATCGACCGCGTCGAGGCGTACCCGGTCGGCGCGGGCGAGCACGCGGCGGCCCGCGCCCGCGGGTCGGCGCCCATGGCCGCGTCCGCTGACGGGGAGCGCGTCGTCGTCGTCGACCTGAAGACCGGCAAGTATGAGCCGGAGTCCGACGCCAAGGTCGAAGACCACGCCCAGCTCGCGGCCTATCAGGTCGCCGTCGAGCAGGGCCTCATCGAGGGTGCCGATCCCGCAGCGCTCGCCGGGGCGCGGCTGCTCGTCGTCGCCAAGACGCTCTCGGGCAGCGACTACCGGATCGCCCATCAGCACACGCTCGAGGGCGAGGCGCGCACACGGTTCCTCACGAGACTCGCGGATGCGGCCAGAGGCATGTCCGCGGGGAGCTTCACCGCCCACGTCGAGGCGCACTGCGCCGATGTGCAGTGGCGCGTGCAGCCGTGCCGCATCCACACGGTGCCGGCGGTGAGCGCATGAGCGCGGAATGGGCAGGCAACGGCCCGGGACTGTCCGCACTGGACGTCGCGGCCGCGCTCGGCCAGCCGCCGCCGACGCCCGCGCAGCAGCGCGTCATCGAGGCTCCGCCCGCCCCGGCGCTGGTCGTGGCCGGTGCCGGCAGCGGCAAGACCGAGACGATGGCGGGGCGCGTGGTGTGGCTGGTCGCGAACGGTCACGTGCGCCGCGACGAGATCCTTGGGCTCACCTTCACGCGCAAGGCGGCGGGCGAGCTCGCCGAGCGCATCGGCGCTCGCCTCGCGGTGATCGATGAGTTCGGCCGGCGCGGTCTGCTCCCGCACGTGCCCGAGATCGTCCGTTCGGGTGCGCTTACGCCGATCGCCGACGCGGACGGCGCGCAGCGGCAGGCGGTCCGCGCACACGTCCTCGACGGGCTGGCCGCGCGGTACGGCACCGGTTGGGATGCCGCAGCGCCGCGTACCGCGGAGGACATGCTCATCCGCCCCCGAGTGTCGACGTACAACGCGTTCGCCGATTCGATCGTCCGCGAGCACGCCGCGAGGATCGGACGCGACCCCGATGTCGAGATGCTCAGCCAGGCGGCGTCGTGGATGCTCGCGCGGGAGGTCGTGCTGCGCGCCGATCTGCCGCAGCTGGAGGACATCGAGCTGTCCGTCGCGACCGTCGTCGACGCCGTGCAGCGGCTCGCAGGAGAAGCGCTGGATCATCGCGCCGACCTCGGCAGGGCCGAGCGCATCGCGCTCGAGCACGCGGCGGCGTTCGCCCCGTACCGGAGCCAGGGCGACGTCGAGAAGGCGGCCGACAACCTGCTTGCCCTCCCGACCCTCACCGCCCTCGTACGCGAGTACATCGCCGAGAAGCATCGGCGCGGTGTTCTCGACTTCGCCGACCAGGTCAGCGGCGCGTTCGACATCGTGGAGTCCTCGCCGGATGTGCGCGCCGATCTGCGCGAGCAGCACCGCGTCGTGCTCCTCGACGAGTACCAGGACACCTCGGTCATCCAGACCCAGTTCCTGTCAGCGGTGTTCCAGGACTCCGCCGTGATGGCCGTCGGCGACCCGCACCAGTCGATCTACGGATGGCGCGGCGCCAGCGCAGACAACCTCTACGCGTTCGCGCGCACGTTCGCCGATCAGCAGCAACCCGAGTCGTACAGTCTGATGACGAGTTGGCGCAACGACAGCTCCATCCTCGGGATCGCCAACCGCATCCTCGAGCCGCTTCAGCGCCCCGGGCTCGACGTGCCGCCGCTCGAACCGCGACCGGGCGCGGGCCAGGGCGATGTCCAGGTGCGGTATCCGCTGACCGTGCACGACGAGGCGGACCAGGTCGCCGAGTGGTTCTTCCAGCGCCGTGCCGAGCACACCGACGCCGCGAAGCCGCACACCGGTGCGATCCTGTTCCGATCCAAGCGGCACATGCAGACCTTCGCCGAGGCGCTCGCCGCGCGCGGCGTTCCGCATCGCATCCTGGGCCTGGGCGGACTCCTTGCGACTCCGGAGGTCGTCGACGTCGTCGCGACACTGCGGGTGCTGCACGACCCGAACGCCGGTTCCGCCCTGATCCGACTGCTCGTCGGGCCGCGGTTCGGGGTCGGCGTCGCCGACATGGGTGCGCTGTACGACCTCGCCGGCGAGCTCTCCAGACGCGACAGCGGCCTCATGCCGCTGCCCGATGAGCTGCGCGCCCGGATTCGCGCCTCGCGCGGCGCCGACGAGGCGGTCTCGATCGTGGACGCCGTCGACGTGGTCCGGGGTCTCCGCGACGACTACCGGCTGCTCGAGAGAATCACGCAGGACGGGCGCGCACGCATCCGCGCGGCGGGGGAGATGCTCGAGCGTCTCAGACGTGCTTCGGGACAGCCGATCCCCGAACTCATCCGCAGCATCGAGACCGAACTTAGGCTCGACATCGAGCTGGCGGCCAACGAGACCCGGGGCCCTGCCCGCATCGCGGCGACGCAGCTGCGGGCGTTCACCGACGAGGTGCGCGCGTTCCTCTCCGCCGATGAACGCGGCACGATCGGCAGCCTGCTGGCCTGGCTCGACAAGGCCGAGAGCACGGACGAGCTCATGCCGCGGCCGGAACCGCCCGAGCCGGGGGTCGTGCAGCTGCTGACCATCCACGGATCCAAGGGCCTCGAATGGGATGCCGTGGCCGTGGTGCGCATGGTCGAGGGCGAGCTGCCGTCGCCGCCGACGAGCACGTCGGGCTGGTTCGGCTTCGGGGTTCTGCCGTTCGCGCTGCGCGGCGACCGCGACGCGCTCCCGGTGTTCCGGTGGGATCCGCCGCCCGAGCACGAGGAACCCGACCCGGCGAAGCGGCTCAAGGCCGGGGTGGCGTCGCTCACCAGCAGGAGCAGGACGGCACCCGGCGCACTGACCGTCTTCAAGGACGCCTACCGCGACTACCAGCAGCAGGAGGAACGCCGTCTCGCCTACGTCGCCGTGACGAGGGCTCGCACCCACCTGCTGCTCACCGGAGCGCACTGGGCCGGGCAGAAGAAGCCCCGGCAGGCCGGTCCCTACCTGCTCGAGGCGTTCGACGTGCTCGGTCACGGCGGCGTCGGTGAGGTCGATGCCGACGAGAACCCGTATGAAGGCGAGGGCAAGACCACGGTGTGGCCGCTGGACCCGCTCGGTGGACGACGGGGCAGGGTCGAGGCCGCGGCGGACGCGGTCCGATCGGCGCTCGCAGCCGACCCCGTAACTCCCACCCCCCAGCTCGAACGCCTGCTCGCCGAGCGGGCGGAACGGCAGCGCGGCGTGCTCGCCGAGCCTCCGACCCGTGTGCCGGCATCGCGGTTCAAGGACTACGTCACCGACTTCGACGGCACGCTCCGCGAGATCGCGCGTCCGATGCCGGAACGCCCGTACCGGCAGACGCGGTTGGGCACCCTTTTCCACGCGTGGGTGGAGCACCGCTCCGGCCTCGTCGGCGCGGGCCCGAGTGCGGACGCCGCCCTGTGGGACAGCGACGACGAGCAGGCGGACCCCTCGGCCGTCTCGGCCGCGGACGACGCCGATCTGCAGACGCTGCGCGAGACCTTCGAGCGCAGCGAATGGGCGGACCTCGCACCGATCGCGGTCGAGATCGAGATCGACTTCGCGCTCGGCGCGGGCACGACCGCAGGCGCAGGGGAGCCGACCTCGGGGCCCGCCCCGGGCCACATCGTCATCTGCAAGCTCGACGCGGTGTACCGGCGTGAGGACCGCGGCGGGCGGATCGAGATCGTGGACTGGAAGACCGGTCGCGCTCCGCGCACGCCGGCGGAGCGCGAAGAGCGGATGCTGCAGCTCGCCCTGTACCGGCTCGCCTACCACCGCCGGTTCGGCGTGCCGCTCGACGAGATCGATGTCGCGCTCTACTACGTCGCCGACGACCTCGTCATCCGCGGCGACCGGGTCTATTCGGAGGCGGAGTTGGTCCAGCGGTGGAGCGCGGCGCGCGCTGCGCGCTGAGCCTCATCCGCCGGGTCGTGCTCGGGTTCTGCCGTCGCCGCGTCACTTCGACTCGCTGACGCTCGCTCAGCACGAGCGACAGGATCAGGGGCCGAGGACTCCGAGCCGGTCGCGGGCGCGTCGACGGGCTCGGCGGTCGACGCGTCCGCGACCGAGTCCGCCCGCCAGGTCTCGGCGACGTCGCTGAGGTCCTCCGTGGCATCGCCGATGCGGTCGTCGTTCGCGGTCGCGGGGTCCTCGGGGAGCAGGTCGTCAGGGTTGTAAGCGTCGGTCTCCATCGCCGTGCTGATGCCCGTCGCAGCGGTCTGCGGCACGCGGTCGAGAGCGTCTAGTGCCGAATCGACGCCTTCGCCTCGCGCCGCGATGACCGAGAGGTCGTTCTCGCGCAGCCCGTCGGCGAGGGCCCCGAGGAGTGCCGCGGCATCGTCGACGATGTCGGTGCGGCGCATGGTGTCGCCGTGCACGAGCCACCGGGCGAACTCCAGTTCCGCCAGCATCCGAGCCCGTACGGCCAGGGCGGGATCCGGTGCGCGGTCGGACGCCTCGGCGTACGCAGCGTGGACGTCGCCGGCGGCGTCCGGGGCGGACGAGAGCCAGGCGAGGTCCACGGCGGGGTCGCCGAGTGCGAGGCCGTGCCAGTCGAGCATCCCGATCACCTCGGGGCCGCGCTCCGGGTCGTCGTCGAACAGGAACGAGGTCGCCTTCGCGCCGCCCAGGGTCACGGCGGATTCGAAGCGCCACAGGTCGTCGTCCTCGACCGCCTCGCGCCAGCGGACCGTGAGCCGGGCCGGAACGCGCCCGGTGGCCGCCGCTCGGTCGACGAGGCGACGGATCTCGTCGCGCACCTCCTCGGCGCTTCGTGCGGTGAGCCCGGCGCTGCGGACGACCGAGGCGGGCAGCGCGTGCACGGCGGCGATGGAGGCGCCCATGGATGCTGCGGCCCCGCGGCCGCGCGGCACATGGTGCGCCTCGATCTGGAATCCGGGCAGCAGGCTCGAGACGAGTGCCCGGCCTTCGGCCAGCCGGGTCTCGCCGACGTACTCGGGCACCTGGAAGGGGAGCATCGCACGGGCACCGGCGGTCAGTGCGCGCAGGGCCAGCGCTTCGGCGGCGAGCTCGCGCGCGGTCTCGTCGTCGTCTCCGACACGGATCGCGAGTTCGCGGCCGTCGGCGAGCGTGGCGACGGCGGAGTCGAAGCGCCCGTCGCCCTCGGCGGAGAGGGATCGAGCGCCGACGACCTCCGCCCCGGGCAGAGCGGCCGTGACCGCCGCCGCTAGAGTAAAGGGAGACCGTGCCATGCCCCCAGATTAGGTCGCATCGCGCGCGGTTCCGCCTACGCCACGCCTGTGAGAGAGGGAGTCGATGACCGTCCAGCGCGTACAGTTCGATCGGGCAGCACACCTCCGCGATGAGCAGGGCGTCCTCGACGCGCTGCGGTCGTCGCCCGACGCTCGAGCGATCGTCGTCCGAGACGGGCGTGCACGGATCGAGGACGGCACGCTGGTCGCCGTCGCCCCGTCAGAGGTCGCGGGCGACGCGGAATGGGCGCTGCTCGGCAGGCGCGAGGACGGCACGCTGCTGCTGCTCGCCGCCGTCGGCCGTGAGGCCGAGAGCATCGACGCCGCGCCCGAGGAGACCTGGCTCGGCGTCCGCGACACCGGGGGCATGCTCGCCGCGGAGGACACCGAGCTGCTCGTCACGGCCGTCGCCCTCGCATCCTGGCTGCGGGATGCCCGGTTCTGCCCGACCTGCGGATCGGAGACCGTCCTGCGCCAGGGTGGCTGGTCGCGGCGCTGCGAGCGGTGCGGGCACGACATCTTCCCGCGGACGGACCCCGCGGTCATCGTCGCCGTCGAGAGCGCGGACGGCGAGCGGCTGCTGCTCGGCGCCAACGCGAACTGGCGCGGACGGATGTACTCCTGCTTCGCCGGCTTCGTCGAGGCCGGTGAGTCCCTCGAGGTGACCGTGCACCGCGAGATCGAAGAGGAGGCCGGCGTCCTCCTCGACGAGGTCCGCTACGTGTCCTCGCAGCCGTGGCCGTACCCGCGTTCGCTCATGATCGGGTTCCGCGCCACAGCATCCGAGGAGCGCCGCGCCCGCCCGGACGGCGAGGAGATCATCGACGTCCGCTGGTTCACACGCGACGAGATCCGCTCGGCTCTGAAGGGGGAGGGGCCGGTGGGGCTCCCCGGTCCGGCATCCATCGCCCGCGCCCTCATCATCGACTGGTGCGACGGGCGTCCAGCCGCCGAAGACGCCGACGGGGCGCAGTGAGCGCACTGGACGCCCTCGACGAACGACAGCGCGAGGCGGCATCCGTGCTGCGCGGGCCGGTCGCGGTGCTCGCCGGAGCCGGAACGGGGAAGACCCGGGTCATCACGCACCGCATCGCGCACGGGGTCGACACGGGCGCTTACTCGCCGAGCAGGGTCATGGCCGTGACCTTCACGGCGAAAGCCGCGGGCGAGCTCCGCGGGCGTCTGCGCACGCTCGGCATCGAGGGTGTCGCGGCGCGCACGTTCCACGCTGCAGCGCTCGCGCAGCTGAACTTCTTCTGGCCGACGCTCGCGGGCTCGCCGGCTCCGTCGATCATCGACAACAAGGTGCGTCTGCTCGGGCAGGCCGCCGAGCAGCTCCGTCTGCGTCTGGACACCCCGACGCTCCGCGACGTCGCGAGCGAGATCGAATGGCGCAAGGTGTCGATGAGGTCGATCGACCAGCACGCCGCGCTCGGCAGATCGGTCGGTCGGGTGAGCGCGGAGCAGCTCGCCGACCTGCAGCGGGCGTACGAGACCCTCAAGGACGACCGCCGCCAGCTCGACTTCGAAGACGTGCTGCTCGCATGCGCCGGGATGCTGGAGGCCGAGCCCCGCGTTGCGGCATCCGTCCACGAGCAGTACCGGCACTTCACCGTCGACGAGTACCAGGACGTCTCGCCGCTGCAGAACCGGCTCCTCGAACTCTGGCTCGGGGACCGGAGGGACCTGTGCGTCGTCGGCGACGCCAGCCAGACGATCTACTCGTTCGCCGGAGCCGACCAGCGCTACCTGCTCGAGTTCGGCAGGAGGTTCCCGGACGCCACCGTCGTGCGCCTGGAGACGAACTATCGCTCCCAGCCGCCGATCCTCGCCGCAGCCAACGCGCTCATGAACGGCAGACCGGGAGCACTCGAACTCTGCCCCGCGCGGGAGGCCCCGAAAGCCGAGCCGCCCACCCTCACGGCGTACGACACCGAGACCGAGGAGGCGGCCGGGATCGCGGCATCCGTCTCGGCGCGCATCGCATCGGGTGCCGCCCCGTCCGAGATCGCCGTGCTGTACCGCGCTCACGCGCAGTCCGCAGCGATCCAGCAGGCGCTCGCCGACGCGGGGATCGCGTCGACCGTGCTGGGCGGCAGACGTTTCTTCGACATGCCGGAGGTGCGCCAGTCGATCCTCGCCCTGCGCGGCGCGGCCGTCGCACCGACGGAGCGAGGCTTCCTGCCGAATGTGCGTCGAGTGCTGCGCGAGATCGGGTTGACCGACGAGGCGCCCGCCGCCGGCGGCGCGCAGCGCGACGGCTGGGAAGCGCGCAGGGCGATACTGCGGCTCGCGGAGGAGGCGCCGGACGACACGACGCTGCGCTCCTTCAGTGACGCGCTGATGGCCAGGGCGAAGGACCAGCACGAGCCGACGATGCAGATGGTGACGCTGTCCACTCTGCACGCGGCCAAGGGCCTGGAGTGGTCGCACGTCGTGCTCGCCGGCTGCGCCGAGGGCGCACTGCCCATCTCGTACGCCACAGGCTTCGACGCCATCGACGAGGAACGGCGCCTCGCCTACGTCGGCATCACGCGCGCCGCGCGGACGCTCGAGCTGACGTGGTCGCGATCGGCAGGGCGGGGGGAGCGCCGGCCGTCGCGGTTCCTGGAGGAGATCGGAACGACTGCTCGCGGCACCGGCACTCTGCGTGAAACCTCGCCTCGCGCCAGGTCCGCCGGCCGTCGGGGCTGACCCGCACCGATCGCGGTCCCGCGTCGGTCTCGCGGAGCAGCCGGGCAATAAATCCCGCAGCCTCGGCGGTGCGCGCCGTCGTGATCCGTCCGCAGTGCGCGCCGATGAGCTGCGCGTGCATGGCGGGCCACGCCGGATCGCGATCGCGCTCGTGCGCGTCGCGGCACGCCAGGCACGGCGAGCGGCCGGGGACGATCAGAGGGCCGATGACCAGGCCCCCGGGTTCGAACGCGACAGGCAGATGCACGAGATCGTCGTGCAGGTAGCCGGCGAGCCGGTGAGCGGATGCCGCGCCCTGCACGAGCACGATCCCGACAGCCGGGGCCGCGCCGCGCGGCGCCGTGGAGAAGCCCTCATCGTGCAGGGCGATCTCCATCCGCGCCTCGACGCGCGAGTCGTCGACGTCGACGCTCTCGATCCACACCGGCGGCGGTGCCGGAAGGTCGGTGATGAGGATCGGCTCGAGCATCTCGAGGAGCCTGCGGGCGGCTTCCCTCGGTGCGCCGACGCCGTGCGCGACGACGTCGAAGGCACTGCGGCGGATGCCGCTGCGGAGCGCCTGGATGAGCGGCTCGATCCACGGCTCGCCCGCATCGATGCGCAGGCCGCCCTCCAGGCCGAACTGCACCGTGTCGGCATCGCGCCAGAGCATCGGATACTCCGGAGCGATCCGGGTCAGCGTCGTCGGAGTCATCGGTGGCATGACCCGATTCTGCTCACCCTGCGCTCAGCGCGGAGCGCCCAGCCACGATCCGTGGAGAACTCCGTGAGGAGGCTGATCGGTGCACAGCGGAGCGTGCATCCGGGTCAGACGGGTCTCTCGCCCTCTCCGGAGTCGTCGCCCGTGCCGGATTCCCCGTCGCCCTCCGCAGCGTCGGCGGACCCGTCGCCGCGGTCCTGCGAGAAGTCCTCCCCGTCGAGGAGCCGTGCCAGCGCCTCATCGAACTCGTCGGCCACGGGTTCCTCGCCGCGGGCGTGCGCCTGCAGGCGTTCGATGAGCGCCGTCGGGTCGTCGATGTCGGCTGCGGTGGGAAGGAGGTCGGGGTAGTCCCACAGCGAGTCACGGGCCGCGATGCCCACGGCATCCGTCACCCGGCGCCACATCGCCGCGGCCTCGCGCAGGCGGCGTGGCCGCAGTTTCAGTCCGACCAGCGCGCCCAGTGCGTCTTCGGCGGGGCCGCCGACTGCTCGGCGGCGGCGCGCAGCCTCGGCGAGGCGTGCGCCGTCGGGGAGGCGCGAGGTGGCCTCGGCCGTGACCACGTCGACCCAGCCGTCGATCATCGCCACGATGTTCTCCAGGCGGCCGAGCGCTTCGCGCTGCGCCTCGGTCTGCGCAGGCAGCAGCGCGCCGCCCTCGATCGCCGCGCGCAGCTCCTCGGGGTTCGACGGATCGAGTCGGCTCGCGACGTCCTCGAGCGCCTCGACGTCGACCGTGACGCCGCGGGCGAAGTCGGTGATCTGCGACATGACTTGCAGGTGAAGCCACTTGGCGTGCCGGTAGAGGCGGGCATAGGCGAGCTCGCGCGTGGCGAGGTAGAGCGTGATCTGGTCCTCGGGGATCTCGAGGCCCGCGCCGAATGCGGTGATGTTCTGCGGGATGACCGCCGCAGTGCCAGCCGGGAGCACGGGGATGCCGACGTCGCCGCCCGACACCACTTCGAGGGAGAGGTTGCCCAGCACCTGGCCGAACTGGGCGGCGAACACCGAGGAGCCGAGGCCCCGCATGAGCTTTCCCGCGCCCTGGATCGCCCCGCGCATGTCTTCGGGCACCTGGGTGTCCAGGGCGCTCGTGAGGGCGTCGGCGATGCTCGTGGAGACGGGGCCTGCGATCTCCTTCCACACCGGGAGCGTCTTCTCGATCCACTCGCCGCGCGTCATCGGCTGCGGTGCCTCGGACAGCTCCGAGATCGTCGTGGCCTCGCCCAGCCACAGGTTCGCCAGGCCGAAGGCATCCACCAGTGAATGCCGGGAGCCGTCGGTGATGCCCTGGCCCTCGCGGTTCGCGATGTGCAGGGCCTGACGCAGCGCGTTCTCCCACGGATCGCCGCCGAGCACGCTCTGCAGCTGCTGCGACAGGGCTGCCATCATGGCCGGATCCAGTTGGAGGCCGTCTTCGCCCCCGAGGGCGTTCTGGAGCGCGCTGAGGTCGAAGTCCCCGCCGCCCTGCCCCGACATCATCTTGCGCAGGAACTCCTGGAAGTCCTCGGGGGTGGGTTCGTCATCTGCCATGTCGGTCGCCTCTCAGCACGTCGCTAGCCGTGCCATCTACGCTAGTTGCAGGTTTCTGCACGCACCCCCGACGCGAGCAGATCGCTGTACGCCGGTCGCGAACGACGGAGGACTCACGTGGCACGAACTCAGCCCGCCCGCATCGGGCTCGGCGTCTGGGCGCTCATCGTCGCGCTCATCGCACTGGTCGTGCTGACCTTCCTGCCCACGCCCTATGTGATCCAGCGGCCGGGTCCGGTGTACGACACCCTCGGGAGTGCTGCGAGCGCCGATGGAGAGCAGGTGCCTCTGATCGAGATCGACGGCGCCGAGACGTTCGAGACCAGCGGCAGCCTGAGCCTCACGACGGTGCAGGTCGTCGGCAACCGCGAGCGCACCCCGTCGTGGTTCGAGCTGGCGCTGGCCTGGATGGACCCCTCGCGCGCGGTCGTGCCGCTCGACTCGGTCTTCCCTGAGGGCGTCACGACCGAGGAGCGCGACGAGCGCAATGCCGATCTCATGGTCGACTCCCAGCACGAGGCGACGGCGGCAGCTCTGCACGAGCTCGGGTACGACACCGGAGCGAGAGTCGAGGTCGTCTCGACCGTCGAGGACTCCCCGGCGGACGGACTTCTGGAGGAGGGCGACGTCGTGGAGCAGATCGACGGCGCGGACGTCACCAGTGCCGCAGGGCTCCGGGCGGCGATCCAGGATGCCGAGGGGGATGCCGTCGTGCTGACCGTGCAGCGCGACGGCGAAGAGCACGAGGTCGAGCTCACGCCGGAGAAGGAGCAGGTAGGCGGGGTGGACACCTGGCTGATCGGCATCACCCTGACCACGGACTACGACTTCCCGTTCGAGGTGCACATCCAGCTCGACAACGTCGGAGGGCCGAGCGCCGGCATGATGTTCGCGCTCGGCATCGTGGATGAGCTGACACCGGGAGAACTGACCGGCGGCAACGACATCGCCGGCACCGGAACGATCGACGCGACCGGCGCCGTCGGCCCGATCGGCGGCATCCGTCAGAAGCTGTACGGCGCACGGGATGCCGGCGCCGACTACTTCCTCGCCCCGGCATCCAACTGCGACGAGGTCGCAGGTCACGTGCCGGACGGCCTGGCCGTGATCAGCACCGCGACACTGGAGGAATCGCTCGACGCGATCGAGGTGATCGCGGACGGCGGCGACGTCGGCGCACTGCCGACGTGCAGCGTTTCGTGACCTGAGCGACACCGTCCACCCGGCCCGCTCATAGTCTGCGCACATAGGATGGTCAGGTGACCACGACCTCAGCGCCGAATCCGGCCACGCCCCGAACATCCCGACGGATTGCCACGATCTCGCTGGTGATCATCGCCGCGCTGGTCGCGGCCTTCTTCGTCTTCGCCTCGCTGTACACGGACTTCCTGTGGTTCGATCAGCTCGGCTTCTCGCGTGTGCTCACCACGCAGTGGATCGGTGCGGCGGTGATGTTCGTCGTCGGCTTCCTCGGCATGGCCGTGCCGCTGTTCGTCGTCATCCAGCTCGCGTACCGGCTGCGCCCGGTGTATGTGCGCCTGAGCTCCCAGCTCGACCGCTACCAGGAGGTCATCGAGCCTTTGCGGCGCCTGGCCATGTGGGGTATGCCGATCTTCTTCGGCATCTTCGCCGGCTTCGCGGCGGCAGGCAACTGGGAGACCGTCTGGTTGTGGTTCAACGGCGGTGCGACCGGTGCCGTCGACCCGGAGTTCGGCGTCGACACCGGGTTCTACCTGTTCGCGATGCCGTTCTACTCGATCCTGCTCGCGTTCGTGTCGGCGGTGATCCTCCTCTGCCTGATCGTCACGGCCCTGGTGTCGTACCTCTACGGCTCCGTGCGGATCGGCCAGGGCGAGCTGCGCATCTCCAAGCCCGCGCGCATCCAGCTCGCCGTCCTCGCCGGGCTCTACCTGCTCGTGCAGGCCGCCAGCCTCTGGCTCGACCGCTTCAAGACCCTGGTCACTGAAGAGGATCGCATCACCGGTGCCGCCTACACCGGGGCGAACGCCACGATCCCGGGCCTGGCGATCCTCGCGATCCTCGCGGCGCTCGTGGCCATCCTGTTCTTCGTCACGGCGATCATCGGCCGCTGGCGCTTCCCGCTGGCGGCGACCGCGCTGCTGATCGTCGCCGCGCTGGTCGTCGGCATCGGCTACCCCTGGGTCGTGACGACCTTCCAGGTGCGCCCGAACCAGAACAGCCTCCAGGCCGAGTACTACCAGCGCAACATCGACGGCACGAAAGAGGCCTACGGCGTCAACGACCTCGAGGTCACGCCGTTCAAGGCCGTCACCGACGCCGCCGCCGGTCAGTTGCGCGAGGACGCCGAGACCACGGCATCCATCCGCATCCTCGACCCGAGCATCATCAGCCCGACCGTGCAGCAGCTCGAGCAGTTCCGCGGCTACTACCAGTTCCAGAACACCCTCGACGTCGACCGCTACGAGATCGACGGCAAGACGCAGGACACAGTGGTCGCCATCCGCGAGCTCGACGTGTCGCGCCTGGGCGACAGCAACAACTGGAACAACCGCACGGCCGTCTACACGCACGGCTACGGCCTCGTCGTCGCGGCGGGCAACCAGCGCACGAGCGAGGGAGAGCCGGTGTTCCTCGAGCGCGGCATCCCGTCGTCCGGTTTCCTGACCGACTCGGAGAAGTTCGAGCCCCGCGTCTACTTCGGCGAGACCTCGCCGCTGTACTCGATCGTCGGAGCGCCCGAGGGCACCGACCCGGTCGAGATCGACTACCCGCGCGGTCAGGACGGCGCGAACGAGACCAAGACGACGTTCGACGGCGATGGCGGACCGTCGATCGGCAACACGTTCAACAAGCTGCTGTACGCGTTGAAGTTCCAGGAGGCCGAGATCCTGTTCTCCGACCTCGTGAACGACGACTCGCAGATCCTGTACGACCGCGACCCGGTCGATCGCGTGCAGAAGGCTGCCCCGTACCTCACACTCGACAGCGACCCGTACCCGAGCGTGGTCGACGGCGAGATCGTCTGGATCGTCGACGGCTACACGACCAGCGCGACGTACCCGTACTCGACCGGCGTGAACCTGCCGGACGCGATCGCCGACTCGAACACGCCGACGCCGAGCTTCGCTCTAAACAACATCAACTACATCCGCAACTCCGTCAAGGCGACCGTGAACGCCTATGACGGGTCGGTGACGCTGTACGCCTGGGACGAGGAGGACCCGATCCTCAAGGCGTGGGAGAACGTCTACCCGACGACGATCGAGCCGGTCAGTGAGATGTCGGCCGACCTCATGAGCCACGTGCGCTACCCGACGGACCTCTTCAAGGTGCAGCGCGAGATCCTCGGCGTCTACCACGTCGACACGGCGGGTTCGTTCGCTCAGCAGGACAACCGGTGGCAGACCCCGGACGACCCGCGCGACCCGACGTCACTGCAGCCGCCGTACTACCTGTCGATGCAGATGCCGGGCCAGGATTCGCCGCGGTTCTCGATGTTCTCGACGTTCATCCCGGCGTCCGCGCAGGGGACGACGAGCCGCAACGTGCTGATGGGCTACCTCGCGGTCGATTCGGATGCCGGCGCCACAGCGGGCGAGAAGTCCGAGGGCTACGGGAAGATGCGACTGCTCGAGATCGATGCGGACACGACCGTACCCGGCCCCGGTCAGGTGCAGAACACATTCAACTCCGACCCGAACGTCGTGCGCGAGCTCAACCTGCTGCAGCAGGGGGAGTCCGAGGTGAAGTACGGCAATCTGCTGACCCTCCCGGTCGGCGGTGGTCTGCTGTACGTCCAGCCGGTGTACGTCCAGTCCTCTGACGCGGGCGGCACGCAGCTGCCGCTGCTGCAGAAGGTGCTCGTGACCTTCGGCGACAACGTCGCCTTCGAGGACACGCTGACCGAGGCCCTCGACACGATCTTCGGCGGCGACTCCGGCGCCACCGGCGGCGACGAGGAGGTGGAGCCGACTCCGGGCGAGACGACTCCTCCGGACGAGGGCGGCACGGACCCGGGCACCGAGGAGCCGGGAACGGGTACCGGCTCCGGCGCGTATCAGGACGCTCTGAGCGCCGCCCAGGAGGCGCTGGCCGACCGCGAGGCCGCGCTGAAGGACGGCGACCTCACCGCGTTCGCCGAGGCCGACAAGCGTCTGACGGATGCCGTCACCGAGCTGCTCGCCCTGGAGGAAGCAGCCGGGGAGTGATCCGGAGGCTCCGGCCGCATGTCTGAGAAATGGCGGGTTCGCGCGTGCGCGACCCGCCATTTCTGCGACCTGCCGACGGGCAAGCGAAAGGCCCGGGCAAGCGAAAGGCCCGGGCAAGCGAAAGGCCCGGGCAAGCGAAAGGCCCGGGCAAGCGAAAGGCCCGGGCAAACGAAAGGCCCGGGCAAACGAAAGGCCCCTGATCGGGATTTCTCCTGATCAGGGACCTTTCTCGTGTCGCATTCTCGTTGCGGGGACAGGATTTGAACCTGCGACCTCCGGGTTATGAGCCCGGCGAGCTACCGAACTGCTCCACCCCGCGGCACGTCTACTAGCCTAACACGGGAATCGGCGGGTGGTTGACAACGGGTGAACTGCGCGAGGATGGGGGCATGTCCTCGACCGTCGCCGTCTGCCAGTTCAGCCCGACCGCCTCGCCTGCGGACAATCGCGCCCGCATCGCAGAACTGGCCGCTGCCGCCGCTGGTCGCGGCGCACGTCTGGTCGTGTTCCCGGAGTACTCCAGCTACTTCGTCGACCCGATGGATGCCACGCTCGCGGCCAACGCCGAGACGCTGGACGGCGACTTCGTCCTGGCGTTGCAGCAGGCGGCATCCGTTCACGGCGTGACGATCGTCGCCGGGCTCGTGGAAGCCGCGGGGGAGCACGTGCGCAACACACTCGTCGCCGTGGATGCTGCGGGTGTGCGCGCCGTGTACCGCAAGCAGCACCTGTACGACGCGTTCGGACAGACGGAATCGGACTGGATCGAACCCGGTGCGCTCGATGAGCCGCAGACCTTCGTGGTCGACGGGCTGCGCTTCGCGATGATGACCTGCTACGACCTGCGCTTCCCCGAGGTCGCCCGCACGCTCGTGGACGCGGGGGCCGACGTCATCGTCGTGCCGGCCGAGTGGGTCCGCGGGCCGCTCAAAGAGCACCACTGGACCACGTTGCTCGCGGCCCGCGCGATCGAGAACACGGTCTACGTCGTCGCAGCGGATCACCCGGGGCCGATTGGTGTCGGGAACTCGCAGATCATCGACCCTCAGGGCGTGGTCATCGCCGGTGTGGGGACGGGGGAGGGCATCGCCGTCGCCGAGATCGACGAGGATGCCGTCGCCCGCGTCCGCGAGACGAACCCCGTGCTGCGGCTGCGCCGCTACGCCGTCACCCCGCGCTGACGGCTGCGGGCCTGAGCACGTTCCGCTCTGGTTCACGGGAGTGCGGGCTTCGCCGCCTCAGAACGTCGCTGACGCCAGCCTGGTCGCGGCCTCTTCGAGCACCTCGACCCGCTTGCACGCGGCGAAGCGCACGAGGCCCGCGAACCGATCCTGGTGCTCGGCGCTGACGAACGCGCTCAGCGGTATCGCGACGACCCCGGCTCGCTCGGGCAGCGCACGGCAGAAGGCCGCGGCATCCGACCCGCCCAGCGCCCCGGCGTCGGCGACCGTGAAGTAACCGCCCTGCGGCGGGATCACCTCGAATCCGGCGGTGCGCAGCCCCTCGCCGAGGATCTCGTGCTTGCGACGGAGCGTCGCCGCGGCATTCGCGAAGAAGGCGTCGGGCAGCCCGAGCCCCACCGCGATGGCCGGCTGGAACGGCGAACCGTTCACGTAGGTGAGGTACTGCTTGACCGTCAGGACGGCCGTGATGAGGTCGGCCGGACCGTGCACCCAGCCGATCTTCCAGCCCGTCGTGGAGAACGTCTTGCCCGCGGACGAGATCGTCAGCGTCCGTTCGGCGGCACCGGGACGCGTGGCGAGCGGCACGTGCGGGGCGGAGAACGTCAGGTGCTCGTACACCTCGTCCGTGACGATGATCGCTTCGTGCCGCTCGGCGAGCCGCACGATCTCCGCTCCCACCTCCGGAGAGAACACGGTGCCGGTCGGATTGTGCGGGTCGTTGACGAGGATGATCCGCGTGCGGTCGGTGACGGATGCCGCGAGAGCGTCGAGGTCGGGCTGGAAATCCGGCAGCCGCAGCGGCACCGTGCGCAGTCGAGCGCCCGCCAGCGCCACCGCGGCGGCGTACGAGTCGTAGTAGGGCTCGAAGACGACGACCTCGTCGTCGGGGGAGTCGATCAGCGCGAGCAGCGTCGCCGTGAGCGCCTCGGTGGCGCCCGCCGTGACGATGACCTCTGCGGCGGGATCCACCTCGAGGCCGTAGAACCGGCGCTGATGTTCGGCGATCGCCGCGAGCAGCTCCGGGTTGCCGCGCCCGGGCGGGTACTGATTCACACCGTCCGCGATGGCGGATCGTGCCGCGTCGAGCACCTCGGCGGGGCCGTCCTCGTCGGGGAAGCCCTGGCCGAGATTGATGGCACCGGTGCGGACCGCAGCCGCAGACATCTCTGCGAAGATGGTGGGCGCGACGTCACCGTCGGGGGAGAGAAGGCCTGCTCCCGCTGCCGTGCGCCGCCAGGCGCCGGGAATAGTACTCATGCAAACCAGGCTAAGGCCATAGAGAGCACTCACCCTGCCCATATCGAACGCACAGCATCGGGCGGCAACCTGAGATGGTCGATGAAGGAGCAGACATGAACGACGACAACACCCCAGAAGAGACCTCGTCCCCCGACCAGACTCCGCAGACCCCGGGTGGCGGCGGATCCGGCCACGAGCTGCCGGCTGCGTTCACGTCGCACGCGGCGCTGGCGGGTCCGGTCCCGAACGACGGGCCGACCGCACCGATCGCGCACTTCACGGCACCCGTCGCGAACCCCGGGCACGGGGCCGCGTTCGGCGTCCCCGCGCAGAGCGCTCCCGGCGCCGACCACGCGGCAGCGGAGACGACGGCACCGGTGACCCCCACCCACACCAAGACCAAGGACAAGAAGCCCGTCGGAGCAGGCAAGGTCGCAGCGCTCATCGTCGCGGCATCCCTCGTCGGAGGCGCAGCGGGGCTCGGTGGCGGCTACCTGGGCAGCACGCTCTGGGCGCAGCCGACCGGCTCGACCGTGAGCGGCCCGTCCACCATCACGGTCAACAACCCCGGCTCCGTCAACGAGACCACCGCGATCGCGACCGAGGTCCTGCCCTCGGTCGTCACGATCGAGGCCACCGGCTCGAGCGGGTCCGGCAGCGGCTCGGGCGTCGTGCTCAGCGACGACGGCTACGTGCTGACCAACACGCACGTCGTGACCCTCGGCGGCGCCGAGGCGAACGCGACGATCCGCGTCACGGCATCCGACGGGCGCATCTACGACGCCGAGGTCGTCGGCACCGACCCGATCTACGACCTCGCGGTGATCAAACTGAAGGGCGCATCGGGCCTCACCCCGATCGAGTTCGCGGACTCGTCCGACCTCAACGTCGGCGACACCGCCGTCGCGATCGGCGCACCGCTGGGGCTGTCGAACTCGGTGACCACGGGAATCGTGAGCGCGCTGAACCGCAGCATCCAGATCGCCTCGTCCGCCGTGCCCGATTCGGCCCAGGACTCGCAGGAGGACCAGGGCGATCAGGGCGGCAGCCCGTTCCAGTTCGACCTTCCCGGCACGCAGCAGCAGAGCCCGAACTCGTCCATCTCGATCTCGGTGATCCAGACGGATGCCGCGATCAACCCCGGCAACTCCGGCGGCGCACTGGTGGACAGCGAGGGAAAGCTCATCGGCGTCAACGTCGCGATCGCGACCGCCGGCAGCTCCGAGGAGTCCGGCTCGATCGGCGTCGGATTCTCGATCCCGTCGAACATCGCCAAGCGCGTGTCCGACGAGATCATCGAGAACGGATCGGCGACCCACGGTCTGCTCGGCGCGACCGTGCGGGATGTGTCCTCCGCGCAGGATGCCGACGTCGTCGGCGCTGTGATCGTCGAGCCCACGTCCGGCGGTCCCGCGGCGCAGGCCGGGCTGAAGGCGGGCGACATCGTCACCGGGTTCAACGGTCTCCCGATCACTGGCGCGACAGACCTCACCGCTCAGGTCAGGGCCGCGGCTGCGGGCAGCGAGGCGACGATCACGTACATCCGCGGAGGCAAGGAGTACGAGGCCACGGTTACCCTCGGGGAGCTCGATCTCTGAGCCCCCTCGGCTCACAGCGAAGGACGCCACCCCGCGATAGGCTCGCGGGGTGGCGTCCTTCTCCTTCGGCTCGGGCAATGCGGCAGGGCTCCTGCGCATCCCGCTGTATGCCGTAGGGCGCATGGGAACGATGCTCGTCCCGCGTGGAACCCGATGGGTGTTCGGATGCGGGACCGGCATCGGCGACGGTGCGCTGGCGCTGTGGCGGCTGGCGACATCCGAAGGCCGCACGGCTGTGTGGCTCACCTCCTCGGAGCGCGAACGCGCCGACGCCGCAGCTCTGGGGATCCCGACCATCCCGAAAACGTCGCCGCGCGGCTGGTGGGCGACGGCCAGAGCGGGAGTGGTGGTCGTGACCCACGGTCAGGGCGACGTCAACCGCTACGCGACATCCGGTGCCTTCCTCGTGCAACTCTGGCACGGCATCCCGCTCAAGCGCATCGGCCTGGACTCACCGGCGACCGTGACCGTGCCCGACGTCCCGGGGGCCGCGGTGCTGAGGAGAGTCATCGCTCTCCTCTATCGGAGCGCTGCCCAGCGCATCCGCCTCATGCCCGCAGCATCCGATCGATCGCGCGGGCGGCTGGAGTCCGCCTTCGCGCTCGGCGGGGGCCGCGTCGTCGTCACGGGCGAGCCGCGCGTCGACGTGCTCTCGGCCGGTGCGCCGGAGGAGAGCCGCCGGACGGCGCGGGCGCTGCTCGAGGATGCGTCCGGTCCGCTGCCGTCCGGATCGAGGACGTTGCTGTACGCGCCGACCTGGCGCGATGGCTCAGACGACCCCGCGGTGCCGTCTGCCGCGGACTGGGTGCGGCTCATCGCGCTGCTCGAACGCGAGGACGCCGTGCTGTTCGTGCGATCGCATCCGCTCGGAGCGGGCGAGTATCGGCCTCCGCTGCCGACCAGGCGCGTGCGGATGCTCGGATCGGACGTGCTCGCCGATGTCACCCCCGCGCTGCCGGGGATCGACGCGCTGATCACCGACTACTCGTCGATGGCCTACGACGTGGGGCTCATCGGGATGCCGGTGCTCTTCCTGGCCCCCGACGCCGAGGAGTACGCGCGCACACGCGGGTTCTACGGCAGGTACGAGGAGGTGGCAGGAGACGGTGCAGCGAAGGACTGGCACGTCCTCACCGCTCGGATCGAGCAGCTGCTGACCGACGAGGGCTTCTTCGCGGCGCTCGCCGAACGTTCACGGACCCTGAGCGCGCAGATGCACGCGTTCCGCGACGGCGGGAGCACACGGCGCGTCTACGACGCCATCCGTGCCCGCACAGCCTCGAGAGGAGCACGATGACGACCGCCCGTATCGATGAGGACGCCGAGCGTCTCATCATCACCGGCACCGGGGCCAGGCCGACGTCCGCGGCGCTCGCCGGCTCCCGCGCCCGCGTCGATGCCACGATCACCGGCGGCGGCAAGACCTGGAAGGCCGCGTTCGACCTGAGGGCCTCGCGCTGGGGCGGCCCGTCGCTGCCGCTGCCGTCGGGTGAATACCGCCTCGAGATCGACGGCGCCGATCTGTCCGGCATCGAGGAGCAGACGCGGCTGCTGCCCGGTATGCGCATCACGATCCGCGGATCGCAGGTCGATCTCGCACCACCGATCGACCCGGTCCATGAGACGCCTGAGGGCAGGGCTGCCCTCGAAGCGGGCTATGCCGCGCAGCAGGGCGGCGATGAGGACGCCGTGTTCTTCGAGAGCTTCTACGGGCAGAGCGCCGGTTGCAACCCCCGAGCCATCGACGCCGAGATCGCCCGACGCTCCCCGGGTACGACCCGCTACTGGAGCGTCGTCGACCTGTCCGTCCCCGTGCCGGACGGCGCGATCGCCGTGGTCGAGGGCAGCCCGGAGTGGTGGCGCGCCCGCGGAGCGGCGCGGCTGCTCGTGGTCAACGACTGGCTGCGCCGCAGGTTCGTCCGCAAGGCCGGGCAGAAGGTGCTGCAGACCTGGCACGGCACGCCGCTCAAGCGTCTGGCGCTGCACCGACCGGGCTTCGACCCGCGGCGCATGGCCGCGGTCCTCAAGGAGTCGCGCCGCTGGGATGTGCTGCTCGCGCAGAACCTGTACGCCGAACGCATTCTCCGGAAGGCATATGCATTCTTCGGCAAGCCGGTGTGGACCGACGGGTATCCGCGCAATGACGTGCTCGTGACCGGGGACCCGGCGGCGGCACGCGCCGAGCTCGGCATCGGTCCGCAGGAGCGCGTGCTCCTGTATGCGCCGACCTGGCGGGATGACCGCTCCGAGATCGTCGATTTCGTCGATCCCGAGCTCCTCGCGGAGCAGACCGACGCGGTCGTTCTCGTGCGCGGACATTCGAGGACACTGCGTCCGGGCAGGGACAAGGCCGGCGCGCGGGTGATCGACGTCACGGGATTCTCCGACACGGCCCTTCTCCTGCTCGTCGCCGACGCGCTCATCACCGATTACTCGTCGGTGATGTTCGACTACAGCGTCACGGGCAAGCCGATGTTCTTCCTCGTGCCGGACCTCGAGCACTACCGCGGTCAGCTCAGGGGCTTCTACTTCGATCTCGCCGAGCGCGCGCCAGGGCCGCTCGTCACGTCGCAGGATGAGCTCGTCGCGGCGGTCCTCGACGAGGGCGTTCCCGCACGCTTCGCGGATCGCTACGCGGCGTGGCGGCGCCAGTTCAACGGGCTCGACGACGGTCGTGCCGCGGAGCGCGTCGTCTCGCGCCTTATCGGCCTGGGCTACCTGAGCGCCTGATCCCTACGGCAGCGGGGTGTTCCGCGTACCCAGGCGCGAAGCATCCACCGTGTCGCGCGCACCGCGCAGCACGCCGGCTATGAACCCGAATCCCCACGACAGGTGCATGGTCGGCAGCACCGCGAGGGTCCAGAGCCGTTCGCGGAACGTGCGCCCGCCGCCCGGCTTCAGCGCCATGACCGCGACGAGGAGGACGTAAGCGACCAGGGGCAGATACACGACGGACGCCAGGATCGAGGCGAGACCCGCGAGGACGCCGGTGAGCTGCAGGATGCCGACGACCAGAGCGAGGGCCGTGATCAGCACGAGCGCGGGCGGTGCGAAGAACCGCAGCCCGTTGCGGCGGCCGTAACGGCGCACCAGTTCGCCGCGCCACGCGCCGGTCGCGCGGAACTGCCTGGCCAGACGCCACCAGCTCTCGCGCGGCCAGTAGGTCACTGAGAGCTTCGGATCCAGCCACACCCGGTGGCCCGCGCGGCGGATGCGGAGATTGAGCTCCCAGTCCTCGCCGCGGCGCACGGTCTCGTCGAACAGACCGACCTCGTCCAGGACGGAGCGGCGCATGACTCCGAGATAGGCGGATTCGGCCTCGCCCTCATGCGTCGTGCCGTGATAGGCGCCGCCGCCGAGCCCGACAGGGGAGTTGTAGGCGCGGGCGACGGCCTTCTGGAACGGCGTGCGGCCGTCGGCGCTCATGACGCCGCCCACGTTGGCCGCACCGGTGCGCTCGAGCGTCGCGAGAGCGCGCTGGGCGTAGCCGGGGGCGAGTTCGGAATGCGCGTCGACACGAACGATCGTCGGGTACCTGCTCGCCCTGATCGCGGCGTTCAGACCGACGGGGATGTGCGCGGCAGGATTGTCGACCAGGCGGATGCGGTCGTCGCCCGCCGCCAGACGCTGCGCGAGCTCCGTCGTGCCGTCCGTCGACGGACCGAGCGCGAGCACGAGCTCGCTGGGACCGCTGAGCTCCTGATCGAGCACCGAGGCCACCGCGTGCTCGAGGTACTTCCGCTCGTTGAGCACGGGCATGATGAACGACACCCCTGTTGCAGGTGTTGTCGAATCGTACTCTTCCACCCGTCGATCATGTCATGGAGCGCGCAGGCGCCATGCGTACTCTTGAGAGGTGAGCGGTGTCAGCGATGTGAAGAAGGCCTACCGGCTGCTGCGCAAGGCGCTGCGCTCCCGCAAGGCGGTCCAACGCGTACGCCGGCGTCTTCAGGCGCACCCCGAGAACCACTACAAGGTCGCCGTCTACTTCGCCGACGGCGCCGTGAACATGTACCAGATGCGCCAGTGGTACCGCCCCCTCGCCGAACTGCAGAAGCTCTGGCCGGTCGTGGTGCTGGCCCGCAATGCGGGCGGCGCCGAAAAGCTCCTCGACGAGGACGCGCCGCCGGTCGCCTTCGTGCCCACGGTGCGCGACCTCGAGCGGTTCATCGCGAAGCAGGACATCCGCATCGTGCTGTACGTGAACCAGAACACCCGCAACTTCCAGATGTTCCGCTACGGCCGGCGCTGGCACGTGTTCATCAATCACGGCGAGTCCGACAAGATGTACATGACCACGAACCAGTACAAGGCGTACGACTACGCGTTCGTGGCAGGTCAGGCCGCGCGGGATCGCCTCAGCCGCACGTTGTGGGACTACGACGTGGATACCAGGACGCTCGAGATCGGTCGGCCTCAGGCCGACCACTACTCCGGCTCGCTGCCCTACACGCCCGATGACCGCACGGTCGTGCTGTACGCGCCGACCTGGGAGGGCGATCGTCCGAGCGCCCACTACGGCTCGATCGCCACGCACGGCGAGGCCCTCGTCGCAGGCCTCCTCGCCACTGGCCGGCACCGCGTCATCTACCGGCCGCACCCGCGCAGCGGGGTGCTCGACCCCGAGTACGGCGCAGCGCACCGGCGCGTCCTCGCCGCGATCGCCGAGGCGAACGCCGCCGACGCCGCCGCGCACCACGTCCACGACGACGGCCCGGAGCTCGGCTGGCAGCTCGTGGCTGCGGACGTTGCGATCGTCGACATCTCGGCGATGGTCTACGACCGTCTCGCCGCGGGCAAGCCGCTGATGATCACGCGCCCCGTCGACGAGCGCGCGTCGATCGACGTCGGCGGATACCTGTCGGACTGCGAGTGGTTGACGGCGGAGGGTGCAGCCGGCATCGTCGCGGAGGTCGATCGCGTCCGCGCCGACGAGGATGCCGTCGCGAGGCTGCGCATCTGGGTGCAGCACTACTTCGGCGACACCACGCCCGGCGTCGCCACGGCGAAGTTCCACGCGGCCGTCGAGCATCTGATGGGGCTGTGGGACGACTGGCGCGACCGCGAGATCGGCGCGATCAGCCCCGACGAGGACGACGACGACGAAGAGGACAAGGAAGACGAGCTCTGACCCGCAGCCCCTGACGCCGTCCGCCGCCGGTTCGTAGACTGGCGGCATGGACTTCCCCCAGGCGACGGCAGCGGCATCCCGGTTCGAGTTCCTCTCCGAGTCGGCGTCGACGAACGCTGCGCTTCGCGTGCTCTCGGCGGATGCAGACGCCTGGCCCCACCTGTCGGTCATCGTCACCGACAACCAGACGGCCGGGCGGGGACGCCTCGACCGTTCCTGGGACGCGCCGGCGGGCACCGCGCTCGCCGTGTCCGTCCTCCTGCGCCGCCTGCCGAGCGACCCGGAGGCGACCGGGTGGATCCCCCTGGTCGCAGGACTCGCGATGGCGGATGCCGTGACGGTGCAGCTGGCCGATCACGAGGTCGGCGTCAAATGGCCCAATGACGTGCTCGTGGACGGGCGCAAGATCTGCGGCATCCTGGCGGAGTCCACCGGCTCCGCGATCGTGCTGGGAGCGGGTGTGAACACCGCGATGACCGCGGCGCAGCTCCCGGTGCCGACGGCGACCTCGTTCGCGGCGCTCGGGGCCGTGGCGGATCATGACCGGTTGGTCTCGGACTACCTCCGGCGGCTGAGCGGCCTGCTGGAGGCCCTGGCGACATGGGGCGACGCCGACCGCAGCGGCGTGCGCGACGCGGTGTCCGCGCGCTGCGCGACCCTCGGCCGCGACGTCGACGTGTCGCTGCCCGGCGGCGGCGCGCTGCGCGGGACCGCGATCCGGCTCGCGGGCGACGGGCGGCTGGTCGTCGAGGTCGACGGTGCGGAGCACCTCGTCGCCGCCGGTGACGTCGTTCACGCCCGACTCGCCTGATCGTCCGGGGCCCACCGGGCCAGGGCGGACACGCCGTCACACAGCGGGTGTTGTCCGCGGTGACAGGCACAATGGAGCCATGACCCAACCCGTGACGCTCAGCGGGCGGCCGATGATGCCGCCGCCAGGGGCACCTGCCGAGGAGCTGCTCATCGCGCGCTTCCGCGGCCGGGCGCGCGGGCTGTTCTGGTCGGCGCTGCTCCTGATCGCCGTCTGCGGGGCCACGGCCTTCTTCTTCGACAACCTGCCGGACGGCTTCCAGAACTGGATGCTGCTCGCAGCCGCGGGCGTGCTCGTGCTGCTCGGGGTCGTCATCCCGTTCCTCGTGTGGTTCTCGCGCACATACACCGTCACAACGCGGCGCGTGATCGTCCGGCATGGGCTGGGAGCGCGCCAGCGCCGCGAGATGTCGCACGTGCGCGGCTACTCGATCGGGGTGCGCCGCGGCATCGGGCAGCGGATGTGGGGGGCCGGGACGATCACGCTCTCGAACGGCCTGGATGCGCCGCTGAGCCTGGTGAACATCCCGAACGTCACTCTCGTGCACGAGGCGCTGGCCGACCAGATCGAGGTCAACCAGATTCTGGCGCACCGCGACGCCCAGTCCATGGGCGACACCGACCCGGTGACCTGACGCACGAGGGTCTGACGCGCGAGCACTCCGCTCGATACGGAAGAATGGCTCACGACGAACGGAGAACCACATGGTGTTGCGCATCGGCGTGATCGGCGGCGGTCAGCTGGCGAGGATGATGATCGCCCCGGCGGTGGAGCTCGGGATCGATCTGCGTGTCCTCGCCGAGGCGGAGGGCATGTCCGCGCAGCTGGCCGCGACCGCGGTGGGCGACTACCGCGACCTGGACACAGTGCGGGCCTTCGCGCAGGACGTCGACGTCATCACGTTCGACCACGAGCACGTTCCGCAGGAGGTTCTGCGCGCTCTCGTGTCGGAGGGCGTCGCCGTGCACCCGGGGCCCGATGCGCTCCGTTTCGCGCAGGACAAGCTGGAGATGCGCGAGCGCCTCGCGGAGCTCGGGGTGCCGCAACCGGACTGGGCACGGGTGACCGGCATCGACGATCTGCAGGCATTCCTCGACGACCACGGCGGGCGCGGCGTCGTGAAGACACCGCGCGGCGGCTATGACGGCAAGGGCGTGCGCGTGGTCGGTGCGGCGACTGAGGCGTCGGACTGGTTCGAGCGGGCAGACGGCGAAGCACTCCTCGTCGAGGAGCTCGTCGCGTTCCGCCGTGAGCTCGCTCAGCAGATCGCGCGCAGGCCGAGCGGGCAGATGGTCGCCTACCCGGTCGTGGAGACCGTGCAGCGCGACGGCGTGTGCGCAGAGGTGTTCGCTCCGGCTCCCGGCGCGGGGGAGCGCCTTGTCCAGGTGGCCGAAGGCATCGGACGCCGGATCGCCGAGGGCCTCGGCGTGACGGGCATGCTTGCCGTCGAGCTGTTCGAGACGGATGACGAGCGGATCCTCGTGAACGAGCTCGCCATGCGCCCGCACAACAGCGGTCACTGGAGCCAGGACGGCGCCGTGACGGGGCAGTTCGAGCAGCACCTGCGTGCGGTCGCCGACCTGCCGCTCGGAGATGCGTCGCCGAGCGCGGCCTGGGCGACGATGGTGAACATCCTCGGCGGCCCGCTCGACGGCACGTTCGAGAGCCGCTTCGATGCGGCGATGTCCGCGCATCCGGACGCGAAGATCCACATCTACGGCAAGGACGCGCGCCCCGGCCGCAAGGTCGGACACATCAACGTCTCCGGCGACGACCTCGACGACATCGTCTACACGGCGCGTGCGGTCGCCGCCCACTTCGACTGAATCCGCTGAGAACACGAGGTCAAAGCTCGTGCCGTTCAGCAGAACTCCGGCGAGCGGAAAGTAGCCTGGGGGAGTGACCGAGCCACTGCACTCCTCCAGCGCGCCCGTCGTCGGCGTCGTGATGGGTTCCGACTCCGACTGGCGCGTGATGAGCGACGCCTCCCAGGCGCTCACCGACTTCGGCATCCCGCACGAGGTCGAGGTGGTGTCCGCGCACCGGACGCCGGACAAGCTCATGTCCTACGCGCGCGAGGCGCGTGCCCGCGGCATCCGCGTGATCATCGCCGGGGCCGGGGGGGCCGCGCACCTGCCGGGCATGCTGGCGTCGATGACGCCGCTTCCGGTGATCGGCGTGCCCGTGCCGCTGGCCTATCTCGACGGCATGGACTCCCTGCTCTCGATCGTGCAGATGCCCGCCGGCATCCCGGTCGCCACGGTCTCGATCGGCGGTGCGCGCAACGCGGGACTGCTCGCCGCGCGCATCCTCGGCGCCTCGGATGCCGCGATCGCCGATCGCGTCGAGGAGTTCGCGCGCGATCTCGAGAACCAGGTGGCGGAGAAGAACGAGCGGCTGAAGGGCTCCCTGTGACCCTTGCCGCACCACGTGCGACGCCGGGCACGGGTCGGCGCCTGATCGAGCCGCGTCCGCTGCGCAACCCCGACGTCTCCGACGAATCGTTCATGGGGCGCCGCGGCTGGTGGCTGGTGGCGATGAACGTGCTGGTGCCTGGTTCCGCACAGATCCTCGCCGGACGTAATCGCAGGCTCGGCCGGTTCGGGCTGGGGGCGACGCTGGTCGGCTGGGTGCTCGTCCTCGTGGCTGCCGGGATCGCGCTGTTCGCACAGTCGGCCCTCGTGTGGCTGGTGAGCGGTCCGCTGTCCTGGGGCGTGCTGACGCTCGTGCAGGTGCTGCTGATCGGGTACTTCGTGCTGTGGCTGGTTCTCACGATCGATACCTTGCGTCTGGTGCGTCTGGTGAAAGTGTCCACGGTGTCTCGGTGGGCGATCCCGATCGCGTCACTGCTCGTGCTGACCCTCGTGGGCGGTGGAGCGCTCTACGCGGCCAGCGCCGCAGCGTCCGGTCGTGGTGCTCTGGGGGACATCTTCGGCAGCAGCGGCCCGAGCGTCGACCCCAGCGATGGGTACTACAACATCCTGCTCCTCGGTGCCGACAGCGGAGACGGGCGCGACTCCATGCGTTTCGACAGCATCTCGGTGGCATCCATCAACGCCACGACCGGTGCGGTGACGCTCTTCGGCATCCCGCGCGAGCTGCCGAACGCCCCCTTCAGCGACGGCAGCCCGATGCAGCAGCTCTACCCGGACGGCTTCCAGGGCCAGTCGTCGGCGACGTGCGGCTGGAACGGCTGGATGAACCACATCCGTTACGCCGCCGAGGTGTGCCGCGAGGACGAGGGCGCGAGTCTGTACCCGGATGCCGCGAACCACGGTTCCGCGCCCGGTATCGAGGCGACGAAGGATGCCGCAGAGGGGATCCTCGGCATCGAGATCCCGTATTACGTGTTCATCGACATGCATGGCTTCGCCGACATGATCGATGCGCTCGGCGGCGTCGACATCAACGTCACCGAGCGGCTCCCCAAGGGTGGTCCGCCCGAGGGATGGACCGGCACCGACGCCGACGAGTGGGCGATCGGCTGGATCGAGCCGGGCCAGCAGCACATGGACGGCGACACCGCTCAGTGGTACGCGCGTTCGCGGTACACCACCAGCGACTGGGACCGCATGCAGCGTCAGCGCGAGCTGCAGATCGCGATGCTCGAGCAGTTCACGCCGCAGAACGTGCTCGCACGGTTCAACGAGATCGCGGCCGCCGGTACGGTTCTCATCGACACAGACCTTCCCAAGGACAAGCTGCCGGAGTTCTTCGACCTGATGGTGAAGGCCAAGGAGCAGCCCGTCACGACGATCGAGCTGACCCCCGACAACGGCGTCGACGAGTTCGAGCCGGACTACGCGCACATACGTGAGCTCGCGCACGAGACCCTGCATCCGCCGACGGAGACGCCCGCACCGACGCCGTAGGCGCGCCGCCACCTGGGCCCGCAGGCCCGCTCCCTGAGCCGCCAAGCCCGCTCCCTGAGCCGCCGAGCCCGCTCCCTGAGCCCGTCGAAGGGGCCGGGCGTTCAGCCGCAGTCGATGTCCGCGCGCAGGATCTCGGGATCTTCGAGCATCGGGGTGTGATGCAGACGCGTCAGGGGATCGCTCGAACCGGCACCGGTGAACGTCGCTGTCGCGGTTCCGGACTCTCCGGGAGCGATCGTGATGTCCTGCTGGACGACGGGGCGCCTGTCGAGCGTCGTCGTGAGGCCGCCCCGCGCGGAGGCGCCCTGCGGTCCGTAGATCGCGATCAGGGTGCGCAGGTCGCCGGGTGCGCCGCCTTCGGGGGCGACGGCGGATGCCGCGACCTCTTCCGGGACGGCACTGGTCCATGTCACCCGGATCTGCGTCGCCGGTGTTCCGTCGCACACGCCGAAGGCGGTGGTGATGGTCGCGGCGGCGTAGGCATCGAGGGGAGCTCCGGTGCGGTCGTTGAGCAGCACGCCGACATGGACGTCGTGATCGTCGTCATGGGGGAGCGCCCCGCCGAGGGAGGACGCAGCGAGCAGGTCCTGCTCCTCTTCATGTGCGCTCCAGATGCGGATGCGGTCGTCGCGTGCGGCGTCGCTGAGTGCGGCGAGCAGCGACGACGGCTCCTCGCTGGACAGGGCGGCGCCGAGCACGGCCTGAGCAGCCCGGGAGAAGGCGATGTCCTGCGCCGCCGGGTCCGGGATCGCCTGCGGCATGTCGTTCGTCAGAACAGTCGTGATGGAGTCCGATGTCGCGGTGAACGCGTCGAACTGCACGGCGTCGGTCGCGGTGAGCACATGGCGCATCGTGTCGATGTCCACGGCGATGACTCCGTCGACCGCTGTGCCGAACTGCGATTGCCAGCGCTGTGCGATCAAGGATCCGGCCGCGGCGAAATCCGGCACGCTCGTCATGTCGCGGGGTATGCGCCACGGCCCGTCGCCGTACAGAACGAGCACTGCGTCGTCCAGTTCGAGGGGCTCCGTCAGCGCCGGAACGTCGAGGCCGGATGCTGCGCGCACGACGCTGATCGTCCCGCCGGCGGCGCTGACCTGGATGAACGCGGCGGCAGCACCCCCGTGCGAACGCAGTTCGGCGTTGTTCTGCACGGCGATGACGTATGTTCTCGGTTCAGAGGATCCGAGCATCCCGGGCAGCAGCGTCGCGGCGCCGTGCAGTGCCCCGACGGTGGATGCCGCGTCTTCGATCATGCTGCGGGTCTCGCCGACGGCATCCGCGATCAGTGAGAGCGTGCCGTCGAGGTCGATGAGACGCGCACGGGCATCCGCGGCCGCGAGAGCGGAAGCGGCACCGCTGAGGGGGTCTGCCAGCTTGGGCAGCGGAACCAGGTCGATCCGGCTTCCGCTGAGACCGAGCGTCGTCAGATCGACGTCGGCGGCGAGCGCGACGATCGGCGTCACGGCGTCGTCGACGGCGTCACCTGCGATCGCTGCGATCTCGCGGATCGCGGTGAAGTTCTGACCCAGCCAGGGGACGAACTCGAAACCTCGCCAGATCGGGTCGGAGGTGAGGTCGCCGGCGAGCTCGGTGTGCTGCGCGATGCGAGGGGCGATTCGGTCGGCGCGGTCGACCGCGCGCTCGTCGATCGCCTTGTGGAGCTGAGCGACAGAGTGACGCACGTTCTGGAGTTCGCTGAGCGCACCGAATCCTCGGACCATGACCCACCCGATCGCGAAGAGCAGGAGCATGACGATCACGGCGACGATCCACCCCACCGTGCGTCGTCGTGTCGGCAGTCGCCCGTCACTCATGAGTGCATTCAAGCATGTCGCGGTGCGCGCCGTCATCGTCGCCAGGCCGATCCCTGAGCCTGTCGAAGGGCGAGGCGATCCCCGTCACCGCGCACCCGCGCGACTATCCTTTCGATATGGGTGCTGAACTGCGCGTCGTCCTCGACCAGCTCGCGAGCGTCGTCGACATCGACGAGGCTCGCGCCGCTCGCGACCTCGTCGCAGGCCTCGTCGAGACGGCGCCGACCGACTGCACAGTCCAGGCGATCATCCCGTCCGGCACGTCCGTTGGTATCCCCGGTGTCGCCTCCGAGCACACCCTGGGTCTGAGGCGACGCGAGCTCGCCGCCTCGTGGCAGTTGGGTCTGGTGTCAGGGGTCGGCGGGGGGCTGATCCACGCACCTTCGCTGATGGCTCCGCTGGTCAAGCACGATCGGGTTCACGACCATGACCAGACCGTGGTCACCGTCTGGGATCTCAGCGCCTGGGAGGCACCTGGCACGTTGTCGAAGTCGACTGTCGCGTGGCAGCGAGGCATGCTGCGCCGAGCGGCGAAGCATGCGGATGCCGTGGTCGTGCCGTCGCACGAGATGGCGGAGCGGATCGGGGAGTTCGCGAAGCTCGGCGATCGCGTGCGCGTGATCGCCGGCGCGCCGCCGACGGGGTTCGCCGTTCCGACGGATGCCTCGTGGCGTCGCGGCGAACTGGCGTTGCCCTCGCAGTATCTGGTGCTCTCCCGCGCAGCGGATGAGCTCGAGCAGGGGTTCCGGGCGGCGGCAGCATCGGACCTCGATGTCGTCGTGATGGATGCCGCGGACGGAGCTGAACCGGGGCTCGCCGAGGCGGCATCGGCCGCCGGGCTCCCAGAACGTCGCGCGCACATCCGCGGCACGCTGTCGGCCGAGGATCGTGCGGCGGTGCTGGACGGTGCGTCGGTGTTCGTCGCGACCAGCTCGCGCTCGGCGTGGCCGTGGCGAGCGATGGAGGCGCTGACACTCGGCGTGCCGATCGTCGCGGCTGACAGCGGATCCCACCGCGACGCGATCGCCGAGGGCGGCGCGCTCGTGGCGCCCGATGAGATCCCGGATGCCGTGGTGGATGCTGTCGGGGCGGGAGAGCGCCGGCTGCGAGTGCTGGCGAGTGACAGGGCGAAGGCGTTCTCGTGGTCGAGTTCGGCGGAGCGCGTCTGGGCGCTGCACGCCGACCTCTGATGCCGGATCCCTGAGTCCGCCGATCCCTGAGCCTGTCGAAGGGTCGACCGCCTCGAGGAGTCTCTGCACGTTGCCTGCCAATCAGGGCGACACGCCGTGTTCTTGTATCGAATCCCGAGTCCCAGTGGCATGATTCTGCAACTTCCGTCACACTAGTCACATGTCTCGTCGTGTCGCGCGTCCCCGAAACGCGCTCCGCCTGCCTCGGTTCCTCGCTGTCTTCGTCGCTTCGCTTGCTGTGGTGATCGGCACCGTCATGCCGCTTGAGGCAGCGTCGGCCTCGACAGTCGCGTCTTCGTCGACGAGTCTTGCGCGCTCGGGTGGAGATGCCGTGCAGGCCGGTATCGCGAAGACATCTCTGGCCGGATTCAACCCCGGCAACATCATCAGCGACGCGATGTTCACGAACAAGAGCACTATGACCGAAGCGCAGATCCAGTCGTTCCTCAATGCGAAAGTTCCCAAATGCGTCGTCGGCAAGGACGAGGACGGCAAGCCGTTCGTCTGCCTGAAGGACCTGAAGATCGCTACGCAGTCCAAGGCTGCCGACAAGTACTGCAAGGCGTACACGGGCGCCTCGAGCGAATCGGCCGCGCGCGTCCTCTATAAGGTCGCCCAGGCCTGCAATATCAACCCCCAGGTTCTCATCGTCATGCTCCAGAAGGAGCAGGGCCTGGTCACCCACATCTGGCCGAGCAACTGGCGCTACAACAAGGCGATGGGGCAGGCATGCCCCGACACCGCGCCGTGCGACACGGCGTTCGCGGGCTTCTTCACCCAGGTCTACGGCGCCGCTCGCCAGATGCAGATCTACATGGAGGGCCGATACTTCCAGTGGTACAAGGCCGGTAAGACCTGGCAGGTGCAGTATCACCCGAACAAGGCGTGCGGCACTGCGCCGGTGTACATCGCGAACAAGGCCACCGAGGCGCTGTACTACTACACGCCGTATCAGCCGAACGCTGCAGCGCTGCGTGCGAACTACGGAGAGGGCGACGGCTGCTCGAGCTACGGCAACCGCAACTTCTACAACTACTTCACGGACTGGTTCGGTTCGACGCAGTCGTCTGACACCGTGGTCCGCGCCGGAACCGATATCTATTTCATCAGCGCCGGGGTTCGGTACCACATCACCGGTGATGACTGGCCCGAGTATCGTGCCAAGTTCGGCAACTACCGGCAGGTCGATTCGGTGTCGCAGTACACGGACGGGGGCGATACCTCGCGCTTCGTGCGGAACCTGACCACCGGGGTCATCGCGTACTTCGATGGCGGCAAGACGCATCGATTCCCCACCTGCGATCTTGTGACCTCCTGGGGCGGATCGTGTGACCGGGTCGTGCAGATGGCCGATGATGATTTCGCGCGGATCGGGGCCGGGCCCGAGGTGACGGCGTTTGCGCGCGTTGCCGAAGGCGGCACCGTGCACCGCATTTCAGGGAACACGCTGATCCCTCTCTATGACGCTGCGGCTCGGATCGCGGCCAACGGCGGGAAGGCCGATCCGTATGCGGCCGTGATGGCACCAGCGTCCCGGGCGAAGTTCGCAGTCAGCTCGCAACTTCAGTTCGCACCGGGCCAATTCGTTTCAGCAGCGGGGACGGCCGAGGTGTATCTCGCGACCTTGGACGGAAGACTTCTGCATCTGCCCTCCTGGGACATGGCGCAAGATCTTGGGCTGAGCCGGACCAAGGCGACGGTTCCGTCGGCTAATATCAGCCAACGCAAGAAGAGCGCACTCACTGCTGTTCTTGCGTGCAACGGCAAGTACTATGTGCCATCCGGAGCGGGATTGAGTCAGCTCATTGCGGGAAACACGACAGGGATCGCGACGACGGCACTCGACGCCGCGACGTGCGCTCGTCTGAACACAGGCGGCGCTTCGGTGGCGACCCAGTTGTTCGTTCGTTTTGCCGGTAGCGATGCCGTTCTGCATGTCACAGGGGGCGTCACGCGTCACGTCGTGACGACGGCCCAGGTCCGTGCCATCGCGGGAGGGGCCTATCCGCGTGTTGTTCAGTTGCGATCCGGCACCGCGACCGCATTCGCCTCTGGACCGACGTACATGTCACCAGGATCCTTCGTTCGTGCAGATGGAACAAGTGAGGTGCATCTGGTCGACGGACTCACTCTGATCCACTTGCCGTCGTGGGACATGGCATCTGCGTTCGGACTGCCGCGTTCTGCGAAGATCGAGAGCGTCGCTGCGCTGTCCGCATTCGCGAGGAGGCCGGCGCTGACGACGTGGGTATCGTGTGGTGGGATCGTGTATTCCGCGAACGGTGGCGTCTTCACACGCGCCAATCCGCCGAGTGGGTCTGTGCTGACGTCCCTCGAAGCCACCACCTGTGCGGCCCTTGGCATTGCGTGATGGTTCGTGCCGATAGTCGATCGGACGGATCCGTCGGCCAATAGACTTGGACCGGGACTGGGCTCGACAGGATTCGATTGGATGAGTCGGATGAGATGGTGGAAGCAGAGGCGTCATGCGGAGGAGTCGCCCGACCCGGTTTCCGCGCTGGCTTTTCCGGAGCGGGTCACTTCACGGGAGTACTATGGTGCTCTCCTCGGCATGCGGTTCGAGACCGACGCCGCGTCGGCGGAGCACTACCTGTCTGACGGGTGGCGCGAAGGCGTGCTTCCCCACCCGTTCCTCGATCGGCCGATGGCACGATCGTCGATGGACGAGGCCGTACGGCTTCGCAATGAATTGCGGGAGTTCGGCACTGTCGCCGAGGCGCGTCCCCGATTGGGAGCGCTCGTCGGAATCGCTGATCTGAGCGAAATGCGGGAGGCGGGCAAGACCTCGCTCATCGGCTCGACGGCTGATTTCCTGGCCGCTTCGGCGGCCGAACGGGATGCCCTTCTCGTGCGCGGCGGAATGACCTGGGGAGAGTTGCGCGCGCTGTTGGCTGACTCGTCGCATGTAGTCCCCAGGATCGAAGCCGCCGGGTTCTTCGATCTCGAGCACTACGGGCGCGCTCGACCTTTCCTGAGCTGGCGCGCCGCACTGGATGACTACCTTGTCTCCGGCGAGAACGACGGCCTGACTCCGAACTGGGCTTTCGAGCCCGAGTGGCACGCTGCGCACGACCGCTCCCAGCAACGCGGACCGCGAGCCTTCAACCAGTTGTTCCAATACGTCTTGGGAGGCGAGCACTCCACGACCAGCCCTGCGCACAGCGATGGTCGTTCGCTCGGCGATTTGCTTGAAGCGGAGGACGATGAGTCCGTGTTCCCCGAGGGCGAGGAACAGATTTCGTTGGGGAGCATGCGAGAGGCTGCATCCACAGACGCGTCGTTCGAGGCTGAACCACGGCAGGGGCGGCGAGTGGCGTTCCGAGGAGGGGCGCCCCTCGACGTCGCGGTGATTGTGGATGGCCGCCATCTGGTCTCGCCGGCCCACGTCGAAGAGCTCCGTGAGCTGACGGAGGTTCAAGATGCTGGCACTGCCGCTGTTTTCGTCGTAACCGATGCAGACGACGGCCACGAGCCGCCGTTGTCCGTCCAACTGGACGGACAACGGGTTTCGTTCCGCAGCTCTGGGCTGGGCACGCCGTTCGGGGCGACCGCGGCTGCGCTCGTCGAGGAGAACGGGTTCCCTGCATGGACGCTGTGGCGACCGGGCCAGCGGTGGAAGCCCAACGGCCTGATCGACATGACGCGTGCGCTCGAGGCGAACCCGCAGGCATCCGCGGCGGCCGCTTACACGCCTCATGCCCCGCAGCAGTGGGGCTCCTTGTCGAGCGCACTCTGGCATTCTCGGCTCGACGCGGCCGGGATCGTGTTCCGCACCGACCGGATCGCCCCTGACGCACGTTGGGACTATGGGCTCAACGCTGACGCCGTCGCTCGACTCGCCATCGCGGGTGATGGGATGGTGATCGAGGGCGACCGCTTCTGGGCTCGTGCCTACGATGCGAACGTGCATGCGAATCGCGCCGGAGCGAACCTCGCGCGTAAGAATCACATGCCTGAGATCGAATGCACTTTGCCCGACGGTCTTCGTGCGACGGTGGTGATCCCCACCTATCAGGACTGGCGCATGACGCTCGAAGCTGTGCGAGCTGTGCTGGCGAGTCAGGACGTCGGAGTGATCGTTGTCGACAACGGTTCCCGTCGCGCGGTGGGCGCGATTCTCGGTCAGGCCTTCGCTGCTGATTCTCGCGTGCAGCTCGTACGGCTGCCCCGGAACACAGATTTCGCCGTAGCCAGTGATCTCGGAGCACGCGTCGCGAAGTCGGATGCGGTGGTCTTCCTCAACAACGACACGCTCGTGCAGGAGGCCTGGCTCGACGTCCTGCTGTCTGTTCTTCCCTCGGCAGCAGCGGCGCAGCCGATGCTGCTCTTTGCCGACCGCACCGTTCAATCGGCGGGAACGGTGTTCGCTGGTGGACTGTCGATGCCCCGACACCTGTTCAGCGGCTTCCACCTCGACGACGTGCCGGTCGAGCTGGGCGACTACAACTTCTCGGCACTGACGGCAGCTTGTCTGGCAGTTAGGCGATTCGATTACCTGGAGGCGGGAGGATTCGATGCCGAGTACGTCAACGGCATGGAGGACATCGATCTGTGTCTGCGGTTGAAGCAGCAGACGCGACGCCCGCTTCGCCTAGCGATGGGGGCGAGAGTAGTCCATCTGGAGAGCAAGACAGAGGGGCGATTCGCGCACGTGACGCCGAATCGGCACCGGTTCGCCCAGCGGTGGCGTCATGAGCTGCTGACGGAACTCGACGACCGTCACGTTCTCGATGGCACAGGCCTCCGCGTTGCCGATGTGCGCTGGCTCCCCAAGCAGACGGCCGATCTGCGCGAGCCCGAGTGGCGGATCGAACGCGCCGCCGTTCGGGTCGTCGAGCACCCACCGCGACTGCGGTGGGCGATAAAGTTCTCGAGCCCTGGCACGATTGGAGGCGACCTCTGGGGTGATTCGTTTTTTGCCGCCGACCTTGCAGCAGCACTCCGGAGACTCGGGCAGCAAGTGTTGCTCGATCGGACGAGTTCTTGGGAACGACCGGAATCTTCCGGCTGGGACGACATAACGCTCACCCTGCGGGGCCTGCAGCGTTATACACCGCAGCCCGGTGCCACGAACCTACTCTGGGTCATCTCTCATCCGGATCGTGTGACGATCGATGAGCTGAGCGCAGGCTGGGACCGCGTCTACTCGGCGGGGCCCGTGTGGGCGAAAGAACAGGCGGCCCTGTCCCGTGTCGAGGTGCTGCCCCTGCTCCAAGCAACGGATTCGACGCGCTTCCGCAACGAAGGGAACGCACGCGTCAGACGAGGCGTCCTCTTCGTCGGTCGTACCCGAGGAGAACGACGACCAATTGTCCTCGACGCTTCTGAGGTGACGTCTGAGCTCAGCGTCTATGGTGACGACGGTTGGGAGCGCTATCTGGACTCGCGACACATACGCGGAGCATCGATACCCAACACCTTGCTGCCGCAGGCATACTCCGGCGCCCGTGTCGTGCTCAACGATCATTGGGACGACATGCGCCGCGGTGGCTTTCTTTCCAACCGGCTGTTCGACGCCGCTGCGACTGGGGCGAGGATCGTCAGTGATGACGTTGCGGGATTGCACGAGATCTTCGGCGACCAAGTCCGCACGTATTCGAGCGCGGACGAGCTGAAAGCGTTGCTAGCGGCGGACTCGACTCAGTGGCCGGGCGACGTCGAGATGGCGACGATGGCTTCCCGCGTTGCGTCGGTCCACTCGTTCGACGCCAGGGCGCGCACGCTGCTCGACGATGTGCTTCGCACGCGACGCGTCGGCTGAGAGACTCACAGGTTGCCCGGATAGACTGTTGCGGGCGTCTGCGCGAATTGCGGTCGCCCGTGGAGGAGAGGACCGCAATTGGCAGGGACGTTCGTCGATGTCTCGATGTACGATCGGCCTGGCCGCGGAAGTGGCTTGCTTGATGTATTCCGGTGGCGCTACCTGCTTCGGGTTCTCATCCGCAAGGGGACGGCGACTCGGTATCGGAATTCCACTCTGGGCTGGATCTGGTCGTATGTGAAGCCGGCGTCGCAGTTCGCCATCTATTACTTCGTGATGGGGATCGTTCTTCAGAACCATCGTCTTGAGAACTATGCGGTGTACCTGTTCAGCGGCATCGTGATCGTCAACTTGTTCAACGAGGCGTTCGGGAACGCGACGAACTCGATCGTGGACAACCGGGCGCTTGTGCGCAAGATCTACATGCCGCGTGAACTCTTCCCCGTTGCGGCCATCGTCGGAGCGGTCATCCACTTCCTTCCGCAGATGGCAATCCTGCTCGTGGTGTGTTTGCTGATCGGATGGGTGCCCACGGTTGCTGGCCTCGTCGGAGCTCTCTTGGGACTTTTCCTGATTCTCGCGTTCTCGCTCGGTCTGGGTATGCTCTTCAGCGGATTGAACGTTCGCTACCGGGACGCGCAGAATTTCGTCGACCTGATCAAGATGTTCTCCACATGGACATCACCTGTGCTCTACAGCTGGGTCCTCATCGCTGAAACATTTCACAATTATCCCTGGGCGACCTTCCTGTACACCGTCAACCCGATCACCGTTGCGGTCGAACTCTTCCATGTCGCCTTCTGGGAGCCGACCGTCGACACGACGGAGGGGCTTCCGTCCTTCTTCGGATGGGCATCCCTCTGCGCTGTCATCCTCACGCTGTGCATCTTGCTGATCGGACAGGCTGTGTTCCGTCATTACGAGCGAACGTTCGCGCAGGATCTGTGATGTCGGAAATCGAGGTTCTCACTCAGTCGACGCCGAGCATCATCGTCGACCATGTCACCAAACGCTTCATCAAGCGCAACTCGCATTCGTTCAAGGAAGCGTTCGTCGGCTGGTTGCGAGGGCGGAAGGTCAGGGCGGACTCGTTCACAGCTCTGGAGGACGTCACCTTCCAGGTCGGCGAGGGCGAGTCGGTCGCGGTGCTCGGGTTCAACGGTTCTGGAAAGTCGACCTCGCTCAAACTGGTCTCCGGTGTGCTCGAGCCCGACGAGGGTATCGTCCTCACTCGAGGCAGAGTTGCAGGGCTGATCGAGGTCGGTGCGGGATTCCACCCTGATCTGACAGGGCGCGAGAACGTATTCCTGAACGCAGCGATTCTGGGGATGAGCCGCGCGGAAACCGAAGCGCGTTTCGATGAGATTCTGGAGTTCTCCGAGATCGGTGATTTCATCGATCAGGAGGTCAAACATTATTCCTCGGGCATGTTCATGCGCCTCGCATTCTCGGTCGCCATACATGTGGACCTCGACATACTGCTCGTCGACGAGGTGCTATCCGTCGGCGACGCACCATTCCGTGAAAAATGTCGCGTGCGGATCCAGCAACTCGCGGAAACCGGCGTGACGATGCTGGTCGTCAGTCATGACATGAAGATGGTCGAGGAACTGTGTGAGAGAGGAATCGTGATCAACCGCGGGCGGAAAATCTTCGATGGTCCTATCGTCGATGCGATCGACGTTCTCAAGAAGAGCCGGCGATGACGATGGCGGCTTCGCAGCTTCAAGCGGAAACGGGATGCACTCTCTCGGTGATCATCCCCACGCACAATGTTCGCGGCTGGATCAAGGAGACCTTGCGGTCGATACTCGTGCAGGATGTCGACGGTATGGAGATCATCGTCGTGGACGACGGCTCGGTTGATGGCACCCCTGAGCTGGTGGAGAGCATCGCTGCGAAGGACGATCGAGTCACCGTAGTGCGAGCGCAGAGCAAGGGCGGCGGGTCAGCGCGGAACGAAGGCGTGGCGCGCGCGCGCGGAAAATACATCGTCTTCGCCGACGGCGACGACATCGTGCCTCGCGGGGCCTATCGAGCGCTCGTCTCCTCGCTGACCGACAGCGGGTCTGATGTTGCAATCGGCGACTACCTCAAATTCTCACCCACGAGAACCTGGCGACCCACTGCAAGCATGCGCGTGTTCGATCATGCGGTACGGGGTGTGACTCTCGTTGAGGCTCCGACGATGATCTTCAGCAGACCGTGCTGGAACAAGGCATTCGATCGGGGCTTCTGGAATCGGCACGGCATCCGTTTCCCGGATGTTCCGCGATCGAACGACATCGTGCCGATGATGACTGCATACATCATGGCCGATGCCATCGATGTGATCGACGATGTCGTGTACCTGTACCGGGACCGGCCCGGCAACACTTCTATGACGGCGAAGGCCTCGTCGTCTGCGTCGTTCTTGAGCTATCTGTCCCAGGAGATGGCGTGTGCCGACCTGATCGCTTCGGTGCATGACACGGAGTTGGCCGCGCGATACTCCGCTCTGATCTACGACCGCGACGGCTTCTTCCACGCGCGCAAGTACTTGGCAGTGCTGACTGAGCACGGGGCGGACTCGGACAAGGTGTCTGATCACGTCTCGGAGCTGCTGTCGAAGATCGAGCCGCCCGCTACCTGGATCGACGCGCGGAAGCGTCTGACGATGCGGCTCCTCGCATCCGGAGACTCGCTTGCGGCGCGTGCGGTGGCCCAAACGGTGGATGGCGGTGTCTGGCGCAACGATGAGGGGCTCATTCGGCTTCGCGCCACTCGAGCTCTTCTCTCGAGCCTCGATGCGTCGAGCCCGGATGCTGTCCCTGAGGACGAGCTGTGCATCGGAGTCGCCCGCACGTTGAAGAACGTACGCATCGAGGGACCGGAGATTGAAGCCGCCTGGGTCGAGCTGGCTACTGCGGCAAGCGTGCGCTTCGGCCCGGCCATTCGTTCGCTGGTCCCCGAGCTCAGCGGTGGGGACATCGCTGGAGCGGCTCATCGTCAGCGGACCGTCGAGGGCACTGTGACGCCCTTGTTCGGGGGCGATCCGCTGCGCCTTCGCATCCGAGATTCGTCCGAGGAAGCGGCTCCGGTGCTATGGGCACCCGGCCACGTCGTGCAGCCCGCCAAGACCGTGAGGAGGACTGCAGCATCGGGCGAGCCGAGTTCCGAAGTGGAGTTCGCGATCTCACGACTTCCGCGTGGCGTTTCACTGCAGCCCGCCTTCCTGTTCGCGGACGGAGCCATCGTGTCCGCATACGCTGATGCCGACGTGCCCGAGTACCGACCATTCGAAAACGTGCTCTATGAACAAGCCGGCGCATGGATTCAACTCGAGCGCCGCGCACACTGGGTGGTCCGTGCGCCTCGTCGACTCGCGCTCAAGGCTCTGTCGGCAGTGCGCCGACGCTGGAACTAGCCGGCGATGCGGTCCAGGACCTGCAGGTATGAGAGCGACACCGTCCAGGGGCTGATCTCGTCGTTGAAACGGTCGTAGACATCGGGGGCGAGAGCGGCAAGCCGATTGTCTTCACTCAACAGCTCGGCGAGAGATTCTGTTGGCCTCTGGGTGTCGAAGAATGAAACCCACGGCTGCGCGCCGAACTGCTCCTGCAGGTGGGGAATGCCCGGCAGGATCGCTGGAACGTTCATCGTCGCCGCCAGGTGAAGGCTTCCAGAATTCAGAATCGCACGGTACGGCAGGACAGCGACGTCGGCCGCCCCGTACCATCTCGCCACGTCGGAATCCGGAACCGACTGGAACGAGGTGATCGTACGAACGTTGGCCGGTCTCAGCTCCTCGTACTGGGTGATGGCTTCGGCATTCGCAGACCCGGCAAGAAGAAGTATCGGGCGACGGCCATCCGAGCGCACTGTCTCGTCGACGGCCTTCAACAGCAGATCTATGCCCTTGTACGGGCGGATCTGGCCGAGGAAGAGAATCGCGAAATCGTCGTCTGTCAGAGAAAAACTCAGTCGCGCTTCCTCCCGCGAGATGCCGGAGTCGTACACGCCGAGATAGCTGGGGTGCGGGATCTGGACGATCTTCTCGGCGGGAAGCGTCACCACGTCGGATACAAGCTCTGCGGTGGCCGGAGCCATGACGTGGATCACATCTGATGCATCGGCGAGGACTTCGTAGAGGCGCTTCTCCGACGCCGCGTGCATCAATTCATGAGGGAGGCGGTTGTGCACCGTCCAGATCACCTTCACTCCTCGGAGCCGCGCGGCGGACAGCGCCGATTCGAGGTCGCGGACGCGTCGCTGCGCTTGTCTGCTGTTGCGGGCTGATTGCGCGATCGGCGAGGTCCAGTGGATGTGGAGCACGTCACCGGAACCGAGCGCTGCAAGTGAGGAGAGCAGGGACTGATAGGCGGCACGTCCGATGACTTCGTAACCTGCGGCCGACGGCGCAAGACTCATCAGGTTCAAATAGGGATTGCCCAGCCAGGACGGAAACACGCAGATACGGGGACCGGAAAGCACCATGGGATCCTACTTGACGCGACGTGAGAACAGGCTGTGGGCGCGGCGATACACGCTGCGTAGTGGATGCATCGAGTCATGACGCAACGCTTGCATCTCCCGCTTGACAAGTTCCTCCGTCTGCCGCAGTCGACGTTCAAAGTAGAGCGCGCCGCCCGGACCGTGCTGTGCGATGTAATCTCGGAACTGCTGATCTCGGAGGAGAGCGTCGACACGCGCGTGCTCCGCTCTGGCCGAGATGACGCTGTTCCCGTCGGAGCCGCTGGCGCCAGGTCGTTGATGCCAGTACACAAGCGGGGCTGGATCCAGGTACTCGAGAGGGCCCAGCTCCAGAACCCGAGTATTGAACACCCAGTCGCCCACGACGGGGAGCGACTCGGTATAGAGCCCGAGCACGTCGTGCAACGAACGTCGATAGAGGAACGAAATCGGGACGAACTGGTTGAAGCGCTGCTGATCCATCAGCAGGGGCGCGACGGATTCCGGCAGGAACCGTTCGCGGCTCTTCTCGACGATCGTGTCTCCGCACCGCTCCTCCCAGATGATCTCGATGCGAGAGACGACGCCGACTCTGTCGGGGTTGGCGGCGAGGTACGTGGATGCTCGTTCGAGGAAAGTCGCTGCCCACGAATCGTCATCATCGTGAAGTATGAGCAGGTCGCCGGAAGAGGCCTTGATCCCGGCGTTGGCGGCCTGCCATCGGCCCCTGGGTTCATCGTGGGTGACGACGCGGATTCTGGACCTGGTCGCCGGGCTCAGTTCGGAAAGCAGAGCATCAATGGCGTCTGGCGCGCCTCCGTCGTTGACGATGACGAGTTCCCAATCGCGAAGCGTCTGAGCATCGATACTCGCCAATGCGCGACGGAGGAAAACTGGTCGATCCTTGGTGCGGGTCACTATCGAAACGAGTGAGGTCATCGTGATCTCCTATGGACGCGGCGATGTGGATGCGGCCAGAACTCTCGAAACATCCTCGGCGAGGTAGACGGCGAGCGAGTGGCTGAACGTTGCGGTGATGTGATGCAGATCCCGGTACACGACAACGCCGCCTAACACCATGGGGCATGTACCAGTTGAATCGCAGTACGCGGATCGAAGGTCGACCGACTCCGCGCCCACCTGGCGCGTTGCGATCTCCAAGGGGTCTTCGAGACCGGTATCGGACCGCTGGAACGAGCATGTCTCGCGGGAGAAGCTCGAAGTCGACGCCAGGCAATCGGCCGACGATTGCGGAACCGACGGGTTGTCGAGGATTGGAATCACCATGATTCCGTTGTCGATCGCGGTGCGCCAACGTGCAGCGTACTCAGTAGCCCGCTCTTCCCGGATCTGCGCGGAGGCGTCCGGCTGGTTCCAAGCTGTCACAAGAATCGCGCTGTAGTCGTTGCTGAGCAGGTCGGAGTCGAGTGCGGCTTGGCGGTCGCTGCAGGTGGGATCGGAATCCGCAGACCAGACGCAACCGCGTCCCACGTACACGTCGATGGCCCAGTTCTCCGCGACCGCTACGTCCCGCAGACCCGGTATCAGCATCGCGGCGTGCGAATCACCCGTCAGCGCGATCCTGGTCGCATCGGGGGCATTCGAGCCGATACGGCAAGGCTCGATACGAGCTTGCTCTGATTGATAGCACGCGAACGCCCCGTCGGTGTCGTCGTAGAGACCAGCGAGAGAAGGGATCAGTTGGTCCGCACCTGTGGTGAGATCGCGTTCCTTGTCACATTCCGAGTTCAGGAGGGCATTGGCCCCGCGACAAGAGTCAGGATCGAGTACATCCTCTCGCGCCTGCGCCGTCTGCGCCTGCACGGAAGTCGTGATCACAATGCCCGGCAATCCCGCGGCGGCAAGGACCACGACCATGCCGGAAGCAGCCAAAAGCAACACCGTGCGCGGGCGTGCCCTGGCGAGTCGACCATAGCGTACTGGGTCTTCGACGAAGCGCTTGCCGAGGGCGGCGAGCGCGACCGTGAGGATCACGAGGGACACGTTCTGCCAGAGCTCGAGATCATCCGCGACGATTGCCGGAGCTATCACGATCAGCGGCCAGTGCCAGAGGTAGATTCCGTAGGAGTTGTCACCGATCCATTGGATCGGGCGCCACTGTGCCGCGCTCGCAAGGCGGAACGGGGGTTCTGGACCGATCCAGATCAAGGCAGCCGTTGCAGTGACGGGGAGGATGGCGGCCATACCGGGGAAGGGGGTCTCCGCGTTGAAGAAGAATGCCGAGTAGAGCAAGCCCGTCCAACTCACCAGCCAGATCGCCGTGCGCGTAGCGGGGGCGATGAGCAGGGTGGGGAGAATCGCGACGACGGCACCGAACCCGAACTCCCACATTCGAACGGGGGTTGCGAAATACGCAAACGAAGGCGCTGTGAACGTCGTCACCAGGCTGAGCAGGAGGCTCAATCCGCTGATAATCACGACGGAAGCGAGCAACGAGGAGCGACCCACTCGCCGGACGATCGCGGCGGAGGTCATCAGCAGTATCAGCAGGGGCCAGAGCACGTAGAACTGCTCTTCAACTGAAAGCGACCAGTAGTGCTGCGCGATCGGAGGCGCGTTGTCTGCACCCAGATAGTCGACTGCATCCGCGGCGAGCACCCAATTCTCAACGTAGAGAGTGCTTCCGACGATCGAACGCAAGTACTGCGTGACGAGCGATGCCGGGGCGAACGCAAGCGTCAGGGCGGTGCTGGCGAGCAGCACGAGCAGCGCGGCTGGCAGCAGCCGCCGTGCGCGTGCCGCCCAGAACGCGCCCAGACGAAGCGTACCCTGGGCACGAAGACGCACCAGCTGACCGGTGATCAGGTACCCGGAGATGACGAAGAACACGTCGACGCCGACGTACCCTCCGGTGATCGCTAACGGCCAGACATGGAACAGAACGACGGCTGCGACAGCGAACGCACGAAGCGCCTGGATATCGGTGCGCGGCGCACTAGGAGCGTGAGGACGGGGTTCAGCGCGCGTGATGCCGGGGTCAGCGCCGACCGAGGCCACGGTACGTCCAACCTCCTGCTCGCCAAAGTGCGGGATCGAGGCAGTTGCGCCCATCGATGACGATTCGCTGGCCGACGAGGTCGGACACAGCGGCCGGATCGAGAGTCCGGAACTGGTCCCACTCCGTAGCGATCACGGTGATGTCGGCTCCCGTGAGGGCACTCTCGATGCTGTCAGCGAAGTTCAGGTGAGGGCGAGCTGCGCGTGCGGTCGTGATCGCTTCCGGGTCGTAGCAGATGACTTCTGCGCCCATTGCATGCAATCGCGTTGCGACCTCAAGCGCTGGCGAATCTCGCGTGTCGTCGGAGTTCGGCTTGAACGCCAGCCCGAGGATCGCGATGCGCCGCCCGACGACGCTGGAGTCGAGGTGTTCCGATATCGTCTCGATGAGGCGAGTGCGCTGGCGCAGATTGATCTCGTCGACCTCACGGAGGAACCGAAGAGAAGCTCCATGCCCGAGCTCTTCACCGCGAGCAGCGAATGCTCGGATGTCCTTCGGGAGACAACCGCCGCCGAACCCGAGCCCGGCGTTGAGGAAGCGGCGACCGATACGCGCATCATGGCCGATGGCGTCGGCGAGTTGGGAGACATCTGCACCCGTGGCATCGGCGATCTCAGCCATCGCGTTGATGAACGAGATCTTGGTAGCGAGGAACGCATTGGCGGCGACTTTCACAAGTTCCGCCGTGGCGTAGTCCATGATGAGCCTCGGCACGCCCAGAGCGAGCGTCGGTGCGTAAACTCTGTCAAGAAGCTCGACTTCCGCACCATCAGGGTGGCTGACACCGTAGACGATTCGGTCGGGTTCGAGCGTGTCTTGCACGGCGAACCCTTCGCGCAGGAACTCAGGATTCCAGGCCAACCGCGCACCAGTCTGCTCGATGATGCTCGCGAGACGTTGTGCGGTGCCCACAGGTACAGTCGACTTGCCGACCACCAGCGAGTGCTCGGCGAGATTCGGGAGGAGGCTCTCGACTGCAGCATCGATGTAGCGAAGGTCGGCGCTGTCCTCGTTCTGGCGCTGCGGAGTCCCGACAGCGAGAAAATGCACGGTGGCGGTTTCCAGCTCACTCGGGTCAGTGGTGAACCGTAGACGCCCGGTCGAGATCGTCTCTCGAAGCAAGTCGTCGAATCCGGGCTCGTAGAAGGGGGCTTTTCCCGCGGACAGAAGTGCAATCCTGTCTGGGTCGACATCGATACCCACGACCTCGTGGCCTATCGAGGCCATCGCGGTTGCGTGCACGGCGCCGAGGTAGCCGCACCCGATAACACTCAACTTCACTCGGCGTTCCTTTCCAGGTGGTCGATATACGCAGCCAGGGATTCGCTGAATGGCCTCGGCGTGAATCCGCTTGCCACGATCTTCGAAAGATCCAGCACGCTGTTGCGTGGACGGTCGGCTACCGGCCCGGGAGCGGAGGAGAAGTAGTCTTCGGTGCTGACAGCAGCAACCCGCTCGGGTTCGCGTCCTGCGAGCCGGAAGACATCTTTTGCGACCTGCGCCCATGAGGCGGGTTCTCCGGTGCCGGTCACGTTGTAGATGCCATACGCAGCCTTGCTCCGGTAGAGGTGCACGATCGCCTCCGCGAGATCGGACGTGAACGTGAGACGCCCGACCTGATCTCCGACGACACGCGGGTCGATGCCGCGTCGCGCAAGCGAGTGCATCGTGCGTACAAAGTTCGAGCCGTCCCCGATCACCCAGGACGTCCTGACAATATAGTGGCGGGCCGCAGTCGAAGCCGCCAGATCTCCGGCTGCCTTGGTCTGTCCGTACACGCCCAACGGTCGTAGCGGCGCCGACTCGGAGTATGCATCGTCTTGTGTGCCATCGAACACGTAGTCGCTCGACACGTGCACGAGAGTGACGCCGTATCGATCTGCGATCCGCGAGATCGCGGCGACAGCGGTGGCGTTCGCTGACCAGGCGGCTTCCCGGCCATCCGGCGTCTCAGCGAGGTCTACTGCTGTGAACGCAGCAGCGTTGATGATGAGGCCGTAGTCCCTCCAGCGGCGTGCCTCGTCGAGGCTGGGTGAGGTGACGTCGAGGTCGGCGCGAGTCGCGTACTCGATATGTGGGGCCTCGCCGAGTTGCTTCCGCAGCGCTAGGCCGAGTTGTCCCGCAGCACCGAGCACGAGTATCTTGCGCGGGGGGATCGGGGTGACATCCGCCAGCCGCGGGTGAGCTCTGTCCTTGTCGGAGATCTCCACCTCGCTGAGCGGGATGGGCCACTCGACCGCGACCGTCTCATCGGCGAGGTTCAGGAACGCGTACTCGGCGTCAGGCGACCAGTGGTCGTTGACCAGGTAGGCGTACGCGGTGTCGGGTTCGAGAGTCTGATACGAATTGCCGACGCCGCGTGGCACGAAGATCGCGCGTGACGGGTCGATCTCAGTGGTGAAGACCGCGCCGAATGTCGGTCCTTCGCGCAGGTCCACCCAGGCTCCGAAAATACGTCCGGTGGCGACTGAGACCCACTTGTCCCAAGGCTCCGCGTGTATGCCCCGGGTGGTGCCGACGGCATCGTTGAACGAGATGTTGTTCTGCACGGGGCCGAAGTCTTCGAGGCCGAGGGCGACCATCTTCTCGCGCTGCCAGTTCTCCTTGAACCAGCCGCGTGAATCGCCGTGCACGGGCAGCTCGAACAGCACCAGCCCCGGGATCGGCGTCTCGATGCGCTGCAGCGCTTTGCCGAAGATCTCGCTCACTGGCCCTTCTCCGCGTAGAACGCCTCGACGCCGTCCTTGGACGGCGCCCACCAGCTCTCGTTGTCGCGGTACCATTCGATGGTCGCGGACAGCCCCGACTCGAAGTCTCCGAACGAGGGAGCCCAGCCGAGCTCGGTCCGCAGCTTGGTGGAGTCGATCGCGTAGCGCAGGTCGTGCCCGGCACGGTCGGTGACGTGGTCGTACGCGTCCGCAGGCTGACCCATGATCTGCAGGATCAACTCGACGACATCCTTGTTGTTGCGCTCTCCGTCCGCGCCGATGAGGTAGGTCTCCCCGATGACGCCCTTGTCGAGGATGGTGAGCACGGCGGAGGAGTGGTCGTCAGCATGGATCCAGTCGCGCACATTCTCGCCGGCGCCGTAGAGCTTGGGGCGGATGCCTCGGATCACGTTCGTGATCTGCCGGGGGATGAACTTCTCCACGTGCTGGAAGGGCCCGTAGTTGTTCGAACAGTTCGAGATCGTCGCCCGTACGCCGAATGAACGCACCCACGCCCGCACCAGCAGATCGCTGCCGGCTTTCGTCGACGAGTACGGGGATGAAGGGTTGTACGGCGTGTTCTCCGTGAACCGCTCCGGATCATCGAGTTCCAGATCCCCGTACACCTCATCTGTGGAGATGTGATGCAGACGGGTGTCATGCTTACGGGCGGCTTCGAGCAACGTGTACGTACCGACGATGTTCGTGTCGAGGAACGGCCGCGGGTCGTGCAGTGAATTGTCGTTGTGGGACTCAGCGGCATAGTGCACCACAGCATCCGCCTCGCTGAACAGCTCATCCACGAGCGCCGCGTCAGTGATATCGCCGTGCACGAACGCAACCCGGTCCTCGGGCAGACCTGCAAGAGACGCCCGGTTGCCCGCATACGTCAACGCGTCCAGAACCGTGACGTGATGATCGGTGTTCCCCACCACGTGGTGGACGAAGTTCGAGCCGATGAATCCGGCCCCTCCTGTGACGAGCAGACGGCTCATGCGTGCCCTCTCTTGAGCGTGTCGAGAAGGTAGCTGCCGTACCCGGACTTGACCAGCTTCTCTGCGCGTTCGCGCAATTCGTCGTCGGTGAGGTAGCCCTGTCGCCACGCGATCTCTTCGGGGACGCCGATCTTCAGTGCGGTGCGCCGTTCCATCGTGCGCACATAATCCGCAGCGTCCGTCATCTGATCGAAGGTGCCGGTGTCCAGCCAGGCGGTGCCGCGGGGCAGCACCTCGACCTGCAGCTTGTCCCGTTCCAGGTAGGCGCGGTTCACGTCGGTGATCTCGTACTCGCCGCGCGCGCTCGGGGCGAGGTTGCGTGCGATCTCGACCACATCGTTGTCGTAGAAATACAGACCGGGCACGGCGTAGTTGCTCTTGGGGGCCGCCGGCTTCTCCTCCAGCGAGATCGCCCTCCCGTCGGCGTCGAACTCCACCACGCCGTACGCCTGGGGCTCAGCAACCCAATATGCGAAGACTGCTCCGCCGTCGATGTTCTCGAATCGCTGAAGGCGACTGCCGAGCCCGGGTCCGTAGAGCAAGTTGTCGCCCAGCACGAGCGCGACACTGTCACCACCGATGAAATCCGCGCCGATCGTGAACGCCTGCGCCAGCCCATCCGGAGACGGCTGCTGCGCGAAGGACAGATTGATACCGAACTGGGAACCGTCGCCGAGCAGACGCACGAAATGCTCCGCATCATGCGGCGTCGTGATCACGAGAATGTCCCGGATGCCCGCGAGCATCAACGTCGACAACGGGTAGTACACCATCGGCTTGTCGTACACCGGAATCAACTGCTTGGAGACGCCCAATGTGATCGGATGCAGACGCGTACCCGAACCACCGGCGAGAATGATGCCCTTCACGACTCCATCGTGACACACATCCCCGGGAGGTCGCCGAGGCGGCGCAGAGCATCGCCGGATATCCTGGTCTGCGATCCCGGTCGGAAGGTGTTCTTTTCGTGGAAATGCTCGGTGCCCTCTGGCCGGCCCTCGTCGGTGTTGTCGTGCTCGCAATCCTCGGTGCGCCACTGGCGTGGCTCATGGGACTGCGCGGGCTCTGGGTCTGGGCGGTCACACCCGCGTTCGCGATGACCGTGATCGGCATCGCGACGGTGGTGTCCGGATGGACCGGGCTCGCGTGGACGATCCTTCCCGCGCTGCTCTCGATGCTCGTGATAGCCGTGATGATCCTCGTCGTGCGCAGACTCGCGGGCGTGCGTCCGGTGCCGGCCATCCGCAATGTCGGGCTCGAGAAGTGGACGATCGGCACCGTCGCCGTGATCGCTGTCGTCCTCGCGATTCAGGTGTCGACGGTCATCGGTGCCCCGGACGCGATTTCACAGACGTTCGACAACGTCTTCCATCTCAACGCGATCCGCTATGTCACCGATACCGGGACCGTTTCCCCCCTCGAACTCGGCCGGATGACGAGTCCGAGCGGAGGGGTGGCGTTCTACCCCTCGGCCTGGCACGCTTTCGCGGCACTGATCGTGCAGCTCAGCGGCGCAGGCGTCGCGCTCGCCATCAACGCGCAGACTCTGGTGATCTCCGCCTTGATATGGCCCCTGGGTGCAGTGCTGCTCGCACGAGTGCTGATCGGAGCGAACCGCTCCGTCACCGTCGCGTCGGGAATCATTTCGGCGTCGGTGCCAGCGTTCCCTCTTCTGCCGATGCACTATGGCGTCCTGTACCCGTATCAGCTCGCACTCGCGCTGCTGCCGGTGGCGCTCGCGGCCACCGCCTCCGCGTTCCAGATCGGATGGCGTGACGTGGTCATTCCATGGTGGTGGTGGTGCGTCGTCGTCATCGGGACGATACCGGGGCTCGCGCTCGCGCACCCGGGTGGTTTCGTCGGGTGGCTGGCACTGAGCCTGCCCATGGTCGTCTGGGGTCTCATCCGCATGTGGCGCGCGGCGACCGGCTGGCGCACCAGAATCGTTCCTGTCGTCCTGCTACTCGCCTATGGCGCGATCGGCGTGCTGCTGCTCAAGATGCTGCGTCCCCCGCTGCCGACCCGTCTGTGGCCGACGGCGATGGATATCCCGACCGCGCTCGGCAGCGCCTTGAGCGTGCAGCTCTACTACAGCACCGCCGCCTGGCTGGTTGCCGCTTCCGTCCTCCTCGGGCTCTACTGGACGATTCGCGAGCGCCGCGTCGCGACGTTCATAGCTACCGCGATGTGGGTAGTCGGCGCGGCGCTCTACGTCATCGTCATCGCCGCGCCGTGGGGCACGGTGAGAGACGCACTAACGGGCAGCTGGTACAACAACTGGCCTCGCCTCGCGGCGCTGTTCGCCATCGCGCTCCTTCCGCTGGCAGCGTTCGGGCTCGCCCGTACGGCGAGAGCTGCGCTCGAATACCTGTTCCGCATTCCGCGGTTGCGGACCAATCGGTTCGCGCGGGCCGCGATCGCCGGGGTCGCCTCCATCATCGCCTTGTGCGCCTTCACTCTCCCCGTCGTGCCGCCGGCTGTGGAATCGGCACATGGATCCTTCGTGATGAATGGGGACTCGCCCCTGCTGAGCGCCGACGAGCTCGCTCTCCTCGAGCGTCTCGGCGATGAGGTGCCGGAGGACGTCACGATCGCCGGGAACCCCTATACCGGCGCCGGACTCGCCTACGCGATCTCGGGACGCGACGTTCTCATGCGGCATATCCTCGTCGAAGTGTCGGGCGATATGGCAGAGATCAACGATCATCTCTCCGATGCGGAAGACGATCCCGACGTGTGCCAGGCGATCGAATCCCTCGATGCCTGGTACGTGCTGGACTTCGGAGAACGTGAGGTCCATGGAGGTTCGAATCCGCTGCCGGGCCTCGTCGATCTCGAGCACTCCTCGGCTGTGCGACTCATCGACAGCGAGGGAGATGCGAAACTGTATGAGGTTGTCGCCTGTGGACGCCAGTGATACGAATGGAACAGACCGAACATGACCGCGACGTCGAAACAGGTCCTCGTGATCGTGCCTGCCTGGAACGAGCAGCACAGCGTCGCCACGACCGTCCAGGAGATCCGTCGCGCGTCGCCTGAGTACGACGTCGTCGTCATCGACGACGGGTCGAAGGACGCGACTGCTGATATCGCCGCAGCGGCCGGCGCCGTCGTTCTCCGCCTTCCATTCAACCTCGGCGTTGGTGGCGCGATGCGTACGGGCTTCACCTACGCCGCACGGCACGGATACCAGCAGGCGATCCAGGTCGACGCGGACGGTCAGCATGATCCGGCGGATATCGCCGAGGTGCTGGCGGGCCTTGAGCACGCAGACATCTCGATCGGTGCGCGCTTCGCCGATGTCGGCGATTACACCGTGCGCGGTCCACGGCGCTGGGCGATGGTGGTCCTCGCCAAGGTCGTCTCACGGATCGCGAAGACGCGGCTGACTGATGTCACGAGCGGCTTTCGCGCCGCCGACCGGCGCGCCATCGAACAGTACGTGTCGTACTACCCGGCCGAATACCTCGGCGACACGCTCGATTCGCTCGTGGCAGCGGTGCACGCCGGACTCACCGTCACCCAGGTTCCCGTCGCGATGCGGCCGCGTTCCCATGGCACCCCCAGTCAGCATCCGATCGGCGCCGCCATCTACCTGCTGCGTTCGGCATTCGCACTGCTGCTCGCGGTCATGCGCAATCCTCGACGACGGACACCGCTCGAAGGGAGCGCCGAATGATCGCGATCGCGGGAATCGTCCTTGCCGCCATCATCATCGCCTTCGTGCTGTGGATGCTGCTGACGAGGCGACTGCGCGAGAAGTATGCGGTGCTCTGGCTGGTCATCGCACTTGCTGTGCTCATCGCTGGCATCTTCCCCGGGCTCTGGGAGGCGCTCACCGTGGCGCTGGGAGTGCAGTTGCCGTCGAACCTGCTCTTCGCCGCGGCGATCCTTCTGCTCATGGGCGTCGCGTTGCACCTGTCGTGGGAGCTGAGCGGCGCCGAAGAAGAAGTGCGTCGTCTTGCGGAAGAATCCGCGATCCTGCGCGCGGAGAGCGAAACCCTGAGCGAACGTGTGCGGCGACTCGAAGACCGTGCGGGTGAGGATCAGGGCGAGCGGTGAGCCGCGTCGCGGGCGGCGTGGCGCCCACCGCTGAGCAGACCAGCGAGCCAACTCGCGCGGTACTCCAGAACGAAACGGGCGGGCACCACGCCTGACCGGGCAGCTCTGCGTAGCAGCGCGTTCAGCGCCGGCCAGCGGCGTTCGACGCCGAATGCCGCCTCGATCCGCTGATCGGGCAGTCCCTTGCGCGACCGCAGCGTGTCGACCATGACCTGTCGCCAACCGACGTACGTCCAGAAGGTCATGCGCATCAACGCCAGAGGGGAGCGAGAGCCCTCGTAGCGCTCGGCCAGCGAGAGCACATTGCGCACTGACGCGGCGAGGCCCGCGCTCTCCAGGCGACTGGGATCGCCGAACACATTCGCATCGTGCTGCACGTAATCCTGTACGACCTCGTCGACGATCCGCGTGCCGCGATACGCGCCCGCGACCACTGCCAACCAGTGGTCGTGCGTGGCGACGCGGCTCGAGACGTGGGGAAACGGAAGCGCCGTGGCGAGAATCTCTCTGTCGAACACGCACAGTGAACCGGTGAACTGATTCGACAGCAGCGTGAGGACGGCGCCGTGATCGACGCGGTCGGTCACCCCGGTGACCTCGCCGGACGGATAGCGCACCAAGCGCGCCTGTCCGGAGATCAGCGACACCTCTTTCAGGTGGGGTAGGAGGTCCGCGATCTTGCTCGGTTCCCACCGATCATCCTGATCGCAGAGGGCTATCCAGGCGGCATTCGCGGGGACGGCGCGGAGCCCGTACTCGAAATTGCGGTAGAAACCGCGGCGTGCGTCATCGCCCACAACCCGGAAGCGCTCGTCACCGGCGACAACGCCGGCGACAAGACTCTCCACTGCATCTCGCTCGCCGTCGACAGAGATGATGCATTCCCAATCACGAACACTCTGGTCCTGCAACGAGCGCAATTGGATGCGGAAGAGCTCCGGATCGGGGGAGTATGCGGCCAGGACGATGGCGCCGCGGCCAGGTTCGGAGGTCATCGTCGCTCTTCCCTGTCTGAGGTTCGCATCAGCGAATGAGGCTAGTCTAGGTGCGCGATGAAACCGAATCTTCCAACCGCCTGGGCGGTGTTCACAACGTTCCGCCCCGGTGTTGAAGCGGAGGATGCGGTGGCCTCGGTATCCGCTCAGGTCGACGGTGTCATCGTCGTCGACGACGGTTCCGGTCCGATCGCGGATGAGACTCTCGATCGCCTCGCGGCCAGCGGCGTCACCGTGCATCGGCAGACTGTGAACAGCGGCATCGCAGGAGCTCTCAACACCGGCATCCGCCTCGCTCGCGAGTCCGGCGCGGAGATCGTCATCACCTTCGACCAGGACTCGCTCGTGCCTGCCGACTTTGTCGATGCGCTGCGTGCCACCTATGATGCGGCGACCGCCGACGACGTCCGGGTCGGTGTGATCGTGCCGGAGTACTTCGCCGCTGTCCGTCAGGCGCGCGGAGAGATTGCGTCGTACGGCCCTGCGGCAAACATCATCCAGTCGGGTATGCTGCTGCCGCTGAACGTGGTGGACAGCATCGGCGAGCTGCGTGCAGATTACTTCATCGACCTCGTCGATACCGAGTTCGAGCTGCGGCTGCGCCGTGAGGGATACGCGGTACTGGCGGCGCCCGGTCTGCGCCTCGGACATGCGCTCGGCACACAGTATCGTCGCGAGTTCTTCGGCCGTCCGGTGCGCCTGCCCGGCATCCCACCCGAGATCACGCTGAGCACACCCTTCCGCTACTTCTATCGCGTGCGCAACAGGATCGTCCTCAACCGCGAGTACCTGTGGACAGCGCCGGCGCAGATCATCCGAGACACTTTCCTCGACGGTATTCACTTCGTCAATGCTCTCGCGGTGGCGAGGCCCCGCCGGGCGCTGTGGCGTCTGTATCGTGCAGCCATCAACGCGGCGATCCGCGGGCGGACGGGCCGCATGCCGGACGCGCTGCAGCCTGTTGCCGACTGCATCATCTGGGACGCGCCTGTTCTCGATCGGAAAAAGAGGTGAGCTACGCCGGCGCGCGCCGCACGGTCGGGCGGCTGAGCGGCTTTACTGTCTCGGTTCTCCTGGTCACGCTGCTCGGGATCGTCTCGATCCCCGTGCTGACGGCTTCGGTGGGGGACATCGCCTGGGGCAGGCTCGCACTCGTCCAGACCGTTGCCCAGTTCGGGGGCATCCTCGTCGCGTTCGGGTGGGGAGCGGTCGGCGCCGCCACAGTCGCTGGTATTCCCGTCGGACGGCGGCCGGCGTTCTTCCGGCGCTCCTTACAGGCCCGCGCCTGGCTGTACGCATGCGTCTTTCCGGTTCTTGCACTGCTCTTGATCATTCTCACCCGCGGTGAGCTGCTCATCTCGATCCTCGGCGCGGCCGTCTACCTGCTGCCATATCTCGGCGCGAACTGGTACTTCACGGGTGAGGGGCGCCCGAAGCGATTGCTGCTCTTCGATACCGCCCCCACCGTCGGCGGCGCGGTGCTCGGGCTCGTGGGCACGTGGATGACAGGCGAGCTTTGGGTCTACCTGCTGTTTCAGGGCCTCGGGTACGTTGCGGCGGTGACCATATCGGCTCTGATCGTGCAACGATCGCCGCAGGACGCCGAATTCGTGGACCGTACACCTCTGAAGGCGCTTCTCGCCTCCCAACGTCACGCCGTCTCGGCGACGCTCGTGAGCGGACTGTACGTCACCCTGCCCATGATCGCCGTTCAGGCGTTCCTGCCCGGACTGCAGCCGATGTACGCCTATGCTGATCGGCTGTTCAAATACGCATCCATCGCATTCCTGCCCATTCAGCAGTTCTTTCAGAGCTGGGTCCCCGTCGATGACGGCGGTCGGCGCCGACGCATGCGCATCGCGACGCTCGCGGCCATCGCTATCGGCATCATCGCGGGCGCACTGATCGCAGTGCTCAGCCCGTGGGTGTCCACGCTGCTCTCGGTCGGCAAGATCACGGTGCCGATCTCGGTCTCGCTGCCTCTCGGTGTGGCATTCATCGGGATCGCAACAGCGGCGGTCGTCGGCTACGCCTGCCTGGTGAGTCTCGGGCGGGTTCGAGCGCTTGCGGTCTCGACCGCGGTCGGCGCGGCCGTCGGCGCGCCGCTGATCATCCTGTTCGCAATCATCGGCTCGGTGCCGGCTGTCGCATGGGCGGTTGCGATTTCCGAACTATGCGTCGCGGGATACCAGCTGATGGTGCTGAGAGGGGCGCTGCACGAGAGCGCAGCCAGGCCGAATGATCTCCTGGGAGGCGAGTCATGACCGAGCTGCGCGTCAGCGTCTGCATGGCGACGTACAACGGCGCATCCTATGTGGGCGAGCAATTGGCATCGATCCTCGCTGAGCTCGAGCCGCAGGACGAGGTCATCATCGTCGACGACGCTTCATCGGACGGCACCGTACCACTGCTCGAAGCGGTCGGCGATCCGCGCGTCTCCGTTCACCCGCGCGCAGAGAATCTCGGATATGTGCGTACGTTCGAGCAGGCGCTCGCGCTCGCAACCGGCGATGTGATGATGCTGTCAGATCAAGACGACATCTGGATCCCGGGCCGACGCGCCTTGCTTGTCGGGGCGACCGCGACGGCCGCCGTCGCGGCATCCAATCTCGTGCTCTTGGGCACCGATGCGCCATTGCGCTCGCCGTTGACCGGTCACGACTGGCTCCTCAGAGCGGAGGATGCTCCGAAACGCAGACGGAACCAATGGCGAATGCTGATCGGAGACGCACCGTACTTCGGGTGCGCGATGGCTGTCAGACGCGACTTCCTGGATCGGGTGCTGCCGTTTCCTGGGTACCTCACTGAATCTCATGATCTGTGGATCGCCACGATGGCCAATGCCGTTGGCGAACTCGCGCATGTGGAACAGCCGACGTTGCGCCGCAGGCTGCACGACGAGAACGCGTCGAGTGAGCGACCGCGTGGAATCCGCAAGGCGCTGCAGTCGCGGCTGCTGCTGCTCCGGCTGTGGGGCGAGGCACGTCGCCGAGCGCGACGCCGTCGGGCCTGACGGCGTCGTCAGGAGGCGCTCGAGCGCACCGGCACCGCGGTCCTGCCGCGCGCCAGCCGCATCACAGGTCGCTCGACGAGGAACCAGCTCGCCACCGCGAGCAGCGTCGTCGCCACGGCAGTGATCAGGATGTACACGACGATTCCGAACTGCGCGCCGCCGAAGATGAAGATCAGTTGCTGCATCGGCCAGGCGTAGATGTAGAAGCCGTACGAGATGTCGTTGCGGGCGATCCAGTCGGGTTGCCGCACGAGTGTCGACAAGTAGAGCAGGGCGTAGCAGAGGAACGGCGCGGCGAGCGGTCCGCCGGCGACGGGCACGAACACCATCAGCACAGCAGCGATCGGCGCAGCGATGAGACCGAACAGCGGCACGTACGACCACCGCTGAATGATGAGATACACCAGCGAGCCCCCGAGGAAGTAGGGCAGCAATCGCGCGAGCAACTCGAAATCACTGTCGAGTCCACCGGTCGTCCCGGTTGCCATGAGAATTCGCACGGCGATCGACAACGCCCAAAGCCCGGCGGTCAGCAGTACAGAGCGACGGAACACCGCGAACGCGCCGAGAACCCAGACGATGAGGTAGCAGATGAATTCGAAGTACAGTGTCCACAGCGAGCCGTTCCACGTGTTCGCGTAAGGGACTGTGCTCAGCGACTCGCCGATCGCATAGTGGTCGATGTGCAGGAACAGGTTGCCCCAGACGTATTCGAGGGGAGTGGGCGCGGTCGTCGCATAGCCTGCGAGCGAGCCGTGTGTGGCCAGCATCGCGATCGGTCCGAACACGGCGGCTGTCAGCAGCAAGCAGATCACGAACGCAGGCATGATGCGGGCGATGCGGTGCACGAGGAATGCTCCTGCATCGGTGCGCAGGCGCGATCTCGTGATCAAGAAACCGCTGATCACGAAGAAGCCGATCACCGCCCACCCGCCGAGATTCTCACCGTTGAACCCTGGAGACCAGTCGTAGCCCGCGGTGTAATACGCGTGCGCGATCAGGACGAGAGCCGCGAGGATCAGACGGAACAGGTTCAGGCTGTTCGTGCGGAAGGGAAACTCCTGCGGCTCGTGCAACGCGCGTGTCACTTGAGCAGGTTCCGCTCCGCCATCTCATCGAGCGAACGCTGGTAGGAGTCCTGCTCGACGGGCTCCGTGAGCACCCAGCGCGTGAAGGCCGCGACACCGTCCCTGAAAGAAACCGCGGGGGTGAACCCGAGCTGGCGGCTCATCTTGCTCGTGTCGGCGATATTGTGCCGGATGTCGCCGAGGCGGTAATTGCCGGACACCCGAGTCGGGACTTCTCTGCCGAGTCCTGCGAACAGCGCGGAGACGACCTCGTTGACGGTGGTTCCGACGCCAGAGCCGACGTTGAAGATCTCACCGGCCGCCGCGGGGTGAGTTGCCGCGAGGAAGGTGGCCTCGACCACGTCGTCGATGTAGACGAAGTCGCGGCTCTCCTCGCCGTCCTCGAAGATGTTGATCTCCTTGCCTTGGCGGATCAGCGTCGAGAAGATCGAGAGGATGCCGGTATACGGGTTCTTCAACGACTGCCCGGGACCGTACACGTTCTGGTAGCGCACAGAGGTCGCCTCGATCCCCAGCGTGGGGGCGACGGTCATGATCAGTGCTTCCTGCATCTGTTTGGTGATGCCGTAGACCGACGACGGGTGAAGCAATGCTGTTTCATCAGTCGGCGTCAGCGTGAGCGCGCCTTCGCCGGGGTGATGAACCTCGAAGTCGCCGGCCGCCATGTCTGCATCGGCCCGATGGCCCGGGTAGACGGTTCTGCCGTCCTCGGTGAGGTAGGCGCCTTCGCCGTAAATCGATCGTGATGAAGCGATGACGACGCGTTTCACCGAGTGCTTGTTGTTGGCCAGGATGTCGAGCAGCTTGGACGTGCCGCCCACGTTCGTCGCCGTGTACCGGTCGATCTCATACATCGACTGGCCGGTGCCGGTCTCGGCGGCGAGATGGATGACGATCGTCGCCCCTTCGAGTGCGCGCCGGAGGTGGTCAGGTGAAGTCACACTGCCTTCGAGGACCGTGGCGACTTCACTGACGTCGCGGAGAAGGGGAGAGGTGGTGGCGGGGTCGTCGCCGTGCACTTGCTTCTCGAGCGAGTCCAGGACCGTTACCCGGTGTCCGTCTCGTGCGAAGCGGCGCGCCAGGTGCGAGCCGATGAAGCCCGCTCCGCCGGTGATGAGTACCTGTTCGACCATGAATGGGACCTCTCGGATGTGTCAGACGGCGAAGATATGGGCCAGGGTCGACTTTAGCCCAGCGCTGTCACCGTGCCGCAGAACGCCAGGGACCTCGGTCACCGCATGTAGGCGTCCCAGGAGCCGCACGCGAGCGACCCTTGCTGTGCGGCGCCACCCTCGCTTCTTAGCCAGTTCACGAGCGAGCTTGTAGTAGGACCGCTCATCGCGGAACCTGCGCCCGTCGAGCAACGTCTTCTGCGATGCGCTCGAGCCGTGGCGACGGTACGAGAACGCGAGCTCGGGCGTGTACACGAGTGCGCCGCCGTCGAACGCGATGTCGATGAGCAGTGCCAGATCCTGAATGATCGGCAAACCTTCGCGGAAATCGATCCGGCGCAGGGTCTCGGTGCGGAAGGTGAGCGAGGGCCAATAGAGCCAGTCGCCGCGGAGCAGGCTCGTAGCCATCTGCTCGCCGGCCAGCACTCTCTCACCGCCGCGGGGCGTCAGGACGCTCCGCTTGACTCGGTCGGCGAGCGGCCGGATCACCGAGCCGTGCTCATCGATGACCTGAGTGCCGGGTTGGATGACGTCGGCCGCGGGGTGACGATCGATCGCTCCGAGGATCACGTCGACATAGTTCGGGTGCAGCAGATCATCGCAGCCGAGGATCGTGATGTGGCTGGCCGTCGCGCGACGGATCGCCTCGCGATAGTTCTCGGTGATGCCGAGATTGGCGGGGTTGCGCAGGTAGGTGATGCGCGGGTCAGTCTCGGCGGACAGCCGTGCAGCGACCGATTCGTCGGGGTAGCAGTCATCGATGATGGTCAGCTCCCAGGCGGGATTGTGCTGGGCGCGAACGGAGTCGATCGTCTCGAAGAGAAGGTCAGGGTCACCCCAGAAGGGCACGAAGATCTGCAGAGTCATGGCTTTGCCATTCTAGATTCTTTGCGCTGACCGTCCGCCGGTACGCTGAAAGGATGGATCTCCTCGTCGTCGGGTCGGGTTTCTTCGGCCTCACCATCGCTGAGCGTGCCGCTGAAGCCGGCCGCAAGGTCACCGTCATCGAGCGCCGCCCCCACATCGGCGGAAACGCTTACAGCGAGGCCGAGCCGGAGACCGGCATCGAGGTCCACCGCTACGGTGCGCACCTGTTCCACACCTCGAACCCGACGGTGTGGGAGTACGTCAACCGTTTCACGACCTTCACGAACTACGTCCACCGCGTCTACACGAACCACAAGAGCGTCGTGTATCCGATGCCGGTGAACCTGGGCACGATCAACCAGTTCTTCCAGGCGGCGTACTCGCCAGACGAGGCGCGCGCGCTCATCAAGGAGCAGGCCGGCGAGTTCGACGTCAAGACCGCGCAGAACTTCGAGGAGAAGGGCATCGCCCTCGTCGGGCGCCCCCTGTTCGAGGCGTTCTTCCGCGACTACACGGCGAAGCAGTGGCAGACCGACCCGCACAAGCTGTCCGGCGACATCGTCAGTCGCCTCCCCGTTCGCTACAACTACGACAACCGCTACTTCAACGACACCTGGGAGGGCCTGCCGACCGACGGCTACACCGCGTGGCTCGAGCGGATGGCGGAGCATCCGAACATCGAGGTGAAGCTGAACGTCGACTTCTTCGACGAGTCCCAGCCCCTGAACCGCAAGGCGCTCGTCGGTCAGGTGCCGATCGTCTACACCGGCCCCGTCGACCGCTACTTCGACTACGCAGAGGGCGAACTCAGCTGGCGCACGCTCGACTTCGAGCAGGAGGTGCTGAACATCGGCGACTTCCAGGGCACCCCGGTGATGAACTACCCCGACCTGGACGTCCCCTTCACCCGCATCCACGAGTTCAAGCACTTCCACCCCGAGCGCAAGGACGTCTATCCCACCGACAAGACCGTCATCATGCGCGAGTTCTCGCGATTTGCCGACAAGGGCGACGAACCGTACTACCCGGTGAATACGCCCGCAGACCGCGAAGGCCTTCTGACCTATCGCGAACTGCAGAAGGGCGAGAAGGACGTCCACTTCGGAGGACGCCTCGGAACGTACCAGTATCTCGACATGCACATGGCCATCGGCTCGGCGCTGTCGATGTGGAACAACACTCTCTCCTAGACTCAGAGCTGTGAGTCACGCTGCTGTCGGGGCGCCGGGGACGCCCCGGCGGTATTTGCATTCGCTGTGGCTGCTGTCCGCTCGCGACCTGAAGGTCCGGTACGCGACGAGCCTTCTCGGTTACCTCTGGTCAGTGCTCGATCCATTGGTCATGAGTGCGATCTATTGGTTCGTGTTCACGCAGGTGTTCAAACGCGACGTCGGCGAGGATCCGTACATTGTCTTCCTCATCAGTGCGCTGCTGCCCTGGGTGTGGTTCAACTCGTCGGTGTCGGACTTCACGAAAGCGTTCAAGAAGGATTCCCGCCTTGTGCGGTCCACGAACATCCCGCGATCGATCTGGGTGAACCGCATCGTGCTGAGCAAGGGCATGGAGTTCCTGTTCTCGTTACCGGTGCTGGCCCTGTTCGCGATCTTCTCCCCCGGCACGCAATTCGGCTGGGGCATTCTGTGGTTCCCTGTCGCGGTTCTCCTGCAGGTGATCCTTCTCGTCGGACTCGGGATGCTCGTCGCCCCGTTGTGCGCGCTCTATTCAGACCTCGAACGCACGACCGGGCTGATTCTGCGGGCACTGTTCTATGCGACGCCCATCATCTACAGTGTTTCGAACCTGCCCGGGCCGTTCGAAGTGATCGGGTCCTTCAACCCGTTGGCCGGCATCTTCACGATGTATCGCATGGCGTTCTTCCCCGATCAATGGCACACCAATACCGTGGTGATCGGCGTGGTCATGAGCCTCGCGATCTTCGCACTGGGCTGGTGGGTGTTCCGCACTCTCGAGCGTCCCGTGCTGAAGGAGTTGTGATGCAGGCAGCTATCGAGGTGCAGGGCCTCGGCGTGCAGTTCCGACGCAACCGCCGTGGCCGCCGGAGCTTCAAGGATCTCTTCGCCGACGCCTCGCGACGCAGTCGCCCCGGGGAGTTCTGGGCGTTGCGCGATGTCTCGTTCACCGTGCAGCAGGGCGAGGCGATCGGCGTGGTCGGTCGTAACGGTCAGGGCAAGTCGACGCTGTTGAGGCTGGTCGCGGGAGTTCTGCTGCCTGACGAGGGCTCTGTCACGGTGCACGGGGGAGTGGCGCCCCTGATCGAACTCACCGGTGGTTTCGTTGGCGACCTCACCGTGCGTGAGAACGTGCGACTGACCGCGGGGCTGCACGGCATGGCCAAGGCCGAGATCACGCGGCGCTACGCCGACATGATCGCATTCGCTGAGCTCGAGGACTTTCAGGAGACGCCCTACAAGCACCTGTCGAACGGTATGAAGGTCCGCCTGGCGTTCTCGGTCGTGTCACAGCTCGACGAGCCCATCCTGCTCGTCGACGAAGTGCTCGCCGTTGGCGACAAGGCCTTCCGTGAGAAGTGCTACAAGCGCATCGACGAACTGCTCGCCGAGGGGCGCACACTCTTCTTCGTCAGCCACAACGAGCGGGATCTGCGCCGTTTCTGCAAGCGTGGACTGTACCTGAACAAAGGGGAGCTCGTGCTCGATGCCGGGATCAACGACGTCCTCGACCGCTACAACGATGACTCCGGCGTAAGCTGACCTCAGAGGCCGACCAGCGCGCGTACCTTCTGCAGAGCCGTGCTTGCTGCCTCGAGAGGCGCGTGGGGATCGGAACCGTTGTCGTAGGCCGCACGAAGGTCGCCGAGCTTCGAACTGTACTGCGTCACCATGTCGCTCCACTCTGCAGCGACTGAGCTCGGCGCAGGGGTGTCTGACAGCACTGCTGCGTCGTTCTGCAACGAGTCGACGATCTGTGCGCCGAGATCCATGTTGTCCTGCACGAGCTGGAGCCCTCGTACCCCGTCGTCCAGTCGAGGCCGGACCTTCTCGACGAAGACATCCATGCCCGGATCCGCAGCGGGCGGCTGCGAAGGAGCCGGCTCGGATGTCGATGTCGGAGCGGACGTCGGCGTGGGCGTGGAATCCGACGTCGGCGTGGGCGACGATGTCGTCGAGCTCGCGGTCGGGGAGGGGGAGGGCACCGGGGCTCCCTCGCGCGGCAGCAGGAAGAACAGCAATGTGCCGACGATCGCCAAGGCGATCACAGACAGTCCGACGATCAACCAGATGCGACCCTTGTCGCGCTTCTTCTCCTCAGGAAAGATCCACTCGGGGCGGGGCTGTCCGTCGCTCATCAGTCCTCCAAAGCGGGCATGGGTCGCCAGCTGCGATCGCGGGCGGCCTTGCCGCCATCGCGGATGCCTCGGAACAGATTACTGGTGCCCCGCACGGTTCTCTCGACGAACACGAGTCGGATGAGCTCCTTGAAGAACGTCGCCGTGGTCCCGAGGCCGAACAGCACCGGGTTGTAGACACCGTGCACACGATAGTAGTGCTTGATGAACGCCCGGTTGCGCATGATGTAGTACCGATACGCGTTGCTGGACGCGTTCATGTGCCGCACACCCATGTCCCACTGCTTGATCTCGCGGGTGCGGCGCAGCACGAACTCGTCGACGATCACGGCTGTCGTGAGCCGCGAAGCCAGCCAGCCGTACATCTGATCGTCCCAATAGATGAAGAAGCGCGGATCGGGGAGCCCGATCTGCGACACGATCGAACGATGGATGAACATGCCCTCGAAGCATCCGCTGTTCATCTCCTTGAAGCCGGATTCGTCGAACCCGGCGGGGGCGAACGGGATCGGGATGCCCATGCGCTCAGCGATCCGGTACTGCCAGTAGAACTCGCTGCCGTCGTAGTCGTAGCGGCGTCCCTGGATGCTCTTGAAGCGCGGCGTCCACCTGCCCATCTTCGCGAGGCCGTCGGGAAGGACCTCGACGTCGTCGTCCATCATCCAGATCCACTCGCTGCCGAGCTCGTACGCGGTGCGCATGCCCTCGCTGAACCCGCCCGAACCGCCGGTATTGGTCTCCAGCTTGCGGTAGACGATCTCGGCGCCGATCCCATCGCGGAAGGACTCCACGACCTCGGCGGTGTCGTCAGCGGAGGCGTTGTCGATGATGACGACGCGGCCGGGCTTCGGGTCCATGGCGCTGATGCTCGTGAGGAGTCCCGAGAGAAGGTGAGAACGGTTGTACGTGACGATGACGATCGTCGCCGATGCCGGGTCGAACGTCATCGTCATGCCTTCTCCTCGAAGATCCGTCGCCAGGACGCTGGGGAGACGAGATCGGGCAGTGCTTGCCGGTACTGCTTCTGCAGCTCGGGCCACCGTCGTCGCAGCTCTCGGTGCAGGCGCAGTGACTCGCGCAGCATGCGACGGTATTTCCGGCGGTCGCGCGTATAAATATTCTTGCCCGATCCGTCGGCAGCGCTCACCAGGGCGCTGTCGAATGCTGGGACGCGCCACCAGTGCGCATCGTCCTTGCCGAACTCGACCTCGGGCTGTTCAACGTTCGCCGGGTTGGGTTTGTGCAGCCAGTGCGCGATGAGCGTGACGAAAGTGAAGCGGATCAAGCGCAGCCCACGCGGGCTGTCGTACTCATGACGCCGCGACCTTTTGAAGACTTGACGCCCCCGTCGCGAGTGCAGCACTGCAGACGGATCACGGTGAACGGTGGTCTCCGGATACTCGGCTGCGAGTGCTCGAGCTTCCGGCATCGCCTTCGCGAGTTTCGGCACCATGTGGCCGGGGCCAGAGAGCACGTCGCGCAGTGCACGTGCGCGCAGTTCCACCGGGTAGTACTGCATCATCATGAGGTGCTTGAGATCGACCCGGCGACTGTGTCTGATCAGCCGGCCGCCGCGAGGTGCATTCGAGTGCAGGAGCCCCGCGACGATGCGGTTGCGGGCATGGAAGTACGCCTGCCAGTCGATCGAGTCGTCCTTGTTGACCCAGGAGATGTGCCAGAGCGCGACGCCGGGCATGGATACCGTGGGAAACCCGGCTTCGCCTGCCCGGAGGCAGAACTCGGCGTCGTCCCACTTGATGAACGCGGGGAGCGACAGTCCGACCTGTCGGATGGCGTCGAGGGGGATGAGGCACATCCACCACCCGTTGTAGTCGGCATCCATCCGCATGTGCAGGAGTGTTGACTGACGCAGATTCGATGCGCCGAAGTCGTGCGGCATCTCCTCCTGGTACAGGTTGCGCCACATGAACGGCGACTCATCGACGACTTCGGCCCATCCGTGCAGCTTGGGTCGATCCAGTAGATCGAACATATGCCCGCCGACGAGGATCGGCTTTGTCGCGTATTGACCGAACACGATCGAGCGACGCAAGGACTCTGGCTCCAACCGCACGTCGTCGTCCAGCAGCTGAACGAAGTCGCTCTCCGGGCGCTGCAGCGTCTCGTGCATCGCCCGGGCAAACCCGCCGGAACCACCCAGATTAGGCTGTCGGATCACCTGCAGCGTATCGCCGAGCTTCTCGGCGACCTCGCCGTAGCCGTCCTGTTCTGATACGAGCTGGGTGCCCTGGTCCACCAGGAAGATCCGGTCGACGAACTCGAGCGCGCCGGGAGATGCCGCCAGTGCTTGCAGCGTCTCGACGCAGTAGTCGGGCTTGTTGTAGGTGGTGATGCCGAGCGAGGCCTTCCCGGCACGGGCGGGCTCCTGCTCGGTCGTCCACTGGGCGCCCTCGAGCACTGCCTGATTGTCTTCGGCGACGACATCGAACCAGATCCAGCCGCCGTCGCTGTACTGCGTCAGCTCGAGATCGAAGGCGGTGGTCGCCTCGCCCGTCACCTCACGGGTGTCGACGCGCTGTCGTACTCCAGAACCGTTGGAGCGATAGACGAGGATCGTCGCCGGCCCGGTCGTACGCACCGTGAGCCGCACCTGCCGCACGCTCGTCCAGTGCTGCCAGTACGACGCGGGGAACGCGTTGAAATATGTGCCGAGCGAAACACGGCGACCCGAGACGATGCGGGCGCGGTGGCGCCCGAGGATGTTGCCGAGCTGAGCACGGTTCGAGACGCGCACCGGCTTCTCATCGATCACCGACCACGTTTCGGGGTCGGCGTACAGCGGGAGCAGATCAGGGTCGCGATCGAGCGGGAAGACGACATTCTGAAGGACGTGTGGCACCCGGACAGCCTACCTGCCGCACATGTGGATCCCCGGTCACTCCTGCGCCCGCAGCGTCGGGATCACCCCGGTGTTCGCGGCTTCGATGCTCTCCCGCCACGAACGCGACTGCCCGGCGCGCAGCGCGCACAGCACGAGCATGAACCAGCCCGCGCCGTCCAGCGTGAAGCTCTCGAACATCGAATCCACCGCCAGCGTCACCAGGACCAGTGGCGTCCAGGCGTAGACGACCGATCGTCGCGCGCTGGCGACCAGCCACGACCGGACGATCGCCACGCCGCCGAGGAGAAGGAACAGCACGAGGCCGATGAAACCGAGCTGCAGGAGCACGTCGAAGAACGCGTTCAGCGCCGTCTGATGATGGTCGCCGAGCCAGTAGTTGATGTACACGAACGGGTACTCGCCGCGATCCCACGGTCCGAACCAGCCCCACCCCTGGAACGGTTTGACCGCGGAGAAATCGAGGATCTTGTTCCACAGGTCCGCTCGCGTGGAGAAGTCGGACCCCGCTCCCATCCACCGGATGATCGGGTGGCGGAACGCGAACGCGAGCACGAGGGCCCCCACGACCAGCGCGCCCAGCGCCCACTGCACGAACGTGCGCCGCTCGGCCGGGGTGTGCCGCACGATCATCAGAGTTGCCGTGACCACGCCGACGGTGACCGCGAGGACCAGGACGGTCGGCGACGCCGAGAGCAGCGCGAGGAAACCCGCGAGCGCGATCGAAGGCACCGCGATGGGAGCCGCGACCGACTGCGACCGCCACTCGATCACGAACGTGATGAGCGCGATCACGGCCACGAACCCGAGCATGTTCCTCGTGCCGAACACGCCCTGGATCGGACCGCCCACCGCGAGGTTCCCGGCGATGTCCAGGAACCGGATCGGCACATCGAGGAGGACGCCCGAGAGGATCTCGACGCCGAGCGACAGACCGAGCATCACGCGGAGCGTGTCGCCGATCGCGCGAACCGTCTGAAGGGTGTCCCGGATGTGACCGACCGTGATGGCCATCACGGCGAAGCCGACCAGCCACAGCCAGCTGACGAATGTGTCCGAGCGGTCGGTCGTCCACACGATGCTCGCGAGTGCGAGAGCGAGGAACACGAGCAGCGACGTCGGGGCGATGCGCAGCAGCGAGAGCTCCTCACGGCGCACGAACAGGATCGCGATCCCGAGCACCGTCAGCAGCAGCACGATCGTCGCGTACGTCTGAGGCGAGGTCATCCGTCCGATCGCGAACGACCCGAACGCGGCGCCGAGAACGGTGAGCGTGTAGGCGCGCGCCATCTCGACCGAGCCGAGGAGTCGGGACAGCGCGGCGGCGGCCGACGTCACGGGACGCGCCGAGCCTCGTGCCCGCGCTCGGTGACGCGCGAGCGCTCGCTCAATCCGACGCCCACCAGAGGCACGGCCTTGAGCTTGAACGAGAACATCACCAGCAGCATCCAACCCCAGAGCATGATCGGAGTGGATTCCGCGAGCCCGTGCACGAGAAGAACGACCGTGAACAGCACGGGCAGCAGCGTCAGCGGCGAGAACGGGCGATCGGCCCGCAGATCCCAGCGCGGGCGATCCACCGCGAAGAACCATGCCCGCCACAGCAGGCTGAGGTACGCGGCAGCCATGAGCACGAGACCGACGACGCCGAGCTGCATGAGCACGTCCAGCCACATGTTGTGCGCGTGGAAGACCGTGATCCCGTGGTCGGTGATCCACTCGTCGAACGCGGGATCTGTCGGGATCCATGGGCTCGAGAAGCCGTTGCCGAAGATCGGATGCTGCGCTGCCCGCTCGAGCACCTTCGACCAGATCACATCGGTGCGCCCGGTGAGATCTGCGCCGCGCCCCAGAGCCGCGAACAGCGGCTCGCGGAAGACGAAGAGCGCGGCGACCGCGACAGCCACGATGCCGCCGCACGTCGCGTAGATGCGCCCGCGGCCTCCCGGCGTGCGGGCGCGCCGGATGAGGATCGCGACGAGCAGGACGACAGCAGCGGCCAGACCGCACAGATACGCCGTCGCCGACGAGGCGCGGAACATCAGATACCCGGCGGCCACGATCCACAGCGCATGCGTGACCCGCCACCGGGCGCGCACCGCGATCCGCACACCGAAGGTGATGATGGCGAACAGGCAGATGATCGCGAGCACGTTCGAATTGCCGACGATCCCCTGGATGCGTCCGCCGTCGAAGAAGTTGTCGCGCACCCAGTACCAGTGCGGATCGATGTCGCCGTCGGGGAGGGTCGCGAAGTTGGGGAGCAGCGGGTGGCGGAGCACGAGCGACACGGTCAGCTCGAGGGCGATCGACAGGCCGATGATCCACTTGAACGCCGACCCGAGCGCCTGCACGATCTCATGCCACACCAGCGCGTGCGCGATCAGCAGCGCGTTGACGGTGACGGCCGCGAGGAGCACCCAGGTCAGGATCGTCGACAGCCGCCACTGCGACCACGCCACCGACAGCAGCGCGAGGGCCGTGTACGCCAGCGCGGCCCACGGCAGGCGCCGCCACGCGAACGGCTGCGGGCGGCCCTGGGCCAGCATCGGGATCCCGATCGCCAGCGCGCCCAGCAGGAACAGCGCCATGATCACACCGGCGCCGACTTCTCCGACGAGGTTGTACACCGCGGTGTGGGCGAACACGGCGAACAGGACGAGCGTCGCGTACGCGCGCAGCAGCAGATGCCCCGTCGACTCGCGCTCCGGCGCGATGGGCGGGGCTGCCACGGGGTGCTTCGTATACTGCGCCATCGGAATCAGGCTACCGCGCACGACGGCGCCCACCCCCTCGATACGCTGGGGCCATGCTGCTTCGACTCTCGAACGAGCCCCGCGACTACGCCTGGGGATCGTCCACTCTGATCGCCGAACTGGAAGGCCGCGAACCCACCGGTGCGCCCGAGGCGGAGGTCTGGTTCGGCGACCACCCCGGCGACCCCGCCGATGTCGATGGCGGCTCGACGCTGGACACCGTCACAGGCGGATCCCTCCCGTACCTGCTCAAGCTGCTCGCGGCCGCCGATCCGCTGTCGATCCAGGTCCACCCCACGATCGAGCAGGCGCGCGACGGCTGGGCGCGCGAAGCGCACCTCGCCGCCGACGACCCGCAGCGCAACTACCGCGATGACAATCACAAGCCTGAGCTCATCGTCGCGCTCAGCGACCGGTTCGAGGCGCTGGGCGGACTGCGTCCCGTCGAGGACACCCTGCGTCTCGTCGCCGCACTCGGGTCGTCTGCCGGTCCCGACGCGCTCCGCGAGAGGCTCACCGCGGCAGACGATCCCCTCGGCAGCACGATCGCGTGGCTGCTCTCGGGCTCGGCGCAGACAGAGGTCGACGACATCATCGACGCAGTGGATGCCGCATCCTCCGCGGAGTTCGCCGCCGAGCTGGAGGCGGTCAGGGCCATCGCCGCGCGCAACCCCGGCGACCCGGGCGTGGTCGTGGCACTGCTCATGAACCTCATCGTGCTGCGCCGCGGCGAGGGCATCTTCCTCCGTGCGGGGCTCCTGCACGCCTACGTCTCGGGCCTCGGCGTGGAGATCATGGCCGCGAGCGACAACGTTCTGCGCGGCGGGCTCACACCCAAGCACATCGATGTGCCCGAACTCCTCTCCGTGCTGGACACGACTCCGGGGATCGTCCCCGTGCTGCGGCCGTCCGCGGACGGTGCCGTCACGGCCTACCCGGTCGATGTCGACGACTTCGCCCTGCGTCGCGTCGAGATCACGGGCGATGCCGTCGAGCTCGACGTCACCGGCCCGACCATGGTGCTCGTCACCGGGGGAGAGGTCACGGTCGCGGGCTCGGACGGCGACGCTGTCGACGTCCCTGTCGGCCAGGCGGTCTTCGCATCGGCCGACAAGACGGTGCTCGTCCTCGCCGGCACGGGGGAGGCATTCGTCGCCGAGCCCGGCGCGACACGCCGATGACACGCCGTGAACCTTCAAGACTTGCTTGAGGGTTTACGATCCGCGACTTGACCGCGGCGAATGACACGGGTGTAATTAGTGGTGCAAGGCCCAGCGGGGGGCAGTAATAGGGCAAGGAGAACGATATGACGGGTTACCGTTCCGACGTTCCCGAGAACTGGTTTGTCGATCCGGTCAATCTCGGGGTTCCCGGGGTCAGGCGTGCAGAGGTCGATGAGGATTCGGCGCTCGCCTGGCAGACCGACGCACTCTGCTCGCAGACCGACCCGGAGGCGTTCTTCCCCGAGAAGGGCGGCTCGACGCGGGATGCAAAGCGCATCTGCTCGTCGTGCGACGTCCGCGGCGAATGTCTCGAGTACGCGCTGGGCAACGATGAGCGCTTCGGCATCTGGGGCGGGCTCAGCGAGCGCGAGCGCCGCAAGCTCAAGCGCCAGGCCGGCTGACCGCACACAGCTTGGCGGCCACGCCGCACGGGCTGACGAAGACGCCGTGCTCGAGCGTTTAGGCTGACCAGGCCATGCCAACCCGAGTTCATGCCATCATCGTCGCGCGCCCTGGGCCGTCCTCCCGAGCTCAGCTGCTGCGCACGCTCGATGCCCTGACGCTTCAGACGCGTCGGCCGGACGCCGTGACCCTCGTCGTCTGCGGAGACGGCACGGCGGCGCGCGAGAGCGATGCGATCGCCCGGGTTGTCGAAGGGATCATCGAGGCCCGCACGAGCACGTCCTTCGCAGAGGCCGTGGCGCTCGCGAAGCCGCGCGTCGCCGACGACGCGGCGATCTGGCTCCTCGCGCACGACACGGCCCCGCATCCGGGCGCACTCGCTCAGCTCGCGGGGGCTCTGGAGCGTTCGCCGTCCGCGTCCATTGCGGCACCCAAGCTCGTCGACGTCGACGACGACCGGCATCTTGTCAGCCTGGGCGTGACGATGACACGCTGGGGACGCTCCGTCGAACTCGCGGCAGGAGAGCTCGACCAGAACCAGCACGACGGCCGGGACGACGCACTCGGCGCCGACATCCGCGGGATGCTCATCCGTGCGGAGACCACCGGGCGGCTGCTGCCGGACCCCGGGCTCGGCGGTGCCGACGAGGGGCTCGACCTCGGCGTCCGTGCCCGCCTCGCCGGCGGACGCGTGACGCTCGCCCCCGGTGCCCGCGTCTCCGTCAGCCCCGACGGACCGGCCGCCCTGCCGCAGGGTCAGGCGCCGCGCACCTACGTCACACGCCTTGCCCAGCTGCACCGCCGCCTCGCCTACGCGCCGGCCGCCGTCGTCCCGCTGCACTGGCTGAGCCTGCTTCCCCTGGCGCTGTGGCGCACGATCGCGCATCTGGTCGCCAAACGCCCCGCATCCGTCTTACCCGAGTGGGGTGCAGCCCTCGCCGCGATGGTCCGCTTCGGCGCTGTCGCCCGCTCGCGCCGCGGCATCCGCACCAACAGGAAGGCCTCGTGGGCGCGCATCGCCCCACTGCGGATCAGCCGCGCAGAGCTGCGTCGCCGACTCGACGACGGTCACGGCAGCGAAGGCGGCGCCGTCAGCGAACTCGACTTCTTCTCCGGCGGAGGCGCGTGGGCAGTGCTCGGCGCCCTCGTCGTGAGCATCGCGGCTTTCACGACGCTCCTGGCCTGGCCGGCGATCGGCGGGGGCGCCCTGCTTCCCCTCCGCGACACGGTCGCGGCTCTGTGGTCCGACGCGGCCTGGGGGCAGCGCGGTGTCGGCATCGGCGTCATCGGCCCCGCCGACCCGTTCGCGGCCGTTCTCGCCGTCGTCGGGACGCTCTGGGCCGGGGCGCCCTCCTACGCGATGGTCGTGCTCTGGTTGCTGGCGCTGCCGCTTGCGGTTCTCGGCGGGTGGTTCGCGGCCACGCGCATCACCGACCGCGGGGGGCTGCGGATCTTCGGCGGCGCCGCCTGGGCCCTGGCACCGACCTTCCTCACCGCACTGATCGAGGGGCGCCCGGCCGCCGTGCTCGCCCACCTCCTCCTGCCGTGGCTCTTCCACACGGCGGTCGTCGCGCACCGCTCGTGGGGCGCCGCCGGTGCGGCCTCGATCATCCTCGCGGCGACCATCGCCTGCGCACCGTCGCTCGCGCCGGCGCTGATCGTGCTGTGGCTGCTGGCGATCATCATCGTGCTCTCCCGCGCGTGGTTCCACGGCGCCGTCCGCCTGCTGTGGATGCTGGCGCCCACCGCTGTCCTGTTCGCTCCTCTCGCGTTCTGGCAGGCGCAGAACGGGCAGCTGTGGTCGGTGTTCGCCGACCCCGGCGCCGTCTGGGCCGGGGCGCAGGTCGGCGCCGACCCGGCAGGACGGCTCGTGCTGGCCAGCGGATTCCCGACGGCCGACCTCGCCGGCTGGATGGACGTGCTCGACCCCGCTTTGGCCGCATGGGCTCCTGTGCTCATCGCACCCGTGGCGCTGCTCGCGCTGGCCGCCGCCGTCGCGCCGCGCTGGGGCGCGGGCATCACGCTGCTCGGCGTCACGATGGCCGGTCTCGCCACAGCGTTCCTCGCGGTCGGCGTCAGCGTCAGCTTCACCCAGGGCACTCCCGTGGCGATCTGGCCCGGCACCGGTCTCAGCCTCGCGTGGGCGGGACTGGTCGGCGGCGCCCTCGTCACCCTCGACACCGCGATCACGATGCCGAAGCTGCGCATCGCCGCCGTCACCGTCGCGGGCCTCGCGCTGGCCGTATGCGCCCTGCCCGCCCTCACCGCGCTGCACGGCGGACGCACGGAGCTCACCAACGGGCCCGAGAGCACGCTGCCCGCCTACGTCGCGGCCGAAGCGCGGGGCGACCGCGAGATCTCCACGCTCGTGCTCACCCCGCAGAACGACGGCGGGCTCGCGATCGACGTGGTGTGGGGTGCCAGCGCCACGCTCGGAGCGCAGACCACGATGCTCAGCACGGCGACGTCGCCGCAGGGCGTCGACATCAGCGCCCTGGCCGTCGACCTGCTCTCGCCGCGCACCTTCGACGCTCCAGGCGAGCTCGCCGCCCACGGCATCCACTTCGTCCTGCTCGATCAGCCACGCGGTTCCGAATCCGACGCGGCTCGTGCGTTCCGCGTCGAGGCGGTGACGGCGCTCGACCAGCGCGCCGGCTTCGTCAAGGTCGGGGAGACCGACAAGGGCGTGCTGTGGCGGCTCGATGCCGAGCCGGCCGAGCGGTCCGACCCGACCCGCGCCGAGCAGGGGACCGCTGGGTCGATCATCGTCCTGCAGCTCATCGTCGTGTTCGCCGCTCTGCTGCTCTCCATCCCGACCAGGGCCTCCCGGCGCGCGGCCAGATCCCAGTCCCGCATCGTCGGCAGAGCCGCCGACGAGCCGTTGGTCCTGCCACGGCGTCGCGAGGACGCCAGGCCGGAGCCCTCGGCCGGTGACGCCGACGAGGATGAGGAGCAGCGATGATCCAGAACCGAGCCGTCAGGCTGGTCGCCACCGGCGCCCGTTTCCTCACCGGCGCCGCGCTGGCCATCGGGTGCGTGGTCGCGGTCGTCGTCGCCGTGGCCATGCCGTGGCCGAGCACGCAGGCTCAGCCAGCTCAGGTGTCGGTGACGCCGACCGCCGGCGATACCACCCTGGTTTGCACAGGGGACTTCCGCGCCCTCGGGCGCAACGCGACGGATGCGTCGCAGCAGCAGTCCGGCGGCACCCCGTCGCTCACGGTCGAGAGCACGGGCAGCACGGAAGAGTCCGAACTCGCAGCCCCCGAGCTCGGAGAGTCATCCGGGCCCAAGCACTTCGTCGCCAGCGCCGAGCAGGGCGGTGACTCGCTCATCGCCGCGGCCGAATCCATCACGCTGAATGCCGATGACCTCTCCGGCCTCGCCGCAGCAGCCTGCCGCGAGCCCCGCACCGAGTCCTGGTTGATCGGCGGCGCCGTCGAGACGGGCACCAGCGATCTGGTCATCCTCGCCAACCCCGGCGATGTGACGGCGACGGCGACCATCACCATGTTCGGCCTCGAAGAGACGTCGAGTTCGGTCCTCGTCCCCGCGGGCACGCAGATCTCCGTGCCACTGTCATCCGTCGCCGCCGGAACGCCGTCGCCGGTGGTACGGGTCACCGCCGAGGGCGCCCCGCTGCGCGCGACTGTGCAGTCCTCCCTCATCCGCACACTGGATCCGTCGGGATCCGACCTGCAGGATGCGGCTGCAGCACCCGCCGAGCGCATCGGATTCGCCGGGGTCCAGGTCGAGGCAGCCAGCGACGACTTTCCGCTCACGCTGCTGCGCCTGATGGCCACGGAAGAGGCGACCAACGCGCGGATCTCCGTGCGCTCGGGCGGCGAGGAGGTGCTGCAGACCACCGTCCCGCTCGACGCGGGCGCGCCCACGGATGTCGACCTGCAGGCGCTCGAGCCGGGCGTCTACAGCATCGACATCGAGGCCGACGCCTCCGTCGTGGGCGCGGTCAGGCAGACCACGGGTGCCGGTGCCGGAAGCGACTTCGCGTGGATGCCCTCTGCGCCGGAGATCGACGGGGAGGTGCTCGTGGCCGTGCCCGCAGGCCCCGGCCCGCGGATGCACCTCGTGAACGCCTCGGACGATGCGGTGACGGTGACGGTCGCGGGCACGTCGGGCGGGCAGCCGCAGGAGGTCAGCATCCCGGTCGGCGGCGACGCCGTGATCGAGGTCCGCAGCAGCAGCGCCTACTCGGTCTCCACGGACGGGCCGATCCGGGCCGCCGTCATGCTGTCCGGGACGGATGCGCTGGCCGGATGGCCCGTGTGGGCGGGCGCGGCGGCGCAGGAGCCGATCACCGTCTACCCCTGATCGCCGACGCCGTCAGGGCGCATCCGGTCCGAACTCCCACGGGTCCTTGCCGACGAATTCGGCCGCCGCGCGGAACACCGCGCTCTCGATCGCCACTCGTCGATGCAGATCATCGTCATGACCCGGCGGGAGGAGTCGCTCGATCGGGATGCGGAACAGCACGATGCGGCGCTGTTCGCGATCGATCTCCCAGCGCGGGATGCCGTCGGCATCCGGCCTCGTCGGCAGCCCGCCGATCTCGAACCGAACGTCCTGCAGCTCGGGCCACGTGCCGCGCAGGAAGTCCACGGCGGTGCCGATCGTGGCGTCGAAGCGGTCGATGCGCCCGTCCAGCGGCGGCAGGGGAGGGCGGACGACCTCGCTGCGTCCCAGCCGTCCGTGCCGGCCATGACGGGCACCGCGTCGAGGAGACGCGGGGGCAGAGCGACGGCGTGGCATGTTCGAAAGTCTAGGCGCTCCGCGCGGCATCCCGATCGAGGCGCCCATGCGTCCTACGCTGACAGGGATGGACGGACGACTCTGCTCGAAGGTGACCTGCGCCCGTGAGGCCGTGGCCACGCTCACGTACGACTACGGTGACCAGATGGCCGCGCTCGGGCCGCTGGGCGGCAGCGGCCACCCGCACGCGCACGACCTGTGCGCGCAGCACGCGGACCGGCTCTCGGTGCCCGCCGGGTGGATCGTCGTGCGGCACGAGGCTCTGCGAGCCTGAGTCAGACGCCCACCCGGCGACCGGTCAGCCGCTCCGTCTTCGCGTCGGCGATCGCCAGAGCGCGGAGTTCCCGCTCGCGCCGCAGCACGGTGATCGCGATGAGAATCTGTTCCGGGTGCGCCGCCGGCTGGGGCGACACGAACGCCGCGGACTCGGCGACGAGGTCTCCCGCGACGCGTGCCCGCGCCGGGGGCGACATCCGCTCGGCGTGCTGCAGGAACTGGGAGATGCGCCGGGCCAGCCGATCCGGCATCCGTGCGACGTCGGCGATCTGCGCCCAGCCGGTCAGCGCCGGCGGCATGACAGGCGCGAGCGGCACGAGCTTCGGCGTGCGGACCCGCTGACTGTACGTCCCCGCGACGAGGTCGCCCAGACGCTGCGACCGGGGCGTGAACGCGCCCGAGAGCATCGCGATGGCGCCGAAGGTCATGTAGATCTCGAGGACACCTATCAGCGAACGGATGAATGCGTGCCGGAATCCGGCAGCTCCGCCGTCCAGGCGGACGATCCGCCCGCCGACGGCGAGCCGGCCGAGACTCCGGCCCCGGGTGGCCAGCTCCACGACGATCGGCACGACGACGAAGCAGATGACGGCGGCGGTGATGTTCAGGATGCCGTCGATCGACGCGTCGATGATCCCCGTGAACAGCAACCACGTCCGCAGCCACAGGAAGAGCAGGAACAGCACCCAGCCGACGACCATGTCGATGAAGGAGCCGAGCGCGCGCATGAAGAAGCCCAGCGGCTGGACGTCGATCGCGACGGCTTCGCCGGAGAGCACCTCATCGGCGGTGTCGAGCGGCGTAGACATGAGTACAGTAAATCAGGTGGATGCCGATGCTCTCGCCGATGCGCGCCGTGCGGAGTGGGAACGACTCGACGCTCTCAGCCGCGCCAGACTCGACGGCGCGGGCGTCGATGAGCTGATCGTGCGATACCGTGCGGCATCCGCGGATCTCGCAGAGCTCAAGACCTCGGTCGGCGACTCGCCACAGGGCGCCTATGTGTCGTCCGTCCTGTCGAAGGCGCGGTTACGGCTCACCGGGGCATCCGACAGCATCCTCACCCAGATCGCGCGGTTCTTCGTCGATCAGCTCCCCGCGGCGCTTTACCGACTGCGCTGGACGACCCTCGTGATCGCTGTCGTCTTCGTCGCGATCACGGTCCTCGTCGCGGCGTGGATTGCCGGCGACCCGGCGCTGGTGGCGTCCCTGGGACCCGCCGACTTCCTCGAGCAGTACGCCGAGGAGAGCTTCACCGACTACTACACCGAGAACCCGGCGGCGGTGTTCGCGGGCATGGTGTGGACCAACAATGCCTGGATCGCCGCGCAGTGCGTGCTGTTCGGCGTCACAGGAATCTGGCCGCTCTACGTCATCGTGCAGAACGCGTTCGTGGTGGGGGTGGCGGCGGCGATCATGACCGTGCACGACCGTCTGGACGTCATGGTGCTGTACATCCTCCCGCACGGGATGCTGGAGCTGACGAGCATCTTCGTCGCCGCCGCTGCCGGGCTGCATCTGTTCTGGGCGTGGGTCGCACCCGGGCATCGGACCAGAGGAGCGGCGCTGGCCCAGGAGGGAAGGGCCCTGGCCACCGTCGCGATCGGACTGGTCTTCGCCCTGTTCCTGTCCGGGCTCGTGGAGGGATTCGTCACGGGCTGGTCGCTGCCCTGGCCGATCAAGATCGGCATCGGCGCCGCCGCGCTGGCCGTCTTTCTCGTCTACATGCTGCTCGTCGGTGGCCGCGCATACCGGCGCGGTGAGCGCGGAGACCTCCTCGAATACGAGGCGGGCACGCCGCAGCTCACCGCGGGGTGACGGGACTCAGACCCGCTTCGTGCCGTCGAGCAGCGCCTTGTACGCGATCCCGGCGAGCATCGCCCCGACGATCGGGAACACGATGAACACCCACAGCTGCGAGAGCGGCCCGACGCCGCCATAGATGGCGGCGGCGATGGAGCGCGCCGGGTTCACCGACGTGTTGTCCACCGGGATGCTGATGAGGTGGATGAGAGTCAGGGTGAGTCCGATGGCGAGCCCGGCGAACGGGGTCGGCCGCAGCTTGTGCGTCGTCCCGAGGATCACGAACAGGAACACGGCGGTCAGCACGATCTCGATGATGATGGCGGCCCACATGCCGAATCCGCTGGGGGAGTGCTCTCCCCAGCCGTTGCTGGCGAAACCGGCATCCTGGGCCGTGGTCAGCCAGCCGTCGGGCCCGAACAGGCCGATGAGGACGAGGATCGTGCTCGCGACGACGCCGCCGACGACTTGAGCGATGATGTAGCCGGGTACCTCGCGCCACGCGAGCCGTCCTGCGGCAGCGACGCCGAGCGTCACGGCGGGGTTGAAGTGTCCGCCCGAGACCGGGCCGAACGCGTAGGCGCCGACGACGACCGTGAGACCGAAGGCGAAGGCGACGGCCACATACACGGCCGAGCCCGAACCCGGGTCGGTGAAGTGGTTGGAGGCGAACAGGGCGGTTCCGACGCCGCCGAGGACCAGCAGGAAGGTGCCGAGAGCCTCGGCGGTGAGTTTGGCTCCTGTGGATGGGACGGGAGCTGCAGCTTCGGCGAGCGTCTCGCTCATGGGAATCCCTCTCGTCGGGTCGATCGGAATCGATCGGATTCAGGGCACATGCTAGTGGGGTCGGATGCTGAAGCATCCGACCCCACGCGCGAATCGACGATTCAGGGAATCAGCGACTCACTCGCCGACGCCCACCGGCTCCGCGTTGTCGAATGCGCGGCTGGTGAGCGCGCGCACGTCATCCGCGACCTTCTGGTCGACCTGGCCCCAGTACCAGAAGAAGCGCTCCTGGATCGCGGGGACGGTCAGCGCTTCGTACTGGCCGGCGAGGGTCTCGATGAAGCGCTGGCGCTCCTCGGCGGTGAAGACGTCGTTGATCAGCGTGCGCGCCTGGCCGAAGTCATCGTCCTCCGCGTGCAGGGTCGCGGCGGTGCGGATGAGCGCGCCGTCGTTCTCCCAGCTCGCCTCGACGCCGCGCTGCGGGTCGGCCTCCGGGCCGCCGGCCGCCCCGTACGAGTTCGGGGTGTAGACGCGGTGCTCCGCCGTGTTGAAGTGATACTGCATGTTGCCCTCATGCATGTAGTTGCTCACCTCGGCGGCGTGCGGCTGGTTGACCGGCAGCTGGTTGTAGTTCGTGCCGATCCGGTAGCGTTGCGCGTCCGGGTAGGAGAACACGCGCGCCATGAGCATCTTGTCCGGGGAGATGCCGGTGCCCGGAACCTGGTTTCCCGGCGAGAAGGCGGCCTGCTCGATCTCGGCGAAGAAGTTGCGCGGGTTGCGGTTCAACGTGAACGTGCCGACCTTGATGCGCGGGTAGTCCTTCTTCGACCACGTCTTGGTGAGATCGAACGGGTTGAAGCGGTACGTCTTGGCCTCTTCGTAGGGCATGACCTGCACGTAGACGTCCCAGGAGGGGTGGTCGCCGTTCTCGATCGCCTCGTAGAGGTCGCGGCGGTAGTAGTCGGCGTCCTGACCGGCGATTCGCTCGGCTTCGTCGGAGAACATCGGCTCGACGCCCTGCTTGGTGAGGAAGTGGTACTGGACCCAAAAGCGCTCGCCCTCGGCGTTGACCCACTGGTACGTGTGCGAGCCGTAGCCGTTCATGTGGCGCCACGAGCGCGGCAGGCCGCGGTCGCCCATGACGTAGGTGACCTGGTGAGCCGACTCGGGGGAGAGGGTCCAGAAGTCCCACTGCATGTCGGCGTCGCGCAGGGCGGAGCCGGTGAGGCGCTTCTGCGAGTGGATGAAGTCGGGGAACTTCATGCCGTCGCGGAGGAAGAACGTCGGGGTGTTGTTGCCCACGATGTCGAGGTTGCCCTCGGTGGTGTAGAAGCGCAGGGAGAAACCGCGCACATCGCGCCAGGTGTCGGGGGAGCCCTGCTCACCCGCGACCGAGGAGAAGCGCAGCAGCGTCTCGCTCGTGGCCCCGGGCTGGAAGACGGCGGCGCGGGTGTACTGCGAGACGTCCTCGGTGACGACGAACTCGCCGAATGCTCCGCCGCCCTTGGCGTGCGGGTTGCGCTCCGGCACGCGCTCGCGGTTGAACGAGGCGAGCTTCTCGACCAGGTAGCGGTCGTGGAGGGCGGTGATGCCGTCCGGCCCGTTGGTCAGCGAGTGGGCGTCGCTGGCGACAGGGGTTCCGGTCTGGGTGGTCGTGAAAGTCTTGTCCGTCATTTCACTTCTTCCTTTCGCAATCGGAGCAGATGGCTCGGTAGGTCACAGAGGCTTCGATGATCCGCATCCCGTGGTCGTGGGACGGATGCAAGCAGGGTGCTTCGCCGACGGCGCACGCGACGTCTTCGACGCGGCCGCATTCGACGCACTGCAGATGATGGTGGTTGTCGAACTCGTCCTGCACCTCGTAGAGGGCGCTCGCGGCGTCCGGCAGGCTCACTCGGCGCACGATTCCGGCGCCGGTGAGATCGCCCAGGATGCCGTGGACGGTGGGCAGTGCCACCCCGCTGAGCCGGTCGCGCAACGACGAGAACACGGACTCCGCCGAGGCGTGCGGTCGAGCGGCCAGCGTTTCGATGACAGCGACGCGCTGCACCGTCACGCGGAGCCCTGCGGCGCGCAGGCGCTCGGGTGCATGGTGCTCAGTGGCGACGGTCATCGCATTCAGCATAGTCGTTTCCTGAATCATTCACAAAAGAGAATCAGTCATGTCAACCGATCGGCCACCCAGCGTTCGGCGGCGGACCCGCTCAGAGGCGGCCGGCGGCCTTGAGTTCCAGATAGCGATCCGCGATCTTCGGCGGCAGCGCCTCGGGGTCGGCGGTGATCGCCTCACCGCCTGCTCGGCGGATGGCATCCGCGACATTCTCCGCATCGCGGATCGTGCGCTCGGCGGCGGCCGCCAGGTAGATGTCCTCGCGGGAATCGCGCCGGGTGGCGAGCTCGCCGACGGCGTCGTCCGTGACCGAGCCGACCAGCACTGTCGTGGCGCGTGAAGCGGTGGGGAACGCGCCCAGGAAGCTGCGCGCGGACTCGGCGGCATCCTGCGCGGTGAGCACCACGATCAGCGACGGGCGCGTCGTCAACGAGCGGATCGCCGCGAAAGCTCCACCCCAGTCCGTGTCGACGAGCCGGGCATGCACGGGCGCCATCGCATCCGTGATCGCCTGCAGGAGACCGGCGCCCTCCACGCCCGTGACCCGCCCTCGGACGACGCGGTCGTACATGAGCAGGTGCACGTGATCTCCGGCCCTCGACGCGAGCGCTGCGAGCAGCAGCGACGCCTCGAGCGCGGCATCCAGTCGTGTGCCGTCGCCCACGCGCGCGGCGGCGGTCCGCCCGGTGTCGATGAGGATCACGACATGCCGGTCGCGCTCCGGACGCCAGGTACGCAGCATCGTCGTGCCGGCCCTGGCGGTGGCGCGCCAGTCGATCGAGCGGACGTCGTCACCGCGCACGTACTCGCGCAGGGAGTCGAATTCGGTGCCCTGGCCGCGGACCTGGATGCTCGTGTTGCCGTCGAGTTCACGCAGGCGCGCGAGGCGGGAAGGAAGATGCTTGCGCGACGCGAAGGCCGGGAGGATGCGGATGGCGCCGCGCACGTCGTGCCTGGCCTGGCGGCCGCCGAGTCCCAGCGGTCCGCGGGAGCGGATGAAGACGAATGCGCTGACGAGCTCGCCGCGTCGGCGGGGGAGCAGCGGTACGGTAGCCCGCCGCCGCTCACCGGAGGGCACCACGACCCGCAGCCGGCCCTCTCCGGCTCCGGCCGTCGGCTGCCAGGCATCGCGGATGAGAGCGTTCAGGGTGCGCGGACCATGGTTGTGCAGAGCCACCTCGGCGTCGACCGGCTCGCCCATACGGGCGCGGGCAGGCACCCGTCTGGTCACCGTGACCGTACGGGCGCTCGCCGCCAGCGACACGTCGATCGTCAGCAGCACGGCGCACAGCAGCAGCCACCCGCCGACGACCGCCCACGCCGGGACACCTGCCATGGCGAGCGCCACGACGGGTACGACGCCGAAACCTGTGAGCAGCGCGAGCCGACCGGTGACGAACACTTAGATCGGCACCCGCGTCTGCTGGATCACCGAGGCGAGCACCGCATCCGCGGACACGCCCTCCATCTCGGCATCCGGACGCAGCTGCAGGCGGTGCCGCCAGACCGGCACGAGCATGGTCTGCACGTGATCCGGGGTCACGGCACTCGACCCGTTCAGCCACGCCCAGCCCTTCGCCGCGGCGAGCAGAGCGGTCGAGGCTCGGGGACTCGCACCCAGAAGCACGGATGGGGACTGGCGGCTCGCGCGGGCGAGATCCACGACGTAGCCGAGCACCTCGTCGGTCACCTCGACACGGGATGCGGCATCCTGTGCGGCCCGGATCTCCTCGGCGGTCACGGCCGCCGAGACGCCGGTGAGCACGCGCGGCGAGAAGCCGCCCGCGTGCAGACGCAGCACGCTGACCTCGGCATCGCGCTCGGGCATCCCGACGACGAGCTTCATGAGGAAGCGGTCCAGCTGCGCCTCGGGCAGCGAGTACGTGCCCTCGTGCTCGATCGGGTTCTGCGTTGCGGCGACGAGGAAGGGATCGGGCAGGTCGCGGCTCTCGCCGTCGGCCGAGACCTGGCGCTCCTCCATGGCCTCCAGCAGTGCGGCCTGGGTCTTCGGGGGCGTGCGGTTGATCTCGTCGGCGAGCAGGATGTTCGTGAACACCGGGCCCTGACGGAACTCGAACTCGCCGGTGCGCGCGTCGTACACGAGCGAACCGGTGACATCGCCGGGCATGAGATCGGGGGTGAACTGGACGCGCTTGGTGTCCAGCCCCAGCGCCTTGGCGAAGGAGCGCACGACCAGTGTCTTGGCCACGCCCGGGACGCCCTCCAGCAGCACGTGGCCACGGGCGAGCAGGCACACGAGCAGTCCGGTGACGGTGCCGGCCTGTCCGACCACGGCCTTGTCGACCTCGGTTCGCACCCGGTGCATGGCCTGGCGCAGCTGCGCGTCGTCGGTGTCTGTCACGGTTGGTTCCTTTCCACGTGCCCGGCGGCATCGACCGCCGTCTCGAGTTCGGCGAGTCGGCGAGCGGTCTCGACGAGTTCTGCGTCTCCGGTCGGCAGCGGGCCGGCGAGGAGCTGATGAAGGGAGCCGCGCGGGATGCGCAGCCGGTCGGATGCCGCATCCGCGACCTCGACCGAGGTCGACCGGGCTGTCAGCCCCAGGCGGGCGGCGAGGCGGCGGATCGCCCCGTCGCGCAGAGCCTCGGCGGCGTGGGCGGCGTCGCCCGCCTTCGCCGTGAGTCGGGCGCGGCCGTGCATGGTCTCGGATGCCCGGACGGTGACCGGGAGTGTCTCGGTGACGAGCGGGCCGAAACGCTGCCCGCGCGCTATGCCCGCCATCACACCGGCCAGGAGCAGAAGGATGATCGCGGGCGTCACCCAGGGCGGCGTGAGCGAGGCGAGGGTGTCGGGGGACTGCGCCTCGACGTCGGTGTCGCCGAACGACGGCACGTACCAGACGACATGATCGGTCTGGCCGAGGAGGGCGAGCCCGAGTGCCGCGTTGCCGTTCTCGGCCAGGTGCTCGTTGCTCAGCAGCGAGCTCGCCTCGATCATCGCGGTCCGGGTGCCGTCGCGGTCGGCGACGAGCAGGCCGGCTGCTCCGTCGTCGGCGAAGCATCCCTTCACGCCCTCGGCAGGGGAGAAGAAGCGGTCGGGCTGCACCGTACCGACGTTCGCGAGCTCGGGCAGGTCGCACCCGGCTCCGAGAGTCGCAGCCACCGGCGGGGCGGCGTTCTCGCCGAGATCGAGCAATCGGAGCATCCGTGAGGAGCTGGAGAGCACGACGGTGCGGTGCGACGGCTCGATGAGAGTTTCGACGGCTTCGTCGGAGAGTGCGAACGGGTCGGCCATGACCAGGGTGGAGTCATCGGTGATCGCGCCGGCCGCGTCGGCGCGGCTGCGGGCGATCGTGATCTCGACGCCCTGGTCCCGCACCAGTTCGGCGAGCGCGAGGCTCCCGGAGTCGCCGGCGTTCTCCGGGTCCAGCGCACCGCGCGGATCCGGGGCGCCGAACGTGAGCGCGCCGATGATCAGTCCGAACGCGATGACCGCGGCCGCGATCGCGAGCCAGCCCAGCACCGAGCGCAGACGTCCCTTCTCGCGCACCGCCGTCCCGCTCATGCCGGGACGACCTGGATGTCGGATGCCGGGCGCGCCCGGCCGACGGCGTCATCGACGGCGACGAGCGAGCGATAGCCCGCCTCGGTCGCCGGATGCCGCAGATAGCGGACCTCGTCGAAGGCGCCGGCCGCGGCGGCGAGCTCCGCGCGCAGGTCGCCCAGAGCGGATGCCGCTTCGCGGGCGATCGCCTGCGCAGTGGCCCCTGGGGCGGGGTCGACGATGTCGCGCTCGAGGAGTCCCCGCGCGATCGCCCGGAAGCGCAGCACCGTCGCGGCATCCCAATCGCCTTCGCGCGCCCGACGCTCGGCGTCGGCGCGCAGCTGCGCGGCCGTGCGGTCGTCGCGCTCGCCCAGCAGATCGCGGCCGGTGCGTCTCGCCCGCCGTGACGCCCGCGGGCGCCCCCACAGGATGAGCACGGTGATGAGCGCGGCGACGATGACCACGGTGACGATCACGAGTGCCGCGCCGCCGGCCTGCTGCCCGGCCTCCGGGGAGAACAGTCCGCTGATGAATTCGGCGATGTCCTCGGCGAGGTAGTCGAACCACGTCGGCTTGGCGTCGGCGTAGCGGGGGTTCTGCAGCTCCTGCTCCGCCCAGCGGCGCGCCTCGTCGCCGTCGGGGGCGAACGGGTCCTCGGCGAGGCGGATCATGCCCCGCCGTACCCGGGCGGCGGAGGAGGCGGCATCTGCGGACCGGAGTGCGCCGGGTACTGCGGCTGAGGCGGCTGTGCCGCCGGGTGTTCCGGGGCCGCCGGGTGCTGCTGTGCGGGCGGGTACGCGCTCCATCCGACCGGGGGAGCACCGTACTGCGGCGAATGCCGGAGCGGCGGAGCGCTGCTGACCGCCCGCTCCGGATCGACGGCGAACGGGTCGCCGAGCTCCTCGGGGGCCGTGCCGAGGTCGCGGCGCTCCAGGTAGGTGATCAGGCTGTGGTCGAGCCCCTCGTAGCGCATGCGGCTGTCGAGGTAGATGAACGCCGCCGCGGCGCACTGCACGACGATCGCGACGGCCTGGAGCACGTACACGATCAGCTGCGGGACGGTGCTGACGACGATCGCCATGACGAGCTCGGTGGCCTCGTCCGTGCCGCCGGTGGGGGCGACCACGGGCAGCAGGAGTGAGCCCAGGAGCGACAGCGGCACGCTGATGACGCTCACGGCCGCGTTCATGATCAGGCCGATGAGGAAGATCACTCCGAAGGTGTTCCAGAAGCGTCCCCGGGTCAGCCTCCACGAACGGACGAGCGCCGGCCGCAGTCGCTCGCCCTCGAGGACGAGGACGGAGGGGACGAGCAAGAGCTTCGTGCTCAGCCAGATCCACAGCGGTATCGCGCCGAGCACGAGCAGAATGCCGACCACGACGGTCACGGCGACGCCCTCACCGGAGCCGCCGATGCCGGCCATGACGCCCAGGGCGATGATTCCGCCGATCACGAGCATGAGCACGATCGCGGCGAGGGCCTGCAGGACGCTCCAGCCGACCAGACGCCAGAACGCCGGCCGCATCCGCTGCCAGAGACGTCCGAGAGGGGCCTTTTCGCGCAGTGCCGCGCTGCCGACGTCGGCGGCGACGACGCCCTGCATCACCGCGGTGAAGGCGAGGCTGACGAAGCTCATCGCCAGGACGACCAGCGCGTTGATGGCGATCGTGCCCCACATGACGGGGTAGAAGTCGGGACTGCTCGGTGAGAGCGACTCCACGCGCGTGAAGGTCGCGACGGCGACGACGCCGATGACGACGAGGGTGACGATCGCGATCGCGAGCTGGATCACGATGGCGAATCCGAACAGCACCTTCGGGTTGTGACGCAGGGCGGCGAACGGCTTGCTGATCAGGGCTCCGAACGTGAGGGGATGCAGCGGCACGAGGCCCGGTCGGACGGCGGGCGTCCAGTACTGTGCGCTCATCGAGCTCCCCTCCGAAGGTGCACGACCATCGTGTCATATCCGCGAGTGACTGCGGAGAACCGGTGCGGATCTGTGCGGCGACCCGGCGCGAGCGCTACCGTGATCGAAATGTTGTCATGAAGTACGCTGGGAGCGACCGCGCTGCGCCTTCACCCGGATGGCGGCGTGTTGCGTAGAAAGATGGGGCTGGGATCAGATGACCTCACGGATCCTCGTGGTCGACGACGATACCGCGCTGGCCGAGATGATCGGCATCGTGCTGCGCACCGAGGGCTTCGAGCCGGTGTTCTGCGCAGACGGCGCCAAGGCTGTCGAGGAATGGCGGACGCAGCATCCTGATCTCGTCCTTCTGGACCTCATGCTCCCCGGCATGGACGGCATCGAGATCTGCACGCGCATCCGTGCCGAATCGGGCATCCCGATCATCATGCTCACCGCCCGAGGCGACACGGCCGATGTCGTGCGCGGACTCGAGGTCGGCGCCGACGACTACATGGTCAAGCCGTTCAATCCGAAGGAGCTCGTCGCGCGGATCCGCACGCGGCTGCGTCCGGTGACCCCCGCCACAAGCGAGGTCCTCCGCATCGGCGACCTCGTCGTCGACGTCGATGCGCACGAGGTGCGACGCGGCCAGACGCCGATCCCGCTGACCCCGCTGGAGTTCCAGCTGCTCGTCGCGCTCGCGGCGAAGCCTCAGCAGGTGTTCTCGCGCGAGATGCTGCTCGAGCAGGTGTGGGGCTACCACTACAAGGCCGACACGCGGCTCGTCAACGTGCACGTGCAGCGGCTGCGCGCCAAGGTCGAGCTCGACCCGGATGCGCCCAAGATCGTCATGACGGTCCGCGGCGTCGGCTACCGGGCCGGGAGCGTCGGCTAGGGGCCCGGATTGATCGCGACGAGCGCGATGCCGACGACGACCGCCGCGGTGTGGCGCGATCCGCGGAGCTGGCCCGAGGCGGCGGCGACTCTCTGGCGTCGGTCGCTGCGGTTCCGCACCATCACCATCACCCTGCTGCTCACGACGCTCGCGATCTTCATCACGAGCGTGATCATGGCCCTCGTCATCCAGAACAACCTGTTCGAATCGCGGCGGGACGAGGTGCTCTCCGATGCCCTGCGCGCCGTCGCCGAGGCGCAGATCCGCGTCGACTCGGCCGAGGTGACCGACGATCCCGCCGGGCTGCGCGCGCTGTGGTCGGACGTGCAGGACACGATTCCGCGGGCGTCGTCCTCATCGCGGGTGATCGCGTTCCCCATCGACGACACCCCGGTCGGCAGCGGTGTGCAGGGATTCCGCACGGATCTGAGTGCCGATCTCATCAGCCCCGGCCTCCGTGAGCGGGTGGTGTCCTTCCCCGACCGTCAGTCCTGGCAGTCGATCGCGATCCCCATGCCGGACGGCACGACGGCGCCGGGCATTGTCGTCGGGCAGCAGCTGTTCCTCCCCGGCGTCGGCGCCTTCGAGGTGTACATCGCCTACGACCTCGCCGACTCCCAGGAGACCCTGCAGTTCGTGCAGAGCACGCTGTGGGCGGCGGGCTTCGTGCTCATCGCGATCGTCGCCGTGATCTCGTGGCTCGTGCTCCGGCTGGTCTCGAAGCCCATCATCGAGGCCTCCGAGACCAGCGCGCGGCTCGCCGCAGGCGACCTCGACGTGCGCCTTCCCGTGCACGGCGAGGACGAACTGGCGACGCTGGCGCAGTCGTTCAACGCGATGGCCGACAGCATCGAGGCGCAGATCAAGGAGCTCGGAGAGCTGTCGCTCGTGCAGCAGCGGTTCGTCTCCGACGTCTCGCACGAGCTGCGCACTCCGCTGACGACGATCCGGCTCGCAGCCGACATGCTCAACGACCAGCGCGACCAGTTCGACGCGACCACGGCCCGCACCGCCGAACTGCTCTACACGCAGGTGCAGCGCTTCGAGACCCTGCTGAGCGATCTGCTCGAGATCAGCCGGTACGACGCGGGATCGGTGCAGCTCGAGCTCGAGCCCACGAGCCTCGCCGAGCTCGCCGAGGACGTCATCGAGCAGATGCGGCCGCTGGCCGAGGAGCGCGGCTCCGAGCTGCGACTCGTCGCCCCGGGCGCATACTCGCCCGTCGAGATGGACCCGCGCCGCGTGCGGCGGGTGCTGCGCAACCTGATCGGCAACGCGATCGAGCACGGTGAGCGGCATCCGATCGTCGTCACCGTCGACAGCAACCAGTACGCGGTGGCCGTAGGCGTGCGCGATTTCGGCCTCGGGATGCGGCCGGCCGACGCAGAGCGCGTGTTCGACCGGTTCTGGCGCGCGGACCCGTCGCGTCAGCGGACGATCGGCGGCACGGGCCTGGGGCTGTCCATCGCGCTGGGCGACGCGCAGCTGCACGGCGGGACTCTCGCCGTCTGGTCGGAGCTCGCCGTCGGGACGAACTTCGTGCTCACCATCCCGCGCGACCACGATCAGCGCGAGGGCACGTCGCCGGTGCCGCTGGAGCCTCAGGACGCCATCGTCGACGTCGGCCCCATGACGCAGCCGATCCAGTTGACCGAGCTGCGAGAGATCTACTTCGACGCGCGAGCGGAGGACGAATCATGAACCGATCGCCCCGTGGGCTCGCGGTCGTCGCCCTTGCGGCGCTGATCGCGGTCCTCACCGGATGCACGAGCCTGCCCAGCTCCGGCGAGGTCAACGTCGGCCTCGCGCTGGACGACGTCGACCTCGACCCGGACATCAGCCAGATCGCCGCGCGTCCTCTGGAGGGGGCGAGTCCGACGGAGATCGTCGAGGGCTTCCTGGACGCCGCCCTCACCCCGGACAACGGCTGGGCGATCGCACGCGAGTTCCTGAGCCCCGAGATGGCTGCGCGCTGGCGGCCCTCCGCCGGCGTCGTCATCGACTCGGGCGCGGGCACGCGCGACTTCAGCACGGACGTCGAAGACGAGGATGCCGAGTCCGGCGATGTGGGCGTGCAGCTCGAGCTCGTCGCCCGCGTCGACGAGGACGGTGCGTACGCGGAGCTGCCCGGCGACGACTCCGTGCTCGCGTTCAGCGTCGAGCGCAATGACGAGGGGGAGTGGCGCATCGCCGAGGCGGCGGACGGTATCGTCCTCGACGCGGATGCGTTCGCGCAGGTCTACCGGCGCTACGCGCTGCAGTACTTCGATCAGAGCTGGACGCGCCTCGTCCCCGACCTGCGGTGGTATCCGCGCCGGCAGACGATCGCCACGACGCTCACGCAGTCCCTCCTCGGCGGTGCGCCGGCCGACTGGCTGGCACCGGCGGTGCGCAGCGCGTTCCCCGGGGACGTGTCGCTCGCGAGCGACTCGGTGCCGATCAGTCCGGACAAGGTCGCCTCGGTCGAGCTCACGGCAGCGGCGTCGACACTCGACGATCGTCAGGTCTCCCGGATGCGCACGCAGCTGGAGGCGACGCTGCGACCGGTGGGAGTCTCCGAGGTGCGTCTGCTCGTCAATGGACGCGACCTGAACGCCGGCGTCGCCGCGGTCGAGACGGGGCGCACCGAGTCCAGCCCCGTCGTCCTGACGGAGTCCGAGTTCGGCTCATTCGTCGGCGAGGAGATCACTCCCTATGACGGCATCAGCGATCACATCGTCGAGGTCGCGAGCGCCGTGGAGTCCGTCGATATCGCAGCGGACGATTCGCGGGCGGCAATGCGGCTCGACGACGGGTGGGTGTACACGGTCGCCGATGACGAGGTGAACCGTCTCGACAGCAGGGCGGGCCTGATCGCCCCGTCGATGGATCCCTACGGGTACACGTGGTCCGTTCCGGCCCAGGCGCCGCAGGAGCTTCTCGCCTGGCGCTCCGACGTCACTTCCGTCAGAGTCGCAGAAGCCTTCCCCGGGGCGTCGTCGATCTCGCAGTTGCGTGTGGCATCGGACGGCGTGCGTGCCGCGGCCGTGATCACGGTGGGCGGGCAGCGCTGGATCGCCCTCGCCGCGATCATCCGCGACGACGCCCATGTGCCCGTCTCGCTCGGCGAGACGCATCTGGTCGCCCAGCTCGACGGCACCTCCCTCGGCCTCTCCTGGATCGGCGACGAATCGCTCGGGGTCCTCCTCGACGACGAGGCGACACACAGTGTGCTCACGCAGAGCGTCGGCGGACCCGGTGTCTCCTCGGCGGCTCCGGCCGGGGCGCAGGCGCTGTCCGGCGGACGCACGGAGGCGGCGCTGCGCATCCTCGATGACAAGGGCGTCCTGTACGCACAGCGCGGTTCGACGTGGCAGATGGGCCTGTCGGGGGTCCTCGTCCTCGGAACCCACGCCGGACAGTAGTCCACCCCTCCTGCACAGGGATTGGCTCTCCACGGATCCCGGGAGCGGGGGCCGTGCCGGATGCGTCCGGCGGCATGCTGGACGGCATGATCGACTGGGCGGAGCTGACCGACGAGATCGCCGCATTCGTGCTGTCCGCGTGCTGCGCCGGATGCGACGCGCCGGGGACGCTACTGTGCGGCGATTGCCGACGTGCGCTGAGCGCCGAGCCGGTGCTGTCCACGTCGCCGAACGGGATGCCGATCACCGCCGCCTTCCCGTTCGAGGGCGTGGGCGCCCGCTGCATCCGACGTGTGAAGGAGGACGGCGAAACGCTTCTCGCCCATCCGCTCGGTGCGGCGCTGGCGGATGCCGCTGCATCGTCGATCTCTGATCACCCTGACGCCCTCCTCGTTCCGGTGCCGACCGGCCGGGCTGCTTTCCGCCGGCGCGGCTACCGCGTGCCGGAACTGCTCATGCGACGGGCGGGACTCGCCCCGACGCGCCTGCTGAGAGCGGTCAGGCGCACGGAGGATCAGCGCGACCTCGACGTCGATGAGCGGCGCAGGAACGTTGCAAGGAGCATGCGGGCACGACACGCCCGGGGCGATGAGGAGGTGCTGATCTTCGACGACGTCGTGACGACCGGATCGACGCTCGACGAGGGCGCGAGAGCACTGCGAGCCGCCGGATTCCGCGTGTGCGGAGCCGTCGCGCTCGCCGCGACACCGCGTCATCGGAAACTCTGAGCGAACACATCGTGACGGAGCCGTGACAAGGAGGGAAACGCGGACTACGGTAGGGGGTCACAAGGCGACCACGGTCCGCCCTTGGCCGGGAGGACCGGGACAAGGAGGCAGCAATGGAAACAAGCATCGTTGGCGTCGGAGTGGGTATCACCGATCGCTTCCGAACCGTTGTCGAAGAGAAGATCGCCCGGGTCCAGCAGTTCGCCGCGAAGGCGCAGCGCCTGGACGTGAAGGTCACGCACCGCGCCTATCGCGGCGGCCGTGTCCCCGACGAGACCGTCGAGCTGACGCTGATCGGCAAGGGGCCCGTGGTCCGCGCCGAAGCCGTCGACGGAGACAAGTTCGTCGCCCTCGACCTCGCCGTCGACAAGCTCGCCGAGCAGCTGCGGCGCGCGAAGGAGAAGCGCGTCGACGGTCGCCAGCATCCGCGCGGCGCGCACTTCGAGAAGGGCAGTGGCTCTCTCGAGGGGATCGACGTCCAGCCGGCATCCGTCGACGTGCTCCAGGCTGTAGCCACCGGCACGGTCCCCGTCCAGGCCGACGAAGAAGAGGAGTACTCGCCCGTCGTCATCCGCACCAAGAACTTCGACGCCGAGTGGATGACGGTCGAGGAGGCCGTCGACCGCATGGAGCTGGTCGGGCACGACTTCTTCCTGTTCGTCGACGCCCGCACCGACCACCCCAGCGTCGTCTATCGCCGCAAGGGTTGGGACTACGGCGTGATCTCGCTGACGACTCAGGCCTCGCCCGAGGCCGCGGAGGCGCTGGCATCCTGACGTGAAGCGAAGGCGAAGGCCCACTCCGAGCGGAGTGGGCCTTCGTGCTGTCGCGGGGGCCGTCAGTCGAAGATGCCGTCGAGGATGCTGCCGATGACGAGGCCGCCCATGATGCCGCCCATGATGTCGCCACCGCCGCCGCGGCGTCCGCCGCCCCAGCCATCGCCGCCCCAGCCGGGAGCCTGCTGCTGCGGGCGGGCGGAGTCGATGTCGCGCTGCGCGAGCTGCAGCGCCTCCGCAGCGAGCTGGGCGACCCGGCGGGATGCCGCCAGCGCCTGCTCGCGCGTCTCCTCGGAGGCGACCATCTCTGGGATGTCGATGCGCAGACGCTCGGCCTCGGCGAACCGCGTTCGCGCGTCGGCGCCGATCCAGCCGCGGTGGCCGGAGATCAGTCCCCTGGCGACTCCGAGCTGACGGTCGGCGTCGTCGAGCGCATGCTGCACCTGGGCGACGCTCGGCAGCGGATTCTGGGCACGGTACTGCGCCTTGGCGATCGCGTCGTCGAGCGCCGTGTTCGCGGTGCGCAGCTGTGTCAGCTCGGCGAACGGATCGCTGCGCGAGCCCGCGGGGGAGAGAGCGTCGAGGGCCTTCTCGAGGTCGGCGACCGCGGACGCCACGGCGGGGACGTTCGGGGCATTCCTGGCCGCGACGATGTCGCCGCGGGAGTCCGCGACGACCTCGGCGAGGGTGGATTCGGCACGCAGGGCCTCGATCTCGAAGTCCTCCACGGCGTCCATGAGGGCGCCTGCCCGCCGCGTCGCCTCCGTGGCGGTCTCGAGGGCGAGATTCGCCTCTTCGTTCTGCCGCGCCGCGCGACGGCGCTCGGAGACGTCGGCGCCGTGGGTGGCGAAGGCGATGAGCTGCTCGGCCTCGTCGGCGGACGCCGCGATCTGATGCATCGCCGACTCGGCGTACCGCGAGGACAGGCGCTCGATCGTCGCGCGGGTCTGCGGGATGCGGGCGCTCAGGGCCTCGGCATCCCGGCGGACCTGCTCGATGATCTGCGGAGCCTGCCGCACGCGGGTCACGGAGTCGGCGAGGGCGCCCGTCTTCTCATCGAGGAGATCCTCCGCCCACTCGCACAGCTGGACGATGCGCGCGTTGCGGGTGCGCAGCTCCTCATCAGTGTCGGGGATCTCGTCGTGGTTGAGCTGGTGCAGCTGGAAGGCTTCGCGGAGGTGCGTCTTCACCGATTCCAGTGCCGCTTTCAGATCCTTCGTGAGGGATGCTCCGAGCTCCGCCTCCGCGAAGGCGAGCTCATCGCCCGCGGTGCGGATCCGCTCGTCGGCCGCGACGAGCGCCTGCTCCGCGCGGCGCGCGAGATCGGCATCCTGGGCCGCCTGAGCGGCCTCCTGCTCACGTTTGCGCTTGCCCCAGAAACCTGCCATGGCTCGATCCTACTTTCCGTACGCCATGCGTGTGCTGTGGATCAGGCGGGTATCGGCCGTCCGATCGGGCGTCCCCGCTTCGGGCGCTCCGCGGTGAGTTCGAGCCCCATCGCGTGGTCGGGATGCCCGGCGAGGCGCTGCTCGGCGTGATCGAGCCAGCGCAGCTCGGCCTCGGCGGCGAAGATCATCGAGTCCGCGACGAGGGACCAGGCGAGCCCCTGAGGGCCCTCGGGGTCGGATCCCGCGTACTCCGCACGTCGCAGGGACTCCAGCTGCTGCATCGAGGCCGTGCGCTGCGCCCGGATGACTCCTGCCACGTCCACGCCGGGCAGGGTGGCGGCGACGGCGAGCTTGATCGCGACCTCGTCGCGCGTGGCCTGCGTTCGCACGACGGGGGAGGAGAGCCACCGTGCCACCTCGGCGGATCCGGCATCCGTGATCTGCCAGTACACGTGGCCCTGAGGGTCGGCTTCGCCGCGCGCGACCAGCCCGTCCCGCTCCAGGCGCTCGAGCGTGTTGTAGATCTGCCCGACGTTCAGTGGCCACGTCGAGCCCGTGCGGCGGTCGAACTCTGCGCGCAGCTGATAGCCGTAGCACGGGCCCTGGTCGAGGATGGCGAGCAGGCTCTGGCGAACGGACACGAGACCTCCCGAAATCATTGCTGAGTAAATACATACAGGGAAACCGGGTGCGATGCCAGATCGCGGGAGCGGCGTGTCCTGTGCAGACGACGTGCAGGTCACGGGCCGGTAACATGGCACAGTATGCCCGGCACCGAAGCCCGATCTGGGTGGCTGGGATCTGACCCAACAGGGAGACTAAAAGTGGCGAATCCTCTTGAGAAGCTGCTGCGCGCGGGCGAAGGCCGCATCCTTCGCCGTCTGAACCAGGTCGTCAAGGCCGTGAACGCCCTCGAGCCGGACTTCGAGAGCCTCACCGACGAAGACCTCGCGAACGAGACGACCGTGCTGCGGGAGCGCTTCGAGAAGGGCGAGACCCTCGACCAGCTCATGCCTGAGGCCTTCGCGGCGGTCCGCGAGGCGGCCAAGCGCACGCTCGGCATGCGCGCATACGACGTGCAGCTCATGGGCGGCGCGGCCCTTCACCTCGGGAACATCGCCGAGATGAAGACCGGTGAGGGCAAGACGCTCGTCGCGACGTTCCCCGCGTATCTGAACGCCATCGCGGGTGAGGGCGTCCACGTCATCACCGTCAACGACTTCCTCGCCTCGTATCAGGCAGAGCTCATGGGCCGCGTGTACCGGGCCCTGGGCATGACCACGGGCATCATCGTTTCGGGGCAGACGCCCGCCGTCCGCCGCGAGCAGTACGCCGCCGACATCACCTACGGCACGAACAACGAGTTCGGCTTCGACTACCTGCGCGACAACATGGCATGGCGCAAGGAGGACCTCGTCCAGCGCGAGCACTTCTACGCGATCGTCGACGAGGTCGACTCCATCCTCATCGACGAGGCCCGCACCCCGCTGATCATCTCGGGTCCGTCCTCCGGCGAGGCCAACCGCTGGTTCACCGAGTTCGCGAAGATCGCCCGGACCCTCGAAGCCGGCGTGGACTACGAGGTCGACGAGAAGAAGCGCACCGTCGGCGTGCTCGAGCCCGGCATCGAGAAGGTCGAGGACTACCTCGGCATCGACAACCTGTACGAGTCGGCCAACACGCCGCTGATCTCGTTCCTGAACAACTCGATCAAGGCGCTCGCCCTGTTCAAGAAGAACACCGACTACGTCGTCATGAACGACGAGGTCATGATCGTCGACGAGCACACGGGCCGCATCCTCGTCGGGCGCCGCTACAACGAGGGCATCCACCAGGCGATCGAGGCCAAGGAGGGCGTTCCGGTCAAGGCCGAGAACCAGACCCTCGCCACGGTCACGCTGCAGAACTACTTCCGCCTGTACGACAAGCTCGCCGGCATGACCGGTACCGCCGAGACCGAGGCGGCCGAGTTCATGTCGACCTACAAGCTCGGCGTCGTGCAGATCCCCACGAACAAGCCGATGATCCGCAAGGACAACCCCGACCTCGTCTACAAGAACGAGACGGCGAAGTTCGCGCAGGTCGTCGAAGACATCGCCGAGCGCCACGAGACCGGCCAGCCCGTGCTCGTCGGAACGGTCAGCGTCGAGAAGAGCGAGTACCTCTCGCGACTGCTGGCGAAGAAGGGCATCAAGCACGAGGTCCTCAACGCCAAGAACCACGCACGCGAGGCCGAGATCGTCGCCCGCGCCGGGCGCCTGGGCGCCGTCACGGTCGCGACGAACATGGCCGGTCGAGGCACCGACATCATGCTCGGCGGAAACGCCGAGTTCCTCGCCGTCCAGGAGCTCAAGGCCAAGGGGCTGGACCCCGCAGAGACTCCGGAGGAGTACGAGGCCGCCTGGGACGAGGCGTACGAGGCCATGAAGGCGGTCGTCGCCGAGGAGAGCGCCAAGGTCGCCGAGGCCGGCGGACTGTATGTGCTCGGCACCGAGCGCCACGAGTCCCGTCGCATCGACAACCAGCTGCGCGGTCGATCCGGCCGTCAGGGCGACCCCGGTGAGAGCCGCTTCTACCTGAGCCTCACCGACGACCTCATGCGGCTGTTCCAGTCCGGTGCGGCCGAGGCGATCCTCGCGCGCACGAACTTCCCGGACGACGTCCCGATCGAGTCCGGCCTCGTCTCGCGCGCGATCCGCAGCGCGCAGTCGCAGGTCGAGTCGCGCAACGCCGAGATGCGCAAGAACGTCCTGAAGTACGACGACGTCCTCAACCGTCAGCGCGAGGCGATCTACGCCGACCGCCGCCAGATCCTGCAGGGCGATGACATCGCCGACCGTGTGCAGCACTTCATCGAGGACGCCATCACCGGAGTCGTCACCGACCACACCGGCGAGGGCCACACCGAGAGCTGGGACTTCGACGCGCTGTGGACGGAGCTGAAGACCCTCTTCCCCGTCAGCGTGACGATCGACGAGGTCGTCGCCGAGGCCGGCGGACGCAAGGGCGGGATCACGACCGACGGACTCACCCGCGAACTGCTCTCCGACGCGAAGATCGCGTACGAGAAGCGCGAAGAGAGCCTGGGTGAGGCAGCCACACGCGAGCTGGAGCGCCGCGTCGTGCTGCAGGTGCTCGACCGCCGCTGGCGCGACCACCTCTACGAGATGGACTACCTGAAGGACGGCATCGGCCTGCGCGCCATGGCCCAGCGCGACCCGCTCATCGAGTACCAGCGCGAGGGCTTCGCGATGTTCCAGTCCATGATGGAACAGATCAAGGAAGAGTCGGTCGGCTACCTCTACAACCTCGAGGTCGAGGTGCGCAGCGCCGCGGACTCCGAGGTCACCCAGGTCGAGGCCAAGGGCCTCGTCACCGGTGGCGGAGAGCAGCGCCTGGAGTACTCCGCGCCCAACGACGCCGGCGAGGTCGAGGTGCGCAACGACCGCGGCCAGGTGCAGAAGTCGACGCCCGAGACGGATGCCGCCCCGGCCCAGGAGAGCGCGCGTGGCGCCTTCGGCCAGCGGGTGGATGCTCCGGCGGCGGCCCCGCAGAACCGCGAGCAGCGCAGGGCGGCCAAGAAGAAGAAGTAGGCGCGTGCGGGTCATTAGACTCGGGTGATGACCCACACGCGCACCTTCGACCAGTCGTCGAAGCTCAAGAACGTCCTGTACGAGATCCGAGGCAAGGTTCCGGCAGAGGCGGCGCGGCTGGAGGCAGAGGGTCACAGCATCCTCAAGCTCAACACGGGCAACCCTGCGATCTTCGGCTTCGAGGCTCCGCACCAGATCGTGCACGACATGCTCGCGGCGCTCCCGACCGCTCACGGCTACAGCGACAGCAGAGGCATCGTCTCGGCGCGTCGTGCGGTCGTGAGCCGCTACGAGGAGATCCCGGACTTCCCGCACTTCGGTCCGGACGACGTCTATCTCGGCAACGGTGTGTCCGAGCTCATCACCATGACCATGCAGGCGCTGCTCGACGAGGGCGACGAAGTTCTGATCCCGGCGCCCGACTACCCGCTGTGGACGGCGATGACGAGCCTTGCCGGCGGAACACCGGTGCACTACGTCTGCGACGAGCAGAACGAGTGGCAGCCCGACCTCGAGGACATCCGCTCCAAGGTCACCCCGCAGACCAAGGCGCTCGTCATCATCAACCCGAACAATCCGACGGGCGCGGTGTACTCGCGCGAGGTGCTCGAGGGTCTCGTGCAGATCGCCCGCGAGAACGAGCTGCTGCTGCTGTCCGACGAGATCTACGACCGCATCCTGTTCGACGATGCCGAGCACATCCCCACGGCCACGCTCGCACCCGATCTGCTGTGCCTCACCTTCAACGGGCTGTCCAAGACCTATCGGGTCGCCGGCTACCGCTCGGGCTGGCTCGTCGTCACCGGCCCCCAGCGGCACGCGAAGGGCTTCATCGAGGGCATCACGCTGCTGGCGTCCACGCGTCTGTGCCCCAACGTGCCCTCGCAGTTCGCCGTCCAGGCGGCCCTCAGCGGAGTGCAGTCGATCGATGCGCTCACCGCCCCCACCGGCCGGCTCCACGAGCAGCGCGACATCGCGTGGGAGGGCCTGGAGTCGATCCCTGGGGTGTCATGCGTCAAGCCTCGTGGCGCGCTGTACGCGTTCCCGCGACTCGATCCGGACGTGCATGCGATCCACGACGACGAGAAGTTCGTCTACGACCTTCTGATCGCCGAGCGGATCCTGCTCGTGCAGGGCACCGGCTTCAACTGGCCGACACCCGATCACTTCCGCGTCGTCACCCTGCCGGAACCGCGCGTGCTCGGCGAGGCCATCGAAAGGCTCGGGAACTTCCTGTCGAGCTATCGGCAGTGACCCCGGCCCGCCGGGCCGGCGGGTCGATGTGCTCGGCCAGCCGGCGCACCGCGGCGACGAGCGCGGAACGCGGTGTGACATCCGCCATGGGCCTCGCGTGCAGCAGCGCGGCATCGGCGGCGCGCTGATCGAAGGGCAGGAACGCGACGTCGGTGATGCCGGCGAAGCGCTCGAGGGCGCGTCGGATCTGCCCACGTGCGTCGATGCCCAGCGGGCCGGGGCGCACCTGATTGGCGACGACGACGATCCGAGCCGTCGGCCCGACCAGTCCGCGCAGCTCCGCGTGATCGCGGAGGAACCGCGAGATCGAGAGGGGATCGGCGGCGGTCACCGCCACGATGGCGTCGGCCTCGCGAAGCGCGGTGGTCGTCGCCGCGTGCCGCCGGGGCCCGGCCAGATCATCCGAGACCTCCTCGTAGGACTCGAACGCGGCTGAGACGTCGACGACCGTGCTCTCCGCCCACTCCCGGCAGACGGCCAGGGCGGCGCTGAGTCGTTCCGCCGAGAGTTCCGGCCACCGGGAAGGGCGGTTGAGGCCGGCGAGCACCTCGACGGTGCCTGCGCTGGTCTCCATCGACACCGAGATGCGATCGAGCTCTGCGGCGTCGAGTCCGCCGAGCCCGGCACGACGGCACGCCGCAGCGATGCCGGGAGCATCATCGCCGAGCCCGAGCAGCAGCGCCAGCGACGGGGCGACGGTGTCGGCGTCGATCAGTGCGCAGCGGCTCGCCGAGCGCGAGAGCTCGAGGGCGAGCTGGATCGCGAGTGTGGACCGCCCAGGAGCCCCGTGCGGACCCCATACGGCCACGATGCGGTGCGGAGCGTTCGGCGCAGGTTCGACGGTCCGCGGTGCTTCGGCGGACAGCGCTGCGGCCACCTGCCAGGCGTCCGCATCCTCGGGGAGCGCTTCGGGGAGGCCGTACCGGCTGAGCAGCCGCGAGTCGCCCATCCCGAGCGTCACGATCCGCACACCGGACTCATCGCACGCCGCGACGAGGTCGCCGGTGAGCGCTGCGCGCGTGGCGGGAAGGACGAGCGCATCAGCCGCCGAGAGGAGGCTGCGGCTGAGATCCACTGGCCGCACCACGCCGATCACCGTGTGCCCGATGCGTTCGAGGTCCTGCGCGAGTGCTGCGGCGCGCGGCTCCTCGACGGCGACGACGACGGCCGTCATGAGCCGGACCCGAGCGGGACGATCGACAGGGCGGCCCCGGCGTTGATGGCGGCGAGCACGTCGGCGACGTCCGCCCTGTCGATGACGAGCTCGACGGCGGCGCTCCGTTCGGCCAGCACTCCGTCGCTCTCGGGGATGGATGCCACGACGACGTCCGCTGCCAGGATGCGCGGCGCGTCGTACTCGCCGTCGTCCTGAAGCGGCGGCGAGTACCAGAGCTCGACCGGTGTCCCGGCCTCGACCCTGGCGGGGATGCCGACGCTGCTCTCGACCACGATGTTCGTCGTGCGGCCGCTCTCTGCATCGCCGGTGGCCGCGGCCGCGAGCAGTTCGCCGTCGGCGACCGTTCGGGCTGCGATCATGCCCGGCTCGAGATCCTGGGGCGCGAGGTAGCCGTCCACGACCGTGCCCAGGCTCACCTCCACGACCTGGAAGTCGCCGGACGCGAGTGCCTCGCCCTGCGTGATCGTGCGATTCGCCTGGAGCACGGGAGTCGTCTCGCGCGCGGACGAGACGATGAGCCAGACGCCGGCGATGGAGAGGATCACGAGGACCAGGCCGATCAGAAACCGGATGTCACCCCAGAACGGCCGTCTGGCGCGTGGATGCGTCGTCATGCGTTCATCGTCACAGAATCATGAGCCGGCGGTCGAAAGTTATCCACAGGACCGCGCCGCATCTCATGACTCCGACCGCAGCGGGACACAATGGAGGCATGGCCGATTCGCCCGCATCTGCTCCTCGCTTCCTCGCGCCCGCGCAGGTGGCCGAGCTGCTCGACATCGATGTCGATGAGGTGATCGCCCTCGTGATGGCCGGGCGCCTGCGCGGTGCTCAGCTCGGCGCCCCGGCGCGATGGCGTGTGGAAGAGGCCAGCGTCTCCGACTATCTCGCTGAGCAGACCGAGGATGCCCGGCGCATGGCCCTGTGGCGCCAGGCCGACGCTGCGAGCTTCCCCGAGGTGTGGGGCCCGCAGCGGCCCTGACCTCCGTCGCATGGATGAGCGTGCCTCGCGCTCACACCGTGGCTGCGGTCGTCCGCACCCACCGCACCGCTGTGAGCGGGACGATGCGGAACGACCGCACGGCACTCGCGAGCCGCGACTCGCCCGCGTCATGAACGGCGAGGTCGAGGTGATCTTCGCCTGCCCGATCTATCGTCCCGTGCACGCGCTCGCCGCCGCCGAGGGCGAGGTGCACGGCCACGCGGCGGCGCGCGAAGTCGCGCAGCAGGAACCCGAGCGTCATTCGGGAGCGCAGTGCGTCGTGAGGCGCCTCGACATCCTCCAGCGTCTCGAGGATCGCGCCGTGGTGCGTCTCGATTCCGCTCAGCGCACCGACCGGGACGATCAGCGCTCCTGCGGTGTCGCGGGAGTGCACGGCGATCCAGTCCGCTCCGACCGCGGCGAGCCGCCCGGAGACCCGGTCTCCCTCTGCGAGATGAACGACCACCGGCGCCCCGCTCCGGTGCAGGACGTTCAGCCGGTCGCGCAGCGTCAGCTTCGAGATCCGCAGACGCTCGGACTCGGCATCCAGCACGGCCCGCTCCGCCTCCCACTCGGCGGCGAGCTGACCCTCGAGGTCTTCGAACAGACGATCCCAGTGCACACGAGAGAGCGTACGGGAGCCGATCGGCCGCATACGAGTTATCCACATCTTGCGCTTCGTGCCCGGCGGGCAGGTGCTCAACCGTGCTGTACTGACTCCCATTGCCGACGGAGAGTGACGACGATGACGCTTCATGAGTACTTCGCACCGCAGCCGACGCCCGCATCCGAGCTGCCGGACCCCGCGCCGCTGCTGCGGAGTCTGACCCAGGGAGTGCTCGAGGTCTTCGCCGGAGTCCGCGAGCTCGATCAGCTCGCACGATGGTTCAGCGAAGAGGCGTTCCGCAGGCTCGGCGCGCGGGCGAACCTCTCCGCCCGGGCGCGCAGCGCCCGCGGCACGGCCCCGGTCCGCCCCGTGTTCGAAGTGCTGTCGATGCGTCAGTCCGCCCCTGCCGACGGCGTCATCGAGGCCGTCGTGATCGTCGCCGGCCCCGGGCGTACGAGGGCGGTCGCCGTGCGCCTGGAGGGCCTCGACAGACGGTGGCGCGCCACGTCGTTCGCCGTGCTCTGATCGGGCCGACAGCTGACTAGTCTGGGAGAGTGTCGACCCTCAGTGACCTCGTCCATGCCCAGGGACTCCTGAACGACGAAGACGTCGAATGGCTCCACCGTCTCGCCGGTGACGGCCAGCTCCTCGCGGACCTCGCATCCGCTGACATCGTGATCTGGATCGCCACAGAGGACGGATCGTTCGTGGCCGTCGCGCACACGAGGCCCAGCGGAGCCGCGACCCTGTTCTACCGCGACATCGTGGGGGAGCGCGTGCGCCCGCAGTGGAAGACGCAGGTGCAGGGCGCGTTCGACTCCGGCGAGATCGTCGATTCGTCTTCACCGGACTGGTTCGAGGAGACGCCGACGCGGGTCCGCGCGGTGCCCATCTTCAGGGCGCGCCGTTCCGACTCGGGCAAGCCGGTCATCGGCGTCGTCACCAGGCACACCAACCTCGGCGAGGCCCGCACACCGTCCAGGCAGCAGATCACCTTCGACGAGTGCGCGAACGACCTCTTCCACATGATCGCGGGCGGCGACTTCCCCGACCTCGCCGCTCCCACCTCACCGCGCCGCGGCGCCCCCCGGGCCTCCGACGGGCTGATCCGCATCGACGTCGACGGCATCACGACGTTCGCGAGCCCCAACGCGCTGTCCGCGTTCAACCGGATGGGCTTCGACGACGAGCTCGAGGGCGAATCGCTCGCCGAGGTCACCACGCGTCTGGTTCCGCCCGGCCGTGAGGTCGACGAATCACTGCCCGTCGTCGTGACCGGTCGCGCCCCGTGGCGCACGGACATCGAGGCGCGCGGAGTGACGGTTTCGCTGCGCGCGATTCCGCTCAAGGACCACGGATCCCGCATCGGCGCGATCATCCTGTGCCGCGACGTCAGCGAACTGCGCCACCAGGAGCAGGAGCTCATCACGAAGGACGCGACGATCCGCGAGATCCACCATCGTGTCAAGAACAACCTGCAGACGGTCGCCTCACTGCTGCGCATCCAGGCACGGCGCACGCACTCCGACGAGGCCCGCGACGCCCTCACACAGGCGATGCGCCGCGTCGACGCGATCGCCGTCGTGCACGACACCCTCGCACAGGGTCTGACGCAGAAGGTCGACTTCGACGAGGTGTTCCACCGGGTCCTCAAGCTCGTCGCCGAGGTCGCGGCCGCCCCGAACACCCGGGCGCGGACGCAGTCCACGGGGCACTTCGGCGTCCTGCCCAGCGAGTATGCGACGCCGCTTGCGCTGGCGCTGACCGAAGTGGTCACGAACGCCGTCGAGCACGGCCTGGCCGGCAAGGAGGGGACCGTCACGATCGACGCCACGCGCACGGACGAGAACCTGCACGTCTCGGTGCGCGACAGCGGCCACGGCCTGCCCGAGGGTCGGGTCGGTCAGGGCCTCGGCACGCAGATCATCCGCACCCTGATCCAGGGGGAGCTGGGTGGCAGCATTGCGTGGCACGGCAGCGAGGGCGAGGGCACGGAGGTGTCCATCGACATCCCGCTGCGCTGGCTGACCAAGTAGTCCCGCGCAGCGGGCGGGCGGTGCTCCGCGTCAGCTGGCGCGGCGCGCGCGGGCAGCGCGGCGCTTGAGGGCGCGGCGCTCGTCTTCGGACAGACCGCCCCAGACGCCGGAGTCCTGGCCGGTCTCGAGTGCGTACTGCAGACAGATCTCGGTCACCGTGCAGGTGGCGCAGACGGCCTTCGCCTTCTCGATCTGGTCGACCGCTGGTCCGGTGTTCCCGACGGGGAAGAACAGCTCGGGGTCGACAGTCAGGCAGGCGGCCTTGTCGCGCCAATCCATGGGGGCTCCTCGGTGTGGATGTACGGTGAGCGTTCGCGGTGCGAAGACTCGATTTCGAGCGACGATATCGGGGGACATCGCTCATCAGTAGTGCGAGCGGATACTCGCCCCACGCCGCTGTGGGAGCACATGACTGTTAACATTGTGTTACAGCGTGGGCATGAAATCAAGGGTTTCCTGCCGGCAACCTGATTTCTGGAGTCACCGTGCGTTCATCTGCCGTCGCCACCGCAGCCGCGGCGGTGCTCGCCCTCGAGGGCGCCGCCCTCCTCGTCTTCGCCGTCGTCGAGCTGTTCGGTCTCGGCAGGGGCGAGGCGGCCTCGCTGCCCACGGCGCTCGCCCTGATCGTCCTCACTCTGATCGGCGCCGCCGCGCTGGTCGCGTTCGCGCTCGGTACGCGGCGGGGGAGGACCTGGGCCCGTTCAGGCGGGATCGTCCTGCAGGTGCTCGCGCTTGCGCTCGCCCTCGCGTCCCTGACGGTCCAGCCCGTGATCTGGGCATTCGTGCTCGGGGTCGGCATCCCCGCGCTCGTCGGTTTCGTGCTGCTGATCGCGGCGACGCGCGCCGGGGCCGGCGCAGAGCGCGCGGCAGAACCTGCGGGTGACGACCAGGAGACCTGATCAGGCGTCGACGCCGAGCAGCTTGCGCAGCCGAGCGACGTGGCCGGTCGCCTTCACGTTGTACAGCGCCGTCGTGATCACGCCCTGCTCGTCGAGCACGAACGTCGAGCGGATGACGCCCTCGACGACCTTGCCGTAGTTCATCTTCTCGCCCCACGCGCCGTAGGCGCTGTGCACCGCGTGGTCGGGGTCGCTGAGCAGCGTGAAGGTGAGCCCGTCGCGTTCGCGGAACTCGGCGAGCTTCGCCGGCTCGTCGCGCGAGATGCCGACGACGCGGTACCCGGCACCCTGAAGCGACCCGATGCTGTCGCGGAAGTCGCACGCCTGCGTCGTGCACCCGGGCGTCATCGCCGCCGGGTAGAAGTACAGGATCGTCCGCTGCCCGTTCAGATCAGCGAGCCGGACGGTCGTGCCGTCCTGGTCGAGGAGCGAGAAGTCGGGGGCGGGGGTTCCGGGTTCCAGGCGCAGGTTCGTCACGCCACCAGCCTACTTGGCGTCCCTGCTGTCGGCCTTGTCGGCGAAGGTCTGCAGCAGGCGCTGCAGCGAGTCGAGGCGGGCGAGCTCTGCGGGGCCGAGCTCGCCCCGTTGTGCAGCCTCGATCAGCGCGCAGTCCGGCGCGTCGACGAGATGCGTGCAGCCGCGCGGGCAGTCCTCGGCGATCGCGGCGAGCTCGGTGAACGCCGCGAGGATGTTCGCCGGGTCGACGTGTCCGAGGCCGAAGGACCGGACGCCGGGGGTGTCGATCACCCAGCCCGTGCCCGCGGCGTTCTCGTAGCGGAGCGACACGGTCGACGACGACGTGTGACGGCCGCGACCGGTGACCTGGTTGACGTGACCTGTGGCGCGTCCGGCCGACGGGACGAGGGCGTTCACGAGCGTGGACTTGCCGACGCCCGAGTGCCCGACGAACACCGTCGAGTGCCCCACCAGTTCGGCGCCGATCGCGTCCGTGGGCATCTCACCGCGTGCGCTCGTGAAGACCCGCAGATCGAGCCCGTCGAAGTGCGACAGGAAGGGTGCCGGGTCGGCGAGGTCGGTCTTCGTCACGACGAGGAGCGGGCGGATGCCGGCATCCAGCGCCGCGACCAGATAGCGATCGACCAGCCGCGGGCGCGGCTCCGGGTCGGCCGCGGCGACCACGATGAGCATCTGGTCGGCATTGGCGACGATGACCCGCTCGACCTGATCGGTGTCGTCGGCGCTGCGGCGCAGCAGCGAGGTGCGCTCGGCGGTTCCGACGATCCGAGCGAGGGTGCCCTCCGCCCCCGAGGTGTCGCCGACGACACGTGCCTGGTCGCCCGTGACGATCGGCGTGCGACGGAGTTCGCGCGCCCTGGTGGTGGTGATGACCCGCTCGTCGGGCCCGCCCTCGTCGACCATGACGCTGTAGCGGCCCCGGTCGACCCCGAGCACGCGGCCGATCTCGGCATCCTCGTGCGCGGGGCGGCGCTTGGTCCGCGGGCGGTTCGCCTTCGGGTTCGGGCGCGTGCGGATGCTGCTCTCGTCGAACTCCTCGTAGTCGTCGTCGAAGTCGTCGGGGCCCAGCCAGCTCACGCGTTCGCGCTCCCCGGCTGCGCGCCTGCGAGCATCCGATCCCACAGCCGGGTGAACTCCGGAAGCGTCTTCGCGGTCGTCCCGATGTCGTCGATGACGACGCCAGGCACGCGCAGGCCGACCAGCGCACCGGTCGTCGCGATCCGGTGATCGTGGTAGGCGGCCCACGCGCCCCCGCGCAGGGGCCGCGGGGTGATGCGCAGCCCGTCGGGGAGCTCCTCGGCCTCGCCGCCGAGCGCTGCGAGGTCCTCGATCAGTGCCGCGATGCGATCGGTCTCGTGCAGGCGGATGTGCCCGATGCCGCGGATCGTCGTCGGGCGGTCCGCGAAGGCGGCCAGGCCCACGATCGTGGGTGTCAGCTCGCTCGCGGCGGACAGGTCGAGGTCGAGGCCTCGGATGCCGTCGCCGGCGCGCACCGTCATGGTGCCGCTGTGCCGGCCGACGTGCGCGCCCATCGCCTGCAGGATGTCGGGGAGCAGGGCACCGGGCTGCGTGGAATGCAACGGCCACCCGGTGACGGACACCTCGCCGCCGGTGATCATCGCCGCCGCGAGGAACGGCGCGGCGTTGGACAGATCGGGTTCGATCGCGATCTCCTTGGCGCGGGGAACGCCGCCCTCGACCAGCCACTCGCCGGGGGCGGGCCGCTCGATGCGGATGCCGCGGCGGCTGAGCGATTCGATCGTCATGTCGATGTGCGGCAGGCTCGGCAGGTGCTCGCCGGTGTGCACCAGGTGCAGCCCCACGTCGAAGCGGGGAGCGGCCAGCAGCAGGCCCGAGACGAACTGGCTCGAAGAGGAGGCATCGATCTCGACCCGTCCGCCGCGGATGCGACCGTGCCCGCGGACGGTGAACGGGAGGGCCCAGGTGCCCTCGTCGTCGATGTCGACGCCGAGGTCGCGCAGCGCCGTGATCATGGCGCCCATCGGCCGATGCAGCGCGCTCTCGTGCGCGGTCAGGTGCACGTCTTCGGCGGCGAGACCTGCAAGCGGGGTGACGAAGCGCATCACCGTTCCCGCCTGGCCGCAGTCGATCGTCGTGCCGCCGCGCAGAGGGCCAGGGGTGACGGCGAGGTCGGGTCCGAACTCGCCGTCACCCTCGACCTCGTCGATCCGGATGCCGAGAGCGCGCAGCGCATCGATCATCCGGCGGGAATCGTCCGAGTGCAGTGGCGCGATCAGGCGCCCTGGACCGTCGGCGATCGCGGCGATCATGAGCTCTCGGTTGGTGAGCGACTTCGACCCGGGGATGGTCAATGTCGCATGCACGGCCCCGGCGGCGGCGGGCGCCTCATACGCGCCCGTTGCGGGTGAAGGGGAATAGGTCGTGTCGCTCATCGGTTCCAACCTTAGTGAATGGCCCCGAGAACCCTGAGAGGAGGGGGAATGATCGCGACGCTGGAACGCGAGGTCGTGGACGTCGTCGGCCTAGACTGGCCGGTGATGGATGACACGACCCCCGCAGACACCCTCGGCGACGCTCAGCGCCAGTTCGAGGAGCAGGCGATCCCCTTCATGGATCAGCTGTACGCCGCAGCGATGCGCATGACGCGCAACCCTGCGGATGCCGCCGATCTCGTGCAGGAGACGTTCGTCAAGGCGTTCGCCTCGTGGTCGTCGTTCACGCAGGGGACGAACCTGAAGGCGTGGCTGTACCGCATCCTCACGAACACGTACATCAACATCTACCGCAAGAAGCAGCGTGAGCCGTTCCAGGGGACGATCGACGAGCTCGAGGACTGGCAGATGGGCGGTGCGGAGTCGACCACGGCGTCGCACAGCCGCTCGGCCGAGGCCGAGGCGATCGATCGGATGCCTGCGTCCGTGGTCAAGGATGCGCTGCAGGAGGTCCCCGAGGATTTCCGTTTGGCTGTGTACCTGGCCGATGTCGAGGGATTCGCCTATCAGGAGATCGCCGACATCATGAAGACCCCCATCGGCACCGTGATGAGCCGTCTGCACCGTGGCAGGCGGATGCTGCGGGAGCTGTTGGCAGATTATGCCGCCGAGCGAGGGATCGCGGCGGCCAGCACGAGGAGCACGAAATGACCGATTGCGGCTGTGAGAAGGCCCGACTCGATCTGGAGGAGTACCTCCGCAACGAGGTCTGCAAGACCGAGCACGCGCAGATACGCGAGCACATCGAGAGCTGCCCGTCCTGCCAGGGTGAGGCGCTCGTCGCCAGTACCCTGACCGAAGTCGTCGCTCGCGCCTGCAAGGAGTCCGCTCCCGAGGAGCTCCGCGACCAGGTCCTCGCCAAGCTGCGCGAAGCCCAGGTCGCCGCTCACTGACGCCGCTCCGGGCGCCTCCCATAGGCTGGGACGATGACCGACGCACGCCAGATCCCCGTCGACCCCGCATCCGCCGAGCGCCTGGCGGGTCAGAACCTCACCTATCGGCTCGTCGACACCGAATCGGATGCCGATGCCGATGCCTTCCTGCGCGCGGACGCGCGCGGCTTCCTCGACGGCGAACCCGAGGCCGATGTCGTCGCGGCCGACCGCGAGGGCATCAAGGACCGCCGCAACATCGGCGTCTTCGAGGCCGAGGCTCCGGTGGGCACCTGGCCGGTCGCCACCATCAACTCCTGGGTCACACCGCTGACGGTGCCCGGCGCAGAGATCGACATGTGGGCCATCAGCTCGGTGACCGTCTCCGGTACTCATCGCAGGCGCGGGATCGCGCGGGCGCTACTCGAGGGAGAACTGCGCGCCGCAGCATCCGCCGGTGTGCCGATCGCCGGGCTCACGGCCTCCGAGGCGACGATCTACGGGCGGTACGGGTTCGCGCCGGCCGTGCCTGTCGCGAAGCTCACCGTCGATACCCGCCGTGCCGGCTGGAACTCTCCCACGCCGGCTGGCCGGCTCGAGTACGTCGACAAGGATGCGCTCAAGACCACTCTCGCCGCAGTCCATGACGTCGAACGCACGCAGCGCGCCGGCCAGATCGCCGGTTGGGAGCGGCGCTGGGGGCGCATGACGGGTGTCGAGCCGGGCAACTCCTCGGCAGCCAAGGTGCGCGGCGTCCGCTACGTCGACGAGAACGGAGACGTGCGCGGCGTGCTGGTGTACACGCTCGAGGACATTCCCGCGGTGTTCCGGTCCGAGATGCGCATCGCACTGCTTTCGGCTGTGACGCCCGACGCGCTGACGGCGCTGTGGGGATTCGCTCTGCAGCACGACCTCGTGGACACGGTCACCGCCGATCTGCGCCCGATCGACGATCCGCTTCCCTGGCTCGTGCGCGATCCGCGCGGCGTCGAGGTGTGTGTGCACGATCACGGTTGGCTGCGGATCCTCGACGTTGCGGCCGTCCTCGAAGCTCGCACCTATCGGGCGCCGCTCGACCTCGCGCTGCGCGTCGACGACGGTCTCGGATTCGCAGCCGGAACATGGCGGCTGACGATCGCAGACGGCCGCGCCGTCGTGAGGCCATCCGACACGGCGGCTCCGGATGCCGTGCTCGACGTCGCGACCCTCTCGGCCCTCTACCTCGGCGGTGTCAGCGCCGCCCAGCTGCGCTCGGCAGGGCGACTGCAGGCGAGCGCAGAGGTCGCGGGACTCATCGACGACGCATTCCGCGCCGTGCAGGCGCCCGTCCTCGGCATCTGGTACTGAGGGCGGACGCCGCAGCGGTCAGTCCAGGGTCAACGCGCGGCGCAGGATCTCCGCCTGCTCGGCCGCGTGCACCTTCGACGAACCCGTCGCAGGTGATGCCGAGGCGGCACGCGAGATGACGCGGAACCCGCGCTCGCGCACCTTGTCGAACTCGAGGGCCAGGAACGGCCAGGCACCCTGGTTCTCTGGCTCGTCCTGGACCCACACCAGTTCGGCGTTCGGGTACGAATCGGTGATCTGCCTGAGCCCGTCCAGCGGCGTGGGGTAGAGCTGCTCGAGGCGCACCAGGGCGACCCGGTCGTCGGGGTTCTTCTCGAGCTCGCTGCGCAGGTCCCAGTGGATCTTGCCCGAGTGCACGAGCACGCGCTTGACGGCGTCCTTGTTCAGCTGACGGTGGTCGTCCAGCAGGGGCTCGAAGCGGCCGCTGGTGAAGTCCTCGACGCTGCTGGTCGCGCCGCGCAGACGCAGCATCGCCTTCGGGGTGAAGACGATCAGCGGCTTGCGCGGGCGTGCGTACGCCTGCCGGCGCAGCAGGTGGAAGTGCGAGGCAGGAGTCGAGGGGCGAGCGACGACCATGTTCTCCTGCGCGCACAGCTGCAGGAAGCGCTCGATGCGCGCGGAGGAGTGGTCAGGGCCCTGACCTTCGTAGCCGTGGGGGAGGAGGAGGGTGACGCCGGACTGCTGGCCCCACTTCTGCTCGGCCGATGAGACGTACTCGTCGATGACGGCCTGAGCGGTGTTGGCGAAGTCGCCGAACTGCGCCTCCCACAGCACGAGCGCTTCGGGCGCCTCGACCGAGTAGCCGTACTCGTACCCCACCGCGGCGTACTCGCTCAGCAGTGAGTCGTAGATGAAGAAGCGGCCCTGGTTGTCGGAGAGATTCGCCAACGGCAGCCACTCCTGGCCGTTCGTGCGGTCGTGCATCACGGCGTGCCGCTGCACGAACGTGCCGCGGCGCGAATCCTGGCCGGCCAGGCGCACCGTGGTTCCTTCGACGAGCAGCGATCCGAACGCGAGGAGTTCGCCGAAGCCCCAGTCGATGTTGCCGGTCTTGGCCATCTCGACCCGCTTGTCCAGCAGCTGCTGGATCTTCGGGTGCACGGTGAAGCCCTCGGGCTTGTTGCCGAAGGCCTCGCCGATGAGCGACACGATCTCGTTCGAGATCCCGGTGACGTCCGGTGCGCCGACGACCTCGTCGACCGGCGAGACCTCCGGTGCGATCGGCGTTGCGCCGGTCTCGGCGGCGTGCGTCTCGGCGAAGGCGATCTCCAGGCGGTTCTGGAAGTCCTCCTTGGCCTGCTCGTACTCCTCTTCGGTGATGTCGCCGCGACCGACGAGGGCCTCGGTGTACAGCTTGCGCACCGAGCGCTTGGCCTGGATCAGGTCGGTCATGAGCGGCTGCGTCATCGACGGGTCGTCGCCCTCGTTGTGACCGCGTCGGCGGTAGCAGACGAGGTCGATCACGACGTCGCGGTTGAACCGCTCGCGGTACTCGAACGCGAGCTGCGCGACGTGGATGACCGACTCGGGGTCGTCGCCGTTCACGTGGAAGATCGGGGCCTGGATGGTCTTCGCGACATCGGTCGCGTACACCGAGGTGCGCGCATCCGTCGGCGTCGTGGTGAAGCCCACCTGGTTGTTGACGACCACGTGGATCGTTCCGCCGGTGCGGTAGCCGCGAAGCTGCGACATCTGCAGGGTCTCGACGACGACGCCCTGGCCGGCGAAGGCCGCGTCGCCGTGCACGAGGATCGGCAGCCACGAGAACGTGCCGATGGGCTTGCGGTCCTGCTTGGCGCGGACGATGCCCTCGAGCACGCCGTCGACGGTCTCGAGGTGCGACGGGTTCGCGGCCAGGTACACGGGCAGCTCGGACCGGTCATCGGCGACGAACGTGCCCGCGGTGCCGAGGTGATACTTCACATCTCCCGAGCCACGCTGGTTGCCGGGCATCTGCGTGCCCTCGAACTCGCGGAACACCTGACCGTACGTCTTGCCGGCGATGTTCGTGAGCACGTTCAGCCGACCGCGGTGGGCCATGCCGATCGCCGCGCCGTCGAGGCCTGCGGTGGCCGCGCCCTGGAGGATCTCGTCCAGCAGAGGAATCAGCGACTCGCCGCCCTCGAGCGAGAACCGCTTCTGCCCGACGAACTTCGTCTGCAGGAACGTCTCGAACGCCTCGGCCTCGTTGAGCTTGCGGAGGACCCGCAGCTGCTCGTCGTGGCCCGGCTTCTGGTACTTGACCTCGACCTTCTCCTGGAACCAGCGGCGCTGCTCCGGGTCCTGGATGTGCATGTACTCGATGCCGAGCGTGCGGCAGTACGAGTCGCGCAGCACGCCGAGGATGTCGCGCAGCTTCATGACGCGCTTGCCGCCGAAGCCGCCGGTGACGAACTCGCGGTCGAGGTCCCAGAACGTCAGCCCGTGGTTCTCGATCTCGAGGTCGGGGTGCGAGCGCTGGACGTACTCGAGCGGGTCGATGTCGGCCATGAGGTGGCCGCGGACGCGGTAGGAGTTGATGAGCTCCTGCACGCGGGACTGCTTGTCGACGCGCTCGGCGAGGTCGACGGCGATGTCGGCGTTCCAGCGAATCGGCGCGTACGGGATGCGCAGGGCCGCGAAGACGTCGTCGTAGAAGCCGCGCTGCCCGATGAGCAGCTCGTGCACCTTCTTGAGGAACTCGCCCGAGCCCGCGCCCTGGATGACGCGGTGGTCGTACGTGCTCGTGAGCGTGATGGTCTTGCCGATCCCGAGCTCGGCGAGCGTCTTCTCGCTTGAGCCCTGGAACTCGGCCGGGTACTCGAGGGCGCCGGCGCCGATGATGCAGCCCTGGCCCTTCATCAGACGCGGCACCGAGTGCACGGTCCCGATCCCGCCCGGGTTGGTCAGCGAGACCGTGGTGCCGGCGAAGTCGGCGGCGGTCAGCTTATTGCCGCGGGCGCGGGTGACGAGGTCTTCGTACGCGGCGAGGTACTCGGTGAACGTCAGGGTGTCCGCGTGCTTGATGCTGGGCACCATGAGCGCACGAGTGCCGTCGGGCTTGGGCAGGTCGATCGCGATGCCGAAGTTGATGTGTGCTGGGGCGACGACGGAGGGCTTGCCGTCGATCTCGGCGTAGAACACGTTCTGGCTGGGGAACTCCTTGAGCGTCTGGATCAGAGCCCAGCCGATCAGGTGCGTGAAGCTGACCTTGCCGCCGCGGGAGCGCGCCATGTGGTTGTTGATGACGATCCGGTTGTCGATCATCAGCTTCGCCGGGATCGTGCGCACGCTGGTCGCGGTGGGAACCGTGAGCGACTGATCCATGTTGGCCGCGAGGGTCTTGGGCATGCCGCGCAGGACGGTGACCTTGTCCTCGTCCTCGGCCGTCTCGTCGGCCGGCTTCGCCTTCGGCTCGGGCTTCGGCGCCTGAGCGGGGATGGGAGCCTGCTTCGCCGGCTTGGCGGTGGTCCTGGCCACCGGCTGCGTCCCGATCACGGGGATCGGCGCGGTGACGGGGTGCTGCTCGTTCGCCTGGCTCGTCGCGGGGGATGCAGGAGCTGCGGATGCGGCATCAGGGGAGTAGTTCTCGAGGATCGGCCACCACTCCTTGTCGACGGAGTTGCGATCGGTCTTGAACTGCTCGAAGAGTTCGTCGACGAGCCACGAATTGGCTCCGAAATCTCCGTCGTCCGAACCCCCGACGCCGGTCACCTGGTTCGCCACGCGCTATCGCCCTCTTTCATCGCTGAAGATCTGTGTGTGCACGCGAGTTCGGGAGGCTCCCGGGTCCGCGCATCCTGCCCTCTAGCCTAACGTGTTCCTCCACCCCGGCACCCCTCGTGACGCACCGCGGAGGAGCGGGAAAAGCTACCGTGGAGATATGAAGTTCGTCACAGAGCAGCCCGCCGTCGATCTGACGTATTCGGACGTCTTCCTCGTGCCGAGCCGCTCGGGCATCACGAGCCGTCTCGAGGTCGATCTCGCTCCGCAGGACGGCACCCCCGCGACGATCCCGCTCGTCGCATCGAACATGAATTCGGTGACCGGCCCGAGGCTCGCCGCCGTCCTGGCCCGTCGAGGCGGTCTCGGCGTCCTGCCCCAGGACATGCCCCTGCAGGAGCTCGATGCGGCGATCCGCGAGGTCAAGGCGCAGCCGGTGGCCTGGGACACCCCGCTCGTGCTGTCGCCGTCCGCGACGGTGGCCGACGCGCTGGAGCTGATCCCGCCGGTGAGCGGGCACGGTCTCGTCGTGGCCGAGGGCGCCGGGCGGATCGAGGCATCAGCCGTGCGCGGCATCCTGCCGGCCACGCGCCTGGCGACCGCGCTTCCCGATGCGCAGCTGGGCGACCTCGTGCACACCGGCAGTCCGGCGCTCGAGGCCGCGGACGTCGGCGACGCCCGCGCCGCCTTCGACGTCATCACCGAGACCGGCGCGGACCTCGTCACGATCATCGATCACGGTCACCTCGTCGGCACGCTCAGCGCGCGCAGTGCGCTGCGCTCCACTCTCTACGGGCCCGCGGTCGATGCGGACGGCCGCCTCGCGGTCGCCGCCGCGGTGGGGATCAACGGCGACGTCGCGGAGAAGGCGCGGGCCCTGGCGGCCGCCGGAGTCGACGTACTCGTGATCGACACGGCGCACGGACATCAGGAGGGCATGCTGCGCGCCCTCGCCACCGTGTCGTCGTTGAACCTCGGCATCCCGCTCGTGGCCGGCAACATCGTCACGGCCGACGGTGCGAACGACCTCGTCGACGCAGGCGCGTCGATCCTCAAGGTCGGGGTCGGACCCGGCGCCATGTGCACGACCCGCATGATGACGGCGGTGGGGCGCCCGCAGTTCTCCGCGGTGCTCGAGACCGCCGAGGCGGCCAAGGCGAGCGGCGCGCACGTGTGGGCCGACGGCGGCGTGCGCTATCCGCGGGATGTGGCGCTCGCGCTCGCCGCGGGCGCCGCGTCCGTCATGATCGGCTCGTGGTTCGCCGGCACGATCGAGGCGCCGGGGCGCCTGCAGGCGGATGCCGATGGACGGGTCTACAAGGAATCGTGGGGCATGGCCTCGACCAAGGCCGTGCAGGCGCGCTTCGGCCGCCTCGACGCCTACGAGCGGGCGCGCAAGGAGCTGTTCGCCGAGGGGATCTCCTCTTCGAGGATCTACCTCGACCCGCGGCGGCCGGGCGTCGAGGACCTGCTCGACATGATCACCTCGGGTGTGCGCTCGTCGTTCACCTACGCCGGGGCCTCATCCGTGCCCGAGTTCCACGACCGCGCCCTGGTGGGACGGCAGTCGGCGGCGGGCTACGAGGAGGGCAAGGCTCTGCCGGTCAGCTGGTGACCGGGATTCACAGCGGAATCAACGCAGGCGCGGCGAGCGACTCGCTAGAATCTTTCCATCATGGACGACCCTCCCAGTTGTAGTACCTCGCCCCACTGCCCGCGCTTGCACTCCGAGGAGGGGAGCGTCTGATGGATTACGTCATGCTGGGCGTGGGGCTCCTGCTCACGGTGGGGACGGGCCTGTTCGTCGCCAGCGAGTTCGCGCTCGTCAACCTGGATCGCGCTGAGCTCGAGGCGAGGCAGGCGCGCGGCGAATCACGGCTGTCGTTGACGATCAGCGCGCTCAAGCACACCTCCACCCACCTCTCGTCCGCGCAGCTCGGCATCACACTGACCACGCTGCTGACCGGCTACACGATGGAACCGGCGCTGTCGAACCTGCTGCGGCCGGTGCTGACCGGTTGGGGGATCGCTGAAGCCGTCGTCGCTCCGATCGCCACGGTCGTGGCGATGCTCGTCGCCACCGTGCTGTCGATGATCCTCGGCGAACTCGTCCCGAAGAACTTCGCCCTCGCGATCCCGCGTCAGACGGCGAAGCTCGTGGTGCCGTTCCAAGTGGCCTTCACCACGGTATTCAAGCCCGCGATCCTGCTCCTCAACGGAAGCGCCAACGGCATCCTGCGCTCGATGGGCATCGAGCCCAAGGAGGAGCTCTCCGGAGCCCGTACGGCCGAGGAGCTCTCGTCGCTCGTGCGCCGCTCCGCCAGCGCGGGCGTGCTCGAGGCCGACACCGCGACCCTGCTCGACCGCAGCCTGACCTTCGCCCGCCTGTCGGCCGCCGACGTCATGACGCCCCGCCCGAGCATGCACGCGATCGCCGCGAGCGACTCGGCGGAGGATGTCATCCAGCTCGCCCGCCGCACCGGCCACAGCCGCTTCCCCGTCTACGAGGACGATCTCGACGACATCACGGGCGTCGTGCATCTGAAGGCCGCCGTCTCCGTGCCGCGCGAGCGTCGCAGCGAGGTGCCCGTCGGGGCGCTGTCGACCGAGCCGCTGCGTGTGCCCGAGACGCTGCACCTCGACGTGCTCATCTCGGAGCTGCGCGCCAAGGGATATCAGCTCGCGATCGTCGTCGACGAGTACGGCGGCACCGCGGGCATCGTGACCCTCGAGGATCTCGTGGAGGAGATCGTCGGCGAGGTCTCCGACGAGCACGACCGCAGCCGTGCCGGCGTCGTCCGCGGACGCGACTCCATCACGTTCCCCGGCGAGCTGCGTCCGGATGAACTCAAGAACAGGACGGGCATCGACGTGCCGGAGGGCGATGTGTACGACACCGTCGGCGGATACATCATGAGCGTGCTCGAGCGCGTGCCGTCCACGGGCGACGAGGTCGCCCTCGACTCCGGCGTCCTCCAGGTCGTGCGCATGGACGGCCGTCGTGTCGATCGCATCCGGTACACGCCGGAGCCGGTCGATGCCGCGAGTGAGGAGGTGACACGATGAGCGACTGGATGGGAATCGTCTGGCTCGTGATCCTGCTCGTCGCGAACGCCTTCTTCGTCGGGGCAGAGTTCGCCGTGATCTCCGCGCGCCGATCGCAGATCGAGCCGCGTGCGGAACGGGGCTCCCGTGCGGCGAAGACAGCACTGTTCGCGATGGAGCACGCGACGCTCATGCTCGCCACCTCGCAGCTGGGCATCACGATCTGCTCGCTGCTGATCCTGAACGTCTCAGAGCCCGCCATCCACCATCTGCTGGCCGTGCCGATGCACGCCCTCGGGTGGGCCGAGCCCGTCGTCGATATCACCGGCTTCGTGATCGCGCTGGTGCTGGTCTCGTACCTGCACGTCGTGTTCGGCGAGATGGTTCCGAAGAACCTCGCGTTCTCGGTGCCGGACCGGGCCGTGCTCATGCTCGCACCTCCGCTGGTGTGGATCTCGAAGGTGTTCCACCCCGTCATCTGGTTGCTCAACGCCGCAGCCAACGCCGTGCTGCGCCTGTTCCGCGTCGAGCCGAAGAACGAGGCGGCATCGACCTTCACGATCGACGAGGTCGCGACGATCGTCGACCAGTCGCGCCGTGAGGGCGTGCTCGCCGACGCCTCGGGCGCGGTGGCCAACGCGGTCGAGTTCACCGACAAGAAGGCGCGCGACGTCGCCGTCGGACTCGGCGACCTCGTCACCCTGCCGCAGACGACGACGCCCGACGACATCGAGCGCGCGGTCGCCCGGTACGGCTTCTCGCGCTACGTGATCGTGGACGACGATGGCGCCCCGATCGGGTACGTGCACCTCAAGGACATCCTCCGGGCCTCGGAGGGGGAGGATGCCGCGTCGAAGGCGGCGGCCCCGATCCCGTCCAAGCGCATCCACCACATGGTGCCCGTGCAGGAGGACACCGATCTCGAGGACGCCCTCGCGATCATGCGCCGTGCGGGACGGCACCTGGCGAAGGTGCGCAACGCTCAGGGTGAGACGACCGCGGTGCTCTTCCTCGAGGACATCATCGAGGAGCTCGTCGGGGAAGTGCAGGATGCGACGCGGCGGGTGCACGGCCGCTAGCTCATCGGCCGCCAGGCCGCCGCAGGATCAGCGCCAGCGAGCGCGCAGGTACTGCGGCGGCCAGGTGGTCTCGGCGCCGAGCTCATGCGCGGCACGAAGGCCGAAGTGCGGATCGCGCAACCACTCGCGGCCGGCGAAGACGGCATCCGCCGAACCGCTCGCGAGCACCTGCTCGGCCTGTTCGGCCGCCGTGATCAGCCCGACGGCGCTGACCGGGATCCTCCCGCTCTGCCGGACCGTCGCCGCCAGCGGCACCTGGTAACCGGGGTGCACGTCGATGCGCTGATGCGCGACGAGTCCGCCGCTGGAGACGTCGATCAGGTCGGCGCCGCGGGCGATCGCCCAGTCCGAGACCTGCGCGGCCTCGTCGGGGGTGAAGCCGCCATCGGCATGGTCGGTCGCTGAGATCCGCACGAAGACGGGCACCGCGTCGCCGGCTGTCTCGCGCACCGCGTCGAGCACGCGCAGCAGCAGCCGCGCCCTGTTCTCCAGCGTGCCGCCGTACTCGTCGGTGCGCAGATTCGACAGCGGCGAGAGGAACTGGTGCAGCAGGTATCCGTGTGCACCGTGCAGCTCGAGAACGTCGAACCCGGCATCCACTGCGCGTCTCGCCGCCGACGCGAAGCCCGTGACGACGCGTTCGATGCCTGCGGCATCCAGCGCGACCGGTTCCGCGAAGCCGTCGAAAGCGATGGCGGACGGCGCGACCGTCTGCCAGCCGCCCTCGCTCGCGGGAACCGACCCGCGCTCGTCCGCCCACGGCCACCACGTCGACGCCTTGCGCCCGGCGTGCGCGAGCTGGACGCCGGCGACGCCGCCGCGGTCGTGGATCGCCTGGACGATCGGCGCCCAGGCGTCGCGCTGCTTATCGGTCCAGATTCCGGCGTCGCGCGGGGAGATGCGGCCCTCCGGTACGACCGCGGTCGCCTCGGCGACGATGAGGCCGGCGCCGCCGGACGCGAATTGCGCGAGATGCGTGTGGTGCCACTCCTGCACGACGCCGTCGACGGCGCTGTACATGCACATGGGCGACACCCACAGTCGGTTGCGGAAGGTCACGGAGCGGATGCTGAGACGGGAGAACAGGAGAGTCACTCTTCGACCGTAGTGCCGCAGCGGCCCGGGTCGGCGCGATAGCGTGGAACCCATGGTCGACGTACGCGAATGGTCCCGTGCGGACACCGTGACGCATCTGCGCGTGCCGATCGCAGACGACGACAAGTATTCACGGGGCGTCGTCGCCCTGCGCACCGGCTCGGACGCGTATCCGGGCGCGGCGGTGCTCGGCGTCGAGGCCGCCTGGCGCACAGGAGCAGGATTCGTGCGCTTCGTCGGAGACGGCCGTGCCGCGGATGCCGTGATCGCCCGGCGCCCGGAGACCGTGACCGGTCGCGAGGTCGGGGCGACGCGGGTGGACGCCTGGGTCATCGGGTCCGGCACGTCCGCTCAGGAACGTGCTCCCGAGGAGGAAGCAGCACTGCGGAGCATCCTCAACAGCGACGCTCCCGTGATCGTCGATGCCGGCGCACTGGAGCTCGCCGCGCGCAGCCGTGCCCCGAAGATCATCACCCCGCACGCCGGCGAATTCGCCCGGCTGCGCCAGACGCTGCGTCTGAGGCCCGACGGCGACCGCGCCGCCCAGGCCGTCGAGGTCGCCGCGCTCCTGGACGCCGTCGTCCTGCTCAAGGGCGCGACCACGCTCATCGCCGGCCCCGACGGCGTCGTCCTCTCGACGGCGTCGGCGCCGCCCTGGCTGGCCACGGCCGGAGCAGGCGACGTGCTCGCCGGCGTCCTCGGCGCTCTCGTCGCGGCGAATCCGACCGCACCGCTCGCCGAGGTCGCGGCATCCGGCGCCTGGTTGCACGGCTACGCCGCGACCCTGGCCGCCGGGCGCACCGGAGGTCGACGCGGGCGCCCGATCGTCGCCCTGGACGTCGCCGAGCACGTGCCGACCGCGATCGGGGACCTGCTGTCGTGAAAGCGCGCGTCGCGGCCGCATGGGCCGCCTTCCTCGCCGCGCACGTGCTCATCGCGTGGCTCGGCTGGGTGCTTCCCACCCAGCCGATGGGCGATGTCGTCCTCGTCTACCAGCCGTGGTCGTCGGCTGCGCTCAGCGGGGGCCCGATCGTCGGGATCACGGAGTCGTGGGTGTATCCGCAGCCGGCCCTGCTGCCGATGCTCCTCACGCAGCTGATCGCGTGGCCGCTGAACGGCGTCGTCGGCACGACCGGCGCCTATCTGATCGGCTGGGCCGTGCTCGTGACCGCGGTCGATGCGGTCGGCTTCGGGCTGCTCGTCGGCCGGACCGGTACGGCGGCGCGGCGTTCGGCCGGCTGGTTCTGGACCACCGCCCTCGTGCTGCTCGGGCCGATCGCGATGTACCGCATCGACGCGATCACCGTGCCCCTGGCCGTGATCGGCGGATGCTGGCTCGTGAAGCGCCCTGCCGTCGCCGCCGCGATCCTGACATTCGCCGCCTGGATCAAGATCTGGCCCGGTGCGCTCGTCGCCGCGGCCGTGGTCGCGGCGAAGGCTCGGATGCGGATGCTGCTCGCCATCCTCACCGTCATCGCCGGGATCATCGTGGTCCTGTTCGTCCTCGGAGCGGACCGCCACCTGTTCGGGTTCGTCTTCGAGCAGACCGGCAGGGGGCTGCAGATCGAAGCGGTCGCGGCGACTCCGTTCCTGTGGCTGGCGACGGCGGGCGCGGCGTCCATCGACTACAGCCACGAGATCCTGACGTTCCAGATCGGGGCGCCCGGCGTCGAGATCGTGGCGGCGCTTCTGACCCCGCTGATGGCGCTCGCCGTAGCCGCCGTCGTGAGCTACGGGGCCGTGAAGGCGGCGCGCGGAGCATCCTTCCCGAGACTGTTCCCACCCCTCGCGCTCACGATCGTGACGGTGCTCATCGTGACGAACAAGGTCGGCTCACCGCAGTTCCAGACCTGGCTGATCGCGCCGATCATCCTGTGGATCCTGTTCGACCGGACTCATTCGGGTCTGCCCGCCGGGCTCACGCTCGCGATCAGCGCGCTGACGTTCCTCGTCTACCCGCTGACGTACGCCGGTCTTCTGGCGGCTGAGACCGTCCCGATCCTCCTGCTCACCCTCCGCAACGCGCTCGTCATCGTCCTGCTGATCGTCGCCGTGCGTGCACTGTTCCGCGTCCCGTCCACCCGGGGATCGTCCCCGCAGAGAAACTGAGGTCCACCATGCTCATAGCCTTCTCCGTCGCCCCGTCCGGCACTGGCAGCGCCGATGCCTCCGTGCACGACGCGGTCGCCGCAGCGGTCGCGGTCGTCCGGGCCTCCGGGCTTCCGCACCGGACCACCAGCATGTTCACCGAGATCGAGGGCCCGGACTGGGACACCGTGATGGACGTCGTCAAGCGCGCCACCGAAGCGGTCATGCCGTTCGGCTCGCGGGTCTCGCTCGTGCTCAAGGCCGACATCCGACCCGGGTACTCCGGTGAGCTCGACGCGAAGGTCGACCGGCTCGAGGCCGCGATCTCCGAGCGCGAGGACTCGCCCTCCTGACCGCCGGTACGATGGGCTGGTGACTCACTCCTCGACTGTTTCGAGGGGTTCGGCGATGATGGCGCTCCTCTCTCTCGCCATCGGCTCCTTCGGCATCGGCATGACCGAGTTCGTCGTCATGGGGCTCCTGCCGAACATCGCACAGGACCTGCTGCCGGCGCAGTGGGCCGTGTCCCACGAGGAGGCCATCGGGCAGACCGGTATCCTCATCTCGCTCTACGCGCTCGGCGTGGTCATCGGTGCCCCGACGATCGCGGGGATGGTCGCGCGGTTCCCGCGGCATCGCGTCATGCTCGGTCTCGCCATCGCCCTGACCGTGTTCAACGCCCTCACCGTCTTCATGCCCACCTTCGGGCTCGTCGGCGCCTCGCGACTGCTCGCCGGTCTTCCGCACGGCGCCTACTTCGGCATCGGGGCGCTCGTCGCCGCCGACGTCCTCGGCCCGGGGAAGCGCGCCCAGGGCGTCGCGTTCATCCTCACCGGGCTCACCGTCGCGAATGTCGTCGGAGTGCCGCTGGGCACCTTCCTCGGCCAGCAGTGGGGTTGGCGGACGGCGTTCCTCGTCGTGGCCGTGGTCTTCGCGCTCGCCGCAGTCAGCATCGCCGCGTTCGTTCCGAAGCATCCGGGCGAGCCGGGACGCACCCTGCGCTCCGAGCTCGGCGTGTTCCGGGTCGGACAGGTCTGGCTGACGCTGGGGATCGGGGCGATCGGCTTCGGCGGCTTCTTCGCCGTGTACAGCTTCATAGCCCCGCTCGTCACGGACGTCGCCGGGTCACCGGAGTGGGCGGTGCCGATCGTGCTGGTCATCGTCGGTCTCGGCATGACGGTCGGCAACCTGCTCGGCGGCTACATGGCCGACCGGGATCTTCGGCGGACGCTCATCTTCGGCATGGGCGCCATGGTGGTCGTGCTCGTGCTGCTGGCGCTGCTGTCGTTCCAGATCGTGGTGCTCGCCGTGCTCGCGTTCGGGGTGGGCCTGGTGTCGTCCGTGCTGAGCCCGGCGATCCAGACCCGCCTCATGGACGTCGCCGGCGACAACCAGTCGATCGCAGCGGCGATGAACCATTCCGCTCTCAACATCGGCAACAGTCTCGGTGCCTTCCTGGGCGGAACGGTCATCGGGCTGGGCTGGGGCTTCACCGCCCCGGCGTGGACGGGAGCGGTTCTCGCGCTCATCGGCCTCGGCATCCTGACCATCGCCTATCGCGCCGAACGGGTGGCTGTGGCCGCGTAGGCTGGCGGCATGGATGAGACCCTGCTCGTCGGCGGCACGACCGTACTGCTGCGGTCGACGGAAGCGGGACTCCAGACGCTCCTCATACGGCGTCCCGAACGCGGGTCCTTCGCCGGCGCCTGGGTGTTCCCCGGCGGCGTGACCGAGGAGGCGGATGCCGCAGGCGCCGCGACCGAGGTGCAGACCGCGGAGCGCGCGGCCGCCAGGGAGTGCGAGGAGGAGGTCGGCGTCCGGCCGGAGCGCCTCACAGCGCTGTCGTGCTGGGTGCCGCCGGTCGAGGCGCCCAAACGGGTGCGGACGTGGTTCTTCCTCGCCCAGGCCCCGGATACCGCCGTGCACGCCGCACCCGACGAGGTGGTCGACGTGCAGTGGATCGCCCCCGCCGACGCCCTCCGACGTCACGCCGACGGCGACATGGTGCTCTACCCGCCGACCTGGATCACGTTGCGCTGGCTTGCTGCTCGATCCTCCGTGGACGAGGCGGTCGCCGCGGCATCCGCACCGGAGCGCTACACGACTGTGCTGCTGGGCGGAGGCGTCTTCGTGTGGGAGGGGGATGCGGAGCATCCGGCGGGCGGCACGGGGCGTCACCGGCTGGACACGTCGTCCTTGCCCTGGATCCACACCCGCGACTGATTCAGGCGGTGAGCAGGCGTCGGAGCTGACGACCCACGGCGTCCGTCTCGATGAGGAAGCCGTCGTGTCCGAAATCGCTGGTGAGGACGACCGCCTCATTGCCGTCGAGCGTGTTCGGGATGCTCCGCGCGATGCGGTGCTGACCGTCGACGGGGAACAGCCGGTCGGTGTCGATGCCGAGGACCAGCGTGGTCGCTGTGACCGACTGCAGTGCGCTCTCGACACCGCCGCGACCGCGGCCGACATCGTGCGAGTTCATCGCCTCGACGAGCGTCAGGTAGCTGTTGGCGTCGAAGCGGCGGGTGAACTTGTTGCCGTGGAAGTCGAGGTAGGACTCGACGGCGAACCGGCCGCCTCTGCCGAGAGGAGAGACCTCGGACTGCCACGAGCGCTGGAAGCGCTGGTTCAACTCGATCGGACTGCGGTAGTTGAGCAGCGCCATGCGGCGAGCGAGCGCGAGACCGCGGTGCGGGCCCTCGCCCGTGCTCTGGTCGTAGTACTCGCCGCCCTGGAAGCGCGGGTCGATGCGGATGGCCTCGAGCTGCACGGAGTTCAACGCGATCTGGTCGGCGGTGTTCACCGGGGGAGAGGAGAGCACGGCGAGCCGCGCGACGCGCTCGGGGTGCGCGACACCCCACTCCAGGGCGTGCATCCCGCCCATGGAGCCGCCGACGACGGCCGCCCAGCGATCGATGCCGAGCGCATCGGCGAGCCGGACCTGCGCCGCGACCTGGTCCCGGATCGTCAGGTACGGGAAGCGGGAGGCCCACTCGTAGCCGTCGGGGGCGACGCTGGCCGGCCCGGTCGAGCCCTGGCATCCGCCGAGCATGTTCGGGGCGATGACGAACCAGCGGTCGGTGTCCAGCGGCGCGCCTGGTCCGACGATGTCCTGCCACCAGCCGTCGGTGGGATGCCCCGGCCCTGCGTCGCCGCGGACGTGACTGTCGCCGGTGAGCGCGTGCAGCACGAGGATCGCGTTGTCGCGGGCGGCGTTGAGCTCGCCCCACGACTCGTAGGCGACGCGGATGCCGGGAAGCTCCTGCCCGCTCTCGGTGCGGAAGGCGCCGAATGCCGCGAAGCGCCGCTCGCCGACGGGGTCGCCGTCGCGCCAGGCCCCGGTGACCGGCGGGCGGGCTCGCAGGAGACGGGCATCATCGTCGGTGACGCGCGCCGACGGCACCGTGTCCTCCGACGTGCTCTGCCAGTCCATGCATCCATTCTCTCGGCTTGTGCCCGCCCGCGGGCGAACGTTACGCGTGCCCGCGGGCGGGAACCGAGTGGATGCTCAGGCGCGGGCGGCCTCCGAGACCCGGCGAGCGGCGGCCAGGGCGCCCTCGAGGTCGGCCTTGAGGTCGTCGATGTTCTCGAGGCCCACCGACAGGCGGACGAGGCCGGGGGTGACGCCCGAGGTGAGCTGCTGCTCGGGCGTGAGCTGCGAGTGCGTCGTGGATGCCGGGTGGATCACGAGCGAGCGCACATCGCCGATGTTGGCGAGGTGGCTGAACAGCGACAGCGAGTTCACGAACTCGCGACCGGCCTCCACGCCGCCCTTGAGCTCGAACGACAGCACGGCGCCGACGCCCTTCGGCGCGTACTCGTTCGCCTTGGCGTACCACGGCGACGAGGGCAGACCCGAGTAGTTCACCGAGGCGACGTCGGCATGGTTCTCGAGCCACTCCGCGATCTCCTGCGCGTTCTGCACGTGGCGCTCGATGCGCAGCGACAGCGTCTCGATGCCCTGGATGAGGTTCCACGCGCTCTGCGGCGCGATCGCCGAGCCGAGGTCGCGCAGCAGCTGCACGCGCGCCTTGATGATGTACGCGAGAGCGTCGCCGACCGCTGCGGTGTAGACGGCGCCGTGGTACGACGGGTCGGGCTGAGTGAGCTCCGGGAACTTCTCGGCGTGCTCGGTCCAGGCGAATGTGCCGCCGTCGACGATCGCTCCGCCGATCGTGGTGCCGTGACCGCCGAGGAACTTCGTGACCGAGTGCACGACGATGTCGGCGCCGTGCTCGAACGGACGGATGAGGTAGGGCGTCGCGATCGTGTTGTCGACGATCAGCGGGATGCCGTTCTCATGCGCGACATCGGCGATGCCGCGGATGTCGAGCACGTTGATCTTCGGGTTGCCGATCGTCTCGGCGAAGAACAGCTTCGTGTTCGGGCGGACGGCGGCGCGCCATTCGTCGGGGTCGTCCTGGTTCTCGACGAACGTGACCTCGACGCCGAGCTTGGCGAGGGTGTACTTGAACAGGTTGTACGTGCCGCCGTAGATCGAGCTGGAGGAGACGAAGTGGTCGCCGGCCTGGGCGATGTTCAGGACGGCGAAGGTCGATGCGGCCTGACCGCTGGAGAGGACGAGCGCACCGGTGCCGCCTTCGAGCGCTGCCAGACGCTGCTCGAGGACGTCCTGCGTCGGGTTCTGGATGCGTGTGTAGATGTTGCCGAACTCCGCCAGGGCGAACAGGTTCGCGGCGTGGTCGGCGTTGTCGAACACGTACGAGGTGGTCTGGTAGATCGGCGTCGCGCGGGCCTTGGTGACGGGGTCGGGCGCGGCGCCGGAGTGGATCTGCTTGGTTTCGAAACGCCAGGTCTCGGGTGCGGACATTGTGTGCCTCCTCGGCTGGTTCGAAAACAGTGGCGGATGCCGTTGATGCGAGGCTACGGAACACGGCGCGCGCCGACAACGCGCGAGAAATGTTACGTAACATCCACGATCTGCGTGATCGCGCGGAAAAGTCGTACGGTGGAGGCATGGCTGAACAGGCAGTGACCAGACGTGCAGTGGTGACGGGCGCGAGCTCGGGCATCGGCGAGGCGACCGTGCGGGACCTCCGCGATCGTGGCTGGGACGTCGTCGGCGTCGCTCGACGGGCGGACCGCCTGCAGGCGCTCGCCGACGACACCGGGGCATCCGCGGTCGCGTGCGACCTCACCGACCCTGATGCCGTGACCGCACTGCTCGCCGAGATCGACGCGGCAGGCCCTGTCCACGCGCTGGTGCAGGTCGCCGGCGGTGCACGCGGGACGGACAGCGTCGAGGCCGGCAGCACCGAGGACTGGCAGTGGATGTACGACGTGAACGTGCTGGCGACGCAGCGGCTGGTCGCCGGCATCCTGCCCATGCTGCGGCGCGCCGCGGCATCCGACGGGCATGCCGACGCCGTCTTCGTGACCTCCACCGCGGCGCAGGTCGCCTACCCGGGAGGCGGGGGCTACAACGCCGCGAAGGCCGCGGAGTCCATGCTCGTCAAGGCGCTGCGTCAGGAGCTCAACGGCGAGCCCATCCGCGTCGTCGAGGTCGCGCCGGGGCTCGTGCACACCGAGGAGTTCACATTGAATCGGCTCGGCGGCGACCGCGTCGCGGCCGACGCGGTCTACGCCGGTGTCGAGGCGCCGCTGACCGCCCGCGACGTCGCGGACGTCATCGGCTACGCGCTAGATGCTCCGGGGCACGTCAACCTCGACCTCATCACGATGCGGCCCGTCGCCCAGTCCGCGCAGCACCTGCTGGCCCGCGGTGCGCTGCGCGTGCGCCCCGACCTGGAGGACTGAGGCGGTGCCGGGGCGGCCGCTGACCCAGCTCGTCGATGAGGGACTGATCGACGCGGGGTGGGCGCAGGCTCTCGCTCCCGCTGCCGACACGATCCGGATGCTGGGGGACAGGCTCCGTGCCGAGCAAGCGAGCGGCGTCGGATATCTGCCCGACGGCGCGCACGTCCTGCGTGCTTTCCAGCGTCCGCTCGCCGACGTTCGGGTCCTGATCACCGGGCAGGACCCCTATCCGACGCCCGGACATCCGATCGGGTTGTCGTTCGCCGTGAACAGCGATGTGCGCCCCCTGCCGCGCAGCCTGACGAACATCTACGCCGAGCGCGAGAGCGATCTCGGCATCCCGCCGGCGCCGCACGGCGACCTCACCGCGTGGAGCGAGCAGGGGGTGCTGCTGCTGAACCGCGTGCTCACGGTGCGGCCGGGCGCGCCGGCATCCCATCGCGGCTGGGGGTGGGAGCAGGTCACCGAACTCGCGATCCGCGCGCTCGTCGCGCGCGACCGGCCGCTCGTGGCGATCCTGTGGGGCAGGGATGCCGCGAACCTCCAGCCGCTTCTCGGCGAGACGCCTGTGATCGCCTCGGCGCACCCGTCGCCGCTGTCCGCACGCCGCGGCTTCTTCGGCTCCAGGCCGTTCTCGCGAGCCAACGCGCTCCTCGAGCAGCAGGGCGCGGAGCCTGTGGACTGGCGCGTGGACGGGGAAGTATAGGCTGAGCGCATGCAGTTCGAACCCGGCGACCAGCGTCGCCGGCTGCCGCGCCATCTGCAGGCGCCGCCGCCGGAGCCGGACAGCTTCAGCTACGTCATCCGGCCCGCACGCGTCGGCGATCTGCCCGACGTCCGCGGCATCTACAACCATTACGTCGCCAACTCCGTCGTGACGTTCGATGAGAAGGCGTCGACGCACCGCTATTGGCGCGAGAAGTTCGCGTTGCTCACGAAGCTGAAGCTGCCATTCCTCGTGGCGGTGACCCCCTCGAATGCCGTGATCGGCTATGCGCTCGTGCAGCCGTGGGCGAGCAAGTCCGCCTACCGCTACACCGTCGAGGATTCGATCTATCTCGGCCCCGGGGCCGGCGGCAAGGGGCTGGGCACGGTTCTGCTGCGTGCGCTCATCGAAGCGTGCGAGCAGATCGGCCTGCGCGAGGTCGTCGCCGTCATCAGCGACAGCGGAGCCGAGGCATCCGTCCGGCTCCACGAACGGGCCGGCTTCGTCGAGGTCGGACGGATGGGCAGAGTCGGCTTCAAGTTCGGCCGGTCGCTCGGCACGATCTATCTGCAGCGAACCCTCAAGCCCCAGCGCCGCCGGCGGTGACTACTCCGGGATGACCGGGATCGCGGCGAGGAGCCTCTTCGTGTAGTCCTGCTGCGGGCGCAGCAGAACGTCGCGGGTGGTTCCGCGCTCGACGATCGCGCCGTCCTTCATCACCGCGACCGTGTCGCAGAGGTTCTGCACGACGCCGATGTCGTGCGACACGAGGATCAGGGTCAGGTCCTCGGTCTCCAGCAGGTGCTCGAGCACGCCGAGGATCTGCGCCCGCACGGTGACATCGAGCGCGGAGAGCGGTTCGTCCCCGACGAGGATGCGTGGCCGGTGCACGATCGCGCGCGCGATCGCCACGCGCTGCCGCTGACCGCCGGAGAACTCGTGCGGGTAGCGGCCCGCCATGTCCGGATCCAGCCCGACCTGCTCGAGCACCTCCTGCACGCGCGCGCGACGGTCGCCGGAGATGTCGAGCGCACGCAGCGGCTCGGCGATGATCTGACCCGCGCTCATCCGCGGGTCCAGGGACGCGTACGGGTCCTGGAACACCAGGCCGGTGGCACGGCGGAGCCAGTGCAGCGAGCGGGCGGATGCTGCGGCATCGACGTCTCGTCCGTCGATGCGCACCGTCCCCGTGGTCGGCCGGTCGAGCCCCAGCAGCAGGCGGATGAGTGTGGACTTGCCCGACCCGGACTCGCCGATGATGCCGATCGACTCGCCCGCCTCGATGTCGAGGTCCGTGGGCTGCAGAGCGGTCTGGCGTCCTGCCCGTTCGAAGATCGAACGCTTGGGGACGGGGAAGTCACGGCGCAGGCCGCGGGCTTCGATGAGGCTCATGAGTCACCGCCCTCCGGCCGCCACAGCGTCGCGGTGGCATCGCGGAGCAGGCCCTGCGTGATCGGTGACGTCGGGGCGCTCAGCAGGGTCTGCACCGGCGCGGATTCGACCACTCGGCCGTCTTCGAGCACGACGCCATGCGTCGCGACCTGTGCGAGGACGGCCAGGTCGTGGGTGATGAACACGAGCGACATGCCGTGTTCGGAGGTGAGCGAGAGCATGAGCCGGAGGATCTCGGCCTGGATCGTCACGTCCAGCGCCGTGGTGGGCTCGTCGGCGATGAGCAGCCGGGGCCGGCATGCCAACGCCATCGCGATCGCGACGCGCTGGCGCTGGCCGCCGGAGAGCTGATGAGGGTATTTGTCGACGATCGATGCCGGATCGGGCAGGTGCACGCGGGCGGCCTCGTCGATGGCGCGCGTGCGCGCTTCGCTCCTCCCGACTCCGGAGTGGATGCGCACGGACTCGGAGATCTGGCGGCCGACGGTGCGGATCGGATTGAGGGCCGTGCGCGGCTCCTGGAAGACGATGCCGATGTCGTCGCCGCGGAAGCGGGCGAGCTCCCGGTCGGGCATCCCGAGCAGCTCCGTGCCGTGCCAGCGGATGCTTCCGCTCGCGGTGGCGCCGTCGGGGAGCAGCCCCAGGATCGCGAGGGCGGTGATGGACTTGCCCGACCCGGATTCGCCGATCAATCCGACTCGCGAGCCGTCCGGAACCTCGAACGAGACGCCGTCGACGACCCGGCGTCCGTCGATCTCGACGACGAGGTCCTGCACGACGAGACTCATGCGACCACCGCCGGTGTGTGGGCCTCGGCCGCACGATGGCGCAGCGTCGGGTCGGTCGCCTCGCGCAGCGCGTCGCCGAGCAGGTTCAGCGCGAGCACGGTGACCGTGATGGCGAGCCCCGGCCAGATCACCGAGAGGGGATGGATGCTGATGTACCGCTGCAGGTCCGACAGCAGGATGCCCCACGACGGCTCGGTCACCGATGCCCCGAAACCGAGATACGACAGACCCGCCTCGGCGAGCACGGCGACGGCCATCGACCAGGACAGCTGCACGATGAACACCGGCGCAACGTTCGGGAGCAGGTGGCGGACGAGGTTCTGCACCGGGGTGAGACCTGAAGCGCGGCCGGCGAGCACGAAGTCGCTCTGCTGGACGCGACGCAGCTCGGGTCGGGTGACGCGGGCGATGTTGACACCGAAACCGATCCCGACCGCCCAGATGACGACCCACAGCGAACCGCCCCACACCGACGAGATCATCATGGCGATGATGAGGACGGGGAAGGCGATGAGGATGTCGACGAGGACGGCGACGGTCTCGCGCATCCAGCGGAAGGTCAGGGCCCCGAGGGCTGCAAGGGCGATCCCCACGAGGGTCGCGACGACGCCCGCTCCGACGCTGACGAACACGGTCGTGCGGGCACCCGCCATGATCAGGCTCAGGATGTCGCGTCCGGTGCCGTCCGTGCCGAGCAGATGCGGCCAGCTGGGCGGCGCCCAGCGACCCCGCACATCGGCGCTGAGCGGGTCGAACGGCGTCCAGAACAGCGCCACGAGCGCGGTGAGCGCGATCATCGCGACGACGATGAGCGCGAAGCGGCCGGTGGCATCGGACCACAGGCGTCGCAGCCAGCGGGGCATCATGACTCCCTCTGCCTCGGGTCGACGACGTGGTGGATGAGATCGACGATGAACCCGATCACGAGCACGAGAGCGGTCAGCACGAGCAGTTCGCTCTGGACCTTCACGAGATCGCGCGTTCCGACGTCCGCGACGAGCATGCGCCCGATGCCCGGCAGCGTGAACAGCTGTTCGATGATGACCGAGCCGACGATGATCCCGGCGACCTGCAGGCCGAGCACCGTGACGATGGACAGCCCGACGGCGGGGATGCCGTGCTGGATCAGGGCGCGGTTGCGGGTGAGGCCCTTCGCCGCCGCTGTCCGGACGAAATCCTGCCCCCGGGCCTGCAGCGTGGCGCTGCGCACGAACCGCAGCAGCATGGCGCCCTCGACGATGCCGATGGTCAGCGCCGGCAGGAGCAGGGCGCGGAGGGCCTGCCATGGCTGGTCCCAGCCGCCTCGAGGGAAGCCCTGCGCCGGCAGCCAGCCCAGCCAGACCGCGAACACGACGATGAGCATCATCCCGGCCCAGATCACGGGCACCGCGGCGAGGGCTTGAGCTGCGACGCTGATGGCCGTGCCGCCGGCGCGTCCGCGCAGGAGCGCCGAGCCGATGCCGAACGGCACGGCGATGAGCAGAGCGATCAGCAGCGCCATGATGCCGAGAGGCACGGTGACCTGCGCCTTCTCGGCGATCTCGGCGCCCACGGACGCTCCGCTCAGCTGCGACGTGCCGAGGTCGCCGGTCAGGACGCCGCCGATCCAGTCGGTGTACTGGACGAACAGCGGGCGGTTCAGTCCCAGTGATTCGCGCAGGGCTTCGACCGTCGCCGGTGGCGCCTGCGTGCCCGCGATCAGCTGCGCGACGTCACCGGGGAACACGCGCAGGGTGAGGAAGATGACCACGCTCGACACGAGGAGCCCTGCGATGAGCAGGACCCCTCGTGTCAGCGCGTATCGGATCACCGGGATGAGCTGCCGGTCAGTCCGCGGCGACGGTGACGCCGGCGAGGTCGATGCGCGAGTTGATCGAGTCCTGCGGGAAGCCGGAGACGGTCGGGCGGACGGCGGTGATCGTCTGTCCGTTGTAGAGCCAGTCCGCCGCGTGGTCCTCGGACACGAGGCGTGCCGCCTGTGCGAGCAGCTCGGCGGAGGCGTCGGCATCGGTCTCGGCCAGAGCGCGGGTGTAGAGGTCCTGCACCTCCGGGTTGTCGTAGCCGAAGTAGTAGTCCGGATTGGCGAAGTTGCCGAAGTCGCGGGGCTCGACGTGCAGGACGAAGCTGAGGTCGTAGTCCTTGTTCGTGTAGACGTCCTCGAGCCAGGTCGGGAACTCGACCGGGTCGACCTCGAGGGTGACGCCCACCTTCGCGAAGTCCGAGATCAGCACCTGCGAGACGGTGGTGCCGTAGAACGACGGGATCGTCAGTGTGAGCTTCAGGTCCTCCTGGCCGGCCTCCGCGAGCAGCTCCTTCGCCTTCTCGGGGTCGTAGGGGGCGACGTCCGAGAGGTCCTCGTACCCGGGGTCGAGCTCGGGGATCGGGCCGTACAGCGGCTCTCCCGCGCCGACGGCTTCGATGAGGCCCTCGTGGTCGATGGCCAGGCGCAGCGCCTCTCGGACGCGCACGTCGTCGAGCGGTGCCTTGGCGTTGTTGAACGCGAGGGTCGCCTTGTCGGTGGTGCGCCCGGTCGTCAGCGCGAACTCTCCGGAGCTCTCCAGTTCGGGTGCGAGGTTGGGGTCGACCGCCGTGAGGACGTCGAGACTGCCGTCGAGGGCGGCGTTCACACCTGCGGTGAAGTCCGGAATGTACTCGAAGACGACCTCGGCGACGCCGGCCGAGTCGCCCCAGTAGTCGTCGAACCGGTCGAAGGTGATGCTGCTGCCGCGGCTCCAGTTCTGGAGGGTGAAGGGTCCCGTGCCGTTCTCCGCGGTCTGCAGATCGGTCGTGTCTCCGCTGCGGAACACGAGTCCGGCGGGGCCCGTGAGCGCGAACAGGAAGTTCTGGTTCGGCTCGGTCAGGGTGATCACGACGGTCATGTCGTCGGGGGCCTCGACGGAGTCGACGGCGGCGAACTCGGCGTGACCCTGCAGGGATTCGTCGGTCTGCACGGCCTCGTACGAGGCGACGACATCGGCCGAGGTGAGGGCCGAGCCGTCGTGGAACGTGATGCCCTCGTTGAGGGTGAACGTGTAGGTCAGGCCGTCGTCGGAGACCTCGTAGCCGGATGCCAGGCGCGGTTCGATCGTGTTGTCCTGCGTGCGCGAGACGAGGCCCTCGTAGATGTTGTCGACGAGCACCTGTTCGAGAGCGGCGCCGCTGGTGTGGCGGATGTCGAGGTTGGTCGGCTCGAGGACGAGGCCCACCGTGAGGGTCGCGGCGGGATCCGGCGTGCCGCTCGAGGTCTGCTCCGGGTCGGGCGAGGTGCTCGTGCAGGCGCTGAGCACGACGGCGGTGGCGGCGAGCGCCGATACGACGGCGAGGCGTCTGGTGCGGTGGGACATGATGATCGCGGGGTCCTCTCGGGCGGCGGGTTCGCTGTGCGCCGGTTCGCTGTGCGCCGGTTCGGGGTGATGCCTGGGCAGGATGCCGGTTCAGGCGGGTGAGACGGCCGCGGCTCTGATGAGCTCTGCGAGCTCTCCCGGGGCGGTCTCCTGGACATTGTGGGTCGCGTCGAGCTGAACGACGCGTGCGCCGGGGACGCGACGCTCGAACTCGGCGGCGTCGTCCTCTCCGACGAATCCGCGCAGAGCGTGGACGAGCGTGATCGGTGCGTTGGTGCCGGTGAGGTCATCCCATCCGCGTGCGTCGAGGATCGCGCGCTGCGGCGCGGCATCGGTGGCACCAGAAGGACCGGACAGCGCCTTCGCCGCGAGGCGGGCGAAGTGGTGCTTCCATTCGATCCGTCCGTCCGGACGGACGCGGGTGTTGAGGAAGACCCCGCGTTCGGTCTCGGGGCGCGTGTTCCCGAAGCCGAGAGACATGGCCCGGTCGACGAGTTCGTCGCGGGTCGCGAAGTCGGTGGGACCTTCGTAGAAGGCGCGGAGGACCGCCGGGCCGGCGGTGGTGTCGATTCCCGGGGTGATGTCGACGACGATCAGTTCGCGGACGAGGTCGGGGTGAGCGGATGCCACAGCTGCCGCAGTGAGCCCTCCGAGCGACTGGCCGACGAGGACCTGAGGAGCCGTGGTCCACTCCTGGAGCACGAGGGCGATGTCGGGGGCGAGCGAGGCGGCGGAGTAGTCCGCGTCCTCGCGCCAGTCGGAGTCGCCGTGCCCGGCGAGGTCGATGGCGAGAACCGGCTGCTGCAGCCGCAGGACGGTGGTGTCCCACGTGTGGGCGTTGAGTCCAGCGCCGTGGAGCAGCGTGACGACCGGGTCACCGGTGCCGTAGTGGAGCGCACTGAGCCGGCGCCCGTCGGGGAGGTCGAGCGTGAGGCGTTCGACGGGGGGAACGGGTGCGCCGAGGGCCTGTGCCTGGAGCGGGAGGTAGTGGAACTCGCTGTTCTCGGTCGTCACGCCCATATTCTGCTCCGATTTGCAGGTCAGCGCGAAACGCGAGAGCAGGTTGCGCGGTGATGCCGGGATCTGGTTGCTAAATATGCACATTCAAGGCACGAGAACATGTGCATATTGCATTTGCTGCATCAAGATGGCTCACAGGGGCGGTTGCTAGTTTCGTGCCCCATGCTCACATCGATTCTTCCCTCGCGTGTCCGCTCCGGGAAGCACTATGCGCTCAGCTGGAGCATTCCCGACGCATTCGGCGGCATGACGAGCGCTCTCCTGCATCGGTCGAGAGCATTCGTCCGCCTCACGGGTCAGCCTGTCGAGATCCTGACCTTCGACGATCGGCTGGACTATCCCGAGCTCGTCGATCGACTGCGCTCGTCCGGGGATGTCGTCGACGGCATGCGCATCATCAACATCTGGGAATGGTTCCGCGAGCACGACGAGCAGCCTGCACGCACGGGAGCATCCGCGCACGGGCACGAGCGCCTCGATCCGGCAGATGGCGACGGGCAGGCCAGACGTGACGGCGTCGTGCTCGTGAGGCAGCGGCGGACGGAACCTGGCGGTGAAATGCTCGCGACGGACCGCTTCCGGCCCGACGGCACCCTGTTGATGACGGACCGTCGCGACCCGGACACGGGTGGGCGCAGCGTCGTCCTCTATGACCGGCGCGGCGAACCCGTGCGCAGGTGGGAGAGCGTCTGGGCGCTGTACAGGCATTGGCTGGACCGCGTCTTCGGTGCGCAGGAGAGCTTCGTCATCGTGGACTCGAAGACGGTCGCCCGGTTCGCGCGGACGTACCACCGGGCGAACGTCGTGATGATGCACGTGCTGCACGGGTCCCACCGATCCGCCGACGGCTCGCAGCTGAGTGCGACGCGGCTCACCGTGCTCGAGCATCTCGATGACTTCGATGCGGTGATCGTCCTCACATCGCGGCAGCGGGAGGACCTCTTGCACGATCTGGGTCCGCATGACAACATCGCGGTCATCCCCAATGGTTTCGACGGGGCGGGCCCGTCGCGCGCATCCTCCGGGAGGCGCAGAGGCCGCGGGGTCATGCTTGCATCGCTCATCGTCCGCAAGCGGGTCTCGCACGCGATCAAGGCTCTCGCCCGGGCCTCGGACGATGCCGACCTCACTCTGGACGTCTTCGGCGAGGGAGAGAGGCGCCCGCTCCTGGAGGAGACGATCCGCTCGCTGGGCGTTCAGGATCGTGTGCGCCTGCGGGGGCACGTCGACGACGCGCGGGCGGCGTTCGTGTCCGCGGACTTCATGCTCCTGACCTCCAAGACGGAAGGACTTCCGCTCGCTCTCATCGAAGCAATGGCGGCGGGTTGCATTCCGATCGCGTACGACATCCCCTACGGCCCGTCGGACGTGATCCAGGACGGACGCAACGGCTTCCTCATCCCGCCGGGCGACATCGGCGCCATGTCGCGTCGGATCGCCGAGCTCCAGCGGATGCCGGAGCAAGACGTCTCCGCGATGCGCCGTCGCGCCCGCGAGAGCGCTTCACGGTTCGACGACCGGAGCGTCGTGCGCGCCTGGGGGCGTGAGATGCGACGGGCGCGACGGCGCAAGCGGCGTGCGTCAGACCCCGGTCCCCGTCGCATCCGCCGTCTCGCCGGCCGGATCAAGCGGCGCCTGCACCGCCTCGCCGAGCGAGCGCTCGTCTCAGATCCGTGAGCGGGCCCGCCTCGGCACGGCGCCACCCGCCATCCTGGCGATGCGCTGGGACGGCGCCTCCACGACGCGGTGGAACACGGCGGCCAGGACGAGGCTGGTCGGGATGCCGATGGTCATCACGAGCGGCCATCTGTCGCTGCCCCACAGGTAGGCCAGTGTCGCGATGACGGGCACGTGCACGAGGTAGAGGCTGTACGACGTGCGCCCCAGCCACTGCGGAACCCGCCCTTCGAGTGCCGTGCGCAGCCACGGCCATCCCAGCGCTGCGACGATCGCCAGCACGGCGCCGATGCCCGCCAGCCCCCACATGGTGCGGCCGAGCAGGCTGCCGGGAGCGGCGACCGGTCGAGCGAGCCAGCTCGCGATGAGCAGCGCTAGCGCGCCGGCGGTGAACGCGGGCCAGAAGGCAGGGTGCCGGGGCCGGCGCACCCACGCCAGCAGGTCGTCGAACCGGACGGCCATCAGGGTGCCGAGCAGGAACACAGGCAGGTAGACGAGCGGTTCTGCGTCGATCAGCCGCCCCGCTACGGTGAGCGCGCAGCATCCGATCGCCGCGATGAGGGCGTGCCGGCGCACGACGATCGCGACGCCGATGAACATCGGGAGGCCCAGCGAGAAGATGAGCTCCCAGCGCAAGGACCACAGGACGTTGTTGATGTCGTAGCTCGTCGTCGTCAGGAGGGCCTCGTCGAAGAACGAGCTCCACGTGACCGTCGCGGCCTGCGCGTTCTGCATCCACGAGTCATCGGGCATGGTCGCAGGGTCCCGCGGCACCAGCGCAATGAGGCCGGCGGCGAGAACGACGGAGGCCCACACCGGCAGGTACAGGCGCAGGATGCGCGTGGGGTAGTAGCGCAACCAGCTGAAGCCGTCGCGCAGCACCGGCAGCGCCACGACGAAGCCCGACAGCACGAAGAACACCAGCACGGCCTCGGTTCCGGCGAACAGGATCTTCGCCGGCGTCTGCGTCAGCCAGGCGGCGGTGGCATCGTCCAGATACGGTATCGCGACGAGACTGCAGTGGTACACGAGGACCACAGCCGCGGCTGCGCCGCGGACTCCGTCAAGACTCCTCATGCGTTGCGTGTTCGCCATCTGCACCCACGCTAGAGACGGGGTCTGAGCCTAAGCTGAGGGCATGAGCGAGACGCGCGTGCGCCTGTCGAAGACCGAGCCGGCCGCGTACGAGACTCTGGATCAGTTCGCCAGGACCGTCGGCCAGATCTGTCGCGACAACGGCATCGACGACCGGCTCAAGGAGATCGTGATGATCCACTGCTCGCAGCTCAACGGTTGCGCGTACTGTGCGCGCGTCCATCTCGACCGTGCGGTGAAGGCCGGCCTCGACACCGACACGATCGTGCAGATCCCCACCTGGCGCGAGAGCGGCGTGTTCTCGGATCGCGAGCGTGCGGCCCTCGAACTGGCCGAGGCGTTCACCTTCATCCACGACGACGGCATCCCCGACGACGTGTACGACCGCGTGGGCGGCGCGCTCACGGAGAAGGAGTACGCCGCGTTGAGTTGGGCGTGCGTGTCGATCAACGCCTTCAACCGGATCGTGATCGCCGGACGGTATCCGGTCCCGCCGCGTGCAGATCAGGCGCCGGTGTGACGCTCCTCGAACTCCCCGGCGTGTTCAACGCCCGTGACGTCGGCGGGATGCCGGCGTCACGCGGCCGCATCCGCGAGGGCATGCTGCTGCGCTCGGGCAGCCTCGTCGCGGCGAAGCCGGCGGCCGTCGCCGCGATCGAGCACCGCGTCGGACACATCGTCGACCTGCGCGACGGCCAGGAGGTCGCCGAAGCGCCGTCGGCGGTCAGCTCGGTGCCCACGACGAACCTGCCGCTGTTCCTCGGCTCGGTCGCGTCGTTCTTCGACGAGGATCTGAGTCTGGAGGAGATGTACCGTCACCTGGTCGACGAGAGCGGCACGCGGCTGGCGGACGCCGTCCGCGTGATCGCGGAAGGGGAGGGCACTCTGGTGCACTGCACGGTGGGCAAGGACCGCACAGGGGTCACGGTCGCGCTCGCCCTTTCGGCTGTCGACGCGGATCGGGACGCCGTCGTCGCGGATTACGCGCTCACGGCGTCGCAGCTGCCGGCCGAGCGCAATCGCCGGATCACGGAGTTCCTCCGGGCGCAGCATCCGCACGCCGAGAACGCGGTGGCCCTGGCGACGCAGTCGCCGGCCGCTGTCATGCGCGGCATCCTCGATGAGATCGACCGCCGGTGGGGATCTTCCGCCGACTACCTGCGTGCCCACGGCATCGCCGACGACGACCTCGTCGCGCTACGGGCTGCACTCATCGAGTCCTGAGCACGATCTGAGCCGAGCAAGGTAAGGCAACCCTTCATCAATGCTATGATGAAGAGATCATGAAGATGTCGACCGAACTGCGAAGCGGACGCGCCCAGCGCCGAGCCGCCCGTCTGCGCTCGCACCACCTGGTGACCGCGGACGAGAACTCGCTGCTCGAACTCGAGACCTTCCTCGCGACGCTGCCGCTGTGCGCTTCGGGTCGGGTGTTCATCGAGGTCGCCGACGCGACCGACATCGGCGTGATCGATGCGCCCGCACGCATGACCGTGACGTGGCTCGCGCGTTCATCGCGCTCCGGTGCTCCCGGTTCCGGACGCTCCTGCACGCCGGGGACGGCCCTGGCCCGCGCGGCCTGCGCCTGGGCAGACGAGATGCTGTGCGACAGCGAGCTGCCGACCCACGTCACGCTCCTGGGCGGCTATCTCGGCACCGCCGACATCGTCGAGCACCTGACCGGGAGTCTCGACTTCCCGGCCGAGATGATCAGCGCCCCGGAGCGGTTCGGGCTGCTGCCGTCCGCGAACTGACCGCGGCCGTTCGGCTCGATCGCCGTACGTAGTTGCCGTCCTCGAGGCCGGCCTCGATCTCGAACCGGTTTCGCATCGGATCGCGTCCTGCGAACAGGTACAGGACGGGCATGAGGAATCCGTAACGGAGCCACTGCGCCTTGTGCACGGCCTCGTGGCGCAGGATCGCGTCGCTGGGGTCGGCATCGCCGGTCAGGAAGCAGCCGCCCACGCAGACGCCTCCTCGGTTGAACGTCCACTTCGGCATGCCGCGGAACACCCACAGGCCCTCTCGCCGCTCGACGGGTCCTGTGCTCCACAGCGAGCCCCAGATCCAGCCGACGGCGGTTCCCCAGGCATAGCCGATCCGGCTGATGGGCGACCGCAGCAGGAACGACGGGATCCGGCGATCGAACCGGCGTCCCCGCCGGAGAGCGGCGTCTGCGACTGCGCGCCAATCGGGACGCGGCGATGAGCCCGGTGTCATGCCACGGCACCCACGAGTCGCAGGATCGCCCCCAGGTCGTCGACGGCATCGAGGGGGGAACGGGGCGCGAACCCGGCGATGGTCGCACCGGCGAGCGGCACCTGAGCCCGAAGGGCTCTGATGGCGGATGCCAGGGCCGCCGCGCGTGCACCGAACGGCGCAGCCGTGGAGACGCCGGCAATCTCGGACGGGTCGAGGACGTCGACGTCGATGTGCACCCACACGGCGGAGGCGCCGGTGCCGGCGACCGCGGTCGCGAGCGCGCTCTCGTCGTCGAGGTCGTCGATCCCGAGGCTCGTCAGCCGCGCGAGCGGATCCTCCTCGGCGTCGTCCAGAACGCGTGCGCCGACGACGACCACGCGATCGGCTGGCAGACCCGGCGAGAGGGCGAGTTGCGGTTCGCCGTCGCCGAGGATCGCGCGCAGAGCCATGCCGGAGAACGCACCGGACGGCGAGGTCTCGTCCGTGTGCAGGTCGGGGTGCGCGTCGAACCAGACGAGCGCGAGGGAATCACGGTCGACGGCGTCGAGCGCGGCGACCGTGACGCTGCAGTCGCCGCCGATGACGATCGTGTCCGGTGCCATGGCCTCGGCGACCATCGAGCGGATGCGCTGCAGCGCGCTCAGCCGATGGACGCCGGTGCCGAGCGATTCACCTGCCTCCAACGGGATGTCGAGCACCGTCGTGGCTGCGCGCGGCAGGTCGCCGGCGATCGCCGAGGCGCCGTCGACGAGCAGCATCGCGCGCGCGGAGGGCGAACCCTGCCACTGCGGGACGACGAGGAATCTTGCCATCAGGGTTCACCTCCCACGCGCATCGATCGGGACTCAGCCCTCGAGCTGCGCCTGGGGGCGACCGGTCTTCAGCTCGGCCAGCCGGGCCTCGACCTCGGTCAGCTCGCCGAGGTCGTCGAGGCTCTCGAACTGCGCGTCGAGGCTGGATGCCGCGAGCTCCACCTTGCCCTGGGCGAGGGCCTCCTGGCGGCGGACCTTGTCCTCGAAGCGGCCGAGCTCGCTCGTCGGGTCGAGCACGTTGATCGACGAGACGGCATCCTGGACCTTCGTCTGAGCCTCGGCGACCTTGGCGCGGGCCAGAAGCTCGCTGCGCTTCGCCTTGAGCTCGCCGAGCTTCTCCTTCATGCCGTTCAGGCCGCTCTTGAGCTTCTCGACGACCTCGGTCTGGGAAGCGATCGTGGGCTCGGCGGCGGCTGCCTCGCGCTCCTCGCCGATCTGACGCTGGAGGGCGATCTTGGCCAGGTTGTCGAACTTGTCGGCGTCGGCGGTGTTGCCCGCCGCCCGCAGCTCGTCGGCCTTGCGGCTGGCGGCGAGCGCCTTGTTGCCCCAGTCCTTCGCGGCCTGGACGTCCTCTTCGTGGTCGCGCTCGAGCAGGCGCAGATTGCCGATGGTCTCGGCGATCGCGGCCTCCGCGTCGGCGACGTTGTTGGTGTAGTCGCGGACGAGCTGATCGATCATCTTCTGCGGGTCTTCGGCCTGATCGATGAGGGCGTTGATGTTCGCCTTCATCAGCGTCGAGATGCGACTGAAGATGGACTGCTTGGCCATGGTGTTTCCTTTCGATTGGAACGGAGTCGTGCGAGTTCGTGATGAGCGTGTGAAGAACGAGCGGATGCTAGAAACGACCTCCCCGGGAGCGGCCCCCGCTGCGGGAGCTGCTGCGTGAGGAGCCTCCGCCGAAGCTGGACGGGCGGCTGCTGCGGGAGCTGCCGCTGGAGCGCCATCCGCCGCCGGAGCTCCATCCTCCGCCTCCGCCTCCGCCGCCTCCGCCGCTGAACAGACCGCCGAGGATGCCGCCGAGGATGGCTTCGCCGAAGTCGCTGCCGCCGCTTCGGGGGCCGGTGGTCCACCCGCCGCCGCCCCAACCTCCGGTGTTGAACGTGTCGACCTCGCTGCGCGCCGATGACAGTGCTTCGGAGGCGAGGCTGTACGCGCGGGAGGCGCGGTCGAGTGCGAGCGCAGGGTCTGCGCTCTGGGCGGCAACGGCTTCGGAGTAGGCGGCGTTCGCCTCCGCCAGACGGGTGCGCGCGGTGGCGCCGATCGCTCCGCGCCGGGTCGTGATGAAATCGTTCGCCGTCGCGATCTGCGCCTGCGCCTGCGTCAGGCGCTGCTCGATCATGCGGGCCGTGCGCTGCGCCTGTTCGCTCGTCTGACGCGCTTGTCCGAGAGCGCCGTCGATCTCGGTGTTCGCGGTCGTCAGCATGTCGAGGATCTGCTGGGGATTGCGGGGCGAGCCGTCCAGGCCGCTCCGTGCGGCATCCAGGTTCGAGCGCGTGCGCGCGACGATGGGAGCGAGCTGCCCCTGGGCATCGGGCATGGCGCCGGCAGCGGCGATATCGGCCTCGATGTCGGTGATCATGGCGCGCGCCTGTTCTTCCACGGCTGCGAGGTTCGCGCCGAGCGACGTCACGGCGTCGACGAGGTTCTCGCTCTGCTCGACGGCCTCTTCGGCCGTGCGGATCGAGAAGGCGGCTTCGCCGTTGCGCCCCGCGGCGATCGCTGTCTCCGCCTCGGCGAGCTCGGCGTCCGCGAGGGCGAGCCGCTGCTGCGCCTGCCCAGGATTCTCGGCGACGGGCGCAAGCGCGGTGGCATCGTACGTCTGCGCGAGAGCCGTGAGGGCAGGAGCGGCCGTGCCGAGCGTCTGCTGCGCCGTCGCGTGCCGGGCCTTGATGCGTTCGAGGGCCTGAGGAGCCTCGGCCTCGAGCTTGCGCAGCTCTTCGAACGCCTCGATGTTGGCATTGAGCAGGTCGTCGGCCTCGTGGCAGAGCTGGATGATCCGGATGTGCCAGGCGCGACGCTGCTCCGGAGCGTCGGGAACCTCGTCGTCGATCTTCTGCTTGAGGGAGAACGCCTCCGCGACCTTGGCCCGCGCAGCCTCGATCACCTGCGTGAACTGCCGAGTCGAGTCATCGCCGTACTGCGCGACCGCGAAGCCGAGCTCCTGACGGCTGGACGTGATCGCGTCGTCGGCGCGCACCAGGGCGCTGCCGGCCTGAGCCTCCAGCTCCTCGTCGCTCGCGGATGCGTACGGATCGTTCGGGTCGGGGATCCGCGCCTGCGTCGTCTGCTGGGCCTTCCTGCGGCGCGAGCGCATCGCCAGGACGATGATGAGGACCACCGCGACGATGACGATCAGAAGGACCACGATCCAGATGATCCCGCTGCCGTCCGCTGCGCCGGACTGGCCGGGGAACGCATCGGCGGCGGCGATCACCGCGCCGTCCCAGTCGCCCTGGCTCAGCCCGCTCTGCATGGCCTGGAGCACCCGGTCGATGTCGCCGTCGTCGAGGGGACCGTTGGCGTCCGCGGAGATCGCGTACTGGCTGTCGTCGACGGCGACGGCGATGAGGTACTGGTCGATGTCGAGGTTGTTCTGCGCGGCGGTCTCATCCGCCCACGCCTTGCTGTCGGACGGGTCGGTGAAGGAGTCGACGAACACGACGAACAGGTCGCCGCCCTCGCCCTGAGCGAGCTCCGAGAGCCGGGTGTTCACAGCATCCGCCTCGCCGGAGGAGAGCACACCCGCCTCATCGGTCACGTAGCCGGAGTCCAGTGTCGACGGTGGCACGGCGAGCGCCGCAGACGCCGTCCACCCCGACGCGAGGACCGCCACGATCAGCCCCAGCACGACGGCAACCCGAGTCCGCATTGCACTCCCTCCGCAGGGCCGCAGGCCCCAGCGCTCCGAGTCTATTCACTACCGACGACAGACGATAGCGACTCTAGGGAAACAGTCTGTGTCGCCGCCGGGAAGCGCCAGGGCGACGCATACGCTGGAAGGCATGGACGACAGGTACGGCTCGGATGTGCTGGCCGCCGGATGGCGGGAGCGGGGCGCGAAGAAGGTCGCCGATGTTCCGGCCGAACGGGATCTCGTCGTCGAGGTCGCCGACGACGGATACTGCGGCGCCGTGACGCGCGTGCAGGGCGGCAACGTCGAACTCGAGGACTACAAGGGACGCAAGCGCGTGTTCCCGCTCGGCGGCGGATTCCTCATCGACGGCGAGCCGGTGCGACTCACCCCGCCCGCGGCGGTGAAGCAGACGCCCCGGCGCACGGCATCCGGCTCGTTCGCCGTCGCCGACCAGCGCGCACGCGTGGCGCTTCCCAGCCGCATCCTCGTCGAGGGCAAGCACGACGCCGAGCTCGTCGAGAAGGTGTGGGGCGCCGACCTGCGTGTCGAGGGCGTCGTCGTCGAGTACCTCGAAGGCGTCGACAAGATCGACGAGCTGCTGGCCGCCGAACCGCCCGGCGCGAAGCGCCGCTACGGCGTGCTCGTCGACCACCTCGTCGCGGGATCCAAGGAGACGAGGATCGCGGACGCGATCATGCGCGGCCCGCACGGCGCGCATCTGCGCATCGTCGGGCATCCGTTCATCGATGTCTGGCAGTGCGTCAAGCCGCAGGTCCTCGGGATCGCCCGATGGCCGGAGATCCCCCGCGGAACCGATTGGAAGACCGGCATCTGCAAGGCGTTCGGCTGGCCGTACGAGTCGCAGGGCGACACCGGGCGCGCATGGCAGCACATCCTCGGCAAGGTGCGCACCTACCGCGATCTGGAACCCGCGCTGCTCGGCCGCGTCGAGGAGCTCATCGACTTCGTGACCGAGCCCTCCGGTCCCTGAGTCCCTTCCGGTCCGTGAGTCCCTTCCGGTCCGTGAGTCCCTTTGGTCCGTGAGGCTGTCGAAGGGCCGGACCGCCGCGACACGTACGATTGATTCATGCCAGAGCCCCGTACCTTCCGCGATGAACCGGTCTCCTTCGTGCGCCGGAGCGGACGGATGTCGGAGGCCCAGGAACGGGCGTTCGCGGAGCTCGCGCCTCAGTACCTGCTCGAGGTTCCGCGGCACGTCGCCTGGACGAGCGTGCATCCCGAGGCGCGCATGGATCCGGTCGCCGAGTACGGCCGCCAGGCTCCGCTGATCGTCGAGATCGGTTCAGGGCAGGGGCATGCGATCGTGTCGGCGGCATCCGCCAGACCCGATGACGACTTCCTCGCCGTCGAGGTGTTCCGCGCGGGGCTCGCGCGCACCATGCTCGATGCCGACAAGGCGGGCGTGCGCAACCTGCGGCTCGTCGAGGCGAACGCGCCGGAGGTGCTCTCCACCTACCTGCCCGAGGGGGCCGCATCCGAGGTCTGGATCTTCTTCTCCGACCCCTGGCACAAGAAGCGTCACACCAAGCGCAGGCTGATCCGCCCCGGGTTCGGGGACGCGGCCGCGCGTGCGCTCGCGGACGGGGGCCTGCTCCGCCTGGCGACCGACTGGGAGGACTACGCCCTGCAGATGGTGGAGGTCCTCGACGCGGAGCCGCTGTTCGAGCGCGCCTTCGAAGGGGAGTGGGCCGAGCGCTTCGAGGGTCGGGTGATGACGGCGTTCGAGCGCAAGGGCATCGCCAAGGGACGCGAGATCCGTGACCTCGTGTATCGGCGGAGGCCTCGGGCGTGAGCCGCCTTGCCGCGGCGCTGCTCGTCTGCCTCGCGGCGCCCGCGTTCTTCGTGCTCGAGACGCCGTGGCTGGGCTGGGCGCTGCTCGCGGCCGGTCTCGTCCTCGCCTGTGCGGTGGAGAGACGGGCGGTCATGGCAGCGGCTCCCTCCCTCACCCGCGACCTCGGGCTCATCGCGATCGGGATGCTGATCGTCAGCGTCATCCCGCTGGCGGCGGAGCTCGACAACCTCGCGATGCTGCGGTTCACGCTCGCGCTCGGCGGGGCGGTGGTCGTGCCGTATCTGATCTCGCGGTTCGTGTTCCGCGACAGGGCGATCGGCTTCCCGTGGCGCACCGGCAGACGGTGGGGCAGGCTGCAGTGGACGTGGCTGGTCGCCGTGCTCGTGCTCGGCTGGCTGATCCTGCCGTTCTACTTCATCACCAGCGGCGTCTACCAGAACTGGCCGGTCGTCGACACGCCGGACCTCATCGCCCGGCTGTTCGTCGGCGTCGGGGCGGTCGGCATCTGGGACGAGCTGTTCTTCATCTGCACCGTGTTCGCTCTGCTGCGCCGGCACTTCCCCGATGCGCTCGCGAACGTGCTGCAGGCGATCGTGTTCGTGTCGTTCCTGTGGGAGCTCGGCTACCGCGAGTGGGGACCGCTGCTGACGATCCCGTTCGCGCTGCTGCAGGGGTACATATTCCTCCGGACGCATTCGCTGGCGTACGTCGTGACCGTGCACCTGCTGTTCGATGCGGTGGTGTTCGCCGTGCTCGTGCACGCGCACAACCCGGGGCTGCTGCCGGTGTTCCTCCTCTGAGCTCTCAGAACTTCAGCAGCACCTTGCCGACACGGCCGGGAGCATTGCTCGCGCGCACGGCATCGGCGATGTCGGCGGCGTCGAAGACCCCGGCGACGGGGAGGGTGAGCGATCCGTCGCCGACGCGCGTGATCAGTTCGCCGAACAGGGCGCGGCGGGTCGCGGCATCCATGGTCTGACTGACCTTGCTTCCCCAGAAGCCCTTCACCGTGGCCTGCTTGAAGATCACGTCGCCCGAACTGATGTTCATGGTGGGCGAGCTCATCGCGCCGAAGGCGACGAGCGTGCCGTTCTCGGTCAGGAGAGACAGCACGTCGCCGCTGGATTCGCCGCCGACCGAGTCGACGCCGGCGATGATCGGTGCGCCGCCGGTGATCGCGGTCGCCTGCGTGCGCCAGTCGTCGTCTGTGGACACGACGTTCTCGATTCCCTGCGCGCGGAGCTCGTCGATGCCGTCCCTGCGACGGACGAGGCCGAGGACGTTGACTCCGCGCGCGGCAGCGAGCTGCGCGAGCATGCGGCCGACGGCGCCGTTGGCGGCGTTCTGGACGATCCAGTCGCCTTCGGCGACGTCGAGGAACTGCAGCAGGCTGATCGCGCTGAACGGCATCGAGATGAGCTGAGCCGCCTGCTCGTCGGCGAGGCCCTCGGGGACGGGGATGAGGCCCGCCGCGTTCGTGACCGCGTACTCGGCCCACGCGCCGAAGGTGCCGCCCGTGGCGACGCGCTGACCGACCGCGAGATGCTCGACGCCCTCGCCGAGCGCGTCGACGATGCCGAGGGCCTCCGTGCCGGATGCTGCGGGGAGAGCCGGCTTGAAGCCGTAGGTGCCGCGGATCGTCCACAGGTCGTGGTTGTGGATGGGGGAGAGCACGATGCGCAGGCGCACCTGCCCCGGGCCGGGCTCGGGCACAGGGCGGTCGTCGAGGGTCAGGACGTCTTCAGCCGGGCCGAATTCCTGGTGGATGAGTGCGCGCACAGCGGTTCTCCTTGTCGGTCGTGCAGGTCGTGGTCGGTGGGTGTCAGGACTCGTGCAGGCGGGCGGTGATCTCCCGCAGCTCGGCGATGAGCTCTCGGTGCTGGAGATCGCCGACTCCGGCGATCTCCGCGACCTTCTTGTGGATCGGTGCGATCTCGGCTCGCAGTGCGGTGCCGGCATCCGTGAGCCGCACGCGCACGACGCGCTCGTCGTCGGCGTCCCTGGTCTTCGTGACGAGACCGTCGCGCTCGAGGCGGCGCACGAGAGGCGAGAGCGTCCCCGAGTCGAGCTGCATGGCCTCGCCGAGTGACCCGATGGTCTGATCGCCCTCTGTCCACAGGACGGCGAGGACGAGGTACTGCGGGTAGGTGAGCGACCACGGTGCGAGCAGGCGGCGGTACACCTGCGTGGTGGCGCGAGCAGCCGAGTACAGCGAGAAGCAGATCATGTCTTCGGTGATGCTCATGCCGGCTCCTTTTCATTGCCCACAGTTAGATTGTGCACAATCGATTTGAGAATGTGCTGAACGTGCTGTCAGAATCGAGCCATGCTCATCGTCGGTCTTCTGCTCGCCGCGCTCGCGGCGGCCTTCCACGTGTTCATCTTCGTGCTCGAGTCGGTGCGGTGGACGGAGCCGGCGACGAGGAAGATCTTCGGGGTCGCCAGCGAAGCGGATGCCGAGGTCACGAAGCCGCTCGCGTTCAATCAGGGCTTCTACAACCTGTTCCTCGCGATCGCTGCGCTGCTGGGGATCGTCCTCGTGCTGTCGGGTCAGGCGACCGTCGGTCTCACCCTGATCTTCACCGGCGTCGGAATGATGCTCGCGGCAGCCCTCGTGCTCGTGCTCTCCAACCCGAAGATGGCGCGCTCGGCGGCGATGCAGGGCGGTCTGCCGCTGCTTGCGGTCATCGCGCTCGCCGTGGCGGTAGCGATCAGCTGATCGGCCCGACCGGCTGACGCAGGAGCGTCCGGCGCTTCGCCGGGTCGCCGCGTCTGGGGTCGCTGAAGTAGATCTCGTGGTGCGTGCCGGTCAGCTGCAAGCCGTGCGCCGGGATGAACACGTCGTGCATCTTCGCGAGCACCGGGGCCTCCTCGTCGTAGGTGCCGACGTGCAGAGTCTGTGCGCTCAGGCCCTCATCGAGCGTCTCGAGCCGAACCCCGAGGACGTCGCGGTTCTTCGCGGATGCTTCCTCGGCGGCATCAGCGAACATCCCGTGGTCGATCCACTCGGGCTGCATGATCATCAGCGTCCAGTGCCATGCCGACTTGTCGCGTGAGGACGTGAACAAGGCCTGGTCGTCGGCCCACCACAGCCCTTCCAGCGGCATGACCGTGTAGTCGCGGTCGTACTCGCGCCTGCTGGCGAACTTCAGCCCGTAGGCGAGCGGGTACAGCGCTTCCACCGCTGTCGTGAATGCCGGTGACGTGTTCGGGTCGCCGTGCCCGTCGATCATCAGGTACTGCAGTGGCGGCACCTCGATGAGGTCGAAGCGGCCTTTGCGGGCGCCGTACGCCTCGATCTCCTTCTTGAAGTCGACCTTGGCGGACACGGTTCGCTCAGCCCAGTGCGTTCGCGGAGATGTAGTCCCGCAGCTGCTGCTCGTCATCCGGCATCGCGATCACGCGCTGCGGTGCATCGAGGAGAGCGCGAGTGGCGGCATCCGGTTCGGGGCTCTCGCCGAGCGCCTCCTCGATGAGATCGGCGAACTTCGCGGGCTTGGCCGTCTCGAGCACAAGCATCGGGATGCCTGCTTCAGCATGCTCGCGAGCGACCTTCACACCGTCGGCGGTGTGCGGGTCGATCGTGACGCCCGACCGATCGTGGACGTCGCGGATCGTGGCCAGACGGTCGGCGTGCGTGCTCGTGCCGCTGACGATGCCGAATTCGCTCCGGAATCGCCCGAGCTCGGCGGACAGATCGATCTCGTCCCGCTCCTCGAGCTCGTGCCAGGCGGCGGCGGTGCGCTCGGGGTCCCGGCCGAGCAGGTCGAACACGAACCGCTCGAGGTTCGAGGCGCGCGAGACGTCCATCGACGGACTCGACGTCGCGAGCGTGTCGGCAGCGCCGCGCGGGCGGTAGTGACCGGTGCGGAAGAACTCGTCGAGCACGTTGTTCTCGTTCGTCGCCAGCACGAGCTCGTGGATCGGGGCGCCCATGGCACGGGCGTAGTGACCCGAGAGGATGTTGCCGAAGTTGCCCGACGGCACGGCGAACGAGACGCGGAAGGACGCGCGCTCGGGTTCGGCGACGGCGTCCGTCATGCGCAGCCAGGCCCACACGTAGTAGACGATCTGCGCCGAGATGCGGCCGAAGTTGATCGAGTTCACGGCCCCGAGGCTGTGCGCGCGCTTGAAGTCCAGGTCGGTGTTCAGGCGCTTGACGAGATTCTGGCAGTCGTCGAACACGCCCTCGACGGCGATGTTGTGGACGTTGGCGTCCTGCAGCGAGTACATCTGGGCGCGCTGGAAGGCGCTCATCCTGCCCTGCGGGGAGAGCATGAAGACCGAGACACGGTCGAGGCCGCGCAGGGCGTGCTCGGCGGCCGAGCCGGTGTCGCCCGAGGTGGCGCCGACGACATTCAGCACCCGATCGTTCTTCTCGAGGACGTACTCGAGCGCCTCGCCGAGGAACTGCATCGCCATGTCCTTGAACGCGAGGGTCGGCCCCTCGGACAGGCCCACGATCGTCATGCCGTCGACGGCGGTCAGGGGGACGATCTCTTCAGCTGCGAACTTGCCGTCGCCGTACGCGCCTTCGGTGAGCCGGGCGAGATCGGTACGGGGGATGTCGGTCGCGAACAGGCCGATGATCTCGGTCGCGAGCTGAGGGTAGGTGAGCACGCGCAGACGCTCGAGGCCGTCCGCCGACAGGCGGGGAAGCGTCTCGGGAACGGCGAGGCCGCCGTTCGGTGCGAGTCCCTCGAGGAGGACGTCACTGTACTGTCCGAGCGTGCCGCCGCGGGTGGAGATGTACTGCACGTCGTGAACCTCGCTCGCGCTGAAGATGGATACCGGGACCTGTGCTCCATCGTATGCCGCCGGACGGACGTGTTACGCCGCATCCGTTCCGTGCGTCAGCGGACGAAGCCGGCCTGAAGTCTGCCGCCTGCGACGGCGAGTTCGCGCTCGACGGCATCCGCAAGTTCGTCGACGTTCCCGTTCAGATACGGCTCGACCAGCGCGTCAACGCGCTCAGCGGGCAGCTCACGGAGACGTCTGGGCAGGTACTTTCCGGTTCCGATCCAGCGTCCCGCGGTGAGGAGCATGAGCTCCGCCGTGCGCTCGAACAGGGTCGCGGCGATCACCCGGCGCTCGAGCGGATCCGTCGCGTCTCGCAGATCGTCGAGGACGTCGGTGATGACGTAGCGACGGAAGTCCAGTTCATGGGCGTCCACGGACGGGCCGCGATCGAGTCGTTCGGACCATGCGTCGCGCAGCGTCGCGAGTTCGTCGCCTGCCCGAACCGGGGTGCCCTCGACGAGCATGTGGACGATGACCGGACGGTGCTGGGTGACGCTGCGCTGCGCCCACTCGTCGAAGCCCTGCGGCGTGTAGGCGAACACTTCGAAGATCTCGCCTTCGAATTCCTCGGTGAGGGCGGCACCGGTCTTGCCTTCGAGCAGCAGATCGTCGCCGATGAGGAGGAGATCGATGTCGCTCGTCGGGGTGCGCTCGCCGCGGGAGGTGCTGCCGCCGATGACCGCGACGGATGCCTTCGGGAAACGCGCGGCGACGAACCGCTCCGCGAGGTCGACATAGCCCATCCCGTGATTCTAGGCAGGCGGGATCGGCTCGGGCACAATGGGGCGATGGCAGCCAAGCCGGATGGCACACTCGAGGAGATCGCGGCCGAGCTGTACGCGTTGCCGCCCAGGGAGTTCACCGCCGTGCGTGATGCGCGAGCGAAGCAACTGACGGATGCCGCCCTCGCGAAGAAGGTGGGCGCGCTGCGCAAACCGCTGCTCGCCGCGTGGGTCGTGAACCTGTTCGCGCGCGAGCAGACGCAGGCGCTGGGCGGCGCACTCGAACTCGCCGCCGAACTGCGCGACGCGCAGGACGATCGGGATGCACGCGCACTCACGGCCCTGGGGCGGCAGCGCCGTGCACTCGTCCGCGCTCTCGCACAGCAGGCGAGCGAACTCGCGAGCTCCCGAGGGGAGAAGATCACGCAAGCGACGACGGATGCCGTCGAGAGGACGCTGAACGCCGCGATGTTCCATGCCGAAGCTGCGCTCGCCGTGGCATCCGGAAGGTTGATCAGGCCGCTGGATGCCGCGAGCGATGACACCGCCGACGTTTCGGATGCGGTGGCCGGTGATCTGGACTCCGCTTCGGCGGCACCGACCCCGAGCCGACCCGACGAGCTCGCTGCCCGCCGCGCGCGCAAGGCCGCCGAGGACGAGTTGCGCACGGCGGAGCGTGCGCTGAGGAAGGCGGAGCAGGACCGGGACGCGCTGGAGCGGAAGGCGGAGGCGGGCGCCGAGAACTCAGCACGGTTGAGTGAGCGGCTGGACGAACTCGAGAAGGAGATCGAACGCACGCGGCAGGAACTCGACAGGCAGAAGAAGGAGAGCGGCGATCTCGAGGCGCTCCTCGGCGATGTCCGCGAAGGTGTGCGCGCGGCGCAGCAGGGTGTGTCGGCCGCGCGGAAGGCAGTCGATCGGCTCTAGAGACGACGAAGGCCGCTCATTGAGCGGCCTTCTGCACGTGCCCCCGACAGGAGTCGAACCTGCGACCTACGGTACCGGAAACCGGCGCTCTATCCACTGAGCTACGGAGGCGTACCGAACGACGATATCACTGACCGGGGGTGCTCTCCGCACCGCCGGCTTCGGTCACCGGCGCCGCTTCGATGTCGGCGAGGGCAGCGGCGACCTTCTCGGCCAGGTAGCGGTGCCCCGCGGTGGACGGATGCCGCTTGCCGACCTCGACGTCGATCACGTCGAGGTAGTTCTGCTCCGTGATCCATTGGTCCTGGACGGGCGAGATGTACCACCAGCCGCGAGCAGCCGCGAGCGCCGCGAGATCGTGGTCGATCCGGATCGTTCCCGCACCGACGGGCAGCACGTGCGGAGCGGGACCGAGGACGACGATCGGCGTGTCGGGATACGTCGCGGCGAGGGCATCCCACGCAGACGTCACCGCGTCCCGATAACCGACCGAGCCCAGCTTGTGGTCGTTGATCGACCCCTGGATGATGACGAGGTCCGGATCCAGCTCGGGGTCCAGGGCGGCGATCCGGTCGCCGAAGTCGGGGCCGTCTATGCCCGGCTTCAGATATCCGCTGCCGCGCACGCCATCGACGATGGTCTCGCCGTCGATCAGATCCGCGAGCACGTAGGCGTATCCCAGCGTCGGCTTTGACGCAGCCGACCCGTACGTCCACGAGTCGCCGAAGACGAGAACCCGCGGATGCTCCGGCAGGACGAGCGGGGTCGGAGCGATCGCCGCGGACTCCTCAGAGGCCAGCACCGGAGAGTCTCCGACAGCGGGCACCCACGGTCGCCACACGCCGAGCAGCACGCCGCAGGCGACCGCTGCGACGATCGCGATCAATGCTGCAGCGCGCCCCGCGCGCCGCACCCGCCCAGAACCCATGGCATGAGGGTAAGCGAACGGAAGGTGAACACCAACTCCCGCCCTAGAATTGATGCGATATGAATCCCGACACCCTCGCCGAAGCCATCCTCTCCGTCGTCACGCCGATCGCGGCGTCTCTGCGACCGGACGAGACGCTCGACATCGATGCCTCCGACATCCCGCTGGAGCGCCCGCGCAACCGCGACCACGGAGACTGGGCGTCGAACCTCGCGATGCGGCTCGCGAAGCGAATGGGAACCAATCCGCGTGACCTCGCGCAGCAGATCGCCGACGGACTCGCCGGTATCGACGGCGTGGCCAGCGCAGAGGTGGCTGGCCCCGGGTTCATCAATATCCGACTGGATGCCGCAGCGGCGGGCGTGCTCGCCAAGACGATCGTCGAGGCGGGTGACTCTTACGGCCGCAACGACTCCCAGGCCGGTGTCAGCGTCAACGTCGAGTTCGTCTCGGCCAACCCGACCGGGCCCCTGCACATCGGCCACACGCGCTGGGCTGCGCTCGGCGACTCGATCGTCCGGCTCCTGCTCGCCAGCGGCGCGAACGCCGTGCGCGAGTACTACATCAACGACGCCGGCGCCCAGATGCAGCGGTTCGCGGCATCCGTCCTCGCGGCTGCGAAGGGTGAACCGACGCCCGAGGGCGGCTACCCGGGGGAGTACATCGCCGCCCTCGCCGCGCGCGTCCTCGAAGCCCGGCCCGACCTGCTCGAGCTCCCCGACGCGGAGCAGCTGAGCCTCGCCGAAGACCTCGCCTACGAGTACCAGCTCGCCGAGATCAAGGATTCGCTGGGGCAGTTCAACGTGCCCTTCGACGTGTGGTTCTCCGAGCGCACCCTGCACGCGAAGGGAGCCGATGGCACGAGCCTCGTCGATCAGGCCGTCGATCGCCTCCGCGAGCAGGGGCACGTCTTCGACGAGGACGGCGCCGTCTGGGTGCGCACCACCGACTTCGGCGACGACAAGGACCGCGTCATCCGCCGCTCCAACGGCGAGTACACCTACTTCGCCGCCGACGCCGCCTACTACCTGAACAAGGGCGACCGCGGCTTCGAGAACAAGATCTACCTGCTCGGCGCCGACCACCACGGCTACGTGCACCGGCTCAAGGCCGTCGCCGGTGCCGCCGGCGAGGACCCGGAGAAGAACATCCAGGTGCTCATCGGGCAGCTCGTCTCCGTGCGCGGTGCGCGCCTGAGCAAGCGCGCCGGAAACATCATCGAGATGGACGATCTGCGCGCGTGGATCGGCACGGACGCCCTGCGCTACGCGCTCGAGCGCTCGCCCGCCGACTCGCCGCTCGACCTCGACCCCGAGCTGCTGCAGAAGCGCACGAACGACAACCCGGTCTTCTACGTGCAGTACGCGCACGCCCGCACCCACAACGCCAGCCGCAACGCTGCCGACTCCGGCGTCGAACGCAGCGAGTTCGCCCCCGAGACGCTGTCGCACGAGACGGAGTCGGCGCTCCTCGGGGCGTTGCAGGAGTTCCCGCGCATCGTGGCCTTCGCGGCCGAGGTGCGCGAGCCGCACCGCGTCGCCCGCTACCTCGAGGAACTCGCAGGCCTCTACCACCGCTGGTACGACAACTGCCGCATCACTCCGCTCGGCGACGACCCGATCGAGAGCGTGCACCGCACGCGCCTGTGGCTGAACGATGCCACCGGCCAGGTGCTTCGCAACGGCCTCGACCTGCTCGGCGTCTCTGCGCCGGAGCGCATGTAGTCACCCGATCGGAGACACCCGTGAGCGACGAGCACCCCACACTGCCGTACCCCGAGCCGTCGTCCGAGCATCCGACGCTCGTGATTCCGGGAGGCGACGAGCCGCGACCCGCGAGACGCCGGGCGCGGTGGCCGTGGGTCGTGCTCGTGATCGTCCTGGTGCTCGCCGCGCTGATCGTGGCCGCCGAGTTCCTGGCCAGGGCGATCCTGCCCGGCATCGTCCGCGGCATCGTGATCGAGCAGCTGGATCTGCCGCAGGATCAGCAGCTCGACGTGGATGCCGTAGGCATCCTGCTGCCTCAGCTGATCGGCGGTCGCCTCGATGAGCTGCATCTGACCACCGACGCGGTCACGTTCGGCGGCATCACCGGAGCCGCGGACGTCACCGCTACCGGCATCCCGCTGCGCGGCGGCGACCTCGCCGATGCCCGCGGAACGGTGCGCATCGACCAGGAGCAGTTCACGAATCTGGTGACGGCGTCCGATCTGCCTGTCGATGAGATCGGCTTCGACGAGCCGAATGTCACAGCATCCGGCAGCTTCGAGGTCTTCGGAATGCCGGTACCGGTGTCGGTCACCGTGACACCCGGAGCGGATGCCGGTGACCTGCTGCTCACGCCGGTGGAGCTTCAGATCGCGGGACTCACCCTGAACGCCGCCGACATCGCCGAGCGCTTCGGCGACGCGGCGGCACAGCTCGCCGGGCCTCAGCGCATCTGCATCGCCGACCAGCTTCCCGCGGGCCTCACCGTGACCGGCCTCGAGATCGACGGCACCGAGGCGGTCATCGACCTCGACGTGGATGGCGCCATCGCGACGGACGAGAGCCTCCAGCAGAACGGTTCCTGCGACTAGGACTTCTGCGTCTCAGCGGCGTTCCGCTCCGCGGATTCCGCTTCCTCCGCTGCACGCAACGCCCGAGTCGCGATCATTACCTCCTGCTGGGCGCGCCGCACGCGGCGCTGGGCGAGCGTCTGCGCGCTCTCCGCTGATGAGACCCGGTCGTGCGCTTCCTCGGCCCCCGTGGTGATGTAGGCGCACGCGATGAGGATCACCTGCGTGGACAGGTTCATCCAGATCAGCAGCGCCACGAGAGAGGCGAACGTCGCCAGCAGCGGGTTCGAGGTCGCGCCGCCGACGAACAAGCTCGACAGCTCCTGGAGGATCAGCAGCCCGAGGCCGCCCAGCAGCGCTCCCGACCACACGGCCGGAGCGGGAGCACGCAGACCGGACAGCAGCAGGAAGACGCCCAGGATCAGAACGACGTCGAGGGCGTACACGACCAGCAGTGAGACGACGCGGATGCTCCACTCCGCGATGACCGAGTCGCCCGGCAGCCCGAACAGATCGGTGATGAAGCTCAGGCCGATGCGGGCGAGGAATGTCACGGCCGCCGCGGCGACGAAGGCGACGGCGATCCCTGCAGCCAGGGCGAGGTTGCGCAGGATCACCCAGATGAAGAGCACATCATCCTGGACGGTGCCTGCGATGCTGCGCACCGCCGTTCGCAGCGATCCGATCGCACCCAGCGCGGCGCCGACGAGCGCGACGAGCGAGAAGATCCCGGTGACCGTGAAGCCGACCGGTTCGATCGACGTCGGATCCTTCACGATGCCGTCCTCTCCGACGAGTCCCGGGATAGCGGAGTCGATCGCCGCGACGATCGGCTTCCACGCCTCCGGGTTCCCGGCGAGCCAGATCGAGGCGACGGAGAATCCCAGCAGCAGACCCGCGAACACGCTGAACAGGGCGCGGTAGGTGACACTGTCGGCGAGCATGGCGCCGCGCCGCTCCGAGTAGAGCAGATAGGCGCGTACGACCTTCAGACGCAGGACCCAGGCGATCACCGACTTCACGAATGTCATGTCCCCACCGTAATCAATCGTCTTCCCGGTCCGCAGGGGACGTGCCGAGTGCCGGACAGTCCGAGCCGGTGCCATAGAATCGGGGCAGCCTCGCGTGGCCCGTTCCGCTGAGGTCCCCTCCCACGATTGGTGCTGTGTGCTTTCCCCTGCAGACTCGCTCGCCCCGGACTGGCTCGTCATCCCCGACGACGCGAACGCTCTCGCCGACGGCGTGTGGCCGGCATCCGCTCGGCGCGATGAGCAGGGAGGCCTCGTCCTCGGTGGAATGACCGCCACCGACATCGTGCGGGAGCACGGCACGCCGGTGCTCGTGCTCGACGAGGACGAGGTGCGCGCCCGCGCCCGTGCGTTCCACGAGGCGTTCGCCGCGGCGACCGCCTCCCACGGCGGCACAGCGCGCGTGTACTACGCCGGCAAGGCCTTCCTCTCCACGACGGTCGCCGGGTGGGTGACCGAGGAGGGCCTCAACATCGACGTCTGCACGCGGGGCGAACTCGAGGTCGCGCTCGCGGCGGGCGTGGATGCCGCACGCATCGGGTTCCACGGCAACAACAAGCTGCCCGCCGAGATCGAGCGCGCGGTGTCCGTCGGCGTCGGCACGATCATCATCGACAGCGCCATCGAGGTCGAGCGCACGGCCGAGATCGCCGCGCGCGCGGGCGTCGTCCAGCGGGTGCTCGTCCGCGTCAACAGCGGCGTGCACGCCGAGACGCACGACTTCCTCGCCACCGCCCACGAGGACCAGAAGTTCGGCATGACCTTCGCGGATGCCGAGATCGCCGTCGCGCGCATCCGCGAGCTCCCGTCGCTCGAGTTCGTGGGCCTCCACTGCCACATCGGCTCCCAGATCTTCGGCGTCGCGGGGTTCCGCGAATCCGCCGCCCGCGTGCTCGAGCTGCACGAGAGGCTGCGGGCCGGCGGCGAGGTGCCGGTTCTCAACCTCGGCGGCGGCTTCGGCATCGCCTACACGAGCGTCGACGACCCGACGCCGATCGAGCAGCTGGCGACCGAGATCGTCGACGCGGTCGCCGCCGGATGCGCAGAGCGCGGCATCCCGTTGCCGATCCTGTCCTTCGAGCCCGGCCGTGCGATCGTCGGCACAGCCGGCGTCACGCTCTACGAGGTCGGCACGACGAAGCCGGTGCGCCTGGACTCCGGAGCGACCCGACTGTACGTCAGCGTCGACGGCGGCATGAGCGACAACGCGCGGCCGGCGCTGTACGGCGCCGAGTTCTCGGCCCGGATCGCGTCGAGGACGACCGATGCCGAGCCCGCCCTCGCCCGGGTGGTCGGTCGCCACTGCGAGTCCGGCGACATCGTCGTCGACCACGAGTATCTGCCCGGCGACGTCGCCCCCGGCGACCTGCTGGCGGTGCCGGCGACAGGGGCGTACTGCGCGTCGCTGGCCAGCAACTACAACCACGTACCCCGCCCCGCGGTCGTCGCGGTCTCCGCCGGCGCCTCCCGCGTGATCGTCCGGGGCGAGACCATCGAGGATCTTCTGGCGCGGGACGCCGGAATCGGCATGAACGAAGGAGCACGATGACCCAGCCCGAATCGAGCGATCAGTACCGACGACTCCGCGTGGCGCTTCTGGGCGCCGGCGCGGTGGGTTCGCAGGTCGCCGACCTCCTGCTGCGCCACGGCGACGAACTGGCCGACCGTGCCGGCGCATCGCTCGAGCTCGCCGGGATCGCCGTGCGGGACGTGGACGCTCCGCGCGACGTCGAGCTCCCGAAGGAGCTGTTCACCACGGACGCCGAGAGCCTCATCGTCGGCAGCGACATCGTGATCGAGCTCATGGGAGGCATCGAACCGGCTCGCGGCAACCTGCTGCTCGCTCTGAACTCGGGCGCGGATGTCGTCACCGCGAACAAGGCGCTGCTGGCGACGCACGGCACGGAGCTGTTCGAGGCGGCCGATCAGGTCGGCGCATCGGTGTACTACGAGGCTGCGGCCGCTGGCGCCATCCCGATCATCCGTCCGCTGCGCGACTCGCTCGCCGGCGACCGGGTGGTGCGCATCATGGGCATCGTCAACGGCACGACCAACTACATCCTCGACCGGATGGACTCCGAGGGTGCGGACTTCGCCGATGTGCTCGCGGATGCTCAGCGGCTCGGCTACGCCGAGGCGGATCCGACCGCTGATGTCGAGGGCCACGACGCCGCGCAGAAGGCCGCGATTCTCGCGTCCCTCGCCTTCCACACCACGGTTCCGCTGGATGCCGTCCACTGCGAGGGCATCACCGGCATCACCGCGTCGATGATCGACGAGGCGCGCGCCGCCGGGTTCGTCATCAAGCTGCTCGCGGTGTGCGAGCGCATCACGGTCGACGGCGCCGAGTCCATCTCGGTGCGCGTCTACCCGGCGCTGGTGGCCCGATCGCACCCGCTCGCCTCCGTGCACGGCGCGAACAACGCCGTCTTCGTCGAGGCGGAGGCCGCCGGCTCCCTGATGTTCTACGGCGCCGGCGCCGGCGGCGTTCAGACGGCATCGGCCGTGCTCGGCGACGTCGTCTCCGCCGCACGCCGGCACATCGCCGGTGGCGTCGGAGTGGGGGAGTCCACCAGAGCGAACCTGCCGATCGTGCCGATCGGCCACGTCATCACGCGCTATCAGATCACCCTCGAGGTGAACGACCAGCCCGGAGTCCTCGCGACGATCGCGGGCATCCTGTCGGAGGGCGGCGTCTCGGTCGCCACGGTCGTGCAGACCGTCGAGGGCGAGGACGACACGACCGCCCGGCTCGTGATCGGCACCCACCGGGCGGCCGAGCAGGCTCTCAGCGACACGGTCGAGAACCTCGCCGCGAGCGAAGTCGTCGAGCGGGTCGTGTCCGTGCTGCGCGTGGAAGGCGAGTGATGCCCGAGGTGCGCACGGTTCAGGTGCGGGTTCCGGCGACGAGCGCCAACCTCGGGCCAGGGTTCGACACGCTCGGGCTCGCGCTCAGCGTGTACGACGAGCTCACCGTCACCGCTCTCGACGACGATCGCCTCGAGATCGAGGTGGCAGGCTCCGGTGCGGCGGAGATCCCGCGGGACGAGTCGAATCTCGTCGTCCGCTCGATCGAGCACGTGTACGCCGACGCCGGGCGCGAGATGCCGGGTCTGCGCATCGAGGCGCGCAACGGCGTGCCGCACGGGCGGGGCCTCGGCTCCTCCGGCGCGGCCGTGACAGCCGGAGTCCTCGCCGCCAAGGGACTGCTCGCCGGTGACGTCGACTTCAGCGACGCCGAGCTGCTGCGCCTGGCGACCGAGCTCGAGGGCCACCCCGACAACGTCGCCCCGGCGCTGTTCGGCGGACTCACGATCGCCTGGACGGGGGAGAGCGGCCCGCAGCACAAGAAGCTTCTCGTGCACCGCGGTGTCGCACCGCTTGTGCTCGTGCCAGAGCGGACGATGTCGACGACCCTGGCGCGCTCCCTGCAGCCGCCGCAGGTCTCCCGCGAGGACGCCGTGTTCAACGTGTCGCGCACGGCGCTGCTGATCGCGGCGCTGATGCAGAGCCCGGAGCTGCTCCTGGACGCGACCGCCGACCGGCTGCACCAGGACTACCGCGCCGAAGCCATGCCCGAGACGAGCGCGCTTGTGCAGGCGCTGCGTGCCGCCGGATTCGCCGCCGTCGTCTCGGGTGCAGGACCCAGCGTCCTGGTGCTCTGCGACGGGCCCGGCGGACGCCAGGCCGCGAAGGAACTCGCCGATTCCGTGACGGACACTCCGTGGGAGGGCCTCATGCTGGCCGTCGACGTGCGTGGTGGTACAGTTAGGGATCGAGCGGAGGGCTCCACGTAATTTCGTGAATCTGGCCCCCATCGCAAATCTGCGAGACCCGCACGCAACCCCCAGTGCTTCATTTCCGGTACTGGCTGGCGGACGCCGAGCGTCTGTCCGTGCGATCGCGCACAGCACCCGTTGTGCGCGAGACATGCTCATTTCCCACGACATATAAGGGAGTACTCGTGGAGACATTCTCCGAGACCCAGAACGACCAGGCCGAGACCTCGGCCCCTGCCGCTGACGCAGCGGCGACCGAGACCGCGGCCCCCCGCAAGCGTGCTCCGCGACGTGCGACGACGGCGACCGCTGCGGCCAAGGCCGCAGAGCCTGTCGAGTCCGCTCCGGCCGAGTCCGCTCCGGTCACGTCCGCGCCGGCCGGGGGCGACGCTCCGGCGTCGGATGCGGCTCCTGCCGCAGACGCGCCGAAGGCGAAGGCTCCGCGCCGCAGCCGCGCCAAGAAGGCGGATGCCGAGACCGCGCCCGCCGAGGCCGCGCCCGCCGAGGCCGAGGCAGCCGCACCGGCTTCCGAGGGCGCGGCGTCCGATGCCGCCGAGGGCCGTGCCGAGACCGCTCCGAAGTCAGGACGCGGACGCCGCACGAAGAAGGCCGACGCCGCGCCCGCCGAGGCCGCCTCCAGTGAGGCGAAGCCCGACGGCGCGAACTCCGGCGACGCCGCGTCGGGTGACGCCAAGTCCGGCGACGCCAAGTCCGGCGCCAAGCAGGAGTCCGGCGCCAAGCAGGAGTCCGCCGCCCCCGCGAAGGGCGAGGGGGACCAGGCCCAGAACGACAAGCAGAACGCCAGGAACGACGCCGGTGACAACGGCTCCGAGGCGGGCGATGGCGAGGAGGGTGCCGGCCGCGGCCGCAGCCGGAACCGCAGCCGCAGCCGAGGCCGCGGCGGAAACGGGCAGAACGCTCAGGACGGCCAGCAGAACGCCTCCTCCGACGACGACGGCAACGGCAACGGCCGTGGCCGCCAGCGCAACAAGCGCCGCGGCGGCGGAGCATCCGACGAGTTCGAGACCGAGATCGGCGAGGACGACGTCCTCATCCCGATCGCCGGAATCCTCGACGTGCTCGACAACTACGCGTTCGTCCGCACCACCGGCTACCTCGCCGGCACCAGCGACGTCTACGTCTCGCTCGGACAGGTGAAGAAGTACAACCTGCGCAAGGGCGACGCGATCGTCGGCGCCATCAAGCAGCCCCGCGAGGGCGAGCAGCAGGGACGCCAGAAGTACAACGCCCTCGTCAAGGTCGACTCGATCAACGGACTCTCGGTCGAGGACGCGGCGACCCGCGTCGAATTCGGCAAGCTCACACCGCTCTACCCGCAGGAGCGCCTGCGCCTGGAGACCGCACCCGAGAAGCTCACCCAGCGCATCATCGACCTCGTCGCGCCGATCGGCAAGGGCCAGCGCGGCCTGATCGTCGCGCCCCCGAAGGCGGGCAAGACGATCGTGCTGCAGCAGATCGCGAACGCGATCGCGCAGAACAACCCCGAGGTCCACCTCATGGTCGTTCTCGTCGACGAGCGTCCCGAAGAGGTCACCGACATGGAGCGCACCGTCAAGGGAGAGGTCATCGCCTCGACGTTCGACCGTCCGGCGGAGGACCACACCACGGTCGCCGAGCTCGCCATCGAGCGCGCCAAGCGCCTCGTCGAGCTCGGCCGCGACGTCGTCGTGCTGCTCGACTCGATCACGCGCCTCGGCCGTGCGTACAACCTCGCGGCTCCCGCGTCTGGGCGCGTTCTGAGCGGTGGTGTCGACGCTTCGGCGCTGTACCCGCCCAAGCGCTTCTTCGGCGCTGCTCGCAACATCGAGAACGGTGGTTCGCTCACCATCCTCGCCACGGCGCTCGTGGAGACCGGATCCAAGATGGACGAGGTCATCTTCGAGGAGTTCAAGGGCACCGGCAACAGCGAGCTGCGTCTGTCTCGCGCCCTCGCCGACAAGCGGATCTTCCCGGCCGTCGACGTCAACGCGTCGTCCACCCGCCGCGAGGAGATGCTGCTGTCGCAGGACGAGGTCAAGATCACCTGGAAGCTGCGTCGCGCCCTTGCGGGTCTGGACCCCCAGCAGGCCCTCGAGGTCGTGCTCGGCAAGCTCAAGGAGACGCAGTCCAACGTCGAGTTCCTCGTGCAGATGCAGAAGTCGATGCCCGCTCCCGTCGCCGGTGGCCACAGCCACGGGCACGAGAACAGCATCCGCTGATCCGAGCACCGCGTGTTCGAGTCCGTCCAGGCGCTGATCGACGAACACCGCCGGGTGCAGGAGGAGCTCTCCGACCCGGCGGTGCACGCCGACGCAGCCCGCGCGAAGCGCGTCAACAGGCGCTACGCGGAGCTGAGCCGCATCGTTGCTGCGCATGACGCGTGGATCGCGGCTGTCGACGACCTCGACGCGGCGCGCGAGCTCGCCAAGGACGATGACGCGTTCGCCGAGGAGATCCCGTCCCTCGAGGAGAACGTGCAGCAGACGCAGGAGCGCCTGCGCCGCCTGCTCATCCCGCGCGACCCCGACGACGCCCGCGACGTGATCATGGAGATCAAGGCGGGCGAGGGCGGCGCGGAGTCCGCGCTGTTCGCCGCCGACCTGCTGCGCATGTACACGCAGTACGCCGCGCACAAGGGCTGGAAGACCGAGCTCCTCGAGCGCAACGAATCCGATCTCGGCGGGTACAAAGACGTCCAGGTCGCGATCAAGGGCTCCTCGTCCGACCCCGCGCAGGGCGTGTGGGCGCACCTGAAGTACGAGGGCGGTGTGCACCGTGTGCAACGAGTGCCGGCGACCGAGTCGCAGGGCCGCATCCACACCTCCACGACCGGTGTGCTCGTCTTCCCCGAGGTCGACGAGCCCGAAGAACTGCAGATCGACCAGAACGACCTGAAGATCGACGTGTACCGCTCGTCGGGGCCCGGCGGTCAGTCCGTCAACACGACCGATTCCGCGGTGCGCATCACGCATGTGCCGACGGGCATCGTCGTCTCGATGCAGAACGAGAAGTCCCAGCTGCAGAACCGCGAGGCCGCCATGCGCGTGCTGCGCGCGCGTCTGCTCGCCAAGCAGCAGGAGGAGCTGGACGCCGCGGCATCCGACGCGCGCAAGTCGCAGATCCGCGGTATGGACCGCTCAGAGCGCATCCGCACCTACAACTTCCCGGAGAACCGGATCGCCGATCACCGGACCGGTTTCAAGGCGTACAACCTCGATCAGGTGATGGACGGCGCGCTCGATCCGATCATCGACAGCGCCATCACGGCAGACGAAGAGGCACGCCTGGCAGCGCTCGGCCAGGAGGACTGAAACGCCACGTCGCAGGGTCTCGGCTCCGTGGTGTGACCGGCTTCCTCTTCCGAAGTTTCCGCTCTCCTGCTGCCGAAGATCTTCCTCAAGAGCGGATCGCGCGAGACGAAGCGCGCACGCCGAGTCAGATCGCGTAGTCCGAGGCCAGACGCAGGTCGCTGAAATCGTCGTGCCCGCGGCGCCTGCGGGCACGTGCCGGAACGCCGGTGAGGATGCTCTCCTCGGGTGCGTCCTTGGTCACCACGGCATTCGCGCCGACGACGGTGTTCCGTCCCACCGTGATGGGCCCGAGGATCTTCGCCCCCGCGCCCACGACGACGCCGTCCGCAAGGGTCGGATGCCGCTTGCCCGTGTCGTCGCTCGTGCGGCCGCCGAGAGTGACCCCGTGGTAGAGCATCACGTCGTCGCCGACCTCTGCGGTCTCGCCGATCACCACGCCGGAGCCGTGGTCGATGAAGAAGCGCCGCCCGATCTTCGCTCCGGGGTGGATCTCGATCCCCGTCATCGCGCGGGCGAGCTGCGAGTTCGCCCGCGCGAGCAGACGCAGCCCTCGACGCCACAACGCGTGCGATGCACGATGCGCCCAGATGGCGTGCAGGCCGGGGTAGAGCAGCGCGACTTCGAGGCCTGTGCGCGCGGCGGGGTCGCGCAGCCGCGCAGCGGCGATGTCCTCGCGCACCCGCGAGATGGCGTTCATCGAGCGGCTCAGCTCTCGCGCAGATCCTCGAACAGCGCGGTCGAGATGTAGCGCTCACCGGTGTCTGGCATCACCACGACGATCGTCTTGCCCGTGTTCTCCGGTCGGGCGGCGACCTGGAGCGCCGCAGACAGCGCGGCACCGGACGACATGCCGACCAGCAGCCCCTCCTTCGCCGCGAGCTCGCGCGCCAGGCGGAGCGACTCGTCGAACTCCACGGCGATGACCTCGTCGAGGACCTCGCGATCGAGGACTCCGGGAACGAAGTTCGGACCGATGCCCTGGATCTTGTGCGGGCCGGGGTGGCCCTCGGTGAGGACGGGGGAGTCCTTGGGCTCCACGGCGATGACCTTCACCTCGGGCTTGGCCGCCTTGAGCGCCTGACCCGTGCCGGTCACGGTGCCGCCGGTGCCGACGCCCGCGACGAGGATGTCGACGCTCCCATCGGTGTCGCGCAGGATCTCCTGGGCGGTGGTCTCGCGGTGGATCTGCGGGTTCGCCGCGTTCTCGAACTGCTTGATCCAGACGGCTCCCGGCGTCTCGGCGACGATCCTCTTGGTCTCGTCGATCGCCCCGCTCATACCCTTCGTCGGGTCGGTGAGGACGATCTCCGCGCCGAACGCCTTCAGCAGCACGCGCCGCTCCTTCGACATGGATGCCGGCATCGTGAGGATGACCTTGTAACCGCGCGCCGCGCCGACCATGGCCAGGGCGATGCCGGTGTTGCCGCTGGTGGACTCCACGATCGTGCCGCCGGGCTGGAGCGCTCCGGCGGCCTCGGCCGCGTTGATCATCGCGATTCCGATGCGGTCCTTGACGCTGGATGCCGGGTTGTAGAACTCGAGCTTGGCGAGAACGGTCGCGCCGACGCCCTCGGTCACGCGGTTCAGGCGCACCAGAGGGGTGTTGCCGAAGGCGGTCGTGATGTCGTTGTGGATGCCGGGCATGGCTGACCTTTCGTTCGCGGAACGGGTGCCCTCACAGCCTATGCGAGCGGATACAGCACTGGGCCAATGTGACGATCGCGGCGGCGCGACGACGTACGCTGAAAGGATGCCGCAGACCACTCTCGCCGCCGCCGTCCGAGCCGCCGCCGAGCGTCTGTCCACCGCCGGCGTCCCCGACCCGCTCGTCGACGCGGAACTGCTCGTCGGCCACGTGCGCGGGCTCAGCCGCGGAGAGATCCAGGCGGCGATGGTCCGCGGCGACTCGCTGGACGATGCGGATGCCTCGGCGCTCGACGCTCTCGTCGACCGCCGAGCCGCACGGGAACCACTGCAGCATCTGACCGGCGTCGCTCCGTTCCGGCATCTCGAGCTCGCGGTCGGGCCGGGTGTCTTCGTCCCGCGCCCCGAGACCGAGATCGTCGCGCAGTTCGCGATCGACGCATTGGCGGCGGACGCCTCGGCCGAACCCGTCGCCGTCGACCTGTGCACCGGGAGCGGTGCGATCGCCCTCGCGATGGCGAGCGAGGTGCCGCACGCGCGGGTCTTCGCCGTGGAGCTGTCCCCGGACGCGCACGCGTGGGCGGCCCGCAACACCGCAGCTGCCGACAACCTCACCCTCGTGCTCGGCGACCTCGCCGACACCCTCGTCGAGCTCGACGGCACCGCATCGGTCGTCATCTCGAACCCGCCGTATGTTCCGGACGATGAGATCCCGCGCGACCCTGAGGTGCGGCTGCACGATCCGGCGCTCGCCCTCTACGGCGGCGCGGACGGGCTCGACGTCGTCCGCGTGCTGAGCACGCGTGCGCTGCGGCTGCTTCGGCAGGGCGGGCTGCTGGTGATCGAGCACGGCGAGCTCCAGGGGGCGCAGATCCGCGAGCTGCTCGAACGCGACGGCTGGCGGGCCCCGACCACGCACCGCGACCTGACGCAGCGCGATCGGGCGACCACGGCGCTGCGCCCCTGATGCCGGCACGGGGGACGGGCAGACCGAACCCGTAGACTATGGGGGTCATGTCCTCACTCTTCGACTGCGGCGACGAGGCTCAGCTGCTCGCCGGAATGCGTCACGCGCGCCAGGCGATCGCGCGCGGCGAGCTCATCGTGATGCCCACAGACACCGTCTACGGAATCGCAGCCGATGCGTTCACGCCGGCCGCGGTGCAGCGCCTTCTCGACGCGAAGGGCCGCGGACGCGACCAGCCGCCGCCCGTTCTGGTGTCCGGACAGTCCGCGCTGGCGGCCCTCGTCGAAGAGGTCCCCGAGCCCGTTCAGCGCCTCGTCGATGAGCTCTGGCCGGGCGGGCTCACGATCGTGCTGCCGGCGCAGCCGTCCCTGTCCTGGGACCTCGGCGACACTCTGGGTACCGTGGCCGTTCGCATGCCCGATCAGCGCGTCGCCCTGGAGCTGCTCGCCGAGACGGGGCCGCTCGCGGTCTCGAGCGCCAACCTCACGGGCAAGAGCGCGGCGGTGTCCGCCGAACAGGCGCGCGCCATGCTCGGCGACAGCGTCTCGGTCTACCTCGACGGCGGCACCAGCGAGACGGGCATCCCGTCCACGATCATCGACGCCACCACCCTCGTGCACCGTCGTGCAGACGACGCGGGCGAGCCCCGGGTGCGCATCCTGCGCGAAGGCGCCGTGACCCGGCGCCGACTCGAGAGCATCCTCGGCGAACTGCTCGAACCGCGGCTGTCGTCTGCGGACGCGGCGGACGGCACGGCGTGAAGCAGTACGTCTTCACGATCATCCTCACCGCGACGATCACGTTCATCGCGACGTGGGCGGTCTGGCAGCTGAGCCTGCGCTTCAAGCTCTACCCCGGCATCCGTGAACGCGACGTCCACACCACACCGACCCCGCGACTCGGGGGAGTGGCGATGTTCATCGGAATCGCCGCGGCGATCGGCGTCTCGGCGGCGAACCCCTTCTTCGCCATCATGTGGGTGCCGCCGCAGACGATGTGGGCGATCCTCGCCGCGGCACTCCTCATCGCGGTGATCGGGGTCATCGACGACCTGTGGGATCTGGACTGGATGATCAAGCTCGGCGCGCAGTTCCTCGCGGCCGGGATCATCACGGTCGTGGGCGGTCTGCAGATCCTGTCGCTGCCGCTCGGCGAGATGGTCATCGTCTCCAGCTGGCTGAGCATCGCGGTGACGATGGTCGCGATCGTCGTCGTCATGAACGCCGTGAACTTCATCGACGGCCTCGACGGGCTGGTCGCCGGCGTCTGCCTCATCGCGAACGGCGTCTTCTTCGCCTACTCGTTCATCCTCACACGCGACTCCGGCGCGTCGAGCTACTTCAACCTCGCCTCGTTCATCGCAGCCGTCCTCATCGGCGCGTGCATCGGCTTCCTGCCGCTGAACTGGAGCCCGGCGAAGCTGTTCATGGGGGACTCGGGCGCGCTCGTGATGGGGTTGCTCATGGCGACGTCGGCGATCGCGCTGACCGGCCAGATGTCCTCCGCTGCGATGAACCCGCAGGAGTTCGGGCGCTCGCAGCTGCTCGGCGCCTTCATCCCGATCCTGCTCCCGGTCGTCGTCGTCATGCTGCCGCTGCTGGACTTCGGCCTGGCCGTGTTCCGGCGGATGCGCGCCGGGAGATCGCCGTTCGCACCCGATCGCAAGCATCTGCATCACCGGATGCTCGACCTCGGCCACCGCGACCGCGATGCCGTGATCATCTTCTACGCCTGGACGGCAGTGATCTCGCTCGCCGTGCTCCTCATGTACGTCGGATCCCGCGAGGACTGGCCGGGCCAGTACCTCCCCGGAGTCGCGTTCGGCGTGATCGGCGCCGCCGCCTGCCTCGTCGTGACCCTTCTTCCCACCCACCGTGCGCCCGCCGCGCACGCGCCAGCCCCCGACGAACCCGCGCCGCCCGCCGCATCCATGGAGACCCGATGAGCGACATCCCCGCACAGCCCACCGCCCCGGCCATCAACCCGGTCCTGCGCACCGTCCTGCTCTGGACGGGGATCGCCGCCGTCGTTCTCATCGTGCTGGGCGGAGGCATCGGGTTCCTCGTCGCCGGCACGGACGGCCTGTGGAGCGGGCTCGCAGGAGTGGGCCTCGCGGTCGTCTTCCTCGCACTCACGCCGGTCAGCGTCCTCATCGCGAACCGCTTCTACGGCCGCGAGATGTTCGCGACGGTGTTCTTCGGCATCGTGATGGGCGGGTGGCTGCTCAAGCTCGTCATCTTCATCGTCGCCATCGTCATCCTGCGCGGGCAGAGCTGGGTCGTCCCCGGCGTCATCTTCGGATCGCTCGTGGCCGGCATCATCGTGAGCCTCGTGATCGACGCCGTCGCGTTCAGCCGGCTGCGGGTGCCGCACGTATCGGACATCGAGCTGCCGACGCGTGACCCCGAGGCCCGCGAGGATTCGTGAGCCTGAAAAAATCTTGATAGTCTGAATCCGGGTTCGCTGAGCGACTTCCTGCGTCGTGCGAGAAATCCCGACTCAGCTCGAATCCCTCACCAAATCTTCGCGCCGATCCTGATCGGTGCCCAGAAGCTGGAGCAACGTTGACTCACGCCGGGAGCCTCCTCGTCCGATTCGCATCGGATGAATTCCATCCACCGTCCATCGCGGAGTTCTTCCCGGAGATCCTGTTCCAGATCGGCCCGCTCGCGGTCCACCGCATTCACCTGGTGCAGTTCCTCGCCACGATCGTCGTCGTGCTCATCCTCTGGCTCGGCACGCGCAGGCTCAAGCTCGTCCCCGGCCGCGGCCAGGCGCTGCTCGAGATGGGTTTCGATCTCGTCCGCGTGAACATCGCGCACGACATGATCGGCAAGAAGGACGGCGACCGGTTCCTGCCGTTGCTGACCACCATCTTCTTCATGGTGCTGTTCTTCAACATCACCGGTGTCATCCCGTTCCTGAACATCGCAGGTACCAGCATCATCGCCGTGCCGCTGCTGCTCGCTGTGATCTCCTACGTCACGTTCATCTACGCCGGTGTCCGAAAGAGCCCGTGGGGCTTCATCCGCAACTCGCTCTTCCCCCCTGGGGTTCCGCCGGCGCTGTACATCATCGTCGCCCCGCTCGAGTTCATCTCGACCTTCATCGTCCGCCCGGTCACTCTGACCCTGCGACTTCTGATGAACATGATGGTCGGCCACCTCATGCTGGTGCTCTTCTTCGCAGCGACCCAGTTCTTCATCTTCTCGATGGGCGGATTCTGGACGGTGCTGGGCGCGGGAACGCTCGCCTTCGGCTTCGCCTTCACGGCCTTCGAGATCCTGGTGGCCTTCCTCCAGGCGTACGTCTTCACCATCCTCACCGCGGTCTACATCCAGCTCGCAGTCGCGGACGAACACTAAACACAGCTAACGGGGAGCCCCGGCTCCCCAACAATGAAAGGAAGATCCAGTGGATCCCATCTCTGTTCTCGCCCAGATCAACGTCGACATCACCGGCTCGATCGCGAACGTCGGCTACGGCCTTGCAGCAATCGGCCCGGCCATCGGTGTGGGTATCGTCGTCGGCAAGACGATCGAGGGCATCGCTCGTCAGCCTGAGCTGTCCGGCAAGCTCCAGGGCACCATGTGGATCGGTATCGCCTTCACCGAGGCCCTCGCGTTCGTCGGCATCGGCGTCGCCTTCCTCTTCGGCTACTGATCCCTCCCACCACACGTAAGGAGACAGGATGCTGAACGCTCTTGTCACGCTCGCAGCCGAGGAGGCGGAGCACAATCCGCTTCTGCCGGCGATGTACGACATCGTCTGGTCAGCGGTCTGCTTCGTCATCATCCTGCTCGTGGCGTGGAAGGTCGCACTTCCGAACGTGGCGAAGATGCTCGACGAGCGCTCCGCCGCGATCGAGGGCAACATCGCCAAGGCCGATGAGGCGCAGAAGCAGGCTGAGGCGGCTCTCGAGGAGTACACCCGCCAGCTCGCCGAGGCGCGCGCCGAGGCCGGTCAGATCCGCGAGTCGGCCCGTGAGGACGGCAAGAAGATCATCGCCGAGGCCAAGGAGACCGCGACCGTCGAGGCCGCGCGCATCACCGCGGCGGCGCAGGCCCAGATCGAGGCCGAGCGTCAGTCGACGCTCGTCGCCCTGCGGTCCGAGGTCGGCACGCTGGCGATCGACCTCGCCGGTAGCGTCGTGGGGGAGACCCTCTCCGACGACGCTCGTGCCACCGCGGTCGTCGACCGTTTCCTCGCGGACCTCGAAGCGTCCGAGAAGGCGGCCAAGTAATGGGCAGCGCGACCACTCAGGCGCTTGCGGCTTCGACGGCGGCTCTCGCTCAGGCGAAGGGCGTCACCCTCGACACGGCCGGTGAACTGTTCACCGCGGCGCGCCTCGTGGGCGAATCCGGTCAGCTGAGCGGCGCGCTTGCCGACCCCGCTGCTCCGGAGGGACTGCGAGAGAAGCTCGTCGCGTCCGTGTTCGCCAGCATGTCGGACACCACGAGGCAGCTGCTCACGACCGCCGCAGGACAGCGCTGGTCCGATGCCGACGGCCTCGTCGACGGCATCGAGGAACTCGCCATCCGAGCAACAGCAATCGCCGCGCCGAGCGACGACATCGAGGGCGAGCTGTTCTCGTTCCTCCGCGTCATCGCCGGCAACGCCGAGCTCGAGCTCGCACTGGGCGGACGCCTCGGCGACAACGAGGCGAAGGGCGCTCTCGTCGAGAAGCTGCTCGGCGGCACGGCGAGTGCACCGACGGTTCTCATCGTGTCGTCGCTGGTTCGTCAGCCCCGCGGCCGGCGCGTGCGCCAGATCCTGAACCGTGCGATGAAGATCGTGTCGGCGCAGGGCGGCCGCATCGTCGCCACCGTGAACACGGCAGCCCCGCTGTCGGCAGCGCAGCGCACCCGACTCGGTGATGCACTGGCTGCACGTTATGACGGTCAGGTCTCGATCAACGAAGTGATCGACCCCACCGTCGTGGGCGGACTGCGTGTGCAGGTCGCCGACGACGTCATCGACGGCAGCATCTCCGCGCGGCTCGCCGATCTTCGACAGAAGCTCGCGGGCTAATACGACTTCGCGCGGGGAACCGCGCACCCAGATACAAAGGGAAGACAATGGCAGAACTTTCGATCAGCCCCGACGTCATCCGTGACGCGCTGAAGGACTTCGCCGCTGCGTACGAGCCCTCGGGCGCGGTAGCGACCGAGGTCGGCACCGTCGTGGACGCTGCGGACGGCATCGCCCACATCGAGGGCCTGCCCGGTGTCATGGCGAACGAGCTCCTCACGTTCGCCAATGGAACGCAGGGCCTCGCACTGAACCTCGACGAGCACGAGATCGGCACTGTCGTCCTCGGCGACTTCTCCGGTGTTCAAGCCGGTCAGGAAGTCCGCCGCACGGGCGAGGTCCTCTCGGTCGCCGTCGGCGACGGCTACCTCGGCCGCGTCGTCGACCCGCTCGGCAACCCGATCGACGGTCTCGGCGAGATCGCGTCGGAGGGCCGCCGCGAGCTCGAGCTGCAGGCGCCCGGCGTCATGCAGCGCAAGAGCGTGCACGAGCCGATGCAGACCGGTATCAAGGCCATCGACGCCATGATCCCCGTCGGCCGCGGCCAGCGCCAGCTCATCATCGGCGACCGCCAGACCGGCAAGACGGCCATCGCGATCGACACGATCATCAACCAGAAGGCCAACTGGGAGTCGGGCGACGTCAGCAAGCAGGTCCGCTGCATCTACGTCGCCATCGGTCAGAAGGGCTCGACGATCGCCTCCGTCAAGGGCGCGCTCGAAGAGGCCGGCGCGATGGAGTACACCACCATCGTCGCGGCTCCGGCATCCGACCCTGCCGGCTTCAAGTACATCGCCCCCTACACGGGCTCCGCGATCGGCCAGCACTGGATGTACGGCGGCAAGCACGTCCTGATCATCTTCGACGACCTGTCGAAGCAGGCCGAGGCGTACCGCGCCGTCTCCCTTCTCCTGCGCCGACCGCCGGGGCGCGAGGCCTACCCGGGCGACGTCTTCTACCTGCACTCGCGTCTGCTCGAGCGCTGCGCGAAGCTGTCCGACGAGCTCGGCGCCGGCTCGATGACGGGTCTGCCCATCATCGAGACCAAGGCGAACGACGTCTCGGCGTACATCCCGACCAACGTGATCTCGATCACCGATGGCCAGATCTTCCTGCAGTCCGACCTCTTCAACGCCAACCAGCGTCCCGCTGTCGACGTGGGAATCTCGGTCTCGCGAGTCGGTGGTGACGCTCAGGTGAAGAGCATCAAGAAGGTCTCCGGAACGTTGAAGCTCGAGCTCGCGCAGTACCGCTCGCTCGAGGCCTTCGCGATGTTCGCGAGCGACCTCGATGCGGCATCGCGTCGTCAGCTCGACCGCGGTGCTCGCCTGACCGAGCTGCTCAAGCAGCCGCAGTACTCGCCGTACCCGGTCGAGGACCAGGTCGTCTCGATCTGGGCCGGCACCAACGGCAAGCTCGACACGATCGAGGTCGCAGACGTCCTGCGCTTCGAGCGCGAGCTGCTCGACCACCTGCGTCGCAACACCAAGGTGCTCGACACGCTGCGTGAGACCAACGTCCTCGACGACGACACCGTCGCCGAGCTGGAGAAGCAGGTCGACGCCTTCATCCTCGAGTTCCAGGGCGGCAAGGGCCAGTCCATCGGTGCCCCTGGCAGTGAGGAGCACGCCGCTCAGGACGTCGACGACGTGAACCAGGAGAAGATCGTCAAGGGTCGTCGCGCGTAATCGCGTGAGGTACTGAACCATGGGCGCTCAACTCCGGGTCTACAAGCAGAAGATCTCTTCTGCTCAGACGACCAAGAAGATCACGAAGGCGATGGAACTCATCGCGGCTTCGCGCATCCAGAAGGCGATGGCGCGCGTGCGCGCGTCCTCGCCCTTCGCGCGGGCCGTGACGCAGGCCGTGTCCGCCGTCGCGACGTACTCGAACGTCGATCACCCGCTCACCCGTGAGCCCGAGACGATCCGCCGCTCCGCGGTCGTGATCTTCTCGTCGGACCGCGGTCTCGCCGGAGCCTTCAACTCGCAGATCCTCCGCGAGGCGATGGAGCTCGGCGAGCTCGTCCGTTCGCAGGGCTCGGAGCCGGTGTACTACCTGGTCGGCCGCAAGGCCGTCGGGTACTTCCAGTTCCGCGGCATCCAGGCGGCGGCCGAGTGGACCGGTGACACCGACACCCCGCAGTTCAAGACCGCGGAGGAGATCTCGGCCACGCTGCTCGAGGCCTTCAACCGCGGTGGTGCGGACGGCGGCGTCGACGAGCTTCACCTCGTCTACAACCGGTTCGTCAGCATGATGACGCAGTCGCCCGAGACGGTGCGCCTGCTTCCGCTCGAGATCGTCGAGAACGAGGCATCCGCCGAGAACACCGGAGCGGTCTACCCGCTCTACGAGTTCGAGCCGGACGCCGAGACCGTCCTCGATGCGATCCTGCCGGTCTACATCCAGAGCCGGGTCTTCAACGCCCTGCTGCAGTCGTCGGCCGCCAAGCAGGCCGCGACGCAGAAGGCGATGAAGTCCGCCAGCGACAACGCCGACAAGCTCATCACCGACTACACCCGTCTGCGCAACAACGCGCGTCAGGCGGAGATCACGCAGCAGATCGCAGAGATCGTCGGCGGCGCCGACGCCCTCGCGTCGAGCAAATAGACCCTCAAGAAAGAGACGAAGATATGACCCCCACCGCCACAGCTGAGGCTGGGACCGCGGTCGTCGGGCGCGTCGCACGCGTCACGGGCCCGGTCGTCGACATCGAGTTCCCGCACGACTCGATCCCCGACATCTACAACGCCCTGAAGACGACGATCACGATCGGCGAGGAGTCCACCGAGATCACGCTCGAGGTCGCGCAGCACCTCGGCGACGACCTCATCCGCGCCATCGCCCTCAAGCCCACCGACGGCATCGTCCGAGGCCAGGAGGTGCGCGACACCGGTGAGGCGATCTCCGTCCCCGTCGGCGACGTCACCAAGGGCAAGGTCTTCAACGTGATCGGCGAAGTCCTCAACGCCGAGCCCGGCGAGCAGATCGAGATCACCGAGCGCTGGCCGATCCACCGCTCAGCCCCCAATTTCGACCAGCTCGAGTCGAAGACCACGATGTTCGAGACCGGCATCAAGTCGATCGACCTCCTCACCCCGTACGTCCAGGGTGGAAAGATCGGCCTGTTCGGCGGCGCCGGCGTCGGCAAGACCGTCCTCATCCAGGAGATGATCCAGCGCGTGGCACAGGACCACGGCGGTGTCTCCGTGTTCGCCGGTGTCGGCGAGCGCACCCGTGAGGGCAACGACCTCATCGGCGAGATGGAGGAGGCGGGCGTCTTCGACAAGACCGCCCTCGTCTTCGGCCAGATGGACGAGCCCCCGGGGACGCGTCTGCGCGTCGCTCTGTCGGCTCTGACGATGGCGGAATACTTCCGCGACGTGCAGAAGCAGGACGTGCTGTTGTTCATCGACAACATCTTCCGCTTCACGCAGGCCGGTTCCGAGGTCTCCACGCTGCTGGGCCGCATGCCCTCGGCGGTGGGCTACCAGCCGAACCTCGCCGACGAGATGGGCCTCCTCCAGGAGCGCATCACCTCGACCCGCGGTCACTCGATCACCTCGCTGCAGGCGATCTACGTTCCCGCCGACGACTACACCGACCCGGCTCCGGCCACCACCTTCGCGCACCTCGACGCGACGACTGAGCTCAGCCGTGAGATCGCGTCGAAGGGTCTGTACCCGGCCATCGACCCGCTGACCTCGACGTCGCGCATCATGGACCCCCGCTACTTGGGCGAGGACCACTACCGCGTGGCCACCACGGTCAAGCAGATCCTCCAGAAGAACAAGGAGCTGCAGGAGATCATCGCGATCCTCGGTGTCGACGAGCTCTCCGAGGAGGACAAGATCGTCGTGTCGCGTGCACGTCGCATCCAGCAGTTCCTCTCGCAGAACACCTACATGGCGAAGAAGTTCACCGGTGTCGAGGGTTCGACGGTTCCGCTGAAGGAGACCATCGAGTCGTTCGACGCGATCGCCAAGGGCGAGTTCGACCACGTGGCCGAGCAGGCCTTCTTCAACGTCGGTGCGATCTCCGACGTCGAAGAGAAGTGGGCGCAGATCCAGAAGGAGAACGGCTGATCATGGCATTGCAGGTCAGCCTCGTCTCCGCGGATGCGGAGGTCTGGACGGGGGAGGCGACGCTCGTCGTCGCCAAGACCGTCGAGGGCGAGATCGGCATCATGGCCGGCCACGAGCCGATCCTCGCGATCCTCGCCGAGGGCGAGGTGCGCATCACCCGCGCCGACGGCAGCAAGGTCCTCGCCAATGCGCAGGACGGGTTCCTCTCCATGGAGGGCGACCAGCTGACGATCGTCGCCGGCAACGCGGCGCTCATCGCCTGAAAGACGCATCGAGAACGCGCCCGGCCGTCATCTGACGGCGGGCGCGTTCTGGCCTGTTCGCACATCCATGAAGATCCTTCTCCCTCCTTCTGAGACCAAGCGCCCAGGTGGGCGCTCGCGCCCGCTGCGCATCGAGGGCCTCGCGCTCCCCGCGCTCGCACCGCAGCGCGAGGCGGTCGTCGATGCTCTCACGGCCCTGTCCGCCGACCCGGCCCACGCGCAGCACGTGCTGAAGCTCAGCGACCGTCAGCTCGGCGACATCGAACACAACCGGATGCTGCGCGAGGCGGCGACCATGCCTGCGATCGACCGCTACACCGGAGTGCTCTACGACGCCCTGGACGCCGCGACCCTCGGGGCAGCGTCCAGGCGGTGGCTGGGATCGCACGTCTGGGTGCACGCAGCGGCCTTCGGACCAGTCGGTGCGCTGGACGGCATCCCCGCGTACCGGCTGGCTGCCGGGACATCCCTTCCCGGGGTTCCGCCGCTTCGCCGGCACTGGGCGGATGCGGTGACCGCTGCCATCGCGGATGAGGAGCCGTCGTTCGTGCTGGACCTGCGCAGCGAGGCGTACGTCGCGCTCGGACCCGTGCCCGCGTCGGTGTCCTCCGCGTATGTGCGCGTCGTCACCGACCAGGGCCGCGCGCTCAACCACTTCAACAAGAAGTCCAAGGGCGAGCTCGTCCGAGCGCTTGCCGAGGACCGCCCGCGCGTGCGCTCACTCGACGGTCTGCGCGCATGGGCATCCGGCCTCGGCATCGAGTTGCGTGATGCGGCCGAGCACGCAGTCGTGGAACTCGTCGTCGCATCCTGAGACGGGCAGCGTGTGTCTGTTGCTGCGGGCGCCGGTCACGCTAGTGTGTTTCACGCGATGCGGAATGCGTCGTTCACTACGGAGGGCTCATGAACTCTTACTACAACTACGACACTGCCGCGGGGCTTCTCTCGAGCCTCATCTTCTTCGTGTTCTCTGCAGCAGGTTACGTGCTCTACTCGTTCTTTTACATGAAGATCTTCGAGAAGGCTGGCGTGCAGGGAAAATGGCGGGCGTGGGTGCCCGTGTACCGAGAGCTGATCTTCCTGAAGCTGGGCGATCTCAGTCCTTGGTTGTACCTGTACTTGGTCGGCGCGTTCCTTCTGGGCGTCATCATTCCGTTCTTGGGATGGTTCCTGTTGCTTCCGCTGGCAGGTCTGGCGTATCGCGTCGTCACCGCGCTCGCTGCTTATCGCATCGGACAGAAGCTGCAGAAGGAGGGCGCGTGGGTAGTGCTCTATATCTTCGTGGACATCGTATGGCTCGGCATCATGGCGTTCGACAAGTCGCGCTGGAACGCCCAGATCGCGCCGGCTCCGTGGGCCGGGAACAGCTTCTTGGCCGACCGCACGGTGTGGGAGGGCGTCCCCGTCCAGCCGTCCGCGGCAGCCGCACCCGGCGCCGCACCCGGATACGGTGCTCCGCAGGGGTACCAGCAGCCCGGCGGCTACCCGCAGCAGCAGCCCGCACCGGGCTACCAGCAGCCGGGCTACCAGCCTCCTGCCGCTCCCGCCACGCCTCCCGCTGCGCCCGGCGCACCCACGCCGCCGCCGGCGGCGCCCAGTGCACCTCCGGCGGCGCCCACCACGCCTCCGACCACTCCGCCGCCTGCGGCACCCCCGGCTCCGCCCGCGGATCCGAACCAGCCGCCGGCCTGACCGGTTGACGAGGACCCTCGAGGAATCGGGGGTCCTTCGTCATGCGGGAGCCGCGGCTCCGATAACGTAGACATATGGCCAACGACGCCTCGATGAACCCGGAGGATCCTCTTGTCTGAGACGACCACGCACACGCACAGCGTCGCCGTCGCAGATGAAGACGAGATCACCCTGACCTGGGCGGGCGCGACCGACACCGGTCGGCGCCGTGACAACAACCAGGATGCGTTCCTCGCCGAGTTCCCGTTGTTCGTCGTCGCCGACGGCATGGGCGGCCACGCCGGTGGCGAGATCGCGAGTCAGAGCACGATCGCCCGGCTGCAGGACGTGGTCGACTCCGGCTCGGTGACGACGGATGCGATCGAGCGCGCCCTGAAGGACGCCGTGGACGACATCGCAGCCCACCCCGATACGACTGACGAGGGCACCGGGACGACGCTCACCGGAGTGTTCTTCGATCTCGCCGACGGCGATCCGCGCTGGGTGTCGCTCAACATCGGCGACTCCCGCGTCTACCTGTTCCGCGACCAGCGCCTGGTGCAGGTCACGACGGATCACTCGGTGGTGCAGGAGCTCATCTCCTCGGGCCGGCTCAGTCCCGAAGAGGCGGAGGGGCACCCGTACAGCAACGTGATCACCCGCGCGGTCGGTGCGAGCGAGCTGACCCCGCCCGACTACCTCGGCATCGAGGTCATCGACGGCGACCGGTTCGTCGTGTGCTCGGACGGACTCACCAAGGAGCTCACCGACTACGGCATCCAGCACTTCCTGCGCGAGAACGAGGACCCGGGGGCGGCGGTCGACGCGATGCTCGCGGCCGCGCTCGAGAACGGCGGTCGCGACAACGTCACGCTCATCGTCGTGAAGGTCGCGCGCACGGGGCACGACCCCGAGGCCGAGACGGCGACGTCCAAGATCGACACGATCGACTCGTCCTCCACATCGGACGAAGCCGCCGAATAGTCCGGATCGCTGTGGACAACGGCATCCGGTCGCCGCGGAACCTCTGAAATAGGGGGATGGATGTCGAACCCCTGACGCTCCCGGCCGCGGCCGAGGAGCCCCGTCGCCAACCGGTGCCGATCCTCGCTGCCGTGGTGCCGATCGCTGCGGGCATCGTCCTGTGGCTCGTCACAGGGTCGATCCTCTCGCTGTGCTTCGCGGCGCTCGGGCCGCTGATGATCGGCGCTTCGCTGCTGGACGGCGTCCGGACGCGCCGCCGCGGACGCGCGGCGGCCGCCGCGACGGAGCAGGAGGGCTGGGCGAAGGCCGAACAGGAGCTGCAGCGAAGGCATGCGCGAGAGCGGAGGGCCCTGCGACAGACCAACCCCGACGCTGCCGCGGCCGTTCAGGAGCCGCCGCTGCGCGACCTGGCGCCGATCGACGAGACGACGCCGATCGTGATCGGCTCCGGCGATCGGCGCAGCGCCCTGCGGGTGACCGGAGACGAGGACCGTGCGCGGGCATTCCGCGAGCGCGCCGCGGTGCTCGCCGACGCCCCGATCGTCGTCCCGATGGGCAGAGGCGTGTGCCTGCGCGGTCCGCTCCCGTCGACGGCGGCTGCGGCGCGTGCGCTCGTCGTGCAGCTGTGCCTGCAGCATGCGCCGTCGCAGCTCGCGATCTCCGGCGCCGGCCTCGAACGGCTGGGGCTCGCCGCGTTCCCGCATGCGCGTCCGCCGAAGAGAGGCGCGTGGCGACTCGCCGTCGTCGTCGGCGACGATCCGGCACCGGATGCCGCCGCGCAGATCCGTCTGCGTTCCGTCGGCGGCGACGTGCCGGAGGGGATCACGACGGTCGTCGACTGCATCGAGCCGTCGCGGTCGCGGCTGCGCACCGGCGAAGGGACGGATGACGTAGCCGTCGAATGCCTCTCGCGCCCGCAGGCGGAGGCGATTGCGCGAGCCAGCGCGGACCGCGAGGGCGATGCCGCTCAGCTGCCGGATCTCATCGGGCTCGGCGACCTCGCCCGTCGCCCGTCCGGGCCCGGTCTCGATGCGGTGATCGGTCAGTCCGAGGGCGGCGAGGTGAGCCTGGATCTCGTCGAGGACGGACCGCACGCGATCGTCACGGGAACGACCGGATCCGGGAAGAGCGAGCTTCTCGTCACGTGGATCACCGCGATCGCACAGAGCCACGCGCCGGAGCACGTCGCGTTCGTCCTCGCCGACTTCAAGGGCGGGACTGCGTTCGACCCGTTGCGCGAACTGCCGCACGTCACCGCTGTCATGACGGATCTCGACGATGACGGCGCACGGCGCGGCGTGCAGAGCCTGACCGCGGAGCTGCGGCGCCGTGAGACGGTGCTCGCCGGACTCGGCGCGCGCAGCATCGCCGAGTCCGAGGGGCGCCTGGGCCGGCTCGTGATCGTCGTCGATGAGTTCGCCGCCCTGCTGCAGGAGCATCCAGACCTCGCCGTGGTCTTCACCGACATCGCCGCGCGCGGTCGCGCACTGGGCATGCATCTCATCCTCGGCACGCAGCGCGCTTCGGGAGTGATCCGCGACGCGCTCGCTGCGAACTGCCCGCTGCGGGTGAGTCTGCGGGTGACGGATGCCGCGGACAGCAGGCTCGTCATCGGATCGGACGATGCGGCAGAGCTCCCCGGAGGAGCCGCGTCTCGCGGGCTCGCGCTGGTGCGCAGACCGCAGGATGCCGCGGCGACGACCATGCGCGTCGCGCTCACCGGCGTGGCGGACCTGCGTGGGGCGGCATCGCAGTGGGCGGGGTCCGTCGCCCCGGCCAGTCCGTGGCTGCCGCCGCTGCCGCACGCACTGGCGCTCGCCGAGCTCGCCGGGCGGTACCGGGATCAGACGGACCAGGGGAGTGTTGTTCTCGGACTCGGCGACGAGCCGGAGCGGCAGCGTCAGCAGCTGGTGACGCTGCAACCCGGAGCAGATCGGGGCATCGCCGTCGTCGGCGGGAGCGGGTCCGGGCGGACGACCGCCTTGCGCGTGCTCTCATCCCAGGTGGAACACGCCTTCTGGATTCCCGCCGACCCCGAACGCGCCTGGGACGCCGTGGACGAGCTGGCCTCGGGCAGGGTCGTCCCGCGACTCGTCCTGTGCGACGACCTCGATCAGCTGATCGCCGCTCTTCCCACAGACCATGCCATGGCTCTCGTCGCACGCCTCGAGGCGCTCATCCGATCCGGTGCGGCGCGCGGTTCGACGTTCGTGGTATCGGCCGGGCGCGTCTCCGGGCAGCTGTCGCGCGTCCTCGAGGCCCTCCCGCAGCGCATGCTGCTGCGGACGGGCACGAAGCTCGAGCACCTCGCCCTGGGCGGCGAGAACGACGGATATCTGCGCAATCGCCGGCCGGGACGCGCGCGGATCGGCGACATCGAGGTCCAGGTGGCATGGACGGATGCCGAGCTCTCGCAGAACACGTCGGAACCGCCGACATGGCGACCCTCCGAGCGGCCGGTCGGCGTCGTGGTCACCGGCGTGCGCCGTGCAGTCGAGGCTCTCCGCGCCGCCCACCCGGACCGGGAGATCGTCCCGGTCGGAGATCATGCACCGGACCCGACCGCAACGCGGATCCTGGTGGGCGACGCGGAGAGCTGGCAGCGGCAGTGGTCGCTGTGGCAGCGGATCCGCACGGACGGCGAGATGCTCGTCCTCGCGGAGTGTTCGGCCGAGCTGCGCTCACTGGCCGGATGCCGCGAACTGCCGCCCTACGCCCTCACACACCGCGGACGGGCGTGGAGCATCCGGGACGGCGGGGCTCCGGAGCGTGTCGTCATCCGCGACCTCGACCCGACTCGCGGCGGCCGGCTCGCGTGAGCGTCACCGCGTCAGAGCACGGAGCCCAGTGGCTGCGACGACAGACCGTGCGCCACGGCGACGCCCTCGTTCACCACGGCGCCGGCGGCCACGTTCAGACCGGCGGCGAGAGCCGCATCGGCGCCGAGCGCGTTGCGCCATCCCTGTGCGGCGATCCTGCGCACGTAGGGCATCGTCGCGTTCGTGAGCGCCGAGGTCGACGTGTTGGGCACGGCGCCCGGCATGTTCGCGACGCAGTAGAACACCGTGTCGTGCACCGCGAAGGTCGGGTCGGCATGCGTCGTCGGGTGCGTGTCCTCGAAGCATCCGCCCTGGTCGACCGCGATGTCCACGAGCACGCTGCCCGGACGCATCTGCGCGACCATCTCGTTCGTGACGAGCTTCGGGGCGCGGGCACCGGGGATCAGCACGGACCCGATGACAAGGTCGGAGCCCACAACGGCGCGGCGCAGATCGAGCGGGTTGGACGCCGCGGTCTTGACCCGCCCGGCGAAGTGATCGTCCAGCATGCGCAGACGGGGGATGTTCGTGTCGAAGACCGTCACGTCCGCACCCATCCCGCTGGCGATGACCGCCGCGTTCGCACCCGCGACGCCGCCGCCGATCACCGTGACGGTCGCAGGCCTGGTACCGGGCACGCCCGACATCAGCAGACCGAGCCCGCCGTTCGAGCGCATCAGCGTGTTCGCGCCGACCAGAGGAGCCAGGCGTCCGGCGACCTCGCTCATCGGTGCCAGCAGCGGCAGCGAGCCGTTCGGCAGCTGTACGGTCTCGTAGGCGATCGCGGTGATGCCGCTGGCGATGAGACGGTCGGTCAGCGGCCGGTCGGCTGCGAGATGAAGGTATGTGAAGAGCGTCAGATCGTCGCGGAAGTAGGCGTACTCGCTCTCGATCGGCTCCTTGACCTTGAGCAGCAGCTCGGCGCGGTCCCAGACCTCGGCGGCGTCGTCCAGCAGCGTGGCGCCGGCCTCGGCGTACTCCGCATCGGGCATGGAGGAGCCGATCCCGGCTCCTGACTGCACGAAGACCTCGTGGCCCTCGCTGACCAGGTCGTGCACTCCCGATGGGGTCAGCGCGACGCGGTACTCGTTGTTCTTGATCTCTGTGGGGACGCTGATCCTCATCGCGATCTCCTCTCCACCCCCTCCTCGTCGAGGGGATCGTACGGCCCAGGGTCAGGGCATCAGATTTCGGCGCCGGGACGGATCATCCCGACGTCGCTCCCACCGCCGAGCACGGCGAGGGGAAGTGCGTGAACGAGTCCTGCGACATCCGCGGGCTCGAGAGCGCCGGCACGCACGAGCAGCGTCGCCGCGACCACGGTCGACGCGCGCGCCGCGCCGTCGAGCATCTTGACCGCGACGGTCGCGCCGCCGGGAGCGACCATGACCATGACACCCTCGGCGCCGCCCTTGGCGAACACTCCGAGGCGTTCGATCGCGATCGTGTCAGGGCGACCAGGGCCCTCGATCGTCCACGGATGCTCCTTGACCGCTCGCACGAGCGAGCCGGCGACGCGGTGCAGCGCGAACGGGGAGCGCTCGGATGCGGTGCCGATGCGGTGGATGCCGCGGGCGAGGCCCGTCAACGTGATGGCGTGCACGGGCGCCCCGCATCCGTCGATCGCGGTGTGCGCGATCCGCTCTCCGGTGAGACGCTCGACGACCTCGCGGATGTGCCCCTGCAGCGGATGGGCGGGATCGAGGTACCCGTCGGTCGGCCAACCGGTCGCAACGCAGGCGCGCAGCATCGCAGCGTGCTTGCCCGAGCAGTTCATGCGGATCCGGCTGGGCGCTCCGTGCTCGCGGACGATCTCGTCGCGCGTCGCGGTGTCGCCGGGCCAGGACGGCGGGCACGCCAGATCGTCCTCGGTCAGGCCGCCGGCGGCGAGGATCTCGCGGATCGCGTCTGCGTGCCGGTCGGTGCCGTTGTGGCTCGCCGTGGCGAGCGCCAGCTGCTCGCCCTCGAGCTCGGCGCCGGCCGTGACGCAGGCCACCGCCTGCATCGGCTTCAGGCTCGAGCGGGGGAGGAACAGCGCGTCGGGGTTCCCGATCCGCCGGAGGACCTCGCCGTCGGGCGACAGCACGATCGCGGCCCCGGCGTGCCGGGACTCGACGAACCCGCTGCGTTCGACGACGGCGAGTTCAACGGCATCCGCAACGGTCAGAGTCTCCAGCACGCCCCCAGCCTATCCGCCCTGTCTGCGCGCCGCCGCGTGCGGCATGCGAGACTGGCGCCATGACTCTCGGTGAACACCGTTACGCGCTCACGGCGACATGGGAGGGCAATCTCGGGTCGGGCACCAGCGGGTACCGCGAGTACTCGCGGGATGTGACGCTCTCCGTCGAGGGCAAGCCCGATGTCCTGGCATCCGCCGACAAGCCGTTCCGCGGCGACCGCGCCCGCTGGAACCCCGAGGACCTGCTGCTGGCGGCCCTGTCGGAGTGCCACCTGCTGTCGTACCTGCACGCCTGCGTCACCGTGGGCGTCGTCGTCGTCTCATACCGTGATTCCGCCACCGGCGTCATGACGGAGGACGGTCGCAGCGGCGGGGCCTTCACGGACGTGCTTCTGCGACCCGAGGTCGTCGTGGCGGAGCCGTCGATGATCGAGCGCGCCGAGCACGCGCACGCCGAGGCGCATCGCATGTGCTTCATCGCGAACTCGGTGAACTTCCCCGTGCGTCACCAGGCGACCGTCACCTCGCTCTGAGGGGCCCGCCCGGCAGCGCGTCAGCGGCGCTCGTGAGGGAGCGCCTGCTTGATCTTCTCGATCGGGGTGTGCGCCGGCGGCTCGTTGTACACGCCCGCGAGCTCCTGCTCGCTGAGCGCGTGGATGCCGGCCATGATCTCGTCCGTCGCCAGACGCCGGGCCTTGCCGCTGCTGGCGGGGCCGTGCACCGAAACGTCGATCGGGTCGCCGAAGCGCACGGTCACCCGCTCCTTGATCGAGGGGAGTTTCGCGCCCTTGGGCATGACCTTGTCCGTTCCGATGAGGCCGACCGGAACGACCGGTGCACCCGTCTGGAGGGCGAGGAAGGCGACACCGGTGCGTCCCTTGTACAGGCGTCCGTCGGTCGATCGGGTGCCCTCGGGGTACAGGGCGACGGCGAGGCCCTCGTCGAGCAGCTGTCGCTGCTGGTCCAGGGCGTCCAGCGCGGCCTGCCCGGCTCCGCGCCGGACCGGGATGGCGCCGATGGCCTGGAAGAAGTTCTTCTTGGCCGCCCCCGCGACGCCGGGCCCCTCGAAGTACGACGACTTGGCAAGGAAGTGGACCGGGCGGGGAGCTGCGACGGGGATCGCGACCGAGTCGATGAAAGAGAGGTGGTTGCTGGCGAAGATCACCGGGCCGTCGGCGGGAACCTTCTCGCGGCCCTCGATGCGCGGGCGGTAGATCAGGCGTGCGAGCGGGCCGATGACGGCGCGGCCCAGCGCGTAGGTGAACCCTGCTCTGCGCGGTGCTGCGGCGTCGTCCGTCGTGTCTGCGGCGGGTGCCTCGGGTTTCGACGCGGGGATGCCGGACTGCGCAGAGGTCATCAGATCAGGCTACTCGGCGATGCATGCCGGTCCGGGAATGCCGACGCGGTGCATCCCGTACAGCGGGAGCAAAGGCGTGTGGGGCAAGATGGTCTGGTTCCCTTTCTCGATCCGAGGTATCACTGTGCGCACTCGCCCGCTCATCGCCCTGTCCACCATGGCCGCCGCAGCCGTCCTGCTCGTCGGGTGCACGGGAGTCGAGGGCTCGACGGGCGATGACGCCGAATCGACGTCGGGCGAGCTCTGCTCGGCGACGATCGCCTCCGGGCCGGCCTCCGAGAGCGTCACCGTCGACGGCGACTTCGGGACGGCATCGACGGCATCGTTCGAGCTCGAGCAGCAGGTCGACGAGGCGCAGCGCACGGTGCTCACGGAGGGCGATGGCGAGGAGATCGCCGACGGCGACTACGTGCAGTACGCGCTGAGCGCCTTCGACGGCGATTCGGGCGAACGGCTCGGCGACGCCGGGTACACCGAGGGCGAGCTCCTTCCCGTCGAGCTGACCGCCGACGTCCCGATGGGACAGCTGATCGGATGCGCGACCGTCGGGTCGCGACTGTCGATCGTGTTCCCGACGACGGATGACGCTGCGGCGCAGTACTACATCCTCGACGTCCTCGACGTCGTCCCCACCGCGGCGTGGGGCGAGCCGCAGGAGCCCACCGCAGGCATGCCTGCCGTCACGCTCGACGACGACGGTGCGCCGTCCGTCGAGATCCCCGATGCGGATGCCCCGACCGAGGTGCAGATCTCGGTGCTCAAGGAGGGCGACGGCATCGAGGTCGGCGAGGGCGACACCACCCTTCTGCAGTACCACGGCGTCAGCTGGAATTCGGGTGAGGTGTTCGACTCCTCGTGGGCGAACGGCGCGCCGATCAGCAGCGAGGGCAACGGCTACGTGCCCGGGTTCGTGCAGGCGCTGCAGGGTCAGAAGGTCGGTTCGCAGGTGCTCGTCGTGATTCCGCCCGCACAGGCGTACGGCGAGGGCGAGATCAACGACGACGACCTGGTCGGTCAGACGCTCGTCTTCGTGATCGACATCCTCGCCACGATGCACCCCGCCAGCTCGTGAGCCGCGCCGTACGGCATAGGCTGGCGGCATGCGTCGCATCCTCGTCCTCGGTTCAACCGGCTCCATAGGCACTCAGGCGCTGGATGTGATCCGCGCCAATCCGCGCCGTTTCGAGCTCGTCGGCATCTCAGCGGGCAGCAACGCCGAGATGCTCGCTCGGCAGGCCGAGCAGTTCCAGGTCGAGCACACGGCGCTGGGTGCTGCGGAATCGGAGCAGCTCGTCCGCGACGTCGAGGCCGATGTCGTGCTCAACGCCATCACCGGTTCCATCGGCCTGGGTTCCACGCTCGCGGCGCTGAAGGCGGGCCGCACACTCGCGCTCGCGAACAAAGAGTCGCTCATCGTCGGCGGCGAGCTGGTCACCTCGGCCGCCGCCGAGGGGCAGATCGTCCCCGTCGACTCCGAGCACTCCGCACTCGCGCAGGCACTCCGATCGGGGACGCACGATGAGATCCGGCGGCTCGTCGTGACGGCATCCGGCGGGCCGTTCCGCGGGCGTACGCGCGAGCAGCTCACCGAAGTCACTCCCGCCGAGGCGCTCGCCCACCCGACGTGGGACATGGGACGGGTGGTGACCACCAACTCCGCGACGCTCGTGAACAAGGGCCTCGAGGTCATCGAGGCGCACCTGCTGTTCGATGTCGACTACGACGACATCCAGGTCGTCGTGCATCCGCAGTCGATCGTGCACTCGATGGTCGAGTTCATCGACGGCTCGACCATCGCCCAGGCCTCGCCGCCCGACATGCGACTGCCGATCTCGCTCGCACTGGACTGGCCGCACCGTATCGGGGGAGTCGGAAAGCCGCTCGACTGGACGCAGGCGACCAGCTGGGATTTCGAGCCGCTCGACGACGAGGCCTTCCCGTCGGTCGCACTGGCGAAGAGCGTCGGCCGCGCCGGAGGAACGTTCCCCGCGGTGTTCAACGCTGCGAACGAGCAGGCCGTTGATGCCTTCCACGAGGGGCGGCTGTCGTTCCTCGGCATCGTGGACACCATTGCTCGCGTCGTCGACGCGCACGAGGCGCCCGACGCGCTGACTGTCGAGTCCCTGGCGGATGCCGAGGCGTGGGCCCGCGCGACGGCCGATCGCCTGATCGCCGCGCAGTAGCTCCGCGCGGAGCCGCTCAGTCTTCGTAAGGCACGGGCCAGTGCGGCTCCGGCACGGGCCATCCGGCATCCCGCACGGCGCGGCGCGCCAGTTCGCGCGCCGAATAGGGCGTGCGGACTCCGCGGATGTCGCGGTAGTCCTGGTGGCCGGGGCCGGCCCAGAGGATCGCGTCGCCGTCCGTGACCATTCCGACGGCCGCGCTGATCGCCGCTTCGGGCGGGGAGAACTCGTGGATCTCGGCGTCCGGCTGCGCGGATCGGGCGCCCTCGAGGAGTGTGGCGCGGATCGATGTCGGATCCTCGAATCGGGGGTGGTGGTCGGTGACGACGAGGATGTCGCTGCCTTCGACGGCCGTGCGCCCCATGTCGCGGCGCTTGGTGGCGTCGCGGTCGCCGTCGGCGCCGAACAGCATCAGGACCTTGCCCGGCGTCACGCGGCGGACGGCGGCGAGCGTCTTGACGAAGGCATCCGGCGTATGCCCGAAGTCGACGTACACGGCGGGGCCGCGCTCGCCCGAGACAAGCTCGGTGCGACCCGGCAGATACGCCTCGATGCGCCCGTCGCGGGTGAGGGCCTCGACGATGCGCTCCCAGGCGTAGCCGCCCTCGAACAGCATGACGATCGCGAGTGCGGCGTTGGCGGCCATGTGCGGCCCGATCACCGGGACGACCGTGGTCAGGGTGCGGCCCTCGGGCCCGGTCATGGTGAAGCGCGTGCCGCGCTGGCGCTCCTCGTCGATCGTGACGACCCAGTCGGCCCGTTCTGCGGCCTCGGCGTCGGCGGCGATCGCCGGCGTGCCGACCGTGACGACGGGAACCTCGGATGCGGCGACGACGTCGGCTCCGAAGGCGGAGTCCAGCGAGATCACGGCGCGACGCGACCGGTCGGGGCGGAACAGTGGCAGCTTCGCCTCGAAGTACTCCGTCATGTCGGCGTAGTCGTCGAGGTGGTCGTGCGAGAGATTCGTGAAACCGGCGACGTCGAACACGATCCCGTCGACGCGCCTGCGCGAGAGCGCCTGCGCGCTGACCTCGACCGCGACGGCCTCGACGTTCCGCTCGCGCATGAGGGCGAGCAGGGCATGGGTCTCGGAGGCCTCCGGCGTGGTGAGCCTGGAGATGATGACCTCGCCGGCGATGTGGCGCTCCGCGGTGGAGGACAGACCCGTCACGACGCCGAGCTGGCCGAGGATGCCCTCGAGCAGGTGGGTGACGCTGGTCTTGCCGTTCGTGCCCGTGGTGCCGAACAGCAGCGGCAGCCGGTCGTCGGCTCCCGTGCCGTACACCCAGGCGCTCAGGGCTCCGAGGATGCCGCGCGGGTCGTCGACGACGACGATCGGAAGCCCGGCATCCGCGGCGATCTCGGCGCCATCGGCGTCGGTGACGATCGCGACCGCGCCCTTCTCGGCGGCCGTGGCCGCGAAGACGGCACCGTGCTGGTTGACGCCGCGGATCGCGACGAACACCTCGCCGGTGCGCAGGTCCGCGGTCGCGAGGGTGATGCCGGTCAGGAAGACGCCGTCGATCTCACCGCGGGTGGCGGTGCCGAATCGGGCGGCGAGGTCCGCCAGGGCCCGCTGTGGCGGGGCTTCCGGACGGAGCACGGGGGGAAGGCTGGGCTGAGTAGACATAGCCTTCCCATGATCTCACGGGCGGTCCGGGGAGCGCGCCGGGCCGGTGCCCGGCGCGCCCTCGTTCATGTCAGACCGCTTGGGTCACCCCGCGTTCCGGCGGGAGGTGCGGATCGCGACCACGAGCGCGGCGACGCCGGCGAGCAGTCCCGCGGATCCGAGGATGATGCCTGCCACGGGTGCGACATCCTCGCTCTCCGCGCCGCCGGTCGCTTCTGCCGCGTCGCACTCTGCCGCGTCGGACTCTGCCTCGTCGGACCCTGCCGCGTCGTGGTCGCCGTGCCCGGCATCCGCCTCCGCATCGGCGGCGACCGTCACGACGGGAGCGGGGGAGTCGAGGTCGTGCGGATCCTGACCTTCCTCCGCGACCTCCGTCCACGCGTTCGCACCCGTCTCGCACTGCTGCTCGACGGGGAACACGAGCGACTCCGGCGCGTCCTCTCCGACGCTCACCGCCATGGTCACGGCGCCGCGCAGATCATGCGCGACGGGCGTCGTGGCGGTGTACGTGACGGCGGAGACGAGGCCGTTGTCGGCGCGTTCGACCTCGACGTCCCACATCGCGTCGACCGTCGGCGACACCGAGGTGAGTCCGTCCGGCATCGTGATCCGCATCGCCGTCGTGGGGGAGTTCTCGCATCCGTGCGTGAACGAGAACGTCAGGACTGCGGAGCCCTCGGGCGCCACGCTGTCCGGGCTGACCCCGACGTGGGCCTGTGCGGCAGCGGGTGCGGCGAGGATGAGGCCCGCTGCGAGTGCGGCGGCGATTGCGCCGCGGCGGGTGATGGATTTCGACATGGTTTCTCCTGTGCAGGTGCAGCGACGCGCCGGCGCGCTGCGTGCGGGCGCGCCGACGGCGTCGCTCGCGATGAATGGATGGCACGTGTGCGACCGACCTGCCGGACGGCGGGTCAGACGCGGGAGAAAGCGGGAGGGCCGCGAAGCGTGAGATCACCCGCGAGAATCGCGGAGACGAAGACACGGGCCGTGCGGGCGACCGATGCTGGGACCGGCCAGCGCGCATGCAGCAGGCGGGGTGCGCGGCGGTGCAGGACCGCCCTGACCCAGTGGAAGACCGCACGGATCAGATTCTCGCCGCGCCACAGCCATGCCACGGTGAGGACGGCGGCGATCATGTGCGCCGCGAGCATCCCCGTGTCCGGGGCGATGTCGGGCGAGGCGCCGGTGATCGCCGGGAGCACGAGCGTGTGGTGGTGTCCGGTGCCGATGGCCGACGGCGCCGCGGTCGCGTTCAAGGCGACGAAGAGGACGTGGAAGATGCTCTGCGCGACGAGTACCGCGCTGCTCAGCCGGCGAAGGCTCGCGCGCGGGCCGATCAGGAGTCCCGCGAGCGGGGTCAGGAAGACGAGGAGTGCGAGCACCAGCAGAGGATGGGGCGCCGCGCCGCCGCCGAGCGTGTGCGATACGGCCGCGATGATCGTCGAGGCCGCGGACGCGCCGGCACCGCGCACGAGTCGCAGCTGCCGGGAGGTCACGCCTCCAGCATATGCGGCGGATTCCTAAGCCTCGGGCAGTAGCTTTGGGGAGTGGAAATCCTCCTCTACCTCGTCGGCATCGTGTTCATGCTGATCGGTCTCGGGCTGTCGATCGGTCTGCATGAGATCGGGCACCTCGTTCCGGCGAAGCTGTTCGGCGTCCGCGTCGGGCAGTACATGATCGGCTTCGGGCCGCGTCTGTGGTCGAAGAGGATCGGTGAGACCGAGTACGGCTTCAAGGCGCTGCCGGTCGGCGGCTTCATCTCGATGTCCGGCATGTATCCGGCATCCGACGGCAAGCCCGTGCGCGGACTGTTCGCATCGCTGGTGCAGGATGCGCGGTCGGCGAACGACGAGACCATCGCCGACGGTGCGGAGGACCGGGTCTTCTACCGGCTGCCGGTGTGGAAGCGGATCATCGTCATGCTCGGCGGGCCCGTCATGAACCTCATCCTGGCCGTCGTGATCTTCACGGTCCTCGCATCCGGGATCGGCCTGCAGCAGGGCACCACCACGATCGCCGGGGTGACCGAGTGCGTCCTTCCGGCCGGCACCACACAGACCGAGTGCGCAGCGGGCGACCCCGCGTCTCCGGCTGCCGAGGCGGGTGTCCTGCCCGGAGACGTGCTGGTGTCGATCGACGGTCAGCGGGTCGCGGACTTCGCCGACGCCACAGAGATCGTCCAGGCTTCGCCGGGGAAGACCCTCGACATGGTCGTCTCCCGCGACGGCGAGGATGTGCACCTCTCGATCACGCCGATCACGGCCGAGCGCACGCTGACGGATGCCGGCGGGCAGCCGCGCCTGGACGAGGACGGCGAGCAGATCGTCGCCGAGGTCGGGTACGTCGGGATGAGCGCGCAGATGGGCTTCGTGCCGCAGCCGCTCGGCACCGGGGTGGAGATGGCCGGGCAGAACGTCGCCCGTGTGGGCGAGTTGATCGTGCAGCTGCCGGTGAAGCTGTGGGATGTCGGCGTGTCTCTCGTCACCGGGACCGAGCGCGACCCGGACGGCCCGCTCAGCGTTGTCGGCGTCGGCCGTCTCGCCGGCGAGGTGGCGGCAACGGATGCCCCCATCCTGAACCGGTTCGTGGTGCTGCTGAGCCTGCTCGGCTCGCTGAACATCGCCCTGTTCGTCTTCAATCTCATCCCGCTGCTGCCGCTGGACGGCGGTCACGTCGTCGTGGCGCTGTGGGACGGCATCCGCCGTGCGTGGGCGAAACTGTTCCGGCGGCCGCCGCCCGCTCCCGTGGACGCCACGCGGCTCGTGCCGCTCACCGTCGTCGTCGCCGTCGTGCTGATCGCGATGGGGGCGCTGCTGATGATCGCCGACGTCGTGAACCCGGTGAACCTGTTCCAGTGAGCCCGCCGGCGCGACCCCTGCGGGGCGTTGAGCGAGCAGCAGGCGAGACGGAACGGGTCGAGCGAGCCGAGCGAGTCGAACCTTCGGCCGTCAGCCCAGCGCGTGCTCGATCAGGCGCTCCAGGGTGCGGATGCCGTCGCGGGACAGGATGGACTCGAGGTGCCCCTGCACGCTCGCGAAATGCTCGCCGCGAAGCGCGTAGACGTCGCCGGTCGCCGGGTCGGCGGAGACCTCGGCTGCGCCCGCGCGCTCGGCTGCGGGGGAGACCCGAGCGGTGAAGGTGTTGTAGAAGCCGATCGAGGCGTCCTCCCCGAACACCGGCACCGTCTTCTGCAGCCCCTGATGCGGTGAGGCGAGCGGGGCGAGCTCGATGCCGAGGCTGTCGGCGAGGATCTGATGGCTCAGGCACACCGCGAGCAGCGGAGTGCCTTCCGCCAGGCGCCGCGCGACGACGTCGCGCATGCGTGCGATGCGCGCAGACTCCGTGTCGCGCGGATCTCCGGGGCCTGGCCCGGCGACGAGCAGCTCGGCGGCGTCGATGTCGGCGTCCGCGACCTCGCTCCACGGCACGATCCTGGCGTCGAGACCCAGGTGCCGCAGCTGGTGGGCGAGCATCGTGGTGAAGCGATCCTCCGCGTCGATCACCAATGCGCTCCGACCCGTGAACGGGCCGGTGGCGCCGTCACCCTGCGGGTTGATCCAGAACTCCGCCAGGCGCGAATTGCGCGAGGCGAGCAGCTGGGCGACCTCGGGGTCATCGGCGAGTGTCACCGGGGCGGCGTCCGGCTGATCGGCGTCCGCGGCGGCTTCCGCGACCGTGTCGCGGGGGATGGCGCCGATCGCGCCGAGAACGCCCGCAGCCTTGCCGTGCGTCTCGCTCACCTCGCCGTAGGGGTCGGAGTGACGCACGAGCGTCGCGCCGACCGGAACGCGCAGCTTGCCGCCTTTCAGATAGACGGTGCGGATGAGGATCGGCGCGTCCACGTCGTGTCCGCCGTCGGCGTTCGGGGTGAACAGGGCGGCGACGCCCGAATAGTAGCCGCGGGGGCTCGTCTCGTGGCGTCGGATCACCGCGCACGCGTTCTGCATGGGGGAGCCGGTGACGGTCGGGGCGAACATCGTCTCGCGCAGGATGTCGCGCGGGTCGAGGCGGCTGCGCCCGCGCAGCATGTACTCGGTGTGCGTGAGGCGCGACATCTGCTTCAGATGCGGGCCGGTGATGCGTCCGCCGTCGGAGCAGACGGCGCTCATCATCTTGAGCTCTTCGTCGACGACCATGAACAGCTCCTCGGTCTCCTTGGCGGAGGAGAGGAAGCCGACGAGCGTCTCCTTCGTCGCGCCGCCGGCAGGGTGGCGGAAGGTGCCCGAGATGGGGTTCATCGTGACGATGCCGTCACGGGCGACGACGTGCGCCTCGGGGCTGGCGCCGACGGCGATTTGGCCGGGGGTGACGACGGCGAACGTCCAGTAGGCGCCGCGCTCGTGCTCGAGGAGCGCACGGAACCAGGTGATCGCCGCCCGCCGCTCGTCCACGTCCACGGCTGCGGTGTAGTCGCGGCGGATCACGAAGTTCGCGCCTTCGCCGCGACCGATCTCATCGGAGATCACGCGGGAGACGACCTCGGCGTACTCCTCGTCGCTGATGTCGAACCCCCCGTCGCGCAGCGGCACGGGTTCGGTGGGGAGGGCTGCGAGAAGCTCGCCGCGGTCGAAGTGATGGTGCTGGTCGACGATGAGGCAGCGCAGTGGAGTGCCGTCATCCACCGCATCGAAGCCGCGTTCGCGCACCTGGCGGTAGGGGACCATGGCGAACACCTCGCGCGGGGTGCCGTCGGCGCTGAGCGGGATGTCCGCGAGCAGGTCGACGTCGAGGATGTCGCCGGTGAGCAGTTCGACGGTCTGCGCGCCGTCACGGGCGATCAGCACGAAAGACGCTTCGGCGTCCTGTACGAGGCCGTCGAGCAGGTTTTCGGTCATCGATGTCTCCTGTGGAGTGCTCCGGCTCGGACATACGAAAAGACCGCCCCGGAGGCGGTCTGGATTCGAGTATTGCGAACGCACCGCCTAGGAGGCGGGCCACCAGGTGATTGTTCGCATGCGGTGAAACTATCACAGCTGTCAGCCCCCGCCCGGCGGAGCCGCGTAACCTGGAGTCGTGCCTGCAGTCAACATTGGGATGCCGAGCGTCCCCGAAGTTCTGAGCCCCCGTCGCAAGTCGCGTCAGATCAGCGTCGGCAAGGTGCTGGTCGGCGGCAATGCTCCCGTGAGCGTGCAGTCGATGACCACGACGAAGACGACGGACATCAACGCCACGCTCCAGCAGATCGCCGAACTGACGGCATCCGGCTGCGAGATCGTGCGCGTGGCGGTGCCGCATCAGGACGACGCGGATGCCCTGAAGATCATCGCGATGAAGAGTCAGATCCCCGTGATCGCCGACATCCACTTCCAGCCGCGTTACATCTACACGGCGATCGACGCCGGGTGCGGTGCGGTTCGCGTGAACCCGGGCAACATCCGCGAGTTCGACGGAAACGTCGGCAAGATCGCCGAGGCGGCGAAGGCCGCCGGCGTCTCGATCCGTATCGGCGTGAACGCCGGGTCCCTGGACAAGCGGCTGCTCGCCAAGTACGGCAAGGCGACGGCGGAGGCGCTCGTGGAGAGCGCCGTGTGGGAGGCATCCCTGTTCGAGGAGCACGACTTCCACGATTTCAAGATCTCGGTCAAGCACAACGACCCGATCGTGATGGTGAAGGCATACCGTCAGCTGGCCGAGCGCGGTGATTGGCCGCTGCACCTCGGCGTCACCGAGGCTGGGCCCGCGTTCCAGGGCACGATCAAGTCGGCGACGGCTTTCGGCATCCTGCTGTCGGAGGGCATCGGTGACACGATCCGCGTCTCGCTGTCGGCTCCGCCGGCGGAAGAGGTCAAGGTCGGCCACCAGATCCTGCAGTCGCTGAATCTGCGCGAGCGCAAGCTCGAGATCGTCTCGTGCCCGTCCTGCGGCCGTGCCCAGGTGGATGTGTACACGCTGGCGGACAATGTCACCGAGGGGCTGAAGGACATGACGGTCCCTCTGCGCGTCGCCGTCATGGGATGCGTCGTGAACGGGCCCGGTGAGGCGCGCGACGCCGACCTGGGCGTGGCATCCGGCAACGGCAAGGGCCAGATCTTCGTCAAGGGCGAGGTCATCAAGACCGTGCCGGAGGCCGACATCGTCGCGACGCTCATCGAAGAGGCGAATCGCATCGCCGAGGAGATGGGCCCGGACGCGAAGCCCGGCACCGCTCAGGTGATCACGGCCTGATGTCGGCGACCGTCGTCACGTTCCCCGCCGGTTCGGTGGTCGGGGACAGCATCATCTCCTCGGTGCACGCGAGCGAGGCCGGGGCCGTTGTGATCGTGGATGCGACGCCGTTCCATCCCGTGGATCACACCTGGCCGGATCAGCCCGGGGATGCCGGTGCGATCCGTCTCGGTGGGGAATCCGTCGCGGTCGTCGAGGCCGTGATGGCGGCGGTGAGTGACGATGGCGCCTTCGCGGTCGGTGCGGACATCCCGGTCAAGCGCGGCATCGAAGGATGGACCTGGCTGGTCGGTCATGTGCTCGATGCGGAGGCGCCGGCCTGGCTGACACCTGGTGCGGAGGTCTCCCTCGAGGTCGACGCGGTGCTGCGAGCCGGCCTCAGCCGCGGTCACACCGCGTGCCATCTGGCATCGCTCGCGCTGGACCTCGCCGTGGCGGATCTCTGGCGGAAGGATGCCGGGGCAGATGCGCTGGGCAATCCCGACTTCGAGGGTCGCGCGAACCAGAGCAGCCGCATCCATGAGGACGGCGCGGTGGACGAATACCGCCTGGGCAAGAGCCTGCGCAAGGCCGGGTTCGACACCGAGACGTTCGCGGCGACGCTGGGGGAGCGGGAGGCCGCGATCAACGCGCAGCTGTCGGCATGGGTGGCTTCGGGTGCTTCGAGCCTGGTGGAGACCGACGGTCCCACGATCGTCGACCGCCGTCGCTGGCATTGCGCGCTGCCGGAGGGTGACGCCGTGATCCCGTGCGGGGGTACGCATGCCCGTTCGCTCGCGGAGTTCGCATCGATCTCGGTGACGCTCGAGCTGCCCGATCCGCAGACGCTCGTGATGACCACGACGGCTGTCGGCGCGTAGTCAAAGCGTGACGCGTCACGCCGCTGGTCGGAATCTCTTGGGTGGTGGTTCGATTCCTGCCCAGGCGTAGGCGAGTGCGAGGCGCGGTCTCAGCTCGCGTTCCTCACCGGAGCGATGTCTCAGGATGAACTCGCCCTTGCGGTCGCTCGTGATCCGCCACTGTCCGTGGTGCAACTGCATGTGGTGGAATCGGCAGAGGAGGATTCCGCGGTCGATGTCGGTTCTGCCGCCTTCGGAGTAGGGGTCGATATGGTGCGCTTCGCAGTACGAGGCGGGTCTGTCGCAGGCCTTCCATCGGCATCCGCCATCGCGGATCGCGAGGGCTATCCGCTGTTTCGGCGTGAAGAGCCGATGTTCGCGCCCCACATCGAGCGGGTTGCAGCAGTCGACGGTGACGCGGGTGCTCCCGCTGTCGCAGATGCGCTGCTCGGCGTACGAGTCGGGCATGGCCTGCAGGCCGTCTTCGGTGAGCACGGGGCCCGTGGCCTGTCCGCTCGCGTCGACCGGCTGCACGAGCCGGACCCCGGCTTGGCGGGTACCGAACACTGTTTCCGCGTCGGCGAGTGAGCCCGCTCGCAACAGGTCCATCACGAGGTCATAGGCGAGTTGATCGTTCGTCCGGGAGTCGTCGGCGAGCTCTTGCGCCCGTCGCTGCTCATCGGCATCCACGAACCGTGGGCCTCCGCGTCGCGGACGAAGCGCCGCGTCCCGGATCGTCGACAGCCACAGGTACCCGTCATCGTCCAGCACTGCGGGAGCGCGATGGCGACCGTCCGGCTCGGTCCACATGCGGAAGGAGCGAGCAGCGTGCCGTTCGAGGAAGCGCGCCTCCGCCCCGTCAGGGTCGAGCTGGTCGCGGATCGTTCGCGCGGCGGCGCGGAGCTCCTCCAGCGTGCGATGCGCGGCCGCCGCGACGAGCTGTTCGGCGGCGCCGCTCCATGCCTCGCGGAACCCGAGGAGCACGGCGTCCGATGCCCCTTCTGGCGTGGGCGGCTCGTCCAGGCCGCGCAGGATCGCGTCGTGCTGCTGTTGTGAGATGACGCGTCCGAACAAGGCGGTCCGCAACGGACCGTCCCAACGAGCAGAAGTGCGAGGTGCGTCGCTGGCGCACGTGTCAGAACCGTCCGCGAGGAGTTCGTCGTCTGCGAACGGCGCCTCCTCGGGTTCCAGCAGCGATTCGCCGACGCGGCTCTGGCGCGTGGCATCCGCTCGTGACGTGCCGGTGATGTCCTGGATGAGAGAGGCGGCACTGCGGTGCCCGTTCGACTGCGCGAAGGCCATACCCCATGCTCTCGTGGACCACTGACGTTCGAAGCTAGTTTCGATACCGATCAAGGTGATCTGAGGTAACGGATAGATAACATCGCTGTTCCGCGCTACCGTGCTCCGATGAAGTGGATCCTCTACGACATCGGCGGCGTCCTCGAACTCGTCGACGATCACAGCTGGCCGCAGCACCTCGAGCAGGCCTGGAGTGATCGCGTCGGCCTGCCCGTCGACGTGTTCCGTGCCCGGCTCGACGCCGCCGATCTCCCCGACACGACTCTGCAGGCGGACGTTGCCGCGGAGTACTGGCAGAAGTTCGGCGCTGCGCTTGAGATCGATGACGTGGAGGTCGCGGCGATGCGAGCACAGATGTGGGACGCGTACTGCGGAGAGGCGAACACAGAACTCCTCGATCACGCGCGCTCGCTGAGGGGCCGCGCAGGCCTCGCGGTCCTCTCCAACTCGGGTGACGGTGCACGTGAAGAGGAAGAGAGGCGCTTCCAACTCTCGTCGATCTTCGACCCGATCTGCTACAGCCACGAGCAGGGCGTGGCGAAGCCGGATGCCGGTGCCTATCTCGCCGCACTAGACCGCATGGGAGCCTCCGCCGCCGATGTGCTGTTCATCGACGACAACGAGGGCCCGAAGCACGGCGCCGAGAGGTGCGGCATCCGCGCCGTCCTGCACCGCGACAACAGCGCGACGATCGCAGCGATCGAGGCGTTCCTCGCCGAGTGACCGTCACGATGGGGCGGTTCTCAGAACTCGGCCAGGATCTCCGCCAGCATCCGATGACCCTGGGCCTCGAACTCCTCATCGCCGACCTGGAAAGCCCAGCACGCCGTTCCGATCGCTTCCTGCAGGCGTTCCAGTCTCCACTCGTCGGGATCGCGCGGATCGGCGCCATAACCCGCGAAGAACGCCGCTTCCAGGTCCGGCCGGCCGCGCCGCTGCTGCGCGGAGAGGCGGGTCAGATCCGTCGCGGCGGGACGGAATCCGAATCGGCCGAAATCGATGACGCGTACGGTGCCGTGATCGATGAGCCAGTTCCGCGGTTGCCAGTCCCCGTGCGTGGGGACGACCGTGGCCGAGCCGGCGGACGCACGGTGCAGGATGCGCCGGGCCTCGATCGCGGCGTCCGGAGCCACACGATTCGGCTTGTCGAGCCACGACAGCGCCCTCGCGATCGTTCTGCTCCCGTAGTCGGCGACGTCCTGCGCGTACTGACTGTGCAGCTCACGCAGAAGCCGGCCCGCCTGCTCGTGGGCGTCCGGGCTGTGCTCGGCATCGGTGCCTTCGAGCAGCCTCCCCGGAAGATGGTCGAGGATCATCACACGCAGCGCCTCGTCCGCGTCGCGCAGCCGCGCGGCATGCCCGGATGCGACGAGCCGAGCGGTGTACGTCGGATGCGCTCCGATCTCGCGGGCGATGTGATGATTGTCGGCGTCCCCCGCCTTCACGACGAGGTCTTCCGCGCCTGCTCGGACGTGGAGCACGATCGATCCGACAAGATTCCACGACATGTCGCTCACGACCTCCGCGTCGCCGATCCGTGAGCGAACCCAAGCCTGCTGGGAGGGCGCGAGGCGGACCCATCCGCTCACAGCGCGAACTCCACCTCGCCCTTGGCGATATCGGCCCGCTCCACGCGGAGCGTCACGGAGTCGCCGGGCCTCGTCCCCGCAGGCACGGGCGCGGATGCCGTGACGGCGGGCTCCGCGATCTGGATTCCGGCGCGCTCTCCGCCGTTTCGGATCTCGATCACCGTCGCCTCGACCGTCTGTCCGACGAGCGGCTGCAGCAGCGCGGCCTCCACACGATTGATGGTCTCGGCGTTGAGCCACGACGCCCGCTGGCTCGAGGCCTGCATGAGGTCAGGCAGCTCCGCCAGCGACTCCCTGGCCCACGCCGGGGCGCCGGAGCCGTCCGAGAGGCCGAGGCAGATGGCCAGAGACCACCGATCGACCAGACGCCGCAGCGGAGCGGTGGCATGCGCGTACGGTGCGGCGATCGCCGCCTGCTCGATGTCGGCGGGAACACTGCCGTCGAACGTGACGTACCCCGCGCCGCGGAACAACGATGCCGCGGCCTGCAGCACGGGCAGAGTCAGCGGGTCCGCCCGGTCCAGCGAACGCAGATACTCGCCGTAGTTCCCCGACGTCCAGGGCCGCCCGATCGCCTCAGTCTGCCGGCGGAACGCGTCGAACGCCGCAGCATCCGGTTCGGGCATCGTCCGCAGCACGCCCACCTTCGCATCGACCATGAGTGATGCTGCGGCCATCCCGGTCATGAGCGACAGCTGTGCGTTCCACTCCTCGACCGGCAGGGGGCTGCGCCGCTCGATCGAGTACGTGCCGTCCGGAAGCTGCACGACCTCCTCGTCGGGCATGTTCAGGCTCGCCCCTCCGCGTGCCGCCTCCTGCTGCAGGCGCAGCGCTCCGATCACGGGCAGCAGGGCGGCGGGTGATTCCTCACCCGCATCCAGACTCTTCTGCGTGCTCACGTAGTCGAGCTGCGCCCGTGAACGGATCAGCGCGCGCTCGAGCCGGAACTCCGTGATCTCGCCCGACGACGAGAGGGCGAAAGTCCACACCAGCGCCGGTCGGTCGACGTCTGGCAGCAGTGATGCGCGGTCCTCGCTGAGTTGCGCAGGATGCAGCGGAATCCGCCCGTCCGCCGCGTACAGGGTCTGTCCGCGCTCACGGGCAGCGGCATCCAGGGCGCCGCCGGGTTCCACGAACGCGGGCACATCGGCGATCGCGTAGCGTACCGCGAAGCCCGACCCTTCACGGGCGAGGTGGAAGGCCTGGTCGAGGTCCTTCGACCCTTCCGGGTCCAGAGTCACGAATTCGACGTCGCGCAGGTCGAGCTCCGGCGCAGGGGGAGTGACGGCCGATGCCTCGGCGACCGCCTCCGGTGAGAACTCCGTCGGCGCGTCCAGTGAGGATCTGAGCGCGACCAGCGCCTCGGCGAGCTCGCTCCGCGCGGCGGACGGGGCGACATGTGATCGACGCTGAGGCATGGAATCACCCTACTTCCGCCCCTGACGTCCGCGATGGGCGTTAGCGTGAGACCATGACCGCTGCAGAGAAGGCAAGTACGCTCCGTTCGCTCTACGAGTCACCCGAGATCCTCCGGGTCGTCAACATCTGGGACGTCGTCTCAGCCCAGGCCGTCGCCGCGCTTCCCGAGACGACTGCCATCGCCACCGCGGGGCACTCGATCGCCGCGACCTTCGGCTACGCCGACGGTCAGATCCCGCGCGAGATCATGATCGACATGGTCGGCCGCATCGCGGCATCCACCGACCTTCCGGTCAGCGCCGACCTCGACGACGCGTACGGGGACGCCGGCGAGACCACGCGCCTCGCGATCGGCGCCGGCGTCGTCGGCGCCAACGTCGAGGACCGCCTCAAGCCCCTCACCGAATCCGTGGCCGTCGTCGAGGCGATCGTGAAGGCCGGCGAGGCCGAGGGCGTCCCATTCGCCCTCAACGCCCGCACCGATGCGTTCGTCCGGGGCGGCGACCGCCCTCTCGAGGAGAGCATCAAGGACGCCATCGAGCGCGGCCGTGCCTTCCTCGACGCCGGCGCGACGTGCGTGTTCGTCCCCGGCATCCTGAACGCCGACGTCACGTCGCAGCTGGTCGACGGGATCGGCCGCGGCAAGATCAGCGTCATCGGCCTGCCCGGTGCGCTCGCAGCCGCCGAGTACGAAGCCCTCGGCGTTGCCCGGATCTCCTACGGTCCGATGATTCAGCGTGTCGGCCTCACTGCGGTGCAGGACGTCGCGAAGAGCCTGTACGCCGACGGGGTGATCCCCGAGGGCACGCGCGCACTGAACTGACCGTGCGGTTCGTGTGACCACGCGTCACTAGACTTGACGCGTGGTCACACGTCTTTCGAACTTCTTCCTCCGTACGCTCCGCGAAGACCCGGCCGGTGCCGAGGTCGCGAGCCACAAGCTGCTGATCCGCGCCGGCTACATCCGGCCGCAGGCCGCCGGCATCTTCGCCTGGCTGCCGCTGGGCTTGAAGGTCAAGGCGAAGATCGAGACGGTGATCCGCGAGGAGATGGCCGCCGCAGGCGCGCAGGAGGTGCACTTCCCTGCGCTCATGCCGCGCGAGGCGTACGCGGCGACGGGGCGCTGGGACGAGTACGGCGATCTGCTGTTCCGCCTCCAGGACCGCAAGGGCGGCGACTACCTGCTCGCCCCCACGCACGAAGAGGCGTTCACGCTGCTCGTGAAGGACCTGTACTCGTCGTACAAGGACCTGCCGCTGACGATCTTCCAGATCCAGGACAAGTACCGCGACGAGGCGCGCCCCCGCGCCGGACTCCTGCGCGGCCGCGAGTTCACGATGAAGGACGCCTATTCGTTCGACGCTTCGGATGCCGGCCTCGACACCAGCTACATGGCCCAGCGCGACGCCTACGAGCGCATCTTCCAGCGCCTGGGACTCGAGTACGCGATCGTGCAGGCGGATGCCGGTGCCATGGGCGGTTCCCGCTCGGAGGAGTTCCTGCACCCGACCCCGGTGGGCGAGGACACGTTCGTCCGCAGCGAGGGCGGATATGCGGCGAACGTCGAGGCGTTCACGACTGCGGTCCCGGATGCCGTCGCGTTCGACGACGCGCCCGAGGCGACGATCTTCGACTCCCCGGACACGCCCACGATCGAGACGCTCGTCGCGCACTCGAACGCCGTGCTCGACCGCGAGGTCACGGCAGCCGACACGCTGAAGAACGTCGTGCTGGCCCTGCGCCACCTGGACGGCACGCGCGAGCTCGTCGTCGTCGGCATCCCCGGCGATCGCGAGGTCGACCCCAAGCGCGCAGAGGTCGCGTTCGCGCCGGCCGAGGTGGAGACCGCGACTCCCGAGGACTTCGAGGCCAACCCGCTGCTCGTCAAGGGCTACATCGGCCCGTGGTCCCCGACCGGGGCCGTGCTCGGCGAGGAATCCGCCACCGGCATCCGCTACCTCGTCGACCCGCGCGTCTCCGAAGGGACGAGCTGGATCACCGGGGCGAACATCGATCAGAAGCACGCGTACTCGGTGATCGCCGGCCGCGACTTCGAAGCCGACGGCATCGTCGAGATCGCGAACGTGCGCGACGGCGACCCCGCTCCGGACGGCTCCGGCCCCGTGTCGCTCGCGCGCGGCATGGAGATCGGGCATGTCTTCCAGCTGGGCCGCAAGTACGCCGAGGCGCTCGGGCTCAAGGTCCTCGACGAAAACGGCAAGCTCGTCACCGTGACGATGGGCTCGTACGGCATCGGCGTCACCCGCATCCTCGCGATCATCGCCGAGCTGAACAACGACGACAAGGGCCTCATCTGGCCGGCATCCGTCGCGCCGTTCGACGTGCACGTCGTCGCAGCAGGGCGCGACCAGATCGCGTTCGAGGTCGCCGAGAAGGCCGCGGCCGATCTCGAGGCCGCCGGTCTCGACGTGCTCTACGACGACCGACCCAAGGTGTCGCCCGGGGTGAAGTTCGGCGACGCCGAGCTCGTCGGCGTGCCGCACGTCCTCGTCGTCGGCCGCGGCGCCGCCGATGGCCAGGTCGAGCTCTGGGATCGCCGCACAGGTGAGCGCGAGGCATTGTCTCTCGACGCGGCACTGGAGCGCCTGCGCGGCTGACCTGTTCGGCCGGCCGGCATGCGAGAGTAGAGGCATGGACGAGCTGCGCACCCGGATCGACGCACTGATGGACGAGGCGGGCGTGACCGCCAACCGCACCCTGATCTCCCGCATCCTCGAGACCGGCATCCGGCTCGGGCAGGACGGCACCGACCGGCTGAACCTGAAGATCGCCTCCGCGGCGCTGGCCGAGATGCGCGACGCGTTCCGGCTGTTCCAGCCGTTCGCCGACGTCCCCAAGGTCACCGTCTTCGGATCAGCGCGCACGAAGCAGGACGATCCGCTGTACGGCCAGGCGCGTTCCGTCGCCGAGCAGCTCGCCCGCCGCGGGTGGATGGTCGTGACCGGCGCCGGCCCCGGAATCATGCAGGCCGCGGCCGAAGGCGCGGGGGAGAAGATGGCGCTCGGCGTCTCGATCAGCCTGCCGTTCGAGGAGAAGCCCAGCGCCGTCATCGCCGACGAGACGCACTCGGTCGAGATGAAGTACTTCTTCACGCGCAAGCTCATGCTCGTCAAGGAGTCCACCGGCTTCATCTGCCTGCCCGGCGGCTTCGGCACCCTGGACGAGATGTTCGAGCTCCTGACGCTGCAGCAGACCGGCAAGGCGGAGCCCGTGCCGATCGTTCTCCTCGACGAGCCGGGCGGAACCTTCTGGCGCTCGCTCGAGCGCTTCGTGACCGAGGCGCTGATCCCCGCCGGAGTCATCTCGCCGGGCGACTTCGACCGCGTGCTCGTGACCGATTCCGCAGAGGAGGCCGTCGCCGAGATTACCGGCTTCTGGCGCAACTACCATTCGCTCCGCTGGGTCGGCGACCTGCTCGTGCTCCGACTGAAGCATCGGCCCGAGGACGCCGAGATCGACGATCTCAACGAGCGGTTCGCCTCGATCCTGGCGCGAGGTCGCATCGAACGCGTCGACGCGCAGCCGGTCGAGGTCTCCGACGGCGACGTCGTCGACCTCCCTCGCCTCGCACTCCACCTCGGGCAGCGCGAGGTCGGGGGCCTGTATCGCCTCATCGACGCGATCAACGCTCTGGGGTCGGCCGTCGACTGACAGCCCCTGCGCGGAGCGGGTATCGTAGTACGGATGCCGCGCGTGCAGGATGCCGCGGCGAAGAGCTGAATACGGAGGCCGTCATGGACATTGAACTCGGATTGCTGCGAGGGATCGAGAAGGAGAAGGGCATCCCCTTCGACGAACTCGTCCACATCATCCAGCAGGCCATCCTGACCGCCTACGGCAAGCACGTCTCGCCTGACGGCGCGATTCCGGCCGGCGTCCGTGTGGACCTCGACACCAAGACGGGCCACGTCGCGGTCCTCCAGCCCGTCACCGACGACGAGGGCGCCGTGATCGGCGAAGAGGATGCCACCCCCGACGACTTCGGCCGCATCGCCGCGTTCGCCGCCAAGCAGGTCATCAGTCAGCGGCTGCGCGAGATCGCCGATGATGCCGTGCTGGGGGAGTTCCGCGGCAAGGAGGGCGACATCGTCGCCGGCGTCATCCAGCAGGGCCCCAACCCGCGGATGATCCACGTCGACCTCGGCAGCGTCGAGGCGATCCTGCCGCCGGAGGAGCAGGTCCCCGGCGAGGAGTACGCCCACGGTTCCCGACTGCGCGTGTACGTGACCAGCGTCGCGAAGGGCTTGAAGGGCCCGCAGATCACCGTCTCGCGCACCCACCCGGGCCTCGTGCGCAAGCTGTTCGCACTCGAGGTGCCGGAGATCGCCGCCGGTCTCGTCGAGATCGTCTCGCTCGCCCGCGAGGCAGGGCACCGCACGAAGATCGCCGTGAAAGCGAACGATCCGTCCATCAACGCCAAGGGCGCCTGCATCGGCGAGCTCGGCCGGCGCGTCCGCGCCGTCACCGAGGAGCTCGCCGGCGAGAAGATCGACATCGTCGACCACGACGCCGATCTCGCGACGTTCGTGGCGCACGCCCTGTCGCCGGCGAAGGTGACGAGCTCGTTCGTGCTGGATGCCGGCACCAAGGCCGTCCGTGCACTGGTGCCCGACTACCAGCTCTCGCTCGCCATCGGCAAGGAGGGGCAGAACGCCCGTCTGGCCGCGAAGCTGACCGGCGCGAAGATCGACATCCAGCCCGACAGCATCCTGGACTGACTCCGCGTCGCGGAGTCGTCCCTCAGCCTCGCGGTGTAAGATGGAACCCGTACGGACATGCGTCGGTTGTCGCATGCGTGCTTCCCGATCCGCTCTTCTCAGAGTGGTGGCCTCCCAGGACGTCCTCATCTTCGATGAGCGCGCTGCGATGCCGGGGAGGGGCGCGTGGGTGCATCCGACGCAGGAATGCCTGGATGGCGCCGTGAGGCGCCGGGCTTTCGCCCGTGCACTACGCGTGTCGGCATCCATCGGGTTCCCCGAGGCCGCCCTCTCGCAGACCATCGAAAAGCATCGCCAGAGAAACAAAGGCTGAACGGCTATGGAAACAAAGTGAACGGCTCGAAATGAGACCCGTCCGCGACTAGTGGTCTGCCCTGTCTGGGCAGACCGACCCAGACAGGAGAATTGTGGCTGGTAAACCACGCGTACATGAGATCGCCGCTGAACTCGGCGTCGACAGCAAGGTCGCACTTGCAAAGCTGAAGGAGCTCGGCGAGTTCGTCAAGAGCCCGTCCTCGACGATCGAGCCGCCGGTGGCTCGCAAGCTCCGTGCCGCCATCGAGGCGGACGGGGCGATCAAGCCCAAGGTCGACGAGAAGCCGGCGGCGAAGCCCGCAGCGGCTTCGCAGCCGACCGCCAAGCCCGGACCCAAGGCGCCGACCCCCGGACCCAAACCCGGTCCGAAGCCGACCGCCGAGGAGAAGCCCGCCGCTGAGGCGCCCGCAGCACCCGCTGCGGAGACGCCCGCACCTGCGGCTCCCGCTCCCTCGGCCGACAAGAGCGCCCCGAAGCCGGGTGCGCCTCGTCCCGGCAACAACCCGTTCGCGTCCTCGCAGGGCATGGGCCAGCGTCCCGCGGGCCCCCGCCCCGGCAACAACCCGTTCGCGTCCTCGCAGGGCATGGGCCAGCGTCCGACTCCGGGCAACATCCCGCGTCCGCAGGCTCCGCGCCCCGGAGCGCCCCGTCCGGGCGCTCCGCGTCCCGGTTCCCCGCGTCCCGGCGCGCCTCGCGGCGGTCAGGGCGGTCGTCCCGGTGCTCCGTTCCAGCAGCGTTCCGGCGGCCCCGGTCGTCCGGGCGGCGGTCCCGGTGCCGGTGGTCCCGGCGCACGTCCGGGCGGCGGCTTCGCCGGTCGTCCCGGTGGCGGCGGTGGCCGCGGCCGTGGACCCGGCGGTGGTACCGCCGGCGCCTTCGGAAAGGGAGGCGGCAAGTCCAAGCAGCGCAAGTCGCGCAGGGCTAAGCGGCAAGAGTTCGAGATGCGGGATGCACCCGTCGTCGGTGGCGTCAACGTCACCCGCGGCAACGGGGAGACCATCCGCATGCGCCGCGGCGCCTCGATCGCCGATTTCGCTGACAAGATCGAGACGCTGACCGGGTACACGGTCCAGCCGGGAACCCTCGTCACGATCCTCTTCAACCTCGGCGAGATGGCCACGGCCACCGAGTCGCTGGACGAGGCGACCTTCGAGGTTCTCGGCGAGGAGCTCGGCTACAAGATCCAGATGGTCTCGCCCGAGGACGAGGACAAGGAGCTCCTCGAGGGCTTCGGTCTCGACCTCGAGAAGGAGTTGGCGGAGGAGAGCGAGGACGACCTCGAGATCCGTCCTCCGGTGGTCACCGTCATGGGCCACGTCGACCACGGTAAAACGCGACTGCTCGACGCGATCCGTCAGACCAACGTCATCGAGGGCGAGGCCGGCGGCATCACGCAGCACATCGGTGCCTACCAGGTGTGGACCGAGCACGAGGGCATCGAGCGCGCGATCACGTTCATCGACACCCCGGGTCACGAGGCGTTCACCGCCATGCGTGCCCGTGGTGCGCAGGTCACCGACCTCGCCATCCTCGTGGTCGCGGCCGACGACGGCATCATGCCGCAGACGGTCGAGGCGCTCAACCACGCCCAGGCCGCGAACGTGCCGATCGTCGTCGCGGTGAACAAGGTCGACAAGCCCGACGCCAACCCGGCCAAGGTGCGCCAGCAGCTCACCGAGTACGGTCTGGTCGCCGAAGAGTACGGCGGGGATGTCATGTTCGTCGACGTCTCGGCACGCCAGGGCACCGGCATCCAGGAGCTGCTGGACGCCGTCCTGCTGACCGCCGACGCCGGGCTCGACCTCACGGCCAACCCGAACAAGGCGGCACGCGGTGTGGCCATCGAAGCGAAGCTCGACAAGGGCCGCGGTTCGGTCGCCACGGTGCTCATCCAGTCCGGGACGCTGCGCGTCGGCGACCCGATCGTCGCGGGCACCGCCTACGGACGCGTCCGTGCGATGCTCGACGAGAACGGCGACGCCGTCGAAGAGGCAGCGCCCTCGCGTCCGGTGCAGGTGCAGGGTCTGAACTCCGTGCCGCGTGCCGGCGACGTCTTCATCGTCACCGAGGAAGACCGCATGGCGCGTCAGATCGCCGAGAAGCGTGAAGCCGTCGAGCGCAACGCCCTGCTGGCCAAGGCCCGCAAGCGTATCTCGCTCGAGGACTTCACCCGTGCTCTCGAAGAGGGCAAGGTCGAGACGCTCAACCTCATCATCAAGGGCGACGTTTCCGGTGCCGTCGAGGCGCTGGAGGAGTCGCTCCTGAAGATCGAGGTCGACGACTCCGTGCAGCTGCGCATCATTCACCGCGGCGTGGGTGCGATCACCGAGTCCGATGTGAACCTGGCGACGATCGACAACGCGATCATCGTGGGCTTCAACGTCCGCCCCGACACCAAGGCCCGTGAGGCCGCGGCCCGCGAGGGCGTGGACGTGCGGTTCTACTCGGTCATCTACGCGGCCATCGACGAGATCGAGAACTCCCTCAAGGGCATGCTCAAGCCGGAGTTCGAAGAGGTCCAGTCGGGCGTCGCCGAGATTCGCGAGGTGTTCCGCTCCTCGAAGTTCGGCAACATCGCCGGTGTCATCGTCCGCTCCGGAACGATCACGCGCAACGCGAAGGCCCGCGTCATCCGCGACGGCGTCGTCCTCGCCGATGGCCTGGCCATCGAGTCGCTGCGCCGGTTCAAGGATGACGTCACCGAGGTCCGCACGGACTTCGAGGCGGGTATCGGCCTCGGCAAGTACAACGACATCCAGGTCGGCGACGAGATCGAGACGACCGAGATGGTGGAGAAGCCGCGCGGCTGATCCGATCGATTCGTGAGGGGCGCCTGCGGGCGCCCCTCATTCGTCACAAAGGAGAAGGAAATGGCTGGAGAACGACAGGCCCGTCTGGCGGACCGCATCCGCGTCATCCTGGCCGAGCGCCTGGAGAAGGGGCTGCGCGACCCGCGCCTCGGGTTCGTCACGATCACCGACGTGCGCGTGTCCGGCGACCTCCAGCACGCCTCCGTCTTCTACACCGTGCTCGGCACGGAGGAGGAGCGCATCTCGAGCGGTGCCGCCCTGGCGTCTGCGACAGGGATGCTCCGCAGCGAGGTCGGGCGACAGCTCAGCACCCGTCTCGTGCCGACGCTGGAGTTCATCCCCGACGCGCTGCCCGAGAACGCCGACAACATCACGGCTCTGCTGCGCCAGGCGCAGGAGCGCGATGCCGAAGTCGCGAAGCTCGCGTCATCGGCCAAGCACGCCGGCGACGCCGACCCGTACCTGCGCGCGGACGCCCCCGACGAGGACTGAATCGCGAGAATCGATGGCCCTCCGGTCGAGCCCGGATGGGGACTTCTGCCCTGGTAGGGCGGTCCTCCCGTTGATAGCCTGACCCGCATTGTCGGCGACGCCGACCATGCGCGATCAGGATGTCGGGGGAATCGATCCGGTGACGACGACGTGGCAGGAGGGCCTGCGGCAGCAGCAGCCGCAGGTCGCCGACGAGCACGCGACGGTGTCGGACATCGCCGCCGAACTGAACTCGTCGGGGCTCCCGACCGCGCCGCATATCGTCGCTCGGTTGTTTCACGAGCTGGACGGCGACAGGGCGGCGGTCCACGAGGTCGCGGCGGCGCTGACGGCAGCGCAGCGCTCCGGGCAGAGGATGCTCCCGACGCTGCTGCCTCTGGTGCCGTCGGTCGAGGCGCTCAGCGTCGGTATCGACCCGGGCGACGAGGACCGGCTCACGCTCCTGACTGCCGCTCTCAGCATCGACGACGATCTCGAGCCACTGCTCATCGCCGCCTCGCGTTCCGCGGAGGACCTGCTCAGGCCCGGCATCGCCGAACACCTGCGCGCCTCCAACGGCCGGTTCGCGCTGACGCGACGGCGAACAGCGATCTGGCTGCAGCACGCCGCGACGCCGCAGGAGACAGCATCCGCGCACCGGAAACTGGAACGCGCCCACCGTGTGCGCGGTGACGAGGCGATCGCCGCCTGGCATGCGGCACGCGGTGCGGTCGAACGCCGCCCGGAGATCGCATCGCCGTTGACGAATGCGGCCGGTGAGCTGCGGGATCGTGGGGAGACGGATCGCGCCTTCGCCTTCGCGATCGAGGCGTCGGAGCACGCGGCGCCGCTATGGCGTGAGCACGCGCACCTGATCGCTGGCACGACAGCGGCGTCGGCGGGCTGCTTCGACGACGCGAACGACCTGCTCGCCGATCTCGCGTCGAGTTCGAACCACGCCGTGCGCGCGGGATCGTTGACGGCCCTGCTGATCGCACAGACCTGCGGGCGCGGCACGATCCCGACCCTCGACACCGAGGCGCGGCCTCCGCGTGCGGGGGACCCACGGCTGTGGCGGGCCTGGGCGCGCACGACAGGCCTCGCCGCCGTTCTGTGCGCCGAACGCGGAGCGACCTCTGCCATGCGCTCCTGGCTCGCCGAAGCACGTGAGGCCGACACGACGGCAGGCGCGGGCGGGGAGGTGCGCGATCCGGCCGTCGCCCTGTGCTGGATGCTGACCGGCGAAGCCGATGCCGACCCGATCGAGGCCAGCGGGACGTTCTCCGGTGCGCTGCTCGATGCCCTGCGCTCCGCCATGGACGGGGACGTCGTCGAGGGGCTGCGGGGCCTCGCGCGGAGCGCCCTGTCCGTACCGGAGGACGATCCGCTGATCCCGGGCTTCGAGCGCAGCCCGCTGACAGGCGCCTATCTCGCCGTGACGGAGGCGCTGCTGCGTTTCTGGAGTGGTGACATCGAAGATGCTCGGGCATGCCTCGCCGCTGCCGCGCTGCACCTTCCGGTCGGCATCCCGTTCGCCGGGCTCGGGGCCGTGCTCGCTCGGCGTATCGACATCGCGATCGACGGCGCATCCGGTCCCGTCGCCCGGGCGATCTCCGCGACGCTGCCCGACGGCATCCGCATCGACACGCTCGTCGACAGCGGGCTGAGCGCGTATCTCCTCGGAGAATCCGAGCAGGCCGCGACGGACATCGCGCTGTGGCGTGACCGCGGAGCGCCGGAACCCCCGCTCGCGCTGGCCGGACTGGAAGAGGTCGGGCCGTTCGTCGATCGGGAGCGGGTCGAACCGCCCGATGCGAGCGCCGCCCGGTCGCTGCTTCAGCGCATCCGCGGTCTGACCGAATCGTCGTGGCGGCACGAGCACGGCGAGATCGCCGAAGCCGGTAGAACGCTCACGTCATCGTTCGAGCGCGGCAGGGTCGAGGCGCTCCTGGGATCGACGTCGCTGGTGCACGGCGATCTGCCGGGCGGCCGTCGGCATCTGCGCGCTGCGCGCAGACTGTTCGAGGATGCGGGAGCGCACGCGTGGAAGGATGCGATGGATGCTCGGATCGCCGGTGTGCGCACGACGCAGGACGCGATGAGCGACCCGATGACAGACCCGATCGCGGTGATCCGCGACGACGACGCGCTGGCGGCGGGAAGAGCGGCGTGGGAGACGCTGCTGACGCAGCGTGAGCTCGAGGTCGCGATGCGCGTGGCCGCCGGCTCTGAGAACCGCGAGATCGCGACGGCGCTCGATGTCTCGGTTCGGACCGTCGAGGTGCACGTGCGGCACCTGTTCGACAAGCTCGGCGCCCGCAACCGGGTCGAGCTCGCGGTCATGGCGCACAGGGCCGGACGCGTCTTCTGATCTCAGCGCGGCAGACGGAGCATCCCGTCCGATGCCTCAGCCAGACCGTCGCCGATCAGCGAATGGATCGCACGATCGCGTTGCGGTGCATCGACCCAGTCGTGGATGACGGCGTCCAGCGCGACGCCGTCGGGCGCGGCATCCCGCAGAGCCTTCAGCACCGCCCCTCGCGCCTGGCGATCCGATCCCTCGTACCGGGCCTGGCGCGGGCGCGCGTCACCGGTGTCCGGCCGCCCGGCCGCGACCCACGCGCACGTGCCCTGAATGGGGCAGCGATCGCAGCGGGGGGACCGTGCGGTGCAGACGACAGCCCCCAGCTCCATCATGGCGGCGTTGAAAACGGCGGACTCGGCTGCGGACTCCGGCAGCAGTTCCGCCATCGCGAGGAGATCGCGACGCGAAGCGGCTCCCGGCTGCGATCTGCCCTCGACCGCCCGCGCGATCACTCGCCGCGTGTTGGTGTCGACGACCGGATGCCGATCACCGAAGGAGAACGTCGCGACGGCCCGCGCGGTGTAGTCCCCGATGCCGGACAGCGCCAGCAGAGCGTCGACGTCGCGGGGAACGTCGCCGCGGTGCCGTTCTGTGATCTCGATCGCGGCGCGGTGCAGCCAAAGCGCACGACGCGGGTACCCGAGGTTCGCCCACTGCTGCACGACGTCGGCGGGCGATGCCGTGGCCATGGCGGCAGGGTCGGGCCAGCGCTCCAGCCACGCCGCCAGGTGCGGAATTACCCGCGCGACGGGCGTCTGCTGCAGCATGAACTCGCTCACGAGCGTGCCCCATGCCCCGTAGCGGTCATGGAATTCGTCGCGCCGCCACGGGAGGTCGCGCGCCGAGGATCGATACCAACCGGACACCTCGTCAGCGATGCGCACAGGGGGTGTCGAACGAGCAGTCACCTCGTTAGCCTATGTGGAGCGCTGGGAACTCGCCGGGGGGAGAGTGAAGGAGCCTTCATGACTCGCAGACGCAGCATCGCACTGACCATGGTCGTCGGAGTCCTTGTGCTCTCCGGTTGCGCGACGGCAGCGCCAGGATTGAGCGTGCCATCCGGAGAGAGCACCGTGTTCTTCGAGTTCGATGGCGGCGACCAGGTGAACGCGGTCACCGTCACGACGCTCGATGAGCCGCCGTACGAGAGCTGCGGTTGACAGCGACGGGCACGGCGCTGGCGAGACCCTCGGTAGGCTGGAGGAATGGTCGCGCCCGGCATCCTCCTCGTCGACAAGCCTGCGGGCATCACCAGTCACGACGTCGTGGCGCGCACCCGACGGGCCGCCGGCACGCGCAAGATCGGGCACGCAGGCACGCTCGACCCGATGGCCACCGGACTCCTCGTCCTCGGCATCGAAGGCGCGACCAGGCTGCTGACGTACATCGTCGGCGCCGACAAGACCTACCTCGCCACCATCCGACTCGGGCAGGCGACCTCGACCGATGACGCCGACGGGGAGATCACGCGCCGAGCGCTCATCGCCGATGTGGATGCCGTGACCGCGGAGTGCGTCCGCGAGGGCATCGCCGCGCTGACCGGACAGATCTCCCAGGTACCGAGCTCGGTGTCAGCGATCAAAGTCGACGGCCGCCGGGCCTACGATCGCGTGCGGGCCGGCGAGGAGGTGGAGCTGGCGGCGCGCGAGGTCACCGTCTCGCGCTTCGACGTGCTCGACGAGCGGCGTGGAGAGGGCGTCATGGACCTCGACGTCGTCGTGGACTGCTCGTCCGGCACGTACATCCGCGCACTGGCCCGCGATCTGGGCGACGCGCTCGGGGTCGGCGGGCACCTGACGGCGCTGCGCCGCACGAGGATCGGACCGTTCGACGTCGCCGATGCCGTCGAACTCGACGACATCGACCCGGATGCCGTGCTCACGCCAGCCCGGGCCGCGGCGATGGTCATGCCGCGGCTCGACGTCACCGCCGAAGAGGCACGCGACCTCCGCCACGGCAAGCGGATCGTCGACGCGGCGGACCGGCTGGAGGGCCCGTACGCGGCCGCGGTCGACCCCGCCGGTGCTCTGGTCGGGATCGTCGAGCGGCGAGCTCGCGACCTCAAGAGCGCCATGAACATGCCGGAGGAGAAGCCGTGATCCTGTGGTTCACCACGCTGCAGATCGTCATCGCGGTCGCCGCCGGTCTCTTCGCCGTCATCGCGGGGCTCCTCGGCCGGCGCCCGAGCGACTACACGGTCGGTGCTCTCGCGCTCGTCGAGGCGCTGCTGATCGTCCAGGTCGTCATGGCGATCATCGCGCCCTTCGCGGGCAATCCGCCGAGCGGAGACCCGCTGGAGTTCTGGGTGTACCTGATCTCGGCGGCCCTGCTGCCCGTCGGGGGAGTCGTGTGGGCCCTGCTCGAACGCAGCAGGTGGAGCACGGTGATCCTCGGTGTCGTCGCATTCGCCGTCGCCATCATGCTGTGGCGCATGGAGGTCATCTGGACGATCCAGGTCGCCTGACCCCGGCATCCGACGCCGCCGTGCGCGCTTAGGATGGAAGGCGCTATGAGCACCACCCAGCCCCGCTCTCGGATGACCGGCATCGGCCGCGTTCTCGTCATCGTCTACGCCGTGATGGCGCTCGCCGCCACCGGCCGCAGCTTCGTGCAGATCGTGCGACGTTTCGACGAGGCGCCGCTGGCGTACTCGCTCTCCGCGCTCGCCGCGGTCGTGTACATCATCGCGACGCTGGGTCTCGTCTTCGCCGGACGCCGCGGCTGGTACACCATCGCCTGGGTGGCCATCGTCTTCGAACTCGTCGGCGTCCTCGTCGTCGGCACCCTCAGCCTCACCCACCCCGAGCTGTTCCAGCACGACTCCGTGTGGTCGGTGTTCGGCCGCGGGTATCTGTTCATCCCCCTGGTGCTGCCGATGTTCGGCATCTGGTGGCTGCGCACGCATCGTCCTGCGGTTCGCCCCGCAGGCGTCGAGGTCGTCGCGTGATCGTCTTCCGAGCGCCCGGCGACGTGCCGGGCGACTTCGGCCGCTCGGCCGTCGCGATCGGCAAGTTCGACGGCGTGCACGCCGGGCACCGCGCGGTGATCGAGCGGCTGAAGGCGGATGCCGCGGCGACGGGAGCCCGCTCGGTCGCGGTCACGTTCGACCGCAACCCGCTGGCGCTGCTGCGTCCGGAGATCTGCCCGGACAACGTCGTCTCCGTCGAGCGGAAGCTCGAGCTCCTGGGGGAGCTGGGGCTGGATGCGACCCTGCTCCTCACGTTCGACAGGGAGCTCGCATCACTCGCACCGGAGGCGTTCGTCGAGGAGATCCTCGTCGGCGCTCTGAACGTGTCGACCGTGCTCGTCGGCGGTGACTTCCGATTCGGGCACCGCGGCGCGGGTACTCCGGACCTGCTGTGCGAGCTCGGCCCCCGCTTCGGCTTCACGGTCGACGTCGTCGACGATGTGTACCTGGAGGACTCCGAGCGCCGGGTCTCGTCGAGCTGGATCCGCGACCTGCTCGCCCAGGGCGACGTGACGATGGCGGCGCGCGTGCTCGGGCGCCCCGTCGACGTGCGCGGCGAGGTCGTGCACGGCCTCAAGCGCGGGCGCGAGCTCGGCTTCCCCACGGCGAACCTGTCCGAGACCGTCGACGCCTTCGTCCCCGCGGACGGCGTGTACGCCGGGTGGCTTCACGACCACACCACGGGTGAGCGCTTCCCCGCGGCCGTGTCGGTGGGCACGAACCCCACCTTCGACGACGTGGTCGTCCGCCAGGTCGAGGCGCACGTGATCGATCACGACGGCCTCGACCTGTACGGTCACGACGTGACGATCGAGTTCACGCGGCGGTTGCGCGGGATGGTCGCATTCGACGGCATCGATGCGCTGATGGCCCAGATGTCGGCGGACGTCGACGCGGCCCGAGCCATTCTGGGCCCGGATGCCGTAGAATGACTCTCGTACTCGACGTTGCGGTGCGCTCGCACCGCTGAGGGCGAGAACAACGTCCGCACGGTCCTGGCTCACGCCACACGCGGATGACCCATACGGCAGGGCCGTCTCCGACGGCGGCCCGGTATTCACGCTCAGGAGGAGCATGCCGACTTCGGCACCCGCCGCGCCGCGGCGCAGGAAGACATCTCGTCGAGACGACGAGGCCCCGCTGATCCCGATCCTCGCGCGCAAGGTGCGCGAGATCGAGGCCAAGGCCCAGCGCGGCAAGCTCGGCCCGACCAACAGGGTCAAGTTCCAGGTGATCGCATTCCTGGTGCGCGAGGAGCGCGCCAGGGTGAAGGCGGATGACGCCCTTGCGGATGCCGCACGCGCCGAGCTGCTCAAGCGGCTCGATGGGGTCGCAACGATCCTCGCCAAGACGGCGGCCCGCGACACCTCGCTCATCCAGCTCCTCGAGGCAGACCAGGCGACCTCGCCCGTCGCGAAGCGGATGCGTCGCGACTGGCTGCTCGAATCCGGCGCCGAGCTCGCGCCGGAGGAGCTCATCATCGCCGACATCGCCCCCGTGCAGGCACCGGTCGTGCCGGCGGCTCTTGCCGAGAAGCAGGTGACACCGCCCTCGGTCGAGTCCCGGCAGCTCGCGAACCCGTTCCTCGCACCGGATCTCACACCGCGGCAGACGACGGCGCCGCGCCGCCGCTTGGACGGCTGGGAACTCATGGGCCCGCTGTACAAGGCCTTCGAGACCGGGGCCGGCGGAGCTTCGGCGACCATGGAGCTGCCGCCCGTCCCCGAGTACGACCACATCTCGCCCAAGGGCCTCGAGGTCATGGTGCACCAGTCGCGCTTGCTCGAGTCGGTGCGTGCCGGTCACCGCAGCTTCCTGCTCGCCGACGAGCCGGGCCTGGGCAAGACCGCCCAGTCGGTTCTCGCGGCATCCCTCGCCGACGCGTACCCGCTGCTGGTCGTCGTCCCCAACGTCGTCAAGATGAACTGGGCGCGTGAGGTGGAGCGGTGGACGCCGCAGCGCCGTGCGACCGTCATCCAGGGCGACGGCGCCGACATCGACGCGTTCGCGGACGTGTTCATCGTGAACTACGAGATCCTCGATCGGCACCTGTCGTGGCTGGGCTCGATCGGCCTGAAGGGCATGGTCGTCGACGAGGCGCACTTCATCAAGAACCTCACGTCGCAGCGCTCGCAGAACGTGCTCGCCCTCGCCTCTCGCATCCGCGAGCGCACCCGCGACCCGCTGATGATGGCTCTGACCGGAACCCCGCTGATCAACGACGTCGAGGACTTCGACGCGATCTGGCGGTTCCTCGGCTGGACCACGGGCGACAAGCCGGGCAACGAACTCATGGAGAAGCTGGACGCCACCGGCCTCACTCCCGCTGACAAGGCGTTCTACGGCGAGGCGCGGGATGCGGTGATCTCGATGGGCATCGTGCGGCGCAAGAAGAAGGACGTCGCCGCCGACCTGCCCGACAAGCTCATCGCCGACCTCCCCGTGCAGCTGGACGACGAGTTCGGCCGCAGCATCCGCCAGGCGGAGCGCGAGCTGGGGGAGCGGATGGCAGCCAAGTACCGGCGCATCATCGAGGCGCGCGGCGACCGCGGGCTCGCCGCCGGCGAGATCGACGACGACATCGTCCGCCTCGTCGCGACGGGGGAGCTCGAGGAGTCCAAGGCCGCGGGCACCGCAGGAGACAACGTCTTCACGATGGTGCGCAAGATCGGTCAGGCCAAGGCCGTGCTCGCCGCCGACTACGCGGCGCAGCTGCAGCGCTCGGTGGGCAAGGTCGTCTTCTTCGCCAAGCACATCGACGTGATGGATCAGGCCGAGGCGCACTTCGCGGCATCCGGCATCCGGTACGTCTCGATCCGCGGCGACCAGACGACTCCTGCTCGCCAGCAGGCGATCGACGACTTCAACGGCGATGAGGGCGTCGGCATCGCTGTCTGCTCGCTCACCGCGGCGGGCGTCGGACTCAACCTGCAGGCGGCGTCGAACGTCGTGCTCGCGGAGCTCAGCTGGACCGCGGCCGAGCAGACGCAGGCGATCGACCGCGTGCACCGCATCGGTCAGGACGAGCCGGTCACCGCGTGGCGGATCATCGCCGCGCACACGATCGACACGAAGATCGCCGAGCTCATCGACCAGAAGCAGGGCCTCGCAGCCCGCGCTCTCGACGGCGAGGCCGTCGACGAGGCGGCGAGCGAGTCGGTGCAGCTCGCTGCCCTCATGCACCTGCTGCGCGAGGCGCTGGGCGCCTGAGGCGCCCCTGTCGAAACCCCCGCAAGAAGGTCGATTCTTGCGGGGGTTTTCCGTGCGATCGTGCGGCTTCTGCGCAGGATTGAGGATTCGCCGCAGAATCGGTCGCAAGATCCGGTGTTCTCACGCCCTCCGAATGGCATCCGCCTGTGATGCCCACTAGGGTCGAGAGCAGGCAGCGTCGCCCGTCCCCCACTCCCGAATCATCCGAAGGCATCAGCATGAAGATCGGCATCCTCACCAGCGGCGGCGACTGCCCCGGCCTCAATGCGGTGATCCGCGGAGTCGTGCTCAAGGGCACCACATCGTACGACCTCGAGTTCGTCGGCATCCGCGACGGCTGGCGCGGTGTCGTCGAGGGCGACTTCATGCCGCTGACCCGCCACGAGGTCAAGGGACTCTCGAAGATCGGCGGCACGATCCTCGGAACCAGCCGCACCAACCCCTACGAGGGCGAGCGGGGCGGTGCTGACAACATCGCAAAGACTCTCTACGGCCACAAGATCGACGGCATCATCGCCATCGGCGGCGAGGGAACGCTGGCCGCGGCCGACCGGCTCTCGAAGGACGGCATCAAGGTCCTGGGCGTACCGAAGACGATCGACAACGACCTGCGCGCGACCGACTACTCGTTCGGCTTCGACACGGCCGTCAACATCGCCACCGACGCGATGGACCGCCTGCGCACCACCGGCGACTCGCACCAGCGCTGCATGGTCGCCGAGGTCATGGGGCGCCACGTCGGTTGGATCGCCCTGCACGCGGGCATGGCCGCGGGTGCTCACGCGATCTGCATCCCCGAGGTGCCGATGTCGATCGACGAGATCGCCGCTCAGGTGACGAGCGCTCACGACCGCGGCCGCGCGCCGCTGGTCGTCGTGTCGGAGGGCTTCAAGCTCAAGGGCATGGACGAGGCGTACAGCGACAAGGGCCTGGACGCGTTCAACCGCCCGCGTCTCGGCGGCATCGGAGACCAGCTCGCGCCGCTGATCGAGCAGATCACCGGTGTGGAGACGCGGGCGACGATCCTCGGGCACATCCAGCGCGGCGGATCGCCCTCCGCGTTCGACCGGGTGCTCGCCACCCGGCTCGGGCTGCACGCCGCGGATGCAATCGTCGACGGCGCGTGGGGGCAGATGGTGGCGATGAAGGGCACCGACATCGTGCGCGTGCCGTTCGAGGAGGCGCTGGGCGAGCTCAACACCGTCCCGCGCTACCGCTACGACGAGGCCGCGGCCCTCTTCGGCTGAGCCACCGCCGTCGGGCGGGCGTCCCGAGAACAGGAGCCTCGGCCCAGATCAGGAGCTTTCGGTGGGATTCGTCCTGAGCGGGGTGCTTTGTCCTGATCTCGGACACCGTCATGCGGAGAGATGCAGCCCCTGAGCGATCGCTGTCAGCACCGAATCCCGCACGAACTCCGGATCGAACAGCACCTGCTGGTAGTCGAAGCGGAGCACCGTGTACCCGAGCAGCCTCAATCGCACGTCCGCGGCGATGTCGCGTCTGCGCGCAGCCGCGTCGCTGTGAAAGGCGAATCCGTCCAGTTGCACGACGAGTCGGTCGCCGATGAGGGTGTCCACTGGATGCCCGTCGATCCACACCTGCTGGCGGGGCGTTACCCCGATCGCACGCATGAGATCGACGAAGTGGGTCTCCAGCCCGGAATCGGACAGGTGACATGCCAGCGCGGCCAATGCCGCGGCTCTCTCACTCCGCCAGGCCACGCGGCGCAACGCTTCGGCGCCGATCAGACCTTTGTTGAGCGCAGACTCCCAGATCGCGAGGGCATCGGGCTGAGGCTGGCATCGAGCGACGTGGAACAGCACGTTGATCAGCGGGTCGACGGCCGCCCGTGGCGCGAACGGGGCTGGGCCGTTCGACCAGTGGACGCGCAGCCCATGTGCATCGAAACGCGCTGACGTCGGCGACACGGCCACGTGCACGTGCTCGTGCACCGGAACCCACAGCTCCAGTGATCGGGCGGCGCTCACACAGGTGAGTCGTCCGCCGGCCCTCGCCGCGGCCGCTCTATCAGGGTGGCAGTCGCGGAGAACGAGCCAGGAGCGGCGTACACGCAGCATCCGTCCGCTCTGCACGGCGGCGGCCACAGTGCGCTTGCTGAAACCGGCAGCGTAGACCTGCGAGGTGTGCGCCACGCCGTCGTGTCGTCGCATCCATTCCTCGAGGAGCATGCGTTCACAATGCCGGATCCTCCACCGAGCAGGTGGCCGTCAGTCCACGAGCAGGGCAAAGCAGCCAAGTCAGGGCCAGTTGTGGACTGAGGACGCTCACCCCGAGATCAGGAGGAATGACCGAGGACAGGAGGAATCGGGTGGAATCATCCTGCGCTGGGTGATTCGTCCTGATCTCGGGGAACGACCGGGCGCCCGGGTCAGGCGAGGCCGAGGGCGTCCAGCATCCAGGCGAGCTCGAAGGAGCGCTCGCGCCACGCGTTGTACCGCCCGCTCACCCCGCCGTGACCTGCGGCCATCTCGCACTTGAGGAGCACGTCTTGCGCGCCGGCGTGCCGAAGGGCGGCGACCCACTTCGCCGGCTCCACGTACAGCACCCGGGTGTCGTTGATCGAGGTCATCGCGAGGATCTTCGGATATGCGGCATCCGATCGGATGTTCTCGTACGGCGTGTACGACTTCATGTAGAAGTACACCTCCGCATCGTGCAGCGGGTCGCCCCATTCATCCCACTCGATGACCGTCAGCGGCAGTGACGGATCGAGCATCGACGTCAGCGCGTCCACGAACGGAACGGATGCCAGGATGCCGGCGAACGTCGATGGAGCCAGGTTCGCGACCGCGCCCATCAGCAGGCCCCCGGCGCTCCCGCCCTCGGCCACCATGCGCTCGGCCGAGGTGACACCGGTCGCGATGAGGTGCTCGGCGCATGCGACGAAGTCGGTGAAGGTGTTCCGCTTGTGCTGGAGCTTGCCGTCCTCGTACCAGCCGCGACCCATCTCGCCGCCGCCCCGAACATGCGCGACCGCGAACACGACGCCGCGGTCGAGCTCCGAGAGCCGGGCGACGGAGAATCCGGGGTCGATCGAGTGCTCGTAGGAGCCGTAGCCGTACAGGTGCACGGGCCGCAGCCCCGCGCCCGGGTCGCCGAACGAGCGCTTCCAGACGAGAGAGATCGGCACCAGTGTGCCGTCCGCGGCCTCGGCCCAGCGCCGCTCCTGGCCGTACTCCGAGGGCTCGTAGCCGCCCAGCACCGGCTGCTGCTTGCGGAGTACGAGTTCGCTGGTCTCGAGATCGAGGTCGTAGACGGTCGCGGGGGTCACGAACGAGGTGTACGACAGCCGCAGGAAGGGGGAGTGCCACTCCGGGTTCCCGGCAGGGCCTGCGGAGAACAGCGGTTCGTCGAAACCGAGCTCCTCGACCGCGTCGGTTGTGTAGTCGAGGAGGCCGATCCGCTCGAGCCCCTCACTGCGATACCCGACGACCCCGAAGTCGCGGAAGCAGTCGACGCCGAGGATGCGTCTGCCCGGCTCATGCGCCATGATCACCCGACGCTCGCCCTGCGGGTCGGATGCCGCGACGGAGACGAGCTCGAAATCGAGGGCATCCTGATTGTGCAGGATCACAAGCCGATCCTCGCCGTCGACGACTGCATGGTCGACCTCGTATTCGACGCCCTCGACCCGCGGCCAGACCAGTTGCGGCTCGGCTGTGATGTCGCCGTGCAGATCGACGAGGTACTCCTCGCTGGTGATGCTCGAACCGACTCCGATGACGAGATAGCGGCGGCTGCGTGTGATCCCGGCTCCCAGCCAGAACCGCTCGTCCGGCTCGTGGAAGAGCTTCACGTCCTCGTCGACCGGCGTGCCCAGGCGGTGGAGCCACAGCGTGTCGGGGCGCCAGGCATCGTCGCGGGTCGTGTAGACGATCGCGGTGCCGTCCGGGGTGAAGAAGCCGCCGCCGGTGCGGGGGATCTCGTCGGCAAGCGTCTCTCCCGTCGTCAGATCGCGCACACGGATCGTGTACAGCTCGTCTCCGTCGTAGTCCGGCGCCCACAGCAGCCTGGTCGCGTCATCGGAGACGTCGAAGGAGCCGAGCGAGAAGAACTCGTGGCCCTCGGCTTCGACGTTGCCGTCCAGCAGGATCTCTTCGCCCGGGACGGGAACCCCCGGCTCGAGCGTCGGCGGCGTCCAGTCGTCGGGTGCGGCCGCTGCGCGGCAGTGGATGCCGTACTGGGAACCCTCCTCGCTGCGGCTGTAGTACCACCAGTCGCCGCGGCGCGACGGCACGGAGAGGTCGGTCTCCTGGACCCGTCCCTTGATCTCCTGGAAGATCGTCTCGCGGAGATCGGCGAGGTGCGCTGTCGCGGTGTCGGTGTAGGCGTTCTCCGCCTCGAGGTGCGCGACGACCTCGGGGGAATCCTTCTCGCGCAGCCATTCGTACGGGTCGTCGAACGAGTCGCCGTGGTGGGTGCGGATGTGCGAGCGGCGGGCTGCGGCGGGGGCGTTGGTCACCCTCTCAACGCTAGTCGCTGTCGAGTTGACCGGTGGTGACGACGGTGCGAGGATTGGGCGGGCCGGTTAACGGAAATCAAACCCACGATGAACTCTTCGTTCGTCACGCCGACGGCGTCGGCACCATCCTTTCTCGTCGACCTGAAAGCGAACGGTGGAAACCGCAGCCCTCATCGTTGTGCTGGTGATCGCACTGGCACTGTTCTTCGACTTCACCAACGGCTTCCATGACACCGCCAACGCGATGGCGACGCCCATCGCGACGGGAGCCCTCAAGCCCAAGACAGCCGTGCTGCTGGCGGCGCTGCTCAACCTCGTCGGCGCGTTCCTGTCGACCGAGGTCGCCAAGACCGTCTCGGGCGGCATCGTCAACGAGGGCGACATCTCGCACGCGCTGCTGCCGTCGCTGATCTTCGCCGGTCTCATCGGCGCGATCACCTGGAACATGCTCACCTGGCTGCTCGGGCTTCCGTCGAGTTCGTCCCATGCGCTGTTCGGCGGACTGATCGGCGCGACCTTGATCGGCGTCGGCACGGCCGGAATCAACTTCGGCGTCGTGCTGTCGAAGGTCGTGCTGCCTGCTCTGATCGCCCCGCTGACCGCCGGGATCATCGCCTTCGCCGCGACGAAGATCGCGTACGGCATCACCCGACGCTACGACGGCAAGCCCGACGGCCGCTCCGGCTTCCGCCTCGGCCAGATCTTCACGTCGTCGATGGTCGCGCTCGCCCACGGCACCAACGATGCGCAGAAGACCATGGGCGTCATCACCCTCGCCCTCATCACGGTCGGCTGGCAGTCGGGAGCGCACCACGAACCCCAGCTGTGGGTGATCGTCGCCTGCGCGTTCACGATCGCGCTGGGCACGTATCTCGGCGGATGGCGCATCATCCGCACACTCGGCAAGGGGCTCACCGACGTCAAGCCCGCCCAGGGCTTCTCGGCCGAGAGTTCGACCGCGGCCACGATCCTCGCATCCAGCGCTCTCGGGTTCGCCCTTTCGACCACGCAGGTCGCGTCGGGTTCGGTCATCGGCTCCGGCCTCGGGCGCCGCGGCTCGCAGGTCCGCTGGCGCACGGCCGGTCGCATCGCGCTCGGCTGGCTGCTGACACTCCCCGCCGCGGGCGGTGTCGGCGCCCTGGCCGCGCTGGTCGTGGTGTGGCTCGGAACGCCCGGCGTCATCATCGACGCGATCCTGGCCGTGGTGATCATCGTCGGCCTCTACCTGCGGTCGCGGCGCAACGAGGTCACTCACGCCAACGCGATGAGCGACGTCGCCGACTCCGGCCACGCCGTCGAGCATCCTGAGGTGCCGCCGCCCACGCGCAGGCAGACGCGCATCGAACTCGTCCGTGCGATGGCGCGCGCCGAGCGCAAGGCCGACGAGGCCGAGAAAGCCGGCCGTCGCGCCCGCAAACTCAAGAAGAACGGCGGTTCCGAAGCCGAGATCAAGGCCGCCCGCAAGGCTGCTGATCGCGCGAACCGCAAGCTCGCCGAGGCGCGGACGGCGGCGGAGGAGTGGGAGGCGCTCAGCGCGAGTCGCCGTGCACGTGCGCGGCTGGCCGAGTGGGACGTCTCCGACGAAGAGGCCGAGCGTCGGGAGGCACAGCGATGAGCGTCGAGATCGACTGGATGGCCTTCGTGAACGTGTTCGTCGCCGCGTTCGTCGGCGCCGTGCTCATCGTCGGCTTCTACGCGACGGGCCTCCGGCTGCTCGTGCGCGCAGGGCGCATTCCCGTCGTGACCCCTGCGGAGTTCACCGACGCGATCACGATCCTCTCCGAGAAGGAGATCGAACGCGCCGAGAAGCACGCGGCGAAGGTGGCGCTGAAGAGTCCGCTCTCGCAGGCGCAGAAGCAGCTCGCGTTCGTCGGCGCGTGCGCCTGTTTCGCCCTGTGCGGCTTGGCCGTACTCAGCGGTGTGCTGCTGATCGTCTTCAACCACTGACGAGGCCCGCGCCGCCACGGCGGAGGCGGCCAACCCGGCATAGGATGGATGCATCCCCCGGAGTACCCATCCGCCACCACCCACAAGGAAGTGACATGGAATCTGACGCGCCCGCACAGACCCGCACCGAGACCGACTCGCTCGGGAGCATGGAGATCCCCGCCGAGGCGTACTGGGGAATCCACACGGCCAGGGCCGACGCCAATTTCCCGATCTCGAAGCGTCCGATCTCCGTCTACCCGGACCTGATCCGCGGGCTCGCGATGGTCAAGCAGGCCAGCGCCCGCGCGAACAAGGAGATCGGCGTCCTCGATGCGAAGCGCGCCGACCTGATCGACGCGGCCGCTCAGCGCGTCATCGACGGCGAGTTCCACGACCAGTTCACGGTCGGCGTCATCCAGGGCGGCGCCGGGACCTCGACGAACATGAACGCGAACGAGGTCATCACCAATGTCGCGCTCGAGATGGCCGGACGCGAGAAGGGCGACTACGACTTCCTCTCGCCGATCGACCACACCAACCGCAGCCAGTCCACCAACGACGTGTACCCGACGGCGATCAAGATCGGGCTGTCGCTGAACCTGCGCTCGCTCCTGGACGAGCTCGACCTGCTGCGCCGTTCGTTCCTCGGCAAGGCCGTCGAGTTCCACGACGTGCTCAAGGTCGGCCGCACTCAGCTCCAGGATGCCGTGCCGATGACGCTCGGCCAGGAGTTCCACGGCTTCGCCACGACGCTCGGCGAGGACCACTCGCGTCTCACCGAGAACGCGTCGCTCATGTTCGAGATCAACATGGGCGCGACGGCGATCGGCACCGGGATCACCACGCACGTCGACTACGCCCCGGCCGTCCTCAAGCACCTGCGCGAGATCAGCGGACTCGACCTCGAGACCGCCAGCGACCTCGTGGAGTCCACCAGCGACACCGGTGCCTTCATGTCCTTCTCGTCGTCGCTCAAGCGCAACGCGATCAAGCTGTCGAAGATCTGCAACGACCTGCGGCTGCTCTCGTCCGGCCCGCAGGCCGGGCTCGGCGAGATCAACCTGCCCGCGAAGCAAGCGGGTTCGAGCATCATGCCCGGCAAGGTGAACCCGGTGATCCCCGAGGTCGTCAACCAGGTCGCGTTCTCGGTCGTGGGCGCCGACATGACCGTCACGATGGCCGTCGAGGCCGGTCAGCTGCAGCTGAACGCGTTCGAGCCCGTGATCGCGCACTCGATCTTCCAGTCCATCACCTGGATGCGCCAGGCGATGTGGACCCTGCGCGTGAACTGCGTCGACGGGATCACGGCCAATGAGGACCGCCTCGGCGCGATGGTCGGAGCATCCGTGGGTGTCATCACCGCGCTCACGCCGTTCATCGGCTACGCCGCCGCGGCCGCGCTCGCGAAGACCGCGCTGCTGACCAACCGGAACGTCGCGGACCTCGTGGTCGAGGCCGAGCTGATGACGCGCGAAGAGGTCACCAAGCAGCTCTCGCCTGCGCGTCTGTCGGGACTCGAGGCTGTCACCGCGGCGATCAACGTGGTCCCGCCGGAGGACATGATCCAGATCTGAGCGGAGCGCCCGCCCTGGTCCCCGCGTCGAGCTCGGGAGCGGGGCGGAGTGCTCAGTCGTGGATGCGGCAGTGCGTGGTCAGCTCGCCGATGCCGTCGATGCCGACCGTCACGATCGACTGATCGCGCAGGAAGATCTGCGGGTCGCGCGAGTAGCCGGCACCGCCCGGGCTTCCGGTGGAGATCAGCGTGCCCGGCTGGAGCGTGATCGACTGCGACAGGTGGGCGATGAGCGTCGCCACCGAGCGCACCATCTGTCCGGTGCTGGCGTCCTGCACGGTCTGCCCGTCGACGACGGCCCAGATGTGCAGGTCCTGCGGGTCGGGAACCTCGTCGGCGGTCACGACGAACGGTCCGGTCGGGGTGAAGCCGTCGAACGACTTGCAGCGCGACCACTGCGCTTCGGCGAACTGAATGTCGCGGGCGGTGATGTCGTTTACCACGGTGTAGCCCCAGACGGTGCCCAGGGCGTCTTCCGCGGTGACGTCCTTGGCCGGGCGGCCGATGAGGACGCCGAGCTCGGCCTCGTAGTCGACGGACTCGCTCAGCGCGCGCGGCCAGGCGGTGGTCTGCTCGTGGCCGGTCAGCGAGTTCGGCCAGAGCGTGAAGACGGTCGGTGCCGTGTCGGTCTTCAGGCCCAGCTCGCTGGAGTGCGCGGCGTAGTTCAAGCCGACGGCGAGCACGACGGGCGGGTCGATCACGGCCGACGCGAACCCGAAGTCACCCAGCGGATGCCGCGGCGCGCCGACGTTCGCGAGTGCGTCGCGCAGCGCCTCGAGCGCGTCGTCTCCGCCGGCGATGAGCTCCTGCAGGGTGCCGGGAGCGGGGGAGAGCAGGTCGGAGACGAGGATCGCAGTGGACTCTTCGATGACGGCGAGCCGGATGTCGGAGGAGTCGGGACCGCGGAGATGGGCGAAACGCATGCGTTCTAAGCTACCGGTCGCCTTCCCCGTCGTCGCTTCGCATGCCTCTAGGCTTTGGCTATGACCTTCGGAGGACCTGCCCAATACGACAACACCCGGCAGGTGTATGCATCGGCCCTTGCGCAGCCGACGGTGTATTCGCCGCCCGCCCCGACTGTGACGGCTCCGGGGCCCGCTCTCCCGGCGCTACCCGTGCCGGCGCGCCGCGGACGAACCGTCTCGATCTGGCTCTTCGGCATTCTGGGCTTCGTGCTGGTCGCCCTGATCGGGTACTTCGTGTGGGCGCTGGGGGCGGTGGCATCCGGCATCGGTCTGGTCATCGCCCTCGTCCCGTTGGCGATCGTGTTCGTCGGGGTGTACATCATCGATCGGTGGGAACCGGAGCCGAAGTCCCTGATCGCCTTCGCGATCGCGTGGGGCGCGATCGCCGCGATCGGGATCACGCTGCTCGTCGATCTCGCGATCACGCTGGCGATCGGTCTGCGCGCAGAGGTCCTCAGCACGGTGATCCAGGCGCCGATCGTCGAGGAGATCGCCAAAGGGCTGGGGATCTTCATCATCTTCCTGATCGGCAGACGCGCGTTCGACGGCCCGGTCGACGGCATCGTGTACGGCGCCCTGATCGGCGGCGGATTCGCGTTCACCGAGAACATCCAGTACTTCGCCATCAGTCTCATCGAGGGCGGGGGATCGCAGCTGACCGCCACGTTCGTGATGCGCGGGCTGCTCTCGCCGTTCGCCCACGCCATGTTCACGAGCCTCACGGGCTTCGCGATGGGCCTCGCGGCGCGACGGCACGCCTCCCGGAGCGCCGCGCTCGGCAGCGGATGCATCGGCCTCATCGGCGCGATGCTGCTGCACGGCTTCTGGAACGGCTCCGCCATGTTCGCCGACTTCTTCGCGCTCTACGTCACGCTGCAGGTCCCGCTGTTCATCGGTTTCATCCTGGTGATCGTCGCCCTGCGCCGGGAGGAGGCGCGGCTCACGCGCGAGCGGCTGGGGGAGTACGCCGCGGCTGGATGGTTCACCCCGGAGGAGGTCACGATGCTCGCGACCCCGGCCGGGCGCAAGGTGGCGATGCAATGGGCCGCGACCCTGAGCGGAGATCGTCGGGCACTGATGAAGCAGTTCATCCGGGATGCCGCCGCCCTCGCGGCCGTTCGCCAGCGGGCGATCACAGGGCGGGATCCGCTCGCAGCTGAGGATGAGCGAGCGCTGCTCACCCGCACGTCGGCGACCCGCACTGCGCTGCTCGCGTACTGACCCTTGACATGTTCGGCGACCGGGTGCACCCTGGTCTCAGATCAACTCAGCGCCCGGGAGACTCGCAGGCATCGCCGCAGCACCGGGCGCTGAGTCTTGCCACGGACCTTCCGTCTGTTCGCTGTCGGCTGTCGTCATCACGTTGACCGACGGTGACGACGCAGGGTTGTATGGAGGCATGACTGATCGCACAAAGCCCGAGTTCGACGCCCCCACCGGCCCTGCTCCCGCAGAGCTCGTCATCCGTGACCTCATCGAAGGCGACGGCGCCGAGGCCAAGCCCGGCGACACCGTCACCGTGCACTACGCCGGTGTCGAGTACGACTCGGGCGAGGAGTTCGACTCGTCCTGGGGCCGCGGCGAGACCATCCAGTTCCCGCTTCGCGGCCTGATCCAGGGGTGGCAGGACGGCATCCCGGGCATGAAGGTCGGGGGACGTCGCGAGCTGGTCATCCCGCCGCACCTGGCGTACGGGCCCGCTGGTGCCGGGCACTTCCTCTCCGGCAAGTCCCTCATCTTCATCATCGACCTCGTGGCCGTCGGCTGACCTGTCGCATCGATACGAAGGCCTCCGCCCGTGGATCGGGCGGAGGCCTTCGTGATGAGTATTCGGTTCGCACTCAGGGAATACATGCGAACGCATGTAGGTTGGATGACGTGAACGCCGCGACGCGGCCCTGATCTCGAGGAGAACCCCCATATGACCATCGACGTCCCCGGCTACCGCCCCGGCACCTGGACCCTGGACCCCGCGCACAGCGAGGTCACCTTCAGCGTGCGCCACATGATGATCTCGAAGGTGCGCGGCACGTTCGGTGTGAAGAGCGCGACTCTCATCGCCCCCGAGAACCCGCTCGACGCCAAGGTCGAGGCGTCCGTCGACGTCACGTCCGTCGACACCAAGGACGAAGGTCGCGACGCCCACTTGCGCTCGGCCGACTTCTTCGACGCTGAGAACTTCCCCACGATGGACTTCGTCTCCACGCGAACCCGCGTCGAGGACGGCGATTTCTTCGTCGACGGCGATCTCACGATCCGCGGTGTCACGAAGCCGGTGAGCTTCGCGTTCGACTTCGGCGGGTTCGGCTCCGACCCGTGGGGCAACTACAAGGCCGGCGCGTCGGCGACGACCACCATCAATCGCGAGGACTTCGGCCTCACCTGGAACGCCGCTCTCGAGACCGGTGGCGTCCTCGTCGGCAAAGACGTCACGATCAACCTCGACCTGCAGGGCTCGCTGCAGCAGGACTGACGCCGCGTCTCCCCGAGGACCCCGCGCCCATCAGGGTGCGGGGTCCTCGGCGTCATAGTCGCGGAAGGACGGCGCCGACCGCACGAGCAGCGCGACCAGCACGATGACGATGAACCCTCCGAGCAGGGGTGGGAACCACAACGCGGTGAGCGTTGCGAGCGTACCTGCGTAGAGCGCGCCGATGCGGGGTCCTCCGGTGACGACGATGATGAAGATCCCCTGGAGTCTGCCGCGGATGCTGTCCTGCACCGATGCCTGCATCATCGTGCTGCGATAGATCGAGCTGACGTTGTCGGCGGCGCCGGATGCCGCGAGCGCGATGCACGCGGCGATGATGAGTCCGAGATTGACGTGGGTCTCGTCGGCGGGCGGCATCCACACCCCGATGAGGAGGACGGCTCCGAACACGAGGATCGCCGCTCCATAGGCCTGGATCGCGCGCTGGATGCCACGACCGTGCCATCGGTAGCGCACGACCCGGCCCGAGAACAGGCTCGACAGGAACGTGCCCGCCGCGACGGCGGCTGTCAGTGCACCCGTGGTGACCGCGCCGCCTCCGAGCAGAACCGTGCCCAGCGCCGGGTACAGCGCGACAGGCTGGCCGAAGGTCATCGCGATGATGTCGAGGATGTACTGCATCCGGATGTTCTTCGCCCGCTGGAGGAAGCGCCACCCGTCGACGAGGGACTCGAGCCCTGGGCGGACGATCGTTCCCTCAGGGCGGAGCGACGGAAGAGTCCACAGACCCATGAACATCGCGAGCATGAGGACGACGTCGATCGTGTACGTCCAGCCGTAGCCGGTGGTCGCGACCAGCACGCCGGCGAGCGCGGGACCGACCATCACCATGATCCCGATCGTGATGCCGTTGAGTGCGGATGCCGAAGCCAGCAGGTCGCGGGGGAGAAGACGCGGGATGATCGCGCTGCGCGTCGCCATACCGACCGAGTTCGCCGCCGCGTTGATGATGCTCAGCGCGTAGAGCCACCAGATCGTCTCGAGGTGGGTCCAGGTCAGCGCCGCGAGCATGAGCGTGGAGGCGAACGTGATCACGGCCGCGATCAACCCGACGACGCGGCGGTCGAACGCGTCGGCGAGCATTCCGCCGTAGAGTCCGGCGAGGATCATCGGCACGAGGCCTGCGACGGCGACCATCGACACCGCGAACGTGCTCGAGGTCAGCTCGAACACGTGCAGCATGATCGTGACAAGTGTCAGCTGCCCGCCCATGCCCGCAAGGGTGGATCCGATCCACAGGCGGGTGAAGGCGGGGCTCGCCCGGAAGGGGCGGAGATCGATCAGGGCGCTGCTCACCGGACGAGGCTATCCGGTGTCCGCGGGGCTGGTAGACTCTACAGGTTGCCGTTTGATCGGCCGCGGATAAAGAGAGCCCACGCATCAGGCGTCGGGCGCCGCGCAACGACTGAAAGGGGATCGAATCTATGGCACTGGAAGCAGACGTCAAGAAGGCGATCATCGAAGAGTACGCGACGCACCCCGGTGACACCGGATCCCCCGAGGTGCAGGCCGCAATGCTGACGCAGCGCATCAAGGACCTCACCGAGCACCTCAAGGAGCACAAGCACGACCACCACTCGCGTCGTGGGCTGTTCCTGCTCGTCGGTCAGCGTCGTCGTCTGCTCGGCTACCTCCAGAGCGTGGACATCGAGCGCTACCGCTCGCTGATCCAGCGACTCGGACTGCGGCGATAAGCCTCAGGACGCAATCAGACGCAGTCTGGAGAGGATCGGCGCACGCCGATCCGAATCGCCGATAACGCGACCAGCGTTCAATCGCGCAGAACATTCTTGAGAAGGCCTCCCCACGGTGTGGGGAGGCCTTCACTGTTTCCGGGAGCTCAGCTGGGCGCGTTCGCCAGATCCGCGTGGTGGATCTCGACGACGTTCGGGTGCGCACGCAGCCGGTAGCGCAGCGCGTTCTCGCCGTAGACGCCGTCGATGGGGTTCTCGCCCTCGCCCGAGACGCCTCGTGACTGCGCGCGCAACTCGTCGGGCAGGTCGATGACCGGCACCTGCGAGTTCAGCGCCGGATTGAAGAAGAACGGCACCGAGACGCGGTCGTCGGGCGCCTTCGGCGAGATCACGCGGTGCTTGGTGGCCTTGAGATAGCCGCCCGTGGCGTACTCGAGCATCTCGCCGATGTTGACGATGAATGCGTCATCGACCGGCGGTGCATCCACCCACTCGCCGCCGCGCTCGACCTGCAGGCCGCCCTTGCCCGGTTCCACCCAGAGCAGCGTGAGAACTCCGCCGTCCTTGTGGATGCCGACGCCCTGCTGGGGCTCGACGGCATCCGTTCCCGGGTAGCGCACGATCTTGAGCAGGCTCTCGGCCTCCTCGAACGCGGCGTCGAAGTGCGTGGGAGCAGCGCCGAGGGCCTCTGCCCAGCTGCTCAGCAGCTTCCGCGAGATGGCGGTGAGGTGCCGCTGCCAGCTCTCGGCGACCTCGCGCAGCTCCGGCTGCACCGCGGGCCACAGGTTCGGGCCGATCAGCCGGTTGTATGCGGGGCCGCCCTGCACGCTCTCGCGCTCCGGGCCGATGTCGATCTGCTCGCGCCAGTCGATCTTGCCCTGGGTGAGCTCGCCGCCGATGCGGGTGTACCCGCGGAACTGCGGGCTGTGCACGTTCTCGATGGCGAGCTTGTCGTCCTCAGGCAGGGCGAAGAAGTCGCGCGCAGCCCGCTGGAGCCGCCGGAACAGATCGTGCTCGATGCCCGTTCCGACGAGGTAGAAGAATCCGACGTCATGGGCGGCCACGGCGAGGTCTTCGCGGAAGCGGGCGGCGTCCTCGGGGCTCTTGTCCAGGTCGGACAGGTCGAGGATGGGGAGGTTCAGATCAGCCATGACCCGAGAGTAAGTCCGTTTTCTGCGAGGGCGGGCGAGTGTTACGGACATCGCGCGCAGGGTGCTAATGTCAGCTCGCTAAGGACTGCCGTCGGCATCCTCGTCGCCTATCTCCGCCGCCTCGGCCGTCGCGATGTGCTTCCGCGCATGTGGGCTGGCATCGGTCTCGAGCGACCTCATGAACGAGTACATCCGGCACATCGGCACCGGTATCTGGGCGATCCCGCCCGGTGCGGCACCGGGGTCCTACGTCGGATCGGGACTGTTCGCCTGACGCTTCGCGCCCTCCCGAGGACGCCGCGATCCGGTGGGGTCGTCGCGCCTCGACGTCTCGACGAGCTGCGTGTCCGAGAACAGCCACCGCGCCCGCGGTTCGATCAGCGGGCGGAACACCCACCGCACCGGCCTCGTGGCCAGCACCACGGCGATCGCCACCGAGAGCACGATGACGGCGGGCAGCCACAACCAGGTCGGCTCCGCGTTGCGCAGAATCCCCGTCTCGCGGAACGGGTAAAGCACGAACGAGTGCAGCAGGTAGACGTACATCGTGTACTGACCGAACTTCGTCCACCAGTGCTCGCCGCGGGGGATCAGGGCGAAGAAGGCGACGCTGAGGACGACGCCGAGCACGATCAGCAGGAGCCGGATGCCGCCGGACCACCACACATGCGCGCCGAGATCGGAGTACGAGTCGTTGTAGAAGAACCAGGTGTCGAGGTCGACGCTCTTCCACAGATCCACCCAGTTCCACGCGATGAACCCCTCGACGGCGAAGATCGCGAGGGCGACCGCGCGCACCCACCACGGGCGGAAGTCGATCAGTCGCAGCCGGTTCACGAGATCGTGCTCGCGCACCCACCAGCCGAGCACGAAGAACGGCAGGAATCCCAGGGTGCGCGACAGCGAGAACGTGCTGTCGACGTTGGGCAGGTAGCCTGCGCCGATCGAGATCAGCAGGCTCCACACGAGCGGCCAGCGCAGCAGGGCGAGGTAGGGGAGGACGAGCCGGAAGATCCCCAGCGCCAGGAGGAACCACAGGGTCCACGACGGCTGTGTGATGTTCGGGTTCGCCTGTCCCTCGACGAGCCACTTGGTGAGGGTCCAGAGCAGTTCGAAGATGACGTACGGTACGAGGATGTCGGTGATGACGCGCGACATCTGCTTCCTCGTGGGCGGGGCCGCCTTCGAGAAGTAGCCCGAGATGATCGCGAACGCCGGCATGTGGAACGCGTACACCGCGAGATACAGGGCCATCGCGATGCTGGAGTCGTACGTCAACCGCTGGATGGCATGACCGAGCACGACGAGGACGATGCATGCGTAGCGGGCGTTGTCCCAGAACGGCACGCGTCGCTTCGCGCGGGCGATGCCGCCGGTCGGAGGGGCACTCGGGGTCTGCGGGGTGCTGCTCACCCTTGAAGGCTACCGGCCGGGAATAAAGTTGGCGGGGTGGCGTTGCATCAGATACATTCAAATGAATAGATGCGGATGCCACAGCATCCGCCGCGAGACCGGAGCATCAGACCATGAGCGAGCAGACCGAGACCTCGGGCATCCAGTTCGGACTCTTCACCGTCAGTGACATCACGCAGAACCCCGTCACCGGTGAGACCCCGAGCGAGCGGCAGAAGATCAAGGACGCGATCCGGATCGCCACGCACGCGGAAGAAGTGGGCCTCGACGTCTTCGCGATCGGCGAGCACCACAACCCGCCGTTCTGGTCCTCGTCGCCGACCACGACCCTTGCCGCGATCGCGGCGCAGACCGAGCGGCTGATCCTCTCCACCTCCACCACGCTCATCACGACGAACGACCCGGTGAAGATCGCCGAGGACTTCGCGATGCTGCAGCACATCTCCGACGGCCGCACCGACCTCATGCTCGGCCGGGGCAACACCGGCCCGGTCTACCCGTGGTTCGGGCAGGACATCCGTCAAGGGCTGCCGCTGGCGATCGAGAACTATGCGCTCCTGCGCAAGCTCTGGGACGAGGACGTCGTCGACTGGGAGGGCAAGTTCCGCACCCCGCTGCAGGGCTTCACCTCGACGCCCCGGCCGCTCGACGGCGTGGCGCCGTTCGTGTGGCATGGCTCGATCCGCACGCCGGAGATCGCCGAGCAGGCCGCGTACTACGGCGACGGCTTCTTCGCGAACAACATCTTCTGGCCCAAGGAGCACTACCAGCGCCTCATCGAGCTGTACCGCCAGCGCTACGCGCACTACGGCCACGGCACCCCCGAGCAGGCGATCGTCGGCATCGGCGGACAGGTGTTCATGCGCGCGAACTCACAGGACGCGGTGAACGAGTTCCGCCCGTTCTTCGACAACGCACCCGTCTACGGTCACGGCCCCAGCATGGAGGACTTCACCGAGATGACGCCGCTCACCGTCGGCTCGCCGCAGCAGGTCATCGACCGCTACGCCGCGATGCGCGACACGTTCGGCGACTACCAGCGCCAGCTGTTCCTCATCGACCACGCCGGACTCCCGCTGAAGGTCGTGCTCGAGCAGCTCGACATCCTCGGCGGCGAGGTCGTGCCCGTGCTGCGCAAGGAGCTGGCGAAGAACCGCCCGGCCGCGGTGCCGGATGCGCCCACGCATGCGGCCCGCGTCAAGGCGGTCTACGGCGACGGACCGGCGCGCGAGGCCCGTCCCGGCGCCAACCGCGGCGACAACCTCACCGCAGGATCGCCCTACCAGGACATGCCGGCGCCCGCCGGTGCCGCGTTCGGACTCGGCCGGAAGGGGGCCTGAGCATGACCGAGCGTCGCATCGCCGTGATCTCGGGTGGGCTCTCGAACCCGTCCTCGACGCGGATGCTGGCCGACAAGCTGGCCGCCGAGACCGTGAAGCAGCTCGCCGAGCGCGACATCGAGGCGTCGGTCGACGTGATCGAGTTGCGCGACTTCGCGCACGACATCACGAACAACATGCTGACCGGATTCGCACCGGCGAACCTCGAGACGGCGATCAACACGGTGTACTCGGCCGATGCGCTGATCGCCGTGACCCCGATCTTCTCGACCAGCTACTCGGGGCTGTTCAAGTCGTTCATCGACGTCCTCGACCCCGACGCGCTCACCGGCAAGCCTGTGCTCATCGGCGCGAACGCGGGAACGGCCAGGCACTCGCTGGCGATCGACTACGCGATCCGTCCCCTGTTCGCCTACCTGCACGCCGAGGCCGTATCGACGGGTGTGTTCGCAGCATCCAGCGACTGGGGCGGCGGAGCCGATGAGGTTGCCCCGCTCGGCAAGCGCGTCGAGAAGGGCGCGCGCGAGCTCGCCGAGGCGATCGCCCGCAAGGATGCCGCGACAGCATCCGACCCGTTCGATCCGGCGAACTACCTCGGCGAGGGGCGCTCGTTCGGCCACCTGCTCGGAGGGCTCGCAGGGGAGTGAGGCCAGCATGAGGAAGGCGCCGACCCGGATCCGGGTCGGCGCCTTCTGGACGGTCAACCGCTCTTGCGTCGGAACTCGCGCCGCGTCTGCGGGGCGTTCACCGCATGGACGGCGGAGTCGCCGTCCATGTGCGACTCGCCGTCGCGGTGGTGAGCGTTCTTCTTCTCGAGCGCTTCCTTGAACTTGCGCTTCATGTCGTCCGAGGGGGACGCAGCGCCTTCTTCGGTGCTCATGCGGTCAGCCTAGTCGCGCCGCGCGGGGGATCGATAGCCCGCGCGCGCACGATCGCGGCGGCGGATCAACAGGTCGATCAGCGCTCCGATGACGATCGCCGTGACGACGGACACGAGGATCGCGACGATGGGGCCGCCGGGCAGGATCGCCGCGAAGAGGGCGCCGACGGCGGCTTGATAGGCGGCCCAGCCGGTCGCGGCGACCGCGACCAGGGCGGCGTAGCGGGGGAGAGGGACGCGCGTCGCTCCGGCGACGAGATTCACGGCGAGCCGGGCGAACGGGATGAACCGCGCGGTGAACAGCACGACAGCGGTTCCCGACTGCAGACGGCCATGCGCCCACGTGCGCGCCCTGACCACTCGTGCCGACCGTATCCACCGCCAGCGTTCGATGCCCGCCCAGCGACCGATGCTGTAGCAGAGCAGGTCGCCGCAGGCGGCGGCCGCGGCAGCCACGGCGATGACCGCCCACAGCGGCGGTGCGCCGGACGAGATCGACAGGGCGCCGAGGGCCGTCACCGCGATCTCGCCCGGGACGACGACGAAGAAGGCGTCGCCGAGCACGAGGAGCGCCATGGCGATCAGGGCCCACGGGCCGTGCACGGCATCCAGAACCACGTCGGTGATCACGTCTCGACGATGCGCGCCCGAGATGAACGGAAACCGAATCGGGGACAGCCGGTGAAGGAAAGTCGTGCAACCGGTGAACTCTCGGTTCCGGCGGCTGTCCCCACGCTGCCGTGCCGCACCGGCGGGGCATCCTGGCATCGTGAGAGTCGCGATCGTGACCGAATCCTTCCTGCCGCACATGAACGGGGTGACCGGGTCCGTGCTGCAGATCCTGCGGCACCTCGAGCGCACGGGGAATGCTGCCCACGTGATCGCACCGGATGCCGTCGGCATCCCCACGGACATGCACGGGGCCGCTGTCGAAACCGTGACGAGCATGGCGCTTCCCGGATACCGCAACGTCCGGGTGGGCGCTGCGACCGTTCACCGCGTGGCCGGGTCGCTTGCGCGGTTCCGTCCGGACGTCGTCCACCTCGCATCGCCGTTCGCGCTCGGATGGCGCGGCGTGCTGGCCGCGGGCCGCCTCGGCGTGCCCTCCGTCGCGGCCTATCAGACCGACGTGGCCGCCTATACCGAGCGCTACCGGGTCGCCGCGACGGCGAGCTTCGCGCAGAACCACATCATGCGCCTGCACCGGCGTGCGACGCTGACCCTCGCTCCCTCCTCCGAGTCGGAGCAGCAGCTCGTCGGACTCGGCGTCGACCGGATCCGCCGCTGGGGCCGCGGGGTCGACGCCGAGCGCTTCCATCCCGGCGCTCGGGACGAGAACTGGCAGCGCCCGGCGGGCGAGGTCGTCGTCGGGTACGTCGGGCGCCTGGCGGCCGAGAAGCAGGTCGAGGATCTGCGGGTGCTGCACGGCCTGCCCGGCGTCCGTCTCGTCATCGTCGGCGAGGGACCTGCCCGTTCGCGCCTCGAGACGCTCATGCCCGGGGCCGTGTTCCTCGGACATCTCGACGGCGACCGCCTCGCCACGGCCATGGCCTCCTTCGACGTGTTCGTCCACCCCGGCGAGAGCGAGACGTTCGGGCAGACCCTGCAGGAGGCGCACGCCAGCGGCGTGCCGATCGTCGCGACCGGTCGGGGCGGGCCGCTCGATCTCGTCCGCATGGGCATCGACGGCTGGCTGTACCGTCCCGGAGACCTCGACGATCTGCGGATGCGGGTCCTGGATCTCGCCGGCGATGCGCGCAAGCGCCGGGCCTTCGGCGTCGCCGGCCGTGCCGCCGTCGAGGGCCGCAGCTGGCAGGCCGTGTGCGATCAGCTGCTGGACCACTTCGACGAGGCGCGAGAGCTCCACGTCGTCGATCGTGCGCTGCGGGCGCCTCGCCCGCGACGTCCTGAGCCGGCCGGGGCTGCACGGAACGGCCGGTGGCAGCGCTACGTCGCCCTGGGCGACTCGCTCACGGAGGGTCTGTGCGACCCAGGCCCGGATGGCGCGCTGCGCGGCTGGGCGGACCGGCTCGCGCTGCTGCTGTCGGCCCGGGGCGGCATCCACTACGCGAATCTCGCCGTGCGCTCCCGGCGTGTGCGCGACGTCCGCGGCGAGCAGCTGACCAGGGCGCGCGAGCTGCGACCCGATCTCGTCTCGATCCTCATCGGCGCGAACGACCTCGTGAAGTCCCATGCCGATGTCCCTGCCCTTGCGGCCGAGGTCGAGGAGACGGTGCGGCAGCTTCGCGCCGACGGCGCCGATGTGCTGCTCGTCACGCCGTTCCTGCCGGGCCGGAGGGCCGCAGCGGTGTTCGCCTCCAGGTTCGCGGCGTTCGCCGCACGACTGGCCGGCATCGCCGAGCGCCACGGCGCCATCCTGCTCGACACCGACCTGCATCCGACTCTCGGCGCCCGCCCGAACTGGGGAGAGGACCTCGTCCACCTCGGCAGCAGGGGGCACCGTTTCCTCGCGTACGTCGCGGGCGACCTGCTCGGGGTGCCGCACGCCGAGACGCTCGGAGCGCTGGATCAGGTGCTGCACGACGCGGATGCCACGACCAGGGCCGCGTGGTGGCGCGAGCACGCCCTGCCCTGGGTGTGGCGGCGCATGCGGGGGCGGGTGGCCGGCGACGGGAGGGTCGCCAAGCACGACGACTACGTCTACATCGGCCGGTCGTCGAGCATGCGAGGCGCCGAAGTTCGGTGACGCCGGTTCATCCCCACCACAGGGACGGCGGGAAGACGATCAAGGCGAGGGCGACGATCGTCGCGACCGTGATGCCCAGTCCCCAGATCGCGATCGTGCGCGGCCGGCAGAGGGACACCGCGACGATGCCGAGCACGAGCGACGCCGCGGCGATGATCGCGACGACGCCGAGCCCGAGGGCGGCGACACCCAGCGCGGCGGCTCCCGGCGTTGCGGCGGAGACAGCGACACCGATCACGGCGGCGAGCAGCGTGGCGACGCCGGTGACGAGCGACGCGGTGCCGAGCCTGCGGTATCGGGACGGTGCGGGCGACGGAGCGGTGAGTGCGGTCATGATTGAAGATACTGCGCGGAGCGGTCGCCGTGCTGTCGGCCATTCGGAGGACACGCGCCCGCATCGCGCCGTGCGTCCGCTGACAGGCGCAGCGGGCGCTGGTACGCTGATACGGAGTGGAATCGGCGAGAAGCTGGTCCCCTGTGGTGGGTTCCTCGGCACATGCCGGGTGGTCTTCTACTGGTGGCCAGCGCAGGCGAGATTCGCGGGAGTGCCCGCGCGCCCGAACTCTGAGGCTCCGCTCCGCGATGAATGAGCTCGCCCGTCACACGGACGGACGAGTCTAAACAAAGAAGGAGAGACCTCTTGGAAGGTCCTGAAATCACTGCCGCCGAGGCCGTTCTCGACAACGGCCGCTTCGGCACCCGCACCGTCCGCTTCGAAACCGGTCGCCTCGCTCAGCAGGCACAGGGTTCGGTTGCGGCTTACCTCGACGGAGAGACGATGATCCTCTCCGCGACCAGCGCCGGCAAGCACCCGCGCGAGGGCTTCGACTTCTTCCCGCTGACCGTCGACGTCGAAGAGCGTTCGTACGCAGCGGGCAAGATTCCCGGTTCGTTCTTCCGTCGCGAGGGCCGTCCCTCGACCGAGGCGATCCTCGTCTGCCGCCTGATCGACCGTCCGCTGCGCCCGTCGTTCGTCGACGGACTGCGCAACGAGGTTCAGATCGTCATCACGGTCCTCTCGATCGCTCCGGGCGAGTACTACGACGCTCTGGCGATCAACGCGGCATCCGCGTCGACCCAGATCTCGGGTCTGCCCTTCTCCGGTCCGATCGCCGGTGTCCGTCTCGCGCTCATCCCCGGCCACGGCGAGAACGCCGACCAGTGGGTCGCGTTCCCGAACCAGGCTCAGGTCGAGGAGGCCGTCTTCGACCTCATGGTCGCCGGCCGCGTGGTCAAGAAGGCCGACGGCTCCGAAGACGTCGCGATCATGATGGTCGAGGCCGAGGCCACCGAGAACAGCTGGAACCTCATCAAGGGCGGCGCCGTCAAGCCGAACGAGGACATCGTCGCCGGTGGTCTCGAGGCCGCAAAGCCGTTCCTGAAGCAGCTCGTCGAGGCGCAGGCCGAGATGGCTTCGCACTCCGCCAAGGAGCCGGGCGTCTACCCGGTCTTCCCGGCGTACGAGCAGGCGACCTACGACTTCATCGCCGCGTCCGCGACCGCGGACCTCGAGAAGGTCTACCAGATCGCCGACAAGATCGAGCGCCAGAAAGCCGATGACGAGGTCAAGGACCGCGTCAAGGCCGAGGTCGCCGCGGCCATCGAGGCAGGCACCCTGCCCGCGTCCGCCGCAGGCGAGGTCTCCGGCGCGTACAAGTCGGTCACCAAGGGCATCGTCCGCGGACGCATCCTCTCCGAGGGCGTGCGCATGGACGGCCGCGGCCTCGCCGACATCCGCCCGCTCGACGCCGAGGTGCAGGTCATCCCGCGCGTGCACGGTTCGGCGATCTTCCAGCGCGGCGAAACCCAGATCATGGGCGTCACCACGCTGAACATGCTCAAGATGGAGCAGCAGATCGACTCGCTCTCTCCCACGACGAGCAAGCGCTACATGCACCACTACAACTTCCCGCCCTACTCGACCGGTGAGACCGGCCGAGTCGGGTCGCCGAAGCGTCGCGAGATCGGGCACGGCTTCCTCGCCGAGCGCGCACTCGTGCCGGTGCTGCCCAGCCGCGAGGAGTTCCCGTACGCGATCCGTCAGGTGTCCGAGGCCCTCGGCTCCAACGGCTCGACGTCGATGGGTTCGGTCTGCGCATCGACCCTGTCACTGCTGAACGCCGGTGTGCCGCTGCGTGCGGCCGTGGCCGGCATCGCGATGGGCCTCGTCTCCGACGAGGTCGACGGCGAGACCCGCTACGCGGCCCTCACCGACATCCTCGGCGCCGAGGACGCCCTCGGCGACATGGACTTCAAGGTCGCGGGCACCAGTGAGTTCATCACGGCGATCCAGCTCGACACGAAGCTCGACGGCATCCCGTCCGACGTCCTCGCGGGCGCTCTGACGCAGGCCAAGGACGCGCGTCTGACGATCCTGAACGTCCTCAACGCCGCGATCGACGCTCCTGACGAGATGGCGCCGACCGCGCCGCGCGTCATCAGCGTGCAGATCCCGGTCGACAAGATCGGCGAGCTGATCGGCCCGAAGGGCAAGACGATCAACGCGATCCAGGACGAGACCGGCGCGCAGATCTCCATCGAGGAGGACGGCACCGTCTACATCGGCGCCGTCGACGGTCCGTCGGCCGAGGCCGCTCGTGCCCAGGTCAACGCGATCGCCAACCCGACCAACCCCGAGGTAGGCGAGCAGTTCCTCGGCACCGTCGTGAAGATCGCCTCGTTCGGCGCCTTCATCTCGCTGCTGCCCGGCAAGGACGGCCTGCTGCACGTCACCGAGGTGCGCAAGCTCGCCGGTGGCAAGCGCGTGGAGAACGTCGACGACGTCCTCTCGGTCGGCCAGAAGCTGCTCGTGAAGATCACCAAGATCGACGACCGCGGCAAGCTGTCGCTCGAGCCCGTGCTCGACGACGCTCCGGCCGAGGCCGCTGAGGCGGAGACCACCGAGGCGTAACACCTCCACACGACGGCCCGGGTTCGGCACTTCATGTGCGGAATCCGGGCCGTCGCGGCGTTGTGCGTGATCGAACCGTTATCGGAAGTTCCGCTCTCGTTACCGTCAATGGACGGCGATGTCGCCGTTCTCGCTTACCCTGTGAGTACGCACTCGGGGAGTGCGCACCCCGGGGGTGGTGAGAATGCGATTGTTCGGCACGGGGACTGCTGAGGAGCAGCCCGAGCGCGCCGAGCAGAACGCCGAGCATCCGTCGGCGCCGATCCCCGTCGTCGGTCCCGGTGTCGGAGAGGGCATCCGGGTCGCGCTCGGCGACAGCGGCATCCAGACCTTCCCGCTCATGCTCGGTGCAGCCGAGTTCGGCTGGAACGTCGACCTCGAGACGAGTCATGCGATCCTCGATCGCTATGTCGAGTTCGGCGGCAACGCGGTCCACACGGCCGACGGATTCTCCGGCGGTCGCAGTGAGCACATCATCGGGCAGTGGCTGCGTTCCCGCGGACTGCGCGATCGGACCGTGCTCAGCGTCCGCGTCGGCTCGCACGCCGACAATCCGGGTCTGGGTTCGACGAACCTCGTCCGCGCCGTGGAGGGCTCGCTCACCCGGCTGGGCGTCGAACGCATCGACGTGATCTACCTGGATGCCACACTCGATCGCACGGCCTCCGTGGAGGATGCCCTCGCCACGGTGGAATGGCTGCGCGACGCCGGCAAGGTCGGCACGATCGGCGCGTTCGGGCTCTCACCCGAGCAGCTCGTCGAGGCGCGCATCCTCGCCTCGGCCGGATACCCGCGCATCGAGGTCGTCGATGAGCCGTACAACCTCATCCGCCGCGAGGCCTTCGAAGGAGATCTGCGCCTCGTCGCCGGGGCGCAGGGGCTGGCCGTGACACCGTCCCATGCGCTCGAGCACGGGTTCCTCTCCGGCAGGCACCGCAGCAAAGCCCACGTCTCACGCGGTGTGCGCGGCGAGCAGCTGCGCGGGCATCTCAACCGCCGGGGCACGCGCATCCTCCGTGCCCTCGACCAGGTCGCAGCCGACGTGGGAGCACCCGTGGCGGCGGTGTCGATCGCCTGGCTGCTCGCACGGAGCAGCATCGTCGCGCCGATCGTCAACACGTTCGCCACCGAGCACGTCGACGAGCTGATGCAGGGCGCAGGGATCACCCTGACCCGCGCCCAGGTCGCCGAACTGACCCGCGTCGGCAACTGACCGATGCGCGCGTGGCCCGGCGCTCGAGTCCGGGTTAGGCTGGGAACGCCCCTGTGAAGGCTGGCGACGAAGCGAGCGGGTTGTGACGCACTACATATATCTGGTCAGACATGGTGAACATCAGGATGCCGAGCACGGCGTCGACGACGGACCCCTCTCGCCCCGGGGGCAGCGCCAGGCCGAGTTGATCGCGGACCGGCTCTCCGGTCTCCCTCTGGACGCCGTGTGGCACTCGCCGCTGCTGCGGGCGACCGAGACGGCCCGCGCGATCGCCGAGCGGCTGCCGTCGGTCACCCCGCAACCGTCCGCGCTGCTGTTCGACTGCGTTCCGACCGGCATGAACGAGGACACCCCCGCGGTGTACGAGTCGTTCTTCGGGTCGGTGACCGACGCCGAGATCGAGGCAGGGGGAGCGCAGATGGCGGATGCTGTGAACGAGTTCCTCGTCCGCAAGCAGGGCGACGTGCACGAGGTCCTCATCACGCACAACTTCGTCATCGCGTGGTTCGTGCGCGAGGTGCTCGGCGCGCCCGACTGGCGCTGGATGACGCTGAACCAGGCGCACTGCGGTCTCACGGTCATCGGGCAGAAGCAGGGGCGCCCGTGGACGCTGATCAACCACAACGAGCTGAGCCACCTGCCGATGGAGCTGCGTACCGGCCTGCCGGACGCGATGCCGGTGTGAGCGCAAATAGACTGGGTGCATGACGCTTCAGGTGGCACTCGTCGGCGGCTCGGGCAAGCTCGGCACGATCATCGCGCAGGTGATCGACGAGCTCGACGGCTTCGAGGTGTCGCGCAAGCTCACCTCCGCCAGCGGCCTGGACGAGCTCGACGGCGCGGACCTCGTGGTCGACGCGTCGACCCCGCAGGTCAGCGTCGACGTCGTCCGGGCGGCGGTCGAGCGCGGGATCAACGTGCTCGTCGGCACCTCCGGGTGGTCGGCGGAGCGCATCGCCCTTGTGCGTCCGCTGGTCGAAGAGGCGGGCACCGGTGCGGTGTTCATCCCCAACTTCTCGCTCGGCTCGGTCATCGGGTCGTCGCTGGCCGCTGCGGCCGCGCCGTTGTTCGCATCGGCCGAGATCGTCGAGGCCCACCGCGACACCAAGATCGATTCGCCCAGCGGCACGGCTGTGCGCACTGCGGAGCTCATCGCCGCCGCCAGGGCGGAGCAGGGGCCGGTGAGCGCCCCGCACGCCGATCAGCGCGCGAGAGGGCAGCAGGTCGCGAGCGTCCCCGTGCACTCGCTGCGCCGTCCCGGCGTCGTCGCCCGTCAGGACGTCATCCTCTCGGGCCCTGGCGAATCGCTCACGATCACGCATGACACCGTGGATCCCGCGCAGGCCTATGCCCCCGGCATCCGCCTCGCGGTGCCGTATGCGGCCACCGCGCGCGGGGTCGTCATCGGGCTGGAGAACATGATCGACATCGGCATCCGGCCGCGCGCATGATGGCCAGAGCCGGCGTCATCGTCATCGGACTGTGCCTGGTCCTGTACTTCGTGCTCACGGGGCAGTGGGCCTTCCTGTATCTGACCAGCGGCGACCCCGTGGGGATCGCCATGGGGGCCGCGCTGATCGTCCTTCCGCTGATCGGCGCCTGGGCGCTGGTGCGCGAGGTGCAGTTCGGCGTGCAGGCGGAGCGCCTCGGTTCGAAGCTGGATGCCGAGGGCGGGATGCCCGCGGCCGAGACCGAGCTGAGCCCGAACGGACGCATCGCGAGGGCGGATGCGGAGCCGCTCGTGCAGCGCTACGCGGCTGAAGCAGAGGCGGCATCCGACGACTGGCGCGCCCGGTACCGCCTGGGGGTGGTTCAGGATGCGGCGGGACGTCGCAAGGACGCCCGCGCCAGCATCCGCGAGGCGATCAGGCTCGCGAAGCTCACGAGCTGACGTTCTCCCAGACTTGCGGTTCGCTGGGCCTCAGGCGAGGGTCGCCTCGAGGGTGATGTCGATGCCGGCGAGCGCCTGAGAGACCGGGCATCCCGTCTTCGCTCCCTCGGCGATCTCCTGGAACTGCTCCGCGGTGAGTCCCGGCACCTTCGCGTTGACGTTGAGGTGGCTGCCGGTGATGCCCGTGCCGGGCTTGAAGGTGACCGAGGCGCTGGTGTCGACGCGCTCCGGCGGCGTGCCGTTCTCCGACAGCGCGTGCGCGAGCGCCATGCTGAAGCAGGACGCGTGCGCTGCGGCGATGAGCTCCTCGGGCGTCGTCGTCGTGTCTGACCCCTCGCTGCGCGCCTTCCAGTCGATGGGGAACGTGCCGAGGTTCGACGATGAGAACCGGACGGTGCCCGACCCCTCGGCGAGAGAACCGGTCCAGGTCGTTGCTGCTTCGCTGGTGACGGGCATGATTCCTCCAGGGATCGTGACAGGTGTTCCGTCAGCCTATCGAGCAGGGACGATCCGGGGAACCGGGGGGATCAGGCCGCGGCCGACCGCCTGACGAGACCGGCGCGCTGCAGCAGCAGATACAACTGGCAGCCGAGGCAGAATCCGAAGACCGCGTTGAGGAAGGCTGCGATGAATGCGGCCGCAGCCGCGATCGGCAGCGCCCACGGCACACCGAGCAGATGCAGGAGCAGACCGATCGAGACGACGACCAGACCGACGCCCTGGGCGAAGCGCGGGGGTCGCGGGTCCTCGAGCTCGGTCGTCGGCGCCAGTCGTGGTCGGATGACCCGGCGGAACAGCACCGCCCAGGGAGCGCTGCGTGGAAAGGCGGCGCCCCACAGGAACAGGAGTGCGATGACCGCGAGGAGGACGAATCCGGGGTCGAGTGCGCGCTGAGCGAGCGGGAGCGCGGGCAGGAGCCACGTCCCGGCGATGAAGGCGAAGTCGTCGCCGGAGAGCGGCTGATACGCGAACCAGCCGAACGCGGCGTCGAGCCGCCTCGCCGTGGATGCGCCGGCGAGACCGAGCACGACGGCGACGAGAAGCAGCGCGGTGGTGATGGCGGCGGTGAAGCGAGGGCCGCGAGGATCGATTCCGGCAGGCGTGCTCATGGGTGCTCCTGAAGGGTGGTCACGGTGCAGTCTTGGTCACGGCGCGCAGCGCCGAGACGACGGCGGTGCGCTCGGGCACGCCGCTCCAGCGGGACACGACGGCGCCGGTGCGGTCGACGAGGAAGATGGTGGGGGTCTGGAGCACGTGATAGCGCGCGGCCAGGTCGTTGCGGTGGGTGAGGTCGATGTCGAGGTGCGTCACGGCGGGGTCGGCTTCCGCGATCCCGGTGAGCATCCGGCGCACCTGCGGGCACCGGGCGCACAGCGCGGTGCTGAACTGCACGAGTGTCGCGCCGGTCGCGAGGGGAGCGGGGAGATCCTCCGCACGCACCGCGAGCCCGCGTCCTGCGCGCCGCCGTCCGTCTCCGGTGCGCAGCACGAGCCCGAGCACGGTGGCCACGACGAGCAGGGCGGCGGCGACGGCTATCGCGGTGGACACGGGCATGTTCCGAGCGTACGTCCGGTCTCGGCCGCGCAGGACGGATGTGACGGTGCGTGACGGGCCCGGTCGTCGGAGCGTCGCGGTAGTCTGGCTGGCATGAGCGATGCCGTTCCCACGCCGTACGAAGACCTGCTCCGCGACGTGCTGGATCATGGCACGCACAAGGACGACCGGACCGGGACGGGGACGACCAGCGTGTTCGGCCGGCAGATCCGGTTCGACCTCTCGCAGGGCTTCCCGCTGATCACGACCAAGCGCGTCCACTTCAAGTCGATCGCCTACGAGCTGCTCTGGTTCCTGCGCGGTGACTCGAACGTGGCCTGGCTGCAGGAGAACGGCGTCACCATCTGGGACGAGTGGGCGGATGCCGACGGCGATCTCGGCCCCGTGTACGGCGTGCAGTGGCGGTCGTGGCCGACGCCCGACGGCGGCACGGTCGACCAGCTCGCCCAGGTGATCGAGCAGATCAGGGCGACGCCGGACTCCCGTCGCATCATCGTCTCAGCCTGGAACCCGGCCGACATCCCCGACATGGCGCTGGCCCCGTGCCACGCACTGTTCCAGTTCTACGTCGCCGACGGACGGCTCTCCTGCCAGCTCTACCAGCGCAGCGCCGACATGTTCCTCGGCGTCCCGTTCAACATCGCCAGCTACGCACTGCTGACGATGATGATCGCGCAGCAGACCGGCCTCGAGCCCGGCGACTTCGTCTGGACGGGCGGCGACTGCCACGTGTACGACAACCACGTCGAGCAGGTGCGCGAACAGCTGAGCCGCGATGCGTACCCCTACCCGACGCTGCGCTTCGCCAGGAAGCCGGAGTCCATCTTCGACTACGCGTACGACGACTTCGTCGTCGAGGACTATCAGCACCACCCGGCGATCCGTGCGGCGGTGGCGGTGTGAGTGACTCCGTCTCCGCTGGTCCCATGGTCGGCCTGATCTGGGCCGAGGCGCGCGGCGGCGTGATCGGCGCGGAGGGCGGCATGCCCTGGCACGTGCCCGAAGACCTGGCGCACTTCAAGGAGATCACCTTGACCGCACCCGTCGTGATGGGGCGCAAGACCTGGGATTCGCTGCCCGAGCGCTTCCGGCCTCTGCCGGGGCGGGAGAACATCGTCATCACGCGTCAGCAGGACTGGAGCGCCGACGGCGCACGCCGCGCGGCGGATCTGCCCAGCGCCGTGCGGGGTCTGGAACGCGTGTGGATCATCGGCGGCGCCGAGATCTTCGCGCAGGTGATCGGCGACGCCGACCGTCTCGAGGTGACCGAGCTCGACCTCGAGGTCGCCGGTGACGCCTACGCCCCTTCCAAGCAGGGCTGGCGCCTCGTCGACGAGGGGGAGTGGCAGACGTCCCGCACCGGCATCCGCTACCGCTTCCTCGGATACGAGCGCTGATGCCCACCGCTGTCATCACCGGCGCGAGCGCCGGGCTCGGCGAGGAGTTCGCCCGCCAGCTCGCCGGTCGCGGCGCCGACCTGGTCCTCGTCGCGCGCTCAGCAGCGCCGCTCGAGCGCCTGGCGGCAGAGCTGCGCGACGAGCACGGCGTGGCGGTCGACGTGATCACCGCCGACCTGGTCGTCGCAGACGATCTGCAGCGGATCGTCGACAGAATCGCCGACCCGGAGCATCCGATCGACCTGCTCGTCAACAATGCGGGCTTCGGCTTGCCCCTGCACTTCGCCGACAACGACATCGACGACGAGGTGAGGCACCTGCGCATCCACGTCGAGGCGCCCATGCGGCTCATGCACGCGGCACTGCGCAGCATGCGCGGTCGGGGCGGGCGGATCATCAACGTCGCATCCGTCGCCGGATTCATCTCGCGTTCGACGTACTCGGCGTGCAAGCAGTGGCTGATCAGCTTCAGCCGGTGGGCGAACGCCGAGTACGCCGCCGACGGCGTGACCGTCACCGCCCTCTGCCCCGGATTCACGCACACGACCTTCCACGAGCGGATGGGCCTCGCCCCCGGGCACGAGGGGATCCCCGCGATCGGCTGGCTGAACGCGCCGGACGTCGTTCGCGAAGGCCTGCGGGATGCCGCACGCGGCAAGGCCGTGTCGGTCCCGTCGCTGCGCTACAAGGTCGTCGTCGCACTCACGAAGGTGCTCCCGGCACCCCTGACGGCACGCGCCGCCCGTCGCGGCCGCGTCTGAGGGCGAGCGCTCAGCGGAACCGTGCGAGGTGGATGCCCGCATAGGCGAGTGCGGCCACCGTCTCGCCGTCCGAGATGCGTCCGTCGGCGACCATCTCGAGCACCTCGGGGAACGGCACCCACGCGAGGTCGACGATGCCCTCCTCCTCCTGCGCCGACCCGGATGCCGCGGAGCTCAGGCCGCGGGCGAGGAAGACGTGCTCCGGGGCGACCGTGACGCCGTTCAGGGCGTTCATCGAACCGATCGGCGTCCACTGATCGGCCTGCAGACCGGTCTCCTCGAGAAGTTCGCGTCGGGCGGCGGTCAGCGGTTCCTCGCCGTCGGTTCCGCCCGCCGGCACCTCGATCGATCGCCCCACGGTGTACCGGTCGACGGTGACCAGGCACACGCGGTCCTCGTCATCCACGGCGACGACGAACACCGCGGCGTTGCGCAGCGTGACGACGCCGTAGATGCCCTCGCCGGACGGGCCGTCGACGACGTCCTCGCGGACCGAGATCCACGGGTTCTCGTACACGACGCGGGATGCGCGGGTCTGCCAGGTCATGCCGCTGAGCCTATCCGGCGCGGTCACGACAGGCCGAAACCGATACGCTGGGATCATGACGCACTCGGGCAACCCCTTCGGACAGGTTCTCGTCGCGCTCGTCACTCCGATGACGGCCGACGGCGAAGTCGACTGGGACGCCACTGAGAAGCACATGGACGACGTCATCGCGGGCGGTGCCGACGGCATCGTCGTGACCGGGACCACGGGTGAGACGTCGACCCTCACCGACGCCGAGAAGCTCAAGCTGGTCGAGGTCGGGCGGTCGGTCTCGGCCGGTCGCGCGAAGATCATCACCGGCGGCGGTTCGAACGAGACCGCGCACGCGATCGAGCTCTACAAGGCCAGTGAGAAGGCCGGAGCAGACGGCATCATGATCGTCACGCCCTACTACAACAAGCCGACCCAGGCCGGCATCCTGACGCACTTCCGCCTGGTCGCCGATGCGACCGATCTGCCGGTGATCCTGTACGACATCCCCGGCCGCACCGGCGTCCCGATCAAGTATGAGACGATCCTGCGTCTGGCCAAGCACCCGAACATCCTCGCGGTGAAGGACGCCAAGGGCGATTTCAGCGAGGTCAGCCGCGTGCTGAACCAGACCGACCTGATGTACTTCTCCGGCGACGACGCCAATGTGCTCCCGCACCTCTCGATCGGTGCATCCGGTCTGATCGGTGTGACGGCGAACATCACCTCGGCGCCGTACCGGACGATCGTCGACGCCGTGAACCGCGGCGACTTGGCCACGGCGACGGCCGAGCACAAGCGCCTCGAGCCGCTCGTGCGCGCCACGATGACGCACGTGCCGGGCACGGTGTCGGCGAAGTACATCCTGCACGGCCTCGGCCGCATCTCCAGCCCCCGCGTCCGCCTGCCCCTGGTCGGGCCGGAGGAGTGGGAGGCCGCACTCATCGAGGACGAGCTCGACCTGGTGAAGGACGTGCCCGGAGCCGATTTCTCGAACTTCCGCCCTGACCGCAATGCGGCCGCCGGCGGAGCACTGCCGAAGGTGCACGGCACAACCCGCTGACACCATGCGCACAAACGACGGGCGCAGAGCGCGCCCACAGCAATACGGGCACGAATCGTGACCGACTGAGGAGACATCAATGTCCATTCCCATCGCCGCCCCGGAACAGCTCGCGGAGGGAACACTCCGCATCATCCCGCTCGGCGGCCTCGGCGAGGTCGGCCGGAACATGACCACCTTCGAGTTCGACGGCAAGATCCTCATCGTCGACTGCGGCGTGCTCTTCCCCGAGGACCACCAGCCGGGCGTCGACCTGATCCTGCCCGACTTCGAGCCGATCAAGGACCGTCTCGACGACATCGTCGGCGTCGTGCTCACGCACGGCCACGAGGACCACATCGGCGCCGTGCCGTACCTGCTGCGGCTCAAGGGCGACATTCCCCTGATCGGATCCGGGCTCACCCTCGCGCTCGTCGAGGCGAAGCTCAAGGAGCACCGCATCAAGCCCTTCACCCTCACGGTGAAGGAGGGGCAGCAGGAGAAGGTCGGGCCGTTCGACCTCGAATTCGTCGCCGTGAACCACTCGATCCCCGATGCCCTGGCGGTCGCGATCCGCACGCCCGCGGGTCTCGTCCTGGCCACGGGCGACTTCAAGATGGACCAGCTGCCGCTGGACGGCCGCATCACCGACCTCCGGGCGTTCTCGCGTCTCGGCGAGGAAGGCGTCGACCTGTTCCTCGTCGACTCCACGAACGCCGACGTCCCCGGTTTCACGCCCACCGAGCGCTCAATCGGACCCGTGCTCGATCAGGTGATCGCGAAGGCGCAGCGCCGCGTGATCGTCGCGAGCTTCTCGAGCCATGTGCACCGTGTTCAGCAGGTGCTGGACGCGGCGCACGCGAACGGCCGCCGGGTCGCGCTGCTCGGACGCAGCATGGTCCGCAACATGGGCATCGCCGCAGACCTCGGCTACCTCAAGGTGCCCGAGAACGTGCTCATCGACTACAAGAAGGCCAAGGACCTCCCCGACGACCGGATCGTCTACATGTCGACCGGATCGCAGGGCGAGCCGATGGCGGTGCTCAGCCGCATGGCGAACCTCGACCACGCCATCGAGCCGGGTGAGGGCGACACCGTCATCCTCGCCTCGAGCCTCATCCCGGGCAACGAGAACGCCGTCTACCGCGTGATCGACGGCCTGACCAAGCTCGGCGCGAACGTCGTGCACAAGGCGAACGCTCGCGTGCACGTCTCCGGACACGCGGCTGCCGGTGAGCTGCTGTACTGCTACAACATCCTCAAGCCCAAGAACGTGCTCCCGGTGCACGGCGAGTACCGTCACCTCATGGCGAACGCCAAGCTCGCGCAGAAGACCGGCGTCCCGGTCGAGAACACGTTCCTGGCCTCCAACGGAACGATCATCGACCTCAAGGACGGTGAGGCGCGCGTCGCCGGCCAGCACGACATCGGTTTCGTCTACGTGGACGGCTCGACGGTGGGCGAGATCACGGATGCCGATCTCAAGGACCGCCGCATCCTCGGCGAGGAGGGGTTCGTGTCGATCATCGTCGTCGTGGACGCGACCACCGGCCGCATCATCTCCGGCCCCGAGATCCACGCCCGCGGCATCGCCGAGGACGACGCGGTCTTCGAGGACGTCGTCCCGAAGATCGTCGCGGCGCTCAAGGAGGCCGCGGGCAACGGCGTGCGCGACACGCACGCGCTGTCGCAGGTCGTGCGCCGAACGATCGGGCGCTGGGTGAACCAGAAGCTGCGTCGCCGGCCCATGATCGTGCCGCTGGTCATCGAAGCCTGAATCGGCGGAAAGCCGCGTCATTACGCGGCGTCGTCGGTGGCTGAACGTAGTCTGTGACCATGGCCAGGAGCACCACGAAGACCTCGCGCGCGTCTGAGAAGACGACCTCGCGCGCCAAGGCGCAGACGGCCCCGACGAAGAAGATCCCCGCGGCACCGAAGAAGTACATCGACGAGGACGACAAGCCCTCGGTCCTCGTCCGCGCGTGGGTCGGGCTCGCCCACGGCGTCGGCGGGCTGTTCCGCGCGTTCGGCCCCGAGGTCCTCGAGAAGGATCAGCGACGCGACGGATTCCCGTTCCTCCTCGTGATCCTCGCGTGCCTCGGCGCCGTCGACGAGTGGTTCTTCATCGGCAACGAGGTCGCGCAGAACATCAGCGCCTACACGGTCGGCGGGCTGATCGGGCGCACGGCGTTCCTCATGCCCGTCATGCTGCTGATCCTCGCCGGCTGGCTGTTCCGGCATCCGTCATCGGTGCACGACAACGGCCGCATCGGCATCGGATTCGGTCTGTTCGTGATCTCGATCGCCGGCATCTGCCACGTCGCGGGCGGCCAGCCCGAGCCGCGGCAGGGCATGCCCGCCCTGAGCGCAGCCGGCGGTCTGTTCGGATGGATGCTGGGCGAGCCGCTGTCATACCTGACGGACATCGTCGCCTACATCGTGCTGAGCCTGCTCGCTCTGCTGAGCATCCTCATCATCACCAAGACGCCGCCGAACAAGATCGGGCAGCGTCTCGGAGACCTGTACGCCTGGATGTTCGGGGCGGAGCGCCCGGAGCGGGTCGAGAAGGATTCGGACGGGTCATCCGGCGACCTCGTCGAGATCGCCGAAGAGGACTCGCTGCCGTGGTGGCGCCGCAACAAGAGCGGCCGAGAAGAGGACCCGGACGAGGGGATCGGCTCGCAGGATCTCACCGAACTGCTCTCGGGCGCAGACGATGCCCACGCGAACACGGCATACGACCAGGCCGTCATCCTCGACGACCCGTCGGATGCCGCCACCGAGGTGCTCAGCGACGTCGCCGGCGTCATGCAGGGGCTCCCGGGGCAGAGCGGCACGGCTCTGCTCGACGACTCGGGCGACACCGGTGAGCAGCCCGAGCTGCCCGGACTCTCCGGGTTCGGCACCGACGGGCCGGGGGAGCGGGGCCTGCAGGCGCCGAGCGCGCCCTATGTGCTGCCCTCGCCCGGCGTGCTCCGTGAGGGCCCGCCGCCGGTGGTGCGCTCGGACGCCACAGACAAGGTGATCCAGCAGCTCACCAGCGTGCTGGAGCAGTTCAAGGTCGACGCCAAGGTGACCGGTTTCTCCCGCGGACCGACGGTGACGCAGTACGAGGTCGAGGTCGGGCACGGCGTCAAGGTCGAGAAGATCACGCAGCTGTCGAACAACTTCGCCTACGCCGTGGCATCCAACGACGTCCGCATCCTCTCGCCGATCCCTGGCAAGAGCGCGATCGGCATCGAGATCCCGAACGCCGACAAGGAGATGGTCGCCCTCGGCGACGTGCTGCGCTCGCCCGCCGCGCAGAAGAGCACGCACCCGATGACGATCGGCGTCGGCAAGGACGTCGGCGGCAACATCGTCGTCGCGAACCTCGCCAAGATGCCCCACCTGCTCGTGGCCGGATCCACCGGATCCGGTAAGTCGAGCTTCGTGAACTCGATGATCACGAGCCTGTTGATGCGGGCACGGCCGGCCGATGTGCGCATGGTGCTCATCGACCCCAAGCGCGTGGAGCTCACCAGCTACGCAGGCGTCCCGCATCTGATCACGCCCATCATCACCAACCCGAAGAAGGCCGCTGAGGCGCTTCAGTGGGTGGTGAAGGAGATGGACATGCGGTACGACGACCTCGCGTCGTTCGGCTTCCGCCACATCGACGACTTCAACAAGGCCGTCCGCGCCGGCGAGGTCGAGGTGCCGGCCGGCAGCGAGCGGGTGCTCAAGCCGTACCCGTACCTGCTCGTCGTCGTCGACGAGCTCGCCGACCTCATGATGGTCGCCCCGCGCGACGTCGAGGACTCGATCGTCCGCATCACCCAGCTCGCCCGTGCCTCCGGCATCCACCTCGTGCTGGCGACGCAGCGCCCGAGCGTGGATGTCGTGACCGGTCTCATCAAGGCGAATGTTCCGTCCCGGCTCGCGTTCGCGGTGACGAGCGTCACCGATAGCCGCGTGATCCTGGATGCTCCCGGTGCCGACAAGCTCATCGGTCAGGGTGATGCTCTGTTCTCGCCCATGGGGTCGTCGAAGCCGTTCCGTCTGCAGGGCGCGTGGGTCGAGGAGACCGAGATCGATGCCGTCGTCAAGCACGTCACCGCACAGGCTCGGCCGGAGTACCGCGCCGATGTGCAGGAGGCCATGGACCCGGCCAAGAAGAAGGAGGTCGACGAAGACATCGGCGACGACCTCGAGGTGCTTCTCGCCGCGGCCGAGCTCGTGGTGTCGTCGCAGTTCGGATCGACCTCCATGCTGCAGCGCAAGCTGCGGGTGGGCTTCGCGAAGGCGGGTCGCCTCATGGATCTGCTCGAGTCGCGAGAGATCGTCGGTCCCTCCGAGGGCTCGAAGGCCCGCGACGTGCTCGTCACCGCCGAACAGCTGCCCGCCGTGATGGCCAAGCTGCGCGGCGAGGATGCACCGCCCGCGCCCACGGCTCCCGCCGCCGAGTCCGTCGACTACGGCCGCGACCCGATCGAATCGCAGTTCGAGGGGCTCCCGGTCGTCGACGAGGATCAGGGCGACGAAGACGCCTGGGGCCTGACGGGCCGCGACTGATGACGATTCCCCGGCAGCTGCCGAACGCGATCACGGTCGCCCGTATCCCGCTGGCCGTCGTCTTCTTCGTGCTGCTGCTGCTCGGCGGCATGTACGGTCACGGTGACATGGTGATGCGCTGGGTCGCCGGCGGACTCTTCGTGCTCGCGATCTCCACGGACTGGGTCGACGGGTATCTGGCCCGCAAGTACGACATCGTCAGCGACTTCGGCAAGCTCTGGGACCCGATCGCCGACAAGCTGCTCACCGGCGCCGGTTTCGTCGGGCTCGCCATCCTCGGCGAATGGCCCTGGTGGGTCGTCGTCGTCATCCTGATCCGCGAGTGGGGCATCACGATCCACCGCTTCCTGGTCGCGAACGATCACATCGTCGCGGCCGCCTGGATGGGTAAGCTCAAGACGGCGTTCCAGGGCGTGGCGCTGAGCTGGTGGCTGCTTCCGCTCCACCAGTGGATCGGCCTGGACTGGTGGACCGGCGTCGGCATGGTCCTCATGTACGCGACGCTCGTGCTGACCGTAGCCAGCGGTATCGACTACGTCGTCTCGCAGGTTCGCGGCTCACGCGCCGACCGGACATGAGCGACACGGCACGGCTCGTCGCCGCCCTCACGGCCCGCGGCTGGACCATCGGCGTCGCCGAATCGCTGACCGGGGGAGCGCTCAGCGCCGAGATCGTCTCGGTCCCCGGTGCGTCGGCGACGCTTCTCGGGGGAGTGGTGGCCTACGCGACGCCCGTCAAGGCTTCACTGCTCGGGGTGGATGCCGCACTGCTCGCAGAACACGGAGCGGTGCATCCCGAGGTCGCGATCCAGATGGCGAGAGGTGTCCGTGAGGCGGTGCAGGTCGACGGCCGCGGCGCCGACGTCGGCGTCTCCACGACCGGGATCGCAGGGCCCGACTCGCCGGACGGCCAGCCGGTCGGCACGGTGCACATCGGCGTCGCGACACCGGACGGTGCGCATGCGTACGGCTTCCGATTCGACGGAGGCCGCGCCGCCGTGCGCGCCGCGTCCGTGCAGGCGGCGGTCGCCGCGGTGCTGACAGCACTCGGGGAATAGCACCCGCGGGGCCCGCGTTGTGGAAGATGTGTCGTTCTCAACGAAACCACAGCGTGAAACGGTAGCGTTTTCAGCAGAAAGTCGGGTTAGACTGGCGATCCGTTCGGAGGCGACTCCGATCCGGGGAATGGAGAGGAGGTTCCGATGATTCTTGTCCGACAGGAGATCGGCGATGTGCTGAGGGACTTCCGCCTGCAGAAGGGGCGCACGCTCCGGCAGGTCGCGAGCAAGGCGTCGGTGGCGCTCGGATACCTGAGTGAGGTCGAACGCGGCCAGAAGGAGGCGTCCAGCGAGATCCTCGCATCGGTCGCCGAGGCGCTCGACGTTCCCATCTCGCGGATCATGCGCGAGGTCGGAGACCGGATCTCCGTGCTCGAGGGCATCCAGGTGTTCCCCGATGTGGTTCCCGACGACCTGGTGGCGTCGGTCGAGCCCGAGCTGTCCCTGCACTGACCCCGAGGCGAATCAGGACGACGGATGCGACGCAGCGAGTTCCACCGCGCGGTCGAAGATGAGTTCGGTGGACGCTCCGTCGCGCTCATGAGGGATCTCGTGCTCGGAGCGGTCGGAAACCGCACGGCCGCAGAGGCATTGGAGAGCGGCGTGCCTCCGCGGGAGATCTGGGCCGCGCTGTGCGCCGAGATGGATGTTCCGCCTGAGCGCCGCTACGGTGTCGGCCGACTGGAACCGCGCCGGCACTGAGTCTCCGCGTCGACGGTTCACTCCGACGAGCCCGGCGTGTCGTCGAAGATGTGTTCGAAGCGCGCGTATCGTTCTGCACAAGTGGTTACGAAGCACTGTCGTCCACCGTTCGTGGCGAATCCGACGCAATGTCGGATGCCCCTCCTACGGTGATCACAGGCCCAGGAGCCATACGCCTTGTCGGAGAGTCCACCCCAGCCGGGGTGGCCGCGACAGCCTACAGGCGGCACCACGCGAACATATGAGGAGCACGTCATGCCATCAACCGCAGACCGCGAGAAGTCCCTGGAATCGGCTCTCGCCCAGATCGACCGTCAGTTCGGAAAGGGCTCGGTCATGCGACTGGGCAGCGACGAGCGCGCACCTGTCGCCGTCGTCCCGACGGGCTCCATCGCCCTCGACGTCGCCCTCGGTGTGGGCGGCCTCCCGCGTGGACGCATCGTCGAGATCTACGGCCCGGAGTCGTCGGGTAAGACGACCCTGACGCTGCACGCCATCGCCAACGCGCAGCGCGCCGGCGGCATCGCGGCGTTCATCGACGCCGAGCACGCGCTCGACCCCGAGTACGCCAAGAAGCTCGGCGTCGACATCGACGCTCTGCTGGTGTCGCAGCCCGACACCGGTGAGCAGGCTCTCGAGATCGCCGACATGCTCGTGCGCTCCGGGGCGATCGACCTCATCGTCGTCGACTCCGTCGCAGCTCTCGTGCCGCGCGCCGAGATCGAGGGCGAGATGGGCGACTCGCACGTCGGCCTGCAGGCCCGCCTCATGTCGCAGGCGCTGCGCAAGCTGACCGGTGGTCTGAACCAGACCAACACGACCATGATCTTCATCAACCAGTTGCGCGAGAAGATCGGCGTGTTCTTCGGATCTCCCGAGACCACCGCCGGCGGCAAGGCGCTGAAGTTCTACGCGTCGGTCCGCATGGACATCCGTCGGATCGAGACGCTCAAGGACGGCACCGAGGCGGTCGGAAACCGCACGCGTGTCAAGGTCGTCAAGAACAAGATGGCGCCGCCGTTCAAGCAGGCCGAGTTCGACATCCTCTACGGCGTCGGCATCTCCCGCGAAGGCAGCCTGATCGACTTCGGCGTCGAGCACGGCATTGTGAAGAAGTCGGGCTCCTGGTACACCTACGACGGCGACCAGCTCGGCCAGGGCAAGGAGAACGCCCGCAACTTCCTGATCGCGAACCCCGACATCGCACTGACAATCGAGACGCAGATCAAGCAGAAGCTCGGAATCGGAGGACCGGCGGCCGACACGGCAGCTGCACCGGCCGGTGCAGACGAGCTGGCTCAGCGCCGCCCGGCCTGATGCCGCACACGCACGATGACGGGGGCGAGGACCGCCTCGCCCCCGTCATTCCGCTCTTCGGCGGACGAGTCGCACGAGCGTCCGATCTGCAGCCCGGGGAGGTCGACAGCCCGGCGGTCACGATCGACAGGGATGCGGCGCCGGGTCCTCGTCCGGATCGGACGGTCGAACACGGCGAACCCGATGCCGATGACTTCGCCCAACGGGCCGAGGAGGCTCTTGTGCGCAAACTGCGCGCGAGGTCGCTCTCGGTCTCAGAGGCGCGTCAGGTGCTCCGGGGCCACGACCTCGACCAGGGCCGTATCGACGACGTGATCGACCGCTTCTGCGAACGCGGCTACCTCGACGACTCCCTGCTCGCCGAGCATCTGGTGATCTCCGGGGTCGAGCGCAAGGGGCAGGGTCGTGTGGCGCTGTCGCGCGCGCTCGCCCAGCGCGGGATCCCGCGCGACGTCATCGACACCGCCCTCGGCGACCTTCCCGATGACGATGCCGAACGGGCTCTCGAGTTCGCCAGGACCAAGGCCCGGTCGTTGTCGAGGCTCGACTTCGACACGGCGCTGCGCCGACTGATTGGTCAACTCGCACGCCGAGGCTACGGCGGATCGGTCGCCGCCAATGCCGCCCGCACGGCGTTGGGCGAGGCATCCCTCGGGGCGCCGAGGACGGGCGTGAGGTTCGTCGACTCGGACTGACCCCCGAGTCCGTCCGCGGGCGCGCCCTCGTAGAATAGGGAGCACCATGACTATTCCCCGCAGCGAACCGACGATCATCTCGGCGTCCTCTGCGTCCGTCGATGCCGACGGCCGTCAGCGCACGTACGAGGTGCGCACCTTCGGGTGCCAGATGAACGTGCACGATTCCGAACGACTCTCCGGATCCCTGGAGAGCGCCGGGTATCTGCGCGCCGAGGTGGGCACCGAGGCCGACGTCGTCATCATCAACACGTGCGCCGTGCGCGACAACGCCGCAGGCAAGCTGTACGGCACACTCGGACACCTCGCTTCGGTCAAGCGCCGCAAGGAGGGCATGCAGATCGCGGTCGGCGGCTGCCTCGCCCAGATGGACAAGGATGCCGTGCTCGACAAGGCTCCGTGGGTGGACGTCGTCTTCGGCACCCACAACATGGGGTCGCTCCCCGGCCTGCTCGAGCGCGCCAAGCACAACGGCGATGCCGAGCTCGAGATCCTCGAGTCGCTCGAGGTCTTTCCGTCGACCCTCCCGACCAAGCGCGACTCGGCGCACAGCGGCTGGGTATCGATCTCGGTCGGCTGCAACAACACCTGCACGTTCTGCATCGTCCCGAGCCTGCGGGGCAAGGAGAAGGACCGCCGGCCCGGCGACATCCTGAACGAGATTCGCCTCCTCGTCGAGGACGGCGCGATCGAGGTCACCCTGCTCGGCCAGAACGTCAACTCCTACGGCGTGGAGTTCGGCGACCGGCAGGCCTTCGGCAAGCTGCTGCGCGCCACCGGTCAGATCGACGGACTCGAGCGGGTGCGCTTCACAAGTCCCCACCCCGCGGCGTTCACCGACGATGTCATCGATGCGATGGCGGAGACGCCCAATGTCATGCCCCAGCTGCACATGCCGTTGCAGTCCGGCAGCGACCGCATCCTCAAGGCGATGCGCCGCTCCTATCGGAGCGAGAAGTTCCTCGGCATCCTCGACCGCGTGCGCGAGCGCATTCCGCATGCGGCGATCTCCACCGACATCATCGTGGGGTTCCCCGGCGAGACCGACAAGGACTTCGAGGACACCATGCGCGTCGTAGAGCAGGCGCGGTTCGCCAACGCCTTCACGTTCCAGTACTCGATCCGTGAGGGGACGCCCGCCGCGACGATGGAGGATCAGGTTCCCAAGGCCGTCGTCCAGGAGCGCTACGAGCGGCTGATCGCCCTGCAGGAGCGCATCTCGCTCGAGGAGAACCAGAAGCAGGTCGGCCGCGAAGTCGAGGTTCTCGTCTCCGTCGGCGAGGGCAAGAAGGATGCCGAGACGCACCGTCTGACCGGCCGCGCGCAGGACAACCGGCTCGTGCACTTCGAAGTGACCCCCGGCTCCGACCTGCCGCGCCCCGGTGACGTGGTGACCGTGACGATCACCCACGGTGCGCCGTTCCACCTCCTGGCGGACGACCCGACGGGCGCGCCGCTGCGCATCCGGCGCACGCGCGGTGGCGATGCCTGGGATCGCGCACAGGCGGAGTCCTGCGGCGTCCCCGCCCCCTCGGGCGCATCCGGCGGCCCGCGCGCTGTCTCACTGGGCCTGCCCACGCTCCGCGTCGGTGTCTGATCCCGTCTCCTCCTGTTCCGCCGGGGCCCCCGCTGGTCGCCGAGGCCCCTCACCGACGCGTCGCCAGCCGGGGCATCGACGACAGGCGGGGGCGTCGCCATGAGTGATCGGGATCCGCGCATCTGGGCGATCGTCGGCGCCACGGGCACAGGCAAGAGCGACCTCGCACTCCGCCTCGCCGAGGCGCTGCGCGAGAGCGGCAACCCCGCCGAGATCGTCAACGCCGACGCCATGCAGCTCTACCGCGGCATGGACATCGGCACGGCCAAGCTCTCCGTCGACGAGCGCCGCGGCATCCCGCACCACCTGTTCGACGTCCGCGAGGTCACCCAGGACGCCGCCGTGGCCTGGTATCAACCGCTCGCGCGCGCGGCGATCGAGGCCATCCACGCACGCGGCGGCGACGCCGTCCTCGTGGGCGGGTCCGGTCTCTACGTCTCGAGCGTGATCTTCGACTTCCGCTTCCCGCCCCGCGACCCCGCAGTGCGCCAGCGGCTCGAACGAGAACTCGACGAGCAGGGCGCCGGTGCCCTCTTCGCACGGCTGCAGCAGGTGGATGCCGTCACCGCGGCCCGCGTCGACCCGAAGAACGGCCGGCGCATCGTGCGCGCGCTCGAGGTGATCGAGCAGGGCGCGCAGACCCACGGCGCGGCACTCCCCGACGAACCCCTGCTGTGGCACCCGCGGACAAGGATCCTCGGAGTCGAGGCGGACCGCGCGGAACTCGTCGCCCGGCTCGATGCCCGGGTGGAGCGCATGTGGGAGCAGGGCATGCTCGAGGAGGCCGCGCGCCTGCGCGCGGACGGGATCCAACGCGGCACCACCGCACCGCGCGCGATCGGCTACGCGCAGGCGCTCGCGCAGCTGGCGGGGGAGAAGACCGAAGCCGAGGCCATCGCCGAGACGCAGGCCCTCACCCGCCGGTACGCCCGGCGACAGGTGTCGTGGTTCAAGCGATACCCCGGCATCGAGTGGCTCTCGCCGATGTCCGACCCCCGTGACATCCTGGCGGGATGACGACCCACTTCTTCACGGCGACGAGTCTGGACGGATTCATCGCCACTGCGGACCATTCGCTCGACTGGCTGCTGAAGCAGGACTTCCGTCCACGCGGCCATGACCGCGGCGGCGGGCGACAAGGACATCTGGATCGTCGGCGGGGGAGACCTGGCCGGGCAGTTCGTCGACGCGGGGCTGCTCGACGAGGTCTGGCTGCAGTACGCGCCCGTCACGCTCGGCAGCGGTGCTCCGGTGCTGCCGCGATCTCTCGACCTCGAGCTCATCGACGTCGCCCGCAATCGGGCGTTCCTGTGCGGGCGATATCGCGTGCTCCGCGCTGAATAGACTGGATCCATGGTCGCATTCACCAAGGGTCACGGCACGGGCAACGATTTCGTGATCATCGCCGACCCCGACGGGGAGCTCGACCTCACGCCGGAGCAGGTCGCCGCTCTGTGCGACCGCCACTTCGGCATCGGAGCCGACGGCGTGCTGCGCGTCGTCCGCTCGACGGCGATTCCCGAAGGCGCGGCTGCTCTGGCCGAAGAGCCGGCGGCCGAGTGGTTCATGGACTACCGCAACGCCGACGGGTCGATCGCCGAGATGTGCGGCAACGGCGTCCGGGTGTTCGCGCACTACCTCCTCCGAGCGGGACTGGCCACGATCGAACAGGGCTCGACGCTGCCGATCGGCACACGGGCGGGCGTCCGCGACGTGACGACCAGTGCGAACGGATACCAGGTCGACCTCGGCCGGTGGAAGCTGTCGGGCGACAACCCCCTCGCCAAGGCCCGCGGGCTCGATGTGGCCCGCCCGGGCCTGGGCATCGACGTCGGCAATCCGCACGTCGTCGTCGCCCTGGCATCCGAGCAGGAGCTCGAAGGCCTCGAACTCGAATACATCCCCGAACTCGACCCGGCGCTGCCAAACGACGCGAACGTCGAGTTCGTCGTCCCCGGCGAACCGCTCGTCCGAGACGGCATCGGGCACGTCTCGATGCGCGTGTTCGAGCGCGGGGTCGGCGAGACCCTCAGTTGCGGAACCGGCGTGGCGGCCACGGCACTGGCGGTCCGCTACTGGGCGGGGGACCGCGCCCCCGACAACTGGCGCGTCGAGGTGCCGGGCGGCACGCTCGGCGTGCGGATGTTCCCCGCGGAGGACGGCGAGCACGTCGCGCTCTCCGGGCCCGCGCAGCTCGTCTTCAGCGGCACGGTCGACCTCGCCTGACACGTCGGCGGAGCGCAATGAGTCGTCGTGTGACGACTCGGAGTGACAGTGCAGCCGCCGTCCGGTGACGATGGTGCGCATGAGCAAACAGATCCGCTTCAACGCCTTCGACATGAACTGCGTCGCCCACCAGTCCTCCGGGATGTGGCGGCACCCGCAGGATCAGTCAGCGCGCTACAAGGAGCTCGGCTACTGGACCGAGCTCGCGCAGCTGCTCGAGCGCGGCCACTTCGACGGCCTCTTCATCGCGGATGTCCTCGGCACCTACGACGTCTACGGCTCCTCCAACGAGGCAGCCATCCGCCACGGCGCACAGGTGCCCGTGAACGACCCGATCCTGCTCGTGAGCGCGATGGCGGCGGTCACCGAGAACCTCGGCTTCGGCATCACCGCCGGCACCGCGTACGAGCATCCGTATCCCTTCGCGCGCCGCATGACGACGCTCGACCACCTGACGAACGGACGAGTCGGCTGGAACGTCGTCACAGGGTATCTGCCCTCCGCCGCGCGCAACATGGGGCACGACGACCAGCTTGAGCACGACCAGCGCTACGACGTCGCGGACGAGTACCTCGAGGTGACCTACAAGCTCTGGGAGGGCTCGTGGGAGGACGACGCGGTCGTCCGCGACCGCGAGGCCGGGGTTTTCACCGACCCGGCCAAGGTGCACGAGATCGGTCACAGCGGCGAGCACTTCACGGTTCCGGGCATCCACATCTCCGAGCCGTCGCCGCAGCGCACGCCGGTGATCTTCCAGGCCGGCGCCTCGCCGCGCGGGATCGCGTTCGCCGCGGGCAACGCCGAGGCGATCTTCGTCGCGGCCCCGACCAAGACGGTGCTCGCCGGCACCGTGAAGCGCATCCGCGACGCCCTAGAGGCGGCAGGACGCGACCGCTACTCGGCGAAGATCTATACGCTGCTCACGATCATCACCGACGAGACGAGCGAGAAGGCGCACGCGAAGCACGAGGAGTTCCTGCAGTACGCGAGCGACGAAGGTGCGCTGGTGTTCATGTCGGGATGGATGGGGATCGACCTGTCGCAGTTCGACCTCGACGAGCCCATCGGCAACGTCAAGAGCAACGCGATCCAGTCGACGGTGGCGAACTTCCAGCAGGCCGACGACTCCGGCAAGGAGTGGAAGGTGCGCGACATCGCCAAGCTCGGCAGCATCGGGGGCCTCGGGCCCCGCGTCGTCGGATCGCCGGAGGAGGTCGCCGACTTCCTGCAGGAATGGGTGGAGGAGACCGACGTCGACGGATTCAACCTCGCCTACGCGATCACACCGGGCACGTTCGAGGACGTCGTGACGCTCATCGTCCCGGAGCTGCAGCGCCGTGGTGTCTATCAGACCGAGTACGCCCCCGGCACGCTGCGCAACAAGCTGCACGGCCGCGGAGACCGGCTGCCGGACGAGCACCGCGGTGCCGGCTTCAGGATCGGGAACCGGGTCGGCGTCTGATCACGCCAGCGCGATCGGCTCCGTCGGGGGAGAGCCGTGCTTGCGCACCTTGATCACGCGGAATCCCTTGCCCGTGGCCGAGCGGAACACGCTGTAGCCGGGCGTGAAGGTCGCGGCGAGCCAGCGCTGCAGCGAATCCGCGCCGAGATTGCGCTGGACGACCAGCCACGCATCGCTGCGCTCGTCCAGCCGGGGGATCCAGCGCTCGAGCATGTCGTGCAGCACGTTCTTGCCCACGCGGATCGGCGGGTTCGATCGGATGGTGCGGAATCGGATGTCGTCGGGAACATCGTCCGGCCGTACGGCGTTGATATTCGTAACACCCAGCTCATCGGCATTCCGGCGGACGAGGTCCAGCGCGCGTTCATTGACGTCGACGGCCCAGACGGTCGCATGCGGCGAGGCGAGAGCCATCGTGAGACTGATGGGACCCCATCCGCAACCGAGGTCCAGGAAGTCGCCGCCGGGCGGCAGCGGCGGCATGTTGGCGAGGAGCACGGCCGTCCCGGCGTCCAGGCGGTCGGGACTGAACACGCCGCCAGCGGTGGTGACCTCGAGGTCGCGACCGGCGAGAGTCACCCGAATGGTCCGAAGATTCTCCGCACTTGCCGGGGTCGCAGAGAAGTAGTGATCGGACCCCATAGGGCGAGCGTACCGGACGGGCGGGTTAACATTAAGACGCCGAACGTAGAAGGCAGAGGATGACGAAGACCACACATGACACCCACGACGAGACCCTCGATCGTGTGATCGCGAGCGCAGAGAAGCGTACCGAGGCGAGAGTGTTCGGTGCGGCCCAGGCGCTGCAGGATGCCGGCACGGCCGCGTACGGCGACCGCGACGGAGACCAGTGGGATCTCGACGATCGCCATGCGCTGCGCCGCGTCGCCGGGCTCTCCACCGAGCTCGAGGACGTCACCGAGGTCGAGTACCGCCAGCTGCGGCTCGAGAACGTCGTGCTGGTCGGCGTCTACCCGCAGGGCGCGCAGACGGATGCCGAGAACTCGCTGCGCGAACTGGCCGCCCTCGCCGAGACGGCAGGCGCCGTCGTGCTCGACGGCGTGCTGCAGCGGCGCCCGCATCCCGACCCCGCCACGTACCTCGGCCGGGGCAAGGCGCAGGAGCTGAAGGACCTGGTCGCCGCGACCGGCGCCGACACGGTCATCGCCGACACCGAGCTCGCACCCAGCCAGCGCCGCGCGCTGGAGGACGTGGTGAAGGTCAAGGTGATCGATCGCACCACCGTGATCCTCGACATCTTCAGCCAACATGCCAAGAGCCGCGAGGGCAAGGCCCAGGTCGAACTCGCGCAGCTCGAGTACCTGCTGCCTCGTCTGCGCGGCTGGGGTGACTCTATGAGTCGCCAGGCCGGTGGCCAGGTTGGAGCAGGCGGTGCCGGTATGGGCTCCCGCGGTCCCGGTGAGACGAAGATCGAACTCGATCGTCGCCGCATCCGTACGCGCATGGCGCAGCTGCGTCGCCAGATCCGCGACTTCGCACCCGCGCGCGACGCCAAGCGCGCCGAGCGCAAGCGCAACACGATCCCGTCGGTCGCGATCGCCGGGTACACGAACGCCGGCAAGTCGAGTCTGCTCAATGCGCTCACCAGCGCCGGCGTCCTCGTCGAGAACGCGTTGTTCGCGACGCTGGATGCCACGGTGCGCCGCACCACGACCGATGACGGCCGCGTCTACACGTTCACCGACACCGTCGGTTTCGTGCGGAACCTGCCGCACCAGCTCGTCGAGGCGTTCCGCTCGACGCTCGAGGAGGTCGGCGACGCCGACATCGTCCTGCACATCGTGGACGGGTCCCACCCCGACCCCGCCGGTCAGCTGCAGACGGTGCGCGACGTCATGGGCGACGTGGGCGCCCGAGACCTGCCCGAGATCGTCGTGTTCAACAAGGCCGACATCATCCCCGAGGACGAACGGCTCGTGCTCCAGGGCCTCGAGCCGAAGGCGCACTTCGTCTCATCGCGCACCGGCGAGGGGATCGCGCAGCTGCGCGCCGCGATCGATGAGGCCCTGCCGATGCCGGCCGTCGAGGTGCACGCCCTCGTGCCGTACGACAGGGGAGACCTCGTCGCGGCCGTGCACGAGACGGGCATCCTCGTCTCGGCGGAGCACGGCGAGCACGGGACGCAGATCCACGCGCACGTCTCGGAGCGCCTCGCGGCGGAACTGGCTCCATTCCGCAGCTGACGCGCCTCAGCGAGCGGTGAAGCGGGCCTCGACGGTCGCCGAGACCACGATGTCCTCCGGCTCGTACTCCATCGCGGGCCCGGACTCCGCGGATGCCGCGAAGGCCGCGCCGCGCGCCTTCATCATCTGCGGGGCGGGCGACTGCTCGCGAGAGATGAGACCGGTGTCCGCGATCTCCAACGGCGTGACGGATTCGAGTCCGAGGGCGCCGGCGTACGCCTGGGCGCGCTGCACGGCGACGCCGACCGCCGCGGATGCGACTTCGCGCTCGACGTCGGCACGCGTCTGCGGTGTGAGGTGCCAGTTCACCCAGCCGACCTCGACACCGTCCCATGCAGAGATCTCGGACACCCAGACCGACAGCTCAGAGGCCTCGCCGAACGTCGCGGTGAAGTCGATGCTCGCGTGGTACACGAGCGCGAGGCGCTTGCCCTGGTTGTTCCACGGGCGCTCCGCGCGCACCGCGAGGCGCTTGCTGGTCCATTCGATGAGCGTTCCGGCAGCCTGCCGTTCGGAGAGCCCGGTGCGAACCGGTTCGGCCAGTCGCATGGCGTGATCCACGACGGCTGCGCGCGCGGCGCCCTCCGTGCGGACCGTGACGTGGATGGTGGCGCGCTCGGGAGCGATGCGCTCCTCGTGCTCGCCCCGGACGGTGATTGTGACGTCGCTCATGGTGTAGACTGTAATGCTCGGATGCTCCGGTTTCCGAGATGGTAATTCCACAGTGTGACAGCGGTCCTTTCGCAAGAAGGAACACGGGGCTGATCGGTTTCGACAGCGCCTGTGAATCCACGAGAAGCGGGCCGAGGATGCAGGGTTATCTCGTGAACGCTCCCTGCAAAAATATAGTTGCCGAATCCAAGCGCAACGACTTCGCCCTCGCTGCATAAGCGAGCCCGATAGTCCGTCAGACCGTATGTGATTCCGATACGGATCCTGGCGTCATCTAGGAATCTTGCTGCGTGACGGCGTCTGGACGTCACGTGGGACTCTTCCCAGGCTGGGCTTGTCGACTTAGGTGTCTGTGACAAAGGTCGGAGCCGAGCAGAACGTCTGCACAGACTGCGCCCGGAGAAGCCGTGGATACTCAGCGCTGGACGGGGGTTCGATTCCCCCCAGCTCCACCGAACCGCTGTCACTGTGGATAACCCCCCGCGATCCCTTACGAGAGTGAGGATCGCGGGGGTTTCTTTTTGCGCTCGCGGCCTGTGGATAACTCGCCCGTGACGAAGTCCACCGCGTCCGCGGTTGAACGGGCGACCTCCCCGCCGATCATCGTCCACGAGAACCGCTGACCCCCTCTCACGTACGAAAGCCCCGCATCTGACCATCCGATCGGGTGCGGGGCGCTTCGTCGTCGCTAATACCGTGGGCGTCGCCGTTCGAGACGGGGGCACCGCAAGGCACGAGCTCGAGATATAGAGCACGGCGAGGCCCTCCACGTGGGGGCCTCTCGCTCTGTCAGCCGATATTGTCACTGGTATGGACGCTGAGACCCAAGCCCTTCTCTACTGGACCGTGATCGTCGTCGGGAGTCTGCTCGCGACCCTCGTCACATGGCTGTTGCTGTACTCCGCGATCCGCATGGGCGTCTTCCACGGGCTCCGCGCGCACACACGGTGGATCGACGACGGCAAGGACTACGAGAAAGTCCGCTGAGCACGTTCCGTGCCCACATTTTGCCCACACTTGCCCCCCACGCACCTCGGAAACAGCACTCACTCACGCCCGCTTCTGCCGCGTGATTGCGGGGGAGGAGTACAACAGTATGCCGCGTGGCGTAGTTCGATTCCCCCCAAGCTCCACAAACGATCGAGCTGTAGAAGTGGCGAGCGAAGCACGTCACAATACAACCGCTGTCACATGACGAAGGCCCGTGGCGGAGAGATCCGCCACGGGCCTTCGTCGTGTTGTCACGGCCGCTGGATGAGCAGGAGGCCCTGCCGGGTGTCGGCGAGGGTCACCCACCCGTCGCCGAACTCGTAAGTCATTCCGTAGCCGTCCTCGTCCACGGCGAAGGCGTTGTCAGGATCCTCGGTGATGTACAGGTGCCCGTCCGCGTCCGCCCGGAGCCAACCCTGCGACAGGAGCTTCTGCTGAGCCGACGTGGACGCCCCGGCATCCATCGGCGCCCAGCCGAACACTTGGACGTGATCGGAGGGCACGGTGTAGTCGCCCCACACGCACTCGAAGCCGTCCTCGACGATGTCCTCGCCGATGCGGAACTCCCGCTGCTTGAACGTCCAGCCCTGCTCGGCGAACATCGCCGTCGTGCTCGGCTCGAGGATCGTCTCGCAGGTCGGCTCGGCGCCCGGAGTCTCCACCGGCTCGGTCTCGACAGGTTCGGGCGTGGAAGCCGGATCCGGTGCCGAAGCGGTGGGCGTCGGCGTACTGGTCGGGGCGACTTCGGGCTCGGCCGCGCATCCGGAGACACCGGCGAGCACAGCGATCGACGCGAGCGCCATGACGGGGATTCTGCGGTTCATCTCAGGCCTCCTCATGCACGAGATCGAGGAAGGCATCGTGCAGGATGCCGTTGGATGCGAGCACCGACCGCTCGGAGATGCTGTCGTTGCCGTCGAACGAGGTGAAGGAGCCGCCGGCCTCGCGCACGATCGGCACGGCAGCGGCGATGTCGTACTCCTTCACATCGAACTCGGCCACCATCTCGAGCCGGCCCTCGGCGAGCAGCATGTAGGCGTACACGTCGCCTAGAGCGCGATCACGCCAGACCCTGTCCGCGAGGCGGAGCAGGGCGGGAAGGTGCCCGGCATCGGCCCACTGGGTGATGCTCTGGAAGCTGACCGCGGCGTCGTCGAGGGACGATACCGCCGACGTGCGGATCTGCCGGGGCCGGGGATGCGCCGCGGTCCACGCGCCCGCTCCCGTGCTGGCCCACCAGCGTCGCCCCAGCGCTGGCATGCTCACGACGCCGACCTGGGGCACGCCGTCGACGGCGAGCGCGATCATCGTGCCCCACAGCGGCACCCCGCGCATGAAGTTCGCCGTGCCGTCGATCGGGTCGATTATCCACTGCCGCTGCGTGTCGCCGGACGAGCCGAACTCCTCGCCGAAGATGCCGTCGGCGGGACGCTCGTCGGCGAGCATCGCGCGGAGCGTGCGCTCGGTGGCAAGGTCCGCATCCGTCACGTGGGTGCGATCGGCCTTCGTCGAGATCTGCAGATCCGCGGCGTCGAAGCGGGGGAGCGACTCGGCATCCGCGGCGTCCGCCAGCCGCAGAGCGAGATCGAGATCGGCGGCGAGGCCTGCCGCGTCAGGGGAATCGGTCACGCTCTCAGACTAGTCGGCGCGATCGTCGCCGGAATGCAGAAAAGCCCCGGAGCACTGGCGAGAGTGCTCCGGGGCTGATCCGTGCGCCCCCAGGGACTTGAACCCTGAACCCATTGATTAAGAGTCAATTGCTCTGCCGATTGAGCTAGAGGCGCATGGCCTGGGATCTCTCCCGGCCGAGGAATTACATTACCAGCTTCGCAGCCTCATGCGAAATCGGCGCCGCATCCTCACTCGACCGTGATCGTGCGACCGCCTGTGAGCCGCTGCAAGGTCTCGAAAGTCAGGGGCATGACGGTGTGCGGATGCCCGGCGGCCGCCCAGATCTCATCGAAGTCGAGGAGCTTCTCGTCGAGGAACGTGCGCAACCGCGTCGGGTGTCCGATTGGCGCGACGCCGCCGATCGCCTGACCGGTCGCGGCCCGCACGACCGAGGCCGGCGCCATGTGCACGGCCTCCGCTCCCAGTTCGGAGGCGAGCACGGCGAGGTCGGCGCGGTGGCCGCCGCTGGTCATCACGAGCACGGGCTCGTCGTCGGCGAGGAACACGAGGCTGTTCGCGATCGCCGCGACCTCGCAGCCGATGGCCGCTGCCGCTTCCGCGGCGGTGCGGGCGGAATCGGGCAGCACCCGGATCGCAGGTACGATGCCGGCCGCTTCCAGGTGCTGGCTGACGATGCGACTGCGCTCGGGGAGGGTTTCACTCATGGGTGCCAACGTACCCGGGCGTGTCAGGCGGCGTCGCCGACCGTGATGGCCTCGGCGTCCTCGGCGACGCGATCCTTGGGCTCATCGTCGATCCGAGCGAGGATCCTCCGCCCGAGGAGAACGGTCAGCGCGGCGACGAGGACGGACGCCGCGGCGAACAGGTACGGCACGGTCGAGTTGAACGCGTGCCACAGCAGGGCGGCGATCGGTGGAGCCATCGCGCCGCCGATGAAGCGCACGGCCGAGTACGCCGACGAGGCGACCGATCGCGGGAGGTCGGTCGCCTCCATGACGGCTTCGGTGAGGACGGTGTTCATGACGCCGAGGAGCAGGCCGCCGATGATGATGCAGACGACGAGTGCGGATGCCGTCTCGGCGAGGATTCCCGCGGCGACAAGGTCGACCGCGAGCAGGGGCAGCATCGTGAGGATGATTGCCGTGCGCGACATGCGCCTCATCATCCACGGCGCCAGCCAGATGCTGGTGATCGCCAGTGCCGCGCCCCAGCCGAAGAACGTGAACCCGATGCCCATCGCGCCGAAGCCCAGCGGGAACGGCGAGAACGCGAGCAGCACGAAGAAGCCGATGTTGTAGAACAGCGCCGCCACGGCGAGGATCGCGAGGGCCGGGCGTCCGAGCGCCGTGAACGGCGCCGAGAACCGCACGGGTACCCGCTTCTCGCCGGAACCGCGCAGCAGCGTGAACACGGCGATGAAGGCGATGGCCATGAGGGCGACGACGCCGAAGAACGGACCGCGCCAGCTGACCTCGCCGAGCAGTCCGCCCAGCAGCGGCCCGATCGCGATGCCGAGGCCGAGCGCCGCCTCGTAGAGCACGATCGCCGCACCGCTGCCGCCGGACGCGGAGCCGACGATCGTCGCCAGTGCCGTCGAGATGAACAGGGCATTGCCCAGGCCCCACCCGGCCCGGAATCCGATGATCGCGTCGACGCTGCCGCTGAGCGCCGAGGCCAGGGCGAACGCCACGATCAGGCCCAATCCGATCATCAGCGTCGCCTTTGCTCCGATGCGGCTGGAGACCCAGCTCGTGATGAGCATCGCCACCCCCGTGACGAGCAGGTAACTGGTGAACAGCAGTTCGGTCTCGGTCGGGCTCGCCTGCAGCGACTCGGCGATCGCCGGGAGGATCGGGTCGACGAGGCCGATGCCCATGAATGCGACGACGCTCGCGAAGGCGACGGCCCAAACCTGGGCGGGCTGGCGCCAGATCGATCCGGTTGCTGTCGCGTCGCCTGAGACGGCCGTGTTCACGCGTTCTCTCCTGTCTGTTCGGATTCTTCGATGCTGTGCGCGGCGAGGATCTCGGCCGAGCGGCGCAGTGCGTCCCAGTCCGCGGTGTCGAGGTCGGCGAAGCGCGGTGCGAGCGCGGCGCGGAATGATTCGCGCCACTCCGCGAGTGCCCGCAGTCCCTCCGGTGTGATGTCGACGACGGTCGCGCGCGAATCGGAGGGATCGGGGGAGCGGGTAACGAGTCCGGCGCGCTCCAGGTCGCCCACCAGTCGCGTCATTCCCGGCTGGGTCGTGCGCGAGGCGCGGGCGAGCTCCCCGACACGTCTTCCTGGGGTCCGCTCGAGCAGAGTGAGCGCGCGCCACTGGGCTGCGGGTGCGTCGTTCTCGGCATCCTGCGCGGCGATGCGAGCCAGCGCGTGCGCGGAGACCACGATCGACGAGATGACGTCGGGGCTATTCATACCAAACAATATATATTAGTTGGCATGGACCCCGCGGGCATGCGAGCCGGAGCAGCTCGTGTCGATCATCCTGGGGCCGACGGCCGAGCGCCTCTCGACGCGCTGGACCGATGCGGCGCAGTACGGGGAGGGCTTCTGGCCGAACCACCCCGCGTGCGGGGGCGACTGGAGCCGCGGCCTGCAGAACGCGGAGCCCGGACTGTACCGGGCGGCTCACCGGGAGCGGCTGCTCGCGGACCACCCCGAGGTCGCCCATCGGCACCTGGAGGGGCTGAACCACTATACGGTCGTGATGAGCGAGCGGGGGGCGCGGCAGCTCGCACCGCTCGTGCAGTCCGCGATCGCGGCCGTGGACGCCTGAGCGGACGGAGTCAGCGCCTGGCGCCCGCGATGCGGGACGACAGCTGATGCGCGTGCGCCATGAGCGTGCGTCCCAGGTCGGCGATCCGGTCGGGGCCGAAGCGGAACTCGACGCCGGTGAGGCTCAGTGCCCACTCCGGGCGGCCCGTGCGGTCGAAGACAGCGGCACCCATGCCCCAGCTGCCGTTGACGATGAGTCCGGGGTTCACGGCGAAGCCCCGCTCCTTCGTCTCCGCCAGGCGGCGTCGCAGGGGAGCGCGCGCATGCGTCCTGCCCCAGCGCTCGCTGAGGTCGGGATGCCGGTCGAGATAGGCATCCACATCGTGGTCAGGCAGGAACGAGAGGATCGCGAGCCCGGCGCTCGCGACCCCGAGCGGGAAGCGCACCCCCTCGCTCAGGACGAACGAGCGGATGGGGAAAGACCCCTCCTCCCGCAGCAGGCACACGGTCTCATCCGCGCGGCGCACCGAGAGGAACGCGCTCTCCTCGGTCTTGACGGCCAGGGCGCGCACGATGTCGCGGGCGAGGGCGGTCACGTCGTACCGCGCTGCGGCCACGGATCCCATCAGGAACAGCTCAGGGCCCGGCATCCACAGCCCGCTCTCCTCATCGCGGTCGACGAGCCCCTCGGCCCGCAGGGCGGACAGGAGCCGGTGCGTCGTCGAACGCGAGAGGTCGGCGGTCCTGGCGAGGTCCTGCAGCGCCGCGCCGTCGCCGGCGGTCGACGTCACCAGGCGCAGGAGCCGCGCTGCTCTGGCGACCGCCTGCGCGCCCGGCACGGAACGATTCGAGGTGTCCACAATGTGGACGCTATCCGCAGATCCGACCACATCGCAAGAAGGCGCTTCGAGTACGGACTCGGAAGGCGGATGCTTGAGGAAGACCTGACCCGAAGGAGTGCTGCGTGATCGACAAGCAATGGTCCTCGGCCGCCGAAGCCGTCGCCGATATCCAGGACGGTGACTCCCTGGCCGTCGGCGGGTTCGGCCTCTCCGGAAACCCGATCGCCCTCATCGAGGCCGTGCTCGCACAGGGCACGACCGACCTCAGCATCGTCAGCAACAACTGCGGCGTCGACGACTGGGGCCTCGGCATCCTGCTGAACGCGCAGCGGATCCGCAAGATGACGTCGTCGTACGTCGGCGAGAACAAGGAGTTCGAGCGGCAGTTCCTCTCCGGTGAGCTCGAGCTCGAACTCACCCCACAGGGCACGCTCGCCGAGAAGCTGCGCGCAGGCGGATCCGGCGTCTCGGCGTTCTTCACGCAGACGGGCGTCGGCACCCAGGTCGCCGAAGGCGGCCTGCCGCGCCGCTACAACGCCGACGGCTCGATCGCCGTCGCCTCGCCCGTGAAGGAGGTGCGCCCCTTCGACGTCGGCGGCGTCCAGAAGGACTTCGTGCTCGAAGAGGCCATCACCACGGACTTCTCACTCGTGCACGCCGCCGTCGGCGACCGCCACGGCAACCTCGTGTTCAACAAGGCCGCCCGCAACTTCAACCCGCTCGCCGCAATGGCCGGCCGGGTGTGCATCGCCCAGGTCGAGAGGCTCGTCGAGCCCGGCGAGATCGACCCCGACAGCGTCCATCTCCCGGGCGTGTTCGTGCACCGCGTCGTCGAGGTCGGCACGGACATCGAGAAGCGCATCGAGCGGCGCACGGTTTCACAGCCGGCGGCCTCGCAGCCGGCGACCACCACGGAAGGAGCCTGACATGGCACTCACCCGCCAGCAGATGGCCGCGCGCGCTGCGGCAGAGCTCTCCGACGGCTCCTATGTGAACCTCGGCATCGGTCTGCCGACCCTCGTGCCCAACTACGTGCCCGACGGCGTCACGGTCGTACTGCAGTCGGAGAACGGCATCCTCGGCGTCGGCCCGTACCCGACGGAGGACGCGGTCGATCCCGACCTCATCAACGCCGGCAAGGAGACCGTCACCACGCTCCCCGGCGCGGCGTTCTTCGACTCGGCGACGAGTTTCGGGATGATCCGCGGGGGCAAGATCCACGCGGCGATCCTCGGTGCCATGCAGGTCTCCGCGACAGGGGATCTGGCGAACTGGATGATCCCCGGCAAGATGGTCAAGGGACCGGGCGGCGCGATGGACCTCGTCCACGGCGCCGGCCGCGTGATCATCCTCATGGAGCACGTCGCCAAGGACGGCTCGGCGAAGATCGTGAACGAGTGCTCCCTGCCCCTCACGGGTCGCGGGGTCGCGCACCGCATCATCACAGACCTCGCTGTGATCGATGTCACCGAAGCCGGACTCGTGCTCGTGGAGACCGCGCCGGGCGTGAGCGCCCAGCAGGTCATCGACGCGACCGAGCCTCCGCTCATCGTCACGGAAGCATTGAAGGAGAACTCATGACCGACATCGTCATCGTCGCAGCCGCCCGCACCCCGCAGGGGCGCCTGAAAGGGCAGCTGGCGTCCTTCACCGCGCCGCAACTGGGGTCGCTGGCGATCAAGGGCGCGCTCGAGCAGGCATCCGTCGACCCGGCAGCGATCGACGCCGTCATCGTGGGCCAGGTGCTCGCGGCCGGCTCCGGCCAGAACGCGGCCCGCCAGGCATCCATCGGGGCGGGCATCGGCTGGGACGTCCCGGCGCACTCGGTCAACAAGGTGTGCCTCTCGGGCCTGACCGCCGTCATCGACGCCGCGCGCATGATCCGCACCGGGGACGCCACGACCGTCGTCGCCGCCGGCATGGAGTCGATGACGCGTGCGCCGCATCTGCTCATGGGATCGCGCGACGGCTGGACCTACGGCAGCGTCGAGGTGCTCGACCACATGGCCTATGACGGACTCACCGACGCCTACGACCGCGAGAGCATGGGCGGATCGACCGAGCGCCACAACCCGCGGTTCGAGCTCACCCGTGAGGCGCAGGACGAGGTCGCGGCGCTGTCGCACCAGCGCGCCGCCGCTGCCGCCGACGCAGGCGTCTTCGATGACGAGCTCGTCACCGTCGAGGTCCCGCAGCGCCGCGGCGAGCCGGTCGTCCTCACCCGCGACGAGGGCGTGCGCCCCGACACGACCGTCGAGACGCTCGCGAAGCTTCGGGCCGCCTTCGCCGAGGGCGGAACGATCACCGCCGGCAACTCCTCGCAGATCTCCGATGGGGCATCCGCCGTCATCGTGACCACACGCGAGAACGCCGAGGCCCAGGGCTGGCCGGTGCTCGCCGTCGTCGGTGCGAGCGGCCAGACCGCAGGCCCGGACAACTCGCTCCAGGCCCAGCCGGCGCAGGCGATCGCCCGCGCGCTCGAGAAGCAGGGCATCACCGCAGCAGATCTCGACCTGGTCGAGATCAACGAGGCATTCGGCGCGGTCGTCGCGCGTTCGCAGACCGAGCTCGGGATCTCGAGCGACATCGTGAACATCCACGGCGGCGGCATCGCGATCGGGCATCCGATCGGCGCATCCGGCAACCGTCTGGTCGTGCACATGGCGCACGAGCTGAACCGACGGGGGAGGGGTACCGTCGCCGTCGGCCTGTGCGGCGGCGGAGGTCAGGGCGAGGCGCTCATCCTCACACGTTGACCCAGACTTTCAGCGGCGATCCTTGGCGTGGCGCTGGGCGTCGGCCAGGGCCTTCTGAGACTTGAACTGCAGGCGCTGCGCCTTCTTCGCCTTCTTGACCGACTGCGGCGAGTCGGCGTCGACCTGGTTGCCGGTGCGTTCTCTCCTCATGTCGACGACGGCGCCGATCGCGAGCGAGAGGGTGATGCCCCAGCTCAACCACGAGAGCACCAGCCGCCAGGTGATCGGTTCGTCTCGAGTTCCGCGCAGAAGCGACACTCCTGCAGAGATCGCTGCGACCAGACCGGTGCTGAAGAGGTAGCGCATGACGTCCACGCTACCCTCATGGCGCCCGGGCGCGCGCGGGGCTGGAAAACGCTCAGGTGCCCTCGCTATGATCAGTGCGGCGCGCGAGCGCCAGAAGCTGTGTATCTACCGGCCGTCGGCATCCCGGCGGAAAGCGGCGGCACCTGATCCCGCGCCGTCCGGGCGCGTGAGAGTCATGACACAGACACACGCATCAGTTCCATCCCCTCCAACCCGACCGGCGAGCCTGCTCCGCCAGGCGGGCCTGCCGTACTTCCTGATCGCCTTCGTCGCACGGCTGCCGTTCGCGATGATGGTCGTCGGCGTCCTCACCCTCGTCGTCTCGGCCCGCGGATCGCTCTCCCTGGGCGGACTCACCTCGGCGGCCGTCGGCATCGGCACCGCCTGCTTCGGGCCGCTGCTCGGCGCGGCGGCAGACCGGTTCGGCCAGCGACCGGTGCTCGTGCTGCTCGCCGTGACGAACAGCGTGGCGCTGATCGTCTTCACCCTCGTCGTATACGGCTCGGCCGCCGACCCGTATGTCCTGCTGGCGGCTGCGGGTATCGGCGCGACCGCCCCGCAGGTCGCGCCGATGTCCCGATCGCGCCTGGTGACGATCATCAACGAGCGGATGCCGGAACCGCACCGCGCGCGCACGCTGTCGGCAACCATGGCCTACGAGTCCGCTGCGGACGAGACGGTATTCGTGTTCGGGCCCTTCCTTGTCGGGATCGCGGCGTCCTGGATCGCCCCCTGGGCGCCCCTGGTGGGCGCCGCCGTGCTCACCATCGTGTTCGTCGGCGCCTTCGCGCTGCACCCGAGCGGTCGTCATGTCTCGGATGAGCGGGGAAGCGACGGTCGGGCGCCGTCGGCACCGGCCGAGCTGTTCCGACCGCAGCTGCTCGTCGTCGTCACCGGCATCTTCGGCGTCGGGCTGTTCTTCGGCGCGACTCTCACCGCGCTGACGGCCTTCATGGCCGATCGAGGGGAACCGGAGCAGGCCGGGCTCCTCTACGGCGTCATGGGAATCGGGTCCGCGCTGCTCGCGCTCGGAGTCGCCTGGCTCCCTCCGCGCTTCAGCCTTCACGCCCGCTGGCTGGTGTTCTCCGGCATCCTGCTGCTGGGATCTCTGCTTCTGGCGACGGTTTCGTCGGTGGCGGGGATGGTCGCGGTCCTCGCCGTCATGGGCATCGGGATCGGACCGACCCTCGTGACCCAGTACAGCTTCGGCGCCGCCCGAAGCCCGCTGGGCCGCTCTGCCACGGTGATGACCATGCTCGGCTCCGGCGTCATCGTCGGGCAGTCGATCGGCGCGGCCGTCACCGGCGAGATCGCGCAGTCGGTGGGCACATCCGCCGCACTGATGGTGCCGGCCGCCGCCGCCGCGATCGTGTTCGTGTGCGGTGCGCTGAACGGGGTCGCCTGCCGCGCACCGTGGCGGAGTCGATAGCCTGGGGTTCCACCGCTAGCGAGGAGCCAGCCATGACAGCCGCAGAATTCGTCGTCGTCGCGAACCGTCTTCCGGTGGATAGGGTCGTCGCCCCCGACGGCGAGGAGAGCTGGCGCACCTCTCCCGGCGGCCTGGTCGCGGCGCTCGAGCCTGTCATGAAGACGGTCGACGGAGCATGGGTCGGGTGGGCCGGGCAGGCCGACCTCGAGCTCGAGCCGTTCGAGGCGAACGGCATCCGACTGATCCCGATCGCGCTGAGCGAGCAGGAGGTCGAGGAGTACTACGAGGGCTTCGCGAACGACACGATCTGGCCGCTGTATCACGATGTGATCGCCCCGCCGCAGTTCCATCGCGAGTGGTGGGAGGCATACGTCGCCGTCAACCACCGCTTCGCCGAGGCCGCGGCCTCAGCCGTCGCGCAGGGCGGAACGGTCTGGGTGCACGACTACCAGCTTCAGCTCGTGCCCGAGATGGTTCGGACGCTCCGACCCGACGTCACGATCGGCTACTTCCACCACATCCCGTTCCCTGCGCACGGACTGTACGCGCAGCTGCCCTGGCGCGACCAGGTGCTGCGCGGACTGCTCGGCGCCGACGTCATCGGATTCCAGCGAGCGCAGGACGCCACCTACTTCCTCGCCGCCGTGCGCCGGCGCCTGCAGCACCCGGTGAAGGGATCTCTCGTGGAGGTCCCCGGTGAGGAGGGCTCGCGCCGCGTGCTCGCGAAGGCCTTCCCGATCTCGATCGACACCGCCCCGTACCTCGAGCTCATCCAGAAGCCCGAAGTGCGGGCGCGGGCGGCGGAGATCCGGAAGAGTCTCGGCGACCCCAAGCGGATCCTGCTCGGCGTCGACAGGCTCGACTACACCAAGGGCATCCGGCACCGCATCAAGGCCTACGGCGAGCTGCTCACCGAGGGCAGGCTCAGCGTCGAGGACGTCACGTTCATCCAGGTCGCGAGCCCCAGCCGCGAACGCGTCGACGCGTACGTGCACCTGCGCGATGAGATCGAGCTGGCGGTGAGCCGCATCAACGGCGACTTCGACACCATGGTGCACACCGCGATCCGCTATCTGCACCAGGGCTTCCCGCGCGAGGAGATGGTCGCGCTGTACCTGGCCGCCGACGTCATGCTCGTCACCGCGCTCCGGGACGGCATGAACCTCGTCGCGAAGGAGTACATCGCCACGCGCGCCGACAACCGCGGGGTGCTCGTGCTGAGCGAGTTCACCGGCGCGGCCGATGAGCTGCGTCAGGCCATCCGCGTCAACCCGCACGACATCGAGGGGCTGAAGGACGCGATCATGACCGCGGTCGAGATGGAGCCGGCCGAGCAGAGCCGCCGGATGCGGTCGTTGCGCAAGCGCGTGCTCGAGCACGATGTGAAGGTGTGGTCCTCGTCGTTCCTCGACGCCCTCGCGGACGTGCGCGCGCAACGCTCCTGATCGGCCGTCATGCGGCGGAGCCGGACACCGGCGCATGAGAGGCTGGTCGGGAATCGACCCCGATGAGGAGACCCGCAGTGACCCGCACCTGGACCCCCGGAACCGCAGACGACGCCCTCTCAGCGATCGCGAGGACACCACGACTCCTCGTCGCACTCGACTTCGACGGAACGGCGTCCCCGCTCGTGCCCGACCCGATGGCGGCACGGGCTCTTCCCGAGGTCGCCGCGCAGGTCGAGCGGCTCACATCCCTTCCCGACACGTTCGTCGCCTACGTGTCCGGTCGCAGCATGCACGATCTGAAGATCATCACCGAGCACGACGAGGATTCGGTGATCGCCCTGGCCGGCTCCCATGGCGCGCAGTACTGGTTCCCCGGCACGGGTGACGAGGATGCTCCGGGGGCTGCGACCGAGGACGGCGCGCGCGAAGGGCTCTGGGCGGCAGCGCAGCCGATCGTCGACCGCTACGAGGGCGTCGGGCTCGAGCCCAAGACGTTCGGGATGGGCATCCACACGCGCCGGGCGACGCGCGAGACGGAGCAGGCCGCGTTCGCCGAGATCGACGCGCTCGTCGCCGACCACTACCCGCACTGGCGGCGGCGCTCGGGGCACCGCGTGCTCGAGTTCTCGTCGCGGACCGAGGGGAAGGACACGGCGATGTCGGTTCTGCGCGAGCACTTCGGTGCCACCGGCATCCTGTTCGCCGGCGACGACGTCACAGACGAGGACGCGATGCGGGTCCTGCTCCCTGGCGACCTCGGCGTGCGCGTCGGTCCGGGGGAGAGCGCGGCTGCGCTGCGTGTGGACACTCCACAGCAGATGGCGGATCTTCTGGAGACGCTCGCGTCCGAGCGTGCGTCGGGACGGGAATAGACTGCCGTCATGCCCTCGCACGACCCTTCTTCGAATGCATCCACCGACATCAAGCCCCGAAGCCGCGTCGTCACCGACGGCATCGAGGCCACCACATCCCGAGGCATGCTCCGCGCCGTCGGGATGGGGGATGAGGACTGGGACAAGCCGCAGATCGGCATCGCGTCCAGCTGGAACGAGATCACCCCGTGCAACCTGAGCCTGGACCGCCTGGCCCAGGGCGCCAAGGAGGGCGTCCACTCCGGTGGCGGCTACCCGTTGCAGTTCGGGACCATCTCCGTCTCGGACGGCATCTCGATGGGCCACGAGGGCATGCACTTCTCGCTCGTCTCGCGCGAGGTCATCGCCGACTCGGTCGAGACGGTCATGATGGCGGAGCGCCTCGACGGCAGCGTGCTGCTCGCCGGATGCGACAAGTCCATCCCCGGCATGCTCATGGCCAGCGCCCGCCTCGACCTCTCCAGCGTGTTCCTCTACGCCGGTTCGATCGCCCCCGGCTGGGTCAAGCTGTCGGACGGCACCGAGAAGGACGTCACGATCATCGACTCGTTCGAGGCCGTCGGCGCCTGCCGTGCGGGGCTCATGAGCGAAGAGGACCTCAAGCGCATCGAGTGCGCGATCGCCCCCGGTGAGGGCGCGTGCGGCGGCATGTACACCGCCAACACGATGGCATCCGTCGCCGAGGCGCTGGGCCTCAGTCTCCCCGGATCCGCAGCGCCGCCTTCCGCCGACCGACGCCGCGACTACTTCGCGCACCGCTCCGGCGAGGCCGTGGTGAACCTGCTCCGTCAGGGCATCACCACCCGCGACATCCTCACGAAGGAGTCGTTCGAGAACGCGATCGCCCTCGCCATGGCGCTCGGTGGATCCACCAACGTCGTGCTCCACCTGCTCGCGATCGCCCGCGAGGCCGAGGTCGACCTCAGCCTGCACGACTTCAACCGCATCGGCGACAAGGTGCCGCACGTGGCCGACATGAAGCCGTTCGGCAAGTACGTCATGAACGATGTCGACCGGCACGGAGGCATCCCGGTCATCATGAAGGCGATGCTCGACGAGGGCCTGCTGCACGGCGACGCGCTCACCGTCACGGGCAAGACGCTCGCCGAGAACCTCGCGGAGCTGAACCCCGACCCCATCGACGGTGAGGTCATCCACACGTTCGACAACCCGATCCACGCCACCGGCGGCCTCACGATCCTGCACGGCTCGCTCGCCCCCGAGGGCGCCGTCGTCAAGACCGCCGGCTTCGACGCGACCGTGTTCGAGGGCCCTGCTCGCGTCTTCGAACGCGAGCGCGCGGCGATGGATGCCGTGGCGAACGGCGAGATCAACGCCGGCGAGGTCATCGTGATCCGCTACGAGGGCCCCAAGGGCGGACCGGGCATGCGCGAGATGCTCGCCATCACCGCCGCCATCAAGGGCGCTGGGCTCGGAAAAGATGTACTACTCTTGACGGACGGACGATTCTCAGGCGGCACAACCGGCCTGTGCATCGGCCACATAGCACCCGAAGCGGTGGACGCTGGTCCCATCGCCTTCGTGCGCGATGGTGATCTGATACGGGTCGATATCGCAGCTCGCTCTCTTGACCTACTCGTCGATGATGCAGAGCTCGCCTCCCGCCGCTCCGGCTGGGAGCCGCTTCCGCCCCGCTATACCCGTGGCGTTCTTGCCAAGTACTCCAAGCTCGTGCGCTCCGCCGCCGAAGGCGCGACCACGGGCTGACCCCGCAGATCACCAAGGAATCACATGACTGCTGACGCTGTTTCGGCCGTGCCACGGCCGCCCGCCCCGAAGACCTCCGCGCCGGAGATCACCGGCGCCGAGGCTGTCGTCCGCTCGCTCGAGCTGCTCGGCGTGACCGACGTGTTCGGTCTGCCCGGAGGAGCGATCCTCCCCGTCTACGACCCGCTGATGGATGCTTCGCAGCTCCGCCACATCCTCGTGCGCCACGAGCAGGGCGCCGGCCACGCCGCGGAGGGCTATGCCTCGGCGTCCGGCAAGGTCGGCGTGTGCATCGCTACCTCCGGGCCCGGTGCCACGAACCTTGTCACCGCGATCGCCGACGCCTACATGGACTCCGTGCCGCTGGTCGCGATCACCGGTCAGGTGTTCTCCACTCTCATGGGGACGGACGCCTTCCAGGAGGCCGACATCGTCGGCATCACGATGCCGGTCACCAAGCACTCCTTCCTCGTCAAGGACGCCCGCGACATCCCCGGCGCGATCGCCGCCGCCTTCGAGATCGCCTCGACGGGCCGTCCCGGTCCGGTTCTGGTCGACATCACGAAGGACGCTCAGCAGGACACCGTGCCGTTCGTCTGGCCGCCCAAGATCGAGCTGCCCGGTTACCGGCCCGTCACCAAGGCGCACGGCAAGCAGATCCAGGCAGCCGCGGCACTGCTGGCCGAGTCGAAGAAACCGGTGCTCTACGTCGGCGGCGGCGTCGTGCGCGGCCGGGCCGCTGCTGAGCTCAAGGAACTCGCCGAATCCACCGGAGCCCCTGTCGTCACGACCTTGATGGCCCGCGGTGCCTTCCCGGACTCGCACGAGCAGCACCTCGGCATGCCCGGCATGCACGGAACCGTGCCTGCCGTGCTGGCGCTTCAGGAGGCCGACCTCATCGTTTCGCTCGGTGCCCGGTTCGACGACCGCGTGACGGGCAAGGCATCGCTGTTCGCCCCGTATGCGAAGGTCGTGCACGTCGACATCGACCCGGCCGAGATCTCCAAGATCCGCACGGCGGATGTGCCGATCGTGGGCGACGTCCGCGATGTGCTCATCGACCTGGATGCCGCATACCGCGGCGTCGTCGGCAGCGCGAAGCCCGACATCTCGGACTGGTGGTCCTACCTCGACGGGCTCCGTGACGAGTTCCCGCTCGGGTACACCGAGCCCAGCGACGGCCTGCTCGCGCCGCAGTATGTGATCTCCCGCATCGGCGAGCTCACCGGGCCCGAGGGCATCTACGCCGCCGGCGTCGGCCAGCACCAGATGTGGGCCGCGCAGTTCATCAAGTACGAGCGTCCGAACGCATGGTTGAACTCCGGGGGAGCGGGCACGATGGGCTACTCGGTGCCCGCGGCGATGGGCGCGAAGGTCGCCGAGCCCGACCGGGTCGTCTGGTCGATCGACGGCGACGGCTGCTTCCAGATGACCAATCAGGAGCTCGCGACCTGCGCGATCAACAACATCCCGATCAAGGTAGCGATCATCAACAACTCCTCGCTCGGCATGGTGCGCCAGTGGCAGACGCTGTTCTACGACGGCCGGTACTCGAACACCGACCTGAACACCGGGCACGACACCGTCCGGATCCCGGACTTCGTCAAGCTCGCCGAGGCTTACGGGTGCCTGGCCATCCGCGTCGAGAAGGAGGACGAGGTGGATGCGGCGATCCAGCTGGCGCTGGAGACGAACGATCGCCCCGTCGTCATCGATTTCGTCGTCTCCGCCGACTCGATGGTGTGGCCGATGGTGCCGCAGGGCGTGAGCAACAACTACGTCCAATACGCGCGCGACCACGCTCCGGCATTCGATGAGGAGGTCTGAACCATGTCCAAGCACGTTCTGAGCCTCCTCGTCGAGGACACCCCAGGTCTCCTGACCCGCGTCGCCGGTCTCTTCGCCCGTCGCGGCTTCAACATCGAGTCGCTCGCCGTGGGCGTGACCGAGGTGCCGGGGATCTCGCGCATCACTGTCGTCGTCGACGTCGAGGAGCTTCCGCTCGAGCAGGTGACCAAGCAGCTGAACAAGCTCGTCAACGTCATCAAGATCGTCGAGCTCGATTTCGCCACCTCGGTGCAGCGCCAGCACGTGCTGGTGAAGGTGCGCACCGACAACACGACGCGGTCGAACGTGATCGAGGTCGTGAATCTCTTCCGCGCCTCCGTCGTCGACTACGCCGCCGATGCGCTCGTCGTCGAAGTGACGGGCGACCGCGGCAAGATCGACGCCCTGCTGCGCGCCCTGGAGCCCTTCGGGATCAAGGAGATCGCGCAGTCCGGGTTGCTGGCCATCGGGCGCGGCGGCAAGAGCATCACCGAGCGCGTCCTGCGCGGCTGACTACGAACTTTTCGAACCACAATCAAGGAGAAATACAAGTGAGCACTGAGATCTTCTACGACGACGACGCCGACCTGTCCCTGATCCAGGGCAAGAAGGTCGCGATCGTCGGCTACGGCTCGCAGGGCCACGCCCACGCGCAGAACCTGCGCGATTCGGGCGTCGAGGTCGCCATCGCCCTCAAGGACGGCTCGAAGTCGGCTGCCAAGGCAGAGGAGGCCGGCTTCCCGGTCAAGAACGTGGCGGATGCCACCGCGTGGGCGGACGTCATCATGATCCTCGCCCCCGACCAGCACCAGCGCACGATCTACTCCGAGTCGATCGCGCCGAACCTGACCCCGGGCAAGACCCTCGCCTTCGCGCACGGCTTCAACATCCGCTTCGGCTACATCGACGCACCCGAGGGCGTCGACGTCATCCTCGTCGCGCCGAAGGCGCCCGGCCACACCGTGCGCCGCGAGTTCGTCGCCGGTCGCGGCATCCCGGACATCATCGCCGTGGAGAAGGATGCATCCGGCAAGGCCTGGGACCTCGCGCTGTCGTACGCCAAGGCGATCGGCGGAACCCGCGCCGGCGTCATCAAGACGACGTTCACCGAAGAGACCGAGACCGACCTGTTCGGCGAGCAGGCCGTGCTCTGCGGTGGCGTGAGCCATCTCGTGCAGGCCGGCTTCGAGACGCTGACCGAGGCGGGCTACCAGCCGCAGATCGCGTACTTCGAGGTGCTGCACGAGCTCAAGCTCATCGTCGACCTCATGTGGGAGGGCGGCATCGCCAAGCAGCGCTGGTCGATCTCCGACACCGCTGAGTTCGGCGACTACGTCTCCGGCCCGCGCGTCATCGACTCGGCCGTCAAGGAGAGCATGAAGGGCGTGCTCGCCGACATCCAGTCGGGCGCGTTCGCGAAGCGCTTCATCGACGACCAGGACAACGGCGCGAAGGAGTTCCTGGAGCTGCGCGCCAAGGAGGAGCAGCACCCGATCGAGACGACCGGCAAGGAGCTGCGCTCGCTGTTCGCATGGAAGCAGCAGGACGAGGACTACGTGGACGGTTCGGCCGCGCGCTGACCTGAGTCCGACTGCGCGACACTGAGACCCCGTCTTATCGACGAGACCCCGTCGCATCCACGTGATTGCGACGGGGTCTCGTCGTTCAGACGGGGTCTCTCCGTGTTCGGACCTACTCCGACTCGTCGCCCTCCGGGGCGGCATCCGGGATCTCGATCGGAGCATCCGACGGAGACGCCCACACCGGTGCGGGCAGCAGCGTGTCCGTCGCGCCGTCGCGGATCGCGCGCAGCGCCTCGACGATCTCATCCGAGTTCTCGGGTACGGCCAGTCCGCACGTGCGCAGCTCGGATGCGAACTCCAGCGTGAGCCTTGTCTTGCCGGCCGCCACGGCCTCGGCGGTGGTGCCGACGCGCTTCTCGCTGCCGGTCTGGATGTCGGAGACCTCTTCGCAGACGTGGTAGACCGATCCGCCGTCGACCCAGACGACCTCGTCCTGGCCGAGCAGCTGGATGACGGTGGACTGGTCCGCGGTGTACTGCTCGACGGACGACGGGTTGTAGTCGATGCCCAGCGCGAATGCGGCGACCGCGAGCACGATGCCGATGATGCCGGCCGTGGTCTTCTGCCCCTTGTCCATGTCCTTGTTCAGGAAGATGAGGATGATCAGGGGCAGGAACGCGATGACCGCGATGATCGCGCCCAGCTGGTTCTGGACGAAGAACCGCAGTTTGTCGGACCTGCGCGCAGGGTCGAGGCGGTTCGCCTTCTTCCAGAGGAAGGAACCGGTGATCGACAGCGCAGCGATCACGACGAGCATCACGATGAGCGTGACGAACGCCCACTGCGGGAACTGGGCTGTGGCCTGCTGATCCTCGAGCAGGCCGGTGTCGGTGTTGCGGACGAGTCCGCCGTCCTCGCCGACGAACTCGCGCTGGCGCAGAAGCCAGAAGATGGCGACGGCCTCTGCGGCGATCGCGACGGCCCACAGGGCAGCGGCGATCCACCGGAAGGCGGTCGCCTTGCGCTTGGACTCCGGCGTGGGCTTCCAGTCGTGCGCAGCGACGTTCTTCTCCGGTTCAGTCACGGTCGATCTCCCTCAGGCTCCTGTGAACTCCCTGAGCATATCCGGCACCGATGGCGATGGCTACGCTGGACACATGACATCCGAAGCGGACGACGCGTTCTCCTGGGAGGGCGACGACGAGCATCCGGCAGCGCCTCGCCGTAAGCCATCGGCGGGGGAGACGGCGAAGCCGGCCCTGCCGGACGGCTGGAACGCGGTCGGCAAGGACAGTGAGTCGGTCGGCCGGGTCGAAGCGGACGGCACGGTCGTCGAGCCGGACGAGCCGGAGGGTCTCAGCACGCCCATGCTGCTGCTGGTCGGCGTCGTCGGCGGGGTGTACCTGTTGTACACGATCGGTTGGATCATCGGTGGTCTCAATCTGCAGGCGGGCGCCCTGTTCCTCGTGCCGACGGTCATGTACCAGGTCGCGGTCTGGGCAGCGGTGCTGGCCCCCGCGCTGTGGTTCGGCGCTGTCTGGACGCTCACGCGGCACTCCGCGGCCTGGATCCGCGTCGTCGGCTTCCTCGCCGGGATCGCACTCCTGGTGCCCTGGCCGTTCGTGATGACCGGGGCGGTGGGCGCATGACCGCGCGCGAGACGACGAAGGGGCAGGGCCTCGGGTTGATGAAGACGCTGATCCTCGGTCTTGCCGGGCTGTTCTACGCGTACGCCGTGTGGAACGCCGTGGCGTATCTCGTCAGCGTCGCCCAGTACGGACTCAACGCGTACGGGTGGTTCGTACTGCTCTTCTCCGTGCTCTTCCCGATCCTCATCTTCGCCCCGGCATACGCGCTCGGCCGACGGCGCCAGGCGGTCGAGTTCGCGCTCGTCCTCCTCGCCGGGCTCGCGCTGGTCGCCGTGTTCTGGATGAACGTCGTCGCGCTGAGCACGCTGAACTTCTCGTCGCTGACCGGCTGAGGCGGAGCGTCACACGGCGCGGAGCACCTGGCGTGCTCGGGTAAGGTGGGTCTCGATCGCGCCCCCGACGGTGTGCGGCGCATCGGTCCCCATCCGCGCTCTGCCGCCAACCCGAAGGATCCGTCTGTGCCGAAGCCCGTCGTGCTCATCGCCGAAGTCCTCTCGCCCGCCACGATCGAGGCCCTCGGCCCCGACTTCGATGTCCGTCAGGTCGACGGAACGGATCGCGAGGCGCTCTTCTCGGCGTTGACGGATGCGGATGCGGTGCTGGTCCGCTCGGCGACGAAGGTGGACGCCGAGGCTCTCGAGCACGCTCCGAAGCTCAAGGTGATCGCCCGCGCCGGAGTGGGCCTCGACAACGTCGACATCCCCGCTGCCACCAAGGCCGGTGTCATGGTCGTGAACGCCCCGACCTCCAACATCATCTCCGCCGCAGAGCTCACCTGCGCCCACATCATCAGCCTGGCCCGTCACGTCCCGGCCGCGCACGCCTCGCTGGCCGCAGGCCAGTGGAAGCGCAGCGCCTACACGGGGACCGAGCTGTTCGAGAAGACCCTCGGCATCGTCGGGCTCGGCCGCATCGGCGCGCTGGTGGCCGCGCGCATGCAGAGCTTCGGCATGAAGGTCGTCGCCTACGACCCCTACGTCACGACCGCCCGTGCACAGCAGCTGGGCGTCGAGCTGCGCACCCTCGACGAGCTCGTCGCCGAGGTCGACTTCCTCACGATCCACATGCCGAAGACGCCCGAGACCACGGGCATGATCGGCGCCGCCCAGTTCGCGGCCATGAAGCCGTCTGCATACGTCGTCAACGTCGCGCGCGGTGGCCTGATCGACGAGGTGGCGCTGCGCGAAGCACTCGTCGCCGGCGAGATCGCCGGAGCCGGCCTCGACGTGTTCACCTCCGAACCGCCAGCCGAGGGCGGATCGGCCCGCGAGCTCCTCGAGCTGCCGAACGTCATCGTCACCCCGCACCTCGGGGCCTCCACCGATGAGGCGCAGGAGAAGGCCGGCATCTCGGTCGCGCGCTCGGTCAAGCTCGCCCTCGAGGGCGATCTCGTGCCGGATGCCGTGAACGTCGCCGGTGGCGTCATCGACCCGTTCGTCCGCCCAGGCATCGCCCTGGTGGAGAAGCTGGGACAGGTCTTCAGCGGCCTCGCCGGCTCCGCGGTCACCACGCTCGACATCGAGGTCCGCGGCGAGCTCGCCGACTACGACGTCAGCGTCTACAAGCTCGCGGCGCTCAAGGGAATCCTCTCGAACGTGGTCAGTGAGAACGTCTCGTACGTCAACGCCCCGCTCTTCGCCGAGCAGCGCGGCATCGAGGCGCGGCTCATCGTCGAGAAGGACAGCCCCGAGTACCGCAACCTGACGACGCTGCGCGGTGCTCTCGCGGACGGCACCGTCCTCACTGTGGCGGGCACCCTCGCCGGAACGCGCATGGTGCAGAAGATCGTCGGCATCAACGGTCACGACATCGAGGTGCCGATCGAGACCAACCACATCGTGATGCAGTACCTCGATCGCCCCGGCATCGTCGCCGTGTACGGCCAGAAGTTCGGCGATGCCGGCATCAATATCGCTGGCATGCAGGTCGCCCGTCGTGCGGCAGGCGGCGAAGCGCTCACGGTCCTCACCGTCGACTCCCGGGTGCCCGATGAGCTGCTCGCCGAGGTCGGCGTCGCGATCGAGGCGAGCGTCGTCAAGCAGATCGAGGTCGCCGAGGTCTGAGCCGGCGCGCCCGTTCAGGGGGCGTCACGAAGGTTCAGAGGTCCGTCATGAGACGGCCCTCTGCACGAGAGCAATGAGCTTCTCCAGCTCCGCGCCTCTCGGCACGGGGCCTGCGAGGCCGCTTCCCTCGGCGCCCGCGGTGTCGAGCGCGTTGTTGTAATAGAGGCCGTCGCTGACGAGCATGACCAGATCGAGCGCGGTCTGGTCGCGCACGTGCGGGCGCAGGGCTTCAGCCCAGGACTCGCGCACCCGCCTGAGGGCGTCGGATGCGGCGGCCGCTCCGCCCTGCGCAATGCGCGATGCTGCGACGAGGACGCGGTCGAGCGCGGTGTCCTCCATGATCGACGTGCGGAGGAAGTACGCGACGGCGCCGCCCGGGGCCGTCGCCATGCGGTCGAGGTCTTCGCGGGCGGCGACTTCGAGGCGATCGAGGAGTCCGGCGACCAAGTCGTCCTTGGATGCGAAGTGGTAGAGCAGGCCGCCCTTGGAGACGCCTGCGGCCTTCGCCGTCGCATCCAGCGTCGCGGCTCGCTCGCCGTCATCGATCAGGAGCGTCTCGAATGCGTCGAGCACCCGTTCACGGGCGAGAGGAGGTCGCGGCATATCTGTTACTATACCAGCCGGACGGTTTAGTAACGGACACGGATGACAGGAACGAGCATGACGCAGACGGCGCCGATCGCGGTGACCACGACCGACGGCCCACGCGCGGGGGCCCGCGGCTGGTGGGCGCTGATCGTCCTGATGCTCCCCGTGCTGCTCGTGTCGGTGGACAACACGGTGCTGAGCTTCGCGCTGCCGGAGATCTCGCTCGCGCTCGCCCCGACTGGTGCGGAGCAGCTCTGGATCATCGACGCGTACCCGCTGGTCCTGGCGGGACTGCTGGTGACGATGGGCACGCTGGGCGACCGCTTCGGTCGCCGCCGGATGCTCCTGATCGGTGCCACCGGGTTCGCCGCAGTCTCCGCACTGGCGGCCTTCGCGCCCACGGCAGGGCTGCTGATCGCGGCGCGCGTCCTGCTCGGCTTCTTCGGGGCCATGCTCATGCCGTCGACCCTGTCGCTGCTGCGGTCGATCTTCCAGAACCGCGATCAGCGCCGGATGGCGATCGCGGTGTGGGCGTCCGCGTTCTCGGCAGGAGCGGCACTCGGCCCGATCGTCGGGGGCTTCCTCCTCGAGCACTTCTCCTGGGGGTCGGTCTTCCTCCTCGCCGTGCCCGTGCTGATCCCGCTCCTCATCGCGGCTCCGCTGCTCGTCCCGGAGAGCCGCGACCCGGCTCCGGGGCGCATCGACCCGATCAGCATCCTGCTTTCGATGGGTGCGATGGTGCCGATCGTGTACGCGATCAAGTCCGTCGCGGTCGACGGTGCGACGCTCATCGCCGCCGCGTGCGTCGCGCTCAGCGTCGTGCTCGGCTTCCTGTTCGTGCGGCGCCAGCTGCGCGCCACGACGCCGATGCTCGACATGGCACTGTTCCGGCGCGGCACGTTCTCGGGAGCCATTCTCGTGAACCTGCTCAGCGTCGTCGCGCTCGTCGGATTCCTGTACTTCGTGTCGCAGCATCTGCAGCTGGTCATCGGTCTCACTCCGATGATGGCGGGGCTCGCGCTGGTGCCGGGGATGCTCGCCATGATCGTCGCCGGTCTCGTCATCGTGCCGATCTCGCGCAGCGTCCGCCCATCGGTCGTCGTTCCCGCCGCCCTCGTGTTCTCGGTCGTGGGGTATCTGCTCGTCGCGTTCGCTTCCGACGAGCACGGCATCCTGGCGCTCGTGATCGCGTTCGTCGTGCTCGGCATCGGCATCGGCGCGGCGGAGACCATCTCGAACGAATTGATCCTCTCGAGCGCACCGCCTGCGAAGGCGGGAGCAGCGAGCGCCGTCTCCGAGACCGCATACGAGCTCGGAGCGGTGCTCGGCACCGCCGTGCTCGGCGGGATCATCACCGCGCTGTACCGCGGCGCGCTCGTGATCCCGCCGGGAGTCCCGGCGGAGATCGCGTCCGGAGCGCGGGAGACGCTCGCCGGCGCCTACGGTGCGGCGCACGAACTCGCGGAGCCGCTGCGCACGCAGCTCTGGGATGCCGCGGCATCCGCCTTCGAGTCCGGGATCACCCTCACCTCGCTGATCGGCGCCGGCCTCGTGATGGCGGCCGGGGTCATCGCTGCCGTCACACTGCGCACGCCCCGTTCGCACTGACCAGTACGCTGGGGGGTACCCGCGCCGTCGTCGTGCCGCGGGTTTCCCGAGGCAAGGAGTGCGCATGTCGCGTGTCGTGAAGCTGGCCGTCATCCCCGGTGACGGCATCGGTCCCGAGGTCGTCGCCGAGGCGGAGAAGGTGCTCGACGCCGTCACCGCGAACAGCGATGTCGCCTTCGACAAGACCCGCTTCTCGCTCGGAGCCGCGCGTTACCTGGAGACCGGCGACACGCTGACCGACGAGGACCTCGACGCGATCAAGGCGAACGATGCGATCATCCTCGGCGCCGTGGGCGGCACGCCGGGCGACCCGGCGTTGAAGGACGCGAACATCGAGCGAGGTCTGCTTCTGAGGCTCCGTTTCACGCTCGACCACTACGTGAACCTGCGTCCCTCCAAGCTCTATCCCGGTGCGGCCGGACCGCTCGCCGACCCGGGCGAGATCGACTTCGTCGTCGTCCGCGAGGGTACAGAGGGTCCGTACGTGGGCAATGGCGGCGCCATCCGTGTCGGAACCTCGAACGAGGTCGCCAACGAGACGAGCGTCAACACCGCCTACGGCGTCGAGCGCGTCGTCCGCTACGCGTTCGAGCTCGCCGAGCGTCGTCGTCAGCAGCTCACCCTGGTGCACAAGACGAACGTGCTCGTCCACGCAGGAGGCATGTGGCAGCGCATCGTGAACGAGGTGGCAGGGGAGCACCCCGGCGTGGCCGTAGACTACTTGCACGTGGATGCGGCGACGATCTTCATGGTCAGCAACCCCAGCCGCTTCGACGTTATCGTCACCGACAACCTCTTCGGCGACATCCTCACGGATCTGGCAGGCGCCGTCACCGGTGGCATCGGCCTCGCTGCATCGGGCAACATCAACCCCGACGGCACGTTCCCCTCGATGTTCGAGCCCGTTCACGGTTCGGCGCCCGACATCGCAGGCCAACAGAAAGCCGACCCCACCGCGGCGATCCTGTCCGTCGCCCTCCTGCTCGATCACCTCGGGCTCCGCGAGGAATCGGCCCGCGTGACCAGCGCGGTCGAGGCGGACATCGCCGAACGGCTCGGCTCTCGAACCACCACTGAGGTGGGCGACGCCATCATCGCCCGGCTCCGGGCGTAACCTGGACGCACGCGAGCGCCGCCCGCAACCCCGCAGGAGAGAGATGACAACGACCGAAACCGAACTCGCACCGCTCGAGTTCGCCGTGACCAAGAACCTCGCAGCGAAGTCCGCAGTCGAGCGCGAGGAGATCCTGAAGAACCCGGGCTTCGGCACAGCGTTCACCGACCACATGGTCGACGTGTGCTGGTCGGCCCGCGGCGGATGGCATCGTCCGCGCGTGCAGCCCTACGGCCCGATCGCACTCGACCCCGCCGCCGCCGTGCTGCACTACGGTCAGGAGATCTTCGAGGGCATCAAGGCCTACCGGCACGCAGACGGGTCGATCCACACGTTCCGTCCCGACCAGAACGCCGCCCGCCTGCAGCGCAGTGCGCGGCGCATGGCGCTGCCGGAGCTGCCCGCCGAGTACTTCCTGCAGTCGATCCGCGAACTGATCGCCGTCGACGGCGCCTGGGTGCCGTCCGGAGAGGACCAGAGCCTGTACCTGCGGCCGTTCATGTTCGCGAAGGAGGCGTTCCTCGGCGTGCGCCCCGCGCAGAAGGTCGCCTACTACGTGATCGCGAGCCCGGCGGGTTCGTACTTCAAGGGCGGCGTGCAGCCGGTGCGCATCTGGCTGTCCGAGAATTACGCCCGCGCGGGCAAGGGCGGCACGGGTGCGGCCAAGACCGGCGGCAACTACGCGTCGAGCCTTCTGCCGCAGGCCGAGGCGTACGAGAAGGGCTGCGACCAGGTGGTCTTCCTCGACCGGGACGGCAACGTCGAAGAGCTCGGCGGAATGAACGTCGTGTTCGTCTACAAGGACGGCCGCATCGTCACCCCCGACTCCGACAGCATCCTCGAGGGCATCACCCGCAACTCGCTGCTGCAGCTCGCGGAGGACCGCGGCCACACCATAGAGCGCCGGCCGGTGTCGCTCCAGGAATGGCGCGACGGCGTGGCGTCCGGCGACATCGTCGAGGTGTTCGCCTGCGGCACGGCCGCTGTCGTCACGCCGATCGGCGCCCTCGTGACCGCTGCGGGCGAGGAACCGCAGCCGTCCGGCGAGCTCGCGCTCTCGCTGCGCGAAGAGCTCACCGACATCCAGTACGGCCGCCGCGAGGACAAGCACGGCTGGCTCTACCGCCTGGACGCCTGACCCCACGCCCCACAGACCTCTCCTGGTCTACGAGACCCCGTCGTATTCACGTCGATACGACGGGGTCTCGTCATTCCCAAGAGGTCTGTGGTGGGACTTTCTCTGCACAGGCGGCCCGGAATGCCGGAACGCGGATCGACCTGTGGAGGAACCGCACGGGCACTCACGATCTGTGACGATCGCGGCATGAGGAAGAGGATCGAGTTCGCGGAGGCAGCCGCTCTGCTGCGCACGCGTTCGGAACTGCTGGATGCCGGTACCACGGAGCGGGGTCTCGAATCTCTCGTGAACGTGGGGATGCTCGTCCGGGTTCACCGTGGGCAGTACGTCGATGGCTCGACATGGGACGCGCTGTGGGAGGAAGGGCGCCATCTGCTGCGCGCCATCGCCTTCGCACGGGTGAGCCCGGACGCCGTGTTCGCGCACGCATCGGCAGCTGCGCTGTGGGGATTGCCGTTGTACGGCAGACGCGACGACTTCGTGCACGTTCTGATCGCAGGGACGCGGCATTCGCGCCGTTCAGGCGGGGTGATGAGGCACGCCCTCAAAGTGACGGCTGACGACATCGTGGTCAAGCACGGGTTGAGGTGCACATCGCTCGCACGAACGGTCTACGATCTGGCGCGGACGCTCTCGCCAGAGGCTGCGATCTCCGCCGGTGACGCGGCCCTCGGGCACGTCGCGGTGTCGCGACGCGTTCAAGACGAGGAGAAGGCAGCGGCATGGCGCGAGGAGCTGCGGATCATGGCCGCTTCACGGGCACGCGGAGCAAAGACTGCACGCTGGGTCGCCGCCTTCGCCGACGGGCGCGCGGAACTCCCGGGTGAGAGCGTCAGCCGGCTTCGGCTTCACACACTCGGATTCCAGAATGTGGCGCTGCAGGTCCACGTCGTCGGGTCGACCGGGCGCGATTACTATCTGGACTTCGGGTTCACCGGATGCCGCGTGTTCGGCGAGTTCGACGGTGATGCGAAGTACCTCGAACCCGAGCTGCGGGCGGCCTCCACGCCGCAGGACGCCGTGCTTGCCGAGAAGCAGCGTGAGGATGACGTGCGCGGCGTCACGGGGTGGGGTTTGGTTCGATGGGGCCACAGCCACATCGGCACCGCCAAGACGCTCGGTGCTCGGCTCGCCGCCTTCGGCATCCTCCCTCCCGGGTGACTAGCGAGCCCCTGCCTGCGTCTGAACTCCCGCTACAGACCTCTCGGGAACGACGAGACCCCGTCGTACTCACGTCGATACGACGGGGTCTCGTCGACCAGGAGAGGTCTGTGATGTGCGGGGGGAGAGGTCGATAGGCTGGGCGGGTGAAGATCGCCCGGTTCAGCCACAACGACGCCATCCAGTACGGGATCCTCGACGAGCAGGAGCTGGTGGTCCTCGCCGGCGATCCGATGTTCGCCGGATTCGAGACGACGGGGGAGCGCGTCCCGCTCGCGGATGCGGCGCTTCTGGCCCCGGTGATCCCGCGTTCCAAGGTCGTGTGCGTCGGCAAGAACTACCACGACCATGCGGCCGAGATGGGCGGCACCGCTCCCGAGGAGCCGCTCCTGTTCCTCAAGCCCAACACCGCGGTCATCGGCCCCGGTGACACGATCGTTCGTCCGGCCCTGTCGGAGCAGACCGACCACGAGGGCGAACTCGCCGTCGTGATCGGACGCATCGCCAAGAACGTCCGCGCGGCAGACGCGCTCGACTACGTCTTCGGCTACACCGTGGCGAACGACGTCACCGCGCGCGACTTGCAGCGCAAGGACGGTCAGTGGACGCGCGGCAAGGGCTTCGACACCTTCTGCCCGCTGGGCCCCGTCATCGAGACGGAGTTCGACGATGCGGATGCCACGATCCAGACCCGCGTGAACGGCGAGGTGCGTCAGAGCGCTCCGCTGAGCGAGATGATCCACTCGGCGGCGGACATCATCGAGTACGCCTCTGCCGTGTTCACCCTGCTCCCGGGCGACGTCATCCTCACCGGGACGCCGGCGGGCGTCGGGCCCTTCGTCGCCGGCGACACCGTCGAGGTCGAGGTCTCCGGCATCGGCATCCTGCGCAACGCCGTGCGCGACGCGCTGCCCGTCGCATGACGGTCCCCACAGCCGAGCAGCAGCAGGCGGTGCAGCGACGGACGGTCGCGATCCTCTCCGCCGGCCAGGTGCTCGGCGGCATCGCGTTCGGCGCGACGGTGTCGCTGGGCGCGCTGCTGGCCGCCGACATCTCCGGCGACGACGCGCTCTCGGGACTCGCCACGGCATCCGTCACGCTCGGTGCGGCGCTGTGCGCGATCCCACTGGCGCGCCTCGCGACGAAGCTGGGGCGCCGGCGCGCGCTGACCCTCGGCAACCTCTTCGCCCTGGTCGGCATCGGCATCGTGATCCTCGCCGCGGCGCTCCGGGTGTTCCCGCTGCTCCTGGTCGGCATCGTGCTCATCGGCGCAGGCAACGCCGGCAATCTGCAGTCGCGCTTCGCCGCGACCGACCTCGCCAGTCCGCGGCACCGCGGCCGCGACCTCTCGGTCGTCGTCTGGGCGACCGCCGTCGGGGGAGTGGCCGGCCCGCTGCTGCTGGGGCCGGGCGAGGTCGTCGGGCAGGCGATCGGGATGCCGCCGCAGACCGGCTCGTACCTGTTCTCGCTGATCGCGCAGACGGCGGCGTTCGTGCTCTACGTCGTGGCCCTCCGCCCCGATCCGCTGCTTCTCGCCCAGCGCATCATGGCGGCCGGCGCCGACCAGAACGCGGTGGAGGAGCGCCGCGATCACCCGGTCGCGGCGCGCTACGCGATGTTCGCGATCGCGGCCTCGCACGTGACGATGGCCTCGGTCATGGCCATGACGCCGATCCACCTCGCGCACATGGCGCACGGGGCGCATGGCGGGCACGCGACGCCGGCGGACATCTCGTCGCTGGTCGGCGTCACGATCGCCATGCACGTCGCCGGGATGTACGCCCTGTCACCGGTGTTCGGCATCCTTGCCGACCGATGGGGACGCCTGCAGGTCGTCCTGCTCGGGCAGGGGCTGCTCGCCGCATCCCTGCTGTTCGCGATGTTCGTGAACGATCAGGCATGGGGCGTCATGGTCGCGCTGATCCTGCTCGGGCTGGGCTGGAGCGCAGCCACGGTCTCGGGTGCTGCGCTGCTCACCGAGGCGACCGCCCCGGGGTTGCGCACGCGGAGGCAGGGCCGCAGCGACTCTCTCATGAGCTTCTCGGCCGCCGGTGGTGCCGTGCTCGCGGGGCTGATCCTGTCGAACTTCCAATTCGGCGGACTGGCTGTGGCGGCATCCGTCCTGGTCATCGCGATCGTCGTCACCTCGCCACTGGGCCGGATGCGCGCCGCATGAGGGCATGGAGCGGCGTCGGCGCGGCCTACGCCGCGTCCTACGCCGATCTGTGCGCTGGCACAGGGGACGCGATCATCCGGGCACTGGGGCCGGCGCGCTCCCGCCCGCTCCTCGATGTCGGGTCCGGGACAGGCGCACTCGGCGCTCTGCTCGCGGACGCCGGCTGGACCGTCACGGGATGCGAGCCCGAGCAGACGATGCGCGAGGTCTCGGCCCTGCAGCATCCGGAGCTCGACGTCCGTGACGGTGCCCTTCCGTCGTTGCGGTTCCCGGATGCCTCGTTCGACGCGGTGACCGCCAACTTCGTGCTCAATCACGTTCCCGATCCGCGCGCTTCGGCCGGCGAGATGGCCAGAGTCGCAAAGGCCGACGCGACCCTCGTCGCCACGATCTGGACGGTGTCGCCGTCGTGGTTCTGGGCGGCCGTCTGCGAACGCGCCGGCTTGACGCCGAGACCACGAGAGCGACTTCCGGCCGACAAGGACTTCGAGCGCTCCGCAACAGGATTCGGCAGGATGCTGTCGGAAGGCGGCTGGCACGCGGTCGAGGTGTCGGAGATCACCTGGGCATGGCACGCACCCGTCGCCGCGCTGTGGGCATCCGCCGAAGGCGGTGTCGCGTCCGCCGGTGCGTTCTACCTCGCACTCGGTGCAGGCGATCGAGAACTCTTCCGGCAGGCGTTCGACGCGTACTGCGGGGAGAACGCCGAAGACGGCGCCGTCATCCTCGAGCACACGGCGGCCGTGGCTGTCGGGCGGGCCCGTTGAGGAGCACGCGCACGCGTAGGATTGAAGGGCTATGGCTACCCCGCATCCCCTCACCACGACCGCATCCGGTTCCGACGTCCGTGTCCGCTTCTGCCCGTCCCCGACGGGGCTTCCGCACGTCGGCCTGATCCGCACCGCCCTGTTCAACTGGGCGTACGCGCGTCACAACGGCGGCAAGCTCGTGTTCCGCATCGAGGACACGGATGCCGCTCGCGACAGCGAGGAGAGCTTCCAGCAGCTGCTGGAAGCGCTGCGCTGGATGGAGATCGACTGGGACGAGGGCGTCGAGGTCGGCGGGCCGCACGCCCCGTACCGGCAGTCGCAGCGCCACGACATCTATCGCGAGGTCATCGACAAGCTGCTCGCCGCAGGGGCCATCTACGAGAGCTTCTCGAACGCGGAGGAGATCGACGCGCGCAATGAGGCGAACGGGCGCGCCAAGCAGCTCGGCTACGACAACTACGACCGCGATCTCACCGACGAGCAGAAGGAGGCGTTCCGCGCTGAGGGGCGCCAGCCGGCGCTGCGCCTGCGCGTTCCCGACGAGGACCTCACCTACGTCGACCTCATCCGTGGCGAGGTGACCTTCCCCGCCGGTTCCTTCCCGGACTTCGTCGTGGTGCGGCCCAACGGCATCCCGCTGTACACCTTCGTCAACCCCGTCGACGACGCGCTCATGGGCATCACCCACGTTCTGCGCGGCGAGGACCTCATGCCGTCCACGGCCCGTCAGCTGGCGCTCTACGCGGCACTGATCGACGCCGGGGTCACGACGTTCGTGCCGCGCTTCGCCCACATGCCGCTCGTGCTCGGCGAAACCGGCAACAAGAAGCTCTCCAAGCGCGATCCGCAGGCCGACCTGTTCCTGCACCGCGAGCGCGGCTTCATCCACGAGGGGCTGCTGAACTATCTCGCGCTTCTCGGCTGGTCGATCGGCTCTGATCGCGATGTGTTCTCGCTGGAGGAGTTCATCTCCGCGTTCGACATCGCCGATGTGAACCCGAACCCGGCCCGCTTCGATCAGAAGAAGGCCGAGTCGATCAACGGCGACCACATCCGGATGCTGGGGGAGAAGGACTTCGCCGAGCGCACGATCCCGTACCTCGCTGCGGCCGGCCTGTTCGACGAGCCCAGCCACGAGCAGCTCGTCCTGGCGTTCCGCGCGGCACCGCTCGTCCAGGAGCGGGTGCAGCTGCTGGGCGACGTGCCCGGCATGCTGGGCTTCCTGTTCGTGGACGAGGTCTCCTACGAGGCCGATGCGCTCAAGGGGCTGCCGGCCAACGCGGCCGAGGTGCTGGACGCCTGTGTGGCGGCCGTGGAGCCTGTCGACGAGTTCACGCCGGAGAAGATCCAGGATGCCCTCTCGAGCGCTCTCGTCGAGAAGCTCGAGCTCAAGCCGCGTGTCGCCTACGGCCCGCCGCGGGTCGCGATCACCGGCCGCCGTGTGTCGCCGCCGCTGTTCGAGTCGATGGAGCTGCTCGGCAAGGACGAGTCGCTGCGGCGGTTGCGCGCCCTCGCGGATCACCTGCGCGGCTGACCGGCACGACGCGCCCGAGCCGTCCCTGGCGTTTTGGCGGCCTCGCTGAAGTCGGGTAGAGTAGTACCTCGGTGCGAAGCTCCGGTTTCGCCCTTGGGGTATGGTGTAATTGGCAACACGGCTGATTCTGGTTCAGTTGTTCTTGGTTCGAGTCCAGGTACCCCAGCAAGACAGATAGCCCCGGGATTCCGCTTCAAACGGATCACCGGGGCTCTTGCGTTGGTGGGCGCGGATCGAACGATGTCCTCCGAAAACCTCCGGCGGCTGAGAGGGAGGCGCGCCGGTTGCTGCGAGGTGAGACGTCGGTCGATCGACGAAGCCCGGATCACTGAGGAAGGTCAGTGATCCGGGCATCGTCGTCAGTGCCGAGAGAGGATCAACTCTCCTTCGGGTATGTGTAGAACCCCTCGCCGGTGGCGACGCCGAGCTTGCCCTTGTCGATGTACTGCTCCTTCAGCAGCTTGGCGAACGCCTGCTGCTTCTCGCCGCCGACGCTCGAGATGTTGTAGGCGGTCGTGAGCCCGACGATGTCATAGATCTGGAACGGGCCGGCCGGCGCCCCCGTCCCGATACGCCAGGTGGCGTCGATCGCCTCGGGCTCGGCGATCCCGTCGACGAGGAGTTCGGCTGCGGCGTCGAGGAACGGCACGAGGAGGGAGTTCAGCAGGTAGCCGGACTTCTCCTTCTTGATGTCGATCGGAACCATGCCGATCTGCTCGGCGAAGGCGATGACGGCGGCGCGGACCTCCGGGGACGTCGCCGGCGTGCCCATCACCTCGGCCGTGTTGTGCGACCAGATCTCGTTCGCGAAGTGCAGAGCGAGGAAACGGTCCGGGCGTCCGGTCGAGTCGACGAGGTCGCTGGGCAGCAGGGTCGACGAGTTCGTCGCGAAGACGGTGGATTCCGGTGCCGCCTCGGCGAGCTTCCGATAGATGCCCTGCTTGAGCTCGAGGTTCTCCGGGACGGCTTCGATCACGAGATCCGCCGTCGAGGCCGCGTCCGCGAGGTCTGCGGTGAGTCGGATGCGTCCGACCGCGGCATCTGCCGCGCCGTCGGCAGCACCAGCCACGCCCTCGGCCACGTACCGCTTGGCCAGCCCGGCGAATCGTTCCGCGGCGCGCTCAAGAGCTGCGTCATCGATGTCGTATGCCACGACATCGAAGCCGTGGAACGCGGTCTGGAACGCGATCTGCGACCCGAGTACGCCCGTGCCGAGAACCGTGATGTTCTTCATGATCTCTCCTTCTTCGTCGCCCTTGTGAGGCTTTCCTTATTGAAACGCTCGAGATCGCGTGCGAAACGCGCGATCTCCGCATCGGACCATCCGGTCAGATGCTCGTCGATGACGCGCTGGAGCACTTTCAGCGTCTCGCGGTAGGCGTGCTCTCCGGCTTCGGTAAGCTCCAGGGGGCGACCGCGCCCGCCGGAGTCCGACCTTTCTCGCACCAGGCCGAGTCTCATGAGCCCTGCGAGCTGCCGTGACACCGTGGAACGGTTGAGGCGGAAGTCCTGTGCGATGTCCGTGGAGCGGACGCCTGGCCGTTCGGCGATGTACCCGACGATCGACTGGTCGGTGATCGACAGCGGTGTGCCGCCGCTACGGGCATCGGCCACTCCGCGCCGCGAGATCGTGACGAGTGAGCGAAGGATGTTGCTTCGATCGAGCTCCACGTCGTCCATCTCGCACCTCCTGCTGTATTGCCTAATGCAACGCTACGCTCTGCTGTTGCATTCCGCAACGGCAGGAATCCGGGCGGGAGCGTAAGCTTCGGCACTATGACCCGACGGCCCCGCCTCCCGATAACGCGCACCCATCGCGCGGGCGGCTTCGTCTACCGCGACGGACGGAAGACGATCAGCGCGAAGCGCGAGCTCGCGAGGATCGAGAAGCTTGCGATACCTCCGGCGTGGACGGACGTGGAGATCTCGCGGTCTTCGACCTCCAAGGTGCTCGCCAGAGGAATCGATGCCGCCGGCCGCACGCAGACGCTCTACGGGCCGGCCTTCCGCCGCAAGCAGGAGAGGGAGAAGTTCGCGCGGATCCTGCGCTTCGCCCAGCGTCTGCCGCGGCTGCGTAAACAGGTGGAGAAGGACCTGCGGCGCCGTCACCTTGGTGAGGACAAGGTCGTCGCCTGCGTGGTCAAGCTGATCGACCAGGAGTTCTTTCGCGTCGGCAACCCCGAGTACGCGAGAAAGAACGGGCACTACGGCGTCACGACGCTCAGACGCAAGCACATCGATGTCACCTCCCGCAGGGTCACGTTCGACTACGTGGGCAAGAGCGGCAAACGTCAGGTGAAGACCGTTCGCGATCCGCAGCTCGTCCGCCTGCTCGCCCAGCTCGAGCGGATGCCGGGGCACGAGATCTTCCGATTCTTCGACGAGGACGGCATCATCCGTGATGTCGATAGCAAGCGGGTGAACGCCTATGTCAAGCGCCACATGGGCGAGGAGTTCTCTGCGAAGGACTTCCGCACGTGGGGCGGTACGCTGCTGGCCACCTCTGCGCTCCTCGCGGTGGAGAGCGACGATGAGACCGCGGAAGCGACGATCATCCGCAATGTCGTTGCCGATGTCGCCGATCGGCTGGGCAATACCCCTGCGGTCACCAAGGACGCCTACATCGATCCCCGCGTGTTCGGCGCCTTCGAAGACGGAGTCACGATCCCCGAGGTGCGGGCGGCCATGTCGCGGATGCGCCCGCGCAAGCATCTCACGGTCGAGGAGCAGTGCGTGCTGCAGGTTCTCCGAAAGCGCTGAGCTCTACTTCACGTTGGCCGACAGCCACGGCATCGGGTCGATCGGCGTGCTGTCGACGTGCACCTCGAAGTGCAGGCATGAGCCGAACACGTAGCCGGTCGAACCGACATCGGCGAGGTAATCGCCGGCCTTGACGCAGTCTCCCACCTCGACGGCGCGGCTGCCGTTGACCATGTGCGAGTAGACGGTGCTCACTGAACGGCCGTCGAGGACGCTCTCGATCTGGATCGTCACGCCGTAGCCCTGGTAGCTCTCGGTCGAGCGCGACACGCAGCCGTCCATCGCGGCGCGGATCGGTGTCCCCACCGGGGCGGCGAAGTCCTGTCCGAGGTGCGAACGGCCCGGGCGCGAGGCGCCGAAACTGTCAGTGAACGAGTATGTGCCCGCGGCCATCGGCATGACGACCTCGTCGGCGATCGGGATGTCTACGGCGCTGGCGAGCGGCATGCCGGCGGAGATCGCGGCGGCGACCGCCTTGGAACGGGTCTCCTCGATCTCCTGAGGGGTCGTCGCGGAGAAGTTGCCGCGCGGCGCGATTTCGGCACGGATCTCGTCGGTCGAGCTGTACGACTGCGTTTCGACGGATGCGGCCGTCGTGACGCTCACGCCCTCGGCCGCGGAAACAGGATCCGCTCCAGGGTTGAGGGCGGGGAGGGCGACGCCGGTGATCATCGCGCCGACGGCCAGCGTCGCGCCCAGGGCCTTCGCCTTCGCCCACGGGCGGCGATGCCCGGCGGCGCGGCGGACGGCCCGTGGCGCGGCCGGGGGAGCGGGTGGCGTGCGGGGCGCCGTGCGAGGTGCGGTACGTCGTGCCGTGCGGGATGCGGTGGGGGACGGCTTCGCGGACGCGGCACCGTCCTGCGGGGCTGCGGGCTGCGCCTCCTGCCATGCGGCGATGGGCGCCGCCTCCTGCGGCGCGGAGACGGGCTGCGCCTGCGCCTCGGTTGCGGGCTGGGTCTGAGCCGCAACGGGCGCTTCCTCGCGGGGTGCGTCAGGGGTGGACAACCTACGGAGGTCGCGGCGCAATCGCGGTCGATGCGTGACGGGGGCGGGTTCCGAGGCGGATTCGGGCGCGCGCTCGGGCAGTGCAGAACTCGTGAGGGGATCCTTCCGGCGGAGCAGGTGTGCTCGTCGTCGATCCCTTCGGGTGGGACCGTTACCGTTCTGTAATGTACGTGTTGCCGGGGCGGTGAGTCAAGTCGGCGGGCACGCAGAGAGGCCCGGTCCCGCGGTCTCGCGAAGCCGGGCCTCTCGGAAAGCTCTTGTCAGAGCGGGCGAATGTTCGTCGCCTGGGGGCCCTTGGGGCCCTGCTCCGTGTCGAACTCGACCTTCTGCGCTTCCTCGAGGTTGCGGTAGCCGGACGACTGGATCGCGCTGAAGTGCGCGAAGACGTCGGCGGAGCCGTCATCGGGAGCGATGAAGCCGTAGCCCTTGTCGGAGTTGAACCATTTGACAGTGCCAGTGGCCATGCTGTGTTTCCTTCGGTGTTCGGTGGGCCGATCATCGACCCGTCAGCCGCGCGTTGAACCGGTGCGGCAGTGTCAGAATCTCCCGGAAAGCGGCGATGAAGCGGCGTGACAGGCCCGAGAGGGTAGGTAGATGAGGGCGGACGAACAGCTTCAGCCTAACCGATGGTCCCTCGATCGTCAGCCCCCGATTCGGAGGACCGTCATGAAACGATGGAACGATGAGCTCAGCGAACCTGACCAGGGAAGAGACTGCCGCCCGTTCGGCCGGCATCACCGTCCGCGACATCCGCGTCGAACTCGACATCCGGCAGGCTCCGGACCCGCAGGTCGGCGGCTTCGGCAGTACGACGACGCTCCGGTTCGATGCGACCACGGATGCGACCTGGATCGACTTCATCGGCGAGGTCCGCGCTGTCACAGTCAACGGAGACGACCGCCCCGTCGTGTATGACGGCGCTCGTATCGCCATCAGCGGCCTGCAGGCATCCAACACCGTCGTCATCGACGGCATCGGCCTCTATTCGCGATCTGGCGAAGGGCTGCATCGCTTCGTCGACCCCGTCGACGGTGAGACCTACCTCTACACGCAGTATGAGCCGGCCGACTCCCGTCGGGTGATGGCCTGCTTCGAGCAGCCCGACATGAAGGCCTCCTACACGTTCGTCGTCCACGCTCCGGCCGGCTGGCATGTGCTCTCGAACCAGAGCTCGATCCGCGTCGCCGAGCAGGGCGAAGCGCAGACCGTCGAGTTCGCTCCCACCCTGCCTCTATCCAGCTACATCACTGCGGTCGCGGCGGGCCCCTATCATCGCGTCGACGCCGAATGGACCCGCGGCGATCAGATGGTCGCTCTCGGGGTGCTGTGCCGCCCCTCGCTAGCGGAGTTCCTCGAGGCCGACGAGATCATTCAGGTGACCCGACAGGGACTGGATTTCTTCACCGATGCGTTCGCCTTCCCGTACCCGTGGGGCAAGTACGACCAGATCTTCGTCCCCGAGTACAACCTCGGCGCGATGGAGAATCCGGGCCTTGTGACCTTCACCGAGGCGTACCTCTCCCGCGGCGCCGCCACCGACGCGCAGCGCGGCTCCCGGGCGAATACGATCCTGCACGAGATGGCGCACATGTGGTTCGGCGACCTCGTCACGATGCGCTGGTGGGACGACCTGTGGCTCAAGGAGTCCTTCGCCGACTACATGGGCTCGCACGCGTCGTTCGCGGCGACGCGGTTCACGGATGCGTGGGAGCGCTTCGCCGCCAACCGCAAGGCGTGGGCGTACCAGCAGGATCAGCTACCGACGACGCATCCGATCGTCGCGGACATCACCGACCTCGAGGCCGCCAAGCTCAACTTCGACGGCATCACCTACGCCAAAGGCGCATCCGTGCTCAAGCAGCTCGTCGCCTTCGTGGGGGAGGAGCGCTTCTTCGAGGGCGCGCGCCGGTACTTCGCCGCGCACGCGTTCGGGAACACGACGCTCGACGACCTGCTCGTCCAGCTCGAGGACGTCTCGGGTCGTGACGTGCGCGCCTGGTCCCGCGCCTGGCTGGAGACGAGCGGCATGTCGACTCTGTGGATCGAGGATGCCGGCGACGAGCGCGTGCTCGTGCAGAGCGATCCCCGCCCGCACCGGTTGCGCGTTGGCCTCTACGACCTCGACGGAGGCGCGCTGGTGCGGCGCGAGAGCGTCGAGGTCGACATCGCCGACGAGCGCACACCCATCCGCGTCCAGGACGCCGATCTCGTGCTCATCAACGACGACGACCTCACCTACGCCAAGGCTCGTCTGGACGCCCGCTCCGTGGACGCCGTGGAGCAGGGACTGTCCACCCTCGATCCGCTTCCCCGTGCACTGGCCTGGTCGGCGCTGTGGAACGCTGCACGCGACGGCGAGCTGCCGATCAAGCGATACCTGGCGATCGTCGCAGCACATGCAGCGGCCGAGGAGAACATGGGGCTGCTGGCCGGGGTGATCGCGAATGCCGCGTACTCGATCGGCCACTACCTGCCCGAGCCGGAGCGCTCCGCGCAGCGCGCCGGCTGGCTCGAGACGACGTGGGCGGCGTTGAACGGCGCGGCCCCGGGGAGCGATGCGCAGCTCTCGTGGGCGCGGGCGTTCGCCGCGGCCTCCGCGTTCGACAGCTCCCGAGCGGGGGAGGCGCGGGGGGTCCTCGACGGGCGGGGCCCAGAGGGGCTGCGCATCGACCCCGATCTGCGCTGGACTCTGCTGACGGCGCTCGCGACGACCGGACAGGCGAGCGCCGCCGACATCGACGCCGAGCTCGAGCGGGATGCGACCGCCAGCGGGCGCACCGCCGCGGTCCGGGCACGCGCGGCGGCACCGAGCAGGTCGGCGCGAGCCGCGGCGTGGGATGCCGCCTGGGACGACGAATCGCTCACCAACGACCATCTGAGCACAACGATCGACGGCGTCCGCGCCGGTGGGCGGCGCGACCTCATCGAGGACCGGGACGCCGACTACTTCGCGCGCATCCTCGGGGCCTGGAGCACGCGCAGCATCGAGCTCGCCCGTCGCCTCGTCGTCGGCCTGTTCCCGGCATCCGACGATCTGACCATGGTCGACGCCTGGCTCGCCGAGAACACGGATGCTCCGGGCGCCCTGCGCCGCCTGGTGATCGAGCAGCGGGACCACCTGGCGCGCGAGCTCCGCGTCCGCGCGCTGCAGGCTCAGCTCGCCTGAGCCTCGACGGTCAGGCCCATGACCGTGCGCACGATCCACGGGTGCGCACGGTCATCGGCGATACGGGTCATCCCGAGATGCTCGGCCACGCGCCGCGATGCGTCGTTGCGCGGATGAATGATCGCGGTGAGCAGTCCCGGTGCGAACTCACGGCGGAACAGGTCGACGCACGCCGACGCCGCCTCCGTCGCGTATCCGCGTCCCTGCCGATCGGCTCGCACGTGGTAGCCGACCTCTCGGACGGCGATGCCGTTGTACGACTGCCAGGTGATGCCGCAGTCGCCGATGAACTCGCCGTCGTGGGTCTCGATGATCCAGAGGCCGTGTCCGTCACTCGTGTAGCGCTCCTGCATGCGCTCGATCCATTCGCGGCTCTCCGAGCGCGACTTCGGGGCAGGGTAAAAGCTCATCACGCCCGGGTCGCCGAGGAGATCCGCCAGATGATCGAGATCCGTGAGCGTCATCTCGCGGAAGCGCAGCCGCTCGGTCCGCTCCGGCAGCAGGCGGCGATTCACAGATCCAGGGCGTCGCCGGGATCGAGCTCGAAGAACTCCCCGCCGTTCTGCTCCGTCGCCCAGCGGAGGCGCTGGCGGTGCATCGTGCGCCCGATCACCGACAGGGTCATGTCGTGGACGCCGAACGCCCGCCGCGGCTTCACCGCGAGAACGAAGTCCATCGCCTCGCCGATCTTCAACCATGGAGCGCCGGCCGGGGCTGCGAGGGCATCGACCTCGACGCCCTCGGGCACGGCGTACGAGTCGCCGGGGTAGTAGAGCTCGTCGTCGACGAGGACGCCGACGTTCTGGACGAGCGGGATCGAGGAGTGGATGACGGCGTGCTCACCGCCGAAGAACCGCAGCGTGAAGCGCCCTGCCGTGACGGTGTCGCTGGGGGCGACCACCGTGATCTCGTAGTCGGGTGCCGCCGTGGCGACGCCCGCCGGAGCGAAGATCGGCGTGCCGGGAACGGCGCGCAGGATCCGGTCGAGGTGCTCCGGCGTCCAATGGTCGGGATGCTCATGCGTGATCACGACGGCGACCACGCCGGAGAGATCGTCCAGAGGAGTCGTGAACGAGCCGGGGTCGATGATGAGGCTGTCGCCGGACTCGTCGATGCGGAGGGCGGCATGTTCGTACTTCGTTACGCGCATACGCTGAGTCAACTCCTCTCCGGCGCCGTCGGCAAACGCTGCGCATAGCGGGACGCGCCCGGGATCCGCGCGGCATCGGCGCCGATTTGGCGGAGCGGAAAACCTCATGGCATACTTGAACGGTTGTCGCGGGACGGAAACGCTCCGCAAGACCTGGCCCCATCGTATAGCGGCCTAGTACGCCGCCCTCTCACGGCGGTAACGCGGGTTCGAATCCCGCTGGGGTCACAACACAGAAAACCCCCGGTTCAGCCGGGGGTTTTCGCGTATCCGGAGTGGCCCGTCACTCGGTCCGCAGCGCCATCGTGCGGAACCGCGGATTGCTCAGCGGGACGACCATCATCCCCAGGCCGAACACGAGGTAGGCGATCCAGGTAGCGGTCGCCGCTGCCAGTGCGCCGAACGCGGCCATCGCCAGCGGCATGAGCACGTCATCTCCGAGGCGTGTGATCGCGGTCATCCGTCCCAGGTACGCGGTGTCGATCGTCGCGACGAAGGTCGCGCTGAGCAGCACCGAGGCGAAACCGGCGGTCAGGCTGATGAGGAGGCTTCCCACCCCGGGCAGCCACAGCGGACCGACGCCGATGAGGATGATCCCGGCTCCCCGCACGACGAGGGCCCAGAAGCCGCCCAGCGCCTCGCGTCGGGGTATCCACCTGGAAACGCTCACGGCGCCGAGTGCGGATCCGAGCCCGATCAGCCCCTCGAAGACGCCGACGGCCTGTGCGCGCCAGCCCTCGCCGTGCGCGCGCAGTGCGATGCCGATCCCGGTTGCGGGCCCCACGGCGAGGTTCAGCCCGGACAGGGCGATGACGAGGGCGCAGATGGTGGCTGATGCTGCCGACCTGCTGCTCGAGGGCACGGGACAGCGTGCTAGGCGGACGGCAGGGTTCTCACAAGAGTCCTTGTATACCGCGGAAGATCAAGGAACCTTGGGGTTCGATCGCCGATTGCGTCGGCGGATGATCCACCAGACCACGAGGGCGACGACGCCGGCGACGGCGAGCCACGGGAGCAGGAAACCGACCGCGATCACCAGCGCGTTCAGCGAGACGATCAGCCCGTTCCAGCCGGCGAGCAGTCCGTCGCCGAACCCGGCCGGCTGAGCGGGCTCGACCGTGGCGGTCCTCGTCAGCTGCACCTGCAGCGACGACATGGCCACCTGATCCTCGAGTGCGGCGAGCTGCTGCGTGTACGACTCCAGCTCCGCCTGGCGATCGGTGAGCGCCACTTCGGCATCGATGAGCTCGGAGACCGAACCGGACTGCGACATGAGCTCCGTCAGGCGGTCGACCGACGCCTGAGTCGCCTTGACACGAGCGCGCAGATCGATGGCCGTCGAGGTGACGTCCTGCTTCGCCATGGATGACGACAGCACCGTGCCCGCGTCGGCCAGGGAGGCGATCACCTCGGTGAGATCCTCGGCGGGCACCCGGATGCTGACCCACCCGTACTCGCCCTCCGGTGCAGGCATGATCACATCATCCGACGTGCTCCCATCCGCCGACAGGCCGGAAGCCGAGAGGTTCGTGGCCTCGACGTAGCCGCCGTGTTCGTCCGCGAGGTCTGCGATCTCATCCGCTGCAGCCTCTATGTCCTTCACACGTACCGTCGCCTGGGCGCTGGCGATGATCTCCCGCCCGCTCTCCTCGGCGCTGGAGGCGGCATCCATCGAGGCGCCCTCCGGCACCGCCATGCCGGCGCTGTCGCCCGCCGATGTGTCGGCCGCCCCTCCGGCCGAGCCGTCGGAGACGAACGACGTGACATCGCCGGAACCCCCCGCCGTGGTGTTCGTGACGTTCAGAAGGGGCGGGGTGATCATGACGCCGACGACGAAGGCCGCGGCGATGCCGACAGCGGTCAGCCATCCGCGGCGTCGTGTGCGACGCCTCGCCGGCACGGCGGCAGCGGGGACCGCCGGCGACCGGTCGGCGGCGATCTCGGACAGCACGGCCTTCTCGATCCTGTCGATGCTCGCCCTGGGCAGCTCGGGCAGCTCGGCCGCGGCATCTGCGGGAATCCGATCGTTCATGCGTCTCTCACTTCCTCGACGGCGCCCCGAAGCTGGGAGCGCACCCGTGAGAGACGGTTCCGAACAGCGCCTGCCGTGACACCGAGCTCATCCGCCGCGGCCTGATAGGCGTAGCCCTCCGAGGCGCACAGGCGGAAGATCTCCCGATCGATCTCGCTGAGCGTGCCGATCTCGTCGGCGATGCGCTCTGCAAGTGCGGCGGTGATCACCTGATCCTCCACATCCACGGTGTCGGCGATGCTCTCGTCGGGAGCGTCTGCCGTGTGCGCCTGCTCGTGCCGGCGCCGGCGCACCCGATTGGCGGCCTGGAAACGGCAGATCGTCGCCAGCCACGGCAGCAACGACTCGCCGCTGAGCTCCAGGCCGGGCAGCTTCCGCCACGCTGTGACGAACGTCTCCTGGGTCACGTCCTCCGCATCCGCGGGGGAGCGCAGGATGCCGTGCGCGATCCAATACACCGGACGCACGTGCTCGCGGTACAGCGTGCGGAAGGCGCTCTCGTCGCCCGCCGCGGCTCGTGCCGCGAGATCCTGATCCTCAGAACGCTCCGACATCCGGTTCCCTTCGGTGTCTCTCACAGGAGAGTGTCGCGCGATGCCTCATCGTCTCAGAAAACCTCGCGGCGGAAGGGGCACCCGCGCAGAGCGATGTTCCCGAGCAGCCCGTCCGTCAGCGGACGGCGTCCACGGAGCGACGAGCGTCCGCGCGGGTCTTCAGCAGGCTGGCGGCGGTGGCGACGGCGATCGTCAGCCCGATGAACAGCAGCGAGAACCAGATGGGGATCTCGGGTGCCCAGAGCATCGGCTGGCCGCCGTTGATGAAGGGGACCTCGTTGACGTGCATCGCGTGGAACACCAGCTTGACGCCGATGAAGGCGAGGATGACTGCGAGTCCTTGAGCCAGGTAGACCAGGCGCTCGAGAAGGCCACCGATGAGGAAGTAGAGCTGGCGCAGCCCCATGAGCGCGAACGCATTGGCCGTGAAGACGATGTACGCCTCCTCGGTCAGGCCGTAGATGGCGGGTATCGAGTCGAACGCGAAGACGAGGTCGATGAACCCGATCGCGACGATGGTCAGCAGCATGGGGGTGACCCAGCGCTTGCCGTCCTTCTTCACCGTGAGCCTGTCGTCGTGGTACTCATCGGTCACCGGCAGAATGCGCTTGACCAGTCGTACGAACCTGTTGTCGGTCGGGTCGCTCTCACCATGACTGAACGCCTGACGATACGCGAGAACCAGCAGCAGGGCCCCGAAGAGGTAGAACACCCAGGCCCCGCTCTCGATCAGGGCCGCGCCGAGCGCGATGAAGGCACCGCGCATGATGAGGGCGATCACGATGCCGATCATCAGCACCTTCTGCTGGTACATCTTCGGCACCGCGAAACCGGTCATCACGATCAGGAAGACGAAGAGGTTGTCGATCGACAGCGCCTTCTCGGTGAGATACCCCGCGAAGTACTCGCCGCCGTACGTCCAGCCCGAGACCATGCCGATGCCGACACCGAACAGCAGCGCGAGGCTGATGTAGAAGACCGACCAGCGGGCCGACTCCGCGATCGTGGGCTCATGCGGCTTGCGCACGTGAGCGAAGAACTCGTAGACGAAGAAGGCGATCGTGACGAGGATCGTGATGCCCCAGACGAGGGGGGTGATGTTCAATAGAAGCTCCAAACCAGGCGTGACGGAATCACTGCCAAGGTCTTCTCCATTCCCGATCGGGAACCGGTGACCCGGGATGCGACCTGCATCCGTAATGACGAGCCGACCGTGTCGGAGTACTCCCCTTGCCAGCACGAGCATACACGACGACGCTCGGCGTCCGCTGCGCGCAGAAGAGCATGATTCCTCCGCTAGCATCTACGGAGCGAGAGGGAGTATCCCGGATCTCCGTGTTCGTCATCACGAGCAACGATGGTGTTGCTCCGGACGCGGGCCGCATATCGTGCGGGGGAGAGACTTTCGGACCGTCATCGACCCTCTCGAAAGGTGCCCCGCGCCCGTGAACATCCCCGTCTGGTTCGAGATCACGTCTCTCGTGGTCCTGACTGTCGTCCTCGTGGCCGACCTGCTTCTGATCCTGAAGCGGCCGCACATCCCGTCGACCAAGGAGTCCACGCTCTGGGTGGTCTTCTACGTGACGCTGGCGCTGATCTTCGCCGGAGTGCTGTTCTTCGTCGGCGACGCGAAGACGTCGCTGGACTTCCTCACCGGATGGGCGATGGAGTACAGCCTCTCGATCGACAACCTCTTCGTGTTCGTGCTGATCATGGCGCAGTTCTCGGTGCCGCGCAGGTACCAGCAGGAGGCGCTGATGGTGGGCATCATCATCGCGCTCGTCCTGCGCGCGATCTTCATCCTGATCGTCGGCGCCGCCGTTGAGCATCTGAGCCCGATCTTCTATCTGTTCGGCGCGTTCCTCGTCTTCACCGCGATCAGGCAGGCGATGCCCGAGAAGCATGAGGACGATGAGCAGACCGAGGGCTTCATCGTCCGGATGCTGCGCCGCGGCATCGACATCAGCGACGAGTACGACGGCTCGAAGATCCGCACCGTGGTGAACGGCAAGAAGATCTGGACGCCGATGCTCATCGTGTTCGTCGCGCTCGGCGTCACGGACCTCATGTTCGCCGTCGATTCGATCCCCGCGATCTTCGGCGTCACCCAGGATCCGTTCATCGTCTTCACGGCGAACCTCTTCGCGCTGATGGGCCTGCGGCAGCTGTACTTCCTGCTGGGGGATCTGCTCGAGAAGCTGAAGTACCTGCACTACGGCGTGGCCTTCATCCTCGGCTTCATCGGCGTCAAGCTGATCCTGCACGCCATGCATGAGAACGAGCTGCCGTTCATCAACGGCGGACACCCGATCGCATGGGCGCCGGACATCAACAACTGGGTGTCTCTCGGGGTGATCTTCGCATCGATGGCGGTTGCGACGATCGCAAGCCTGGTCTCCTCGTCGCGTGAGAAGCGCGCTGCTCTCAACCAGTGAGCGGACGGACCACCCGTCGCCGGCGTGTAAACTGACCGACATGCGGCAGGTGGTTCTTCTCCTTAGCGGCCGCGACGAGACCTTGATCTAGGCCCTCCTCGTCGCGGCGTCCAGCGTGGCCGAACCGCCGAATACTGGAGATACCGACATGACCGAAGCTGCTCCCGCTGTTTCCCCGAGCCGTCCGCGCACCCTGGCCGAGAAGGTCTGGGACGACCACCTCGTCGTCAAGGGCGAGAACGGCGAGCCGGACCTGATCTACATCGACCTGCACCTCGTGCACGAGGTCACCAGCCCGCAGGCGTTCGACGGGCTGCGTGCGGAGGGGCGCCCGCTCCGCCGTCTCGACCTGACGATCGCGACCGAGGATCACAACACGCCGACCCTCGAGATCGACAAGCCGATCGCCGATCTCACGAGCCGCACCCAGATCGACACTCTGCGCCGGAACGCCCAGGAGTTCGGCGTCCGGCTGCACTCGCTCGGTGACGCCGAGCAGGGCATCGTCCACGTCGTCGGCCCGCAGCTCGGCCTCACCATGCCGGGCATCACCGTGGTCTGCGGCGATTCGCACACCTCGACCCACGGCGCCTTCGGAGCCATGGCCTTCGGCATCGGCACGAGCGAGGTTGAGCACGTCATGGCGACGCAGACCCTGCCGCTGAAGCCCTTCAAGACGATGGCGATCACCGTCGAGGGCGAACTGCGCCCCGGCGTCACAGCCAAGGACATCATCCTCGCCGTCATCGCGAAGATCGGCACCGGCGGCGGGCAGGGGTACGTGCTCGAGTTCCGCGGCAGCGCGATCCGCGCTCTCTCCATGGAGGGGCGCATGACGATCTGCAACATGTCGATCGAGGCCGGTGCCCGCGCCGGAATGGTGGCTCCCGACGAGACGACGTTCGCATACGTGCAGGGCAAGCCGCACGCACCGCAGGGCCAGGACTGGGAGGATGCCGTCGCCTACTGGCGCACGCTTCCGACCGACGAGGGCGCCGTCTTCGACGCCGAGGTCTTCATCGACGCCAACGAGCTCGAGCCGTTCGTCACCTGGGGCACGAACCCGGGTCAGGGCAGCTCGCTGTCGGCCGCTGTCCCCGACCCCGCCGAGATCGACGACCCGAACGAGCGCGCCGCCGCGGAGCGCGCGCTGGAGTACATGGACCTCGCCCCGGGCACGCCGCTCAAGGACGTGCCGGTGGATGCCGTCTTCATGGGCTCCTGCACGAACAGCCGCATCGAGGACCTCCGGGCTTTCGCCTCGATCATCCAGGGGCGGAAGAAGGCCGATGGCGTGCGCGTCATGGTCGTCCCGGGTTCTGCCCGTGTGCGGCTGGAGGCGGAGGCCGAGGGCATCGATCAGGTCGTCAAGGACTTCGGCGCCGAGTGGCGCTTCGCCGGCTGCTCGATGTGCCTGGGCATGAACCCCGACCAGCTCGCGCCGGGGGAGCGCTGCGCCTCCACCTCGAACCGCAACTTCGAGGGCCGTCAGGGCAAGGGCGGTCGTACCCATCTCGTGTCGCCGCTGGTCGCCGCTGCCACCGCGGTGCGCGGCACGCTGTCGAGCCCGAGCGACCTGGTCGCAGCCGAGGAACTGGTGGGAGCCTGATCATGGAGAAGTTCACCACGCACACCGGCATCGCAGCGCCCCTCAAGCGCTCGAACGTCGACACCGATCAGATCATCCCCGCGGTCTTCCTCAAGCGCGTCACCAAGACGGGCTTCGACGACGCGCTGTTCCACGCCTGGCGTCAGGATCCCGAGTTCGTCCTCAACCAGGAAGCGTTCCAGGGGGCATCGGTGCTCGTGGCCGGGCCCGACTTCGGCACCGGATCCAGTCGGGAGCACGCCGTCTGGGCGCTGCGCGACTTCGGTTTCGCGGTCGTGCTGAGCCCCCGCTTCGCGGATATCTTCCGCGGGAACTCCGGCAAGCAGGGCCTGCTCGCGGCCACGATCTCCGAGGACGACCTCGAGAAGATCTGGGCGGCGATCGACGCGAACCCCGGCACGACCATCACGGTCGATCTCGAGGCGCGCACCGCCACGATCGCGGATTTCCAGGCCCCCATCGGTGTCGACGATTACACTAGATGGCGGCTCCTCGAAGGGCTCGATGACATCGGGCTCACGCTGCGCAACGAAGAGAAGATCGCGCAGTTCGAGGCCCGCCGCGAGTCGTGGCGGCCACGCACGCTCCCCGTCCGCTGACCAGGAATCCGCTGACACCGAGCACCGTGAGCCTGGGGCACTTCCGCCCTGGCGGCCACCGCCGCGACCGTGAAGACGAAGTGAGGCTCATCGAATGACCACAAGTGTGCGCGCTGACCTCCAGGATGGGGCGATTGCTTTGACCGGAGATGTGCTGGCGATCCGCGGCGGGCGTCCGCTGCGCGGACGTGTTGATGTGAAGGGCGCGAAGAACCTCGCGACCAAGGCGATGGTCGCCGCCCTCCTCGGAGAAGAGCCCAGCGTCCTGCGCGATGTGCCCGACCTCAGCGACGTCGCCGTCGTGCGTTCCCTGCTCGAGGTGCACGGCGTCCGCGTCACCGAGGGCGACGAAGAGGGCACGCTGCACCTCGACCCCAGCGACGTCGAGTCGGCGCACATGGAGGAGATCGACGCGCACGCCGGTGCATCCCGCATCCCGATCCTCTTCTGCGGTCCTCTTCTGCACCGCCTCGGTCAGGCGTTCATCCCCGACCTCGGCGGCTGCCGCATCGGCGACCGCCCGATCGACTTCCACCTCGACGCGCTGCGCAAGTTCGGCGCCGTCGTCGAAAAGCTGCCCAGCGGCATCCGGCTGTCCACGCGTGGAGGACGCCTGCACGGGGCGAAGATCCACTTGCCGTACCCGAGCGTCGGGGCCACCGAGCAAGTGCTGCTGACGGCCGTGCGCGCCGAGGGCACCACCGAGCTGCGCAACGCCGCGATCGAGCCGGAGATCATGGATCTCATCGCCGTGCTGCAGAAGATGGGCGCGATCATCTCCTACGAGCCCAACCGCGTCATCCTCATCGAGGGCGTCGAGAAGCTCCGCGGTTACGACCACCGCTCGATCTTCGATCGCAACGAGGCTGCTTCGTGGGCCTCGGCTGCACTCGCCACCGACGGCGAGATCTTCGTCGGCGGTGCGAAGCAACAGGAGATGCTCACATTCCTCAACGTCTTCCGCAAGGCGGGCGGATGGTTCGACATCCGCGAGGACGGCATCCTGTTCCGTCGTGAGGGCGAGATCCGGCCGGTCGTCGTCGAGACGGACGTGCACCCCGGCTTCATGACCGACTGGCAGCAGCCCCTCGTCGTCGCGCTGACCCAGGCGCAGGGCCGCTCAGTCGTGCACGAGACCGTGTACGAGAACCGGATGGGGTTCACGCAGGCGCTCGTCAAGATGGGTGCGGACATCGTCGTGCATCCTCACGGTCTGCAGGACGGTCCGCGCCGCGTCCCGCGCCGCGAGCTCGAGCAGGCCGCGGTCATCACGGGACCGACGCCGCTGCACGGGGCCGACATCGTCGTCCCCGACCTGCGCGGTGGATACAGCCACGTCATCGCCGCCCTCACGGCGACGGGCGAGTCGAAGGTCTCGGGGGTCGACATCCTCAGCCGCGGCTACGAGAAGTTCCTCGCCAAGCTCGACGCCCTCGGCGCCGACTTCGACGTCATCGGCTGATCCGCATGCCCCCCGCATCGCCGGAGAAGTCTCGGCCGAGCCTGTTCTGGGCGCTCGCTGTCCTCATCGTTCCTTTCGTGTCGTACCTGGCGAAGCTGCGCTTCATCGGTCGCGAGAAGCTGCCGATGAACGGTTCGTTCGTCCTCGCCCCCAACCACTACTCCGAGTTCGACCCGCTCATCGTCGCGGCGGCGGTGTGGCGGCTCGGCCGCGCCCCGCGCTTCATGGCGAAGGAGAGCCTGTTCCGGGTTCCCGTGGTCGGTGCGGCACTGCGCGCGACCGGTATGATCCCGGTGGCGCGGTCGTCGTCGCGCGCGGCTTCCGCGCAGACGATCGAGCAGTCCCGCCAGCTGGTCGATGCGGGCCGCGGCGTCATCGTCTATCCGGAGGGGACGCTGACCCGCGATCCCGACCTGTGGCCGATGCGGGGCAAGTCCGGCGCCGTGCGCCTGGCCATGGCCGGCGACATCCCCCTGATCCCCATGGCGCAGTGGGGAACGCAGAAGATCATGGGACGGTATCAGAAGGGCCTGAGCCTCTGGCCGCCGCGCAAGCCGATCGACATCATCATCGGCGATCCGGTCGACCTCAGCGATCTGAAGGGCCGCCAGAACGAACCGGCGGCGATCACCGAGGCCACCGAGCGGCTGATGGCGGCGATCACGGCACTGCTGGAGCAGGTCCGTCACGAGAAGGCACCCGCTCAGCGCTGGAACCCCGCCGACCACGGGCAGAAGGAGACCGGTCGCCTTGACTCGTAAGAATTCCGCCTCCCACGGCCCCCGGGTCGCGGTCATCGGCGCGGGAAGCTGGGGGACGACCTTCGGGAAGATCCTCGCCGACGGTGGTGCGCAGGTGACGATGTGGGCGCGCAGGCCGGAACAGGCGCTCGAGATCGCCGAGGGCAAGCGCAATTCGAAGTACCTCCCCGGCATCAACCTCCCGCGTACGATGACGGCCACGCACGAGCTGTCGACGGCGATCGAGGGCGCGGACCAGGTCTACCTGTCGGTGCCGAGCCAGTCCCTGCGCGAGAACCTCAAGGGCCTGCGCCCGCTCATCGAGAACAGCGACGTCCCGATCGTCAGCCTCATGAAGGGTGTCGAGCGCGCGAGCGGTCTGCGCATGAGTCAGGTCATCGAGCAGGAGCTCGCCTGCGACCCGGCGCGCATCGCCGTGGCGTCCGGGCCGAACCTCGCCCTCGAGATCGCGCGCGAGCAGCCGACCGCGGCGGTGATCGCCTCGCTCAGCCAGGAGACGGCCGAGACGATCGCACGCGCGGCGCGCAACCCGTACTTCCGCACCTTCGTGAACACCGATGTCATCGGCACCGAATTCGGCGGCGTCCTCAAGAACCTCATCGCCGTTGCGATCGGCATCGTCGACGGCGTCGGCTACGGCGAGAACACCAAGGCCTCGATCATCACGCGCGGTCTGGTCGAGATGACCGATTTCGCCGTCGCGAACGGCGCGCAGCCGGAGACGCTGCAGGGACTCGCGGGTCTCGGTGACCTGATCGCCACCTGCCAGTCGCCGCTGAGCCGCAATAACACCGCCGGCCGCCTGCTCGGGCAGGGGTACAGCTATCAGGACGTCGTGAAGCAGATGAACCAGACCGCTGAGGGTCTGGCCTCCGTGGCGCCGATCCTGCAGCTGGCCGGCGAATCCGATGTTCACATGCCCATCGTGGAGCAGGTGAAGATGGTGCTCGACGGCAGGATGAATCCCCACGACATCGCGCCTCACCTCACGACCGACGACGACACTCCCCAGGAGGAGAGACGAAATCATGGACAAGCAGACGGTGGTGGTGCTCTTCGGCGGGCGTTCCAGCGAGCATTCCATCAGTTCCGCAACGGCGGGCGGAGTCCTTCAGGCGATTGATCGCGATCGCTACGACGTGATCCCGGTCGGGATCACGCGGGAGGGTGCGTTCGTGCTCGAGGCCGACGACCCGGCGAAGTTCGCCCTGGACGCGGCGCACCTGCCCGAGGTCGTCGACAACGGCTCGCGCGTGCTCTGGCCCGAGCCCGGCGGCACCAGGACGCTGCGCGTCGTGCAGGCCGACGGCGCACTCGCCGACCTCGGCCCGATCGACGTCGTCCTGCCGATCCTGCACGGCACCCACGGCGAGGACGGCACGATCCAGGGGTACTTCGACACGCTGGAGGTTCCGTACGCCGGCGGCGGTGTCCTGGATTCGGCCGTGTGCATGGACAAGCACTTCATGAAGGTCGTCCTCGAGTCGGCCGGCATCGCCGTCTCGCCGTGGGTGACGATCCGCAGGGCCGCCTGGACACGGGATGCCGCCCCGCTGCGCGCGCAGATCGAGGCGCTCGGGCTCCCGGTGTTCGTCAAGCCCGCCCGCGCAGGGTCCAGCGTCGGCGTCTCCAAGGTCGACGCGCTCGACGAGCTGGACGCGGCACTGGAGATCGCGTTCGCCGAGGACGAGAAGGTGCTCGTGGAGACGGGGATCAGCGGCCGTGAGATCGAGGTCGCGATCCTGGAGTCCGCGGACGGCGTGCGAGCGTCGCTGCCCGGCGAGATCGTGCTCACGGAGCGCGGCTTCTACGACTTCGAGGGCAAGTACCTCGGCGGCGACGGCGTCGACGTGGTCTGCCCTGCCGAGCTGTCGGACTCGCAGATCGCGGCCATCCAGGATGTCGGGATCCGGGCGTTCGAGGCTGTCGACGGACGCGGGCTCGCCCGAGTCGACATGTTCCTTGCCGATACCGGCGACCTCGTCGTCAACGAGCTGAACACGATGCCGGGGTTCACGCCGATCTCGATGTTCCCCAAGTGCTGGGTGGCCTCAGGGCTCAGCTATGGCGACCTCATCAGCGAGCTCATCGAGGCGGGCCTGCGCCGCTGAGACCGCGCTAGCTCGACGGCTTCTGATCCAGCAGGTCCTGGACGTCGCCGTCGAGCTCGTCGGGGGTCGTGCACCGGCCGTCGGCCGGAATGCTCGTGATCGCTCCGACGAGACCGCGACTGCTGATGACATCGTTCGAGCTCACGGCCCCCGTGTCGATGAACAGCTGCACGGCGGGGTCGCGTCCGTAGGTCGTCAGGCGCACGAACGGGGTCTCGGACGCATCGACCAGCCAGTCGACGCCCTCGAGGGTCACGCACTGCAGATCGGCCGTGGGGCCGGGGACGGTCACGCCGCAGCGCAGGATGATCGCGGAGTCGCCGCCCTCGGCACCCCACGCCGCTGTCGCCTGCGCGTCGGTCCACCGCCGATCCAGATTCGCGATGCTTCCGGCGTTGTTCAGCCCGACCGTGACATCGGCGCAGAGCGGGTTGTTCGCATCCTCGGCCGGCTCGAGATGAACAGTCGAGGAGCATCCGGCCAGAAGCCCCGCTCCGAGAAGCAGGACGGCGGCTGCGGCAAGGCGGCGGGACATGATTCCAGGCTACCTTTGACAGCATGCCCTCTCGTTCCCCCGACGACGACCCGCGCCTCGGCGACGTCTCGGAAGGCACCGTTCTGCGCGCCATCCTGGCCCGAACGGCCCCTGCCTCGCACACGATCCTCGGCCCCGGCGACGATGCCGCCGTGCTCGCCGCTCCTTCCGGCTCGGTCGTCGCGACGACCGACACCCTCGTGCACGGACCCGACTTCCGGCTGGCATGGTCGAGCGGCTACGACCTGGGGTGGAAGTCGGCGGCGGTCAACCTCTCCGACATCGCGGCGATGGGTGCGCGGCCGACCGGGCTCCTCGTGGCGCTGGCCGTGCCGCGTGACATGCGGCTGTCGTTCGTCGAGCAGCTCGCCGACGGCTTCCGCGCGGCCTGCGAGGCGCTCGCGCCCGGCTGCTCGGTCGTCGGTGGCGATCTGACGGTGTCCGACGTGCTCACGATCGCCGTCACGGCGCTCGGCGATCTGGAGGGCCGCCGCGCCGTGACCCGCTCGGGTGCCCGGCCCGGTGATGCGGTCGCGATCGCGGGGGAGCTCGGACTCGCAGCGCACGGCCTCGCCGTGCTGTTCGGCCGATTCCGCGACGGCGAGACGCCGACGCCGGTGGATGCCGCACGGCTCGCCGAGGGCGAGGCGTCGGCTGTGGCCGCCCAGCTGCGCCCCGCACCGCCGATCGGCCTCGGCCCGGTCGCAGCCCTCGCCGGCGCGACGGCCATGATGGACGTCTCGGACGGCCTCGCCCTGGATGCCGGACGCATGGCGGCGGCATCCGGTGTCACGATCGATCTCGCGCGCTCGGCGCTCGGGGCGGAACCGGAGCGCGCGCTGGCCGGCGGTGAGGACCACGCGCTGCTGGCGACATTCCCGCCGGACGTCCTGCCTCCGGGGTTCCGGATCGTCGGCACCGTGCGGCGGGCGGGACAGACCGGCGTCCTCTGCGACGGCGAGCCGGTGGACGTCGCCGGCTGGGATCCCTATCGCGACTGGGATGCCGCGACGGGCTGAGCCCACCACACGGCCGTGTCGCCGTAGGCCTTCTCGCGGAAGACCTCGAGCCCGGCGGCGCACACGTCGGGCGGGGTCGACCTGCGGCCGCGTTCGATCACGACGACCGCGTCTTCCGACAGCAGCGGCGCGAGCGCGGTGAGATCCGCGGTCATCGCAGCGTCGTCGAGGTCGTACGGCGGGTCGGTGAAGACGAGGTCCCATGTGCCCGTCGCGCGCCGGAGGAACGGCAGCACGGCGCTCTCGTGCACGCGGACAGCCGCGCCGGAGAGAGCCTTCGCGACGGCTGCGGCGTTGCGTCGCACGATCGCCGCAGCAGGACGGGCGCGCTCGACGAGATCCACGCTCGCAGCGCCCCGGCTGAGAGATTCGAGGCCGAGGGCCCCGGATCCGGCGTACAGATCCAGCACGCGGGCGCCGTCGATGGCATCCGCGGATTCCAGGGCTCCGAACAGCGACTCGCGGACGCGGTCGCTCGTCGGGCGGGTTCCGGAGCCCGGAACGTCGAGGCGGAGCCCTCTCGCGTCGCCGGCGATGATCCTCGTCACCTCTCCAGCCTAGGAGAGTCCGTGGCGTTCTCTAGACTTCACCCATGGTCTTCTCGTTCGATACGCCGCTGGCGGAAGCCATCGGCGGCACCGCTGCGAAGAAGCTCGAGAGGGCGTTCGAGATGCACACCGTGGGCGACATGCTCGCGCACTATCCTCGTCGCTACGCCGACCCCGCCGAGCTCACGCCCATCCTCGATCTGCCGGTCGGCGAGACGGTGACGATCGTCGCCGAGGTGCTCTCGTCATCCGCGCGTCCGATGCGCAACCGCAACGGCGCGATGACGGACGTGATCATCGGCGACGGGCACGGACGCGTCTCGCTGACCTTCTTCGCCAAGGGGATCAAGCAGGCCGAGTGGCGCCGCGATCAGCTGCGCCCCGGACGCCGGGGCGTGTTCTCCGGAAAGGTGGGCTCGTTCAACGAGGTCACGCAGTTCTCTCATCCTCAGTACGAGCTTTTCGACGACGACGAGGACCGGAAGTCCCAGGTCGAGGAGCGCGCGCACCGGCCGATCCCGATCTACCCGGCGACGTCGGCCGTGGAGAGCGGGCAGTTCCGTGAGCTCGTCGAGAAGGTGCTTCCCGCGCTCGGCGATGTCCCCGATCCGCTGACGGAATCGGTGCGCTCTGCAGAGGGGCTGCTCGACGCACGCACCGCGCTGATCCAGGTGCACAGGCCAGAGACCAAGAGTGACGTCGCCCCCGCCGTGCGGACGCTTCGCATGCACGAGGCCCTGGTCCTTCAGACAGCGCTGCTGCAGCAGCGTGCGGCCGTCAGGGCACTGACGGCGACACCACGCGCGGCGAAGGCAGGGGGGCTCCTGGAACGGTTCGACGCGACGCTGCCCTACACGCTCACTCCCGATCAGCAGTCCGTCGGCGCGCAGGTCGCGACCGACCTCACCGGCGAGTGGCCGATGAACCGGCTCGTCCAGGGCGAGGTCGGCTCCGGCAAGACCCTCGTGGCGCTCCGGGCCATGCTGCAGGTCGCCGAGTCCGGCGGACAGTCGGCGCTCATCGCGCCCACCGAGGTGCTCGCCGCGCAGCACCTGCGCTCCATCACGAAGATGCTGGGTCCGCAGCTCGCGCCCGAGCTCATGCCCACGCTGCTCACCGGTCAGATGTCGGCTTCTGAGCGGCGCAAGGCCGCGCTGCGCGTCGCGGCAGGACAGGCGCTGATCGTCGTCGGCACCCATGCGCTGCTGGGGGAGAAGACGACGTTCGCCGAACTGGGACTCGTCGTCGTCGACGAGCAGCACCGGTTCGGCGTGGAGCAGCGTGAAGCCCTGCGGGCCAAGGGGTCGAGCCCGCACGCACTTGTGCTCACCGCGACCCCGATTCCGCGCACGGTTGCGATGACCGTCTTCGGCGACCTCGACACCTCCGTGATCCGTACGATGCCGGCCGGACGCGCCGGCATCGAGAGCTTCGTCGCACCGCTCGCCGAGCACCCGGACTGGTTCCGGCGGGTCTGGGACCGCGCCGCGGAAGAGGTCGCGAAGGGCCGCCAGGTGTTCGCCGTGTGCGCCGCGATCGACACGACGAAGAAGTCGGGCCCGGCCGAAGAGGACGAGGCGGCGCTGCTGCCGAGCGAAGAGGGAGCAGCCGGCCCTCGATGGGGCGTCGTGCAGCTCGACCAGGCGCTCGCGACCCACCCCACGGTCGGCCCGCTGCGCCGAGCCGTGCTGCACGGCAGGATGCCGTCCGATGAGAAGGACGCCGTGATGCAGGCGTTCGCCCGCGGTGAGATCGACGTGCTCATTGCGACGACCGTCATCGAGGTCGGTGTCGACGTGCCCAACGCGTCGACGATGATCGTGCTGGACGCCGATCGCTTCGGCGTCTCGCAGCTGCATCAGCTCCGCGGCCGGGTCGGTCGAGGCTCGGTTCCCGGGCTCTGCCTGCTCGTCACGGAAGCGGAGGAGGGGTCGCTCGCCCGGGAGCGCGTGGATGCGGTCGCGGCGACGCTCGACGGTTTCGCCCTCGCCGAGATCGATCTCGAGCTGCGCGGCGAGGGCGATGTGCTGGGAGCAACGCAGTCCGGTGTGCGCTCATCGCTGCGCCTGCTGAGAGTCGTCAAGGACTCGAAGCTGATCGCGCGTGCGCGCGAGCTCGCCGAGATCATCCTCGACGAGGACCCGACCCTCGCGGGGCATCCAGGGCTCCGGGACGTCATCGCCAGGCGCGTCAGCGAAGAGGATCGTGCAGCGCTCGCGAAGAACTAGCGGGACGCGTGCAATAGGGTGAAAAGCGTTCCCGTACCGAGCGAACGGAGTGAGTCGAAGTGAGCAGCAGGATCGCCGTCGTCCCCGGATCGTTCGACCCGCCGACTCTCGGACACCTGGATGTGATCCGTCGTGCCGCTCGGCTGTACGACGAGTTGCACGTGCTCGTCGTTCACAACCCGGGCAAGGAGGCGATGCTGCCGATCGCGCAGCGGCTGTCGCTGCTCGAGCAGTCGATCCACGAGGACGGCATCGACGGCAACGTCATCGTCGGTTCCTGGAGCATGGGCCTGCTCGTCGACTATGCACGCGATGTCCACGCCGGCGTGCTCGTCAAGGGCATCCGGTCGCAGATCGACGTCGCGTACGAGTCGCCCATGGCGATCGTCAACAGGCACCTCGCCGACATCGAGACCGTCTTCCTCCTGCCCGACCCTTCGCATGCGATGGTGTCCAGCTCGCTCGTCCGTCAGGTCGCCGGTCTCGGGGGCGACGTGTCGCCGTTCGTCCCGCCGGCGGTCGCCGCCTTCCTCGACACGGGCGCCCGCGACCTCTGACACTGCGCCTCCCGGCGCGTCCACGGGTACGATTGACCTGTGAAGACTCGACTCAACGGCCCCTTCGTGGTGCCCGTCCGCGACATCGCACGGCATCCGGGCGAGATGCGCGAGCATCGTTTCACCGTGACGCTCGCCGACCAGTGGGGGGAGGGGATCGTCTCGTATCCGACGGGCTCCGAGCTCGATCTCGACGTGCGCGTCGAGTCGGTGCACGAGGGCATTCTCGTGTCGGGATCGGTGGATGCCGAGTACATCGGCGTCTGCGGAAGATGCCTCACCGACATCTCCGAGCCTGTCGGAGTCGAGTTCCAGGAGCTTTTCGCGTATCCTGGAGAGGAAGAAACTGACTTCGAGGTTCAAGACGACCACGTGGATCTTGAAACTCTGGTCAGGGAGGCGACAGTTTTGGCGCTTCCGTTTCAGCCGGTGTGTCAACCGGATTGCCCCGGGCTCGACCCGATCACGGGTGAGCGGCGGACAGAAGGCACCAGGGCAGAGAAAGAGGCGCCCATCGATCCTCGATGGAGTGCGCTCCGACAGATCACAGACCAGGGGAGTGCGGCACAGAGCCGCGATCCCGAGAACACAGAAGAGAGTTAGCCATGGCTGGTAACCCCCCGAAGCGCAAGGTTTCCCGTTCCAACACCCGTTCGCGTCGCGCGAACTGGAAGGCCGAGCCCACCGCGCTCGTCAAGACCGTCGAGAACGGCAAGGTCGTCTACAGCCGTCCGCACCAGGCGAAGGTCGTCACCGACTCGCAGGGCACCGAGCTGTTTCTCGAGTACAAGGGCCGCAAGGTCGCCGACATCTGATCACGGTCTCACGATCGTGACAGACGTCCCCGGAGGGACGGCGTCGCTCGCAGCCAAGCTCAGGGTCGATATCGACCCTGAGCTGCTTGCGTTGGCGCTGACCCACCGCTCCTACGCGTACGAGCACGGCGGAATCCCGCACAACGAGCGCCTCGAGTTCCTCGGCGACTCCGTGCTCGGGCAGGCCGTGACGGTGATGCTCTTCACCACCAACCCCGATCTCGACGAGGGGCAGCTCGCCAAGCGGCGCGCCAGCGTCGTCTCTACCGTTGCGCTGGCCGAGGTCGCACGCGGGATCGGCCTCGGAGAGCACCTGCTGCTCGGTCGCGGTGAGGAGCAGACCGGTGGCCGCGACAAGGACTCGATCCTCGCGGACACCATGGAGGCCGTCTTCGGCGCGACCTATCTGTCCGCCGGTCCCGACGAGGCGACGGCCCTCGTGCTGCGTCTGACCGAGCCGCTGCTCGCCGACCCCGAGAGATACGGCGCGGCGATGGATCCGAAGACGAGCCTGCAGGAACTCGCCGCGCGGCTGGGCGCGGCAGCGCCCGTGTACGGGATCTCGGCGTCCGGGCCCGATCACGATCGGCGCTTCACGGCCACGGTCACGGTCGGCGATGTCACCATGAGCGGCGACGGCACGAGCAAGAAGACCGCCGAGATGGCTGGCGCCCTCGCCGTGTGGCGCGTGCTCAGCGAACGTGCCTGAGTTGCCTCGTGCCTGAACTTCCGGAGGTCGAGGTCGTCCGCCTCGGACTCGCACCTGCGGTCATCGGCGCAGAGATCACGAGCGTCAGCGTGCTCGACGAGCGTGCGCTCACGCGGCACCCGGCCGGCGCAGCAGACTTCGCCGGGCGACTCGAGGGCTCACGGATCACGGCCGCATCGCGTCGGGGCAAGTTCCTCTGGCTGCCGCTGTCGGGCGGGACCGAGGCCCTCACCGCCCACCTCGGGATGAGCGGGCAGCTGCTGCTGCGCACCCCGGATGCGCCGCACGAGAGGCACGAGCGCATCCGGCTCGGTGTGCGGCATCCGCAGCACGGCGATCTCGCCGTGGTCTTCGCGGACCAGCGCACCTTCGGCTCGCTCGCCGTCGACGCCCTGGTGCACGACGGAGCAGGCCTCACTCCGACGCAGGTGCTGCATATCGCCCGCGACCCGTTGGATGCCGCCTTCGACGATGCCGCGTTCGTGGCCGCCGTCCGCCGCCGATCGAGTGCGGTCAAGCGCATCCTCCTCGACCAGACGATCGTCAGCGGCATCGGCAACATCTACGCCGACGAATCGCTGTGGGCGGCACGCATCCACCCGGAGACGCCGGGCACGGCCCTGTCGGCGCGGGCCGTGCGACGACTCCTCGGTGAGGTCCGCCTCGTGCTCGAGAAGGCCCTCGCCGAAGGGGGAACAAGCTTCGACGCCCAGTACGTGAACGTCAACGGGCAGGCGGGGTACTTCGCGCACTCGCTCAACGCCTACGGCCGGGGCGGCCAGCCGTGCCCGCGGTGCGGAGGCGAGATCCGCCGCGCGGCGTTCATGAATCGCAGTTCGCACTACTGCCCGCGGTGCCAAAGGCGCCGCTGACTCTGCTCAGCCCGCGAACGCGCGGCCCAGCAGCGGGCGGGTGATCCGCATACTCGCCCACACGATCCCGACCCCTGACGCGAGCACGGCGACGATCGTGAGAATCGAGACGGGCTGGACGATCAGGGCGAGGCCATCCATCCCGCCGAATGCTCGATCGCGGCGCGACGCGGTGCGCCGGTGATCATCATGGCGAGAGCGACGTTCTCGATCGCGGTGAGCTCGGGGGATGAGGAGGCCCTGCTGGAACACGAATCCGAAGGACTCCCTGCGCAGACGCGATCGGTCGCGTTCGCCCAGCAGCGACACCTCGATCGGCGCACCGGCGGCAGGGGTGGATCGAACGCTGCCGGAGTCCGGTGCCGTGATCGCGGCGAGCACGTGCAGGAGCGTTGTCTTTCCCGCGCCGGAGGCGCCCATGATCGCGACCGACTCGCCGCGCTGGACGGTCAGATCGACGCCGGCGAGAGCCGTGGTGGCGCCGAAGGTCTTGGTCAGGGACTGCGCTTCGATGACAGGAGTGCTCATGCTCTCCACGATGTCGCGCCGGCGGCATCGTCGTCGTCAGCCTGCCGACGCGGATGGCCGGCCGGACGTACACCTCGATGATGATGTTAGGCCGGCCGCCCGGCGGCTCAGCTCAGACGCTTCTGCCACGCGCCGGCGCAGGACGCCGGGACGAAGCCGATCGCCTCGTTGATCTCGAGCATCGGCCGGTTCTCCTCGGCGTTGAACATCGAGATCTTCGGCGAGTCCGGCGCGACGTCCTGCCAGCGCAGCAGGTTCGCGCACTTCACGATCGTGCCCAGGCGCCTGCCCCGGTGCTCCTTCGTGACGAGCGTTCCCCCCTGGTGCGTGACGCCGGCCGGATCCGCGCCGATGACGAGTTCGTTGAAGGCGACCATGTCGCCGCTCGGCTCGTGGATCACTGCGGCGACCGAGACCGTGTGGCCGCCGGCGAGGAACTTCGCATCTCGCCTGGCGACGCGGCCCTCGTCCCAGATCTCCTCGTCGATCTGGAGATCGCCGCTGGGGACATCCGTGGCCATCCGCGCGATCACGCTGCCGTATCCGGCACGCAGGTGAGCCGGTGTCGGCAGGGTCCACGTGACCACCCGATAGTCGGGGCCTGCGAAGGCGGTCGCCTCGGCGAGGCGGCTCTCGGCGGCGTCGAGCGGCGCTTTGAGGGGGAGGATGCTGTTGCGTTCCACCTGCTCCAGCAGGTAGCCGTTGGCCGCCAGCAGGTCGCTCAGCGCGGTCGGCGACACTTCGCCCCAACCGGTCGCCGGCGTCAGCGCCCGCTCGCCCTCGGGCGTCGCAGGATGCAGCGTCCATGTCATCAGCGCCGTGCGCCCGATCTCGCGAGCCGCCTGCTCGAGGCGCTCGAGCAGCGCTTGACCGACGCCGCTCTGCGCCTGCGGCGGGAGCATCATGAACTCGAGCTCGGCGGAGGACGTGCCCTCCGCATTCGCGGTCGTGATCATGGCGACCCCGAGCACCTCGCCATCCTTGCGGGCGACGAAGCCGCGGCGGAGCCGGTCGGTCTGGTCGAGCCAGTTCGGCAGCACCTGTTCCGCGGTGTCGCTGAGGTCGTCGATGCCCGCGTCGATCTCAGCGGCGCGGTTGCCCAACTCGACCATGGCGCGGAAGTCCGCACCGTCCTCCGCGTCGGCGCGGGACGGAATCACCAGGTCGGTGATGGTCGCATCGCTCATGTCAGTTCCTTCTTCCAGGCGCCTTCGTACGAGATGGGCGCGAATCCGATGGCCTCGTTGATGTCGAGCATCGGACGGTTCTCTTCGGCGTTGTACGTGATGACTCCGGGGGAGTCCGGGTATGCCGTTCGCCAGGTCATGAGACCGGCGGTCTTCACGAGCATGCCCAGTCGGTGGCCGCGATGGGATGCGAGCACCAGGGTGTCCACCTGGTGCGAGACGACCGAGGTGTCGGCGTCGATCGCAAGCTCGTTGTAGGCGCACAGCTCACCGCTCGCGACGTGCTCGGCAGCCGTCACGAGCACGCTGATCCCGCGGCGGGCGTACCGATCGTCGTGGCGGGCGACGCGGTCCGCGCCCCACTTCTCCGCCGGCATCCCCAGAGCGGCATCGGGCACATCCGTCGACATGTGCTCCTTCATCCACGCGTATCCGGCGACGTGCTCGGGCGGTGTCGGCAGCCTCCACTGCACGACGCGGTATCCGTCAGCCGACCGCTCGGCCGCGGTGCGCGCGTCGCGGATGCGCCCCAGCACGGAGTCCGACCAGTGGAGCATGCTCACGCGCTCGACCTGCTCGAGCGAGAACCCATGCCGGAGCAGGAAGCGCGCGTGATGATCGCGCGGGATCTCGCCGAAGCCGGTCGGCGATGGCAGCGTTTCGGCGTCGGAAGCGGGGTGCTCGACCCAGGTGAGCAGACGGCTGACGCCGGCATCCCTCGCCGTGCTCTCGAGGTGCGCAAGCACGGCGGAACCGATGCCTCGCCCCCACGCCCGCCGCAGCAGGCTGATGATCGTGATGGCGGTGGTGCCGCCCGAGTCGGCCATGATGTTCAGCGTCGCGACCCCGACCATCTCATCGCCCTCGGTCACGTACCACTGGGTGCGCGTGAACTCGGGGTTCGATCGCAGCAGGGGTAGCAGCGACTCCGGTGAGACCGCGTCGTCGGTGCGACCGGTCACGTCGCGGATGGACCGGTTCCGCACATCGGCGTACGCGCGGATCGTCTCGGTGGGCGCCGCATCCGCCCGTGCCGGAAGCACGAGCGGATGCAGCGTGGCGGTGTCGTTCAGTCGAATGCTCATCGTGGACTCCTCGCGGATCACAGCATGTGCCGCTGCATGTCGTGGGTGAGCATCGCCAGCATCGCGCGCTCGGTGAAGCGCTCGTCACCGGCGCTGCGCCGTGCATCGAGCAGGCGTACGGTTTCCTCCCGGCTCATCGTGTGCCGGCTCCGGCCCGAACGCTGCGTGCGCAGCAGGAGCCAGAGACCGAGACGCAGCGACAGCCGGTCGGTGAGAGTCAGGTCGTTCCGGTCGCTCGGAACGGTCAGTTCGAGGACCTCCTGGTCCTCGGGACAGGGTGGATGGGTGGTGCTGCGCAGCAGCGTTTCAGTACTCACGAGAGTGCTCGTTCCTTGTCGATTTCGCGGAGGGATGGGTGCGCTGAGACCGGTGAAGCCGGGGCGCGGGCGGCGGTCGCGAAGGCGAGACGGCCCTGGATGCAGAGGTCGAACAGGTCGACCGATGCGTGGAAGCGGCGGGAACCGGCGGAGATCAGGCCGAAAGGGCGGGGATCTCAGGCTGCGGTTCTATGCGAGCGCGCTACGACGGACGCCGAAAGCCGAGGACGCATTGCCGGCAGCGCGCGCAGTATCGAAGCCTGCGATGGCCGGTGTGGTGATTGCGGTAATCATGAGCGTCCTCCTTTCGTGAGCGATTCGGGTTGCAAAGCTAGTACCTGCCGCCGCGGGACGTCAAGCATTTTCTCAGCCACCGGCGTGTCGGCCCGCGTGGCGATACGCACGACCGCCGCGCGGGATGCCGGAGAATCCGCGGGATTCCGATAGCGTTACGGCGTGATTCTCGCAGGCCGTCTTCTCACCCGTGGGGCGGTGCGCCCGTGCATCTGAAGAGCCTGACTCTCAAGGGCTTCAAGTCGTTCGCCCAACCGACATCGTTCGTCTTCGAGCCCGGTGTCACGTGCATCGTCGGCCCCAACGGCTCCGGCAAGTCGAACGTCGTCGATGCGCTCGCCTGGGTCATGGGCGAGCAGGGAGCCAAGACGCTGCGTGGCGGGAAGATGGAGGACGTCATCTTCGCGGGCACCTCGACCCGCGGGCCGCTCGGTCGTGCCGAGGTGCAGCTCACGATCGACAACAGCGACGGCGCGCTGCCGATCGAGTTCGCCGAGGTGACGATCAGCCGGACGCTGTTCCGCAACGGATCCAGCGAATACGCGATCAACGGATCCAGCTGCCGACTGCTCGATGTTCAGGAGCTGCTCAGCGACTCGGGCCTGGGCCGCGAGATGCACGTCATCGTCGGCCAGGGGCGGCTGGACACGGTGCTGCAGGCTTCGCCGGAGGACCGGCGCGGATTCATCGAAGAGGCCGCCGGCATCCTCAAGCACCGCAGGCGCAAGGAGAAGACCCTGCGCAAGCTCGACGCGATGGAGGCGAACCTCACGAGATTGAGCGATCTGGCCGGGGAGATCCGGCGTCAGCTGAAGCCGCTGGGTCGACAGGCCGAGATCGCGCGCGAGGCGCAGACCATCGCCGCGGTGGTGCGCGACGCCAAGGCTCGGATCTTCGCCGACGACGTCGTCGCGCTGCGGACCTCGCTGGCCGACCACGCCCGCACCGAACAGGAGCGTCACACCGAGCGACTCGTCCTCACGGAGCAGGCCGACACGGTGCGCGCCGGCATCGCGAAGCTTGAAGCCGACCAGAACTCGGCGGCCGTCGACGAGGCACGGCGGGTCGCCTTCGGTCTCGAGCAGGTGCAGGAGCGGATGCGCTCGCTGTACACCCTGGCCAATCAGCGGCTCGCACTGCTCGGCTCCGAGGAGGACGACGCGGCCGTCGCCTCGGTCACGGTGACCCAGGCCACGATCGACGACGCGAAGGACGAGATCGCGCAGATCTCGGCAGGGCTCGGCGATGCCCAGGATGCGGCGTCGGCCGCCAGTCGCGAGGTCGTGAACGCCCGTGCCGAGCTCGACACCCTCGATGTCGACATCGCCGAGCAGAGCGCTCTCGTCTCGGAGCACGACATGCGCCTGACGGCGTTGCGCGGAACCGCGGATGCCGCGGCATCCGCCCTCGCCGCCGTCCGCGGCGCGGTGCTCCGGCAGGAGAACGCGCTCGAGGCCGCGCACGAGCGTCGCCGCGAAGCCGCGGAAGCGCTCGAGCAGTTCCAGGATGCCGCAGCTCCCGAGGGCAGTGCGGCCGAGCACGCCGCCGCATACGAGACGGCCCAGCGCGACGCGACGACGGCTGAGACCGACCTCGAGGCGCTGCGCGAGCGCCTGCACTCCGCCGAGCGCGAGGCAGAGTCCTTGACGGCGAAGGCCTCGGCGCTGTCGAGTGCGCTCTCGCTGTCGGGTGGGGCGGCAGAGGTGGTGAAGTCCGGAGCGGCCGGCGTCCGCGGTCTCGTCGGCGACGCCGTGCAGGTCACCGCAGGCTACGAAGCGGCGATCGCCGCGGTCCTCGGACCCCTCGCCGAGGGGGTGCTCGTCGACGACGCCGACGCCGCCTACCGGCTGGCCGTGTCGTCCTCCGAGCAGAACCGCGGAGTCGTCGACTTCGTGATCGCCGACGCCCTGCGCGGTGCCGCCGTGCTGCCCGAGGTCGCCGGGGTGACGCCGGCGGACGCCGTCGTGACCGCGCCCGACGGCGTGCTCGGCATCCTCGCCCACGTGCTCGTCGCCGAGGACCTCGACGCCGCACGGCGTGCGCGTGCCGCACTCGACGCCCTCGGCGACACCGCGGCAACCATCGTGACGACGGGTGGCGACGTGATCACGGCTCAGACGCTGCGCACCGGGGCCGGTGGCGAGCGCTCCCGCCTGGAACTCACGGCCGAGCGCGATGCCGCACAGGAACGGCTGGCCGAGGTCCGCGTGATCGTGGACTCGTTGCGCGAGGCCCGCGAGGAGTCGGCCGAACGCGTCGAGACGACGCGCCGCCACGCGAGGGAGGCACTGCGTGCGCTCCGCGAGCACGATGCGGCGCTGGCGACCCACGCGGAGCAGGTGAACCGGGTGACCGTCCGGCATGAGTCCGCGGTGGCCGAGTGCGAACGCCTCGAGTCCGGCCTCGCCCAGGCGCAGGCCGCCGTGGCGGATGCCGAGACCGCGGCGACGGCTGCGAAGGCCGAGCTCGAGCAGGCCGAAGCCACTCCGCGTCCGGTGCTGGACGCATCGGCACGCGACGGACTCCTCGAGGCGCTCGAGACCGCGCGTGAGGGCGAGGTGCGCGCCCGGCTCGAGATCGAGACGCTTCGCGAGCGGATCCGTGCGGCGCAGGCGCGCGTCACCAGCCTGGAACGTCAGCGGGAGCAGGAACGCGATGCGGCGGCCGAGGCAGCACGCCGTGCGGTGGTCCGGCGGGCGCAGCGCGAAGCGGCATCCGGCGTCGCGGCCGAGCTTCCGCGCATCCTCGATTCGCTGGACCGGTCGGTGACTGAGGCGCGTGTCGCGCTCACCGAGGCGGAGAGCGCGCGGTCGGCGCAGAACGAGGAGCTCACCGCCCTGCGAGCCCAGGAGACCTCCCTGCGCGAACGCCTCGCAGGACTGACCGAGAGCGTTCACGGACTCGAGCTGCAGATCCACGAGAAGAAGCTGCACCTGACGAGTCTGCTCGAACGCGTGGCATCCGAGCTGGCGCTCGACGAAGATATTCTCATTGCGGAATATGGGCCGGACGAGCTCGTTCCCCGGGATCCGCTGGCCGAGCCGGATGCCGAGGCGATCGACGGTGTCGATGCCACCGCGATCCCGTACGACCGGCGCATGCAGGAGCGCAGGCTCGCCGAGGCCGAGCGCAAGCTCACGCAGCTCGGACGGGTCAACCCGCTGGCGCTGGAGGAGTTCGCCGCGCTCGAGCAACGTCACGCCTTCCTGACCGAGCAACTCGCCGATCTGACGCAGACCCGCCAGGACCTGCTCACGATCATCGCCGACCTCGACGAGCGCATGCAGACGATCTTCGCGAGCGCGTTCGAAGACACCAAGCAGGCGTTCGGCGAGGTGTTCCCGCTGCTGTTCCCCGGCGGATCGGGCAGCATCTCGCTCACCGATCCCGACAACATGCTCACGACGGGCATCGAGGTTTCGGTCAGGCCGGTCGGCAAGAAGATCGAGCGCCTGTCGCTGCTCTCGGGCGGCGAACGATCACTCGCCGCCGTGGCTCTCCTGGTGGCGATCTTCAAGGCACGGCCGAGCCCGTTCTACATCCTCGACGAGGTCGAGGCCGCACTCGACGATGCGAACCTCGGACGACTGCTCAGCGTCTTCGAACAGCTCCGGGAGAGCTCGCAGCTGCTGGTCATCACGCATCAGAAGCGCACAATGGAGATCGCCGACGCCCTGTACGGCGTCTCGATGCGTCAGGACGGCGTCTCGGCCGTGGTCGGCCAGCGCGTCGGCGACCGGGCCGCCGCCGCGAGCTGAGCATCCGGCATCCGCCGCAACTGCACAGGGCCTAACCGCATAGGCTGGTGTCATGGCGGAGAAGTCCTGGTCCCTCGGCCGCGCACTGCGCGGCATGTTCGTCAAGCCCACGATCGATGAGACGACGTGGGAGGATCTCGAGACCGCACTCATCACGGCCGACTTCGGTCCCGACATCACCGAGCGGATCGTCGACGAGCTGCGCGACAAGGTCGAGCGTTACCGTACGACGGACCCGAAGGACCTGCAGCGGATGCTGCGCGAGACGCTCGAAGAGCACTTCGCGAAGTTCGACACGACGCTCAAGCTCACCGAGCGCCCGGCTGTCGTGCTCGTCGTCGGCGTCAACGGCGTGGGCAAGACCACGACGATCGGCAAGTTCACGAAGTTCCTGCGCGGCTATCAGCGCAGCGTCGTCGTCGGTGCGGCGGACACGTTCCGTGCCGCCGCCGTCGACCAGCTCGCCACCTGGGCCCAGCGCGGGGGAGCGGCGATCATCCGGCCCCAGCAGGAAGGTCAGGATCCGGCATCCGTCGCCTATCAGACCATCGAGTTCGCGCAGCGCGAGGGCATCGAGATCGCGATCATCGACACCGCGGGGCGCCTGCACACCAAGGGCGGCCTGATGGACGAGCTGTCCAAGATCCGCCGTGTCATCGAGAAGCAGGCGCCGATCAGCGAGGTCCTGCTGGTGCTGGATGCGACCACCGGGCAGAACGGCGTGATGCAGGCCGAGGCGTTCCTGCAGCACGCCGGCGTCACCGGCCTCGTGATCACGAAGCTGGACGGTTCTGCTAAGGGCGGTTTCGTCCTCGCGGTGCAGGAGCGCACCGGCATCCCGGTGAAACTCCTCGGTCAGGGCGAGGGGATCGACGACCTCACCGGATTCACTCCGCACGTGTTCGTGGCATCCCTTGTCGGGCAGTGATCGGACTGGTTTCATAGCGTTATGGCGATCGAACACGACTACTTCGGGCTCCTGTCGTCGGGGCCGGACGGCTCGATCTTCTGGAGCGAGACGGTCGATCTCGGCGACCAGACGGTGACGGTCGACCTGACTGCGCCCGATCAGGACGACATCTCGCCCGACGCCCTCGACATCGCCGCGGCGCTCATCTCGGGCCTGGATAACGTCGATGCCGCAGCGCGACGCGGCATGCTCGCCGAGGTCGACGATCGCACGAGCGAGGTGACCGAGTTCATCCTGCAGCAGCAGGAGGCGTTCGGTGAGGACCTGTCCGACATGCTGATCGACGTCAGCGGTGATGACGCGGTCGACCTCATCCGGTCGCTGCGTCTCATGAGCATGACGATCCTCGCCGACGAGCACGGCGGCACCGAGCCGTTCGCCGTGCTCGAGTACGCCCTCGACGCCGACGACACCGACGAGGTGCTGCTCGTGAACCTCGCCTCCGACGGCTCCGTCCAGTCCGTCATGAGCGCCGACTGACCCTCGAAACCGCAAGGCCGCGCCGAAACTGCAACGATTCGGCGCGGTCTCGGTGTGGCCTTGCAAGCTCGGGAGTTCAGACGGCCTGGGCGAATCCCCGTTCCGCACCCTCGGCGATGTGCGCCAGGTGCGGGGGGATCTCCCGTCCCTTCGAGATCATCGACTGAGCCCACAGGCGCCCAGCCCGATACGACGAGCGCACCAGGGGGCCGGCGAGCACGCCGAGGAACCCGATCCGCTCGGCCTCCTCCTTGAACTCGACGAACTCGGCCGGCTTCACCCACCGGGCCACGGGCAGATGGCGCGGTGTCGGGCGCAGGTACTGCGTGATCGTGATGATGTCGCACCCGGCATCGTGCAGGTCGTTCAGTGCTTGCACGACCTCTTCGGGCTCCTCGCCCATGCCGAGGATGAGGTTCGACTTCGTGATGAGCCCGGCGTCGTGCCCCTGCGTGACGACGTTCAGCGACCGCTCGTACTTGAAGGCGGGGCGGATGCGCTTGAAGATGCGCGGCACCGTCTCGACGTTGTGGGCGAACACTTCGGGTCGCGCGTCGAAGATCTGGCCGAGGAAGGCGGGGTCGCCGTTGTGCTCGTTCGCGAGCAGCTCGACCCCGGTGTTCGGATTCTCGGCGTGGATGCGACGGACGGTCTCGGCGTTCAGCCATGCGCCGGTGTCTGGCAGATCGTCTCGCGCGACGCTGGTGACCGTCGCGTAGCGCAGCCCCATGCGCGTGACGCTCTCGGCGACGCGGCGCGGCTCATCGGTGTCGTACGCGTCGGGCTTGCCGGTGTCGATCTGGCAGAAGTCGCAGCGGCGGGTGCACTGCGAACCGCCGATGAGGAAGGTCGCCTCGCGGTCCTCCCAGCACTCGTAGATGTTGGGGCAACCGGCCTCCTGACACACTGTGTGCAGGTCTTCGGTCTTCACGAGCGAGTGCAGGGCCTGGTACTCCGGCCCCATCTTCGCCTTGGTCTTGATCCACTCGGGTTTGCGCTCGATCGGGGTCTCGGCGTTGCGGACCTCGAGGCGCAGCAGCTTGCGTCCCTCGGGTGCGGCGCTCATGCGGGCACCGCCTCGTGCTCGACGTCGGCGTATTCGCGTGCGAACGCCGTGCGCACGGCATCCACGATGTCGGCGGGGGAGACGATGCGGCCGGTCGCCTCGCTGACGGTGGTGACGCCGGCGTCCGTGATCCCGCATGGGATGATGCCGCCGAAGCCGGTGAGCGAGTTGTCGCAGTTGATCGCGAAGCCGTGCATGGTCACGCCGTTCTGCACGCGCACGCCGATGGCTGCGACCTTGTCCTCGCTCAGAGGCCGGCGCACCCAGACGCCGCTGCGGCCCTCGACCTGATAGCCGTCGACACCGAGAGGCCGGAGCAGGTCGATGAGCACGCGTTCGATGCGGCGCACGTGCGCGACGACGTCCATGGGCTCGGGAAGGCGGACGATCGGGTAGCCGACGAGCTGCCCAGGACCGTGCCAGGTGATCTTGCCGCCGCGGTCGACGTCGATGACCGGGGTGCCGTCCTGCGGCCGCTCGTGATCTTCCGTGCGCTTGCCCGCGGTGTACACCGCCTCGTGTTCGAGGAGGATGAGCGTGTCTGGCCGTGCGCCCGTCACGACGTCGTGGTGGACCTGGCGCTGCAGCTCCCAGCCGTCGAGGTAGGGGACCAGGTTCGGCGCGAGACCCGGGGTGAGGATGTCGAGCATGAGCACCTTCCGTATTCTTGGATGCCGTCTAACAATACATCCCGCGGTGATGGTCGGGTGCGCGATACGGTGATGAGGTGAACAACGAGCCGCGCCCAGGACGTCCGCGCGCCTCGTCGCGCGAGACGCTCGCCGAGGCGGCCTGCGAGCTGTTCCTCGAGCAGGGGTACGAGTCGACTTCGGTCGCCGACATCACCCAGCGGGCCGGGGTGAGCCGCTCCAGCTTCTTCAACTACTTCTCCTCGAAGAGCGACGTGCTGTGGTCGGGCCTGGACGCACGGATCGACGAGGCGCTCGTCGCGCTGGCCGCGCTGGGGCCGGATGCCGACGCCGAGGCGGTGCGCGGCATCCTGCTGGATGTGGTCCACGACTTCGCTCCCGACCCGCTGGCGCTGGCGCTGCGCAACGCGACGGCGATGGGGCTGGAGGACGAGCTGATCGCCGACACCGGTCTGCGCAGCGCCCGCCTGGCGGATGCCGTCGCCCAAGCTGCACGCCGAGCGGGGATCGCCGAGATCCCGGCTGCCATCCTGGGCGCGGCGCACGCCACCGCGGTGCTGTCGTCGTTGCGGGTGTGGGCCGAGCAGGGAGCAGGTCAGGGGTCTCCCGATGCGCTCGTGCGCGACGCGCTGGGGCTGATTCACGATCTGCCGTGGCGCGGGCCTCGCATGCGCTGAGCGTGGAGGCTCCGCTCGCGTAGAATCGGGAGCACCATGGCTACATTTGGCACGCTCTCCGATCGGCTGACCGAAACCTTCCGCAATCTGCGCACGAAGGGAAAGCTCACCGCCGCCGACGTCGACGGCACCGTCCGCGAGATCCGGCGCGCGCTCCTCGACGCCGACGTCGCGCTGCAGGTCGTCAAGGACTTCACCGCCAAGGTGCGCGAGCGCGCGCTCGGCGACGAGGTCAACAAGGCGCTCAACCCGGCGCAGCAGGTCGTGCAGATCGTCAACGAGGAGCTCATCGGCATCCTCGGCGGCGAGCAGCGCCGCCTCGAGTTCGCGAAGACCCCGCCCACCGTCATCATGCTCGCCGGCCTCCAGGGATCGGGTAAGACGACGTTCGCCGGAAAGCTCGCCAAACAGCTCGAGAAGGACGGCCACACCCCGCTTCTCGTCGCCGCCGACCTCCAGCGTCCGAACGCCGTGAACCAGCTGCAGGTCGTCGCCCAGCAGGCGGGCGCCACGATCTATGCCCCGGAGCCCGGCAACGGCGTCGGCGACCCGGTCAAGGTCTCGCGCGACGGCGTCGAGCACGCGCGTCGCCAGCAGCACGACGTCGTCATCATCGACACCGCGGGCCGCCTCGGCGTCGACGCCGAGCTCATGAAGCAGGCCGCCGACATCCGAAAGGCCGTCGACCCCGACGAGGTCCTGTTCGTCATCGACGCGATGATCGGTCAGGATGCCGTGAACACGGCCAAGGCCTTCCAGGACGGCGTCGACTTCACCGGCGTCGTGCTCTCGAAGCTCGACGGCGACGCCCGCGGCGGTGCCGCTCTCTCTGTGGCATCCGTCACCGGCCGCCCGATCATCTTCGCCTCCACGGGCGAGGGCCTGGACGACCTCGAGCCCTTCCACCCCGACCGCATGGCGAGTCGCATCCTCGACCTCGGCGACATCCTCACCCTCATCGAGCAGGCCCAGCAGGCCTTCGACGAGGAGGAGGCCAAGAAGGTCGCCGAGAAGCTCGCGAACGAGGCCTTCACCCTCGAGGACTTCCTCGACCAGCTTCAGCAGATGAAGAAGATGGGCTCGATGAAGAAGATGCTCGGGATGCTGCCGGGCATGGGTCAGATGAAGCAGCAGCTCGACGACTTCGACGAGCGCGAGATCGACCGCACCGAGGCGATCATCCGCTCGATGACGCCGGGGGAGCGGCGCAACCCCAAGGTTCTCAACGGCTCGCGCCGCCTCCGCATCGCCAAGGGTTCCGGCATGACCGTCACGGACGTCAACCAGCTCGTGCAGCGCTTCGACCAGGCCGCGAAGATGATGAAGACCGTCGCCCGCGGCGGCACGCCGAACATCCCGGGCATGGGACCGGTGCCCGGCATGGGGCGGCCCGGCGCGTCGAGCAAGCGCGGCAAGAAGGGCAAGTCCTCGGGTGGATCGCGCTCCGGGAACCCGGCCAAGCGCGCGGCCGAGAACGCCGGGCTTGCGACCGCCCAGCAGGGCACGGGCAGCGGCTTCGGCCTGGGAGGCGCTCAGCAGGCGCCGAGCGAAGCGGATCTCGCCGAGATCCAGAAGCTCTTCGGCAAGGGCTGAACGACCGGGTAAGACGCAGAAGCGCCCCGAACCGCGCGACGGCCGGTTCGGGGCGCTTCCGTCGGGTGACTCAGTAGGTCATCACCAGCGAGTTCGACACGGACATCACCGCGACCACGGCCGCGTTGAGGAACCCGGCGACGTACGGGTTGTTCGTCTCGCGGTAGATCTTGCGGGAGATGACCGCGGACACGGCGAGGATCACGATCACCGGGAACAGCCAGATGCTGTAGATCCCGCCGAACCCGGGGATCAGGTCACCCGAAACCGCGAAGGTGATGTACTGCGCTGCGACCAAAACGATCGGTCCGAGGGCGTTGAACAGGGCGAGCACCGCGGTGTTCAGCCATTCCTTGCCCGCCAGAGTGAAGCGATTGAACACGTTGAGCGCAACGGAGTTGGCCACGAAGTAGATCAGGAACAGCGGCAGCACGAAGAATGCGTACCAGATCTTGTCCTGCGGGAACCACTTCAGAGCGATCACCCACAAGCGGAAGTCGGTCTTGAAGAAGTAATCCGCAAGGAATACCAGGCCGAAAGCAGCAACCGTCACCACAAGAGCGAGCGCCGCGCTGTGCAGGAGCTTCACCCACCCGGGGAAGATCCCCAGGTCTCGCAGCCGCGCACCGTTCCTCCTGCCGAACAGGTAGTACGAGAGCACCATGATGACCACCGCGGCGACCCCGTTGAACGCCGCCCAGACGCCGATGAAGAAGACAGAACCGGTCGGCACCGGATTCGGCACGGCGTTGTGGGTGATCGCCGTGAGCCACGACTGCTGGCTGAGCCAGATGTACGACCACGCGGAGATCGCGGCCGAGACCACAAGCCCGCCCCAGAACCACCCGTGCCCCTTCCAGCCGGCCAGCCGAGCCGGAGCCACTCCTGTGGCTCGCAGGCCGGCGAAGGCTCGGCTCTGCAGAAGTGCCCGGGTGAAGGCGACCAGGAAGATGCCGAACCCGATCAGTCCGAGAGCGGTGAAGAACTCCTTCAGCTGCCAGACCTGTGCGGTCGGTTCGATCTCGTTCGGGGCCTCGAGCGTGGTGTCGAAGAACTCGACGAGGTCGGCGACCGCATACTTAGAGATCGGCGTCCACGGATGTGTCTGGGCAGGCGTGTGCAGGACGCGAATCGCCTCTACCCCGTCGATCGTCTCGGTGTAGACGGTATCGACGTCGCGCTGCTCGCCCGGCTCCGCCCCGAAGTTGAGGAACGACTGTGCATTGGGTGTCTCGGCGAAGTCACGAGGGGCGGTGAGCACATTGCCTTCCGCATCGTAGCTGCGGAAGAAGAACTCGTCGTACTGGTCGGCGATCAGACCGACGTCACGTGTGCCGTAGAGGTTGGCGAAAGCCCCGTCCTCGTCGCTGTACATGGCCTCGTTGTCGACGAGGAAGACCGCGGAGATCAGCTCCTCGTCCGCGGCGTTGTCGAGTGCGACCGAGAAGTTCGCCGCGCGAGCTCCGTTCGAGTGCCCGGTGACCCCGATGCGCTCGGGATCCACGTACGGAAGATCGGCGACGAGCTTCACTCCGTCGTACATGCCCGTGCCGCCCACGGCGAGCTCGTCTGCCGGGAGGGGCTCGGAGTTCCCGTGGCCGTACATGTCGATCGAGAGCACGACGAACCCACGACGGGCGAGCTCGACGTAGTTAGCGTCCTGCATTTCGCGGTTGTTCCACCAGCCATGACTGACCACCACGGCCGGCGCAGGGGCATCGGTGGTGGCGCCCTCCGGGACGAACAACAAAGCGTTCAGCATCCGTCCCGACGAGGTCTCCCACTGAAGGTCCTTGACCTTCACAGTTCCAGCAGCCGTCTGTACGGCGGAGGCACCGATCGCCGAGATCAGGCACAGCACGAGGGACAACGCAAGCCAGAACACGTTCCGGCGCAGAAGTCCGGTCTTCATACTTCACTCCTTCATGAAGGTGCCGGGGATTTCCCAGACGTTCGTTCGGGTCCGCGACGCGGACCCCGAGCCGAGCGTATTGGACGGTGGACGCAGCTACCGGCCGCATCCGCGCAATCTGCACAAACGTGCGCTGCGCGCCGTGCCCCGTCACATCGACGTTGCGACCCCCGCGTTTACACCATGAGCGTCGCGCAACTGTGTGAGCGTGTCTTCGACATCACGATCGGTTCGGTCGGCATCCCATCCCAGCAGCGGCGCAAGCCCGTCGGCGATCGCACGCACGACCTGCGCGTCCACGTCACCTGTGAAGGCGAGGCTCGTGCGGCGGAAGATGACGTCGGCCACATGCCGCACGTGCTCGTGCTCCACCATCCAGGCCAGCTCGCGGGTGGACAGCGCGTCGCCGACCACCGGAGAGTCGGAGCCTGCGGCGAGGTACGCGGCCACGTCGGCGGCGCGCGTGCCGTAGCGCTCGAAGAGGATCCGGCCGCGCTCGTCGTCGCCGACGTTCTCGCGCAGCCATTCGAGCTTGCGCCGCGGCGTCTTCGGGTAGCCGTTGCCTCCGCCGATGCGAACGCCCGCGGTCCCCGTGATGCGAGGACGGCCGAGTTCGGCGAGAACGTGGTCGGCGAGGTTCTCACCGAGCGCGCGGAACGTCGTCCACTTGCCGCCGACGAGGCTGAACACCGTGGGCTGTCCGTCGTCCTTGCGGCGCTCGATGCGGTAGTCGCGGGACACGAAGCCCGGTGCGGTGTCGTCGTGACGCGGCAGCGGCCGGATGCCCGAGTAGCGGTAGACGATCTGCGAGCGGTCGACGGCGATGCTCGGGAACACGTGCCCGATCAGATCGAAGAAGTAGTCGACCTCCTCCTCGGTGCAGCGTGCGGGCTCGCGCGGGTCGGCTTCGAGGTCGGTCGTGCCGACGAGCACGCGGCCCTTGAGGGGGTAGATGAGCACGATACGGCCGTCGGAGTGCTCGAAGAAGATCTCGCGGCCGCCGGTGGCATCGAGCAGTTCGGGGTGGTCGAGCACGATGTGCGATCCCTTGGTACCGCCCATGAACGAGGTCTTGGTGCCGAGGTGCTCGTTGGTGAGGTCGGTCCACGGGCCCGACGCGTTGACGACGACGTCGGCCTGCACCGAGAACTCGGTGCCTGTCTCGCGGTCGCGAAGGCGCAGGCCGTCGGCGTCGAGTCCGATGGCTTCGACGTAGTTCAGGGCGCGCCCGCCCTCGTGGGCGGCCAGGCCGTCGCGCAGGACGTCGAGGGCCAGACGTTCGGGGTCGTGAACCGATGCGTCGTAGTACGTCGCCGTGTACTTGATGTTCTCATCGAGGCTCGGGAGCTGCTGGAGGGACTTCCTGCGACCGTGGAAACGATGCCGCGGAACGCTGCCGCCGTCGCGCGAGAACGTGTCGTACAGGGTCAGGCCGACCTTGATGAGGACGGCGCCGCGCTCGCGCGGCTTGCCACTCCTGTGCGTGAGGAACCGCAGGGGAGCGGTGAGGATGCCGGAGAAGGTGGAGTAGATCGGGATCGTCGTCTGCAGCGGCTTGACGTAGTGGGGTGCGATCTTGAGCAGCCCGTTGCGCTCCCGCACGGACTCCTTCACGAGACGGAACTCGCCGTTCTCGAGGTAGCGGATGCCGCCGTGGATCATGTGGCTGGAGGCCGCCGTCGCGCCGGAGGCGAAGTCGTTCCGCTCGACGAGGAGGACGTCGACGCCCTGCATCGCGAGGTCGCGGAACGTGGAGATGCCGTTGATGCCCGCACCGATCACGGCGACGGTGGTCCGTCCGCTCGTGCGCGCTGCGGTGACGTCTTCTCGCTCGGCAGGGTTGCTGACGGGGCTCATCGTGTCGTGCCTCCTCGGTGGCTTCTCCTATATCCTGAGCCGGTCAGCACACCCGCGCAAGCCGGTTGCACGAACGTGCAAGGAGGTCGAATGCCCACCCGTACGCCCGACGATCCGAAGGCGGCATCCGCGCTGCGCGCAGCGCAGCTGTACTACCTGCAGGACATGACCATGGATGCCATCGCCGGCGAACTCGGGGTGTCCCGGTCGTCCGTTTCCCGACTGCTGAGCCATGCGCGCGACACCGGTCTCGTCGAGGTTCGCATCCATCCGCCGCAGGGGCAGGAGCTGCGCCTGGAAGAAGCGATCCGGGCGCGCTTCGGTATCGCCGCGCACGTCGTACCGTCTCCTCAGACGCTCTCGGACGTCGAGCGCTTCGAGCGCGTCGCGATGAGCGCCGCGCGCCAGCTGCCGCACTACGTCGACTCGAACATGACGCTCGGGATCGCCTGGGGCTCGACGCTCGACGCCATCAGTCGTCATCTGCCGAAGAAGGAGACGCACAACGCGACGATCGTCCAGCTCAACGGCGCCGGCAACACCTTCACGAGCGGTGTGGACTACGCCAGTGAGATCCTCCACCGGTTCGGCCAGGCGTTCGGCGCGGCGGTGCAGCAGTTCCCCGTCCCAGCGTTCTTCGACGACCCGAAGACCAAGGAGGCCATGTGGCGCGAGCGCAGCACGCGTCGGGTGCTCGATCTCCAGGCCCGAGCCGACGTCGTGCTGTTCGGACTGGGGTCGCCGTTCGCGGAAGTACCGAGTCGCGTGCACATCGGCGGCTATCTCGACCGCTCCGACTACCGGAGTCTGCGCGACGAACGGATCGTCGGAGATGTCGCGACGACCTTCTACCGCGAGGACGGCAGCTGGAAGGACGTCGAACTGAACCGTCGGGCGACCGGGCCGGGGTTCACCGTCCTCTCCCGTGTCGCGCGCCGGATCTGCGTGGTCTCCGGTGCGCAGCGGCTCACGAGCCTGCGAGGCGCCATCGCAGCCCGGCTCATCACCGACCTCATCCTCGACGAGCACCTCGCCGAGCAGCTCGTGGGCGGCTGAGCGCCGAACACCGGTGCACGTTCGTGCACGCGCACCGGCCGTCCGTGCCCTGTCGCCCTAGGCTGAAGGACAGTTCAGACAACGCCGTCACCGGCTGGAGAGACACATGCACATCGTCGCCATCGACCAGGGCACCTCGAGCACCCGCGCCATCGTCTTCGATGCAGACGGAGCGATCATCGCGACCGGACAGCGCGAGCACGAGCAGATCTTCCCGCGCGCCGGGTGGGTCGAGCACGATGCGGCCGAGATCTGGAGCAACACCGCCGCCGTCATCGACGAGGCGCTCGATGCGGCCGGGATCACGGCATCCGACGTCGCCGGCATCGGCATCACGAACCAGCGCGAGACCGCGATCGTGTGGGATCGGGCGACCGGCGAGCCGATCCACAACGCGATCGTCTGGCAGGACACGCGCACGCAGACGAAGATCGACGAGCTGGCAGCGGACGGCGGCATCCGGCGGTTCGCCGCGACCACGGGTCTTCCGCTCGCGACCTACTTCTCGGCATCCAAGATCGCGTGGATTCTCGACAACGTCGACGGTGCGCGCGAGCGCGCCGCGAACGGGGAGCTGCTCTTCGGGACGCCGGACACCTGGGTGCTGTGGAACCTTACCGGCGGACCGGACGGCGGAGTGCACGCGACCGACGTCACCAACGCCAGCCGGACGCTCCTCATGGACCTCCGCTCGCTCGACTGGGACGACGAACTGCTCGCGGCCTTCGACGTGCCGCGCTCCATGCTGCCGGAGATCCGGCCCTCGTCCGAGGTCTACGGCGAGGCGAAGGGGACCGCGCTCGACGGCACGCCGATCGCGGCGATCCTGGGCGATCAGCAGGCGGCCACCTTCGGCCAGGCCGCTTTCGAACGCGGAGAGTCCAAGAACACGTACGGGACCGGGAACTTCCTCATCGTGAACACGGGTGAGGAGATCGTCGACAGCGAGAACGGCCTCGTCACAACCGTCGCCTATCAGCTCGCGGGCGAGGCGCCGCGGTACGCGCTGGAGGGATCGATCGCCGTGACGGGTTCGCTCATCCAGTGGCTGCGCGACAACCTCGGCCTTTTCGACGAGGCCGCCGACGTCGAGAGGCTCGCGCTGAGCGTCGACGACAACGGCGGTGTCTTCATCGTCCCGGCGTTCTCGGGGCTGTTCGCACCGCACTGGCGCCCGGATGCGCGCGGCGCGATCCTCGGACTCACGCGGTTCGCGAACAAGGGCCACATCGCCCGCGCGGCGCTCGAGGCGGTCGCCTTCCAGACCAGGGAGGTCCTGGATGCCGTCGGCGCAGACACTCGCGTGGACCTCGACGAGCTGCGCGTCGACGGCGGTATGGTCGCCAATGACACCCTCATGCAGTTCCAGGCGGACATCCTCGGCATCCCCGTGGTGCGTCCCGCAGTCATCGAGACCACGGCGCTCGGTGCTGCGTACGCGGCGGGCCTCGCGGTCGGGTTGTGGGCGGACCGCGACGAACTGCGCGCCATGTGGTGCGAGGACACCCGGTGGACGCCGGGCACCTCGGATGCCGATCGCGAGAAGCTCATGGCGCGATGGGGCAAAGCCGTCTCGCGCACCCTCGACTGGGTGGACGAGGACTGAGCCCCGATCACACCACCGGCGCCCCCGGCCCGGAACGGAACTCGCGGATGAGGTGGTGCACGACCTCGCGGAGATCGCCCGCGGCGGCGTCGGCGATCTTCAGCTGTCGCTCGTACCCGGCGCCGGCGTCGAGGATCTCATGGACGGCCGCGAACTCCGCGGCGCAGTCCAAATCCACGGCCACCGGCGCCAGCTCGTCGACCAGCTCGGAGACGTGCTCGCGGATGAGGCGCTGCGTCCCGCCCTCGTCGGTGATCACGCGCGCGTCCAGGCCGTACCGGGCGGCGCGCCACTTGTTCTCGCGATGGAACCACGGCTGCAGCGTCGGCAGCGTCTCGCCGTCGTCGAGCCGGCGCGAGAGGTGCTCCACGAGAACCTGGACGAGGGCGGCGAGGGACGCCATCTCGGTCAGCGTCGACACGCCGTCGCACGCGCGGACCTCGATCGTGCCCCAGCGGGGAGCGGGGCGGATGTCCCAGCGGACCTCGGTGGCATCGGCCATGACCCCGGTGCGCACCATGTCGTCGAGATACCGCTCGAACTCGGACCAGGTGCGCAGCGGCCAGGGCAGGCCCGCGGTGGGGAGCTGCTGGAAGACGAGTGCACGATTGGAGGCGTAGCCCGTGCGCTCTCCGGCCCAGAACGGGCTCGACGAGGCGAGCGCCTGCAGATGAGGCAGGTATGCCGAGAGGGCGCCGATGATCGGCATCACCTTGTCGCGGTCCTCGACGCCGATGTGCACGTGGATGCCCCAGATCATCATGTTGCGGCCCCACCACTGGGTCCGCTCGATGAGCTTGTGATACCGGCTCTTGTCGGTGACGCTCTGGTCGTACCACTGCGCGAACGGATGGCTTCCGGCGGAGAGCAGCTCGATTCCCGCCGGATCCGTACGCGATCTGACCGCCGCGATCGCTGCGGCGATGTCGCCGATCGCATGCGCCACGGTGTCGCCGATGCCGCTGGTCACCTCGATCGTGTTCGTCAGCAGCTCACCGGTGACCGTGTGGCGCTCCGATTCGCTCTCGTCCTCGAGCGCCTGGACGAGATCCGGGGCACGACCGACCAGGTCCCCGGTGTCGGGATCGGCGAGCATGATCTCCCACTCGAGGCCAACGGTCGAGCGCCGGGAGTGCGCGAACTCCTGCTTCACGAGAACAGTCTGACACGCGCGCCGACGCATCCCGACATGCGTGTCGCACCGTTTCGCGCCGGGCTCCCGGATCTGGCAGAATAGAGGGTCGGACGGCGTTCTCGACCCTCTATCCAGATCGCGTCCTCCCATTTGAGCTTCCGCCGGGTGTGCACCCCACTCTCCAGGCGACCAGTTCGTTCCTTCCACACCATTCAGGAGAATCGTGGCTGTCAAGATCCGTCTCAAGCGCCTGGGCAAGATCCGTGCGCCCTACTACCGCATCGTCGTCGCCGACTCGCGCACCAAGCGCGACGGTCGTGTGATCGAGGAGATCGGCAAGTACCACCCCACCGAGCAGCCCTCGTTCATCGAGGTCGACTCCGAGCGCGCTCAGTACTGGCTGTCCGTCGGCGCTCAGCCGACCGAGCAGGTCGCAGCGCTGCTGAAGCTCACGGGCGACTGGGGCAAGTTCAAGGGCGACAAGGACGCGAAGTCCACCGTCCAGTTCGCAGAGCCCAAGGCTGCCTACGAGGTCGACTCCTCGAAGAAGTCCGTGGTCAAGCCCAAGGTCGAGAAGAAGCAGGAGGCCCCCGCTGCGGAGGCTCCTGCCGCTGACGCGGACGGCGCTGAGGCTCCCGCCGCCGACGCCGAGTAATCGCCGTGCTCGCCGCCGCGCTCGAACACATCGTGAAGGGGATCGTCGATCACCCTGACGATGTCCGCATCTCCGCTTCCACCTCGCCGCGAGGCGACCTGCTCGAGGTGCGCGTGCACCCCGACGACCGTGGACGGGTGATCGGGCGCGGCGGCCGCACAGCGAAGGCACTCCGCACGCTCATCTCCGCCCTGGCGGATGGGCAGCGCGTCCGCGTCGACGTCGCGGACGACTGACGTGGCCGGAAGCGACCGCGGCCAGGGCAAGAACCAGCTGAGGGTCGGACGCCTCGTCAAGGCGCACGGACTCAAGGGGGCCCTCAAGCTCGAGCTGTACACCGACAACCCGGAGCGTCGCTTCGTGCCGGGAGCCGAGTTCACGTTGCAGGTGCCCGAAGCATCTCCGTGGCACGGCAAGTCCATCACCGTCCGCGAGTACCGGGTGATGAACGGCAACTCCGTCGTCTTCTTCGAGGGCGTCGATGATCGCGACGGCGCTGAAGGCCTCGTGCGCGCCATCCTCTGGATCGACCAGGACTCCGACGAGCCGGAGGACAACGCCTGGTACGACCACCAGCTCGTCGGGCTCGACGTCGTCCGAGACGGCGCCGCCATCGGAACCGTCGTCCGCGTCGAGCATCTTCCCGCACAGGATCTCCTCATCGTGAAGTCGAACGAGCAGGAGATCATGGTCCCGTTCGTCGAGGCCATCGTTCCCTCCGTCGACCTCACAGCCGGTCGCGTGACCGTCACACCGCCCGCCGGCCTATTCGAGGACATCGCCGACGCCGAGGAGCCCGACGCCGAGGAGTCCGACGCCGCTGCCGACAGCGCGCAGTGACCGATCGATACGATCGACCCATGCGCGTAGACGTCGTCTCGATCTTCCCGTCGTACTTCGACGGCCTCGAGCTGTCGCTGCTCGGCAAGGCTCGCGCATCGGGCATCCTCGAACTCCGCGTCCACGATCTCCGGGACTGGACCAGCGACCGGCACCGCACCGTCGACGACACCCCGTACGGCGGGGGAGCGGGCATGGTCATGAAGCCCGAACCGTGGGGGCTCGCGCTCGATGAGCTGACCAGCGATGCGGGCGGCGACGCACCGACGATCATCTTCCCGTCGCCTGCCGGCGAGGTGTTCCGGCAGGCCACGGCCCGCCAGCTCGCCGTTCGCGAGCACCTCATCATCGGATGCGGCCGCTACGAGGGCATCGACGAGCGCGTTTTCGAGTACGCCGCGACTCTCGGCGAGGTGCGCCTGATGAGCCTGGGCGACTACGTGCTCAACGGCGGCGAGGTCGCCGCGATGGCCATGATCGAAGCCGTCGGCCGGCTCATCCCCGGCGTGGTCGGAAACCCCGAGAGCCTCGTCGAGGAGTCGCATGAGGACGGACTGCTCGAGTATCCGTCCTACACGAAGCCCTCGACCTGGCGCGAACGCGCCGTCCCGGACGTGCTTCTCAGCGGCAATCACGGTGCGATCGTGTCGTGGCGTCGGGAGCAGCAGATCGAGCGCACGCGGACGCGTCGACCGGATCTTCTGCCGGAGTGACCCGGGGCCGGGTCAGACTCTGCTGTCGACCTCGTCGAGGAGCTCGTCCTCCGCATCCGCGTCGCGATCGCGTCGCCGCGACGCCTTCACCGGAGCGGGGCGGCCTTCGGCCTCCTCATGGTGCTTCTGCACCTCCGTGCGGATCATGTAGAAGATGAAGACGAACCCCATGATCCCGAACAGGATCCACTGGATCGCGTACGAGAGGTGCGGGCCCGGGTCATCGGTGGGCGCATCGAAGCCGCCCGGCAGCGTCTCGGGCGCCGGGTGCTCGCTGACGAGCTGGCCGTAGGCGCTGATGATGACGTCGCCGTCCACGCCTGCCGCGATCGTCGGGAGATGGATGGTCGGAACCTGGCCCTCAGGAGCACTGCGCCCCGACGAGGGCAGCGGCTCCCCGGCGCGCAGCCGCACCACCACCTCGACCTCGCCCGAGGGAACCGCCGGCACAGCATCCGGCACCGATCCCTCGCCGGGCGCGACCCAGCCGCGGTCGACGACGAGGACGCGCCCGTCCTCGTCGAGGAACGGGACGAGCACCTCGAACGCGCTCGTCCCGCCGTGCGGACGGTTGCGGACCAGGAGCTGCTCATCGGCGAGGTACTTGCCGCGGAGGACCACGGGATGCCATTCGTCGTCGGCGTCGAGCGCTCCGTCTGCGCCGATGAGATCGGCCAGCGGCACGGGATCGGCGTCGTAGTTCTGATCGACGAGTTCGATCTCGGCGGCTCGGCTCTCGTTGCGATCGAACTGCCAGTTCGACAGGAAGACGCACCCGACGGCGAACGCGGCCGCGATGAGGAGATAGACGCCCCAGCGGGCGTAGCGGTTGCTCATGCGGGAAGTCCCTCGCGCGTGGTCACGGGGAAGTCCCTGGCTGCGAGATAGTCGTGCAGGAAGTCGGCGTGCTCGCCGCAGGCGAGCCAGATCTTCTCCCGATCGGCCGCGTGGATCCGAGGGTTGCGCCAGACGATGTGCTGCGTCGCTTCACGCCGGCATCCGGCCCGGGAGCATTCGTGGGTCACGTCCGGTCGTCTCCCGGCGCGTCGCTCACCGATCGGCGCTCCTGCACGGTGATGACGGTCGGTTCGCCGGGCACGGTCTCGGGAGCGGGCGCAGCGGCGCTGAGCTCCTGCACGGGCGACTCCGCCGGGGGCGTCCCCGTCGGGCTGACCGCGTTCGCGAAGACGACGGCGATGTAGGGCAGCACGGCTGCGGCTGCCGCGAACACCCACGTGTACCAGCCGTATGGCGTCACGAGCACTGTCAGCGCGAAGCACACCATGCGGATGCCCATGGTGATCCAGTACCGGCGCACGCGACCGGTCGCCTCGTCCTGCGGGGATTGCGGGAGCGAGGTCACCGGGGCGGCGTGGGACTGTTTCACGATGCCTCCAGCCTACGCCGCACGACGGCTGCCGGCGTCCGGCGCAGGCCCCGGTTGCAGGTCAGCTGCTGATGCCGTAGAGCAGGAACGGCAGCGAACCGAAGAAGATCGCGGACAGGATGCCGAACACGATCGACAACGCGAGGAAGGCCACGCCCGCGTACCCCAGAATGATGCCCGCGATGGCCATGCCGCGTCCGCCGAGAGCGGTGTTCTCGCGGGTATTCTTGAGCGCCATGTGCCCGGTGATCACCGCCGCGATCGAGGCGAGCAGCAAGACGAAGGTCCAACTGAAGACGATGCCGGCGATACCGGTGATGAGCGACGTGACGGCGAGACCGCTGGTCGGTCGTGTGGGCGCATAGGGGTAGGACTGTGCCTGCGGGTAGGGCTGCGCTCCCGGGTACTGCGGAGCGGCCGCATACGGCTGCGGCGCAGAGTACGGCGCCGGGGCCGCGTTCTGCTGCGGTGCGGGGTGCGGCTGCACGGCCGGGTACTGCTGCACGGCCGGGTACTGCTGCGTGGCCGGGTACTGCGGCACGGCAGGACTCTGCGGGGCCGGAGCGGCGGGGGGCGGCGGGGAGTAGGGCTGGTTCTGCGGAGAGGGCACCGGGTGCCCGCCCGGGTTCGTGTCGTCGCTCATCGCGATCCCTTCATGGTCCTGCTGCGGTCATCTCCATCTTGGCGTGATTCTCGCGGCCCGTGGCGGGGGAGAGCTCCCCGGCTAGGATGATTCGGGTCCTTCAAGCCCCCTGGGAGTGCACACATGACTACAGAACGCGTCGTCCTCGTCACCGGCGGCAACCGCGGCATCGGCCGCGCGATCGCGGAGCGCTTCGTGCGCGACGGGTACCGTGTGGCCGTCACGGCTCGCAGCGGCGAGGGCCCCGAGGGCACGCTCACCGTCCGCGCGGACGTCACCGATGCCGCATCCATCGACGCCGCATACAGCGAGGTCGAGGCCGCGCTCGGCACGGTCGAGGTGGTCGTCGCCAACGCCGGGATCACGAAGGACACGCTCCTCATGCGGATGAGTGAGGACGACTTCGACAGCGTCGTAGCCACCAACCTCGGTGGCGCCTTCAGAGTCGTCAAGCGCGCATCGAAGGGGATGCTGCGCGCCCGCTTCGGCCGGGTCATCCTCATCTCGAGCGTCGTGGGCCTGTACGGGTCCGCAGGCCAGGTCAACTATTCGGCGTCCAAGAGCGCCCTGGTCGGCTTCGCACGCTCGCTCACGCGCGAACTCGGAGCGCGCGGCATCACGGCGAACGTGGTCGCCCCGGGATTCATCGAGACGGACATGACCGCCGAGCTTCCCGAAGAGACGCAGAAGCAGTACAAGGCGAGTATCCCCGCAGCCCGCTTCGCCACAGCGGACGAGGTCGCAGGAGTGGTCGCCTGGCTCGCCGGCGACGACGCCGGCTACATCTCGGGCGCGGTCATCCCGGTCGACGGCGGCCTCGGCATGGGCCACTGACCGCTCGCTGCTTCACCACGCCGCCGCGTCACGTCATCGCGTCGTCGCGACGGCGGCGATGATGAGTTCGGCAGGCCGCCGCGGCTGCGAGAACTGCGGCCAGTGCCCGCTCCCGATCCTCACGACGCTCGCGTCGGCGATCGCACGCCGTCGACGATCTCGAACGCGGAGCCCCCGACATCGGCTAGCGGCCCCGGCGGGTCGGCCTGATCAGGGCAGGAGCGGGATGATCTCGCGCAGATCCTGCGGACCGACCACGAGGTTCGCCGACGCTCGGACAGCCGGCTTGGCGTTGAACGCGACACCGAGTCCGGCGGCCGACATCATCTCGAGGTCGTTCGCACCGTCGCCGATCGCGATGGTGGCCGCGGGCGGCACGTCGAGCTCGCCTGCCCATTCACGAAGGGATGAGGCCTTGGCGGCGGCGTCCACGATGGCGCCATCGACGCGACCGGACAACGCGCCGTCGACCACCGCCAGGCGGTTCGCCCGCCAGCGGTCGACCCCCAGATCGGGCGCGATGCTGTCGAGGATCTCATGGAAGCCGCCGGAGACGACGCCGACGACACCGCCGCGCTGGTGGACAGCGGCGGTCAGTTCGCGCACCCCCGGCGTCGGCCGGATCCGTACCCTGACCCGCTCGAAGGCGTCCGTCCCGACGCCGGCCAGCGCCTCCACTCGGGAGCGGAGGCTGGTCGCGAAGTCGACATCGCCGCGCATGGCGGCCTCGGTGGCGGCCTGCACCTCTGCTCGGCGGCCGGCTTCATCGGCGAGGAGCTCGATGACCTCGTCCTGGATGAGTGTGGAGTCGGCGTCGAGGACGACGAGGAATCGGGCTGCGGTCACACGATCGAGCGTAGCGCGAGCGCGAGCCGGTCAGCGTTCGATCAACTCGCCCTTGCCGACCACGGTGATGCCGGACTCGGTCACCGTGAAGCCGCGCTCGAGATCGCGTTCCCTATCCACGCCGACCGTCGCCCCGTCGAGCATCACGACGTTCTTGTCGAGGACGGCGCGGTGCACGCGGGCGCCCTGACCGATCACGACGCCGTCGAAGAGCACGGAGTCGGTGATGGTCGACCCCCCTGCTGCCAGCGTGCCGGGACCGATGACGCTGTGCTCGAGGTGCGTTCCTGACAGCACGGAACCCGGTGAGACGATCGAGTCGATGGCGTTGCCGATGCGTCCGACCGCGTCGCGGACGAACTTCGCGGGCGGCGCGTTGACGCTCTGCGTGCGGATCGGCCACAGCGTGTTGTACAGGTTGAAAACCGGCAGCGTCGCGATGAGATCCATGTGAGCATCGAAGAACGAGTCGATGGTCCCGACATCCCGCCAGTAGGCGCGGTCGCGCGGCGACGAACCCGGCACGTCGTTCTGCTTCATGTCGTAGTACGCCGCTTCACCGCGTTCGACGAAATACGGGACGATGTCGCCGCCCATGTCATGACTCGACGCGGCCACCTCGCCGTCGGCCTCGACGGCCTCGATGAGCGCGTCTGCGTCGAAGATGTAGTTGCCCATGGATGCGAGCACCTCGTGAGGCGAGTCAGCCAGACCCGTGGCGTCCGCCGGCTTCTCGAGGAACGCGCGGATCCGCCCCGATCCGTCCGGGTCCGCATCGATCACGCCGAACTGGTTCGCCAGGGCGAGCGGCTGGCGGATGCCTGCCACCGTCGCCCGCGCGCCCGATGCGATGTGCGCGTCGACCATCTGCTGGAAGTCCATCCGATACACGTGGTCGGCGCCGATGACCACGACGATGTCGGGCTTCTCGTCGTTGATGAGGTTCAGGCTCTGCAGGATGGCGTCGGCCGATCCGGAGAACCAGCGCTTTCCCAGGCGCTGCTGCGCCGGCACCGAGGTGATGTACGAGTCGAGCAGCGCCGACATCCGCCACGTCTGCGTGATGTGCCGATCGAGGCTGTGGGATTTGTACTGGGTGAGGACGACGATCTGCCGAAGGCCCGAGTTGATGAGGTTCGAGATGGCGAAGTCGATGAGGCGGTACTGCCCGGCGAAGGGCACCGCGGGCTTCGCCCGGTCTGTTGTCAGAGGCATGAGACGCTTGCCCTCGCCGCCGGCGAGGATGATGCCGAAAACCTTCTTTGGGGCTGCCATGGCTCCACCATAGAACCCGAACGCACCGCTGTACTAGCGTTCAAGCATGCGCATCGACATGATCACCAAGGAGTACCCGCCGGAGATCTATGGCGGGGCGGGTGTCCATGTCGCAGAACTCGTCGCCGCGCTGCGCGGATCGGTCGATGTGCAGGTGCGTGCGTTCGGCGCCGAGCGGTCCGAGGCGGGCACGCACTCGTACCGGACTCCGGCTGAACTGGCCGGTGCCAACGCGGCGCTGCAGACCCTCGGAACCGATCTCGTCATGGTCGGCGATGTGGCGGGCGCCGACGTCGTGCACAGCCACACCTGGTACGCCAACTTCGCCGGGCACCTCGCCTCGCAGCTGCACGGCATCCCGCATGTCCTGACAGCGCACAGCCTCGAGCCGCTGCGCCCATGGAAGGCGGAGCAGCTGGGCGGCGGTTACGCCGTGTCCGGAGGGATCGAGCGGCTCTCCTACGAGAACGCGGCCGCCATCATCGCAGTCTCCGCCGGCATGCGCGCCGACATCCTGCGCAGTTATCCGCAGGTCGATCCGGCGCGGGTGCGGGTGATCCACAACGGGATCGACGTCGAGCGCTGGCGTCCGGTGCAGGACGATGCGTTCCTCGCCGAGATCGGCATGGATCCATCGCGTCCGTCTGTCGTCTTCGTCGGCCGCATCACGCGCCAGAAGGGGCTCCCGTATCTGCTCCGGGCCGCCCGGCTGCTACCCCCGGACGTGCAGGTGATCCTGTGCGCCGGTGCGCCGGACACTCCCGAGATCATGGCGGAGGTGCAGGAGGGCGTGCGCCGGCTCCAGGCCACCCGGGAGGGCGTCATCTGGATCGAGCGGATGCTGCCCCGCGACGAGCTGAGCGCGATCCTCGCGGCGGCGACGACGTTCGTGTGCCCGTCCGTGTACGAGCCGCTCGGCATCGTCAACCTCGAGGCCATGGCCTGCGGTGCAGCCGTGGTCGGCACGGCGACGGGAGGCATCCCGGAGGTCGTCGACGACGGCGCCACGGGCCGGCTGGTGCCGATCGAGCAGGCGGACGACGGCACGGGAACCCCGCTCGATCCCGAGCGGTTCGTCGCAGACCTCGCCCGCGTGCTCACCGAAGTCGTCTCCGACACCGAGGCGGCAGCGGCCTACGGACGCGCCGGCCGCGAACGCGTCGCACGGGAGTTCAGCTGGTCCGCGATCGCCGATACCACGCGCGCCCTCTACGCGGAGCTCACCGGCTGATGCCGATAGGCTGGATGCATGCCGAGCGCTCTTGATTTCACCGATGTCGTCGTGCGCCGTGACGGGCGCAACATCGTCGATCGCGTGACCTGGCAGGTCGCCGACGATCAGCGATGGGTGGTGCTGGGGCCCAACGGCGCGGGCAAGACCACGCTGCTGCAGCTCGCCGACACGCTCATGCACCCGACCTCCGGAACGGTGACGATCCTCGGCGAGACGCTCGGGCGGACGGACGTGTTCGAGATCCGGCCCCGCATCGGCTTCGCCTCGACGGCCATGGCCCGGCGCATCCCGCGCGAGGAGACCGTGCTCAACGTCGTCCTCACCGCCGCGTACTCGGTCACGGGTCGCTGGAACGAGGTGTACGAGAACATCGACGAGCGTCGCGCGCTGCGGGTGCTGGGGGAGTGGAAGCTCGATCACCTCGCCGACCGCACCTTCGGGACGCTGAGCGACGGGGAGCAGAAGCGGGTGCAGATCGCCAGGGCGGTCATGACCGATCCCGAACTGCTCCTGCTCGACGAGCCGACGGCGTCCCTCGATCTCGGCGCGCGCGAGGAGCTGCTCGGGCTCCTCAGCGGGTACGCGTCGTCGCCGACCACCCCGGCCATGGTGATGGTGACCCACCACGTCGAGGAGATCCCCGTCGGGTTCACGCACGTCATGCTCCTGCGCGAGGGCGGTGTCGTCGCGGCGGGCCCGATCGAGCAGACGCTGACGGCGGATGCGCTCAGCGAGGCATTCGGAATGCCGATCACGCTGTCGGCGGAAGGCGGCCGCTACGCCGCCCGTGCGACGGCCTGAGTCGACGATCTGCTAAACTCGATCCTTGGTGCATTCGCGCCGCAGACTTCCCTCGATCCTGGCACAATCCAGGGCACCATATAAGGAATCCCATGAAGACTGACATTCACCCCGACTACAAGAACGTCGTGTTCCGCGACCTCGGCTCGGGCGAGACCTTCCTGACCCGCTCCACGGTCACCAGCGACAAGACCATCGAGCTCGACGGCGTCGAGTACCCGGTGATCGACGTCGAGATCTCCTCGGCCTCGCACCCGTTCTACACGGGCAAGCAGCGCATCATGGACTCGGCCGGTCGTGTCGAGAAGTTCAACCAGCGCTTCAAGGGCTTCGGCGGCAGCAAGTAAGCTTCCGATTCTTCGAAGAAGGCCCCGCTCCGGCGGGGCCTTCTTCGCGTTCGGGAAGCCGCGACTACGCCTCGCGCACCGGCCACGCTCCGTCGAGCGCGTCCTCCGCCTCGAGCCGGCCGATGCGGATGAAGTACTCGGTCAGGCTCTCGGCCTGAGAGCGCGCCCAGCCGATCTGCTGGGTGTGCAGCTCGCCCGCCGACGCTGCGAGCGGGAAGCTGCGTGCGATCGCCTGCGCGACCCGGCCGGCCGCGATGGCGTCGGCCGAAGCCTCGTGCGCCCCGTCGAGGACCACGCCGTAGTGCTCGGCGACGACCTCGAGCGTGCGCTTGCCCTTGCGGTAGCGATCGACGGCCTTGTCTATCACGAGCGGATCGATGATCGGTCCCGGGTTCTCGAGGACGGGCACGCCGTGACGCCCGCATTCGTGCGCCAGCAGAGAGAAGTCGTAGGACGCGTTGTACGCCACCACCGGCACACCCTGCGCGAACAGCGAGCGCAACGACCCGGCGATCTCGGCGACGACATCACGCGCCGGGCGCCCCTCGGCGCGTGCGTGCGTGGTCGTGATGCCGTGCACGGCCGCCGCACCGTCGGGGATCGGGATCCCGGGGTCGGCCAGCCACGATCGGGCTGCGATCTCGCGGCCCTTCGCGTCGAGCACGCCCACGTGGGCGGTCACGATCCGATCGGCGCCCACGTCGACGCCTGTGGTCTCGAGGTCGAAGACGCCGACGCGCCCGAGCCATGCCGGTAGTTCGAGATCGGGTGCCATGGATCCTCCTCCGTCCCGGACAACGCTAGGGACGGCCTCCGACGTCGCCGGTCAGGCGCGCCCGTAGACTGAATCCATGCCCGTGCATTCGCCCTACGCCGATCGCCTCGGTCGCATCCCGATCGAGCGGCGCGAGGTCGATGTGCGCGGCGGGCGCACCGCGTACTGGGTCTATGGGCCGCCCGAGGAATCGTCGAACGAAGGGCAGCCGACGACGGTCATCGCCGTGCACGGGTTCCGCGGCGAGCACCACGGTCTCGAGCCCGTGCTCGCCTTCCTGCCCGAGCTCCGGGTGATCGCGCCGGACCTTCCCGGCTTCGGTGAGAGCGCGCCTCTGCCCGGCCGCACGCACGATCTCGACGAGTATGCGCAGTGGCTGCGCGAGTTCGCAGCGGCCGCCGCCCCCGGGGCGGTGATCCTCGGGCACTCGTTCGGTTCCATCGTCGCCTCGGCCGCCGTCGCCGGCGGACTGGAGACGCCGCGACTCATCCTCATCAACCCCATCGGCGCTCCGGCGCTCGAGGGGCCGAAGGGCGTCCTGACCAAGCTCGCCGTGCTGTACTACGGCCTCGGCGCGAAGCTTCCGCCCGCGATCGGGACCGCTTTGCTGCGCAACGGGCTCATCGTCCGGGGGATGAGCATCGCGATGGCGAAGACCCGGGACCCGGCGCTGCGCCGGTTCATCCACGATCAGCACGACACCTACTTCTCCGATTTCGCGGACCGCGACGTGCTGCGTGACGCATTCGTCGCGAGCGTCTCGCACGATGTGCGCGCCTTCGCGCCGCGCATCGAAGCGCCGACGCTCCTGATCGCCGCTCAGCAGGACGACATAACGCCCATCGAGGCCGAGCGCCACTTGGCGACGCTGTTCCCTGATGCCGAACTCGTCGAGATCGCCGATGTCGGCCACCTCATCCATTACGAGACCCCGGCCGAGGCGGCCGGGGCGATCCGGCGATTCCTCAGGGTTCCCGTCGAGCGAGGCCGATGAGTCCGGCGACCCGGTAGGGGATCACCTCGCCCATCGCGAGCGAGGTCTCCGTCCGCTCCACTCCCTCGATCGACAGGATGCGCGCATCCGTGTCGAACAGGTGCCTGGCATCGCGGCAGGCGACACGCGCGAGCAGGTCGATCGATCCGCTGAGGCCGTGCACCTGCAGGACCTCGGGGATGCGGGCCAGCTCCGCGGTGATACGCGGCAGCTCGGTCTGCCGAAGGCCGATGCTGATGAAGGCCTGCAACGGGAAGCCGAGGACCTCGGGGGAGAAGGCCCGCTCGTAGGACAGGAACACCCCGGTCTGATCCAGCCGCGCCATCCGCGCCTGGATCGTGTTGCGCGACAGGCCGAGCCGTTCGGCGAGGGCGACGACGGTCGTGCGCGGGTCGTCGGAGAGGGCACTCAGCAGTTCGAGATCTACGCGGTCGAGAGCGGACATAGTGCCCAACAGTAGCAGGTCGACGAGCACCGAACTACGCAACATGCTCAAGCGCACCCCAGATGCTTGAGCGTGCTGACCAGCGGACGTACCCTCGAACCGACCGATGAAGACGTCGGTGCACGGCGTGCACGCCCCCACAAGGGACACACACGACAGGAGGACGACGATGTCACCGCAGACCACTCCGATCGCAGACACAGCGCAGGATCTCGAACTCGCCGAGCGGTTGCTCGCGCCCGACGGGACCCGTCTGAGCAATCCCGGACTCGACCCGTTCGTCGCCGACGTCGACGCGGCGCAGCTGCGTTCGCTGCACCGCGACATGGTCATCCTCCGGCGCATCGACGCCGAGGGCGTCGCCCTCCAGCGTCAGGGCCAACTGGGCCTCTGGGCGCCCTGCAACGGCCAGGAGGCCTCGCAGATCGGCACGGCGCGTGCCATCGACCCGATCGACTTCGTGTTCCCCAGTTACCGCGAGACCGGCGTCATCTATGCGCGCGGGGCGCAGCCCGGCGACTTCGTACGCGTCTGGCGCGGCGAGGAGGGTGCGCCGTACGACCCCATGCAGATGCGCGTCGCGCCGCTGCAGATCATCATCGGCGCCCAGTCGCTGCACGCGGTCGGCTACGCCATGGGCATCAAGCACGAGAAGGCCCCCCAGGTCGCAGTGACGTACTTCGGCGATGGCGCCACCAGCCAGGGCGACGTGAACGAGGCGATGGTCTTCGCCGCGTCGTACCGGGCTCCGGTCGTCTTCGTCTGCCAGAACAACCACTGGGCGATCTCCGAGCCGGTCGCGCTGCAGTCCCAGTATCCGATCTCCGGCCGTGCGCCCGGCTTCGGCATCCCGAGCATGCGCGTCGACGGCAACGACGTCCTCGCGTGCATGGCGGCGATGCGCTGGGCGCTCGCCCACGCGCGTTCCGGCAAGGGACCGGCCTTCATCGAGGCCGTCACCTACCGGATGGGACCGCACACCACCTCGGACGACCCCACCCGATACCGAGACCCGGCCGAGCTCGAGTCCTGGAAGGGCCGTGATCCGATCGCCCGCGTCGAGGCGTTCCTGCGCGGACTCGGAGAGATCGATGACGAGCAGATCGCCGCAGCGCTCGCCGATGCCGACAAGCTCGCTCGCGAGATGCGCGCCGAGTGCCTCGGCATGGTTACGCGCGAGCCGCTGGCCGTCTTCGACAACGTGTACGCCGAGCCGCACTGCGGCATCGACCGTCAGCGCGACGAGTACGCCGCGTACCTCTCGACCTTCGAGGAGGCCTGAGATGACCCAGCTCACTCTCGGAAAGGCGCTCAACGCGGGCTTGCGCAAGGCCATGCAGGACGACGACAAGGTCGTCCTCATGGGCGAGGACATCGGCAAGCTCGGCGGCGTCTTCCGCATCACCGACGGTCTGCTCGACGAGTTCGGCGCGGCCCGCGTCATCGATACGCCCCTGGCGGAGTCCGGCATTGTGGGCACCGCCGTCGGCCTCGCCTACCGCGGCTACCGCCCGGTCGTCGAGATCCAGTTCGACGGCTTCGTGTACCCGGCGTTCGACCAGATCGTCTCGCAGGTCGCCAAGCTCCACTACCGCACACAGGGACGTGTCAAGATGCCGATCACGATCCGCATCCCGTGGGCGGGCGGCATCGGCGCGGCCGAGCACCACTCGGAGTCACCCGAGGCGTACTTCGTGCACACAGCGGGTCTGCGCGTCATCGCCGTCTCGAACCCCGAGGACGCCTACCGGTGCCTGCGTCAGGCAATCGCCTCGGACGATCCCGTGATCTTTTTCGAGCCGAAGCGGATCTACCACCACAAGGGCGAGGTCGATCTGGACGCCTCGCTCGCAGACGCACCCCCGATGGGATTGGCGCGGGTGGTGCGCGAAGGGACGGATGCGACGATCATCACCTACGGTGCGATGCTCACCACCGCTCTGGATGCCGCATCCGCCGCCGAGGACGACGGGCTCTCGCTCGAGGTGATCGACCTGCGCTCGATCTCGCCGGTCGACTACGACACGGTCGCGGAGTCCGTCCGCCGCACCGGACGAGTCGTCGTCGCGCATGAGGCCTCCCGCGAAGCCGGCGTCGCCGCCGAGGTCATCGCGAGCATCACCGAGCGGTGCTTCGAGTATCTCGAGGCGGCCCCTGTGCGCGTCACCGGGCACGACGTGCCCTATCCGCCCGCGAAGCTCGAGAAGTTCCACCTGCCCGACCTCGACCGGATCCTGGACGCCGTCGATCGGGTCCTCGACCGGCCGAACAGCCTGACGGGAGCCGAGTCATGATCCAGGAGTTCCGCCTTCCCGACCTCGGCGAGGGACTCGCCGACGCCGAGATCGTCCAGTGGCTCGTCGCCCCCGGCGACACCGTCACCCTCAACCAGACCCTGGCCGAGGTCGAGACGGCGAAGGCCGTCGTCGAGCTGCCGTCACCGTACGACGGAACCGTCACGACGCTGCACGCGGAGGCGGGTGAGACGGTCGATGTCGGCGCTCCGCTCATCGCGTTCGATGTCGCGGGGGAGGATCCTGCAGGACCCGCCCCGACGGGCGAGGCCGCAGCGGATGCGACGGAGACGGAGGCCGCGGAGGAGAAGACCCCGCCCAATCTCGTCGGCTACGGCGCCGCTCCGTCGAGCAAGGCGCGCCCTGCCCGGCGCGCACGGCGTGCCGGGGCCGCGGCGCCGGCGGCCGATACCGCCGTGCTCGAGGCGGCGCCGCACGACGTGCTGCCCGAGGCTCCGGCATCCGTCCGGGTGGGGGAGCGCCCGCGCTCCACCCCTCCCGTCCGTGCATACGCCAAGCGCCTCGGTGTGGACATCGTCCTCGTCGCCGCGGAGGTCGGCGACCGGGTGATCACCCGCGATGACATCGACGCGTACACCGAGCGCGTCGGCGGGGGCACGGCGACCCCTGCTGCAGCCCCGGTGGTCCCCTCCGTGTTCGGCGACGCGCAGGCGCGCGAGACGCGCATCCCGATCCGCGGAGTCCGCAAACACACGGCTGCGGCGATGGTGCAGAGCGCTTTCACCGCACCGCACGTCACCACCTTCCACACCGTTGATGTGACCGCCACGATGGATCTCATCGCGAGGCTCAAGACCGACCGCTCGCTGTCCGAGCACCGGATCGGGCCGCTCGTGGTCGTCGCCAAGGCCGTGTGTCTGGCGCTCAGCCGCACACCCGGCCTGAACTCGCGGTGGGACGAGGCTGCGGGCGAGATCGTCCAGCCGCACTACGTCGACCTCGGTATCGCGGCGGCGACGGAGCGCGGGCTCATCGTCCCGAACATCCGCGATGCGGAGCGGATGACGCTGTCGCAGCTGGCGGATTCGATCGCGGCGCTGACGCAGACGGCGCGCTCGGGCAAGACTTCGCCCGCGGATCTCGCCGGAGGCACCTTCTCCATCACGAACATCGGCGTGTTCGGCATCGACGCCGGCACCCCGATCCTCCCACCGGGCCAGTCCGGGATCCTCGCCGTCGGCGCGGTGCGCCGGATGCCGTGGGAGCACCGGGGCGAGATCGCACTGCGTCAGGTGATGACGCTGAGCCTGTCGTTCGATCACCGCATCGTCGACGGGGCCGAGGGTGCTCGGTTCGTCAAGGACGTCGCAGACATCCTCGAGGAGCCGGGACGCGCGATGCTGATGGGGTGACGCGGTGCTCGCCGCCTGATGTCCGGCTCAGCCGCGTCAGGCTACGAGCGCAGCCAGCGCCATCGATGACAGCAGCGCAGCGGTCGACTGCTTCGACCGGGATGCCGCACGCGTGCTGTGCGGTGTCGAGTTGATGAGTCCGAAGCACGCCTGCACGCGCATCCGCAGCTCATCGGCGGGCGCCTCGTGCACCGGTGCGAGCGCCGCGATCCAGAGATCGATGTACTCGCGCTGCAGTCGCCGCACCTCGGCATGGTCCTCGCTCGAGAGATGGGCGAGATCACGATCGTGCACGCGGATGACGTCGGCTTTGCCCAGTGCGAAGTCGACGTGGAAGCGGATCAGCGCGCGGATGCGGTCATCCGTGGTCACCGCCTCCGAGCAGACGCGGGTTCCACCGCTGACGAGGTCCTCGCTGACCTTGACGAGCACGGCGCCGAGCAGCGCCTGCTTGCCCGCGAAATGGCGGTACACGGCGGGACCCGACACGCCGACGGCCGTGCCGATGTCTTCGAGGCTCACCCCGGAGTACCCGCGCTCCGCGAACAGCCGCGCGGCCTCGGTCAGGAGCGCGTCCGCGCGCTCGGCCTTGGCGCGGTCCCGTGCCGTGAGAGGGGTTGTCATTTCAGTTAACGCTCGCTAACCTAAATCATCGGGTTAGTGAACACTAACCGAAAACGTGCGCCGTACGCCACTGTGTGACGAGCTGCCGTGTGAGTCGAGGAGGACGCCAGGATGCCCGTGACACAGGAGTCACTCGCCGCCGAGCTGCGCGACAGGCTGAGCGCCGCCGCGGTCGGAGGACCGGAGGCGTCGCGGGCGCGGCACGTGGCACGCGGCAAGCTGCTGCCCCGGGACCGGGTGTCGCGACTGCTCGACGAGGGCAGCCCGTTCCTCGAGGTCGCCCCGCTCGCAGCGGACGGCCTGTACGGCGGGGAGGTGCCCGGCGCCGGCGTGATCGCCGGAATCGGCCTCGTCCATGGCCGCCATGTCATGGTGATCTGCAACGACGCCACGGTCAAGGGCGGCACCTACCTGCCCATGACCGTCAAGAAGCACCTGCGGGCCCAGGAGATCGCGCTGGAGAACCGGCTTCCCTGCCTGTACCTGGTGGACTCGGGCGGGGCCTTCCTGCCCAAGCAGGACGAGGTCTTCCCCGATCGCGACCACTTCGGCCGGATCTTCTTCAACCAGGCGCGGATGAGCGCTGCGGGGATCCCGCAGCTGGCCGCCGTCCTCGGATCGTGCACCGCCGGCGGCGCCTACGTGCCGGCCATGAGCGATGAGACGGTGATCGTCCGGAACCAGGGGACGATCTTCCTCGGCGGTCCGCCGCTCGTGAAGGCCGCGATCGGCGAGATCGTCACCGCCGAGGAACTGGGCGGGGGCGAGCTGCACGCACGCCGATCGGGTGTCGTCGACCACCTCGCCGAGGACGACGAGCATGCCCTCGAGATCCTGCGCGACATCGTCCGGACGCTCCCGGCTCCGGCCGAGCCGGCGTGGGAGGTCACGGCATCCAGGGCCCCCGATGAGACATCGAGCCTCTACGACGTCGTCCCGGTCGACGTGAACGCGGCCTACGACGTGCACGAGGTGATCGCACGTCTCGTGGACGGCGACTCCTTCCGCGAGTTCAAGTCCGAGTACGGCACGAGTGTCGTGACCGGATTCGCCCGGCTGCACGGGCATCCGATCGGCATCGTCGCGAACAACGGCGTCCTGTTCAGCGAGTCCGCGCTCAAGGGCGCGCACTTCATCGAACTGTGCGATCAGCGCGGCATCCCGCTGCTGTTCCTCCAGAACATCACCGGCTTCATGGTCGGATCCGATGCCGAGGCCGGGGGCATCGCGAAGGACGGCGCCAAGATGGTGACGGCCGTCGCGACCACGCGCGTGCCGAAGCTGACCGTGATCATCGGCGGATCGTTCGGTGCCGGCAACTACTCGATGTGCGGACGCGCGTACTCGCCGCGGTTCCTGTGGACCTGGCCCGCCAGCCGCATCTCGGTCATGGGCGGGAACCAGGCGGCATCCGTGCTCGCGACGGTCAAGCAGGACCAGCTCGCCGCACGCGGCGAGTCGTGGTCGCAGGACGAGCGCTCCGCCTTCGAGGAGCCGATCCGCGCCCAGTACGAGGCGCAGGGCGAGCCGTACTACGCGACGGCGCGCCTCTGGGACGACGGCATCATCGATCCCGATCAGACGCGCGATCGCCTCGGCCTCGCGCTCGACGTCATCGCACGCACCCCGCTGCCCGAACCGCGCTTCGGCGTCTTCCGGATGTGATCCCCCATGGCATTTGAGACCGTGCTCGTCGCCAACCGCGGCGAGATCGCCCGACGCATCATCCGCACGCTCCGCTCGAGCGGGCTGCGCAGCGTCGCCGTGTACAGCGACGCCGATGCGGACGCCCCGCACGTGCGGGAGGCGGACACCGCGATGCGGCTCGGACCGGCACCGGCGGCCGAGTCGTACCTCGACGTGGACGCGGTCATGCGAGCCGCGCGAGAGAGCGGAGCACAGGCACTCCATCCCGGCTACGGGTTCCTCTCCGAGAGCGTCGCGCTGGCTCAGGCCTGCGCAGAGGCCGGGATCGTGTTCATCGGTCCGTCGACCACGGCGCTCGAGATCATGGGCGACAAGGTCACGGCCCGCGAACAGGTCGCCGCCCGCGGCGTGCCGGTCGTGCCGGGGTTCGACGCGACGGGACTCTCCGACGACCAGATCGCGCTGCGCGCCGCCCAGGTCGGCTACCCGCTGCTCGTCAAGCCCAGCGCCGGCGGCGGCGGAAAGGGCATGGAGGTCGTCGTCGACGAGACCCACCTGGATGCCGCTCTCGCCTCGGCACGACGCGTCGCGAAGGCGGCGTTCGCGGACGACTCGCTGCTGCTCGAGCGGCTGATCGCCCGCCCCCGTCACATCGAGGTGCAGGTGTTCGGCGACGCGCACGGCACGGTCATCGCCCTCGGCGAGCGCGAGTGCACGCTGCAGCGACGGCACCAGAAGGTCATCGAGGAGGCGCCCTCGGCCGGACTCTCAGGCGAGGTGCGCGAGCGGCTCTTCGACGCGGCGGTCCGTGCCGCTGAGAGCGTGTCGTACGTCGGCGCCGGAACCGTCGAGTTCCTCGTCGACGCGGATGCTCCGGACGAGTTCTTCTTCATCGAGATGAACACGCGACTGCAGGTGGAGCATCCGGTCACCGAGGAAGTCATCGGGCTCGATCTCGTCGCGCTGCAGCTCGCGGTCGCAGCGGGGGAGCGGGTGCCGTCCGCACCGCCCGTGACCGGGCACGCCGTCGAGGCGCGCATCTACGCAGAGTCCCCCGAGCGGGGGTTCCTGCCGCAGGCGGGGAGCATCCTGCGCTTCGACGCGCCCTCCGACGTGCGTGTGGATGCCGCCATCGAGACGGGCAGCGAGGTCACCGGCTTCTACGACCCGATGATCGCCAAGGTCATCGCGCACGGAGCCGATCGTGCCTCCGCGCTGGCGCAGCTCGATGCTGCAATGGCGGAGACCGTGATCCTCGGCGTGGAGACGAACATCGCCTTCCTGCGAGCACTCGTGACGAACGAGCGCGTGGTCTCGGGAGACCTCGACACCGCGCTCATCGAGACGCTGCTGCCTGTTTCGCCCGCCGCGCCGTCGGCGGGCATGCTGGCGGCCGCCAAACAGGCCTTGCGCGACGAGGCAGGCCGTGCCACGGCCCGTTTCGACGGGCAGGACCCGTCTCGCAGAGCTGGCCGAGTGTGGGCGGCGCTGACGGACGCGGGGGCACGGGACGTGGCATTCCTCACGGATGCGGGTGACGTCGTGGATGCGGGCGACGCGGAGGCAACGGCATCCCTTCCCACCGCGATCGATGCCGACGGCGCCGTCTGGGTGAGCGAGGCGGGGCGCTCGGTGCGGTTGCGACCGCTCGACCGTCGCGCACGGATGCTGCAGCGCCTCGCCGCTCGAGAGTCCGCCGCCGCAGCGACCCATCCTGAGGCCCGCGCTCCGATGCCCGGCAATGTCGCGGCCGTGCACGTCGAGGACGGCCAGACGGTCGCGGCGGGCCAGCCGCTGGTCTCGATCGAGGCGATGAAGATGGAGCATCCCGTGCTCGCGCCGCACGACGGCACGGTGCACCTGTCCGTCGCCGTCGGCGACCAGGCGCGCCGGGACCAGGTCGTCGCCACCGTCAGCGCCCGTGAACCCGGAGCACCTGTACCAGGAACAACCGAAGGAGCAGCATGACCATCGACCTCGCCGAGGAGGAGCTCGAACTCAGCGCCATGGTGCGCGAGTTCGCCGACACCGTCGTCGCGCCGCAGGCATATGAAGCCGATCGCACGCACACCCTGTCCATGGAGGTGGTCGCCCAGATGGGCGATCTGGGGCTGTTCGGGCTGCCGTTCCCCGAAGACGTCGGCGGACAGGGCGGCGACTACATGGCGCTGTGCCTCGCGATCGAGGCACTCGGCCGCGTCGACCAGTCGATCGCCATCACCCTGGAGGCCGGGGTCAGCCTCGGCGCCATGCCGATCTTCCGATTCGGGAGCGATGAGCAGCGCAGCGAGCATCTGCCCGATCTGCTCGCCGGCCGGGCTCTCGCCGGCTTCGGTCTCACCGAACCGGAGGCGGGCAGCGATGCCGGCGCGACCCGCACGACCGCCCGACTCGACGGCGACGAGTGGGTGATCGACGGCTCGAAGCAGTTCATCACCAACTCGGGCACGCCCATCACGCGTTTCGTCACGGTCACGGCGGTGACCGGCAGCGCCGACGGGCGCAAGGAGATCTCGACGATCATGGTCCCCAACGGGACGCCGGGATTCACGGTCGAACCCGCCTACGACAAGGTCGGCTGGCACGCTTCCGACACGCATCCGTTGACGTTCGACGGCGTCCGCGTCCCGGCGGAGAATCTCGTCGGCGAGCGCGGATCGGGATTCAAGAACTTCCTCAGCATCCTCGACGAGGGCCGCATCGCGATCGCCGCACTGTCCGCCGGTGCCGCGGAAGGATGCCTGGAGGCGGCCGTCGACTATGCCAAGAGCCGCACGGTGTTCGGGGCCGCGCTCAGCACGCGCCAGAACGCGCAGTTCACTCTCGCCCGCATGCGCGCCCGCGTGCACACCGCCCGGCTCGCCTGGCACCACGCGGCCCGGCTCCGCGATGCGGGCAAGCCGTTCGCGGAGGCTGCGGCGATCGCGAAGCTCACGGCGGGGGACGCGGCGATGGACAACGCCCGGGATGCGACCCAGATCTTCGGCGGCAACGGGTTCATGAACGAGTTCGCGGTCGGCCGGCACTATCGTGACTCGAAGATCCTCGAGATCGGGGAGGGGACGACCGAGGTGCAGCTGCTGGTGATCGCGCGCGGATTGGGGCTCATGTGACCGACACGGGTGAAAGAGACATCCTCCAGCGCGGCCTGTACTACGAGGAGTTCGAGGTCGGGGCGCGCTATCTCCACCGGCCGGGTCGGACGGCCACCGAAGCCGACAACGTGCTGTTCACGACGCTGACCATGAACACCCAGGCGCTGCATCTGGACGCCGCCTTCGCCGGAGAGCAGGAGTTCGGTCAGCGGCTCATGAACTCGATGTGGACGCTGTCGACCATGGTCGGCGCATCCGTCGCCCAGCTCACGCAGGGCACCCTGGTCGCGCAGCTCGCGCTCGGCGAGATCGCCTTCCCGCATGCGCTGTTCGCGGGTGACACGCTGTACACCGAGAGCGTCATCACGGACAAGCGCCGCTCGAACTCGCGCCAGGGGCAGGGCGTCTGCACGATCGCGCACACCGGTCGCAATCAGGACGGCGTGGTCGTCGCCACGGCTGTCCGCACCGTCCTCGTCCATTGCGCACCCGAGGGGGATTGAGGTGTTCGAGCTCGGCCCCGCTCTGCTGTTCTGCCCCGGCGACCGCCCCGAACGCTTCCGGAAGGCCGCAGAGCGAGCGGATGCCGTCATCCTCGATCTCGAAGACGCCGTCGCGCCGGATGCGAAGGGGGCCGCGCGGGACCATATCGCGGCATCCGACCTCGATCCCGCCCGCGTGGTCGTGCGCGTCAACGCTCCCGACACCGCGGAGTTCGAGGACGACCTCGCCATGCTCGCAGGATCGCCGTTTCGCACGGTGATGGTCGCCAAGACGGAGGACCCCTCCGCCCTGGACGCGTTCGACGCCTCGTTCTCGCTCATCGCGCTCTGCGAGACGGCCAGGGGCGTCAGCGCGGCAGCGGCGATCGCCGCGCACGACCGCGTGGCCGCCCTCATGTGGGGCGCAGAAGACCTCATCGCCTCCCTCGGCGGCACATCGAGCCGTCATGCCGACGGCCGGTACCGTGATGCCGCGCGCTACGCCCGGTCCCGCGTGCTCGTGGCGGCCGGCGCGCACGGCAAGTCGGCGATCGACGCCGTGCACATCGACATCGAGGACGTCGACGGCCTGGCCGCCGAGGCGGCGGATGCTGCGGCATCCGGGTTCCGGGCGACGGCATGCATCCACCCCGGCCAGGTCGCGACGATCAGGGCGGCTTACGCGCCGGATGCGGACGCGCTGGCATGGGCCCGCGCGGTCCTGGCGGCCGCCGAGGGGGAGCGGGGCGTCTTCCGCTTCCGCGGACGCATGATCGACGAGCCGCTGCTGCGGCACGCCCGATCGGTCGCCGCGCGCGGGGCCTAGACGGTCAGCGGCTCCAGGAGCCGGAGCAGGCCCGGCGCCGCCTCGAAGCGGTGCAGGGAGCCGTTGCGGAGGATGTCGCCCTCGCGCGGGAGCGTGCCGCCCGAGGCATGATGCAGCAGCGACCGGATCACGCCGCCGTGCGTGACGACGATCACGGACTCCGCGCGCGGTGCCGAACGGCCCCGCGATGCCCTGGCGATGATGTCGAGTGCTCCGAGCGCTCGGTCGCGGACGACGCCGAGCGTCTCGGCGCCGGACGGCGCGACCTGCCAGTTCTCGAAGCGCTCGAGGTACTCGTCGACCAGCAAGCCCTCGCCCTCGCCGAACTCGCGCTCCCGCATGTCGTGCGACAGCTCGGGTTCTCCGAGCCCGAGGCGGACGGCGATGATGCGCGCGGTCTCCTGCGCACGCACGAGCGGGCTCGCATAGATCGCGTGGTGCTCGGTCGCGCCGAGTGCTTCGGCGGCCGCGGCGGCATCCGCCCGCCCTGTCTCGTTCAGAGCGATGTCGGTGGAGCCCTGGATGCGACGGGCGAGATTCCAGTCGGTCTGTCCGTGGCGGACGAGTGTGATGAGGGTCACCGGAGCAGCTCCTGCAGCTTGGGGATCACGTCACCCGTGCCGCCGGTGAGGACGACGTGAGCCCACGGGTCGGCGCGCGTGGGCTCGCGGTTGACGATGATGAGCGGGATGCCACGGCGACGGGCGCGCTCGACGAGCCGCACGCCCGAGTTCACGACGAGCGACGAACCGGCGACGATCAGCGCCTCGCTGCCGCGCAGCAGAGACTCAGCAGCGCGGAACCGGTCGGTGGGGACGAACTCGCCGAAGAAGACGACATCGGGCTTGAGTATCCCTCCGCAGACCGTGCACGCCGGCACGACGAAGCCGTCGCTGCTCTCGGGTGCGACGTCGCCGTCGGGGTTGAGGACGATGTTCTCCGGCACGGTGATCCAGGGATTGAGCTCCTCGATCTGCGTGGCGATGTCGCGGCGATCGAACACCTGGCCGCAGCGCAGGCACAGGACGCGGCGCATCGTGCCGTGCACCTCGACGACATGGGAGCTGCCGGCGCGCAGGTGCAGGCCGTCGACGTTCTGGGTGATGATCCCCGACACGAGATCGTCGCGCTCCATCTGGGCGAGGGCGAGATGCGCCCCGTTCGGCTGTGCGGACGCGAACGCCCGCCAGCCGAGGTGCCCTCCGACCCAGTACCTGCGCCGTGCGGCCTCGTCGGCGAGGTAGCGCTGACCGGTCATGGGATCGGCCCGCGTGCGCGCGCCCTCGCCGCGGTAGGCGGGGATGCCTGAATCAGTGGAGATGCCCGCTCCCGTGAGGACGGCGATGCGGCGACCGCGGAGGAGTTCGGCGGAGCGTTCGACGCCGTCTGCCAGCTCGGCACTCATCGTCACGCTCACGGAACCTCCACGTCGAGTCTACGGTGAGGAGATGCACATCGAGCACGTCCAGGACGCCGCAGACCCGCGTCTGGCCGATTACCGCGGTCTCACCGACACGGCGCTGCGCAGCGTCCAGGAGCCAGGCGGCGGCCTGTACATCGCCGAATCCGCGAAGGTCATCGAGCGCGCCGTCGCCGCAGGCCACGTTCCGCGCTCCGTCATGACGCAGCAGCGCTGGGTGCCCGGGCTCGAGGAGATGCTGGCCGAGCTCGATGTTCCCGTGTACGTCGTACCGGATGCCGTCGCGGAACAGGTCACCGGCTTCGCTGTGCACCGCGGGGCCCTGGCCTCGATGCATCGGCCGGCTCTCCGCCCGCTCGACGAGGTCGTGCGCGACGCCCGCCTCGTGCTCGTGCTCGACGATCTGATCGAGCACACCAACGTCGGCGCGGCGTTCCGCGCGGCAGCAGGCCTCGGCGCGGACGCCGTGATCGTCAGCGCACGCTGCGCCGACCCGCTGTATCGCCGCAGCGTCAAGGTGAGCATGGGCACCGTTTTCCAGGTGCCGTGGACCCGGCTGTCAGCCGGCGCGTCGCCGGCTGAGGAGCTGCGGAACCAGGGCTTCGACGTCGCGGCGCTGGCGCTGCGCGACGACGCCGTGCCGCTGGACGCCTACGCCGCGCAGCGCCCCGCGAAGGTCGCGCTCATGCTCGGCACCGAGGGCGACGGGCTCTCCGCGGCGGCGCTGGCGGCGGCGGATGCCGTGGTCACGATCCCGATGCATGGCGGTGTGGACTCGCTCAACGTCGCTTCTGCGGCTGCCGTCGCGATCTGGGAGCTCACGCGCCCGGAGCGCTGATCCGGCTAGTCGTTGTCGGCGACGAGGATCACCGGAGACGGCTCGGGCCGCTTGGCCGAGACGGCGTCGCCGGACGACTGATGACGCAGGCGCCTGAGCACCCACGGCACCAGATGCTCGCGCGCCCAGCCGAGGTCCTCGGCTCTCGCCTCGCGCCACGTCCGCACGGGGAGCGGGTCGGGCTGCATCGCCTGCAGGTCGTTGGGCACATTGAGGGCGCGCAGCACCATGCGGGCGACCTCGTGGTGGCCGAGCGCGTTGTAGTGCAGACGGTCGTCGTCGAAGAAGCGCGCGTCCTGCACCGTCTTGAGCGCCCACTGGTCGGCGACGATGCAGTCGCGCCGTTCGGCGATCGCACGGACGTTCTCGTTGTAGATCGCGACCTTGCCGCGGAACGGGCGGAACACCGGTGTGAAGCCGGTGTCGATGCCGGTGAACAGGATGACCGCAGCTCCTGTGGATGCCAGCCGCGACACGGCGTCGTCGAGCTGCGCCGCGATCTCGTCGGGGTCGGTGCCGGGGCGGATGACGTCGTTGCCGCCCGCGCAGATCGAGATGAGGTCCGGCCGCAGGGCGACGGCCGGCTCGATCTGATCGGCGACGATCTGCGCGATCAGCTTCCCTCGCACGGCGAGGTTCGCGTAGGCGAAGTCGTCGACCTGCGCGGCCAGGACCTCGGCGACGCGGTCGGCCCAGCCGCGGTGCCCGCCCGGCGCATTCGGATCGGGGTCGCCGATGCCCTCGGTGAACGAGTCGCCCACGGCCACGAATCGGTGCCAGGGGTGCGGCCCGTCGTTCGCGACGAACGGCGTCCTGGAGGATTCCGGGTCTGTCATCACTTGCTCCTTCGACAGGCATCGAGCCTAGTACGCCCCATGTCTGCGACAGCGATTACCCTTGATCCGATGCTCTCTCCGTCCTTCCCCCAGCGCGCCCCATGGGGGACGGCGGACAAGCTCCGTGCGTGGCAGCGGGAGGCCCTGGACCTCTATTTCACGCGGGATCAGCGCGATTTCCTCGTCGCTGCCACCCCCGGTGCAGGCAAGACAACCTTCGCGCTCACGCTCGCGGTGGAGCTCCTGCGCCTGGGCGAAGTCAATCGCGTGATCGTGGTGGCGCCGACCGAGCACCTGAAGACGCAGTGGGCCGACGCCGCAGCGCGCGTGCACATCCGCCTCGACCCCCGGTTCAAGAACAGCCACTGGGCACCGTCGCGGCAGTACCACGGCGTGGTCGTCACGTATGCGCAGGTCGCGGCCAAGCCGTCGGTGCACCGCCACCTCACCGAGGACGCGAACACCCTCGTGATCCTCGACGAGGTGCACCACGGCGGAGATGCCCTGAGCTGGGGCGACGGCATCCGCGATGCCTACGGCCCCGCCAAGCGCCGGCTGTCGCTGTCGGGTACGCCGTTCCGCAGCGACACGGCGCCCATCCCGTTCGTCACCTACGCGCCCGATGAGTCCGGTGCGCGCATCTCGACCACCGACTACGCCTACGGCTACGGCAGGGCCCTCGCCGACGGCGTGGTGCGGCCCGTGCTGTTCCACATGTACTCCGGCAAGATGCGCTGGCGCACCAGCGCCGGCGACGAGCTCGAGGCCAACCTCGGGCAGGACAACACCAAGGACGTCACATCCCAGGCGTGGCGCACGGCCCTCGACCCCGAGGGTGAGTGGATGCCGGCCGTCCTCTCGGCGGCGGATCGCCGACTGACCGAGATCCGCCATCACGTTCCGGATGCCGGCGGACTGGTGCTCGCGACGGATCAGACCGTCGCCCGCGCCTACGCGAAGATCCTGCACAGCATCACCGGTCAGCAGCCGACGATCGTGCTCTCCGACGACGCGACGGCCTCTGAGCGCATCGAGAAGTTCAGTCAGAACGACTCGCGGTGGATGGTCGCCGTGCGCATGGTTTCCGAAGGCGTCGACGTTCCTCGACTCGCGGTGGGCGTGTACGCCACCTCATCCTCGACGCCGCTGTTCTTCGCGCAGGCGATCGGCCGATTCGTGCGAGCCCGGCGCCGCGGCGAGGCTGCGAGCGTGTTCCTCCCGAACGTCCCGGTGCTCATGGGCCTCGCGAACGAGCTCGAGAAGCAGCGCGACCACGCTTTGGATCGTCAGAGCAAGGACGACGACGGCCTCGAGGACTCCCTGCTGGAGAGCGCCAACCGCGAGGAGGAGGCGTCGGACGCCCTCACTCAGGAGTTCAGCTATCAGGCGATCTCTTCGCTTGCGCATTTCGACCGGGTCGTCTTCGAGGGCAAGGAGTTCGGCCAGCTCGCAGAACCGGGCACGCCCGAAGAGGAGGAGTTCATCGGCATCCCCGGCCTCCTCGAGCCCGAGCACGTGCACGAGCTGCTCATGCACCGCCAGTCCCGGCAGTCCAAGCTCCGTGCCGCGCGCGAGGCCGCGGAGGGCCCGGAGCAGACGACGACACTGCCGCCGCCGCTGCACCGGACCCTCCGGGAGCAGCGTCAGCTCCTCAACAGCCTGGTCGGTCTCTACGCACGGCAGGCGGGAGAACCGCATGGCGCCGTGCACGCCGAGCTGCGCCGGTTGTGCGGGGGACCGGCGGTCGCGCAGGCCACGGTCGCCCAACTGCAGCAGCGCATCGATCTGCTGCGCAAGCGCGTTCGCTCCTGATCGGTCCCTGAGCCTGTCGAAGGGTTAGGAACCCCGAAATGCTGGCAATCCGGGGATTTCGGGGTGGTGCGCGACCACCCGCGGCTAGCGTTGAGAGTGCCGGAGGGCATCCTTTCCCACTCGACCTGGAGGACATATGAGCGCGCCCGCAAGCGCCCAGCCCACCGAGGCCGATCGACGCCGTTGGACGCGCTACCTCGTCGAGGAGCGCGCCGAGGGCCTGGTCTACCAGAAGCTCGCCGACCGCAAGACGGGGGAGGAGCAGGAGATCCTGCAGAGCCTCGCCGACGCCGAGCGGCGCCACGAGCAGCACTGGCTCGAACTGCTCGGCGGCGAACCATCCAGACTCCCCAAGGCCGGGATACGGACGAGACTGCTGGCCTGGATGGCCGGGCGGTTCGGTTCGATCTTCGTGCTCGCCTTGGCGCAGAACGCCGAGGCGCGCTCGCCCTACGACACCGAGACCTACGCGACACCGGCGATGCGTGCGGACGAGAAGATCCACTACGAGGTCGTGCGCGGTCTCGCCGCTCGTGGACGCCGACGTCTGTCCGGGTCGTTCCGGGCCGCGGTGTTCGGTGCGAACGACGGCCTCGTCAGCAACCTCGCCCTCGTGCTCGGCATCGGAGCCACGGGCGTCTCGTCGAGCTTCGTGCTGTTCAGCGGCATTGCGGGCCTCTTGGCCGGCGCCCTCTCGATGGGCGCAGGAGAGTTCGTGTCGGTCCGATCGCAGCGCGAGCTCCTCGCCTCGACCGAGGCCAACGAAGACGCCGCGCAGTCGGCCGGCGACCTCGACATCGACGAGAACGAGCTGGCGCTCGTCTACCGGGCGCGCGGGATGGATCAGGGCGAAGCGCTTGCCCGCTCCCGCAGGATCATCGCGGCCGCTCAGGAGGGCGTGCGCCGCACGACGACCGGACCGATCCGTGCGCACCTCGGTGCCGATCACGAGATCGTCGGCAGCGACTGGACCGCCGCCCTGTCGAGCTTCGCGCTGTTCGCCTCCGGTGCGATCATCCCCGTGCTGCCCTGGATCTTCGGCCTGCAGGGACTCACCGCGATCCTCGTCGCACTGCTTCTCGTCGGCGTCGCGCTGCTGGCGACCGGCGCCATGGTCGGGATCCTGTCCGGCGGACCGCCGCTGCGGCGGGCGCTGCGTCAGCTGGCGATCGGGTTCGGCGCCGCCGCGATCACCTACGTGCTCGGCCTCGTGTTCGGCGTCGGGGCGGTCTGACCCGGCTGCCGGCAGATACGAGAAAAGCCCCCGGTGAAGGGGGCTTTTCTGTCTGTGCGCGGAGCGGGACTTGAACCCGCACGCCCTATTCGGGCACTAGCACCTCAAGCTAGCGCGTCTACCATTCCGCCACCCGCGCAGGTGGTGAAGGCCGTTGCCGACCGAAGAGAAACATTACCAGGTTTCCCGAGCGCCGACGAACCGGGACGCGCCCCGGGCGCGCCGATGCGCCTTCGATAGCCTGGAGGCATGTCCGAACCGCAGCATCCGGAGGTCGCCCTCATCGCGCGCGACCTGATCCGCATCGACACCTCGAACTTCGGCGGCGGGCGGGCTGCGGGAGAGCGCGAGGCGGCCGAGTACGTCGGCGCGTACCTGGAGTCCGTGGGCCTGACGCCGGAGTACTACGAGCCCGTCCCGCGCCGCACCAACGTCATGGCGCGCGTGCCCGGCCGCGATCCGAGCAAGCCCGCGCTCGTCGTCCACGGTCACCTCGATGTCGTCCCCGCGATGGCGGAGGACTGGAGCGTCGACCCGTTCGCGGGCGAGATCCGCGACGGGCTGCTGTGGGGTCGCGGCGCCGTGGACATGAAGAACATGGACGCCATGATCCTCACCTCCGTCGCCGACATCCTGCGCGCAGGGGAGCAGCCGGAGCGCGACCTCGTCCTGGCGTTCTTCGCCGACGAGGAGAACGGCGGCGTGGAGGGCTCAGCGCTCGTCGTGAAGGACCGTCCCGAGTGGTTCGCAGGCGCCACCGAGGCGATCAGTGAGGTCGGCGGGTACTCCATCTCGGTCGACGACCGCCGTGCGTATCTGCTGCAGGTGGGGGAGAAGGCGCTCATCTGGATCCGGCTCGTCGCACAGGGCCGCGCCGGGCACGGCAGTCGTCTGCACGAGGACAACGCCATCGTGAAGCTCGCCGGCGCCGTGGCGGCGATCGGCGCGGCCCGCTGGCCGATCCGCCTGACGCCGACGACCGAGGCGCTGCTGCGCGGTCTCGCCGACCTCACCGGCGGTTCGCTCGATGACCCCGACGCCCTCGCGAGCGCCGCCGGTCCCGCCGAGGCGTTCCTGCGCTCGACGTTGCGCACGACGACGAACCCCACGGTGCTCACCGCCGGGTACAAGCACAACGTGATCCCGGAGCGCGCCGAGGCGCTCATCGACGTCCGGGTGATCCCCGGCACGGAGGACGACGTGCTCGCCGAACTGCAGCGCATCGTCGGCGACGACATCGTCATCGAGACGGTTGTCCGCGACATCGGCATGGAGACGCCGTTCGCCGGTCCCCTCGTCGACGCGATGGTCGGGGCGCTGGGCCGTCACGACCCCGGCGTCCCCGTCATCCCGTACCTGCTCGGGGCGGGGACGGACAACAAAGCGCTCACGACACTCGGCATCACCGGCTACGGCTTCGCGCCGCTCCGGCTGCCCGCGGATCTGGACTTCACGGGGATGTTCCACGGAGTGGACGAGCGCGTGCCCGTAGAATCGCTTGTCTTCGGTCAGCAGGTGCTGACCGACCTCCTGCGCACGTACTGACGCGCTCCGCAGACGTCACACCCCGCAACACCAGAAGGCCAACGCATGCATCTGCTCGAAGCGCTGTTCCTCGGCATCGTCCAGGGACTCACCGAGTTCCTCCCCATCTCGTCCAGCGCCCACCTGCGCATCGTCGGGACCTTCACCGGCTCCGGCGAGGATCCGGGAGCGGCGTTCACCGCGATCACCCAGATCGGCACGGAGGCCGCCGTCGTCGTCTTCTTCTGGCGCGACATCGTCCGCATCATCGGGCACTGGTTCCGGTCGCTGGTCGGCAAACTGCCGCGCAACGATCCTGACGCCCGAATGGGCTGGCTGATCATCATCGGCAGCATTCCGATCGTGCTCCTCGGGCTCCTGTTCCAGGACCAGATCGAGACGGTTCTGCGGTCGATGTGGATCGTGGCGATCATGCTCATCGCCTTCGGCATCCTCCTCGGCATCGCCGACCACGTCGGCGCCAAGCGACGCCGCCTCGACCAGATCACCTACCCGCACGGCATCCTGTACGGCTTCGCCCAGGCCCTCGCGCTGATCCCCGGCGTCTCGCGCTCGGGTGGAACCATCACGATGGGGCTGTTCCTCGGGTACGAGCGGGCTGCGGCGGCGCGCTACGCGTTCCTGCTCGCGATCCCCGCGGTGTTCGGCAGCGGCTTCTACCAGGTGTTCAAGAGCTGGGACGCGCCCGATCAGTACTTCACGATGGGCGAGACGATCGCCGCGACCGGCATCGCGTTCGTCGTGGCGCTGGGCGTGATCGCGTTCTTCATGAACTGGATCTCGAAGCGGAGCTTCCTGCCGTTCGTGATCTACCGGATCCTGCTCGGTGTCACGCTGCTCGTGCTGCTCAGCACCGGCGTGATCGCCGGCTGACCCTGCCGAAGCGGGAGGCTACTTCTTGCGGTCGCCGGGGCCGTCGTCGCGGCGGCGGAGGTAGCGCTCGAAGGCCTGGGCGATCGCGTCGCCCGACGCCTCGGGCGAATCCCACGTGTCGCGCGTGCGCTCGAGCTGGTGGATGTACTCGGTCATCTCCTCGTCGTCCGCCGCAGCGGCGTCGATCGAGGCCTCCCAGGTCGCGGCATCCGTCCGAAGGCCCTCGCGCGGCATGTCGACGCCGGTGAGCTCCTCGAGCCGGTCGAGCAGCGCCAGCGTCGCCTTGGGCGACGGCGCGGCCGACGCGACGTAGTGCGGCACACTCGCCCACAGGGTGGCGCTCGGGATGCCGGCGCCCTCGGCGAAGTGCTCGATCACGCTGAGGATGCCGACCGGGCCCTCGTACAGGGATCGCTCGAGTCCCAGCGACTCGCGCACCTGCTCGTTGGAGCTCGCGGCGAAGATCGAGATCGGCCTGGTGTGCGGCACGTCCGAGAGCATGGCGCCGAGGAGGATGAAGCCCGTGACGTCGTCGCGAAGCGCGATGTCGATGAACTCGTTCGCGAACGCCTGCCAGGTACGGGCGGGTTCGACGCCGGTCAGCAGCCAGAACTCCGGTGCGCCGGCGACAGGTTCCCCGCGCGGGCGCCAGAGCGCCGCCTCCGGCCAGCGCAGTTCGCGCCTGCCCGTGGCATCCATCTTCGATGACGGCCGGGTGTACTGGTAGTCGAAGTAGAGCTCGGGGTCGACGGAGTGGACGAGCTCGTAGTCGCCGCTCTCGCGCAGGGCCTCGACGGCGCCGCTGGCGGCCTCGCCGGCGTCGTTCCAGCCGTCGAAGGCCACCACGACGATGCGGTCTCCGAGTGCATCCATCCGGTCTCTCCCTTCGACGACGGAATGCGGTTATCCCTCCAGGCTAGTCCGCCCCCGGCGCTCCCGGCGGTGCACCCTGCCGGACAGCCGCGAAGGATCCCCCGGATAGCATGGTCGGGTGAGTCAGAAGCCGCAGGCAGTCCTCTGGGACATGGATGGAACGCTGGTCGACACCGAGCCGTACTGGATGGCGTCGGAGACCGCACTGGTCGAGTCGTTCGGCGGAACGTGGTCGCACGAGCAGGCGCTGCAGCTCGTCGGCAGCGGGCTGAACGAGAGTGCGGAGATCCTTCGAGCCGCGGGCGTCGACATGGCAGGCGACGCCATCGTCGACCACCTCACGGATGCTGTACGCCGGCTTCTCGAGACGCGCGGCGTGCCGTTCCGGCCGGGAGCGCGGGAACTGCTCCGCGATCTCCAGGACGCCGGCATCCCTTCTGCGCTCGTCACGATGTCCCTCGGCCGGATGGCTCGCAGCGTCGTCGACCTCATCGGCTTCCCCGCCTTCGACGTCGTCGTTCCCGGCGACGAGGTCGACCGCCCCAAACCGCACCCCGAGCCGTATCTGAAGGCGGCGCGGCTCCTCGACATCGACATTGCCGAGGCGCTCGTGATCGAGGACTCCCCGACCGGGCTGCGCGCAGGGCTCGCTTCCGGTGCCGTCACCCTCGGCGTGCCGCACATCGTCCCGCTCGACGGGCTCGGCGCCCACGCGCTGTGGCCGACGCTCGAGGGGCGCACGGCGTCCGACCTGATCGATCTGCACTCCACGGTCACGAGCGCGGGGGTGCGCGGATGACCGCCGCGTCGCGCCCCAGCGGTCCGTTCCGCGAAGGGGACCGGGTCCAGCTGACCGGGCCCAAGAACCGGCTGCACACGATCACGCTCACTGCCGGCGGCGAGATGCACACGCACCACGGCGTGCTCTTCCACCGCGACTTGATCGGCCTGCCCGACGGATCCGTGGTGACCAACAGCTCGGGTCACGAGTACCTGGCTCTGCGGCCGCTGCTGCGCGACTTCGCGATGTCGATGCCGCGGGGAGCTGCGATCGTGTACCCGAAGGATGCCGCGCAGATCGTCATGCAGGCCGACATCTTCCCCGGGGCGACGGTCGTCGAGGCCGGGGTCGGTTCCGGTGCGCTGTCGCTGTCGCTGCTCCGGGCGATCGGCCCGTCCGGGCGTCTGGTGTCGTTCGAGCGACGAGACGACTTCGCCGATGTCGCACGGTCGAACGTCGAGACGTTCTTCGGTGCCACCCCGGACACCTGGGACGTCGTCGTCGGCGACCTGCAGGCCGCCCTGCCCGAAGTCCTTGCGGCCGGGAGCGTCGATCGCGTCGTGCTCGACATGCTCGCGCCCTGGGAGGTCATGGATGTCGTGGCCGATGCTCTGACACCAGGGGGAGTGGTGCTCTGCTACGTCGCCACGGCGACGCAGCTCTCGCGGGTCGCGGAGTACATCCGCGGCACCGGATGCTTCACGGATCCCGACGCCTCGGAGACCATGGTGCGCGGCTGGCACGTGGAGGGCCTCGCCGTGCGCCCCGACCACCGGATGGTCGCCCACACCGGATTCCTCCTCACGGCGCGGCGCCTCGCACCGGGGACGATCGCGCCGGAGGTCAAGCGCCGAGCATCGAAGTCCAGCTACGGCGACGAGGACGTCGAGCTGTGGACGCCGGGGGCGGTCGGCGACCGCGACATCACCGACAAGAATCTGCGCAAACGCGCCCGGGAAGCGGCCAAGGCCGCCGAGGGCGCACGCCGGGCCGCCGCGTCGCGCGACGGAGACGGGTCTGCGCAATAGACTGGAGCGCGTGCGTAAAACCTCAGCCGCTCTGGCCACACTCGCCCTCGCCGTCGTCGCTCTGACGGGATGCACCGCCGGGCCCGCCTATCAGGGTGCGAGCTGCGACCGGGCTGCCGCGAGCAGCGGCGTCGAGGATCTCGCGAACATCTCGGGCGAGATCGGCACGAAGCCGGATGTGGAGCTGTTCACGCCGGTGGGCGGCGAGTCCAGCACGTTCGGCGACGTGGTGGTCGGCGACGGGCGCGCACTGACGAGCCCCAGCCAGAGCGCGGTGTTCGAGTTCTCGCTGTTCTCCGGCAAGACCGGTGAGCCGATCGCCGGCACCGCGTACGACGACGAGCAGGCGAGCCTGGCCAGCGTCGGATACTGGGAGCAGATCGTGCCCGCATTCGGTGCGGCTCTCGAATGCGCGACCGAGGGCACCCGCGTGCTCTCCGTCGTCACCCCGGATGACTTCGGCGCGGCCAACCTCCAGGGCTTCGGCCTTGACGCCGACGAGCCCGTCGTCGCGGTGTTCGATGTCGTGAAGGTGTTCCCCAGCCGCGCCGAGGGCTCGCTGCAGTACAACGATGCAGCCGGCATGCCGACCGTGGTCCGCGCCGCCGACGGGCGTCCCGGGGTCATCGTCCCCGACAGCGCGGCGCCGACCGATCTCACTGTCCAGACCCTCATCAAGGGCGACGGGCAGAAGGTCGCCGAGGACGACAGCATCCTCGTCAACTACACCGGAGTCCTGTGGGACGAGCGCACCGTGTTCGACTCGTCCTGGGACCGGGGCACGGCCGCCACGTTCGACCTGGCGGGTGTCATCCCCGGCTTCACCCAGGGGCTCGCCGGCCAGACCGTCGGCTCGCAGGTGCTGCTCGTGATCCCGGCCGAGCTCGGATACGGCGAGCAGGGCGGCGGCTCGGTGCCGCCGAACGCGACGCTGGTGTTCGTCGTCGACATCCTCGGCATCGATCCTCCCGCCTCGGCGCAGTGATGGCCGCCCGGATCCCGCCCGAAGAGCGTCAGACGAATCTCGTCGTGGCGCTCATGGCCACGGAGATCGGGCTGACCAAGCAGCAGATCCTCGACAGCGTGTCGGGCTATCGTCAGCGCGCCGAGACCGGCACGAGGACCGACGCCCTCGAGAAGATGTTCGAGCGCGACAAGGACGAGTTGCGCACGCTCGGCGTTCCGATCGAGACGATCGGCGACTCGAGCGACCCGAACGACCTGCGCGAAGCGCGGTACCGCATCCCGAAGGCCGAATACGACCTGCCGGCGGACATCTCGTTCAGCGCTGCCGAGCTCGCCGTGCTGCAGCTGGCCGGAAGCGTGTGGAGCGCGGAATCCGCCTCGGCAGACGCGCAGGCCGGCGTCCGCAAGATCCGCGCACTGGGGATCGACGGCGATGAACCGATCATCGGGTTCGCCCCGCGGATCACCACCCGGGAGAGCAGCTTCGCCCCGTTGCAGACGGCGATCGAGGAATGCCGGATCGTCGCTTTCGAGTATCTCAAGCCCGGGGAGAGCGCTCCGCGCAGGCGGACCGTCGCGCCGCTCGCCCTGCTCGATTTCGAGGCCCGCTGGCACGTGTACGGCATCGACCAGGATGCCGATGGAGAGCGCACGTTCCTCCTCAGCCGGATCGTCGGCGAGGTGTCCTCGACGCGCAAGAGCTTCGACCCTGCGTTGCGCGACGGCGCGGGCGAGCGCGCCCTCGCAGGCCTCGAAGATGTCGCCGCGCGTCATTCAGCGCTACTGGAGATCACACCGGGCACCGAGGCGGCGCTGCGGCTGGGGCGACGGGCGACCCCGGCGACACAGGGTTTCAGCATCCCCTTCGTCGACGTGCACATCCTCGCCGACGAGCTCGCGTCGTACGGTCCCGAGGTCAGGGTGGTCGATCCGCCGCAGCTGCGCGATGCGGTGGTCGAACGGCTGACGGCGATCGTCGCCGCCCATGCAGGAGAGGGGGAGTGATGGCGGACAAGCCCAAGCCCCTGCTCGCAGCGGATCGCGTGCGCGCGTACCTGACGCTCGTGCCGTATCTGCTCGAGCGCGGACAGGTCTCGCTCGAGGAGGCGGCCCGCGAGTTCGCGGTGTCCACGACGGACATGCGCGGCATGATCGAGAAGCTCACCGTCATCGGACTGCCCGGCGACAGCGGCTATTGGCAGCAGCCGCACGAGCTGTTCGACATCAACTGGGATCTTCTCGACGACGAGGACGTCATCGAGATCACGAACGACGTCGGGCTCCGCCGTGTGCCCCGCTTCACCGCACGCGAGGCGGCGGCGCTGCTCGCAGGGCTCCAGATGGTCGCGGCGGTTCCCGCCGTCTCCGACTCCGGACTGGTCGCGGGCCTGCTCGCGAAGCTCGCGCGCGCCGCGGCGAACGCTCCTGCCGAGGTCGTCATCGCCCCGGGCGCGGTTGACGAGGTGCGCGACGCGGTCGCGTCGGCGCTGAAGCAGGGCGTCGCGGTCTCGTTCCGCTATCAGGCGCCGGATGCCGCGCTCACGACGCGCACGGTCGACCCGGTCCAGGTGCTCATCACCGACGGCCAGTGGTACCTGCAGGGCTGGTGCCACCTGCGCAAGGCCATGCGCACGTTCCACCTCGACCGGGTCAGCGAGCCCGCGCTGACCGACATCCCGATCACGCACGCCGACGCGCCGGTGCCGGACGGCTTCGGGACCGGCGATGCCGAATCCGAGGTCACGGTGCGCATCCCCGGGCGCCTCGTGCCGCTGCTGGGCGACTACGTCCGCGCGGACAACGCGACAGAGGACGGCGACGACGTGATCGTCCGCATCCGTCTATCCGATCCGCGCGCCATCAAGCGGGTCGCCGCGCGCTTCGGCGGTCAGCTCGATGTCGTCGAACCCGAGATCGCGCGCACCGCGACGCGGGAATGGGCCGCGGCCGGACTCGCCCTGTACTGACGGCGCCGACCCGAGTGACGCAGGTAGACTGGACGAAACCCCGAACTTAGGAGAACGGTATGCTCGGCAACCTCACGGGCTGGCACCTGCTCGTCCTCGTCCTCGTCATCCTGCTGCTGTTCGGGGCTGCGAAACTTCCTGCGCTTGCGAAGAGCATGGGTCAGTCGGCCCGCGTGTTCCGCGGCGAGATGAAGGCGATGAAGGAAGAGGACTCCGTGGCGCAGCCGGCCGCAGATTCCACCGTCGCCGACACGCACACTGACAGCAGCACCGCGCACCGGAACGACGGCAGCGCTCCCAACAACCCGACCAGCTGACGACGGTGACCGCGATCGACAAGAAGTCGGCCGCGAGTGACAGACCACGCAATGAACGCCGGATGTCGCTCGGCGCGCACCTCGTGGAGTTGCGTCGACGGCTGATGATCTGCGCAGCGGCGCTCATCGTCGCGATGATTATCGCGTTCTTCGTGACGGATCCGATCATCCAGTTCATCACAGCACCGGTCGATCGGATCGCCCAGGAGCACCCAGAAGTCGTCGTGGGACTCACGTTCTCCTCTGTGACGGCACCGTTCGATCTGCGCATGCGCATGGCGTTCTCCATCGGAATCTTCCTCGCCGCACCGATCTGGTTGTGGCAGATCTGGGCGTACATCATGCCTGGTATGACCCGCAAGGAGATCAAGTACACGATCGGTTTCGTCGCGGCTGCGATCCCACTGTTCTTCGCAGGGTGCTACGTGGGCTCTCTCGTCGTCCCGCACGTCATCGAACTCATGGCGAACTTCACGCCGGAGGGCGCGAACAACCTGTACGAGGGCAAGCTCTACTTCGACTTCATCCTCAAGCTCATGCTCGTGCTCGGCGTCTCGTTCGTCCTCCCGGTCTTCCTCGTCGCGTTGAACGTCGCCGGCATCATCAGCGGCCGAGACATCATCAAGGGCTGGCGGGTGGCGGTTCTCATCGCAACCGTTTTCGCCGCACTGGCGACGCCGGCTGCCGATGTCGTGAGCATGCTGCTGCTCGCCGGGATCCTCGTGGTGCTCTTCTTCGCCGCTGCTGCGCTGTCGATGATCTTCGACAGACGGAGGAAGAAACAGATGAAGGCCGACGGCCTCCTCCCAGAAACGGACGCATGAGCTCTCCCGCCGAACGCTACGCGGCCGCACGCGACGCCGCAGCCCACCCGCAGACAGCCGCGTTCGCGGCGCGCCAGAAGTTCGATCTCGATCCGTTCCAGGTCGAGGGCTGCCATGCGCTCGAGCGGGGCAACAGCGTCCTCGTCGCGGCCCCGACAGGGGCGGGCAAGACGATCGTCGGCGAGTTCGCGATCCACCTCGCGATGCAGACGCCGAACGACAAGGCCTTCTACACGACGCCGATGAAGGCGCTCTCGAACCAGAAGTTCCGCGAGCTCGTCGACGTCTACGGCGCCGAGAACGTCGGGCTGCTCACCGGCGACACGAACATCAACGGCAACGCGCGGATCGTCGTGATGACGACCGAGGTGCTGCGCAACATGATCTACGCGGACTCGGCGGCGCTGGGCAGCCTGCGCTTCGTCGTGATGGACGAGGTGCACTACCTCGCCGACCGCTTCCGGGGCGCCGTGTGGGAAGAGGTGATCATCCACCTGCCCTCGTCGGTCCGGCTCGTGTCACTGAGCGCGACGGTGTCGAACGCCGAGGAGTTCGGCGACTGGCTCGACACCGTCCGCGGCGACACGGAGGTGATCGTCTCAGAGACCCGCCCCGTGCCGCTCGAGCAGCACGTGCTGGTCCGCGGCGACCTGCTGCCGCTGTTCGACGACCGCGCCGGCGTCGCGACGGCCACGGTGAACCAGGAGCTCATGCGCATCCGCTCGTTCACCGGTTCGCGGTACGAGGGCAACCGGCGGGCCCAGTCGTACAGCAGCGCGCGGCACGCCGGGCGTCAGGCGCAGCGGCGGCCGCGCGGGGGCCGCGGACCCGTGCGATCGACGAACGCGCAGCGGGTCGAACGGATCGACCGTCCCGACGTCATCCAGCTCCTCGAGCGCACGAACCTGCTTCCGGCGATCTTCTTCATCTTCAGCCGCGTGGGCTGCGACGCCGCCGTGCAGCAGGTGCGGAGATCCGGCATCCGGCTGACCACGCCCGAGGAGCGCCGCGAGATCCGCGAGTTCGTCCAGGAGAGCACACGCACGCTGCAGGATGAGGATCTGGGCGTCCTCGGCTACTTCGAATGGCTCGACAATCTCGAGCGCGGTGTGGCATCACACCACGCAGGTCTCCTGCCGGCGTTCAAGGAGGTCGTCGAGGAGCTGTTCCGGCGCAAACTCGTCAAGGTCGTCTTCGCGACGGAGACCCTGGCGCTGGGCATCAACATGCCCGCGCGAACGGTCGTCCTCGAGAAGCTGGAGAAGTTCAACGGCGAATCGCGGGTCGCCATCACGTCGGGGGAGTACACCCAGCTGACCGGCCGCGCAGGGCGCCGCGGGATCGACGTGGAAGGCCACGCGGTCGTGCAGTGGACCGAGGGCATGGACCCGCAGGCTGTCGCAGCCCTCGCCTCGCGCCGCACCTACCCGCTGAACTCCAGCTTCCGGCCGACGTACAACATGGCCGTGAACCTCATCGACATGTTCGGCCGCCCCCGCGCCAGGCAGATCCTCGAGTCGTCGTTCGCTCAGTTCCAGGCCGATCGCGCGGTCGTCGGCCTCGCCCGTGAGGTGCGAGAGGCCGAGGCCTCGCTCGAGGGCTACCTGAAGGCGATGACGTGCGAGCACGGAGACTTCCTCGATTACGCCGGGATCCGTCGCGAGCTGAGCGACCTCGAGAAGAAGAACAAGCAGGACGAGCACGGACCGCGCGCCGCGCGCGACAAGCGCCTGAAGAAGATCCAGTCGCTGCGCACGAGGATGCAGCGGCACGGATGCCACCGCTGCCCAGACCGCGAGGCGCACGCCCGCTGGGCGGAGCGTTATTGGAAGCTCAAGCGGCAGACCGATCGGACGCGGCGTCAGATCGAGAACCGCACCGGAACCGTCGCGCGCGTCTTCGACCGGGTGGTCGAGGTACTCGCCGCTCTCGACTACGTCACGGGTGACGGCGACGACACGGCCCTGACGGATGCCGGTCGCACCATGCGCCGCATCTACGGCGAACGAGACCTGCTGGTGGCCGAGTCGCTGCGTCAGGGGCTGTGGAAGGGGCTGGACGCGCCCTCGCTCGCCGCCATGGCGTGCTGCCTGGTGTACGAACCTCGACGCGACGAGGCCGGGGCGGGGGAGCGCGGGCTGCCGCGCGGAGCGTTCCGCAGCGCCTATGAGAAGACCTCTGAGCTGTGGTCGGAGCTCGACGACCTCGAGCAGGCGCACAGCCTGCCGGGCAGCGAGCCGCTCGCGACGGGCCTCGCCGGTGCGATGCACTCCTGGGCACGCGGTGCTCAGCTCGATCGCGTCCTCGTCGACGCCGACATGGCCGCTGGAGACTTCGTCCGCTGGGCGAAGCAGACCATCGACCTGCTCGATCAGCTCTCCATCGTCGCCGAGGATCTCGGCATCGCGCGCACGGCGCGGCAGGCCCTCGACGGCGTGCGCCGCGGCATCGTCGCGTACTCCTCGATGTGAGGCCGGTGGGGATGCCATCGACCTCTTCCGCTGAGCCCGTACGACGGCGCGCCCTGCTGCCGCTGTGGGCAGCCGTCCCGGTCGCGGCCCTCGCCGGCTGGCTCATGGACCTCGCGTATCCCTCGGTCGGGGCCTGGATACTCGCGTTCCCCGCCGTAGGCCTGCTGCTGCTGGCACTGATCGGACGGCGTTTCTGGGCTTCCGCGCTGGTGGGACTCGTCTACGGCGCCGTGTTCTTCTTCCTCCTCGTGTCGTGGACCTCGCGCTACCTCGGGCCGATCCCGTGGGCTGCGCTGGCGTCGCTCGAAGCAGCGCTGACAGCCGTGACCGTCACACTCATCGCCCTCGCATACCGGTGGTTGCCCCGGGCGTTCCCCGGAACCGCAGGTCGCCTGGTGCTGCTTCCGGCCGCGGTCGGCGCGTTGTGGGTGCTCCGAGAGCTGCTGCTCGGCTCGTGGCCGTACACGGGCTTCCCGTGGGCGCGTCTGGGGATGACGCAGTCCGAGAGCCCGCTCGCCGCGCTTTCGTCGTGGGTCGGCGTGAGCGGGCTGAGCTTCCTCATGGTGTTCGCCGTCGCCATGATCATCGAGACGGTGCGACTACAGCTCTGGCGGCGCCCTGTGCGCCTCGCCGTTCCGGCGGTCGCCATCCTCGTGCTGTTCGCGACACCGATGTTCCCGACGACGGATGCGGGAACCATGCGGATCGGCGCCGTGCAGGGGAACGGCCCGACGGGCTACTTCGACGATCGAGAGCCGTACGCCGTGGTCCACGCGCAGACCGATGCCACCCAGCCGCTGTACGGCCAGGACATGGACCTGCTCGTCTGGCCGGAGGGCGGCCTCGGCGGGGACCCGTTCCAGGACGAGTCCCTTGCTCGCCGCATGACCCTCATCGCCAATCGTGTCGATGCACCGCTGCTCGCCAACGCGGCGACCGCTCGCGGTGACGAGTTCTTCAACACCTCCATGCTGTGGCAGCAGGACGGCACGGCCGAGCAGACGCACGACAAGCGGTTCCCCGTGCCGTTCGGCGAGTACGTGCCCGACCGCGACTTCTACAACGCCATCGTGCCCGACCTCATCGGCCTGATCGGCCGCGAGTACTCCCATGGCACGAACGCGCCGCTGGTGGACGTGGACGGCGTGCCGGTTGGGCTTGCGATCTGCTTCGACGTGATCTACGACCAGGTGATCGCCGAGGGCGTCTCCGGCGGCGCGCAGGTGCTCGTCTTCCAGACGAACAACGCCGACTTCCGCGGCACGGACGAGAATCTGCAGCAGCTCGCCTTCGCCCGGATGAGGGCGATCGAGACCGGCCGCAGCGTCGTGAACATCTCCACGGTCGGGACGAGTCAGATGATCACCCCGAGCGGACGGACGATCGCGTCCCTGGACGCAGATGAGGCCGGAGCCCTGCTCGAAAACGTCGAGCTCCGCTCCGGCCTCACCGCTGGTGTGATCCTCGGCCCCTGGGTGCAGCAGGTGCTGCTCTGGGGCGGTCTGGGCGCGCTCCTGTTCGGGTGGTGGCGCGCCCGGCGGCGCTAGGCGCCGATCTTCTCGCGCGTGGGGTCTTCCCCTGCTCCGCGGCGGGCGCGGATGAACGCGAGGCGCTCCTCGAGGAGCTCCTCGAGCTCGGCGCGCGTGCGGCGCTCCATCAGCATGTCCCAGTGCGTGCGGGCGGTCTTCTCGTCAGCGGCGTCCGGGGTGATGGTCTTGCCGTCGATGCTGAGCACGGCCTCGGCGCCGCACGAGCGGCACTCCCAGGTCTGCGGCGGCTCGGCGTCGGCCGCGAACATCAGCGATGTCGTGCTGCCGCAGGTGTCGCACTTGTAGGTGGTCTCGCGGCGTTCCATGAACACGACGCCTTCTTCGCTCTGTAGGCTCTGGGCGCCGAGTCGGATGCCGCGCAGGCTGCGATCTGCCATTGTGTGGTCCTCTCGTCGACCTCAGGTATACCGCTGTCGCCTGTGCGCGCGCTCAACGCTCCAGCGATCACGGCGGGATTCACAGTCGAATCCCAGCCCTCGCCGAGCGGAGGTCAGTTCAGGGTCCGCAGCGCGACATCCGCCCGGTCGGTGACGATGCCATCGACGCCGAATGCGACGAGGCGCTGCATGTCGTCGGGGTCGTTCACCGTCCAGACGTGGACCTCGACATCGTGCCGGTGGGCGGCCCGCAGCAGGCTCGGTGTGAGCACACGGACGGGGCCGTAGGTCTCAGGGATCTGCAGGGCGTCGATGTCGCGCAGAACGCGCGCCGGTGAGAGCCGCAGTGCCGTGAGCAGCCGCATGAGCATCATGCTCGAACGCCCGGCGGAGGTCGCGGGCCGCAACGTCGCCCCGGCATCCAGGACGGACGCGATCGCACGCCTCCGCCGGTCATCCGAGAAGCTCGTCAGCAGCACCCGCTCCGCATGCGGGGCGACGATCCGGCCCAGGGGGGCGGCGACGGCATCCGTCTTCACGTCGATGTTGAAGCGCGTCTCCGGGAACGCCTCGAGCATCTCCGCGACCGTGAGGAGGCCGCCGTGCGGAGCGAAGATCTCGACGAGCTCCGCCGTCCGCACCTCGTCGACGCGGCGAGGATCGCCCGCGACACGCTGAAGGTCATCGTCGTGGAACAGCACGACATCGCCGTCGGCCGTCACCTGGCAGTCGGTCTCGACGTACTCGGCGCCGGCCGCGTGCGCCGCGGCGAACGCGCCTGCCGTGTTCTCCCAGACCATCGGCCCGGTACCCTCGCCCACGGCAAGACCGCGGTGGGCGAGGATGCGCGGGTGTCGTGCCTTCGTGAAGTAGGGGTGCGTCACGCGCCGGTCGGGGGCGTCTGGCCGCCGGGACGCGGCGTGAAGGCGCTGCCGATGCCCTTGAGGGCCTCGGTGAGCTCGCTCGGCACGATCCAGAGCTTGCTCGACTCGCTGTCGGCGATCTTGGGCAGCATCTGCAGGTACTGGTACGCGAGCAGCTTGTCATCCGGAGCACCCTGGTGGATGGAGGCGAACACGTTCTGGATCGCCTCTGCCTCACCCTGTGCGCGCAGCACCGCGGCTTGCTTGTCGCCCTCGGCGCGCAGGATCTCGGCCTGCCGCGCACCCTCGGCCTCGAGGATCGCGGACTGCTTCGTTCCCTCGGCGGTGAGGATCGCTGCGCGACGGTCGCGCTCGGCGCGCATCTGCTTCTCCATCGAGTCCTGGATCGACAGGGGCGGGTCGATCGCCTTGAGCTCGACGCGGCCGACGCGGATTCCCCACTTGCCGGTCGCCTCGTCGAGCACGACGCGCAGCTGACCGTTGATCTCGTCGCGGCTGGTCAGGGCCTCTTCGAGGTTCAGACCACCGACGACGTTTCGCAGGGTGGTCGTGGTCAGTTGTTCGACGGCGCCCAGGTAGTTGGCGATCTCGTAGGTCGCGGCGCGGGCGTCGGTGACCTGGAAGTAGACGACGGTGTCGATCGAGACGACGAGGTTGTCCTCGGTGATCACCGGCTGCGGCGGGAACGAGACGACCTGCTCGCGCATGTCGATGAGCGGGCGGAGCCGGTCGATGAACGGCACGAGGATGTTCAGACCGGGCGTGAGCGTCTTGTGGTAGCGGCCGAGGCGCTCCACGACGCCGGCGGTGGCCTGCGGGATGATGCGGATCGATCGTGCGACAGTCACCACCACGAAGATGATGACGGCGATCGCAAGGATCCAGCCGATCGCTGTCGGGATGAACGAAGCGTCGTTCACGGGTTTCTCCTCGTCGTAGAGCGGTCTAGTCGTTGGCAGGTCGCACGACTGCTGTCGCGCCGTTGATCGCGGTGATGAGCACGGGCGATCCGAGCGGGATTGCCACGCCGCTCTCGGCGCGCGCCGTCCAGGTGTCGCCGTTGCTCACTTTCACCTGACCGGTGATCTGGGTGATGTCGGCGAGGGCGGTGCCGCGCAGGCCGATCAGCGCGTCGACGTTGGACTTCGTCGGATCCTCGCTGCGATGCAGGCGCCGGAGCAGGGGAGGGCGGATGAAGAGGATGAACAGCGCCGCCGCGGCGGCGGCGATGATCAGCTGCGCCCACAGCGGCAGGCCGACAAGGCCCGTGATGAGTCCCACGACGCTGCCGAGAGCGAGCATGAGGAAGGTGAAGTCGAGCGTCAGCATCTCGATCACGAGGAACACGGCGATGAGCACCAGCCAGCCGATCCACGCCCATTCGGTGACCAGCTCGACGAAGACGGATGCGTCGTTCATGGCGCCCTCCTTTGCGGTCAACCTATCACGCACCGATGCCCGATCGGCGGCGTGCAGCGCCCCGTTGCTAAAATGAACTGGCCGTGCTCTCCGCGGCCTTCACCACGTACGAGGAGTCACCGTGACCGACGTTCTGCCCGCAGGTTCCCTGGCCGGAAAGGTCGCACTGGTCACCGGTTCGTCCCGAGGGATCGGAGCGGACACCGTCCGCTACTTCGCCGAGGCAGGCGCCGACGTCGTGATCAACTTCCGCAACAAGGCACCGCGCGCCGAGAAGCTGGCTTCGCAGCTGCGCGAGCTCGGCGTCCGGGCGCTGGTCGTCGGTGCCGATCTGACCGATCCGGCATCCGTCGCCTCGATGTTCGAGCAGGTCGAGCAGGAGTTCGGACGTCTCGACATTCTCGTGCTCAACGCCTCCGGCGGCATGGAGTCGGGCATGGCGGAGGACTACGCCCTGACCCTCAACCGCGACGCGCAACTGAATGTGCTGAGCGCCGCGCGCCCGGTGCTCGGCGAGGGCTCTCGCGTCGTCTTCGTGACGAGTCATCAGGCGCACTTCATCCGCACGACGCCCACGATGCCCGAGTACGAGCCGGTCGCATTGTCCAAGCGCGCAGGCGAGGACGCGCTTCGCGAGCACATCCCGTCGCTCGCTGAGCAGGGGATCGGTTTCACCGTCGTCTCGGGCGACATGATCGAGGGCACGATCACGGCGACGCTGCTCGAGCGGGCCAACCCCGGCGCGATCTCCGCACGTCGCGAGGACGCCGGGCGTCTCTACAACGTCTCCGAGTTCGCCGCCGAGGTCGCGCAGGCAGCCGTCGATCCTGTACCGGCCGACAACACGCGCCTCGTGGGCGACACGGGCGGCTTCGCCGCGGAATGATGCGGTGATATGAGAAAGGTCCTGCCGTCCGGCAGGACCTTTCTCATATCGGACCGCGCTGTCAGAGAGCGGAAGAACCGGCGTCGCTGGGCGCGGGACTCTCCGGCAGCACGACCTTCTCGTTGCGGCCGAGCGTGATGGCGCGGACGATCTGGACGACGCCGAGCACCACCAGCGTGATGCCGAGCACCAACCAGAGCGCGGCGGCGGCGAGCAGCGGCGCGAACAGCACGATGACACCGGCCGCGACGCTGAGGATCGCGTAGATGATCGTCCAGGCCCGCGAGCCGTCCTTGTTCAGAAGCGTGAGAGAAACGACCCCGTCGAAGATCCAGCTGACGCCGAGGAAGATCGCGGTGACGGCCGCGAGCGTGAGGGTCGCGGCCGCGAGGTTCGTGAAGGCGATGATGCCGGCGACGATGTAGAGGAGGCCGAGCAGGATGTGTCCCAGGCGTGCCCAGCCGCCTTTCTTGCCGGAGAAGATGCCCAGACCGATGTAGACGATTCCGGCGATGATCAGATAGGCGGCAATGATGCCGGTGACGATGACGGCTGTCTTGAGCGGCCAGATCAGCACGACGATGCCGGCGATGAGGGCGATCGCGCCGGACACGGCGAGCGTGACACGGATCGATGCGAACAGCGACTTCGGCTCGGTGAGCGATTCAGACATGATGTGCGCCTCTCTGAGAAGATCGTGTGAACGATGTGAACAGCGTAGCGCGGAGGACGTCCCCGATGGGAGAGGTGCGTGGGAGGATCTTTCGCATGACCGATGCTCTGCTGCCCGCTGACTCTCACGATCTGATCCGCGTCCAGGGGGCTCGCGAGAACAATCTGAAGGACGTCAGCGTCGACATCCCCAAGCGCAGACTGACGGTTTTCACCGGGGTCTCCGGCTCGGGGAAGAGCTCGCTCGTGTTCGACACCGTCGCCGCAGAGTCGCGGCGCATGATCGATGAGACCTACAGCGCGTTCGTGCAGGGCTTCATGCCATCGGTCCCGCGTCCGGACGTCGATGTCCTCGAAGGGCTCACCACGGCGATCATCGTCGACCAGGAGCGTCTGGGGGCGAACCCGCGCTCGACCGTCGGCACGGTGACCGACGCGAACGCGATGCTGCGCATCCTCTTCTCCAAGCTCGGACAGCCGTACATCGGCGGGCCGACGGCGTTCTCGTTCAACATCCCGACGCAGAAGGCGAGCGGCGTGATGACGGGGCCCAGCGGCGAGAAGAAGATCGTGAAGGACGCCATCTACCTCGGCGGCATGTGCCCGCGGTGCGAGGGCAGGGGTGCGGTGTCGGATCTGGATCTCGCGCAGATCGTCGACGAGTCGAAGTCGCTGGACGAAGGGGCGATCATGGTGCCCGGGTACACGGCGGACGGGTGGATGGTGAAGGGCTTCTCGCAGTCGGGTTTCTACCCGGCCGACAAGCCGATCAAGGACTTCACGGACGAGCAACGGCACCTCTTCCTCTATGGCGAGGTCACGAAGGTGAAGATCAGCGGCATCAACATGACCTACGAGGGCCTGATCCCCAAGATCACGAAGGCGATGCTGTCGAAGGATCTCGAGGCGCTGCAGCCGCACATCCGTGCTTTCGTCGAGCGCGTGGCATCCTTCGCGACCTGTCCCGAGTGCGATGGGACCCGCCTGACGGAGGGGGCGCGTTCGTCGAAGATCGCAGGCATAAGCATCGCGGACGCCTGCCGGATGCAGGTGACCGATCTCGCGGCGTGGGTGAATGGGCTCGACCTCCCCGGTGCCGGTCCGCTGCTGGACGCGCTGAAGGCGAACCTCGATGCGTTCGTGACGCTGGGCCTGGGATATCTCAGCCTGGAGCGTCCGTCCGGCACGCTCAGCGGGGGAGAGGCGCAGCGGATCAAGATGCTGCGCCATCTCGGGTCATCGCTGACCGATGTCACCTACGTCTTCGACGAGCCGACGATCGGGTTGCATCCGCACGACATCCAGCGCATGAACTCGTTGCTCCTCAAGCTGCGAGACAAGGGCAACACGGTGCTCGTCGTCGAGCACAAGCCCGAGACGATCGCGATCGCCGATCATGTCGTAGACCTGGGCCCCGTCGCCGGCAGCGGGGGAGGGGAGATCTGCTTCGAGGGCACCGTCGAGGGCCTGCGCGGCAGCGGCACCATCACGGGGCGCCATCTGGACGACCGGGCGACACTGAAGCCGTCCGTTCGCTCGGGTGCCGGCGCGATCGAAGTGCGCGGCGCATCCACGAACAACCTGCAGGAGGTCGACGTCGACATCCCGACGGGCGTGCTCACGGTCGTGACGGGTGTCGCCGGCTCCGGCAAGAGCTCGCTGATCCACGGTTCGGTAGCGGGACGCGAGGGCGTCGTGGCCATCGACCAGAGCGCGATCAAGGGCTCGCGCCGCAGCAACCCGGCGACGTACACCGGAATGCTCGAGCCGATCCGCAAGGCATTCGCCAAGGCGAACGGCGTCAAGCCCGCACTGTTCAGCGCGAACTCCGAGGGCGCCTGCCCGTCCTGCAAGGGCTCCGGCGTGATCATCACCGAACTCGGCTTCATGGATACGATCGAGACACCGTGCGAGGACTGCGGCGGCAAGCGGTTCCAGGCGTCGGTGCTGGAGTACAAGCTCGACGGCAGGGACATCACCGAGGTGCTCGATCTGCCGGTCGCCGAGGCGCGCGAGTTCTTCACGCGGCCGGAATCGACGATCCCGACCGCGGTGGCGATCCTGGAGCGCCTGGACGACGTCGGCCTCGGCTATCTCTCCCTGGGCCAGCCGCTCTCGACGCTGTCGGGCGGCGAGCGTCAGCGTGTGAAGCTCGCGATCCAGATGGGCGGCCAGGGCGACGTGTACGTGCTCGACGAGCCGACCTCGGGGCTGCATCTGGCGGACGTCGACAAGATTCTCGGGCTGCTCGACAGGCTCGTGGATGCCGGGAAGACGGTCATCGTCATCGAGCATCATCAGGCCGTCATGGCGCATGGTGACTGGATCATCGATGTCGGTCCCGGCGCGGGCCACGACGGCGGTCGAGTGGTGTTCGAGGGAACGCCCGCGGACCTCGTCGACCAGAAGAAGACGCTGACGGGGAAGCACCTCGCGGCGTACGTCGGGGCCTGAGCAGACGGAGACAGAGAGCGCTGTGACGGATCAGAGGGACCTCGACGCGCGCATCCAGGCGTACTACGCCGGTCGGGCTCGACCCTGAACTGCAGGCAACCGCAGCACGCCTGGCGGATGCTGCGTCCGAGCTCGCCGGCGACCGAGAGATGAGCGGGCACCTGATGGCGATCGGTCGCGTTCGGTAGCCTGCGCAGCGCAGGGGCACGTCGGAGTGGTAACGCCGATAATGCTCATTATGTCAGTACAGTCAACGAAACCGCTCCTGCTCACGGTTCGCGGCAGCTCACGAGCAGAAGGCGCACTCCTCGATGACGTGACGTACGCGACGGCCGTGCTGAGCGCCTACGCGGATGCCGAGAGCGCGCAGCTCTTCTACAGACAGCAGGGCTGGACGCGGTTCGCGACCGGCGTGCGGCTCGCGACCGGCGTGCGGCTCGCGACCGGCGTGCGGATCGGCGACTCCGCTGAACTGTACCTGTACGGACGGCGCTTGGTCGGTCCGGCGCGGGAGTAACGTAGAAGCGTGCCCGACGTCATCCGCTCCCCCGCTTCGACTCCCGGGTGGCGCAGCTGGCTGATCTGGTCCGTCGGCGTCGCGGCGTACGTGCTCGCGATCGCGAACCGCACCTCCTTGGGCGCCGTCGGCGTGGACGCCGCGGAGCGCTTCGACGCGGATGCCGCGACGCTGTCGCTCTTCGCCGTCGTGCAGCTCGCCGTATACGGTGGGATGCAGATCCCCATCGGCGTCTTCCTCGATCGCTACGGTGCGCGACCGATCATCACCCTCGGCATGGTGCTCATGGCAGGCGGTCAGCTCACCATGGCCCTCTCCCCCAGCATCGGCATCGCGATCATCGCCCGTGTGCTGCTCGGCGCCGGTGACGCCATGGTCTTCCCCGCTGTGCTGCGACTGGTCGCGACCTGGTTCCCCGCCCAGCGCGGCCCGCTGATGGTGCAGCTCACCGGCGTCATCGGACAGGCCGGGCAGCTCGTCGCACTCATCCCTGTCGCGGCGCTCCTGCACGCCACGACCTGGACCATCACCTTTGGAAGCATCGCCGGGCTGGGCGTCCTGTTCGCCATCCTCGTGTTCGTCGTGATCCGCAATCGCCCTCCGGAAGCCGCCGCCGACGTCAGCGTGAACACCGAGACAGGCGTCGTGCGAGTCGTCACCTCGGCCATCGACACCGGTGTCGGCATCCGGGCGGCGTGGGCCCACCCGGGAACGCGACTGGCGTTCTGGTCGCACTTCGCGACGCCCTTCGCCGGCACCGCGTTCGTGCTCCTGTGGGGAATGCCCTTCCTCACGGCAGGCGAGGGCCTCTCCCCCGCTCAGGCCGCAACGCTGATCTCTGTATATGTCGCTGTCGGAATGCTCCTGGGACCGGTGCTCGGCGAGCTCTCACGGCGTATTCCGAATCAGCGATCGATCGCGCTTGTGCTCCCGACGGTCGCCGTCCAGCTGATCGCCTGGGTGGCCGTTGTCGCGTACCCCGGACCTGCGCCGCTCTGGTTGCTATACGTCCTCGCCATCGCCCTCGCATCGGGCGGACCGGCATCCATGATCGCCTTCGACCACGCCCGCACGCATAACCCGGCCCACCGCCTCAGCACCGCGACAGGTCTGACGAATGCTGGCGGCTTCATCGCCGCCCTGTGCGCGGTCTTCCTCATCGGCGTCGCCCTCGATCTGCAGGGCGCGGGCACGCCGGCGACTTACTCCCTGGATGCGTTCCGGCTCGCGTTCCTCACCCAGGTGCCGCTGTGGCTCCTCGGAATGACCTTCATCATTGTCGAGCGCAAACGGACTCGCATCCGTATGGGACTCGATCAGGAACGTCGCCCGCGTTCGCGGTGACGCGGGTCAGAGGCCCGCAGCGTCGTCCGGTCCGCTCGTGGTGCGCCGCGTCGTCTGAGAACCCGATGCCGGGTCGACGGAGGTCTGCGTCACCGAGTTCGTCTGCCGACGACGCGCGACGAGGATGAGCCCGATGATGAACACGAGCGCGCCCGCCCCCATGAGGATGTAGCCGATCATGTCGAGGTTCGCCCATTCGACCTCGACGTTGATCGCGAACGCGAGGATCGCGCCGATCACGAACAGAACGATTCCGGAGCCGATGCTCATGGCCATTCCTTCCCGGTGCCGTCGAACGGCACATCTCTCATGGGCGTTCGCCCTGCGAGGATGATGGCAGGAACACGGGCGCGGTGCAACGGTTCACCACGGCGCGTCGCGTACCGCGTCAGTGCAGCAGGGCCTGGAACGTCTCGAGGATCAGCTCGACGCTGACGCGCTCGGGGACCTTGGGATCGCCGTACTCGAACTCCGCGAGCTCCACTCCCCTGACCTGTTCGCGCAGCGCCGAGAACAGGGCGGCGATCTGATGCGGCAGCAAGCCGTCCGGAACCCGGTACGCGGCGGGGATGTATCCGGGTTCGAGGACGTCCCAGTCGACGTGGATCCACGCATCACGACCCCCGACGAGCTCAGCGACGCTCTGTGCGACGTCGGGCGCCGGTGGGAGGACGCGCACGCCGGCCGCTGAGAGCAGCTCGGCCTCCGCCTCGTCGATGTCGCGGCCTCCGACGACAATGACCTGTTCGGGGTCGAGCCCCGCACCATGGCCGCTGTCCCAGAGACCGCATGCCGCCGCGAGCACCATCCCTCCCAGGTAGCCGGACTCGGTCGTCTCCGGGGTGTTGAAGTCGCCGTGCGCGTCGACCCAGAGCACCACGGCGTCCGGGTGCCGCGCTGCCACGGTCGGCAGCGTGCCCAGGCTCGCGGCACAGGTGTTGGTGACGAGGAGCGGGGTCTGGCCGGCATCCATCGCCGTGCCCAGTGCGTCGCGCAGGCCTCTCAGCGTGTCGTGGGCGGCGGGGAGCGCCGCGCTCCAGTCATCGGTGAGGCTCGGCGACGGCGTTCCGACGACGCGCGGTTCGATGCCCAGATAGTCGCCGAGCGCGTCGGCCGTCGCGCGTGCTCCGCGAAGCGCGCCATCCGTACGATCGGCGACCCGCCCCTGCGAGACGATCAGCCCGAAGCCTGCGTTCATGTTTCCACTCCTATCCGAGTCCTGTCATCGTCCGCGCGGAGTCCATCCGAACGGCAGCTCGCCGCCGGAGGCGGCGCGCGCAGCATCCACCGCCGCAGACCATCCCTGCGCCTCTCCCTCGGAATCGAAGCCGCCTCGGGCGAGACGCATGCCGACGTCCTCGTGGTGCATGCGGGGCGCGCCGCCGCGACGGACGGATGCGCGCACGCTCCAGGCATCATCCGCATAGCCGCCGCCGCGGAACACGCGGTACTCGTCGTAGCGGGCAGGGTCGAGCAGGTCCCAGCACCACTCCCAGACGTTGCCGAGCGTGTCGAACAGACCGTTGAGGTTCGGCATCCGTCCCCCGACGTCCTGCGGGGTCCTCACGCCGTCGGCGGCGGTCCACGCGATCTCGGGCAGCGGACCGTAATGCGGCGCGGTCGACCCCGCGCGGCAGGCGTACTCCCACTCGGCCTCGGTCGGCAGCCGATAGCCGTCGCTGTCGACGTGCCACGTGACGTCCTCGCCGTCGAAGGTGTAGGCGGGATCGAGGCCTTCCCACTCGGATGCCGCGTTGCAGAAGCGCACGGCGCGCAGCCAGCTCAGATCGGATGCCGGGCGCCGCGGATGCCGCGAAGCCACCCCGAGCACCTCCGCGAACTGCTCCTGCGTGACGGCGTAGACACCGATCTCGAACGCCTGCAGCTCGACGGTGCGATGCTCCTTGCGCCGCGCATCGTGCAGTCTCACGGAGCCGGCCGGGATCCGCGCCATCTCGAAGTCGGTCATGCGGTGACGCTCGTCCGATCAGCGGGGAGACGGATCGCGAAGATCCGCAGGAAGTACTGGCACAGCGGTCCGACGAGCAGCGCGAAGGCGAGCGTGCCCACACCGACGTTGCCTCCCAGTGCCCAGCCGACAGCGACGACGACGACTTCGATGCCCGTGCGAACCGCCCAGATCGGCCACCCGGTGCGCGTGTGCAGCCCGGTCATCAGGCCGTCGCGGGGACCGGGGCCGAAGTGCGCCCCGATGTACATTCCGGTGGCGGCGGCGAGGACGACGAGCCCGATGACGAAGAACCCGATGCGCAGCCAGAGCGGCTGCCCTGTCGGGATCAGGAGCAGTCCGATATCGGCCGATGGCCCCACGAGCAGGGCGTTGAGCAGGGTTCCGATGCCGTAACGCTGGCGCAACGGGAGCCAGAGCAGCAGCACCACGATACTCGTGAGGATCGTGATCACGCCGAACGTCAACGGCACGTGCGTGGCGATGCCCTGCGTCAGCACGTCCCACGGTGCCGCGCCGATCTCTCCGCGCACCATGAACGCGATGCCGATGCCGTAGAGGAAGAGACCGATGAGAAGCTGCGCGATCCGACGCGGGAGCCGGCGGCCGCGCACGCGCATCACTGCGGCGCCCGTTCGACCCAGGTCGGGAACTTCGGCGTGCGGCCGTCACCCGAGGAGGTGCGGGTCAGCCGGCGCCGCACCCAGGGCCCGACGTGCTGGCGGTAGTACGCCATCCCCTGCGCACCGGCGCGCTCCTCGGCCGGAGCCCACCATGCGGAGGGCGGCTCGTATCCCAGAGCGCTCAGCACGCGGCCCGCCACGCGGTGATGGCCGTTGGCGTTCATGTGCAGACGGTCCTCCGACCAGTACGCACCGCTCGACAGCTCGCGATCCGGCCAGTTCAGCGCACGGATGACGTCGGGACGGTCCGCGATCCGGCGGAGCACGGCGGCAGAGAGCTCGTCGCCACGCCGCTGGATGAGAGAACCCATCGGCAGCTGACCCGCGGGGTTCGCACCTGACAGGACGATCAGCGTGACGCTCTGCTCGTCGCAGCGGCGCAGCACCCGCGAGAACGTGTCGGCGATGTGCTCGACGTCGGTGCGGGGCCGGAGCATGTCGTTGCCGCCGCCGTTGAACGACAGATGAGTCGGTCCCAGAGCCAGAGCGGGCTCCAGCTGCTCCTCGACGATCGGCCAGGCGAGCTTCCCGCGGATGGCGAAGTTCGCGTACTGGATCGGGTGCCCTGCGGCATCCGCCCAACCCTGCGCGGCGATGTCGGCCCAGCCGCGCACGCGACCGTCGGGAAGCTCGTCCCCGACGCCCTCCGTGAACGAATCGCCGATCGCCACGAACCTCACACCACTCACCTCCCCAGCCTATTGCCGCCGGGGCGAGCGGGCGTCACCTGTCGTCGAGCGCCTGCCCGCGACGATCGACGAGGCCCCAGGCTGCACCGGCGGCCACGACGAAGAAGGCCGCGAACACCACGAACAGCAGCGGCGCTCCCCCGAGGCCGAGCAGCACGGGCACGAGCAGCGGAGCGACGATCGAGGCGATCCGGCCCACTCCGGCTGCCCAGCCGGATCCCGTGCCGCGCAGCGATGTGGGATAGATCTCCGGGGTCACGGCGTACAGCGCGCCCCATGCGCCCAGGTTGAAGAACGACAGGGCCATGCCGGAGACGATGATCGCCGCAGGTTCCCCCGCCGTGCCGAAGAGCACCGCCGAGACGGCGGAGCCTGCCAGGAAGACCGACAGGGTGATCCGACGGCCCCATAGCTCGATCAGCCAGGCGGCGACCGCGTACCCCGGCAACTGTGCCAGCGTGATGATCAGCGTGAAGCCGAACGAGCGCACGAGGTCGTAGCCGGCATCGACGAGGATGCTGGGGATCCAGATGAACGCGCCGTAGTAGGCGAAGTTCACGCAGAACCAGACCAGCCAGATGCACAGCGTCCGAACGCGGAACTCGGCCGACCACAGGGTGCCCAGGCGTGCAGCGGCCGTCGCGGCGATGACCCGGGTCGGCCCGGAGGCCGGTGCCGGGGCGGCGACGACCCCGGCATCCGCCTCGAATGTCCCGACGATCCGGTCGGCCTCGGCGAACCGACCGCGGGAGGCGAGCCACCGAGGCGATTCGGGAAGGCCCCAACGCACGAACAGCGCGTATGCCGCGGGCACGGCTCCGAGCAAGAACGCCCACCGCCAGCCGTCGTCGGATGCCGGGATGACGAAGTATCCGATCAGCGCGGCCGCGGTCCAGCCGACCGCCCAGAACGCCTCGAGGATGACGATGAGCCGGCCCCTGATGCGGGCCGGCGCGAACTCGCTGACGTAAGTCGAGGCGACGGGCAGCTCCGCGCCGAGACCGAGGCCGACGAAGAACCGGAGAACGAGCAGGATCGCCACTCCGCCCGCGAGCGCACTGGCGCCGGTCGCCAGCCCGTACACGAGCAGCGTGATCGCGAAGACCTGTCGCCGGCCGAACCTGTCGGCGAGCAGCCCGCCGAGGCTCGCACCGAGCGCCATGCCGATGAATCCGACCGAGGCGATCCATCCGCTCTCGGCCTTCGTGATGTCCCACTGCTGGGCGAGTGCCGCGAGGATGAACGAGATCAGTCCGACGTCCATCGCATCCAGCGCCCACCCGAGCCCTGAGCCGGTCAGCAGCCGGAGGTGCCGACGGGTGAAGGGCAGGTCGTCGAGCCGGTGCGCGAGCGTCGCGCGTGAAGGCACGGCCTCGGTCATCGGCTAGTTCTTCACGAGCGCGGTGCGCAGCGTGTCGAGCCCGACACCACCGAGGTCGAGCGCCCGCTTGTGGAACGTCTTGATGTCGAAGGCGTCGCCCTGCTCGGCCCGGTAGGCGTCGCGCACCTGCTCCCAGATGCGCTGGCCGACCTTGTACGACGGGGCCTGCCCCGGCCATCCGAGATAGCGGTTGACCTCGAACTGTACGAACTCGTCCGACATGTTCACGTTCTGCCGCATGAACTCGAGGGCGTAATCGGCGTCCCAGACACCGGCCCCGTCGAGCCGCTCCTTGCCGAGGTGAACACCGATGTCGAGGACGACACGGGCCGCCCGCATGCGCTGCCCGTCGAGCATGCCCAGGCGGTCGGCGGGGTCGTCGAGGTAGCCGAGCTGCTGCATGAGGCGCTCGGCGTACAGCGCCCACCCCTCGGCGTGACCGGACGTTCCGGCGAGGAGGCGGCGCCACGAGTTCAGCTCGGCGCGGTTGTACACGGCCTGCGCGATCTGCAGGTGATGCCCGGGGACGCCCTCGTGGTACACCGTCGTCAGCTCGCGCCAGGTGTCGAACTCGGTGACGCCCTCCGGCACGGACCACCACATGCGGCCAGGCCGCGAGAAGTCGTCCGTGGGACCGGTGTAGTAGATCCCGCCCTCCTGGGTGGGCGCGATCATGCACTCGATCGTGCGGATCTTCTCCGGAATGTCGAAGTGCGTTGCGGCCAGCTCGGCGACCGCGCGATCGCTGGTCTCCTGCATCCACTTCTGCAGGGCCTCCGTGCCGTGCAGCTTGCGCGACGGGTCGGCTTCGAGATGGGCGACGGCCTCTTCGACGGTCGAGCCGGGGAGGATCTCGTTCGCGATCGCGGTCTGCTCGGCGACCATGCGGGCGAGTTCTTCACGGCCCCACTCGTAGGTCTCGTCGAGATCGATCTTCGCGCCGAGGAAGCGACGCGAGTGCAGCGCGTACATGTCGCGCCCCACCGCATCGACCTCGGATGCCGCGGGAGCGAGCGTGGTCGTCAGGAATGTGCGCAGCTCGTCGTAGGCGACGCGGGCGGCCGCGGCGCTGTCCGCGAGGTCGCGGGCGAGGGATGCCGGCAGCCCGCCCTCGTCGGGTGCGGCCTCGGCGACGAACGAGGCGAAGAATCCGTCGTCGGCGGTGTAGCGCACGATCTGGGCTGCGACCTCGGTCACCTGGCGCCTGGCCGGAACGACGCCCCGGTCGATGCCCTCGCGCAGCGTTGCTGCATAGCCGCGCAGCGCAGCGGGCACAGCGGCGAGGCGCTTTGCGATGACCTCCCAGTCACCGGCGGAGGCCGTGGGCATGAGGTCGTAGACCTGGCGGACGTCCTGCGCCGCGGAAGCGATCACGTTGAGGTCCCGCAGGTGCCATCGGGCATCGTCGAACTCGAGCTCGAGGTCGAGCTCGCTCAGCAGATCCGTCTTCGTGACCTCGTCGATGGAGTCGACGGGCGAAGCCGCAGCCAGCGCAGCGCGGGTCTTCCGCACCGCTTCGACGTGGCGCTCATGCCCTTCCGGGCTCAGGTCGCCGTAGCGGTCGTTGCCGGCGTCGCGGCCGATGTACGTACCGAGCGTCGGGTCGAGGTCCGCAAGGGTGTCGACCCACTCATCGGCGATCTTGTCGATGGCGGTGGGGGTGCGCGGGGATTGCGTCATGGAGTTCAGCGTAGCGGCGTGCGCCGGAGGCGCTAGTGAGCGGCCTCGTTCCAGTCGCGCCCGCGGCCCACCTGGACATCCAGCGGCACCGACAGCTCGGCGGCGCCCGCCATCTGCGTGCGGACGATCTGTTCGGCGGCATCCCATTCGCCGGGGGCGACCTCGACGACGAGTTCGTCGTGGATCTGCAGAAGCACCCTCGAGCGCAGGTCGGCAGCGCGGAGGTCCGAGTGGATCCGGAACAGCGCGATCTTCATCACGTCGGCCGCACTCCCCTGGATCGGGGCGTTGAGCGCGGCGCGCTCGGCGTTCTCGCGCAGCACCCGGTTGGGGCTCGTCAGGTCGGGGAACGGACGACGGCGACCGAAGATCGTCTCGGTGTACCCGTCTTCCTTCGCCTTCATCACCGAGGCGCGCAGGTAGTCGCGCACCGCACCGAACCGGGCGAAGTACTCGACCATGAGCTGCTTGGCCTCGGACTGCTCGATGCGCAGCTGCTTGGAGAGACCGAATGCGGAGAGCCCGTAGACCAGGCCGTAGGACATCGCCTTGACCTTGGTGCGCATGGCCGAAGTGACATCGGACGGTTCCACGCCGAACACGCGCGCTCCCACGAACCGGTGCAGATCCTCACCGCTGTTGAACGCCTCGATCAGGCCCTCATCACCGGAGAGGTGCGCCATGATCCGCATCTCGATCTGTGAGTAGTCGGCCGTCAGCAGGGTCTCGTAGCCCTCGCCGACCTCGAATGCGCTGCGGATGCGGCGGGACTCCTCCGTGCGCACCGGGATGTTCTGCAGGTTCGGGTCGGTACTGGACAGGCGCCCGGTCTGGCTGCCCGTCTGCACGTAGGTGGTATGGATGCGGGCGTCGTCCGGAGCCATGCCGTTCTTGCCGATCGCACTGTCGAGCGACTCGATGATCTGACGGAGCTTCGTCGCCTCGCGGTGCTGGAGGAGCAGATCGAGGAAGGGATGCGGGTGGCTCTCCTGCAGATCGGCGAGCACCGCGGCATCCGTGGAGTAGCCGGTCTTGGTCTTGCGGGTCTTGGGGAGCTGCAGATCTTCGAAGAGCACCTCCTGCAGCTGCTTCGGCGACCCGAGGTTGAACTCGCGCCCGACGAGCGCGAACGCCTCGGCCGCGAGTCCGTCCGTGCGTGCTCCGAGTTCGGCGGAGAAGGTCGAGAGAACGTCGTGCGACACCGCAACGCCGGCGAGTTCCATGTCGGCGAGGGTCAGCAGCGTCGGCAGCTCGATGTCGACGAGGACGGATGCCACGGAATCGGGCAGATCCTCGCGCAGCGCCGCGGCGGCGCGGAGCGTGAACCACGCCTCCTGCGCGGGGGTCGCGCCGTCCGTCTCGGGCACGAGCTGGGTCGGATCGGCGACCGGCATCTTCTCGCCCAGGTAGCGGTCGACGAGGTGCGAGAGCGTCTTGTCGGGCAGGCTCGGGCGCAGCAGCCAGCCGGCGAGCAGGGTGTCGTAGGCGAGACCGCCGATGCGGATGCCGGCGCGCAGGAGAGCCTTGACCTGCGGCTTGGCATCGTTGAACACCTTGGGCGCGTCGGACTCGAACCACGGGCGCAGAGCGGCAGCTGCCTCCTCCGACCAGCCGGTCTCGCGGAGCTCGGTGAGCCCGGCGAAGCCGACGCGGGTCGGGGAACCACCGCGCACGACGATGGAGACGGCCACCTCGCCCTCCTGGGCATCCAACCAGGAGACGACATCGGCGACCGTGCTCTCCACCGGGGCGGGCAGTTCGACGGCCGGTTCGGAATCGGCCGGGTCCTCCCCTGTGCCGACGGCGTCGAACACCCGCGGCAGCAGCGTGCGGAACTCGAGCCGGGCGAAGATGTCGCGGATGGCCTGGACGTCGGCCGGGACCACGGCGAGCTCGGCGGGCCCCACCGGCAGCTCGACGTCGTCGAGGAGCCGGTTCAGCTTGCGGTTGCGGCGGACGTCGTCGATGTGGTCGCGCAGATTGCCGCCGACGACCCCCTTGATCTCGCCAGACCGCTCGAGGAGCTCATCGAGGGACCCGAACTGGGTGAGCCACTTGACCGCGGTCTTCTCCCCCACCTTCGGAACACCGGGGAGATTGTCGCTCGTCTCGCCCACCAGGGCGGCGATGTCGGGATACTGCTCCGGCCGTACGCCGTAGCGCTCCTGCACGGTGACCGGGTCGTAGCGCTTGAGCTGCGAAACGCCCTGCACCGACGGGTACAGCAGCGTGACCTCGTCGTTCACGAGCTGGATCGTGTCGCGGTCGCCCGAGACGACGAGCACGTCGAAGCCCTGCTCGGAGCCCTGCTTGGCGAGCGTGGCGAGGATGTCGTCGGCCTCGACACCCTCCTTGGTCAGCACCGGGATCGACATCGCGGCGAGGCAGTCCTGCAGCAGCGGGATCTGGCCCTTGAACTCCGGCGGCGTCTCGGATCGGGTCGCCTTGTACTCGGGGTACTCGTCGGTGCGGAACGAATGCCGCGACGTGTCGAAGGCGATCGCCATGTGCGTCGGCTGCTCGGCCTTGATGAGGTTCACGAGCATCGACAGGAACCCGTAGATCGCGTTCGTGTGCTGGTTGTCCTTGGTCGTGAAGTTCTCGACCGGGAGCGCGAAGAAGGCGCGGTACGCGAGCGAGTGGCCGTCGACGACCATGAGGGTAGGCTTTGCGGAGTCCGTCACTCTGACAGCCTAACGAGGACGGCAGACACCCGCCGAGGAGGACCCGTGACCGATACCCAGATGACCGGGCTGGAGTGGGCCACGCAGCGCGGTATGGGCGCCCTCGCGGAGAAGATGAGCATCGAGTTCACGGAGTTCACGATCGAGCGCAGTGTCGCGACCATGCCGGTCGAGGGCAACACGCAGCCGGTCGGTCTGCTCCACGGCGGCGCCTACGTCGTGCTCGGCGAGTCGCTGGGATCGATGTCGGCGAACCTCGCCGCCGGCCCCGGCAAGCTCGCCGTCGGCGTGGACATCAACGCGACGCACACCCGTTCGGCGACGTCCGGGATCGTCACGGGCGTGTGCACGCCCATCCACCTGGGGCGCAGCATGATGGTGCACGAGATCGTCGTGACCGACGATCAGGGTCGCCGCTGCTCGACCGTGCGCATCACGAACATGATCAAGGACCTGCCTCAGGGCTGAGACAGGTCCTCGATGCGACGGACGCGCTCCGTCAGGACTTCTTCGGTGCGAGCTGCTCGATGATCGCCTTGGCGACATCCTGCATGGTCAGGCGACGGTCCATGGATGCCTTCTGGATCCAGCGGAATGCCTCGGGCTCGCTGAGCCCCATCTTCTCGTTGAGCAGGCCCTTGGCGCGATCGACGAGCTTGCGGGTCTCGAAGCGCTCGACCATGTCGGCGACCTCGGCCTCGAGCGTGATGATCTGCTCGTGACGGGCCAGGGCGATCTCGATCGCGGGAAGGAGATCGTTCGGGGTGAAGGGCTTGACGACGTAGGCCAGGGCGCCGGCTTCGCTGGCCCGCTCGACGAGCTCCTTCTGGCTGAAGGCGGTGAGCAGCACGACCGGGGCGATGTTGGCCTTGTGCAGACGCTCGGCCGCGCTGATGCCGTCGAGCTGCGGCATCTTCACGTCCATGATGACGAGGTCGGGGCGCAACTCGGTGGCCAGCGCCACAGCGGTCTCGCCGTCACCGGCTTCACCGACCACGTCGAACCCGTTGTCGCGGAGGATCTCGACGATGTCGAGGCGGATCAGCGACTCGTCTTCGGCGACGACCACGCGTCGCGGGGCGGTTGCCGTGGGCTGCTCAGGCTGTTCTTCGGTCACGATTCCCATTCTAGGGGACGGCATGCTCCGTACTCGTAGCATCCACCCGGGAGCGTGCGGGCGAGCGCGCAGCGCTGCGCTAAAGTCGAAGACGCGACATCCGCGCCGGCGTGGCGGAATGGTAGACGCGGAGCACTCAAAATGCTTTGTCCGAAAGGACGTGTGGGTTCGAGTCCCACCGCCGGCACACGCAGAAGGGCCGTCCATCACCGGGCGGCCCTTCTGCGCAGATCCGTCTGCACCGAGAGGAGCTGTCATGGCGCAGCCGTCCCGCGAGGAATCGCACTCCCGTCGCTCCGGCGTGTTCCGGCGCCGAGCCGGGACGGGGACGGAGCCGGACTCGGTGTCCACCCGGCGCATCCGGTACATCGACGACGGGCATCTCGTCGTGGCCCCGCCCGAGACGAGCGTCGAGGACGCCCTGGCCTTCACCGAAGCGGACGAGAACCGCACGGCGCTCCTGCTGTATCCGAAGCCGACCCCGGAGGACGTCGCCGAACTGGCCAGCGCCTGGGAGCTGCATCCGCTGCTCGTCGAGGATCTGCTGCACGCTGGCCAGCGCCCGAAGCTCGAGCGGTACGAAGACGCGCTGTTCCTCGTCGTCCGCTCCGCCTGGTACGTCGACGACGCGGAGGACGTCGACTTCGCGGAGTTCCACATCCTCGTCCGGCCCAGGGCGATCGCCGTGTTCTGTCAGGACGGCCGGTGGATCGACGGCCTCGACGCCGACGACGCCTCTGGCGCCGCAGATCGCGGCGACAGAACGCTGCTCGAAGACGCGCGGCTTCTCCAGCACGCCCCGGAGTCGATCGTCTATCGGCTCCTCGACGCGATCGTCGACGGCTACGCCCCCGTCATCCGCGGACTCGCGATCGATCGCGAGCAGATCGAGCGCCAGGTGTTCGGCGGCGAGGCCTCGGTCACCGAGCGGATCTACCGGCTCAGCCAGGAGATCATCGACCTCCAGCAGGCGACGTCGGGTCTTGCAGATGTGCTCGCAGCGCTCCGTGGCGGCTTCCACCGGTATGACATCCCCGACCCGCTGCGCACCTATCTGCAGGACGTGGCCGACCATCTCAGCAGAGTGCACACCCGCGTCGGCGAGCTCCGCGACTCGCTCGCGCAGATCCTGACCGTCAACTCCACCCTCGTGGCGCAGCGGCAGAACGAGGACATGAAGAAGATCTCCGGCTGGGCGGCGATCCTGTTCGCCCCGACGCTGATCGGCGCGATCTACGGCATGAACTTCGACAACATGCCCGAACTGCACTGGGCGTTCGGCTATCCGCTCGCCGTCGGGGCGATGCTCGCCTTCGCTCTGGTCCTGTACGTGATCTTCAAACGTCAGAAGTGGATGTGACGAGGAAGGACCGCCCCGGCGGGACGGTCCTTCCTCGCGCGGCGCTTACGCTCCGGCTTTGTAGATCGGCGCTGCTCCGTTGACGGCATCCCCGACCTTGTGGACGCGGATGTCGTTGGTGGAGCCGATGATCCCGGGAGGCGATCCGGAGATCACCACGACGCGGTCGCCCTCGACGGCCATGCCGTTGCCGAGCAGGTACTCGTCGACCTGGTGGTACATGAGGTCGGTGTGCTGAACCATCTCGACGAGCGTCGAGCGGATGCCCCAGGTCAGGGCCATGCGGCGCTGGATCGTGGGCTCCGGTGTGAACGCGATCATCGGGATGCGCGAGCGCAGGCGCGACAGGCGGCGAGCGGAGTCGCCCGACTGCGTGAACACGCAGAGGAACTTCGCTTCAACGAATTCGGCGACCTCCAGGGCGGCGAGTGTGATCGCTCCGCCCTGCGTGCGCGGCTTGGTGGTCATCGGCGGGATCCGCTCCAGACCGTGTTCCTCGGTGGAGTCGATGATCCGCGCCATGGTCTCGACGACCACGATCGGGTACGCCCCCACGCTCGTCTCTCCGGAGAGCATGACGGCGTCGGCGCCGTCGAGCACGGCGTTGGCGACGTCTGAGGTCTCCGCGCGCGTCGGCACGGGGCTGGAGATCATCGACTCGAGCATCTGCGTGGCGACGATCACGGGCTTGGCCATGCGACGCGCCTCCTCGATCGCGCGCTTCTGCACGATCGGCACGGCCTCCAGCGGAAGCTCGACGCCCAGGTCGCCGCGCGCGACCATGATGCCGTCGAACGCGTCGACGATCTCCTCGAGCGCGTCGACGGCCTGCGGCTTCTCGATCTTGGCGATGACAGGCACCTTGACGCCCTCTTCGGCCATGATCTCGTGCACGCGAGTCACGTCCGAGGCGTTGCGCACGAACGACAGCGCGATGATGTCGGCGCCGGTGCGCAGACCCCAGCGGAGGTCGGCTTCATCCTTCTCGCTGAGCGCCGGAACGTTCACGGCGACTCCGGGCAGGTTGATGCCCTTGTTGTTCGAGACGGCGCCGGCGACGACGACGCGCGTGGTGACGACCGTGCCGTCGGTCTCGACGACCTCGACGCGGACCTTGCCGTCGTCGATGAGGAGGAAGTCGCCGGGCTCGACATCCTGCGGCAACCCCTTGAAGGTCGTCCCGCAGATCTCGCGGTTGCCGATGATGTCCTCGGTGGTGATCTTGAAGATGTCGCCCTCGGCGAGTTCGTACGGGCCCGCCTCGAACTTGCCGAGGCGGATCTTCGGTCCCTGCAGATCGACGAGGACTGCGACCGCGCGCCCGGCGTCGTCGGCGGCGCGGCGGACGTTGGCGTAGTTGGCGTCGTGGACGGAGTAGTCGCCGTGGCTGAGGTTCAGACGTGCGACGTCTACCCCCGCCTCGATGATCGCTCGGACTTTCTCATAGCTCGATGTTGCGGGGCCCAGTGTGGCGACGATTTTCGCGCGTCTCAAAAGCTTCTCCAGGGTGAAGAGGTGGGGGGAATCATGCGGCGACGGTGCCTTCGCCAGCCTACGCGGGCTGCAGACCGATTGCGACATCCGAGGGCGTGACAGGCGAAGGCAGCACGGTGCTGCCCATGAGGTACTCGTCGACGCCGGCTGCGGCGGCACGGCCTTCTGCGATGGCCCACACGATCAGCGACTGACCGCGCCCCGCATCGCCCGCGACGAATACGCCGGGAACGGACGACGCGTAGGCTCCGTCGCGTTCGAACGCACCGCGATCGGTGGTCTCGGGCCGGGTGTCGTCCGTGAACGATGCGGTCTCAGGCCCGGTGAAGCCCATCGCGATGAGCACGAGGTCAGCGGGGATCTCGCGCTCGGTTCCGCTCTTGGGAACACGGCGCCCGTCGACGTACTCGGTCTCCGCCACGCGCAGGGCGCGGACCTCGCCGGCGTCGTTCGAGAGGAACTCGACGGTGGATGCCAGGTACTGGCGCTCTCCGCCCTCCTCGTGCGCGGACTGCACCTCGAACACGGTCGGCATCATCGGCCACGGCTGGTGCTCGGGGCGCTCGGAGCCGGGCTGCTTGCCGATCGCGAGGTTGGTCACGCTCAGCGCGCCCTGGCGGTGGGCGGTGCCGATGCAGTCGGCACCGGTGTCGCCGCCGCCGATGACGATGACGTGCTTGCCCTCGGCCGTGATCTGGTTGGCCACGGCGTCTCCGGCCGCGACCTTGTTCGACTCCACGAGATACTCCATCGCGAAATGCACCCCGTCGAGCTCGCGGCCCGGGACCGACAGATCGCGCGGCACGGTCGCACCGGTGGCGAGCACGACGGCGTCGTAGCGGGCACGGAGGTCTGTCCAGCTGATGTCCTTGCCGATCTCGACGCCGGCGCGGAAGCGCGTGCCCTCCTCCTGCATCTGCCGCAGGCGCGCTTCGACGTGGCGCTTCTCCATCTTGAAGTCCGGGATGCCGTAGCGCAGCAGACCGCCGATGCGGTCATCGCGCTCGAACACGGCGACCGTGTGACCGGCGCGGGTGAGCTGCTGTGCGGCGGCAAGCCCGGCAGGTCCCGATCCGACGACGGCGACGGTCTTGCCCGTCAGGCGCTCCGGGGGGTGCGCCTCGACCCAGCCCTGCGCGAACGCCTCGTCGATGATCGAGACCTCGACCTGCTTGATCGTCACAGCCGGCTGATTGATCCCCAGCACGCACGCGCTCTCGCAGGGTGCGGGGCACAGACGCCCAGTGAACTCCGGGAAGTTGTTCGTGGCGTGCAGGCGCTCGATCGCCGAGCGGTCCGCGCCGCGCCAGGTCAAGTCGTTCCACTCCGGGATGAGGTTGCCCAGCGGGCAGCCCTGATGGCAGAACGGCACGCCGCAGTCCATGCACCGGCCCGCCTGACGGCGCAGTACGTTCTTGTCACCCGGCTCGTAGACCTCTTTCCAGTCCATGATGCGGACGGGCACGGGGCGGCGAGCGGGCAGCTCGCGCTCGGTCACCTTGAGAAAGCCCTTGGGATCAGCCACCGGTCACCTCCAGGATGCGGTTCCAGACGGTCTCGCCGTCCGGGTCGATGCCGGAGGCCTCTGCCTCCTGGCGCATGGTCTGCACGGCCGCGAAGTCGCGCGGCAGCACCTTGACGAACTCGGATGCGACGGTCTCGAAATCGGCCAGCATCCGGGCTGCGAGCGGCGAATCCGTGCGCTCGACGTGCTCGGCGAGCAGGCTTCGCAGCACTTCGAGGTCGGCGCGGTCGAGACTCTCGAGGCGCAGCTCTCCGCTGTCGCGGGACTGCTGGTTGACCTTGTCCTCCGACAGTCCGTGCACATAGGCGATCCCGCCCGACATCCCGGCGCCGAAGTTGCGACCTGTCGAACCCAGGATCACCGCCAGCCCGCCGGTCATGTACTCGAGCGCGTGGTCGCCCACGCCCTCGACGACCGCTGTCGCGCCGGAGTTGCGGACGAGGAACCGCTCGCCGACGACGCCCGAGATAAACATCGATCCGGAGGTGGCGCCGTAGCCGATCACGTTGCCTGCAATGACGTTCTCGTGCGGTGCGATGCTCGCGCCGCGGGCCGGCCGCACGACGATGTCGCCGCCGGAGAGGCCCTTGCCGACGTAGTCGTTGGCGTCGCCCTCCAGGCGCAGCATGATGCCGGCGGGGAGGAAAGCGCCGAGCGACTGCCCCGCGGTGCCGTGCAGGATGACGTCGATGGTCTCGCGGGCGAGTCCGCCTGCGCCGAAGCGCGACGTGACCTCGTGTCCGAGCATGGTTCCGACCGCGCGTTCGGTGTTGCGGATCGGCAGCTCGATGACGACGGGAGCCCTGTCTTCCAGCGCATCCTTCGCCATCGCGATGAGCTGCACGTCGAAGTGCTCGTCGAGCTCGTGATCCTGATCGCGGCCGTGGCGACGCGGCTCGGATGCCGGGAACTCGGGGCCCTCGAGGATCGGGGCGAGGTCGAGGCCGTCGGCCTTCCAGTGCTCGATCGCGGCATCCGCCTCGATGAGGTCGGCGCGGCCGATGATCTCGTCGAGGGAGCGGAAGCCGAGCTCGGAGAGCAGCTCCCTGACCTCTTCAGCGATGAACTCCATGAAGTTCACGACGAACTCGGGCTTGCCGGTGAAGCGCTCGCGCAGGGCGGGGTTCTGCGTCGCGACGCCGACCGGGCAGGTGTCGAGGTGGCAGACCCGCATCATGATGCAGCCGCTGACGACGAGCGGTGCCGTGGCGAAACCGAACTCCTCGGCCCCGAGCAGGGCGCCGATGATGACGTCGCGGCCGGTTTTGAGCTGTCCGTCCACCTGCACGACGACGCGGTCCCGCATGCCGTTGAGCATGAGCGTCTGCTGCGTCTCGGCGAGCCCCAGCTCCCACGGCGTCCCTGCGTGCTTGAGCGAGTTCATCGGGCTCGCGCCGGTGCCGCCGTCGTGGCCGGAGACGAGGATGACGTCGCTGAGCGCCTTCGCGACGCCCGCGGAGACCGCACCGATGCCCGACTGGCTGACGAGCTTGGTGTGGATGCGCGCGTTGGGGTTCGCGCGTTTGAGGTCGAAGATGAGCTGCTTGAGGTCTTCGATCGAGTAGATGTCGTGGTGCGGGGGCGGCGAGATGAGCCCGACGCCGGCCGTCGCGTGGCGCGTGCGCGCCACCCACGGGTACACCTTGGTCGGGGGCAGCTGGCCGCCCTCACCGGGCTTGGCGCCCTGGGCGAGTTTGATCTGGATGTCGTCCGCCTCGGTGAGGTACAGGCTCGTGACGCCGAAGCGGCCCGAGGCCACCTGCTTGATCGAGCTGCGGCGCTCGGGGTCCATGAGGCGGTCGACGTCCTCGCCGCCCTCGCCCGTGTTCGACTTGCCGCCGATGCGGTTCATCGCGATGGCCAGCGTCTCATGCGCTTCGCGCGAGATCGATCCGTAGCTCATCGCGCCCGTCGAGAACCGCTTGACGATCTCGCTGACCGGCTCGACCTCGTCGAGCGGGACGGCGGGGCGGGTGCCGGTGCGCAACGAGAACAGACCGCGCAGGGTCTTCAGCTCGGCTGCCTGATCGTCGACGAGGCGGGTGTACTCGCGGAAGATGTCGTAGCGGCGTGTCCGCGTGGAGTGCTGCAGACGGAACACCGTCTCCGGGTTGAACAGGTGCGGCGAGCCGTCCCGGCGCCACTGGTACTCCCCGCCGGTCCACAGGCGTTCGTGGGCACGGGCAGCGGCATCCTCGGGGTAGGCGTAGTCGTGACGCGCCTGGTTCTCGGCGTAGACGTGCTCGATGCCGATGCCACCGAGCTTGGTCTCGGTGCCGGTGAAGTAGGCGTCGACGAACTCCTGGCTGAGGCCGATCGCCTCGAACACCTGGGCGCCGGCGTAGGACGACACCGTGGAGATGCCCATCTTCGACATGATCTTCAGCACGCCCTTGCCGAGCGCATAGATGAGGTTGCGGACGGCCTTCTCGGGAGTGACACCGGTGATGAACCCGGTGCGCACGAGGTGCTCGACGGTCTCCATCGCCAGGTACGGATTGACGGCCGAGGCACCGTAGCCGATGAGCGTCGCCACGTGGTGGACCTCTCGCACATCGCCGGCCTCGACGAGCAGACCCACCTTCATGCGGTTCTCGCGACGGATCAGGTGGTGGTGGATGGCCGAGACCATGAGCAGCGACGGGATCGGGACGAGGTCCTTGTTCGAGTCGCGGTCGGAGAGGATGATGAACTCCGCTCCGTCCTCGATCGCGGCATCCACCTCCTCGCACATCTCCTCGAGACGCTCCTGCATCGAGTGCGCGCCGGCGTCGAAGTGGTAGAGGCCGTTCACCGTCACGGCCGAACGACCGGGCAGCGCCTTGTCGATGTGGCGGATCTTCGCGAGCTCGTCGTTGTCGATCACCGGGAAGTCGACAGCCACCGTGCGGGTGTGCTCCGGCCCCCAGGCGAGGAGATTGCGCTCCGGGCCGAGCGAGGACCGCAGGCTCGTGACGACCTCTTCGCGGATCGAGTCCAGCGGCGGGTTGGTGACCTGCGCGAACTGCTGCGTGAAGTAGTCGAAGAGCAGCCTCGGCCGCTCGCTGAGTACCGCGATCGGGGTGTCGGAGCCCATGGCGCCCAGCGGCTCGGTGCCGGTCTGACCCATCGGGGTCAGCAGCAGCCGCACCTCCTCCTCGGTGTAGCCGAAGGTGCGCTGACGGCGCGTGATGGATGCCGGCGGGTGCACGATGTGCTCGCGCTCCGGGAGGTCGGCGAGGCGGACCGCACCGTCGTCGAGCCACTCCTGCCACGGGTGCAGGTGCGCCAGCTCGCTCTTGATCTCGTCGTCCTCGACGATGCGGCGCTCGGCGGTGTCGACGAGGAACATCTTGCCCGGCTGCAGGCGCCCGCGGCGCTTGATGCGCTCCGGCTCGAACTCGAGCACACCGGTCTCGGAGCCGATGACGACGAGCCCGTCCGTCGTCTCGGTCCAGCGCCCCGGACGCAGGCCGTTGCGGTCGAGGGTCGCACCGACCAGGGTGCCGTCCGTGAAGATCAGGGCGGCAGGGCCGTCCCACGGCTCCATCTGGTTCGAGTGGTACTCGTAGAAGGCGCGCAGTTCGGGCGACAGGTCGGTCTGCTTCTCGTACGCCTCGGGAACCATCATCATGATGGCGTGGGGCAGGCTGCGCCCGGTGAGCGTCAGGAGCTCGAGCACCTCGTCGAACGAGGCCGAGTCGCTGGCGCCGGGAGTGCAGATGGGCAGGAGCGGGCGGATGTCGCCGAGCAGCTCGGACTCGAGCTGCGACTGACGGGCCCGCATCCAGTTGCGGTTGCCGCCGACGGTGTTGATCTCGCCGTTGTGGGCGAGCATGCGCAGCGGCTGCGCGAGCGGCCAGGACGGGAACGTGTTCGTCGAGTAGCGGGAGTGCACGACGGCGAGCTCGGACGCGAAGCGCTCGTCCTGCAGGTCGGGGTAGAACGGCTCGAGCTGGAGCGTGGTGACCATGCCCTTGTACCCGAGCGTCCGGCTGGACAGCGTGACGAAGTAGGCGCCGAGTTCGTGACCGGCGCGCTTGCGCAGCCGGTAGGCGACCCGGTCGAGCGCGACGCCGGAGAGCCGCTCACCCGCACCGGATGCGACGAAGAGCTGCTCGAACGCGGGGCGGGCCTCGTCGGCGAGCTTGCCGAGATTCTCGTTGGCGCTTGGGACCACTCGCCACCCGAGGACCTCGAGGCCCTCTTCGCGGGCGATCCGTTCGACGCCGGCCTTCTGGCTGCGGCGCTCAGAGGCCTGCAGCGGGAGGAACGCGAGCCCGGCGGCGTATTCGCCGGCATCGGGCAGGTCGAAGGCGGTGACCTCGCGCAGGAATGCGTCCGGCATCTGTGTGAGGATGCCCGCGCCGTCACCGGTGCCGGCGTCGGAGCCGATCGCACCGCGGTGCTCGAGGTTGCGCAACGCCTGAAGCGCGAGCGTGATGATGTCGTGTCCTGCGGTACCCCGCAGGGTGGCGACCATGGCAAGGCCGCAGGCATCCTTCTCGAACGCCGGGTTGTACATGCCCTGCTTCGGAGGGTAGGCGCCGGAGGCACCGTAAGGAGGCTGGAAGTACATCTGTTACCGCCCTCTGGTAATCAGTTGACACCGGGGACGCCGTCGGCCCGCTCGTTCAGTGGATTCCTCACTCGAAGAGTGAGGCGCTTATCGGGAGCTGGCCTCGCTCTGGGGAGCAGTGCTTGTGGCGGTGGCTCCGACGGTGACTTCGGCGGGAGGCTCGCTCACGTCGACGAAGTCATCGAGATCGTTCTGCGATTGTACAACAGCGTCCGCGTCCTTCCGCGCCCGGCCGGGGACGTAAGGGCTCGGCTCGACACCGGGGTGGCGACGGGTCTGGACGATGATGATGACGATGCCGACGACCACACCGAGGATCGCAGCCCACACGTTGCTGCGCAGCCCCAGGATGATCTCGCTGGGGTCGATGCGGATCGACTCCCAGAGGATGCGTCCGGCGCTGTACCAGATGAGGTACACGGCGAACTGCTTGCCCCACTGGAGCTTCAGGCGGTGCCCGATCCACAGGATGAACAGCACGCCGAGCGTGTTCCAGATCACCTCGTACAGGAAGGTGGGGTGGAACAGGGTCCCCTCGGCCAGCCCAGGGGGGAACGCGGCGTTGTCGGATTCGATCTCCAGGCCCCACGGCAGGTCGGTGGGCAGACCGAACAGCTCGTGGTTGAACCAGTTGCCGAACCGGCCCATGGCCTGGGCGAGCAGGAGGCCGGGGGCGAGGGCGTCGGCGAAGGTCCAGAACCGGATGCCGGTCCACCGGCAGCCGAGGTAGGCGCCGACCGCGCCGCCGATGAGCGCGCCGAAGATGGCGATGCCGCCCTCCCAGATGGCCCACACCGAGCCGGGCTCGAAGGGGTTCCAGGTGTTCTTGCCCTCGCCGAAGTAGAAGTTCGGGTGCGTCAGCACGTGGAAGATGCGCGCTCCGATGATCGCGAGCGGCACGGCCAGGATCGCGATGTCGATGACCACCCACGGCTCGGCACCGCGCTTGGTGAGGCGGTGGTTCGTCATCAGCGTGGCGACGATGATGCCGGCGATGATGCAGAGCGCGTAGAAATGGATGCGCACCGGCCCGAGATCGAAGTAGCTGACGTCGGGGCTCGGGATGCTGGTGAGCACGCCGCTGATGCTGTGAAGCGCGAGGGACATGGTTGCGATTCTAGTTCTCGTGTGAGCGGACTGCGGACGGCGTGCCCGCAGCGAGGTTCCTGGTCACCTCGGCGAGGGCGTCGAGGCCCCCGTCTCCGAGGGCCCTGACCAGCGCGGTGCCGACGATCGCGCCGTCGGCGTAGTCGGTGACGGCGGCGATCTGGTCGGCCGTGGAGATGCCGATCCCGACGCAGGCGTTCTCGGCCCCGTGCTCACGCAGGCGCGCCACGAGAGTGCGCGCGGCCTTGTCGAGCTCCTGCCGCTCACCGGTGATCCCCATGGTCGAGACGGTGTAGACGAATCCGGTCGAGGACTTCACGACGAGATCCAGCCGTTCGTCTGTCGACGAAGGCGCGGCGAGGAAGATCCGGTCCAGGCCCGTGCGCTCGCTCGCGGCGACCCACTCGGCGGCGGCGTCCGGTGTGATGTCGGGGGTGATGAGTCCTGCCCCGCCGGCGGCGAGCAGGTCGTCGGCGTAGCGGTCGACGCCGTACTGCATCACGGGGTTCCAGTACGTCATGACGACGACGGGGACGTCGGTCTCGGCGCTGATCGCCTGCACCGCCGTGAACAGATCGCGCATCCGGAACCCTCCGGCCAGCGCCGCCTGCGTCGCCTGCTGGATGACGGGGCCGTCCATCACGGGGTCGCTGTAGGGCGGGCCGAGCTCGATGATGTCGACGCCGTTCTCGGCCAGGGTGATCGCGGCACGGATGCTGGTCTGCAGGTCGGGAAATCCGACCGGGAGATACCCGACGAACGCGCCGCGCCCATCGGCCTTCGCGCGTGCGATGGCGTCGGCGACGCGGCTCATCGGGCCTCCTCCACGCCTTCGTCGTACAGCTGGAAGTACTTCGCGGCCGTGTCCATGTCCTTGTCGCCCCGGCCGGAGAGGCACACCGCGATCACAGCATCCGGGCCCATCTCGCGGCCCAGGCGCAGCGCGCCGGCGAGGGCGTGCGCAGACTCGATCGCGGGGATGATGCCCTCGGTGCGGCTGAGGAGCCTCAGCGCCTGCATCGCCTCGTCGTCGGTGGCCGGGATGTACTCGGCGCGGCCGATGTCGGCGAGCCAGGAGTGTTCGGGGCCGACGCCCGGGTAGTCGAGTCCCGCCGAGATCGAGTGCGACTCGATCGTCTGGCCGTCCTCGTCCTGCAGCACGTACGTCTTCGCGCCGTGCAGCACGCCGGGCCTGCCGCGTTCGATGGATGCCGCGTGCTTGTCGGTGTCGACGCCGTCACCGGCCGCCTCGACGCCGAAGAGCTTGACATCGGTGTCGTCGAGGAACGCGTCGAACATGCCGATCGCGTTGGAGCCGCCGCCGACGCACGCCACGACCGCATCGGGCAGTCTGCCGATCTCGTCGAGCAGCTGTGCGCGGGCCTCTTCGCCGATGATCTTCTGGAAGTCGCGGACCATCGCAGGGAACGGGTGGGGCCCTGCCGCGGTGCCGAAGATGTAGTTGGTGGTCTCGACGCTCGCGACCCAGTCGCGGTACGCGTCGTTGATCGCGTCCTTGAGCGTGCGGGCGCCCGTCGTCACGGGGACGACCTCGGCGCCGAGCAGCCGCATGCGGGCGACGTTGAGCGCCTGGCGCTCGGTGTCGACCTCGCCCATGTAGATCGTGCAGTCCATGCCGAACAGCGCGGCTGCTGTTGCCGTGGCCACACCATGCTGGCCGGCGCCCGTCTCGGCGATCACCCGGGTCTTCCCCAGTCGCCTGGTCAGCAGCGCCTGCCCGAGCACGTTGTTGATCTTGTGGCTGCCGGTGTGGTTGAGGTCCTCGCGCTTGAGGAACACTCGCGCTCCCCCGGCGTGCTCGGCGAACCGCGGCACCTCGGTCAGCGCGGACGGACGCCCGGCGTACGAGCCGAGCAGGCCCGCGAGCTCGGCGCGGAATGCCGGATCGGCGACCGCCTGCTCGTAGGCGAGGGTCAGTTCGTCGATCGCGGCGATGAGGGATTCGGGCATGTACCGCCCGCCGAACTCGCCGAAGAAGGGACCGGGCTGGTCGCGGAGGCTCGTCACGATGTGCTCCTCTCGTCACCTGCTGCCAGGAAGCTCTGCAGCGTCGCGACGGGGTCGCCCGTCACGAGCGCCTCGCCGATGAGCACGACGTCGGCGCCGGCGGCCCGGTAGTGCGCGACGTCGGCGGGAGCGAGAACGGCCGACTCGGCGACCTTCACGGTTCCGGCGGGGATGCGGTCCACGAGGCGTCCGAACAGGTCGCGGTCGAGCTCGAACGTCGACAGGTTGCGGGCGTTCACGCCGATCAGCGAGGCGCCCAGGTCGATGGCCGTCTCGAGCTCATCGGCGGTGTGCGTCTCGACCAGCGGTGTCATGCCGAGTTCGAGAACGAGGGCGTGCAGCTCTTCGAGCGTCCTGCGCTCGAGTCCCGCGACGATGAGGAGCGCGAGGTCGGCGCCCGCGGCGCGCGCCTCGAGCACCTGGTACGGCGTCGCGATGAAGTCCTTGCGCAGCACGGGCAGCGACACGCGCTCCGTCACCGCTTCGAGGTCGGCGAGGCTGCCGCCGAACCGGCGCTCCTCGGTGAGGACGCTGATGGCGGACGCGCCGCCGGTCTCGTAGAGCGAGGCCTGGTGCGCGGGGTCGGGGATCTCGGCGAGGGCTCCGCGCGACGGGCTCGCGCGCTTGACCTCGGCGATGATCTTGACGCGGGATGCCGGAGCCAGTGCTGCCAGAGCGTCCTGTGCCGCCGGGCGCGCCAGAGCGGCCTTCTCGACCTCGGCGAGCGGACGCAGAACGGCGCGCCGTTCGGCGTCGTCCACCGCGCCGGCCGTGAGGTCGGCGAGGACCATCAGTGACCCTTCGGCGAGTACTTGGGTCCGTTGACGCCGTATCCGGCCTTGGCGAGAATCCAGCCGAGCAGGAGGCCGACGACGATGATGCCGACCGAGACCCACACGAACACGGGCTGTTCGAGGCAGAACGCGACGGTGCCGGCGAAGAAGCCGAACAGCATGACGATCACAGCAGTCCAGGCCGCAGGCGAGTGTCCGTGGCCGGGGTCGGCGATCGGGTTGGTCATGTTCTCCTCCGTGGCGGTCGTGGGTGTTGCGCTCAGTCTATCGGGGTCACCGCGTGGGGTCCGTGCCACGCGACAGGTCGTCCCAGGAATCGATCGCATCGACCGGTCCTTCGTGCTCCGCGTGCGGGGCGCCATCCGTGCGGTACTTGCGTCCGCCGGTGCGCCACCGGTGCGCGGTGGCGACGGCGAATCCGGCGGCGAAGATCAGGATGACCCAGCCGACCAGGGCGATGACCGGCCACGCGGACGGTTCGATCGACGCGATCGTGTCGGCCACGGCGGTGCCGCCGGCAAGACCGGTCGCCTGCGTGACCGTCGGTGCCACGGCGGAGAGCGGGGCGGCCACGAGGATCTCCGCGGTCCACCAGGCGAGCAGCACCCCGGCGGCCAGCGCCAGCACCGCGAGCACATGGCGCAGCACGCGGCCGACGAGCGCGAGCGCCGCGCCCAGGGCGAGGACCGCGAGGCTCAGCGGCGCGAGCAGAGGCATGGCATCGGCGCCGGCCACGACGATCGGGTCACCCGCGTCCGCACGGACCACGGTCAGCCACGTCTGCGTCGACGCGATGATCCCGACGCCTCCCGCGAGCAGCAGTCCCAGGACGCCGATGCTGCGCCCGCGGCGGGCGATGCTCTTCTCCTGCCCGGTCATCCGGTCACGCCGTCCACGGCTTCGAGGTCGGACGCATCGAAGCACGTGCGCGTGCCGGTGTGGCACGCGGGGCCGGTCTGGTCGACGAGCAGCAGGATGGCGTCGCCGTCGCAGTCGAGACGCGCCTCGCGGATGCGCTGGATGTTGCCGGATGTGTCGCCCTTGCGCCAGTACTCCTGGCGGGAGCGCGACCAGTACGTCACGCGCCCGGTCGTCAGCGTGCGGCGCAGCGCCTCGGCATCGACCCACGCGAGCATGAGGACCTCGCGCGTGTCCCACTGCTGCACGATCGCCGGGGCGAGGCCGTCCGCGTTCCACACGACCTGCGCGATCCGCGTCTCGACATCGCTCATCGGACCAGCACCCCCTCCGCACGCATCGCCTGTTTCACGTCGCCGACGGTGAGAGCTCCGGAGTGGAAGACGCTCGCGGCGAGCACAGCATCCGCTCCCGCCTTGATGGCCGGTGCGAAGTCGGAGACCGCCCCTGCTCCGCCGGAGGCGATTACCGGGACGGAGGACACCTCGCGCATGAGCCGGACGAGCTCGAGATCGAAGCCGTCGCGGGTGCCGTCGGCGTCGATCGAGTTCACCAGCAGCTCCCCCGCACCGCGCTCGATCGCCTCGCGCGCCCAATCCAGGGCGTCCAGTGTCGTCTCCGTGCGCCCACCGTGGGTCGTGACGACGAAGCCGGATGCCGTGGTGGGCGCCCGCTTGACATCGAGAGAGAGCACGAGCACCTGCGCCCCGAAGCGGTCGGCGATCTCGCCGATGAGGTCGGGACGTGCGATGGCGGCGGAGTTCACGCCGATCTTGTCGGCGCCGACGCCCTGCAGGCGCGCGACGTCTTCGACGCTGCGGATGCCGCCGCCGACGGTCAGCGGGACGAACACGTTCTCGGCCGTGCGCTGGACGACCTCGTACGTGGTCGAGCGGTCGTCGACCGTCGCGGTGACATCGAGGAATGTGATCTCGTCTGCGCCCTGCTGTGCGTAGAGCGCGGCGAGTTCGACGGGATCGCCCATGTCGCGGAGGTTCTCGAAGTTCACGCCCTTGACGACCCGCCCCGCGGCGACGTCGAGGCACGGGATGACGCGGCTGGTGAGAGTCACGGGAGCCGCCGCCGTCACAGTCTCGCGGCGTGGATGGCCGTGACCAGCAGCGCCCTGGCGCCGATGGCGTACAGATCGTCCATCACCTGGTTGATCCCCTTGCGGGGCAGCATGACGCGCACGGCGACCCACTCCGGGTCCTGCAGCGGCGAGATCGTCGGGGACTCGCGACCCGGTGCGATAGCCGCCGCCTGGTCGACGAGCTTCGCGGGCAGGTCGAAGTCGAGCAGCACGAACCGGCGAGCGACGATCACGCCGCGCAGCCGCCGCAGCAGTCGCTCGGTGCCCTCGGCGTCGCCGGGCCTGCTGATGAGCACGGCCTCGGACTCGATGATGACGGGGCCGAAGATCTCCAGGCCCGCCTGCCGGAGCGTGGTGCCGGTCTCGACGACGTCGGCGATCGCGTCGGCGACGCCGAGCCGCACGGCGGACTCGACCGCGCCGTCGAGCGGCACCAGGGTCGCCTCGACGCCGTTCTCGCGCAGGAACGCGTCGACCAGGCCGGGATAGGCGGACGCGACCCTGACACCTGCGAGATCCTGGATCGTCGAGAAGCGGCCGGCGGGGGCCGCGAAGCGGAACGTCGACTGGGCGAAGCCGAGGGCTTCGATCTCGCGGGCCGGCTGCGGCACGTCGCGCAGCAGGTCTCGGCCCGTGATGCCGACGTCGAGGGCGCCGGATGCCACGTAGGTGGCGATGTCGCGGGGGCGGAGGAAGAAGAACTCGACGTCGTTGGCGGCGTCGACGACGTGCAGGGTCTTGGAGTCGCGGCGGCCGGCGTATCCGGCCTCGGCGAGCATCTCGGCGGCGGTCTCGGCGAGCGAGCCCTTGTTGGGAACAGCGATGCGCAGCATGGGGGGCTTTCAGATCAGAGGAACGAGACGGAGCGCATCAGAGATGTCGGTACACGTCCTCGAGGCTCAGTCCCTTCGCGAGCATGAGGACCTGCAGGTGGTACAGCAGCTGCGAGATCTCCTCGGCTGCCTCGGCATCCGATTCGTACTCGGCCGCCATCCAGACCTCGGCGGCCTCCTCGACGATCTTCTTGCCGATCGTGTGCACACCGGCGTCGAGCTCGGCGACGGTGCCCGATCCCGCAGGACGGGTCTCGGCCTTGACGCTGAGCTCGGCGAACAGCTCGTCGAAAGTCTTCACGATTCCAGGCTAGCGGCTCGCGCGCGCTCCCGGAGCCGGGTGACGGCGGCCTCGATGTCGTCCGCCCCGTACACGGCGGAGCCCGCCACGAACGTGTCGGCGCCCGCCTCGGCGGCCTGCGAGATCGTGGCATCCGAGAGGCCGCCGTCGACCTGGAACCAGGTCGACGAACCGCGACGCCGCGCCTCGTCGACGAGCGCGCGCAGCTTCGGCATCGTCTCGGGCATGAAGCTCTGACCGCCGAACCCGGGCTCCACCGTCATCACGAGCACCTGGTCGAACTCGTCGAGGATCTCGTACAGGCTCTCCCCCGCCGTGCCGGGCTTGATGGCGACGCCGGCGCGGGCGCCGATCGACCGCAGTCGGCGCGCGAGCGCCACCGGTTCGGCGGCGGCCTCGAGGTGGAACGTGACGCTGGCGGCGCCCAGCTCGGCATAGCCGGGCGCCCAGTGGTCGGGGTCGGTGATCATCAGGTGCACGTCCAGCGGGATGGGGCTGGTGGCCTGCATGCGCTCGACCATCTGCGGGCCGAACGTGAGGTTCGGGACGAAGTGGTTGTCCATGACGTCGACATGAGCGAAATCGGCGGTCGCGATCCGCGCGAGATCGCGCTGCATGTTCACGAAGTCGGCGGACAGGACGCTGGGGTTGATGCGCGGTGCTGACGGAAGACTCACTGATCTTCTCCCTTCGGGGTGCGCTGCAGGAGCGCGAGGAACATGGCGTCGGTGCCATGGCGGTGCGGCCACAGCTGCACCCGTCCGGTGCCGTCCGAGCCGAGGTCGATCGGGCTGCGGGCGACGGAAGCGAGCACGGCAGCGGCATCCAGTTCGGTCACGTCGTCACGGGTGCGCAGCACCTCGGCGACGACGCCGGTCGTCTCAGCGAGGTGCGGCGAGCACGTGACATAGGCGACGATGCCGCCGGGCACCACGGCGTCGAGGGCCCCGGCAAGGAGCTCGGTCTGCAGGCCGGTCAGCTCGGCCACATCGGCGGGCGACTTCCGCCACCGGGCCTCGGGGCGCCGGCGCAGGGCTCCGAGGCCCGTGCACGGCGCATCGACGAGGATGCGGTCGAACCGGCTCGGGTTCGCGGCGGTGAGCTCGCGGCCGTCCTGCTCGTGGACGACGACGTCGCCGGGCACGGCCTTCAGCGCGCCCCGGACGAGCCCGGCGCGCGCCGGGACGACCTCGTTGGCCTCGAGGGCCACGCCGTTCTGCTGCGCGATCGCGGCCAGCAGCGCCGTCTTGCCGCCGGGTCCGGCGCACAGGTCGAGCCACCGCTCCCCCGTCTCGATCGGCCGGGCCGCCGCCAGAGCGAGGGCGACGAGCTGCGAGCCCTCGTCCTGCACGCGGACCGTGCCGCCGGAGGCACTGATGACGGCGTGCGGGTCTCCCCCGGGCGAGGCGAAGGCCGTCGGCGCGTAGGGGCGGCGCGGCTCCCCCGCCTCGGCGAGGCCGGGCAGGGCGACCAGGGTCACTTCGGGAGAGGCGTTGTCCGCATCCAGCAGGTCTTCGAGCTCGTCCGCGCGCCCCTCGGCCGTGAGCGCCCGACGGAGTGCGCGGATGATCCACACCGGGTGGGCGGTGCGCAGGCCGAGGCGCTCGTCGTCGGAGCGCGCACCCGCCTCGATCCGCTCCTGCCACTGACCCGGCGTGTCTCGCGAGATACGCCGGAGCACGGCGTTCGCGAAGCCCGCAGGGCCTCTGCCGACGGCGCCGGCCACGAGGTTCACGGATTCGTTGACGGCCGCGTGGGAGGCGACGCGGGTCGCGAGCAGTTGATGCGCTGCGAGCCGTAGGGCATCGAGCACCGCCGGGTCGATGTCGGAGACCGGTCGTCCCGCAGCCTCCGAGATCACGGCGTCGTAGGTTCCACGACGGCGCAGCGCGCCGTACGTGAGCTCCGTCGCCAGCGCCGCATCCTGCGGGCTGAGGCCGGCCTCGGCGATCGCGGACGGCAGCAGCAGGTTGGCGTAGGCATCGGAGTCGCTCACGGCCCGCAGGACGTCGTACGCGACGCGCCTGGCCGGCTGCACGCGCCTGGCCGACTGCACCAGGCGGGGCGGCTGCCCCTGCCGGGTGCGCGAGCCCTGCTCGCCGTCCTGTCGACGACGCGGGCGCCGATCCTGCGGCGCGCTCATGCGCCCGCTCGCACGGCGTCGTCGGCGCGCAGCCCGCGCCACCAGTCCGTTGCGCTCATGGCGGCCTTCCCGGCCGGCTGCACACGCGTCACGGCGAGCGGCCTGGTCGCAGTGCCGATGAGGACGGCATGCTTCGTTGCGGTGATCCGGCCGGGGTCCAGTGCGTCGGCTTCTGCCGCCGGGGCGGCCTCGAGCACCTTCACGCGAAGACCGCCGATGGTCGTGTGCGCGCCGGGTTCGGGGGTGACGCCGCGGAAGCGGGAATACACCGCCTCGAGCGGCAGGTGCCAGTCCAACGCCCCGTCATCGATCGTGAGCTTCGGCGCGGTCGTCGGTACGCCCTCCTGAGGCACGGCGCGCGCCGTGCCGTCGGCGATGCCGGCCACGACCTCGGCGGTGAGGGCCGCACCGTCTTCGGCGAGCACGTGCAGGGCGACGTCGGCCGTGGCGTCTGCCGGGATATCGACCGTCCGCATCGCGAACACGTCACCGGCGTCCAGCGCGGGGACGAGCTGGAACACGCTGGCGCCGAGCTCGGCGTCGCCGGCGATGAGCGCGCGCTGCACCGGAGCCGCGCCCCGCCACTGCGGCAGGAGTGAGAAGTGCAGGTTGATCCAGCCGTGCGCCGGAGTCTGGAGCAGCGGTTCGCGCACCAGCCCGCCGTAGGCGACGATCACGCCGAGCTCGGGGCGCAGAGCGGCGATCCGTGAGGTGACGTCATCGTCGAGACGCGCGGCCTTGATGACGGGCAGGCCCAGGTCGTCTGCGACCTGGGCGACCGGCGACGGCGTGAGCACGCGCTTGCGGCCGAGCGGCGCATCGGGGCGCGTGATAACGGCCGCGATGTCGTGGGAGCCGGCGAGGGCGCGCAGGGTGGGAATGGCGGCCGCCGGTGTGCCGGCGAAGACGAGTCGCATGAAGGTGCTCCGGAAGGATGGGTTCTCACGTGGGGTGGATCGCCACGGCGATCACAGCTCGGGATCGAGCATATCGAGGCGCACCGAGAGCGGCACGCGGTTGCTCTGACCGCGTCCGCGTCGTCGCTTGACCGCCTCCGCGACGACGGCGGCGCGCAGCGTCGTCGCCACGGACGGGCCCGCGGCGTACTCGAACCTCACGAGGGCGCGTACGCGGCCGTCCTCGCCCTCGACGGGCACGGGACCGAGCACGGCATCGGTCGGCAGGGGCAATCTGCGCAGATCCTCGAGTGCGCGCGCCACGGATGCCGGTACGCCTTCGACGAGGGCGACGCGGGTCGCGGGCGGCAGGTGCAGGGGTGCTCTGCTCTCGAGCTCGGAACGCGCGTACGCCGGTTGCGTCCACGTCGCCAGAGCCCGTCCGACGGGTCCGTCGACGCCGACGAGGTGGATCGGGGCCCCGGGAGCTGCGAGGGCGGCCGCATTCGACCACCACCGCAGGCAGGATTCGCCGATCCGCAGGTCGGGCGCCTGCAGCATGCGCGAGCCGTCCAGCAGCAGCACAGCCCGGTATCCGCCCGCGGCGATCGGCTCCGCCCCGCGGGTGGCGATGACGAGGGCGGGCTTGTCGGAGACGTGCTCCACGGGGTGCGCGCCATCGGCGACGATCACGCGTACGCCGGGGAACGCCCGGCCGAGCTCATCGGCGGTGCGCTCGCTGCCGGATGCCGCCAGGCGCAGCTGCGTGGAGGAGCAGGACGGGCAATGCCAGGCGAGCCCCGCGCGGCCGCACCACCCGCACACCGGCACCGCGCCGCGATGCGACGCCCCCAGCGGGCCGCCGCAATGGGCGCAGCGGGCCGGTGCCCGGCAGTCCGCGCACACCAGCGTCGGTGCGAAGCCGGGACGCGCGACCTGGACGAGGACAGGTCCCTCCGCGATCGCGGCTCGAGCCGCGGTGAAGGCGCCGGAGTGCACGCGCTGAGCCGGCTGCTCCATCTCCTGCGGGCTGCTCAGCACGATGCGCGGCGTCACCCGCCGCTCGGCGCGGACATCGGCGAGCCAGCCGCGCTGCACGAGGCGCTCGACATCGCTCGTGCGCGTGTGCCCGGCGAACAGCAGCGCCGATCCCTCCTGCTCCTGGCGGACGAGCACGGCGTCCCGCGCGTGCACGTACGGGGCGAGCGGTTCGCTGTAGAGCGGGTCGCCGTCGTCCCAGACGGCGACGAGTCCGGCCTGCACCGGCGCGTACACGGCGGACCGGTTGCCGACGACGATGCACGGCGCGTCCTCGAGCGTGCGCAGGAACCCCCGGTATCGCTCGGGATTGGTCTGCCGGGAGTCGTGGCGGACGATCGCGTCTTCGGGGACGAAGTCCGAAAGCGCCGTCAGCAGCCGGTCGAGGTCGCGGTGATCGGGTACCGCGAGGATGACGGATGCGCCGGATGCCAGCACCGCGGACGCCGCGGCCGAGAGCAGGCGGGCCCACGGCAGCGCGTCGCCTGTGACCCCGGGTACAGCCTCGACCGCACCGCGGCCGCGTTCGTCGAGCAGCGCTGCGAGTCCGGCGTACTCGGCGAGGACCGCATCCGCCCGCTCGCGTGCCTCATCGGACGGCGTCCCGGCGACGGCATCCGCCTTCCACGCCTTCTCGACGCGGACCTGACGCTTGGGGATGACCAGGCGCAGAACGTCGGATGCCGAACCGGCCGCGCGATCCGCGACGCGGCGCGCCAGCCGGTACAGGCGCTCGGGGAGCACGGGAACCGTTGAAACCACGCTCTCGACGGTGGACAGCGCGCGTTCGGTGTCGCTCTCGGTGTCCAGTTCGACGACGAACGCGTCGACCATGCGGCCGGCTGTGCGCAGCGGCACGCGGACGCGGGCACCGATGGGCACCTCGCCGAGCTCGTCCAGGAGGACGTAGTCGAACAGGCGATCGAGCTGCGGCAGCGGCGAGTCGAGCAGCACCCTCGCGATTCGCCGGCTCACCGCAGCCCCTGGTGCCGGTGCGTGCGCTCCCCGCGCTCGAGCATTACAGCCCCGCGGCGCGGCGCAGGTCGGAGGCTCTGTCCGTGCGCTCCCAGGTGAACTCGGGCAGTTCGCGGCCGAAGTGACCGTACGCGGCCGTCTGACGGTAGATCGGACGCAGCAGATCGAGCTCTTCGATGATCGCCTGCGGCCGCAGGTCGAAGACTTCGCGGATCGCATTCGTGATCACCTCGTCCGACACCTTGCCGGTGCCGAACGTCTCGACGTAGAGCCCGACGGGCCGCGCGACGCCGATGGCGTAGGCGACCTGCACCTCGAGCCGATCGGCGAGACCTGCGGCCACCGCGTTCTTGGCCACCCAGCGCATGGCGTAGGCGCCGGAGCGGTCGACCTTCGACGGGTCCTTGCCGCTGAACGCGCCGCCGCCGTGACGGGCGGCTCCCCCGTAGGTGTCGATGATGATCTTGCGGCCCGTGAGACCGGCATCCCCCTTCGGACCGCCCGTGACGAAGGGCCCGGCGGGGTTGATGAAGTAGCGGTCGGACGACGGCATCTCGAGTCCGGTGTTCTCGAGCACAGGATCGATCACGAGTCGCCGGACCTGCTCCTTGAGCTCGTCCTGCGAGATGTCGGGGTGATGCTGCGTCGAGAGCACGACTGCGTCGATCGTCTTCGGCATGAAGCCCTCGTAGCCGAGTGTGACCTGGGTCTTGCCGTCGGGGCGCAGGAACCCGAGCTCACCGGAGCGACGCACCTCGGTGAGACGCTCGGCGATGCGGTGCGCCGTGTGGCCGGCCATCGGCATGAGCTCGGGCGTCTCGACCGTCGCGAACCCGAACATGATGCCCTGGTCGCCGGCACCGAGGCCGTCCAGGGCGTCGCTGGACGATCCGTCGCGGTGCTCCTGTGCGAGGTCGACGCCGTGCGCGATGTCGCTGGACTGCTCCCCCACCGAGACGCTCACGCCGCACGAGTCGCCGTCGAAGCCGGTCTCGCTCGAGGTGTAGCCGATGCCGCTCACGACCTCGCGGACGATGGTCGGGATGTCGACGTACGCCTCGGTGCGGATCTCGCCCGCGACGTGCACGAGCCCGGTGGTGACGAGCGTCTCCACCGCGACGCGCGACGCCGGGTCCTTGGCGATCAGTCCGTCGAGGATGCTGTCCGAGATCTGGTCGCAGATCTTGTCGGGGTGCCCCTCGGTGACGGATTCAGACGTGAAAAGGCGCAGCGCGCTCATCGAGGAGGGCGCCTTCACTCAGCGTGGCGAAGGCGCAGCTTGTCCTCGTTGATCTCGTGCAGCGCGATGGTCAGCGGCTTGTCCTCGACGGACGAGTCGACGAGAGGGCCCACGTTGTCGAACAGGTTGCCCTCGTGGAGGTCTGCGTAGTAGTCGTTGATCTGGCGCGCGCGCTTGGACGCGTAGATGACCAGCTCGTACTTCGACTCGACGCGGTCGAGCAGGTTGTCGATGGGCGGGTCGATGATGCCCTTGGTGTGGTGTCCGGCCATGGTGGGACCTCCAGATCAGGCGACGGGTTCGTCGCGAAAGTCGAATCGGCGGGCGCGCGCGAGCGATCAGCGCGCTGGTGCCTCAGACAATTCTACGACCTCGCGCGCGGCGGCGGCGACATCCTCGTTCACGATGCGGTAATCGAACTCGCTCTGAGCGGCCAGTTCGACCTTCGCCGTGCGCAGGCGACGGGCGCGCTCCTCCTCGTTCTCCGTGCCCCGGCCGACGAGTCGGTGCACCAGCTCGTCCCAGGTCGGCGGCAGGAGGAAGATCAGCGTCGCCGAGGGTTCCGCGGCGCGCACCTGGCGCGCCCCCTGCAGATCGATTTCGAGGAGCACCGTCCGGCCCTCGGCGAGGGCGGCGTCGATGGGTGCACGCGGCGTGCCGTAGCGCGACTTGTTGTGCACGACGGCGTACTCCAGGAGCTCGCCTTCCGCGATGAGCCGGTCGAACTCGGCGTCGTCGACGAAGTAGTAGTGCACGCCGTCGATCTCGCCGGGGCGCGGTGCGCGGGTCGTCGCCGACACCGACAGGTGGATCTCGGGGTGATTCTCGCGGATGTGCGCGGCGACCGTGCCCTTGCCCACGGCCGTGGGTCCGGCCAGAACGAGCAGCCGGCTGCGCCCCGTGCGCGGCTCCGGTGCGGGGAAACGCTCGTCCAGCCAGTGCAGGAGGCTGGCTCGCTGGCGCACGCCGAGCCCGCCCAGTCGCTTCACCGGCGAGATGTCGAGCTCCGTGAGGATCCGGTCGCGCTTGCCGACGCCGATCGCCGGGAGGGCGAGGAGGAAGTCGGTCACCCGCATGGAGCCGGCGACGGAGTCCGCATCGGCGAAGGCCAGCTCGGCGACCGCCTGCGGCGTCGTGACCCGCATGCCGAGGTCGCGCTTGAGGGATGCTCGGGCCTGACGGCGTTCGACCGCCCTGCGCGCGGCGGCCGCGCGGTCGACCTCGGGGACGCTGCGCTCAGGCATCGGCCCTCCTGCGGTATTCGTCGACGCGGGCGTCGATCGCTGCGGCGATGCCGGCGGGACCCGCCTGGAGGATGCTGCGGCTCTCGGATGCGATGACCAGCGGTGCGCTCGTGCCGAAGCGAGAGACGAGGTCGTCGGGTCCCGCACCCTGCGCGCCGAATCCTGGTGCCAGGATCGGGGCCGGCGGCGTGAACGGCGACAGACCCGCGTGCGCCCAGTCGACGGTGGCGCCGATGACGAGGCCGAGGCTCGCCCACTCCCCCTCGGCCGTTGTGCCCGCGTTGCGAGCGCTGACCTCGGCCACGACGGCGGCGGAGATCGTGTTGCCGGACCCGGAACGGGCGCGCTGTACCGTGCCGGCATCCGGGTTGCTCGTCGCGGCGAGGACGAATGCGCCCTTTCCGTGCTCCTCCGCCAGCGCGAACGTGCTCTCCAGCGCGCCGACGCCGAGATACGGGTTGACCGTCACGGCGTCTGCTTCGAGCGGCGAACCGGGCGTGAGCCAGGCCTCGGCGTACGCGTCCATCGTGGTGCCGATGTCGCCGCGCTTGGCGTCCGCGATCACGAGGAGTCCGGCATCCCGTGCCGCCCGCAGAACGTCCTCGAGGGCGGCGAAGCCGGCCGATCCGAAGCGCTCGAAGAACGACACCTGCGGCTTGACGACGCCGACGCGGTCGGCCGCGGCATCCACCGCGCGTAGTCCGAACGCGCGCGCGCCGGCGGCGGTGTCGCCGACGCCCCACGCCGACAGGAGTGCCGCATGCGGGTCGATGCCGACGCACAGCGGACCGCGCGCGGCCAGCGCCGCACGGGTCCGCTCTCCGAAGCTCGCTGTCACAGCGCCGCCTGACGGTCGAGCGCGTACTCCTGCAGGCTCCTGACCTCGAAGCCCTCATCGGCGGCATCCATTCCGCTCACGGCGGCGCCGAGCACCGCCATGGTCGTGAACAGGGCCTTGTCGGCCGCGACGGCCGCGGCGCGGATCTCGTAGCCGTCGGCGCGTGCAGCACCGCCGGAGGGCGTGTTCACCACGATGTCGATCCGGCCGTCGTTGATGAGGTCGACGATGTTCTCGCCGCCCGACGACTGCGTCTCGCTGAACTTCGAGACGACCGTCACAGGGATGCCGTTGCGGGAGAGGATCTCGGCCGTGCCCTCGGTCGCCACCAGCGTGAAGCCGAGCTGCTGCAGGCGGTGCGCCGGCAGGATCACGGCGCGCTTGTCGGCATCGGCGACCGAGATGAACACGGTGCCCGAGGTCGGCATGCCGCCGTAGGCCGCGGCCTGGCTCTTCGCGAACGCTGTCGGGAAGTCCTTGTCGATGCCCATGACCTCGCCGGTCGAGCGCATCTCCGGGCCGAGGACCGAGTCGACGATCTTGCCGTCCTTGGTGCGGAACCGCTTGAACGGGAGCACGGCCTCCTTGACGGAAACGGGCGCGTCCATCGGCACCCGCGATCCGTCGGCGGCGGGGAGCAGCCCCTCGGTCTTGAGCTCGGCGATCGTGGCGCCGGCCATGATGCGGCTGGCGGCCTTCGCCATCGGGATGCCCAGGGCCTTCGACACGAACGGCACCGTGCGACTGGCGCGCGGGTTGGCCTCGATCACGTAGAGCACGCCGGCGCTGATCGCGAACTGCACGTTCAGCAGGCCCCGCACGCCCACGCCCTCGGCGATCGCCAGGGTCGCCTCGCGGACCCGGTCGACGTCGCTGCGGCCGAGCGAGACCGGCGGCAGGGTGCAGCTGGAGTCGCCGGAGTGGATGCCGGCCTCTTCGAGATGCTCCATGACGCCGCCGATGTACAGCTCGGTGCCGTCGTACAGCGTATCGACGTCCAGCTCGATCGCGTCATCGAGGAAGCGGTCGACGAGCAGCGGCGTGCCAGGACCGACGATGACCTCGCCGGCGGTGCGCACGAAGTAGTCGCGCAGGCTCGGGGTGTCGTAGACGATCTCCATGCCGCGCCCGCCGAGGACGAAGCTCGGGCGGACGAGCACCGGGTACCCGATGTCCTCCGCGATCGCGACGGCGCCCTCGACATCGATCGCCGTGCCGTGTCGGGGTGCCACGAGGCCGGCCGAGGCGAGCAGCTGCGAGAACAGCTCGCGCTCCTCGGCGATGTCGATGGCTGCCGGGCTCGTGCCGAGCACCGTGTAGCCGGCCGCCTCGATGCCCTTGGCGAGTCCGAGCGGGGTCTGACCGCCCAGCTGGCAGACGACGCCGAGGATGGTTCCGCTGGCGGCCTCCGCGTCGAGCACCTCGAGCACGTCCTCGAGCGTCAGCGGCTCGAAGTACAGGCGGTCAGAGGTGTCGTAGTCGGTGGACACCGTCTCGGGGTTGCAGTTGACCATGACGGTCTCGTACCCGGCATCCGACAGTGCGAACGACGCGTGCACGCACGAGTAGTCGAACTCGACGCCCTGCCCGATGCGGTTGGGGCCCGAGCCGATGATGACGACCTTGGTGCGCTCTGACGGCGACACCTCGGTCTCGAAGTCGTAGCTCGAGTAGTGGTACGGGGTCAGCGCCGGGAACTCGCCCGCGCACGTGTCCACCGTCTTGTAGACCGGGCGGATGCCCAGCGCGTGCCGGACGCCGCGGATCTCCGCCTCGTCCTCGCCCCGGAGCTGCGCGATCTGCGCGTCGGAGAAGCCGTGCTCCTTGGCGTAGCGCAGCACGTCGGCGCTGAGTTCCTCGGCGGCGCGGACCGTCTCTGCGACCTCGTTGATCAGCACGATCTGGTCGAGGAACCACGGGTCGATCGCCGTGGCCTCGAAGGCCTGCTCGATCGTCGCGCCCTTGCGCAGCGCCTGCTGCAGCGTGACGATGCGGCCGTCTGTCGGGGTCTTCGAGATCTCGAGCAGCTCGTCGACGCTCCGGGTCTCCTCGCCCCAGTGGAAGCTCGAACCGCGCTTCTCGAGCGAGCGGAGCGCCTTCTGCAGCGCGGTGGCGTAGTTGCGGCCGATCGCCATGGCTTCGCCGACGGACTTCATGGTGGTCGTGAGCGTGGCATCCGCCGCGGGGAACTTCTCGAAGGCGAAGCGGGGCACCTTGACCACGACGTAGTCGAGGGTCGGCTCGAAGCTCGCCGGCGTCACGCCCGTGATGTCGTTCGGGATCTCGTCGAGACGGTAGCCGAGTGCGAGCTTGGCGGCGAGCTTGGCGATCGGGAAGCCGGTGGCCTTCGACGCCAGCGCCGAGGACCGAGAGACGCGCGGGTTCATCTCGATGACGATGATGCGACCGTTCTCGGGGTTGACTGCGAACTGGATGTTGCATCCGCCGGTGTCCACGCCGACGGCGCGGATGATGTCGATGCCGATGTCGCGCATCTTCTGGTACTCGCGGTCGGTCAGCGTGAGCGCCGGTGCGACCGTGATCGAGTCGCCGGTGTGCACGCCGACGGGGTCCACGTTCTCGATGGAGCAGACGACGACCGTGTTGTCGGCCGTGTCGCGCATGAGCTCGAGCTCGTACTCCTTCCACCCGAGGATCGACTCCTCGAGCAGCACCTCGTTCGTCGGCGAGTCGTGGAGGCCAGCGCCGCCGATGCGACGGAGGTCCTCCTCGTCGTAGGCGAAGCCGGATCCGAGCCCGCCCATGGTGAAGCTCGGGCGGACGACGAGCGGGTAGCCGAGCTTCTCGGCGCCCGCGAGCAGCTCGTCCATGCTGTGGCAGATGACGGATGCCGCGACATCCGCTCCCGCTTCGAGGACGAGCTCCTTGAAGATCTGGCGGTCCTCGCCCTTCTCGATCGCCTCGACCTTCGCGCCGATGAGCTCGACGTCGTACTTGGCGAGGATGCCCTGCTTGTCGAGGGCCATCGCCGCGTTCAGCGCGGTCTGACCGCCCAGGGTCGGCAGGATCGCGTCGGGCTTCTCCTTGGCGATGATCGTCTCGATGACCTCGGGGGTGATCGGCTCGATGTAGGTCGCGTCGGCGAAGTCCGGGTCGGTCATGATCGTGGCCGGGTTGGAGTTGACGAGGATGACGCGAACGCCCTCCTCGCGGAGCACACGGCACGCCTGGGTGCCGGAGTAGTCGAACTCGCAGGCCTGACCGATGACGATCGGGCCCGACCCGATGACGAGGACGGAGTTGATGTCGTCGCGCTTCGGCATTACTTGGTGTCTCCCTGCTGTGCGACGACCATGTCCTTGAACCGGTCGAAGAGGTAGTTTGCGTCGTGGGGTCCGGCGGCGGCTTCGGGGTGGTACTGCACCGAGAAGGCCGGGATGTCGAGGGCGCGAAGTCCCTCGACGACGTTGTCGTTGAGGCCCACGTGGCTGACCTCGACCTTGCCGTATCCGTTGGGGCTGTCGAACGCGCCTTCCAGCGGCGCGTCGACGGCGAAGCCGTGGTTGTGAGCCGTGATCTCGACCTTGCCCGTGCTCTTGTCGAGCACGGGCTGGTTGATGCCGCGGTGACCGAACGGCAGCTTGTAGGTGCCAAGGCCCAGGGCGCGCCCGAGCAGCTGGTTGCCGAAGCAGATGCCGAAGAACGGCAGCCCCTCGTCGAGGACGGCGCGCAGGAGCGCGACGTGGTCGCCGGACGCCGCCGGGTCGCCGGGGCCGTTCGAGTAGAACACCGCGACAGGGTCGACCGCCCGGATGTCGTCGATCGTCGACGTCTGCGGCAGGACGTGCACATCGAACCCGCGAGCGGCGAGGTTGTCGATCGTGGCCTGCTTGACGCCGAGGTCGAGGACGGCGAGGTTGCCGATGCGCTCCCCGATCGCCGTGGTGATGGTCGCGACGTCGACCGACACCTGCGAGGAGAGGTTCTGCCCTGCCATCTGCGGCGCCTCGACGACCTGCCGCAGCTGCTCCTCGGGGTCGAGGTCTGCATCGGCGCCCGAGAAGATGCCACCGCGCATGGAGCCCGCGGAGCGGATATGCCTGGTGACCGCGCGGGTGTCGATGCCGCTGATGCCGACGATGCCGTCGCGGACGAGGGCCTCGTCGAGCGATGCGTTGGCCCGCCAGTTCGACACGACCCGCGAAGGGTCGCGGACGATGTAGCCGGCCACCCAGATGCGTCGGGACTCAGGGTCCTCGTCGTTCATGCCGGTGTTGCCGATGTGCGGCGCGGTCTGCAGCAGGATCTGGCCGGCGTAGGACGGGTCGGTGATCGTCTCCTGGTAGCCGGACATGCCGGTCGCGAAGACGACTTCGCCGAGCGTGGTCCCCTCGGCGCCGTACGCGCGGCCGGTGTGACGGGTGCCGTCTTCGAGGACGAGGACGGCCGGGGCCGGCATCCGGCGCGCTGTGCTGTTCGAGCTGGTCAAGACGTGGCTCCTGTGTGGTTGGCGGGGATGACCCGCTGAATCTCTGAGATGAGGGTGTCCGGCGCCCCGGAGGTGGACCGCAGATAGGAGTCGACGATGGTGTCGGCATCCACGTTCCAGGACAGGCGGACGAGACCGCCGGGTTCGACGACCCGGTCGATCGTGACGGTGGCGCGGTCGACGCCGACGAGCTTGTCCTTCGACAGGAACACCGTGGGCGCCCCGTCGAGGCACAGCGCCGCTCCGCGGTCGGTGACGGCGAGCTCGCCGCGTGCGCGGTACGCGAGCGGCGCGATCGCCAGTCGCTCGAGCGGCTCGTCATGGCGCGTCGTCGACACGTACAGCACCTCGTGCCGGCTGAGGACCTCGGCGTGCTCGGGCACGCCCAGCGGCGCGGTGTAGACCGCGTCGCGCCGCATTCGTCGTCGCCAGGCGAAGACCATCGACAGCAGGATCAGAACGGCGACGCCGATCGTTATCGCGACGGCGAGGTCGCGCATGCTCATCGGACCAGCTCCTCTGCGACGGCGCCTTCGGCGAGGGTGACGACGCCGTTGTGGATCGTCCACTCCACGCGGCCGGGCAGCTCACGGCCCAGGTACGGCGAGTTCTCGCTGCGGCCGTGCAGATCGGCCTGGGTGAACGTGCCGGCGACGGCGGAGTCGTACAGCGTGATGTTCGCCGGACGGCCGACCTCGAGGGGCTCACCGTGCCCGTCGAGCATCCCGATGCGCGCCGGGGCCGAACTCATCACGCGTGCGACGTCGTCCCACTCGAGCAGCCCCGTCTGCACCATCGACTGGTGCACGACGCGCAGGGCGCTCTCGAGCCCCACCATGCCGTTCGCGGCTGCCTGCCACTCGCACGCCTTGCTCTCGCCCGGGTGCGGGGCGTGGTCGGTGGCGACGATGTCGATCGTGCCGTCCGCGAGGCCCTCGCGCACGGCCAGGACGTCTTCCTCGCGGCGCAACGGAGGGTTGACCTTGTAGCGGGCGTCGTAGCCGCGGACGAGCTCGTCGGTCAGGAGCAGGTGATGCGGGGTGACCTCGGCGGTCACCTGGATGCCGCGCTTCTTGGCCCATCGGATGATGTCGACCGAGCCTGCCGTGGAGAGGTGGCACACGTGCAGACGGGAGCCGACGTGCTCGGCGAGGAGCACGTCTCTGGCGATGATCGACTCCTCTGCGACGGCGGGCCAGCCGGCGAGGCCGAGTTCGGCCGAGACGACGCCCTCGTTCATCTGCGCGTCCTCGGTCAGGCGCGGGTCCTGCGCGTGCTGCGCGATGACGCCGCCGAAGGACTTCACGTACTCGAGCGCACGGCGCATGATCAGCGGATCGAACACGCAGAACCCGTCGTCGCTGAACACCCGGACCTTCGCTCGGGACCCGGCCATGGCGCCGAGCTCGGCCAGGCGCTCGCCCTTCTGCCCCACCGTGACCGCACCGATCGGCTGGACGGTGGCGTAGCCGGCGGCCTCGGCGAGGGCGAGCTCCTGCTCGACGACGCCGGCCGAGTCGGCGACCGGAGAGGTGTTCGGCATGGCGAAGACGGCGGTGAAGCCGCCGGCCGCCGCAGCACGGGTACCGGTGAGGATCGTCTCTGATGCCTCGTATCCGGGTTCGCGCAGGTGGGTGTGCAGGTCCACGAGGCCGGGAAGCGCGACGAGTCCGTCGGCGTCGATCACGCGGGCGCCGTCACGGCTGAGTCCCGTGCCGATCCCGGTGATGACTCCGTCTTCGACGAGGATGTCGGCGCCGCCGGCGCCCAGGACACTGGCTCCTGCGATCAAGAGGGTCTCTGTCACAGGTCTCTCCCTCGTTCGTCGTCTCGTTCTCCTGCCAGCAGCAGGTACAGCACGGCCATCCGCACGGACACGCCGTTCGCGACCTGCTCGAGCACCGTCGAACGCGGCGAATCCGCCGCCTCCGATGAGATCTCGAGGCCGCGGTTCATGGGTCCGGGGTGCATCACAATGCTATCGCCCGGAAGCGCCGCCGCGCGCACGGCGTCGAGCCCCCAGGTGCGGGAATACTCCCGCTCACTCGGGAAATACGCCGCGTTCATGCGTTCGAGCTGGATGCGCAGCATCATCACGGCGTCCGGGCCCTCTGCGAGCGCCTCGTCGAGCGAGTAGAGCACGCGCACCGGCCACGCCGACACGTTCTGCGGGACCAGCGTCGGGGGCGACACGAGCGTGACATCGGCGCCGAGCGTCGTGAGCAGCCAGACGTTCGAGCGGGCGACCCGCGAGTGCAGCACATCGCCGACGATCACGACGCGGACGCCGGCGAGGTCGCGGCCCCGGCTGGCTGCACCGTAGCGGCGCTTGCGGATCGTGAAGGCGTCGAGAAGCGCCTGGGTCGGGTGCTCGTGCGTCCCGTCTCCGGCGTTGACCACACCGGCCGAGATCCAGCCACTCGTGGCGAGAGTGCGCGGCGCGCCGGATGCCGCATGGCGGATGACGACGGCATCCGCCCCCATCGCCTGGAGCGTCTGGGCGGTGTCCTTCAGGCTCTCGCCCTTCGAGACGCTCGATCCCTTCGCGGCGAAGTTGATGACGTCGGCCGAGAGCCGCTTGGCCGCGGCCTCGAACGAGATGCGCGTGCGCGTGGAGTCCTCGAAGAACAGGTTGACCACGGTCTTGCCGCGCAGCGTCGGCAGCTTCTTGATCTCGCGCGACTGCGTGTCCGCCATGTCCTCGGCGACGTCGAGGATGCGCAGGGCCGCTGCCCGCTCGAGGCTGTGAGTGTCGAGGAGGTGCCTCATGCTCCGATCGTCACCTCGTCCGCGCCGTCGTTCTCCGTCAGGCGCACGTTGACGCGCTCCGTCCTGGCGGAGGGGATGTTCTTGCCGACGAAGTCCGGGCGGATCGGCAGTTCGCGGTGGCCGCGGTCGACGAGGATCGCGAGGCGCACGATCGCGGGGCGTCCGATCGACCCGAGCGCGTCGAGGGCGGCGCGGATGCTGCGTCCCGAGAAGAGCACGTCGTCCACGAGCACGACGGTCTTGCCGTCGATGCCGCCCGCGGGGATCTCGGTGGGCTGCGGGGACCGCGTCGGGTGCTTGGCGAGGTCGTCGCGGTACATCGTGACATCGAGCGATCCGACGGGCACGGCGGTGCCGGTGATCTGTTCGATCAGCGCGCCGAGGCGCTGCGCGAGGGCGACGCCGCGCGTGGGGATCCCCAGCAGCACCAGGTCAGCCGCACCCTTGTTGGATTCGAGGATCTCATGGGCGATGCGGGTCAGAGCCCGCGAGATATCGGCTTGCTGCAGCACAGTGCGTGCGCTCATCAGCCGCTCCCTTCTCCGCCTCTCCGGACGGTGTTAAAGGTTGCTTGCAGGCACCACTCTACCCTCAGCCGAGCTTCAGGGCGTCCTCGGTGACGGGGCAGCGCTCGGCGCGGATCGCGTGTCCCGTCGTCGTCAGGCACTTCCCCGTCTTCAGGTCCCACTTCCAGTCGTGCATGCTGCAGGTGAGGATGCCGTCCTCGTCGACCTTGCCGGTCTTGGTGAGGTCCGCACGCAGGTGCGGGCACCGCCGCTGCACGACCCAGTCGCCGATCTCGGCGTCCTCGGTCTGGTCGGTCTGCTCGGAGTACCAGTTCTCGACGTACTCGATGCGGTCGACCGACAGGCACTTGAGGAACGTGGTGAGGAACTCGTTGAACTTTCCGCTGCGGCCGACCGAGAACTGCATCGACAGGAAGATCGAGTTCGACCAGTCGATCTCGCGGTCGCGGATGTTGGTGGAGACGAGGTCGGCGGGGATCGTGTACCAGTAGATGCACTCCTCCCCCGCGTACTCGCGCACCTTGGCGCGGGGGAAGTCGACGACCATGTCGAGGTCGCCGATGCGGAAGCGCACATTGCCACCGACGCCGAGGCGGATCGTGCGCGACTTCTTCAGCAGCGGCTCCCACCAGGCCTTGAGCTCGGCGAGGATCTCCTCCGCCGGCAGCTCGGGAGCGCGGGACGTCTCCTCGTCGCGGATCTCCTGCTGACGCTGGGCTCGCTGCTCCTCGAGGTAGTCCCACTTCTCATCGAAGATGTGGTCGATCTCGTCCTGCGTGTACAGCGTCTGCTCGACGCCGACCAGTTCGCGGTTCTCGAGGGTCACCACCGTGCCCGGCACGAACAGCTGCCCGTCGTACTGCGGAGCCTGCTCTTTCATGTGGGCGAGGAACTGCTTCTGGTCGGTGAAGATCGACTCGCCGTTGCGGCCGGTGCCGTTGAAGTCGAACAGGTCGTCGCGCAGGAACATCGGGGGGCCCGCCATCGGGAACACGTGGGGGGCATCGACTTTCTCGATGTAGAACATCGCCCGCTTGTTCTGCGCATCGCGCTTGAGCCGCGCGAAGTTCTGCTTGGCATCCAGCGGCAGGTCGTAGACCATCGGCCACCAGATGGCGCCGGAGACCTGCGTGAAGTACGCGTCCGGCTTGCCGAAGTCGAGGAGCTTGTCGAGGTCGAGAGGGTGCGAGTCGTTCTGGTTGAGGACCGAACCCGTGCCGTCGTCGACGCTGAGCGAGGAGTCGCCGATCGGGCCGTCGCTGGGCGCCCGGAGCGGGGTGATCATGATCTTCAGGTCGCCGCGCTCGATCACCCGCCCGGCGGGGGCGTAGGTGATGTTCGTGTAGCCGAGTGCGCGGATGTCCTGCTCGAGGTCATCGATCGGGTACTCCGGGAGGAGCACCTCGATGTCCTTGCGGATGTAGCGCTGGAGCAGCTTCGGGTCGAAGTGGTCGCGGTGACGGTGCGAGATGTACAGGAAGTCCGCCTCGCGGCCGAACCGCTCCCAGTCGAGGCCCCGGTTGTCGGGGAACGGGAACCAGGAGCCGAAGAACGAGGGGCCGAGCACCGGGTCGCAGATGATGTTCCCGCCGGCCGTCTCGATGAACATCCCGGCGTGGCCGAGTCCCGTGATCCGCATTGCGCTCCTCCTGTGGTGGACTGCACGATTCTACCGGCGGGATGCTGTGCGCGCCGGGTGCCCGGCCGGGGAAAAGCCACAGGGCTCAAGGTTCGAGCAGGCCGCGGATGTCGTCGGCGGTCAGCGAGCGGGCGAAGAGCTCGTCGTCGTCCATGACCGCGGTGAACAGGCGCGCCTTGCGCTGCTGCAGGGCGAGCACCTTCTCCTCGATCGTCCCCTCGGAGATCATGCGGTAGACCATGACGGGGTTCTGCTGGCCGATCCGGTGCGCCCGGTCGACGGCCTGGGCCTCGGCGGCAGGGTTCCACCACGGATCGAGCAGGAAGACGTAGTCGGCCTCGGTCAGCGTCAGCCCGAATCCGCCGGACTTCAGGCTGATGAGGAACACGGGCTGCGAGCCGTCCCGGAACCCGTCGATGACCCGCTGGCGGTCGCGGGTGGAGCCGTCGAGATGAGCGTAGGGGATGCCGGCCCGATCGAGCCTCGCTGCGGCGAGCTCCAGGAACGAGGTGAACTGACTGAAGACGAGCGCACGGTGCCCCTCGGCGTGCAGTTCGATCACGCGCTCGGCGAGGACCTCGAGCTTGCGCGAGGCGATGCGCGCATCCCCCTCGTCGATGAGTCCGGGGGCGAGAGCCAGCATCCGGAGCATCGTGAGCGATCGGAAGACGATGAACCGATTGCGGTCGAGGTCCTGCAGCAGGCCCAGCACCTTCTGGCGCTCGCGCTGCAGCACCGTGTCGTACAGTCCGCGGTGCGCAGGCCCCAGTTCGACGTGCAGCAGCTGTTCCTGCTTGGCCGGCAGCTCCGGGGCCACGAGGTCCTTGGTGCGGCGGAGGACGAGGGGCCGGATCCGCCGGCGCAGGCGCTCCAGACGCCGCCGGCGGTATTCGCCGCCCTCCTCGTTCTCGGGCACCTTGCCCTGTTCGATCGGCTGGATGTAGTCCTGCCTGAACCGGCGGGCGGAGGCGAACAGCCCCGGGGCTGTGAGCTTCAGAAGCGCCCAGAGGTCGGCGAGGCTGTTCTCGAGCGGCGTGCCGGTGACGGCGATGGTGACGTCCGCGGGCACGGCGGCGACGGCGATGTGCTGTTTGGCTTCCGGGTTCTTCACGAACTGAGCCTCGTCGAGGACGAGCATGGCCCATTCGCGCGCGTTGTACTCGTCGCCACCCAGGCGGATGAGCGTGTACGAGGTCACCACGACGTCCGCATCCTCTGCGATCTCGTCGACCGACGCGTCGCGACGCGCGCGCGTGCCGTCGACCACGCTCACCCGCAGCCCCGGCGCGAATCTCGATGCCTCCTCGCGCCAGGTCTGCAGCACCGAAGTGGGTGCGACGACGAGGAACGGGCGCCGCTCACCGTTCTCGCGGGCGTGCAGCATGAGCGTCAGCAGCTGGATCGTCTTGCCGAGACCCATGTCATCGGCGAGCACGCCGCCGAGGCGGTGGCTCCACAAGAAGGCGAGCCAGTCGAAACCCTGGCGCTGATACGGGCGCAGTTCGGCGCGCAGACCGGCAGGGACGGGCACCGGGGGAACGGTCGTCGCCTCGCGGAGGCCGTCCGCCGTCTCCCGCCAGGCCACCGCGGGTCGAGCCTCGTCGGCGAGGTCTTCGAAGTCCTCCCAGAGCGCGGTCTGGTAGCGGCTGATCCGGGGGCCGGTCTCCCATTCGGCGAGTTCCGTAGCCTCGTCGATGAGCTCGCGCAGCGCGTCGAGCGCAGGGTGCGCGAGCGAGAACCAGCTGCCGTCGACGAGGAGGAGTTTGGTGCGGCGCATCGAAAGGGCGGTGAACAGCGGGGCGAATGGGATGCTGCGCCCGTCGATCCTGACGAGCACGCCGAGATCGAACCAGTCCGGGTCGGTGGTCTCCACGGTCGAGACCGTGATCTCGGGTGCACCGCTGAGTTCGCGGTACGTGCGCGGGCGTCCGGCGACGACGACATCGACGCCGCGCTCCTTCAACGCCGGGACGACGTGCGTGACGAACTCGGCCGCGTCGACGTCGTGGAGGCTTCCTCCACCGGTGAACCGCTCCCCCGTCACCTCCTCCCACAGCCGCGCGAGCGCCTCACCGGCCATCGCTTCGGCATCGGCATCCCGGATCGCGTCGGGCGTCGGTGCGGCGCCGAACCGCCCGTAGCCGCGGTAGGTCCACTCGAACGCGTAGTCGACCGTGTCGCGCGGACGGTGCGTGACGACCAGCGTGGCGACCGGTGGCGGGACCGCCGGCAGTTCGACGGCGCCGACTGCCCGGACCTCGACGCGGCGGGCGATCGCGGGATAGGCATCGCGCAGGAACGCGTTCTCCTCCGCCGCGGGCACGGAGAGCGCCGCCCGCGCGCCCAGCAGCGCGTGCACGGCCGGGCTGAGCGGGATCTCGGCGAGCGTCACGCGCGCGCGGGCACCGAGCGGCGTCACGGCGTAGACACCGGTTCGACCGATCGTGCGCACCTCGCGGACGTCGACCGCGCGCCCGTCGAGGGTCACGTCGGCTGCGACCGAGAGGCCGGACTCGGTGCGCTCGACAGCTGCGGTGACCACTCCGCTGTCGGCGAAGACCACCTCGAAGCTCTTCTGGATCGTCAGGATCGGGATGCCGCACGCCGCGGCTGCGCGCAGGTGCGACCAGAGCAGCCCCGACTCGACGGTGTCCAGGATGAGCCAGTCGCCCGCCGTCCCCGACAACAGCGAGTCGCGGGCGATGCTGAGAAGCTCGCCGAACCAGCGGGCCTGCTCCGGCGTGAACGCCGAGCCCGGGCGGCGCACGGCATCCCACGATGCCGTCCCCTGCACCCACGCCCCGGTCGATTCGCTGCGCATGAGCGGGCGGATGCCCAGGAGCAGATCGCCCTCGCCTCGCACCACGTCGCGGACCGTCGCGGTGCGCACCGGGCGCGGGGCCCACTGGTGGGCGCCGACCGACGCACGCTGCCGCACCTCGATGCCGAGAGCGAGCGGTGTGCCGCCCTTCGGCGCGGCGGCGTCCGCCAGGAGCAGGCGCCAGTCGGCCATCAGCTGGAGCGCGCCACCCGGGCCAGGACGCCGTGCACGAACGCGCCGGAGTCCTCGGTCGAGAGCTCCTTGGCGAGCTCGACGGCCTCATCGATCGCGACGGCCGTCGGGATCTCGTCGTTGTAGAGGATCTCCCAGACGCCGATGCGCAGCAGTGCGCGGTCGACCGCAGGCATGCGCTCGAGCTTCCAGTCACGGCTGTGCGTGACGATGCTCTCGTCGATGTCGCCGCGGTGGTCGATGATCCCGTCCACGATCTCGCGGGCGTAGAGCCATGACGCTTCGCGAGCGGGTTCGCTGGCCGCGCGCTTCGCCTCGGCGGCGAGCGTGACGGCGATCTCGTCTCCGCGGACGTCCGAGGAGAAGAGGATGTCGAGTGCGCGCTTGCGCGCCTTCGTGCGGGCGCTCACGCCTTACTTCTCGCGGCCGAGGTAGTCGCCCGAACGGGTGTCGACCTTGATCTTCGTGCCGGTCTCGACGAACAGCGGAACCTGCATCTCGTAGCCGGTCTCGACGGTGGCGGGCTTGGTGCCGGCCGAGGAGCGGTCGCCCTGCAGGCCCGGCTCGGTGTAGGTCACCTCGAGGATGACGGACGCGGGCAGGTCGATGTAGAGCGGGTTGCCGTTGTTGAGGGCGATGGTGACCTGCTGGTTCTCGAGCAGGAAGTTCTTCGCCTCCCCGACGACGACGTCGCTGAGCGTGATCTGGTCGTAATCCGTGGTGTCCATGAACACGAAACCGTCGCCGTCGGCGTACAGGTACGTGAAGTCGCGGCGGTCGACGTTCTCGATGTCGACCTTGGCGCCGGCGTTGTACGTGCGGTCGACGACCTTGCCCGTGACCACGTTCTTGAGCTTGGTCCGCACGAACGCGCCGCCCTTGCCCGGCTTGACGTGCTGGAACTCGATGACGCTCCAGAGCTGTCCGTCGATGTTCAGGACGACGCCGTTCTTGATGTCTGCGGTGGATGCCATGCGGGGAAGTTCCGTTCGTTAGAAGTAAGGGGGCCGGTCGCCGAGCAGGTCGAAGCGCGCGGCCGACAGTAGATTCTACGGGATGAGCGCCGTCAGCTGTGCGACGGCGCTCGCATAGCCGTCGACCCCCTCGCCGATCACCCGGACGGCGGCGACGTCGTGCAGGTACGAGAAGCGGCGGAACTCCTCCCGCGCGTTGACGTCGGAGATGTGCACCTCGGCGAACGGCAGGCTCACGCCGGTCAGGGCGTCGCGCAGAGCCACGGAGGTGTGGGTGAGGCCGCCGGGATTGATCACGACGCCTGCGCAGTCCTCGCGGGCGTCGTGGATGGCGTCGATCAGCACGCCCTCATGGTTCGACTGGATGCTGCGCACCTCGAACCCGGCCGCAGCGGCGGCCTCGGCTGTGATCCGCTCGACGTCGGCCAGGGTGGACGTGCCGTAGACCGCGGGGTCGCGGACACCGAGCAGATTGAGGTTCGGGCCGTTCACGAGCAGCAGCCGGCGGGTCATGCCCCCACCTCCTGGTAGGCGGCGAACAGGAGCGACTCGTCCGGTGCCTGCAGCACGGTGGGCTTGGCGATGTCGTCGAGCAGGATGAAGCGGAGCATCCCGCCGCGGGCCTTCTTGTCGCGCTGCATGGTCGCGAGCAGGGTCGCCCATGCACCCGCGCGGTAAGTGGTCGGAAGGCCCAACGACTCGAGGATGGACCGGTGCCGGTCGACGGCCGCGTCGGAGAGCCGGCCGGCCAGCCGCGACAGCTCGGCCGCGTACATCATGCCGATCGAGATCGCGGCGCCGTGCCGCCAGCGGTAGCGCTCGGCGTGCTCGATGGCGTGGCCGAGCGTGTGGCCGTAGTTGAGGATCTCGCGCTGCCCCGCCTCGCGGAAGTCCTCGGACACGACACGTGCCTTCATGTCGACGGCGAGCTCGACCGCGCGGCGGAATCCGTCGGTCGTGGTGTCGACGGCCGCTGCCGGGTCCGCCTCGATGATGTCGAGGATCTCGGGTGCCCAGATGAAGCCGGCCTTCACGACCTCGGCGAACCCGGCCGTGGCCTCGTGGGCGCTGAGGCTGCCGAGCTCGTCCAGGTCTCCGATCACCGCGCGCGGCGCCCAGAAGGCGCCGACGAGGTTCTTGCCCTCGTTCGTGTTGACGCCGGTTTTGCCTCCGACCGAGGCGTCGACGAGTCCGAGGACGGTCGTCGGCACCTGCACGACCTGCACGCCGCGCAGCCAGGTGGCCGCGACGAAGCCCGCGACGTCGGTGACCGCTCCCCCGCCGTAGCCGATGACCGCGTCCGTGCGGGTGAAGTCGGACTGCCCCATGATCTGCCAGCAGAAGGCCGCCACCTCGATGCGCTTGCCCTGCTCGGCATCCGGGATCTCGGCCAGCAGCACCTCGCGCTGTCCGTTCGTCGTGTCGGCGAGCAGGCGGTCGCGCAGCTCCGCGGCGCGTGCCGCGAGCGTCGGGGGGTGGACGACGAGGATCTTGCGGACGGCTGGATCGAGCGCACCGGACACCTGGTCCAGGATGCCCCGGCCGATGCTGATGTCGTAGGACGCCTGTCCGGTGACGCTGATGGTCGTCGTGCTCATGCCTGCTCTCTCCTCCATGCCGCGATCTCTTCGGCGATGCGGTGCATCGGCCGTCGAGACGTGTCGAAGGTCGCATCGGCGACCTCCTCGTACCAGCCGCGGCGCTGCTCGTAGATCTCGTTCCACCGCACCATCGGGTCCTCGCCCCCGGCGAGCATTGGCCGCCCTCCGCCGCTGATACGGCGGGCGACCGTCTCGGGCGAGACGGTGAGGAGGACGACCGGATGCCGTCTCAGCAGCTCCCGCGTCTCGGCCGAGGTCACGGCTCCTCCGCCGACGGAGACCACACCGCCCTCGGCGAGGGCCTGCGCGACCGCTGCGCGCTCGAGCGCGCGGAAGTGCTCCTCGCCGTAGGCCGTGAACAGTTCGGGGATCGGTCCGTGCTCGACGACGATCCGCCTGTCGGTGTCGATGAACGGCACCTGCAGCTTCTTGGCGACCCGGCGCCCCACACTCGTCTTCCCTGCGCCCATGGGTCCCACGAGCGCGAGCGTCAGAGGCTCAGGACCGCTCATCGTGGGCGATCAGGGCCGCCTCGGAAGCGGGGGCTGTGCGCAGCTCCGCCGGGATGGCGGCGAGGTAGCTCTCGAGGTTGCGGCGGGTCTCGCCGATGCTGTCGCCGCCGAACTTCTCGAGCACGGCGTTCGCCAGCTCGATGGCGACCATGGCCTCGGCGACGACGCCGGCTGCGGGAACCGCGCTGATGTCGGAGCGCTGGTGGTGGGCGGTCGCGGCGTCGCCGGTTGCGACGTCGATCGTCCGCAGCGAGTGCGGCACCGTCGCGATCGGCTTCATGCCGGCGCGGACGCGCAGCACGGTACCGGTGGACATGCCGCCCTCCGTGCCTCCGGCGCGGTCGGAGGACCGCGTGATCCCGTCATCGGCGGCGAAGAGCTCGTCATGGGCTGCGGAGCCCCGGCGGCGCGTGGTCTCGAAGCCGTCACCGATCTCGACGCCCTTGATGGCCTGGATGCTCATGACGGCCTGCGCGAGACGACCGTCCAGGCGCCGGTCCCAATGCACGTGCGAGCCGAGCCCTGGGGGCAGTCCGTACGCGAGCACCTCGACGATGCCGCCGAGGGTGTCGCCCGCTTTGCGGGCGTCGTCGATCTCGTCGACCATGCGCGCGGACGTCTCGGCATCGAAGCAGCGCAGCGGATCGGCATCCAGCACGTCGACGTCGTCGGGCGTCGGCAGGGCGCGCCCCTCGGGAACCTGGACGGGTCCGATGGAGAGCGTGTGGCTGACCAGGCGGATGCCGAGTTCGCCGAGGAATGAACGGGCCACGGCGCCGAGCGCGACACGGGCCGCGGTCTCGCGGGCGCTCGCGCGCTCGAGGATCGGACGGGCCTCGTCGAAGTCGTACTTCTGCATGCCGACGAGGTCGGCGTGCCCCGGCCGCGGGCGGGTCAGCGGTGCCGAGCGGCCGCGCGACTTCTCGGTGATCTCGACCGGCTCGGGGTTCATCACCTCGACCCACTTGGGCCACTCGGTGTTGCCGATGCGCAGGGCGACCGGGCTGCCGAGCGTCCTGCCGTGGCGGACGCCGCCGGAGATCGTCAGTTCGTCCTGCTCGAACTTCATGCGCGAGCCGCGGCCGTAGCCGAGCTTGCGGCGCGCGAGGTCTGCCTGGATCGCCTCGGAGGAGATCGGGACGCCGGAGGGCAGCCCCTCCATGACGGCGATGAGTTCGGGGCCGTGCGATTCGCCGGCGGTGAGCACGCGGAGCATTGCTCCAGTCTCCCATGGCTTCAGACCCTGCTCGGTCCGTATGTCGCAGACCGCCTCGTCAGAGCGCGTCGCGCATCGCGGTCAGCACGGCGCGCTCATCCGGGAGCGGTGCCGCCGGGTCGCCGTTCACGAAGATCCGCACCTGGCGGACGGCCTGGTGCAGGAGCATCCCGAGTCCGGAGATCACCGGCCGCTGCTGCCAGACGGCGCCGAGCGCCGACGGCCACGGCGCGTAGGCGACGTCGAACAGTGCTCCGCCGTCCGCGGAGAGCGCCCGTGCGACGCTCTCGTCCAGATCGGCGCCGCCCGGAAGCGTGGAGACGGTCAGATCGACGGCAGTCGGCGCGGCGTCGAGGAGGTCGACGTCGACCTGAACACCCAGGCGCCGGCCCAGGGCGATGAGCGCCGCGGCGCGCTCGGGCCTCCGGGCGCGGACCTCGACGTGCTCGGAACCGAGTTCGGCGGACGCGACCAGGGCGGATGCCGCGGTCGCCCCGGCGCCGAGGATGCGGACGGACCGCACCCCGGTGATGCCGTCATCGCCGAGCGCGTCGACGATGCCGCCGACGTCGGTGTTGAAACCCGCCGGCCGCTCCCCTAGCAGCAGCGTGTTCACGACCCCCGTGAGCTCGGCATGCCGATCGACGCTCGCGGCCGCCGCGAAGGCGCGTTCCTTGAGCGGCATCGTGAGCGACAGCCCGCGCCAACCGCCGTCGAGTCCGGCCAGAGCGTCATCGAACGCTTCGGCCGTCACCTGGCGACGGTCGTACACCCAGTCGAGGCCGAGCACGCGGTAGGCCGCGGTGTGGAGCTGCGGCGACCTCGAATGCGCGATCGGGTCGCCCCATACCGCGAGGCGGGGGCTCGTCGTCATCGTCTCAGCAGCCCTGGTCGGGGTTGTCACGGCACCACTGCTGCCATGTTCCGATCGCGGCCTGGTGCTCCTCGTACGTCGTCGAGAAGACCGTCTCACCGGTCTGCGGGTTGATCGTGACGAAGTAGAGCCACGGTCCGTCTGCCGGATGCATGGCCGCGTCGATCGCAGCGTCGCTGGCTGTCGCGATCGGGCCCTTCGGAAGCCCGTCGATCACATAGGTGTTCCACGGGTTGTCGTCGAACTGCGCCTCCTCCGAGGTGCTGACGACCCCTGCGTGCAGTTCTCCGTAGCCGAACTGCGCGGTGGAGTCCATCTGCAGCTTCATCCCATCGTCGAGACGGTTCTGGATGACCCGCGACACCTTGTCGAAGTCGTCTGCCCTGCCTTCGCGCTGGATGATCGAAGCGATCGTCAGGATGCGCTGGGCATCGGCCTCGGGAACATCCGCGGCCGCGAGCGACTCCCGCGTCCGGTCGACCATCCGCTGGATCACCTGCTCGGCGGTGACGTCCGGATCGAAGGTGTAGACGGCAGGGAACAGCCAGCCCTCCAGGCTGTCCGCTGCCACGCCGTAGGTGCTCGGGTTCTCGACGGCCGCCTGGAAGTCCTCCACGGGCATCGCCAGCCCGTCGGCGATCAGCGGGAGCATCTGCTCGAGCGTGGACCCCTCCGGAACGGATGCCGTGTTCTCGGCCTTGCTCGCAGGGTCCTGGATCGCCTCGAGTGCGGCCTGCGCCGTCATCTTCTCCTGCAGCTTGTACACGCCGGGGTAGAACGTCACGGCGATGTTCTCGTCGACCAGGTAGTCGTAGAAGACGTTCTCCGTGCGCGTGACGCCCGCCTCGTACAGCGCGGTGGACACGGGCGCGCCGGTGTCGCCGTCACGGATCGTGACGAAGACCTCGCCGGTCGCGATGCCGGGCTCCCAGTCCTCGGGCGGGCCCCAGCCCATGACGTCGCTGATCTTGTCGCCGTAGGTGTTCCAGACCCAGAATCCGCCCGCGGTCAGACCGCCGAGGATGGCGAGGAGGATCACGAGGGCGACGAGGCACCCGGTGCGGCGCTTCTTCTTCTCCTTCTTGGAGTGGACGACCTCGCTGTGGTCGGCTTCGAACAGGTCGTCGAGCGTCGCCGCACGGGGCTGCGCGGCCTGCGCCGGAGCGGCAGGCTCTTCGTTCACGTCCGCGTTCTGCTCGTGTGCTGCCGCCGGTGCGGATTCCTCCGAACGCGCAGGCACGGCGGGTGGCTCGCTCACGATCGTACGAGTGCGTGTCGCGTCGTCGTCACCGGATTGCGCGTCGTCACCGGATTGCGCGGAGTCTCCGGACCGCGCGGCCTCGCGACGGGCCCGGCGCGAACCGGGAGCCGGCGGAGACGATTCGGACGACGGCGCACGGTGCGACGGTTCCGGCAGCTTCGAGAAGAGCTCGTCGGACAGACTGTGCGAACTCGACTCTGCGTTCTCACGATCGGGCATGGTCAGGCGGGCTCCTCGGGGGTCGGGGCCACGGAACCGGCCGGGCTGCCGGTGCTCTTCTCCGTGTCGATCGCGTGCTGCAGCAGGACCACAGCGGCGACCTGATCGACAATGCTACGAGAGTTCCGCTGGGTTCTTCCAGAGGAGCGGAGCGCGGCATGCGCCGAGACCGTGCTCAGACGCTCGTCGACGAGCCGTACCGGGATGGACGTCAGAGCGGTCAGCGCAGAGGCGAAATCTCTGGCATCGGTCGTCGACGGGGTGTCCTCGCCATGCATGTTCACGGGGAGGCCGACGACGAACTCGAGAGGCTCGTACTCCTCCGCGATCTCGGCGAGACGCTGGAGCGAGGCATCCGAGCGCGGCACCGTCTCCACCGGGACCGCCAGCATCCCGTCGGGGTCGCAGCGCGAGACGCCGACGCGGGCCCTGCCCACGTCCACGCCGAGTCGCACGCCGCGACGGAAACCGGTCACGCGCTCCGCAGCTCGGTCGTGATGGCGTCGAAGGCCGCCGGAAGGGCTGCGGCATCCGTTCCGCCGCCCTGGGCGACGTCATCGCGTCCGCCGCCACCGCCGCCGAGCACGCCCGCGGCGCGCTTCGCGAGCGCCCCGGCCTTGGCGCCGGCCGCACGGGCGGCCTCGTTCGTCGCGACCACCACGACGGGCCGCCCGCCGGCCACGCCGCCGAGCGCGACGACCGCGGGGTCGGACCCGAGGCGTTCGCGCACGCTCAGCGCGAGGCCGCGCAGGTCATCCCCCGAGGCGACCTCGCCGATCGACACTGCGGCCACGCGGAAGGCGCCGATGCGCTCGGCGGCGTCGGCGATCGCCGGAACCCGGCCTTCGCGCTCCTTCGCCTCGAACTGCGCGATGCGCTTCTCGGCCGCCTTGAGGTTCGCGGCGATCTCGGCGATCCGATCGGGCAGCTGCTCGCGCGGTGTCTTCAGCGCCGACGTGAGCTGCGAGACGATCGCACGCTCGGCGGCGAGTTCGCGGAAGGCATCCTGGCCGACCAGGGCCTCGATGCGTCGGTTGGATGCGCCGACGGAGGACTCCCCGACCACGCTGACCAGACCGATCTCGGCGCTCGAGCGCACGTGCGTGCCGGCGCACAGTTCGCGCGACCACGGTCCGCCGATGTCGACCATCCGCACGACGTCGCCGTACTTCTCGCCGAACAGGGCCATGGCGCCCGCCTCCTTCGCCTCGTCGAGCGAGACGATGCGCGTGGTCACCTCGAGGGCATCATGCACGGCGCGGTTGGTGATCTCCTCGATCTCGGTGCGCGTATCGGTCGACAGCGGCTGCGACCACGAGAAGTCGAAGCGCATGTAGCCGGCGCGGTTCAGGGATCCGGCCTGGGTGGCACCCTGGCCGAGCGTGTCGCGCAGCGCGGCGTGCACAAGGTGCGTCGCGGAGTGGGCCTGCTGGGCGGCACGACGGTTCGCCGCGTCCACGACGGTCGTCGCGCGGTCGTCGACCACGACCGTGCCCGTGCTCACCTGCACGGTGTGGCTGATGAGGCCGGGAACCGGCTTCTGGACGTCGAGGACCTCGAGCTCATAGCCCGGTCCCACGATCATGCCCTTGTCGGCGACCTGGCCGCCGGACTCGGCGTACAGCGTCGTCTCGGCGAGGACGATCTCGGCGACCTGGCCTTCGCTCGCCGACACCGCCGGCTGGCCGTCGACGAGGATGCCCAGCACCCGCGACTCCGTCTCGAGATCGTCGTAGCCGGCGAACGTCGTCTCGCCGAGCGCACGCAGGTCGCGGTAGACCGAGACATCTGCGAGCTGGCGCTTGCGGTTGCGGGCGTCCTCCTTGGCGCGCTGGCGCTGCTCCTGCATGAGCGCGTCGAAGGCCGAGCGATCCACGGACAGACCCGCTTCCTCCGCCACTTCGAGGGTCAGATCGATCGGGAACCCGTACGTGTCGTGGAGCAGGAAGGCCTCGGGGCCACTGAGAGTGCTCCCTCCGGCGCTCTTGGTCTGATCCAGCGCGAGGTCGAGGATCGTCGACCCCTGCGCGAGCGTGCGGCGGAAGGTCTCCTCCTCGGCGAAGGCGGCGGACGACAGCACCGACCAGTCCGTCTCCAGTTCCGGGTAGGTCGCCTTCATCGCATCGCGCGACGCGGAGAACAGCTCGGGGAAGGACGGCTCATCGACGCCGAGCAGACGCATCGCCCGGACCGTGCGACGCATGAGTCGGCGAAGGATGTACCCGCGCCCCTCGTTCGACGGCCGGACGCCATCGGAGAGCAGCATGAGAGAGGAGCGCACGTGGTCGGCGATGACGCGGAAACGGACATCGTCCTCGTGGGCTGCGCCGTAGCGACGACCGGACAGCTCGATCGCGCGGTCGAGAACCGGACGCACCTGGTCCGTCTCGTACATGTTCTCGACGCCCTGCTTGAGGAAGGCGACGCGCTCGAGCCCCATGCCGGTGTCGATGTTCTTCATCGGCAGTTCGCCGACGATGTCGAAATCGGTCTTCCCGCGGATGTTCTCGATGAAGTCCTGCATGAACACGAGATTCCAGATCTCCAGGAACCTCGAGTCGTCGACCGCGGGTCCGCCGTCCTTGCCGTAAGCGGGACCGCGGTCGAAGAAGATCTCCGAATCCGGGCCGCCGGGGCCGGGCTGCCCGGTGTTCCAGTAGTTGTCGGCCCGGCCGAGCCGCTGGATCCGCTCGGGCTTCAACCCGATGATGTCGCGCCAGATCGCTTCGGCTTCGTCGTCGGTCTCGTAGACGGTGACCCAGAGATCCTTCTCGTCGAAGCCGAGACCGCCGTCGGACTCGGAGGAGGTCAGCAGCTCCCACGCGTAGCGGATCGCGCCCTCTTTGAAGTAGTCACCGAAGGACCAATTGCCCAGCATCTGGAAGAAGGTGCCATGACGGGCGGTCCGGCCCACTTCCTCGATGTCGTTGGTGCGAATGCACTTCTGGACGTCGGCGATCCGCGGATGCGGCGCGGGAACGACTCCGGTCAGGTACGGGATCATCGGCACCATGCCGGCGACGGTGAACAGCAGCGACGGATCGTCGCTGACCAGGGATGCCGAGGGAACGATCAGGTGGTCGTTCTTCTCGAAGTAGGTGAGGTAGCGCTGCGCGATGTCCGCGGTTTTCATCAGGGTGTTGCTGTCCTTGTCAGTTCTCACGGGGCTCGACGAGCCGCGCCTCCTGGTCGCGATACGCGTCGCCGAGAATCGCGGTGAACTCGGTGATGCGGGCGTCGACGTCGGCCAGCAGGTCGTGGCCGCGGGGGTCCTTGTTCATGAAGTGCGCGGCGACGAAGCCGCCGATCACGCCGATCAGGAACCACAGCACGTTCTTCATGTCGTCATCCTCGCGATTGGGTCCGCAGAGCGCGGTCTTTCCATCGTAGGCGGAAACGGAAGGAGGCGCCGGGATCTCCCCCGACGCCTCCTTCTGCTGTAACGCTGTATCAGCGAGCCGCGTACACGACACCCGCTGACGCGGGCACCGCGAACCAGTGCTTGTCTGGTCGCTGCGCGACTCGAGTACTGCGCACCTCGCTAGCGAGCCGCGTAGTACTCGACGACGAGCTGCACTTCACAGGTCACGGGAACCTCGGCGCGCTTCGGACGACGGACCAGGCGTGCCTGCAGCTTGTCGAGCTCGACCTCGAGGTAGCCGGGAACGGGAGGCAGGACCTCGGCGTGACCGCCGGCGGCTGCGACCTGGAAGGGCTCGGTACCCTCGCTGCGCGGCTTGACGTGGATGAGCTGACCCGGCTTCACGCGGAAGGACGGGCGGTCGACGAGCTGACCGTCGACCATGATGTGACGGTGCACGACCATCTGGCGGGCCTGTGCAGTCGTGCGGGCGAAGCCCGAACGCAGCACGAGGGCGTCGAGGCGCATCTCGAGCAGCTCGACCAGGTTCTCACCGGTCAGGCCGTCGACGCGGCGCGCCTCGTTGAACGCGATGCGCAGCTGCTTCTCGCGGATGCCGTACTGCTCGCGCAGACGCTGCTTCTCGCGGAGGCGGACGGCGTAGTCGCTGTCGGCCTTGCGCTTGGTGCGGCCGTGCTCGCCCGGAGCGTAGGGACGCTTCTCGAGGTAGCGGGCGGCCTTCGGGGTGAGTGCCACGCCGAGGGCGCGGGACAGACGGACCTTGCGGCGGTCCTGGGACTTCGTGACCACGAAGCATTCCTTCCGATGACGTGGACGTGTCTTTCACGTCGCACGGACGTATCTCCCGCGCTCTGCCTGGATCGCGCACGCCGGGGCGCGAAGAAGGTGGGGTGTGAACGTAGGGATGCCCGAAAACTCGGTTTCGAGCCGATCAAGTCTAACAGACGCGCCGCGCGCCCTCAGCGACCGTCGAGGATGCGGCGGATGCGCTCGAGGCGGGACGAGATGTCGCGCTCTGCGCCGAGGTTCTTGGGCCGGTAGTAGCGACGGCCGTCGAGCTCGTCCGGCAGATACTGCTGCGGCACGATGCCGTGCTCGTTGTCGTGCGGGTACGCGTAACCCTTGCCGTGGCCCAGGCGCTTGGCGCCCGGGTAGTGCGCGTCGCGCAGGTGCGGGGGCACCCGCCCGAAGCTGCCGGCGCGAACATCGGCGATCGCCGCGTCGATGCCGGCGTAGGCCGCGTTGGATTTCGCCGTCGTCGCGAGGTACACGGTCGCCTCGGCGAGCGGGATCCGGCCCTCCGGCATCCCGATGAAGGCGACGGCGTCGGCGGCCGCCGTCGCGATCACCAGGCCCTGCGGATCGGCGAGCCCGACGTCCTCGGCGGCCGAGATCACCAGCCGGCGGGCGATGAACCGCGGGTCCTCCCCCGCCTCGATCATGCGCGCCAGGTAGTGCAGCGCGGCATCCGGGTCGGAGCCGCGGATCGACTTGATGAACGCACTGATCACGTCGTAATGCTCGTCGCCCTGCCTGTCGTATCGCAGGAGGGCCCGATCGACGGCCTGGGCGACGTCGTCGGCCGTGACGGACGGCAGCGCATCGTCGCCGGCGGCCCGCGACGCCGCGACGGCGGCTGCGGCCTCCAGCCCGGTCAGCGCGCGGCGCGCGTCGCCGGATGCCAGACGCACGAGCGCGCCGCGTGCCGCCTCATCGATCTCGACCGCGCCGCCCAGACCCCGCGCATCCGCGACCGCACGGTCGATGAGCAGGGCGATGTCGTCGTCGGTGAGCGGCTGCAGGGTGAGCAGAAGCGAGCGCGACAGCAGCGGCGAGATCACCGAGAACGAGGGGTTCTCCGTGGTCGCGGCGATGAGGATCACCCAGCCGTTCTCGACACCGGGAAGAAGGGCATCCTGCTGAGCCTTCGTGAACCGGTGGATCTCATCGAGGAAGAGGATCGTCGTCTGGCCGTACAGATCGCGCTGCGTGATCGCCTCCTGCATCACCTCGCGGACGTCCTTGACGCCGGCGGTGATGGCCGACAGCTCGACGAAGCGCCGCCCCGACGACCGCGCGATCGCCTGCGCGAGAGTGGTCTTTCCCGTACCGGGCGGCCCCCACAGGATGATCGAGACCGCCCCGGGAGAGGCGGCGTCCGGGTCGGCGAGGGCCACGATCGGCGAACCGGCGCGGAGCAGGTGCTGCTGCCCGGCGACCTCGTCGAGCGAGACGGGACGCATGCGGACGGCCAGCGGAGTCTGTCCCGAGAGCAGCGGCGCGGATGTCATCCATCCAGGCTAATGCGCACCGCGGACAGGGCACGCCGGTAGGCTCGCCTGTGGCGCGGGCAGCCAGCGCCGAGGGAAGGAACACGATGGCCGGTCGCGGATCGAAGAGCGCACAGCGCACGAGGGCATCGAGCGAGCGCGCGCGGCTGTACGCGGCGCGGACGTCCTGGCACGAGAGGCAGATCAGCCGCCGAGTCCGCGACAACACCGCGGCCGTGATCATCGGAGCGCTGATCGTCATCGGAGCGATCGTCAGCCAGTCCGTGCACGCGGTCGTGACCGCCCCCGCGCCCGAGCCCTCCGGCTCATCGACACCCCTGGAGAACCCGTTCAGCGACCTGTTCTCCCCGGCGCCGTCCGCCCAGTAGGCTGAACGAAGTCCTTTCCACCCTCACGCGGGCTGACCGCGCAAGGAGCACATCGTGTCTGCAGACGAGACCCCGAAGCCGACCCCGCCCGTCCCCGCGCCCCCGCGCGTGCCGATGCCTTCGCGCACTCCGGCACCGGCGGCTGCGCCTGCCGCACCGGCATCTCCTGTCGCGGCCGCCGACTCCGCCGACTGGGGTCGTGTCACCGAGGACGGAACCGTCGAGGTCCGCGAGGGCGATGACTGGCGCGTCGTCGGCCAGTACCCGGATGGAACGCACGAGGAGGCGCTCGCCTACTACGTGCGCAAGTTCGACGACCTGGCCTTCAAGGTGCACACGCTCGAGCAGCGGCACCAGTCCGGCGGTGCGTCCGCGAGCGACCTGACCTCACAGGCGCAGAAGCTCGTCACCGAGATCACCGGTGCCGCAGCGGTCGGCGACCTCGCCTCGCTGCACGCACGACTGACCGCGCTCACCGAGACGCTCTCCGAGGCCCGCGAGGCCGAGGCCCGCGAGGCCAAGGAACTCGTCGAGAAGGCGATCGCCGACCGCACCGTCGTCGTCGAAGCCATCGAGGCCGTCGCCGCGCGCGACCTCGGCAAGGTGCAGTGGAAGCAGGTCACCGAAGAGGTGAGCGCGCTCTTCGACACCTGGCAGTCCCAGCAGCAGAACGGTCCGCGGCTGCCCAAGGGCATTTCGCAAAAGCTCTGGAAGCGGTTCCGCGATGCGCGTGCCGTGGTCGACAAGGGCCGTCGCGCGTTCTACGCCGAACTCGACGAGACCCACAAGGCCGCCCGCGATCGCAAGAACGCCCTGATCGAGCGGGCCGAGGCGCTCGCCCCCAAGGGCGTCGACGGCATCCCCGCGTACCGCGGGCTTCTGGATGACTGGAAGGCCGCCGGTCGCGCAGGTCGCAAGGCCGACGACGCGCTGTGGGCCCGGTTCAAGGCCGCCGGTGACGCGCTCTACGCCGCACGTGCCGAGCAGTCCGCCGCGGAAGAGGCCGAGTCGGCGCCGAAGATCGAGGCTCGCAAGGCGCTGCTCGAAGAGGCGAAGGCCGTCGCCGACGAGCCGAACATCAAGCAGGCGCGAGCACTGCTGACACGGATCCAGCGTCAGTGGGACGAGGTCGGCCGCATCTTCCCGCGCGAGCAGGAGCGGGCGCTCGACGACAAGCTCCGCGTCATCGAGCAGGCGCTCAAGTCGCGCGAAGAGGTCGACTGGAAGCGCAACAACCCCGAGACCAAGGCACGCGCGAACGACATGAGCCAGCAGCTCCAGGACGCGATCGAGAAGCTCGAGTCCGAGCTCGCCGCGGCCGAGAAGTCAGGGAACAAGAAGGCTGCCAAGGAGGCCGCAGACGCCCTCGAGGCGCGTCGGGCCTGGCTGAACGCCCTCGGCGGCTGAGCTTATCCACACACGCCCCGGGGCGCGGACCCGCCGGGCACACTGAGAGTGTGCATCCGACGTTGTTCTACCGCCCCGGGGCGCTGCTGTCCGCCTCGGAACTCAGCGCCGCGCGCATCGACGGCGTGCTGATCGAGGTCGGCGAGGGCTACATGCCCCCAGACGTCCCCGAGGACGCCGCTGCGCGTGCCGCGTCCCTGCGCCCGGTCCTCGCAGAGGGGTACGCGCTGTGCGGCCCGACAGCCGCCTGGGTGCACGGGGTCGGGGATGCTCCCCCGGCGTGCCACCACCTGCAGCGCATCGTCGAGCGCCGGCAGCGCGTCGCCAGGGAGCGCACGGTGATTCTGCACGAGCGCAGGATCGAGGCATCCGACATCCAGCGCCTCGGCGGCGTGCCGGTGACGACGCCGGCGCGCACCCTCACCGACCTCGTGCTCGGCTCCGACCCGCTGCACTCCGAATGGACGCGCGGGCTGGCAGCTCTGTCACCCGGCCTCGTCGGACAGGCGCGAGAGCTCATCGGCGCGCGGCATCGGATGCCGGGCAAGCGCGCCGCGCTGCACCGGTTGGCTGCGCTCGCAGAGCAGACGCCGGGCTACGAGGAGGTCACGCGGTAGACGTCGTAGACCGCGTCGATGCGGCGGACCGCGTTGAGCACCCGGTCGAGGTGCACGGAGTCGCCCATCTCGAACACGAACCGGCTGATCGCGAGACGGTCGTCGTTCGTGTTCACGGTGGCGGAGAGGATATTCACGTGGTGCTCGCTGAGCACCCGCGTCACGTCCGAGAGGAGTCCCGAGCGATCCAGCGCCTCGACCTGGATCTGCACGCGGAACACGCTCTTTGTCGTCGGCGCCCACTCCACCTCGATGAAGCGCTGCTCCTGGTCGCCGAGGGCCTTGACGTTCACGCAGTCCGCGCGGTGGACCGAGACGCCGCTGCCGCGGGTCACGAAACCCACGATGGGGTCGCCAGGAACGGGCGTGCAGCACTTGGCGAGCTTGACGAGGATGTCGGCGGCCCCGCGGACGAGGATGCCGGAGTCCCCTGCGCGCGGCGCATGCGTGCGCGGCTGCGTGGGCAGGTCGATCGCGCCGGTGCTCGTGTCGTTCGCCGCGACCAGAGCGGTGACCTTCTCGATCACGGACTGGGTCGACACGTGCCCTTCGCCGACCGCCGCGTACAGCGCCGAGACGTCTTCGTAGCGCAACTGGTGCGCGACATCGGCGAACGAGTCCTGACTCATCAGGCGCTGCAGCGGAAGGTTCTGACGGCGCATCGCGCGCGCGATCGACTCCTTGCCCTGCTCGATCGCCTCTTCGCGGCGCTCCTTGGTGAACCAGCCCTTGATCTTGTTGCGGGCTCTGGTGCTCTTGACGAAGGTGAGCCAGTCCTGGCTGGGGCCGGCGTCGGGGTTCTTCGACGTGAACACCTCGACGACGTCGCCGGTGCGTACCTCGGTCTCGAGCGGGACCAGGCGACCGTTGACCTTCGCGCCCATGGTGCGGTGGCCGATCTCGGTGTGCACGGCGTAGGCGAAGTCGACGGTGGTGGCTCCCGCCGGCAGACCGATCACGCGGCCCTTCGGGGTGAAGACGTAGACCTCCTTGGCGCCGATCTCGAACCGCAGCGAGTCGAGGAACTCGCTGGGATCGGCGGTCTCGGCCTGCCAGTCCGAGATGTGCGCGAGCCAGGTCATGTCGGTGTCGGTCGGACCGTCGACGGCCTTGCCGCCGGCCATCCGCTCCTTGTACATCCAGTGCGCCGCGACGCCGAACTCGGCCTGCTGGTGCATCTCGTGCGTGCGGATCTGGATCTCGACCGTCCGCCCGCTCGGCCCGATCACGGTCGTGTGCAGCGACTGGTACAGGTTGAACTTCGGCGTGGCGATGTAGTCCTTGAACCGGCCGGGCAGCGGCGTCCATCGCGCGTGGATGGCACCGAGGACCGCGTAGCAGTCCCGGACCGAGTTCACGATCACGCGGATGCCGATGAGGTCGTAGATGTCGTCGAACTCGCGGCCCCGGATCACCATCTTCTGGTAGACGGAGTACAGCTGCTTGGGGCGGCCGCCGACCTTGCCGCGGATGCGCAGGTCGTGCAGATCCTCATTGATCGACTCGATGACCTGCTTCAGGTACTTCTCGCGCTGCGGCGTGCGCTGCGCGATGAGGCTGTTGATCTCGGCGTAGATCTTCGGGTGCAGGACCGCGAAGGACAGGTCCTCCAGCTCCGACTTGATCGCCTGGATGCCGAGCCGATTGGCCAGCGGCGCGTAGATCTCGAGCGTCTCTCGGGCCTTCGGCTCGGCCTTCTCGGGCGGCACGAAGCCCCACGTGCGGGCGTTGTGCAGCCGATCGGCGAGTTTGATGAGCAGGACGCGGATGTCCTTGGACATCGCGACGATCATCTTGCGGACCGTCTCGGCCTGCGCGCTCTCGCCGTACTTGACCTTGTCGAGCTTGGTCACCCCGTCGACGAGCATCGCGACCTCGTCGCCGAACTCGGAGCTCAGCTCCGAGAGGGCGTAGCCGGTGTCCTCGACCGTGTCGTGCAGGAGCGCCGCTGCGATCGCGCGGGGACCCAGCCCCATCTCGGCGAGGATCTGCGCGACTGCGAGCGGATGCGTGATGTAGGGCTCGCCGCTGCGGCGCCTCTGCCCCTCGTGCTTGTCCTTGGCGACCTGGTAGGCGCGCTCGATGATCGCGAGGTCGCCCTTGGGGTGGTTCACCCGGACCGACCGGATGAGGTTGTCGAGGTCGTTGATGCGGGGGGCGCGCGAGAAGATGCGGGGCACGAGCCTTCTCAGACTCGAGCCCTGCGCCTGTGTGGTCGGCTCCGCCATTCCATCTCCTCCGGGTCAGATCATCCTACGCGTCCGGCGGCGGGCTCGGACCGCCCGGAATGCCTCAGGAGTCAACCGTTGCGCGCTCCCGCAGCTCGAGGACGCGACGGTCGCGCTCGACGATCTGCGGCTCGCGTTCGCGGAACAGCGAGTACAGCGGCGCCGCGACGAACAGCGTCGAGTACGTCGCCACCAGGATGCCGACGAAGATCGACAGCGAGATGTCGGTGAGGGTCTCGGCGCCCAGCCAGAACGACCCGATGAACAGGATCGCTCCGACCGGAAGGGCCGCGACGATCGACGTGTTGATCGAGCGCACCAGCGTCTGGTTCACAGCGAGGTTGACGGATTCACCGAACGTGCGGGCGGAGTTCTCCCCGTCCTCCGTCGTGTTCTCCCTCACCTTGTCGAAGACGACGGTGGTGTCGTACAGGGAATACGCGAGGATCGTCAGGAAACCGATCACGGCGGCCGGCGAGATCTCGAAACCGGCGAGGGCGTACACGCCGATGGTGATGACGAGCACATCGAGCAGACCGAGGATGGCCGCGACGGACATCTTCCAGGTGCGGAAGTAGATGGCGAGGATCAGGAAGGTCAGTGCGAGGAAGATCGCCAGGCCCCACAGCGACTGCCGGGTGACGTTCTCCCCCCACACCGGGCCGATGAACGACGAGGTGACCTCGTCGGCGGGCACGTCGTAAGCCTCGGCGAGGGCGGCGGCGACCGCCTGCGTCTGCTCCGGCGTCATCTGCGAGGTCTGCACGCGCACATCCGTGCCGTTGACGATCGCGACCTTCGCCGCGGCGTCGGGGACGACGGACTCGACCGCTCCGGCCGCGATGGACTGGTCCGTGGACTTCGGCCCGACCACGGTGAACTGCGAACCGCCGGTGAACTCGATGGAGAACTGGACCGGACGCAGCAGCGGGACGAGGGCCGATGCGAGCACCAGCGCGATCGCGATGATGAACCACAGGCGGCGCTTCGCGACGAACGGGAAGGAGGTCTTGCCCGTGTAGAGGTTGTTGCCGAACTCATTCATGGAGGCCATCAGCGCTCTCCCTCGCTTCCGGCGTCGGTGGATCTGTCGCCCGCGAGCGCCTGGGCCCGCTTGCGCTCGGCAATGGTCTGGCGGCGCTCGGCCTCGCCTCGCGAACGCGCGTTCTTCGCTGCCCGTCCGCCCTTCGCCGGCGTGAGCTGCCGGAACTGCGAGCGGGTGTGGTAGACGGCGCCGAGCGCGTCGGGGTCGAGGCCGGAGAGCTTGTGGCCGCCGCCGAAGAACTTCGTCCTGGCGAGGATCTGCATCACCGGGTGCGTGAAGATCACGAAGATGAAGACGTCGATCAGCGTGGTCAGTCCGAGCGTGAACGCGAAGCCCTTGACCGTGGAGTCGGCGAGGATGTAGAGCACCACGGCGGCGAGGATGTTGATCGACTTCGAGATGTAGATCGTCCGCTTCGCTCTGCCCCAGCCGTCCTCGACGGCTCCGGTGATGGACTTCCCGTCGCGCAGTTCGTCGCGTATGCGCTCGAAGTACACGATGAACGAGTCCGCCGTGAATCCGATCGAGACGATCAGGCCGGCGACACCCGCGAGCGACAGACGGAAGCCCATGCGCCACGCGAGGATGCAGATGATGATGTAGGTCAGCACGCCCATCACGGCGATCGAGGCGATGATCACAGTGCCGAGGGCCCGATAGCTGAGCAGCGAGTAGACCGCGACGAGCGCGAGACCGATGAGGCCGGCGATGAGACCGACCTGCAGCTGCTGGCTGCCGAGGGTGGCCGAGACCGTATCCGAGCTCTCGGTGGTGAAGCTCAGCGGAAGCGCGCCGTACTTGAGCTGGTCGGCGAGCGTCTGCGCGGTCTCCTGCGTGAACGATCCGGAGATGCTCGGGCGACCGTCGAGGATCTGCGCGTTCATCTGCGGGGCCGAGATGACCTTGCCGTCGAGGACGAAGGCGAACTGGTCGCGGGGGCTCAGCCCGTCGAGCTTGTTCTGGTACAGGCGCTGGCTGATCTTGCCGAAGACCTCGGTGCCGTGGCCGTCGAGGGTCAGGTTGACCGTCCACGCGCCGGACTGCTGGTCGCGGCCGCTCGTGGCGTCATCGATGGCGTCGCCGGTGAGTTCAGTCGGCCCGAGGATGTACTTGATCGGCTGCTCGGCGTCGCACGTAATCAGCGGCTGATCCGCCGGCGCGCGGGACGGGTCGTTATCCGGATCGTCGCAGTTGTAGGCGAGGAACTCGGCCTGCAGCTTCGGCGTGATCCACGACATGTCGCTGCCGTCGGTCGGCTCGGCCGTCGGCGTGGCCTCGAGCGTGGGGTCGGGCGTCGGGTACGGCGTCTCGTTGCCGTCCTCGCCGATGAACTGCGTGGCGGGTTCTCCCGCGTAGAGCACGGACCGAAACTCCAGCTGCGCGCTGGCCTGGATGCGCGCCCGCGTCTCGTCGTCGGCGACACCGGGGATCTGCACGACGATGTTGCGCCCGCCCTCGGTGGTGATGTCGGCCTCGGCGACACCAGACGCGTCCACGCGCTGGCGGATGATCGACACCGCCTGAGCGAGCTGTTCCGGCGTCGGGTCTGCGCCGTCCTCGGTCACGGCGCTCAGGACGATCTGTGTTCCGCCCTGCAGGTCGAGGGCGAGCTCAGGCGTCCAGGAGCTCTTCTGGAAGCCGTACACCCCTAGCGCGTTGATGCCGAACAGGGCGGCCGTCACGAGGAGCAGACCGAGGAGCACCTTCCACGCATGGCGGACAGGAGAGGATGAGGCCACGTACGTTCAGCTTTCTGAGAGTCCGATCGAACCGGGTCGGTGCAGCGCAGGACTACTTGCCGTCGGAGTCGCGGTCGAGGCGCGCGCGCGTCTCTTCCGGGGTCTCGAGCGCGATCTCGGGTGCGGTCTCCTCGACGACGGAGTCGTGCGGAGCGGCTGCGAGGTCGGCGTCCGCGACGGTGTCGGTCGGCTCGACGACGCGGAGGATCGCCTGGCTGTGCACCTCGATCACGGTTCCGGGCGCGATCTGGACGAGCGCCGGGGAGTCGAGGTCGTCGTGGTCGTAGGCGGCGATCGTGCCGTACAGGCCGCCCTGCAGCAGCACCTTGGCGCCGGGGACGGTCTTGGTCGCCTTCTCCTCCTGCTCGGCCTTCATCTGCTTCTGACGCTTGCGCGTGTTGAAGAACATGAAGACGAGAAGAACGGCGAGGAGGCCGAAGAGGACGATTTCCATCAGGCGGAGCCTTTCACAGAGCGCACGCCGACGATGGACGCGCTGAGGGTTCGGGGGGTGAAGTCTTCAGCGATTATAGGTCATCGAACAATGCGGCCCCGTCGGGGTGCGGGAGCCCGAGGTGCCGGTAGGCATCGGGCATCGCGACGCGTCCGCGCGGCGTGCGGCCGAGGAACCCGATGCGCACCAGGTACGGCTCGACGACGCTCTCGACGGTCTCCGCCTCTTCGCCGACGGCGACGGCGAGTGTGCTCAGACCCACCGGGCCGCCGCGGAACCGGCGCACCAGGATGTCGAGGACGGCGCGGTCGAGGCGGTCGAGGCCGATGGGGTCCACATCGTAGAGCTCGAGGGCCGCGTTGACATCGGCGACCGCGGCACTCCCCTGCGCGCCGTGCACCAGCGCGTAATCGCGCACGCGTCGGAGCAGCCGGTTCGCAATCCGGGGCGTCCCGCGCGAGCGCCGCGCGATCTCATGACGCGCGTCATCGGGCAGTTCGACGCCGAGCACGCGCGAGGAGCGGTGGATCACCTTCTCGAGATCCGTGTCCTCGTAGAACTCCAGGTGGCCGGTGAACCCGAACCTGTCGCGGAGCGGATTCGGGAGGAGCCCGGAGCGCGTCGTCGCGCCGACGAGAGTGAAGGGCGCGAGATCCAGCGGGATGCTGGTGGCACCGGCGCCCTTGCCGACCATGATGTCGATGCGGAAGTCCTCCATGGCGAGATAGAGCATCTCCTCCGCGGAGCGCGCCATGCGGTGGATCTCGTCGATGAACAGCACCTCGCCGGGCACGAGACTCGACAGCAGGGCGGCGAGGTCGCCAGCGTGCTGGATCGCCGGCCCACTCGACAGCCGCAGCGGCCGCTCGCTCTCATGCGCCACGATCATCGCGAGTGTCGTCTTGCCGAGGCCGGGGGGCCCTGCGAGGAGGATGTGGTCGGGCGGACGGTTCTGGATGCGGGCAGCGTCCAGGAGCAGCTGCAGCTGCCCGCGCACCTTGGGCTGGCCGACGAACTCGCCGAGGCTCGCAGGGCGCAGCGCGCCCTCGATCGCGAGCTCGGTCTCGTCGATGGCCTCGGCGGGATTGCGCCCGCCCTCGTACTCGTCAGCCACGCGCCCCGCCCGTCTTCGCGGGCCCCAGGGCGGCGAGCGTCTGCCGCAGCAGCGCGGGCACCGACGCGCGGTCGGCGTTGCTCGCGGCATCCGCGGTCTCGGCGGCAGCATCCGTGGCCACCTTCTCCGACCAGCCGAGCCCGACCAAAGCCGCGGTGACCTGAGCGATCACGGCGTCCGCCGCAGGGCCGGAGCGGCCCGTGGGCGTCGCCGTCGGCGGCTGCAGCTTGCCGGCGAGCTGCACGACGATGAGCTTCGCCGTCTTGGGGCCGATGCCCGACACTCGCCGGAATGGAGCGTCGTCGTCGTCGGCGACCGCAGCGGCGATCTGATCGACCGTGAGGTGGCCGAGGACGCCGAGAGCGGACTTCGGACCGACACCGGTGACGCTGAGCAACTGGGTGAACACGTCGAGCTCTGCGCGCTCAGTGAATCCGAACAGCGTGAGCGCGTCCTCTCGCACGATCAGGCTCGTGTGCAGTCGCAGCTCGGAACCCGCGCGCGCCGTGTGCGCCACGTCGCCGGGCACGAACACGAAGAAGCCCACGCCGCCGACCTCGACGATCACGTGGTCGGCACCGGTGGACAGCACGGTGCCGCGCAGGGAGGAGATCATTCCCCCACCCTATGTCGTGGATCGTATGTATGTTCGAGCGACACGCTCCGCCTCGGCCCACGCGCGCTGCGCGGGGGTCTGGGCGCCACCGTCCTGCCGCGGGCCCGCGCCGCGGCGCCAGGCGTGGCACAGGGCGATCGCGAGAGCATCGGCGGCGTCGGCGGGCTGCGGCGGAGCATCCAGCCGCAGGATGCGGGCGATCATCGCCTGCACCTGCTTCTTGTCGGCCGAACCGTAACCGGTCACGGCCGCCTTGACCTCGCTGGGCGTGTGGGTCGCCGCGGGCAGACCCGCCTCTGCCGCCAGCAGCAGGGCCACGCCGCTCGCCTGGGCCGTTCCCATGACAGTGTGGCTGTTGTGCTGCGCGAAGACACGCTCCACGGCGACGGCGTCCGGCCGGTGCTCGACGAGGACGGAGCGGATGCCATCGGCCACGGCGGCCAGCCGCTCTCCGATCGGCGCGTCGACGGGCGTGCGGATCACGCCGACGTGCACGAGGTCGGCGCGCCGGGATCGATCCACGTCGACGATGCCGACGCCGCACCGGGTCAGGCCGGGGTCGATCCCGAGCACCCGGAGAGAAGAAGCCGCCACTCCCCCAGGCTATGCGCGCGGGGAGCGGCGGCTTCGCAGACTCGCAGGTGTCGGGTGCGACTTACTCGTCGTCCTCGAGCTCGGCCTGGACCTCGGCCGACAGGTCGAAGTTGCTGAAGACGTTCTGCACGTCCTCGCTGTCCTCGAGGGCGTCGATGAGACGGAAGACCTTGCGCGCGGTATCGGCGTCGATCTCGACCTTGAGGTTGGGCACGAACTCCACATCGGCCGAGTTGTAGTCGATGCCGGCATCCACAAGAGCGGAGCGCACCGCGACCACGGAGGAGGCGTCGGTGATGACCTCGAACCCGTCGGCGTGGGGCTCGATCTCCTCGGCGCCCGCCTCGAGCGCCGCCATCATGACGTCGTCCTCGGTGGTTCCCTCGCCGCTCACGACGATGACGCCCTTGCGCTCGAAGTTGTAGGCCACGCTGCCGGGGTCCGCGAGGTTGCCGCCGTTGCGGCTGAGAGCCGTGCGCACCTCGGCAGCAGCACGGTTCTTGTTGTCGGTCAGGCACTCGATCATGAGCGCCACGCCGTTCGGGCCGTAGCCTTCGTACATGATCGAGGTGTACTCGACGGCCTCGCCGCCGATGCCTGCGCCGCGCTTGATCGCGCGGTCGATGTTGTCTTTGGGGACAGAGGTCTTCTTGGCCTTGAGCACCGCGTCGTAGAGCGTCGGGTTGCCCGCCAAGTCAGCGCCGCCGAGCTTCGCGGCGACTTCGATGTTCTTGATGAGCTTGGCCCACGACTTCGCACGGCGCGCGTCGATGACGGCCTTCTTGTGCTTGGTCGTCGCCCATTTGGAGTGCCCGGACATATGTCTCCGCTCGTCGAATCCGCCCGAGGCTTCGCCAAGGGCATCGTCCATTCTAACGAACGGCGTCGTCGGGGCGTGCGCCGCCCTCCCGCGTCAGCCCTCGTCGTCGTCGCGGACGACGCGCACTGCTTCGATGTGACGCCCGTAGCGCCACAGGATCTCCTGACCCGGCGCGAACCGCGGCACGTCGTCGCCCGCGGAGAGGACGGCTGCCTCGAACGCGGGGTCGTCGTGCGCCGGTCCCTGCTCCGCCTCCCCGAGAACCGCCACGGCCTCAGCCAGCGGCATGCCGTGCGCCGCGATCCGCTGCCATCCGTCGCCTCGTCGGCCTATCAGCTCGACGCTGCCGCCGCTCGCACTGACATCCGTGGATCCGATCGGCAGGCGCATGGGTCACACGCTACAGGGCGGCGAGCAGTCTCCTGTGGAAGCGATCCTCGCCGCTGATCTCGGGATGGAAGCTCAGCCCGATGAGACCGCCCTGCTCCACGCCGACGATGCGTCCGTCCGGGAGCGAGGCGAGGACAGAGGCCGAACCGCCCACCGTTTCGATCACGGGACCGCGGATGAAAGCGGCGCGCACGGCATCGCCGTCGATGCCCGGCGCGACCAGCTCCGCCTCGAAGGACTCGACCTGCCGCCCGAAGGCATTGCGTCGGACGACGGCGTCGAGCCCGCCGAACGACTCCTGCCCGTCGATCGCATCGATCACGGTGTCCGCGAGCATGATGAGTCCGGCGCACGTGCCGAGCATCGGCATGCCGTCCGCGATGGCCGCGCGGATCGGATCACGGAGCCCGAACGTGCGCGATAGCTTGTCGATCACGGTCGATTCGCCGCCGGGGATCACCAGAGCGTCGACCTGTGCGAGCTCTTCCGGGCGCCGGACGCGCAGAGTGTCGGCTCCGAGCGCCTGCAGGACGTGCTCGTGCTCTCGCACGTCGCCCTGCAGGGCCAGGATGCCGACGCGCGGACTACCAGCCACGCTCGGCGAGGCGGTGCGGGGCCGGCAGGTCCGTCACGTTGATGCCGACCATGGCTTCGCCGAGGCCGCGCGAGACGTCGGCGATCACCTTGGCGTCGTCGTAGAAGGTCGTCGCCTTCACGATGGCGGCGGCACGAGCCGCGGGGTTGCCGGACTTGAAGATGCCCGAGCCGACGAACACGCCATCCGCACCGAGCTGCATCATCATCGCGGCATCCGCGGCGGTCGCCACGCCGCCGGCGACGAACAGCACGACGGGGAGCTCGCCGTTCTCGGCGATCTCGGCGACGAGCTCGTAGGGCGCCTGCAGCTCCTTGGCGGCGACGTAGAGCTCATCCTTGGACAGTGCGCCGAGGGCCGCGATCTCGCCGCGGATCTTGCGGATGTGCTTCATCGCCTCCGAGACGTCGCCGGTGCCCGCCTCGCCCTTGGAGCGGATCATCGCCGCCCCCTCGTTGATGCGCCGCAGCGCCTCGCCGAGGTTCGTGGCGCCGCACACGAACGGAACGGTGAAGTCGTACTTGTCGATGTGGTTGACGTAGTCGGCGGGCGAGAGCACCTCGGACTCGTCGATGTAGTCGACGCCGAGCTCCTGCAGCACCTGCGCTTCGACGAAGTGCCCGATGCGCGCCTTCGCCATCACGGGGATCGAGACGGCATCGATGATGCTGTCGATCATGTCGGGGTCGCTCATGCGCGAGACCCCGCCCTGTGCGCGGATGTCGGCGGGCACGCGCTCGAGCGCCATGACCGCGACGGCTCCCGCGTCCTCGGCGATCTTCGCCTGCTCGGCGGTGACGACGTCCATGATCACGCCGCCCTTGAGCATCTCGGCGAGTCCGCGCTTGACGCGGGCCGACCCGGTGGTGGTGTTCTTCTCTGCGGCCATGGTGGATCCCTCCGTGCATCCAAACGTGCTTTTGATCTATGCCAAAAGATACCACCGCGCGGCCGCACCCTAGACTCGGATGACGGGAGGTGTCGTGAACGAGCAGATCACCGGGCGGACGGCCAGCGAGATCGCCACCAGCGTGCGCGAGCTGCGGGAACGCGGTGTGCTCTCCCCCGGCACAGTGCTGCCCCCGGTCCGCGAGCTCGCGGCACGCCTCGGCGTCAACCGCAACACCGCGGTCGCCGCCTACCGACAGCTCTCCCAGGCCGGACTCGTGGTCACCCGCGGCCGCGCAGGGACGATGCTCGTCGAGCACGACGCCGTCGCGCAGGAGGGATACGCGCAGGACACCGTGCTGCGCGACGTCGGAACCGGCAACCCGGACCCCGCTCTCATCCCCGATCCGTCGAACGTGCTCAGTCGTGTGCTCGGCCGTCCCGTCCTTTACGGCGAGCCCGTCATCGATCCGGCGCTCGACGCGTGGGCGCGCGAGTGGGTCGCACCCGATCTCCCGACGCCGGAATTCCGCGTGACGATCACGAGCGGGGCGGTGGATGCTGTCGAGCGACTGCTCGCGCAGGCTCTCATGCGCGACGACGCGGTCGCGCTGGAGGACCCGTGCTTCCTCGCCAGCATCCACACGGTGCGCCTGGGCGGTTACCGCGCCGTGCCCGTGCCCGTCGACGACGAGGGCATGACCGTCGACGGGCTGCGAGCGGCATTGGATGCCGGCGTGCGGGCCGTCATCTCCACACCGCGCGCTCAGAACCCGACCGGTGTCAGCCTCTCCCCCGAGCGGGCTGCCGCTCTGCGCGCACTGCTCACGGAGCATCCGTACGTCCTGATCATCGAGGACGACCATTTCTCGATGCTGTCCGAGCGGCCGTACGAGAGCCTGATCGGCCCCGGACACCGACGGTTCGCGCTGCTGCGATCGGTGTCGAAGTTCCTCGGGCCCGACATGTGCCTGGCGATCGCGGCGACCGATCCCGAGACGGCCGAGCGCCTCGCGATGCGCCTCAGCCCCGGCACCACCTGGGTGAGTCATCTGCTGCAGCGGTTGACGATCGGGATGCTCACCGACGAGACGTCCACCGCGACCATCCGCGCCGCCGGCGCCCACTACGCGGAGCGCAACCGCGCGTTCGCGGCTCGCCTCCGAGACCACGACATCGACGCCGAGTACGTCGACGGCATGAATCTGTGGGTGCGGCTTCCGCGTCCGGCCCGCGCTGTCTCGGAGCAGCTGATGCGTCGCGGATGGCTGGCGCGCACCGGCGACGAGTTCCTTCTCGACGAGGATGCAGGCCCCTCCCATCACATGCGCCTCACGGTTCATGCACTGAGCGATCAGGACGCCGATCAGCTGGCCGCTGACATCAGCGCCGCTGTGCGGTGATCATGCGGCGCAGGTGAGAGGATCGAGGGATGAAGATCCTCTCGATCCAGTCCGCTGTCGCCTACGGCCACGTCGGCAACTCCGCCGCCGTCTTCCCGCTGCAGCGCATCGGCGTCGACGTTCTGCCGGTCTACACCGTGAACTTCTCCAACCACACCGGTTACGGCGCCTGGCGCGGACCGCTCATCGACCCGGCGGATGTCCGCGACGTCATCACCGGCATCGAGGAGCGCGGCGTCTTCGGGCAGGTCGACGCCATCCTCTCCGGATACCAGGGCGGCGAGGGCATCGGCGATGTCATCATCGACGCCGTCGCGCGCGTGAAGGCCGCGAATCCGGACGCCGTGTACGCGTGCGACCCGGTGATGGGCAATGCGAAAAGCGGATGCTTCGTGGCGCCGGCGATCCCCGAACTCCTGCGCGAGAAGGTCGTCCCCGTCGCCGACATCATCACCCCGAACCAGTTCGAGCTGGGCTTCCTCACCCGCACGGAGCCGGACACGCTCGAGTCCACCCTCGAGTCCGTGGATCTCGCCCGCGCCATGGGCCCCCGGACCGTGCTGGTCACGAGCGTCGAGCGCCCAGACCGCGAAGAGGGCACGATCGAGATGCTCGCGGTCGACGACGACAGCGCCTGGATCGTCCAGACGCCCTTCCTGCCCATGAAGGCGAACGGCTCGGGCGATGTGACCGCAGCGCTGTTCACGGCGCACTACGTGTCGACGGGCAGCGCTCAGACCGCGCTCGAGCGCACGGCGTCGAGCGTGTTCGACCTGCTGAAGCTGACGCTGGAGTCGGGCGAGCGCGAACTGCAGCTCATCGAGGCGCAGGAGTCCTACGCGCACCCGAAGATGCAGTTCGCAGCGCGTCAGGTCAGGTAGCCGGCCACGCGTTCGCGACGGCCTCGCGGACGTCACCGAGCAGCTGCGGCAGCGCCTTGGTCTTCGCGATGATCGGGAAGAAGTTCGCATCCGAGCGCCAGCGCGGCACGATGTGCTGGTGCAGATGCGCGTCGACACCGGCGCCGGCCACCGCGCCCTGATTCATGCCCAGGTTGAACCCGTCGCACTTCGACACCTCGCGCAGCACCCGCATGCCGGTCTGAGTCAGCGCGCCGATCTCGGCGACCTCCTCGGGGCTCGCCTCGTCGTAGGTCGCGATGTGCCGATACGGGCACACGAGCAGGTGTCCCGAGTTGTACGGGAACAGGTTCAGCAGCACGTACGCCGTCTCGCCGCGCGCGACGATCAGGCGCTCCGCATCAGGATGCTTCGGCGCCTCGCAGAACGGGCACTCCTCGCGCAGCGGCTCGGGGCCCGCCTGGATGTACGCCATCCGGTGCGGAGTCCACAGGCGCTGGAACTCGTCGGGGACGCCGGCGAGATGCCCGGCATCCTCTGCCTCACTCACGAATCGGTCCCTGAGCCTGTCGAAGGGTCACGCGAGGTCCTCGACCGTGTGCACGAGCGCGTGCGAGTCGATCGCCGCTCGGATGCGGGCCACGGCATCCGAGATCGGCACGCCGTTCTGCTGCGTGCCGTCGCGGAAGCGGAACGAGACCGTCCCGGCGTCCCGGTCCTTCTCCCCCGCGATGAGCATGAGCGGCACCTTGCCGGTGGTGTGGTTGCGGATCTTCTTCTGCATCCGGTCATCGGACGTGTCGAGCTCGGCGCGCACGCCGCTCTCGCGCAGCGTGCGGATCACGTCGCCGAGGTAGTCGGCGAAGTCCTCGGCGACGGGGATGCCGACGACCTGCACCGGCGAGAGCCAGACCGGGAAGTCTCCGGCATAGTGCTCGAGCAGGATGGCGAAGAAGCGCTCGATCGAGCCGAACAGCGCGCGGTGGATCATGATCGGCCGCTTCTTCTGACCGTCGCGGTCCATGAACTCGAGGTCGAAGCGGTCAGGCAGGTTCGGGTCGACCTGGACGGTCGAGAGCTGCCAGGTGCGACCGATGGCGTCACGGGTCTTCAGGTCGATCTTGGGCCCGTAGAAGGCGGCTTCGCCCGGTACCTCAGTCAGCTTCAGTCCGGATGCCACGGCCACCCGGCGCAGCGCATCGGTCGAGCTCTCCCAGAACTCGTCCGTGCCGATCCACTTGGACTTCTCGTCGTCCTTCATCGAGAGCTCGAGCTCGAAGTCGGTCAGGCCGAAGTCGCGGAGCATCGACAGGATGAACTCCAGAACCTTGCCGACCTCCTCCTCGAGCTGGTCCGGGGTGACGAACAGGTGCGAATCGTCCTGGGTGAAGCCGCGGACGCGGGTGAGGCCGTGCAGAGCGCCGGAGAGCTCGTTGCGGTACACCGTGCCGTTCTCGGCCAGACGCAGCGGCAGATCGCGGTAGCTGCGCGCGCGCTCCTTGTAGATGAGGATGTGCATCGGGCAGTTCATGGGCTTGAGGTAGTAGTCCTGGCCCTGCTTGGTGATGTTGCCCTCGTCGTCGCGCTCCTCGTCCATCACGATCGGCGGGAACATCCCGTCCTTGTAGGTGATGAGGTGGTTCGAGGTGAGGAAGAGGTCCTCCTTCGAGATGTGCGGCGTGTACACGTAGGTGTAGCCGCCCTCGATGTGGCGCTTGCGGGCGTGCTGCTCCATCTCACCGCGGACGACGCCGCCGCGGGGGTGCCAGACGCTCAGGCCCGAGCCGATCTCCTCGGGGAACGAGAACAGGTCGAGCTCCTTGCCGAGCCGGCGGTGGTCGCGCTTGGCGGCCTCCTCGAGGCGGTGCTGGTACGCACGCAGCTCGTCCTTCGACGGCCACGCGGTGCCGTAGATGCGCTGCAGCTGCGGGTTCTTCTCGCTGCCCCGCCAGTAGGCGGCGGCGATGCGAGTGAGATCCCAGCCGTTGCCGATCATGCGGGTGTTCGGCAGGTGCGGGCCGCGGCAGAGGTCCTTCCAGGCGACCTCGCCGTCGCGGGTGGTGTTCTCGTAGATCGTCAGGTCGCCGGCGCCGATCTCCGCCGATGCACCCTCGGCCGCATTCGCGCCAGAGCCGGGGCCGCCGGCCAGGTCGATGAGCTCGAGCTTGAACGGCTCGTCGGCCATCGCCGCTCGTGCCTCGTCCTCGGTGACCACGCGGCGGACGAACCGCTGGCCCTCGCGGATGATACGCTGCATCTCCTTCGAGATCGCCTTGATGTCCTCGGGCGTGAACGGGGTGTCGACGCCGAAGTCGTAGTAGAAGCCGTCGGTGACCGGCGGTCCGATGCCGAGGTTCGCCTGCGGGTTGATGCGCTGCACCGCCTGAGCGAGGACGTGAGCGGTCGAGTGCCGCAGGATCGCGAGCCCGTCCTCGCTGTCGATCGTGACCGGCTCGACGTCGTCGGTTTCGGTCAGGGTCGTCGCGAGATCCTTGAGTTCGCCGTTCACGCGCATCGCGACGACGGATCGGTCAGAGAACAGGGCGAAGCCGTCGCGGGCGGCGCCGGCGGGCTCGTCGATTTCAGGCACAGGTCACTCCATCTGGGTCGCCCTCTAGGCTACTCGCCCTGCGAGGGCGGACCGCGCGCCCGCGCCCCTGGCGGATCACCGCGAAGAGTCGGGATTTCGCGTGGGTTCCCGGACTCAGCCGCGGCGTTCGCAACAATGGGGAGATGTCTTCCGCATCGCTTGTCTGGCTCCGCGACGATCTTCGTCTGGCCGACAACCCCGCGCTCAGGGCAGCGATCGACAGGAACGAGCCGGTCGTCGTGTTGTTCATCCTCGACGAGGAGTCCCCCGGTTTTCGCCCCTTGGGGGGCGCCGCCCGGTGGTGGCTCCACTACTCGCTCGCCTCCCTGACCGAGCGGCTGAAGAGTGTCGGCGCGTCTCTGGTGCTGCGTCGAGGACCCGCCGCCCGTGTGCTGCATGAGACGGTGACGGACACCGACGCCGGTGCGGTGTTCTGGAATCGGCGGTACGGCGGTGCAGAGCGCGCCGTGGATGCCGCGCTCAAGGATGCTCTGCGGGCGGAAGGGCGAGAAGTCACATCGTTCGCGGCCTCGCTGCTGCACGAGCCGTGGACGGTGAGGACCGGAGGCGGCACGCACTTCTCGGTGTTCACTCCGTTCTGGCGCGCCTGTCTTGCGCTGCCCGCGCCACGCGCGCCATTGCCGGAGCCACGGGCCATCGACGGGGTTCGTCGCTCACCGGCATCCGACGATCTGGATGACTGGAAACTGCTCCCGACCCGCCCCGACTGGGCCGAGGGTCTCCGCGAGACGTGGGAGCCCGGCGAACCCGCGGCACGCGCGCGGCTACGGTCTTTCCTCACCGAGGATCTGGCCGCATACGACGACGCTCGAGACGTACCGTCTGCCGGCTCCACCTCGATGCTGTCACCCCGCCTGCGCTGGGGCGAGATCAGCCCGCACACCGTGTGGCAGGAGGCGATCGCAGCTGAGGGCGCCGGCGGGTTCCTGTCCGAACTCGGATGGCGCGAGTTCGCCTGGCACACGGCATACCACCGTCCGGACCTCGCAACCCGCAACCTGCGCCGGGAGTTCGACGCGTTCCCGTGGCCGAGGATGAAACCGACGCACCTGTCCGCGTGGCAGCGCGGCGAGACCGGCATCCCCTTCGTCGACGCCGGTATGCGCGAGCTCTGGCGAACCGGGTTCATGCACAATCGCGTGCGCATGGTCGCCGCCTCGTTCCTCACGAAGAACCTGCTCATCGACTGGCGGCACGGCGAGCAGTGGTTCTGGGACACTCTGGTTGACGCCGACGGGGCGAACAACCCGTTCAATTGGCAATGGGTCGCCGGTTCAGGTGTCGACGCCGCCCCGTACTTCCGCATCTTCAATCCGGAGCTGCAGGCTAAGAAGTTCGACCCGCAGGGGCTGTACACGACGCAGTGGGCGCCGGACACTCCCCGGACGCCGATCGTCGATCTCGGTGAGACCCGCAAAGCCGCGCTCGCTGCGTATGACATCGTGAAACGGGTCCGCAGAGCTGACGCTCCCGACTGAGGACGAGCCTGATGAACGCGCGGGCGGATTCACCGCCCCGTCAGACGAAGAAACCCTCGGCGAACCGAGGGTTTCAGAGTGTGCGCGATACTGGGATCGAACCAGTGACCTCTTCCGTGTCAGGGAAGCGCGCTACCGCTGCGCCAATCGCGCCCGTTGGGGCTTGTTCAATTGTATGAGAGGTGGCGACGGGATTCGAACCCGTGTAAACGGCTTTGCAGGCCGGTGCCTAGCCTCTCGGCCACGCCACCGCGAGGTGGATTCGAACCCACATGCCGAAACCCCCTTTGCGGGGGCTCCTGCACTCGAGCGGATGACGAGATTCGAACTCGCGACCCTCACCTTGGCAAGGTGATGCGCTACCACTGCGCTACATCCGCATTTCGTGTTCCGGCGTCCCGGGCACTTGTAAAACATTAGCCGATGATTCCCGACCTGCAAAACCGGACACGGATCTCGCGCGTGTCCGGCGGAATGGTCCGGAGCGGCTCGAACGTTCCGGTAGTATCGATTCTCGACCCCAGGTCATCGGGCGATTGGCGCAGTTGGTAGCGCGCTTCCTTCACACGGAAGAGGTCGTCGGTTCGAGTCCGGCATCGCCCACCACAGGGAACCGCGTAATCACGCGGAAGTCCCTACTCCCCCAGTGCTGACGGCCAGGTCGACGAGTGGGCGCGTCGTCTCGATCTCGCGTAACCGCGAGCGGCGTAGTCGTATCGGTCATCCGCGACGACGCCGCGAGGGGCGGGCGGCCGTATCTCGCCCGCCCCTCGTTCCCATCACACAAGCAAAGTTAGAGAGGCACCGGAGCATAAACGCTCACACCGACACCACCGCAGCAGCGCTCGCGGCAGGCCCTCACGCACGCCGCGCGCACAGCCGACACCGTCAAGATCGTCCCGAGTGAACTGCTCCTGCCCGCGCTGAAGGCCGCATGGGAGGGGCGCTACCTGCGTCGCATGGTCGATGCCGCCGTCGAGGCGGGCAGGATCACCGCCGACGAAGCCGATCGCATCTTCGCCGACTACGACGAAACCGGAGACTGGGTGGAGGCCAACGGGGCAATCAGCGCCCGCATCCGCTGGTGGCCGCATGATCTGGCCGCGCACATGCCGCTGACAAGCATCGACGTCGTGCTCTGCCGGAACGTGCCGCCGACGATCACGCGGCAGGATCGGGCGGGCGTGGTCGACCGACGCGCGCATATGGGCGTTCCGGTCGTTCTCGGTGCGTCCGATCTGTTGCACACGGGCCGCGACTGGCTGCGACGCTTCAGGCCTGCTGTGTCGCCGTTCGTGTTTCGCTCGACGGCGGCGCGCCGGAACGCTTGACCGCGAGAGAAGAGAGCACTCGCTCTGATCTGCAGTTTCTCGACCTGCTGGCACAGCGATAGTGCAGTGGCACACGTGCCGTGCCCTCGCACGACGCTCGCCAAGCCTGACGGTGTGTCCGGTAGCGTCGGAGGTCACGAAAGGAAGGCACTGTGGTCGAGGTCATCGTCGGTGGCTTAATCAGCGGAGTAGTCGTGCTCATCATCGCGGGACTCTGGAAGCGCCGCCATGCTCCTCGTCGTTGGGTGCGGGAGCAGGACAAGATCGCCACCACAATCGAGCAGAAAGATGCTCGCCAGGAACTGACGGTGCTTCGAGAGCAGGTCGTCGAGGTTGCACGTGCCCGCAACGTCGTAATCCCCGCCTCGTCGACGGGCATCAACCCAACCATCGTGACTTTCTCGGATGGATCGGTGTGGTGCTACTTCAATGACCACGCGAGGTATGTGCACGCCATACGTGCGGGGCAGGTTCCGCCCACGCGATCGTCTCGCGGCACGCCGTCTGTACCCGTCTCGCGGTGGAAGAAAGAGACCTTGGAGCGGTGGCTCGCGGAGAACGCCGACTAAGCCGGACTCGTGACACTGGGATCGCGGCGCCTCAGCGCTGCACGCGGCGATGCGTGCCTTCCGGAGCGCTCGAGTGTCAGGAGAGATCGCGCAGTCGGTTTCGCACCTCACGTATCACGAATCTCGGACGCTCGAGCCAGGATTCGTCGCCAGCCATAACGTCCCGGAGCATTTCTTCCGCTCGTTCGAGATAGCCGCGGACCAGATCCGCTTCGAGCGCGCGGCTCATGCGCAGGCTGCAGTCGGCGAACACAAGCGCGTGAAGTCCCTTTCGCTGGTCGGATTCGAAGGCGTTCTCAAGTCCATCGAGTGCACGAAAACATAGCGCCTGCGCCTCGGGGATAGTGCCGGCCTTCTCCACATTCGCGCGGAAGAGAATGCGGTTGTAGGTGTTCTCGATTGTCCAGTTGACGCGCTTTCGGGCACCCCTCGCGTGATCGATCTCACGAAATGCTGCGTCGAACTGACGGTGCTCCGCCAAGAACAGGGCCTTCTGCTGCTCAACGTAGTACTGGGGCCCAACATTCTGGACCTCCAGTTTGCTCTTGATCTTGTCGTACTCATCGGCGCCATCCTGCCAAGACGAGAACGCGCGAGAGTATAGGCGGTGGTCATAGCCGCGACGGCGGAACACGTCGTACGAAGGGATGCGAAGTGGTGAGACGTTCGCCTGAAAGCGCTGAAGCATCGTACGCAACGCCGATCCGGGCACTCCGGACAGCACGTTCTCCGCGACCTGCATCGATCTGGCGGCGAAGTAGTCCTGGTCCTCCGCTGCATGCTGGCCTTCGTACTCGCTCAGCAGTTCCCCGACTGACTCGACCATCTGGTAGAGAGTGCGGTAATCGTCGATTGACTCACGGAAGAACGCGACGGCGACGTCCATCGACAATGGCACTCGACCGTAATGCAGATAGCAGGCCAAGATGAGCATCAGCGCATCTTCTGGCTCGGATCTGTAGATGGAGCCGATGTACTCCACCAGACGCTCATCGATCGTCTTCTCCGAGAGATTCGCTCGCACCATCTCGCTTACCGTTGGCGTCAGCGAGTACGAGGTTTCGGGCCATTCCATGAGGCGGCGCTTGATGCGGACTGGAATCGAGTACCAAACGCGTTGAAGGTCTTCCTTCGACACAGAACTCACTGCGACACGCGCCCCGATCCGGGCATCCGCTATACGGTGCGACACCGAACTGAGGTTGTAATCGCGATCCGCGGCCACCACGACGGCGTGGCGCAGATGCGTGAGTCGCACGAGCGACTCGATGTCCCCGGCGACGTTGTCAATGAGGATGAGCGCACGCCCGTCGCCAACCTGTCTACTGATCAGTTCCGCTTCGGGGAGCGAGGGGCTGTCAAGGAGGATCCGTGGGCCATCGAACGGCGCGTGTGCCGCTACCTGCATCAGCAGCGTCGTCTTGCCACTGCCGGGGATGCCCGACAGCAAGGTGTTCGCACCCGCAGCAACGTTGTTCAGAATGGTCGCGAAGTGTGAAGTTCGCACGACCTGCGTCGAATAGACGTCGCTCCAGGAAGGCGCCGCCCCAAGGTAGAAATCTTCGAGGGGTCGGGATGCCGTCTGAGTCGAGTTCGGCACATTTCCCAGATGCTGGTCAGCAGCATCCGCACTTGGGGCCGCTGCGATGTTCTCGTCGATGTACCGAAGAAGATGCTCAGTGTCCGCCACGATGATCTGAAATCCAAGCGCGCGGAAGTACTCGATCATTGCGGGGTCATCACTGCCCGGGCGGACCTGAATCCAGGCGCTTCCGGGCAGCTCGTTGCCAGCAGTCCCACTTCGAAGCACCTGAAGGGTGCCCGCGTCTCTCAAGGAGTAGCCAGCGAACAGTGTTGGAGAATCACGAAGGCGTTGACGCAGCAACATCCACCGATCGGGGTCGGCCGTCGCCGCGGCGGCCAAGTCGAGTGGTCCGAAGATGTACGGGCGATTGGGATCGCGAACCGATCCGTGCAACTTGACGATATCGATTGCCGACCCCGACGCCGCTGCACCGCGGGAATACACGTCGTTTAGGAAGTGAACATCCGACTCACCGAGCACCGCCTCGAACAAGTCATCGATGTTTGTTGTGAAAATCGATCTGATCGCAATCTTCTCAAGTACGCGATAACTCGGGTCGAACTCACTGACAGTGAAACGCTTGCGGAGGAACTCCTCGAGGCCAGGAGCGTCGCGGGCGGCGATCACTGTGCTCAACTGGGGAAGATCCAGGCTGCCGTTCGGATCGACGCCGAACTCTGCTCGCAGTTCGTTGGACAGGACATCGCCTACGGGCAATGGTCCAATGGCGGATTCCGCCATTGCGCTCCAGCCGGCACCGGTGAAGATGTTGATCCCGGTTCTCGCGGCTTGCAAAAAACTAGCCGCGTTCTCGACTTCGATCATTCCGCCCCCTTGTCCATCTGAAAGTCAGCATGCCACAGACCGCGCGCAGACCATCGCGAGACGCCGCCGTATGCACATCGACTGTGCCTGCAGATGCAGGAGCCGCTGATCGGAATGCTTGGTCGCTTCCCATGGGATGAAGCGCTAGCGCGTGGGGATGAACAGGCCGCACGCTTCAGCCAACTGGTCGGGCCAGAAGACAGGCTGAAGCGGCGAGGGTTTCCAGCCGGTCGCCTCTTGGATGAATCCGCCCTTGTCGGCTCGGTTCTCGTTCCACAACTTGTCTTCGACGGGCAGCCGCGTCCACTGGATCGGCTCGCCGGTCGTAACGTCGATCGGCGTCGTGAACGAGTCGAGGAACGTCTCGGGGTCGTAGTCGCTGAGGTTGATCGCGTGCGGTGCCGCTTCGAAGACCTCGCCGCCGACGAACCAGGAGATGCGCACTGCGCCCTCGCCCCAGCGCTCTTCGGCTCGCTCGTCGACGGGGTAGCGCTTGCGCCAGATGCGCCACAGTTCGCGTGCTGACGTATCGTCGCTGTCGTAGTCGTCACTCACCGGGTCGCCATTGGCCTCCCAGACCAGCGTGAGATCACCGATGCGTTCGACGTCGTGATTCGCAAGTTCCAGGGGTACATCGCAGGCTCGCTCTCGGCTCGTGTGCGGTCAGATCAGCGTCGGGGCAGCGGGCAGCGGCTCGATCGAGCGCAGCGTGTAGACCTGTCGACGTCGTGGGTTTGCACCCTTGCCGACGATCGTCACGACGTCGAACACGGCGCGCACGCGCTCATTCGCGGCGTCGTGCTGCACAACCTGTTCCATGAGTTCAGCGCTCGGCACCGCAGCCTCGATCGCGCCCGCGCCGTCCGGTGCGAACCACAAGGCGCCAACCGACCGCCGCTGACCGTCGATCGCGCCGACCAGCACGACTTCGGTCGCGCTCTCCTGCCGCTCGTCGAGCACTCGCAGCAGCGCCTTCGCGCCGTCCGGCCCGACGTGCACGCGCTGGAAACCGTGCTGCGACCGCAACTCGCCGTCGATGTCCCAGTCCTGCGCGTCGATCGCCTTCGCGGCACGCTTCAGACCGGCGTGCGCCTTCTGCGGCAGATCAGCGGCGAGACCAGACAGCACGTCGTCGGTGACGTTCGCGCCTTCGGCCTGAGATCGAGCGAGCAGCACGGCGACCGTGTCGAGCGACTTCGAGTCGACGGACGGCGTGCGCGTGTTCTGCGCGGTGCGGCCCGCTGCCTCTTCGGGCGTCGCGGCCTTCAGCACGACGCGGACAGAGCCGGGGCTGGGCGCAAGGATGCGCAGCGTCGACGCTCGCCGCTGATAGCCAAGGAAGTGCTTCGCGACTTCCTTCGTCGCGTCGGCTACGCCCCGCACGAACTGAGCGAACGACTCGGCGTTGGCATCGTGGCCGTGCACCGTGTCGCCTGTCAGATGCAGGTCGAGTTCAGATTGCGCGCGGCTGGTGAGTTCGAAGAGCACGTGACGGAGCGCGTCATTCTCGGCAGCGAGGGCTTCGAGCGACTGCCGCTGTAGTCGGCTCGCGAAGTCGTCGCCCTCGGCGGCGTGCCAGGCGTCGCGGAACTCGTCGAGTGCCTGTTCTGTCAGCGTCATGGCTTCACCTCCAAGAAGCCCTTGCGGGTGCCCGTCACCTTCTCGCGGTTCTGGTCGAGCACCGTAGACCAATGCTCGCGCCAGTAGAGCGTGTTGTCCACGTTGCCGCGAAGGCAGATGAACGCGTCGACCAGGCCCGACATCGGTTGCTGTCGCGGCGGCCCTGGTGCGGTGAACATCGGGGCGAGCCGCTGCTGCTCGTCGTCGGTGAGGTTGTTGAGATCATCCGGCCTGAGCATGACCGTAACATCGACGTCGGACGGTGCGGCCCACGGCTTGTGCGTGACGAAGCCGCCGTCGACCCAGAACCGGGCGTCAGGGACGATGCTCGTGATGATCTCGTGCCAGAGCCGGAAGCCGTCGAAGACGACGCGTCGGCGGTCGCTGAACGGCGCAGCGACGACGAAGCGCTCTTCGATCTCGTCGAGCGTCGCCGCGTGCAGGCCTTGTGGCAGGTACCAAGCCCCGTCTTCGAAGGCCGGGATCACGCGTCGTTCCCCATGCGCGTGAGTATATCCATCGCGCTCGCCGCTTCGTTGTTCCCATGACGGGAGCATGCGCCGGGCCGCGCTCGTCGAGATGCCCCGCCCGCGTGGACGCCGAGCACCGGCGCGGGCGAGCGCGCGCTCGGGAACTGGATACCGCGTATGCGATTCTTCCTATGGCTTGACAGACCTGCTACTGCTGCGCGCGCCTGGCGGTTCCTACAGGTGTCTCCCCGCGCCTCGCTCGCGTCGGCGGCGTCTCGACGAGCAGCGCGAGCGCGCGGCGTCGGTGGTGCTTGACGTCGACCGTCACGCCTCGCTCGGCGCGGGCGTCTGAAGCGTCTGCCCCGTAGACGTCGCGAGGAACGCCGCACCGCGATCGCGCGCGTCGAGATCGAAACTGAGCGGCGAGCGTCGGCTCGTGCCGTCGCCGAGTTCGACAGCGCCCCTGAACCGGCGACGACCCTCACGACGAGCGAACGCCTCGACGTTCGTCAACATGCACTCGCGCGACGCGCTCGCGCCCGGTTCCAGTCGCTGCGGCAGAGGTGGATCATCGTCGTACGTCCACGACATGTTCTTGTTCTGAGCGGGCTTGCCGACCGAGAAGTAGAAGCGCTCGATGTCGACAGTGGCTCGCCCCACGTTGCGCGCCGTGATCTTCACGAAGACGACCGAGTACAGCACATGGCTCGGCGGCACCGACGTAGCAGCCCAGCCACGCCGACCGCGACGACCGACCCAGGACGCCGAGCGGCCCGGATTCCGCACGACGGCCTCGATCTCGACCACAACGCGATGACCGGATCGCACCCACGCGATGATGTTCCAGATCAGGGCGCTCAGACCGACCAGAGCGGCGAAGATCGAAATGCAGAGAGCGACGAGCGCGAGGGGATCGACAACCGGATCGCCGGTCGGTTCAGGTGCGGGGGTCACGACGCTGAGACTATCGCTCTGCGTGTCCGTTGAGAGAGCCGGGCGACCGGCAACGATAGGTCATGCAACGTCAGATCGTTGTGCATTCCGTTGTGCACGCTGCCCACCATCGACCGGCACGGGGCAATACGGGATGCGGTGTTCAAGTGCTGGGGCGGCTATAAATCAGCACGTCCCAGCACTCGACACCACGCGGCAACATGCCGCGATCGTCATTCACACGGAAGAGGTCGTCGGTTCGAGTCCGGCATCGCCCACCACATCTTCTCATCGATCGACCAGTCGGTTGTCCCTGCCTCCGCGTAATCTCGGCGTATGCCGAACGACACCGCGCTTCCCGGTCCGTGCCGGCTCTGCGGCGGCATCCGCGGTGCGCGTCGGCGCGACCGATGGTTCTGCGTCGACTGCGCGTGGCGGTACGGCGATGCTCCGGATGCCGACCTGCCGCTCCCCCGCATCGACGTCGTCTACTACCTGCGCTACGACCAGCGCGTGAAGATCGGCACGAGCAGGCGCCCGCGCCAGCGTCTCGCCAGCATCCGGCACGACGAACTCCTCGCGTTCGAACGAGGCGACCGCAGGATCGAACAGCGGCGCCACCGCGAATTCGCATCCCTCCGCGAGGGCGGCGAGTGGTTCACCTTCACGCCAGACCTCGAGGCTCATATCAACGGGCTGCGACGAAACGGTGAACCCTGGATCCTCTACGGCCGCTGGCTCAGCGCCGCGCTGCAAGCGGGTACCGTGAACGGATGATCCGATACATCGCACGGTGGGCTCTTGCGCTCGGTCTCGCTTTCATGGGCGTCATGCACTTCGTGCAGACGCGCGGGTTCCGAGGACTCATCCCGGACTGGGCCACCCGTTTCACCGGGCTCGACAAGGACGGTGTCGTGGTCGCATCCGGTGCGGCTGAGCTCGCGCTCGCGGCAGGGCTCGTCGCGCTGCCGAAGGAGCGCCGACGCATCGGATGGGCGACCGCGGCATTCTTCGTCGCCGTGTTCCCCGGCAACGTTCAGCAGTGGCGCGCCGGCTGGTCCGCCCCCGGACTCGACACGGACACGAAGCGGCTCGTCCGCCTCCTCCTGCAGCCGGTGCTCATTCTGTGGGCCCTCTGGAGCACGCGGGCTCGCTGACACACCACGGCGCGCACCTCACCCGTCTCATCGACGGGGGAGATGCGCGCAGGGGCCCCGTTTCTCAGGCGCGCGCGGCGGTCCGCGACGCGCTCCCCTCCGGCTGAGGCTTCGAGAAGATCACGACGACGATGACGGCGGCACCGACGACGACGTGCGGCAGCCAGACGTTCGCCGCTTCGCCCCCGAACCCGAAGATCCACGGCGACAGAGCCAGGAACAGACTCGCCACGATGTCGAAGACGAGATGGACCGACATCGGGATGAACCCGAACGGGCCCCACTCGTACTTCGTGAACAGGCTGTAGACGATGAGCCCGACGCCGAGGACGATCGGGATGACGACGGCCGGTCCGCCGACGCCGGCGAACCCGAAAAGCCACGGAGCGGCGATCAGGGCGATGCCGACGAGGTAGTCGAGGACACCGTGGACCTTGGTGGGGATGAAGCGCATGATTCTCCTCCTTGCATGAGGCCGCGGGAAGCGGCTGACACAGAAGGTTCGGAGCACTCCGGGAATCGGATCGGAACGCGTTCAGCGGTGCGCCCAGCCGTAGCGATGCACGAGAGCCTCGGCGACCCGCTCGTAACGGGATCGGTCGAGGATCGCGGCCTCGCGGCGCATCCCGGATTCGTGCACGCTGTACAGCTGCTCGATGTCGACCCACGATTCGCGGCCCTGCGAGTCCCAGTCGCCGGCGCCGACCCCGAGGTAATCACGATCGCGCTCGTGAGGCTTGCTGGTCATCCGCACCGCGTACACGCGCTGCGCCGACTGCCGCCCGATCACCAGGACGGGGCGGTCCTTGCCGCGCCCGTCGTTCTCCTCGTACGGCACCCATGTCCAGATCACTTCACCGGCGTCCGGTGCACCGTCCCTGGACGGCGCGTACTCCACGCGCAGATCGCGTATGCCACCGGGGTCGATACGCACCGTCTCGCTCCCCCGCTGTGCTCCAGCGCCGGATTCCTCGTCGCGCAGGCGGGCACGGGGTCCGGACGCACCAGGACGCCCCGGCTCCGACTGCGGAGTCCGGGGCGTCCTGGTGCTGAATGACTTCAGAAGGAGGTCGAGGAGCCGACCGAGGATGCTCTGGGAGGAACTCACCCCGTCACTGTATCGATCAGCATCCGGTCGCGCTCAGGCGTCGACCAGCGCGTAGCCCTCCTCGCCGTGGACGACCGAATCGACACCGGCGATCTCGTCCTCGTTGGCGATGCGGAATCCGATCGTCTTCTGGATCACGAAGCCGATGATGAAGGCGACGACGAAGGAGTAGATCAGCACACCGAGGGCCGCGATCACCTGGACGACCAGCTGGCGGGCGTCGCCGCCCACGAACAGGCCGGTGCCGGTGGCGAAGAAGCCCAGGTACACGGTTCCGATGAGGCCGCCGACCAGGTGGATGCCGACCACGTCGAGCGAGTCGTCGAAGCCGAGGCGGAACTTCAGCTCGACGGCGAGGGCGCACACGATGCCGGAGATCGCTCCGAGCAGCAGCGCCCAGCCGGGGGTCAGGTTGGCGCAGGCGGGGGTGATCGCGACGAGACCGGCGACGGCACCGGATGCGGCGCCGACCGAGGTGGGCTTGCCGTCCTTGATCTTCTCGATGAGGATCCAGCCGAGGATGGCCGCCGCGGTGGCACCCAGGGTGTTCAGACCGATCAGGCCGACACCGCCCATGTCCTCCGCGAGCCACTCCGCACCGGCGTTGAAGCCGAACCAGCCGAACCACAGCAGGGCTGCACCCAGGAGCGTCAGCGGCACGTTGTGCGGCTTGAGGATGCCCTTCTGGAAGCCGATGCGCTTGCCCAGGACGAGGGCGAGTGCGAGAGCCGCTGCACCGGCGTTGATGTGCACCGCGGTACCACCGGCGTAGTCGATGACGCCGATGCCGCTGTCGGCGCCGAACATCGTCGTGCCGAGCTCCATGATCCAGCCGCCGCCCCAGACCCATGCCGCGATCGGGAAGTAGCCGACCGTCGCGAAGACGCCCGCGAAGATCAGCCAGCTGCCGAACTTCGCACGATCCGCGATGGCACCGGAGATCAGGGCCACGGTGATGATCGCGAACGTGGCGCCGTACGCGACGCCGATGAGCGCGACGTTCGAGCCTTCACCCGAGGCGAGTCCGCTCAGGCCGAAGTCGGCGAATGGGTTGCCGGCGAACGCGGTCGGGCTGTCGACGGCACTCATCGAGAAGCCGTACAGGATCCACAGCACGGCGACGAGGCCGATCGACCCGAAGCTCATCATCATCATGCTGACGACGCTCTTCGCCTTGACGAGACCGCCGTAGAAGAACGCGACGCCGGGCGTCATGAGCAGCACGAGCGCCGTGGCGGTAATACCCCAGGAGATGTTGCCGGGAGCATCCATAGGAAAACCTCACATCCGAAGTAGTTGAGAGCTTCAGTGTGACGAGGCTCCGTTTCCGGAATGCGCGCTCCCTGTTTCGAGGGTGTTACAGCGCAGGCGCTCGTGTGAACATCGCGTTACGGCGCGCTTTGCAGCTGCGCAGAATGAGTCAGCGCGTTCAGCCGCGATATGGCGCGAAGATACTTCTTGCGGTATCCGCCGCCGAGCATCTCCTCCGCGAAGACCTGGTCAAGGGATGTGCCGGTGGCGATGATCGGCACCTGTGCGTCGTACACGCGGTCGACGAACGCCACGAACCGCAGCGCCTCGGACTGGTCGGTCAGAACCTGGACGTCGCGCAGTCCCACCATCGAGACGCCGTCGATGAGGCGGATGTACCGCGAAGGGTGCACCTTGGCGAGGTGTCGGATGACGTCGGCGAACGCGTCGTCCGACGCCGTGCCCTCGATCGCCGCGAGCTCGCGCTGATACGCGGCGTCGTCGAGGACCACGGCCTTGCCGTCGAGCGCGCGCTGGCGGAAGTCGACGCCGTCGATGCGGATCGTCTGGAAGCTGTCCGACATCGCGTGGATCTCGCGGAGGAAGTCCTGCGCGGCGAACCGCCCCTCGCCGAGCGCGTTCGGCGGCGTGTTCGAGGTCGCCGCCAGGCGCGTGCCCGACGTGACGAGCTCGCCGAGCAACCGGGTCATGACCATGGTGTCGCCCGGATCGTCGAGCTCGAACTCGTCGATGCAGAGCAGATCCGAGCCGCGCAGCAGATCGACCGTGTTCTTGTAGCCCAGCGCGCCGACGAGCGCCGTGTACTCGATGAACGAGCCGAAGTACTTCCGCCGTGCAGGCATCGCGTGATAGATCGACGCGAGCAGGTGCGTCTTGCCCACGCCGAATCCGCCGTCGAGGTAGACGCCGGGCTTCATGTCCGGCTCCTTCTTCGCGCGGCTGAAGAATCCGGTCTTCTTCGCGGGGGCGCCCCGGCCGGCGAACCGCTGCAGCAGCTCCTTCGCCTCGGCCTGCGACGGATAGGCGTCATCGGATCGATAGCTGTCGAAGGTGGCGCCGTCGAACTGCGGCGGCGGCACGAGGCTCGCCAGCATCTCGGGTCCCGTGACGACGGGTTCGCGCGAGGTGAGGTGGATCGGTGCGGTCATGCGATTCCTGTGTCGAAGTCTTACGGATCCGGCGCCGGGCGCACCGAAGGGCTCTAGGGTCGAGGGGACGGGTCAACACTACGCCGTCCTGCACCCCTGCCACCCACCCGAGGAGCACCCATGACCATCGAGTCCGACACGAGTGTCGCGAAGTTCGCCGAGTACGCCGAACCGGGGCGCCTGGTGAGCACCGAGTGGCTGGCCGCGCACCTCGGCGATCCCGGCCTCGTCGTCGTCGAATCCGATGAGGACGTGCTTCTCTACGAGACGGGCCACATCCCCGGAGCCGTCAAGGTCGACTGGCACACCGAGCTCAACGACCCCGTCGTCCGCGACTACGTCGACGGGGAGGGCTTCGCCGACCTGCTCGGCCGCAAGGGCATCGAACGCTCCGACACCGTCGTCATCTACGGCGACAAGAACAACTGGTGGGCCGCGTACGCCCTGTGGGTGTTCTCGCTGTTCGGGCACGAGGACGTGCGCCTGCTCGACGGCGGACGCGATCGCTGGATCGCGGAGGGCCGTGAGATCACGACCGCGCCCGCAGACCGCCCCGTGACCGAATACCCGGTCGTCGACCGCGACGATTCCGTCCTCCGCGCGTACAAGGACGATGTGGTCGCCTTCATCGGCACCGGCCCCCTCATCGACGTCCGCTCCCCCGAGGAGTACAGCGGCGAGCGGACGACAGCGCCGGCCTACCCGGAGGAGGGCGCGCTGCGCGCCGGACACATCCCCACAGCGCAGAGTGTTCCGTGGGCGAAGGCGGTCGCCGAGAACGGCGGGTTCAAGAGCCGTGCCGAGCTCGATGCGATCTACCGAGAGGGCGCCGGCATCGCGGACGGCGACGATGTGATCGCCTACTGCCGGATCGGCGAGCGCTCCAGCCACACCTGGTTCGTGCTCAAGCACCTGCTCGGTATCGAGAACGTGCGCAACTACGACGGCTCGTGGACGGAGTGGGGCAGCGCCGTTCGCGTCCCGATCGTCACGGGAGCGGAGCCCGGCACGCTGTGAGTCGCGATCGCGCGGCCGTGGGAGGATTGAGGGGATGAGCACCACGCACGTTCCCGAGACTCTCGCAGAGATCCGCGACGACTTCCTCGAGCTGCCGGAGGCCGAGCGCCTGCAGTTGCTGCTGGAGTTCTCGAATGAGCTGCCCGCTGTCTCCGACGAGGTGGCGAGCCATCCCGAGATGTACGAGCGCGTCGCGGAGTGCCAGTCGCCGGTGTACATCCACGTCGACGTCCAGGACGATGTCGTCACGATGCACGCGACCGCACCTCCCGAGGCGCCGACGACCCGCGGGTTCGCGAGCATCCTCGTCCAGGGCATCACCGGCCTGAGCGCGGACGAGGTCATCGCGATCCCGGACGACTATCCGCAGTCGATCGGCCTGACGCGTGCTGTCTCTCCCCTGCGCATCGCCGGGATGACGGGCATGCTCCTGCGGGTCAAGCGGCAGGTCGCGCAGAAGCGCTGATCAGCCGGCGTCGGTGAATCCGTTCGCGCTCATCCACTCGGTGATGGCGGCCGTCCAGCCGACCTGGTCGTAGTTCCAGAGCTTGGTGTGACGGGCGACCGAGAAAGCCGGCATCGTGACGAGGTCGGGGCGCGCCGCGGCGAGAGCGTGCGATGCGTCGGCCGGGACGAAGCCGTCGTCGTCGCTGTGCAGGATCAGGGTCGGAACCGTCAGCTCGCCCGCCCGGGCCACCATGTCCAGCCGGTCGAAGGGGATCGCATCCTCCGCGCCGCTCAGCCGTGCCGTGAGCGGCGCGGACAGCGCGTTCATGGCCAGGGCAGGCAGCGGATCGACGATGCCGGACTCGTGCGCCTGGAACTTCAGCACGGTGCGCCAGTCGACGACAGGCGAATCGAGGATGAGACCGGCGATCGCCTGACGGTTGCCGGAGGACAGGGCGGTCTGCAACGCGATCGCGCCGCCCATCGACCAGCCCATCAGCAGCACGCGCACGGCCCCATGCCGCAGCGCGTACGCGATCGCGGCGTCCACATCCCGCCATTCCGAGGCGCCCAGAGCGTAGGATCCTCCGCGGCTGCGCGGAGCCTCGCCGTCGTTGCGGTACGAGACCACGAGGTTCGGCAGACCCAGGGCGTGGAAGACCGGGACCGCCCGGAGGCACTCGGCCCTGGTGACGCCGCGGCCGTGCACCTGGATCACCCAGGTCGACGATTCCGCCGGGAAGAACCAGGCGGGGCACGGTCCTGCCGGCGATCCGATCAGCACCGGCTCCCAGGGCAGATGCAGTTCCGTCGGCGAGGCGTAGTACCACCCGCTGAATCCGGCGGCGCGATCGATCTTCGCGCCCGGCTCGATCTGCGTGAGCAGCTTGCGCCGGACGCTCTTGGCGTCCGCGCTGAGCACCGCGCCGAGCTTGACGTATCCGTACGTCCCCGTCGTGAACAGACCGTAGCGGCCGGGAAGCTCGGTGTCGGGATTGCGGGTCAGCTCGATCGTCTGCGCGCCGGTGTCGACCGACAGGATCTCGGTGTCGGCGACGCGCGAGCGCGGGGTGACGACCCGGCGGCCGATCGAGAACACGAGCAGCGCCGCGCCGGTCGCGAACGCGAGCAGCGCGGGCACCAGGAATGCAACGGCGTGCCTGAGACTCTTCATCGCCTCCTGACTCTAGCCTGACACCGTGAGCGCACACCCTGACGCCGGAGCGTGGTTCGACCGCGTCGCCGACGATCTGCGTGCGACGACCTTCCGCAGCGACGTCGTCGTGCACGAGATCGCCGCGCCTCAGGGCCTGGCGCCGTTCTCGATCGCTCTCGCCGCCGAGGTCAGGCCTGACGAGCACGGCACCTCGATCTACGGCAGCGGACGCTTCGTGCTGCTGCACGATCCGGACCAGCCCGGAGCATGGGGCGGCCCGTGGCGCATCGTCGTTTTCGCCCAGGCCCCGCTCGAGCCCGAGATCGGCACGGACCCGCTCCTCGCCGACGTCACCTGGTCGTGGCTCGTCGATGCCCTCGACTCGCGGGATGCCGGGTATCACTCGGCATCCGGAACCTCGACGAAAACCCTCTCGAAGGGATTCGGATCTCTCGCGTCGGAAGGCGACGGCGCCCAGATCGAACTACGCTCTTCTTGGACGCCGGAAGAGCCGTTCCGGCCGCACGTCGAAGCATGGGCCGAACTGGTCGGCATGCTCGCCGGTCTCCCGCCCGGCTCAGAGAACATCGCCGTGTTCGGCGCGCGAAAGGCAGGTCGTGACTGAGTACTCCGTCATCGACGAATTCTCCCGTTTCGAAGAGGCATGCCGGATCCTGGCCGCGGGCACGGGCCCGGTCGCCGTGGACGTCGAACGCGCGTCCGGCTTCCGCTACTCGCAGCGTGCGTACCTGGTTCAGGTGTACCGCCGCGACGCCGGGGTGTTCCTTTTCGATGCCCCGTCCCTGGGCGACTTCTCCCCGCTGCAGGCGGCGATCGGCGATGCCGAATGGGTGTTCCACGCCGCCAGCCAGGACCTTCCCTCGCTGCGCGAACTCGGACTCGAGCCGTCCGTCATCTTCGACACGGAGCTCGCGGCGCGTCTGCTCGGCCACGAGCGGGTCGGCCTCGCGGCGGTCGTCGAGGACACCATCGGCATCACGCTGAAGAAGGAGCACTCCGCGGCGGACTGGTCGACCCGCCCGCTCCCCGCCTCCTGGCTGGAGTACGCGGCCCTCGACGTCCTGCACCTCGTCGACGTGCGCGACCGGATCGCCGAGGAGCTCGAGGAGCAGCAGAAGGTCGAATTCGCCGCCCAGGAGTTCTCCGCCACCCTCGCCCAGCCCCCGCGTCCGCCTCGTGAGGATCCATGGCGCCGGCTGAGCGGCCTGCACCAGGTGAAGGGTGCGCGCAATCTGGCCGTGGCACGGTCGCTGTGGGAAGCGCGCGAGGCATACGCGCAGCAGCAGGACACCTCGCCCGGTCGGCTGGTACCTGACCGCGCGCTCGTCGCCGCCGTTCTCGCCGGACCCCAGTCCAAGCAGGCGCTGGCGGGCGTATCCGCGTTCACCGGACGCGCCAGCCGCACCGAGCTCGACCGCTGGTGGAAGGCGATCGTCCGCGGGCGCGAGACCGAGGATCTCCCCAAGACCCGAGTGCCGAGCGACGCACTCCCCCCGCCGCGCGCCTGGGTGGACCGCAACCCGGAGGCAGACGCGCGCCTCAAGCTTGCTCGTCCGGCGATCGAGGAGGTCGCAGAGGGCCTGCACATGCCGACGGAGAACCTTCTGAAGCCGGAATCGCTGCGCAGACTCGCCTGGGCTCCCCCGGCGCTGACGACGGATGCGGTCGGCGCGGAGCTCGCGGCGCTGGGCGCTCGCCCCTGGCAGATTGAGCAGACTGCACAGAAGATCGTGGATGCCTTTGTAGAAGCCGCGCAATCGCCCGACCCGGCCATCGCTCCCGGCTCGTAGGTTCGATCCAACCGATTCCTGCCGCCCCGCACCCGCTCCTAGGCTGAGATCAATCCCAACCCTTGGAGGCAGAGTGGCCGAGATCTCGGACGTCTACTTCGTCGATGGAATGCGCACGCCCTTCGGCCGCGCCGGCGAAAAAGGCATGTACTGGAACACCCGCGCGGACGACCTCGCCGTAAAGGCGACGATCGGCCTGATGGAGCGGAACACCGCGGTCCCCGCCGACCGCATCGATGACGTCGCGATCGCCGCGACCTCGCAGACCGGCGACCAGGGCCTCACGCTCGGACGCTCCGTCGCGATCCTCGCCGGTCTCCCGAACACCGTGCCCGGCCTCGCCGTGGAGCGCATGTGCGCCGGCGCGATGACGAGCGTGACGACCATGGCAGCGTCGATCGGCGTCGGCATGTACGACTTCGCCCTCGCCGGCGGCGTCGAGCACATGGGCCACCACCCGATCGGCGGCAACGCGGACCCGAACCCCCGCTTCGTCGCGGAGAAGATGGTCGACGCCGGAGCGCTCAACATGGGCGTCACCGCCGAGCGCATCTTCGACCGCTTCCCGCACCTGACCAAGGAACGCTCGGACCGCTTCGGCATGCTCAGCCAGCACAAGGTGCAGGCCGCATACGACGCCGGCAAGATCCAGCCCGACCTCGTCCCCGTCGCCGTGAAGGACGCTGACGGTGCCTGGGGCCTCGCCACCGAGGATGAGGGCCGTCGCCCGCAGACCACCATGGAGGACCTCGCGGCTCTCAAGACGCCGTTCCGTCCCCACGGGCGCGTCACGGCCGGAACCTCCTCGCCGCTCACCGACGGCGCGACCATGTCGCTGCTCGCCGGCGGAGGCGCCGTGAAGGAGTTCGGCCTGCAGCCGAAGATGAAACTCGTCTCGTTCGCCTTCGCGGGCGTGCAGCCGGAGATCATGGGCATCGGTCCGATCCCGTCGACGGAGAAGGCCCTGAAGAAGGCCGGGCTCACCATCGACGACATCGGACTGTTCGAGCTCAACGAGGCGTTCGCCATCCAGGTGATCTCGCTGCTCGACCACTTCGGCATCGCTGACGACGACCCTCGGGTCAACCAGTGGGGCGGTGCGATCGCGGTGGGCCACCCGCTCGCGGCATCCGGCGTCCGCCTGATGATCCAGCTGGCGGCTCAGTTCGCCGAGCGTCCCGACGTCCGCTACGGCCTGACCGCGATGTGCGTCGGTCTCGGGCAGGGCGGTTCGGTCATCTGGGAGAACCCGTTCTACGACGGCAAGAAGCGCAAGTGAGGGATGCAGGAATGACCGACTACGACAAGATCGACTTCTCGTCCATCGTCGACCCGGCCGAGGGCGTCGAGGTCGTCACGCACTCCACCGTGCGCGACGTCCGCCTGCCTTCGGGCAAGGTCCTCGCTCTGATCACGCTCGACAACGGGCGCGACCACACCCGGCCGAACACGCTGGGTCCTGCGACGCTCACGGAACTCGGCAAGACGCTCGAGACCGTGAAGACGCGCGCGGCGGCCGGCGAGATCCAGGCCGTCGGCATCACCGGCAAGCAGTACATCCTCGCCGCCGGAGCCGACCTGTCCGACATCTCGATGCTGAAGTCCAAGGAGCAGGCGCAGCTCATCGCGCAGCTGGGCCACAAGGTCATCGGATCGCTGGGCGACCTCGGCGTGCCCTCCTTCGCCTTCGTCAACGGGCTGGCGCTGGGCGGTGGTCTCGAGATCGCACTGAACTCGACCTATCGCACGGTGGATGCCTCGGCCGCGGCCATCGCGCTGCCCGAGGTGTTCCTCGGCATCATCCCCGGCTGGGGCGGTGCCTACCTGCTGCCGAACCTCATCGGCATCGAGAACGCGCTCGAGGTCGTGATCTCGAACCCGCTCAAGCAGAACCGCATGCTGAAGCCTCAGCAGGCGTTCGACCTGGGCATCATGGACGCGATCTTCCCCGCCGCGAACTACCTCGAGAACTCGCTCGCATGGGCCGACAGCGTGCTCAGCGGCAAGACCAAGGTCGAGCGCAAGAACGAGCCGGGCAAGATCGAGCGCCTGACGAAGTGGCCGATCGCGATCAAGGTCGCGCGCGGCATGCTCGAGTCGAAGATCGGCACCATGCCCAAGGCTCCGTACGCGGCTCTCGACCTGCTCGACAAGGCCAAGAGCGGCACGAAGGCCGAGGGCTTCGCCCGCGAGGACGAAGCCCTCGCCGAACTCGTCACGGGCGATCAGTTCGCGGCATCCATGTACGCGTTCGATCTCGTGCAGAAGCGGGCGAAGCGTCCGGTCGGGGCCCCCGACAAGGCGCTGGCGAAGAAGGTCACGAAGGTCGGCATCATCGGTGCAGGTCTCATGGCCAGCCAGTTCGCGCTCCTGTTCGTGCGCAAGCTGCAGGTGCCGGTGCTCATCACCGACCTCGACCAGGCGCGCGTCGACAAGGGTGTCGCCTACATCCACGACGAGATCGGCAAGCTCGAGCAGAAGGGCCGCCTCGACTCCGATTCGGCCAACAAGCTGCGGGCTCTCGTGACCGGCACGACGGACAAGACGCAGTACGCGGATTGCGACTTCGTGATCGAGGCCGTGTTCGAGGAGGTCGGCGTCAAGCAGCAGGTCTTCGGCGAGATCGAGAAGATCGTCGCCGAGGACGCGATCCTCGCCACGAACACGTCGTCGCTGTCCGTCGAGGAGATCGGCGCGAAGCTCGCCCATCCCGAGCGCCTCGTCGGCTTCCATTTCTTCAACCCGGTCGCGGTCATGCCGCTGATCGAGATCGTGAAGACTCCGACCACCGATGAGCAGACGCTGTCGACCGCGTTCGTCGTCGCGAAGGGACTCGGCAAGAACGCCGTCCTCACCGCCGACGCTCCCGGTTTCGTCGTGAACCGCCTGCTCGCGAAGGTGATGGGCGAGGCTGCGCGCGCCGTGTACGAGGGAACGCCGGTCGCCGACGTCGAGAAGGCGTTCGGGCCGCTCGGCCTGCCGATGGGCCCGTTCCAGCTCATCGACCTGGTCGGCTGGAAGGTCGCAGCCCACGTGCAGGACACCATGGTCCGCCACTTCCCCGACCGGTTCTACGCGAACGAGAACTTCCACGCTCTCGCCGAGCTCGACCAGGTCGTGGAGAAGGACAAGGGCGGCCGCGTGACCGGCTGGACGAAGGCCGCGGAGAAGGCTCTCAAGGGGCACGTCGGCTCGTCGCCGGCATCGGCGCAGACGATCCTGCAGCGTGTGCAGGACGGTCTCGCACAGGAGATCAAGCTCATGCTCGACGAGAAGGTCGTCCCCGAGGTCGAGGACATCGACCTGTGCCTGATCCTCGGCGCCGGCTGGCCGTTCATCGACGGCGGCGCTTCGCCGTACCTCGACCGCGAGGGCGCATCGGAGCGGGTGTTCGGCGCGAGCTTCCACACCCCGCAGATCCGCGGCATCGGAGGCTGACGCTCACACCGAGAGGGCGGGGTCGGGCGTTTCGCCCGGCGCCGCCCTTTTTGCGTAACACCGAGGAAAATCATGGTGAACACCTCGTCGTGAAGGCGCTCGTCGACATCAGCGCACCGCGGAATGGGCGAAGGTGGAGCCATGGACGCGTTCTTGTCGATCTTCAGCAACGCCGGGATGTCCACGCTCGTGAAGAGCGGAACCGCGGTTCTCACCACATTGCTGGTGGTCCCGATGCTGCTCAAGCTCTTCCTCGTCACGGTTGACGAGGGGTGGGCTGCGATCCGAACGCGCAACGGCAAGCCGATCATCCGGCGGGCGAACTCCCGTGCGGTGCGCACCGGGCGCGGCACGGCCGGTGAGGTCGTGGCCCTGCAGCCGGGCACGCACGGCGCGTTCCCGATGTTCTACTGGTACAAGCTGATCGACGTGCGGGTGCGATCGACCGACCTGCCGGCCAGGCAGCTCACCGGCGCGACCGGCCACCAGCACCTCGTGCACGCCTCCTTCGAGTGGCGGCCGATCGCCACGGGTCGCGACCTTCGCGTGTTCGAGCTCGACGTCGTCAACGTCAAGGAGCGCGCGGCGAACTGAAGCGCCCTGGGTCTGATGGAGACTCGCGCTATTTGATTCCCACCAGGTGGTCGGTGGTGGTTTGGCCAGCATAGAACGTCTGCTCGAACTCGGCGGGTGGGACGTCGCTGAGGTAGCC